>JACFNC010000002.1 GCA_019455065.1 Rhodospirillales bacterium
AACCCGCCGCGGAAGCCCGTTCCTAATCCTTCCCATCAACCAAAGTCAAGCGCCGAGTCACCGCCTGGATTGCCAACTTTTTCCGCCGCCGCGCCGCCTGCCGCCTTGCGTTTTGGCAAGGAGGCTGCAATAAGGAATCTTGTCTTCGAAAGAGGTAGAGCGGACATCCGGCCGGGCGAACCGGCCAAGGAATCATATGGGGTTCCGGCGGAATACCTCAAGAGGGGGGGCGTGCAAACCCCGCCCGTGCGAAGGGGCCATGAAACCAGGGAGGGGCGTTGGATGAAGTTGGGTGCGAATGCCGCGACTGGCCTGGGGATCGCGCTCGGACTAGCAAGCATCGCCGCCGTCGCACTGTGGAGCCCCGCACCCACCCCCCCCGCCGAAACCACCGCCGCCGGTCAGGCCGCGCCGGAACGTGACGTCGTCGTCGCGCTTGACAGCGAGAGCCCGCAAGAAATCGTCCATCTGCGCCCCGACAGCGACATCGAGGACGAACTCGGCCAGCCCGTCCGCCAGGTCGTGCAGGTCGACCGCGGGGACACCCTCCTCGATCTTCTGGTGCGTGTCGGCGTGTCGAGCGCCGAAGCGCATGAGGCCATCGGCGCCCTGCGCAAGGTCTACAACCCGCGCCACCTGCGCGCCGGCCAGGAGGTGACGGTCAGCTTCGCCCGCCCCAGCGACGGCCTTGGTGCCGGCGTTTTCCAGGCGATCAGCCTGACCCCCGAAGCGGGCCGCGAGGTTTTCGCCGAACGCGCCGAGGAAGGGTTCGTCGCCTCCGACCTCAAAGTGCCGACGACTCGGCGCCTCGAGCACTTCGCGGGCGTCATCCGGTCCAGCCTCTTCGAGGCGGCCGGAGAGGCTGGCCTGCCCACGCCTGCGACGGTCGAGATGGTTCGCGCAATGTCCTATGACGTCGACTTCCAGCGCGACATCCAGCCCGAAGACAGCTTTGAGGTGCTGATCGAACGGCACTACGACCCGCAGGGGCGGCTGGTGCGCGACGGCAATCTGCTGTTCGCCAGCATGTCGCTTAGCGGGAAGGTGGTCACGATCCATCGCCACGTCGATGGCAACGGCGACGCCGACTACTACAATCCCAAGGGAGAGAGCGTGCGCAAGGCGCTGCTGCGCACCCCCGTCGACGGCGCCCGTTTGTCATCGCGCTTCGGCAAGCGCAAGCATCCCATTCTGGGCTACACCAAGGTTCACAAGGGCGTCGACTTCGCCGCCCCGACCGGGACGCCGATCATGGCGGCGGGCACCGGGACCGTCGAGATGGCCGGACCTCACGGCGGGTACGGCTACTACGTCCGCATCCGTCACAACAACCAGTATTCCACCGCCTACGCGCATCTCAGCCGCTTCGCCTCGGGCACCAAGAAGGGGCGCAAGGTCATGCAGGGGCAGATCATCGGCTATGTGGGCTCCACCGGCCGCTCCACCGGCCCGCATCTGCACTACGAGGTTCTGGTCGGCGGCAAGCAGATCAACCCGCTAAGCATCAAGGTGCCGGCCGGAATCCAGCTTGCGGGCGCGGAACTCTCCCGGTTCAAGGCGGCGATGCGCGACACCGAGCGCACGGTGGCCGCCCTCAAGGCGCGGTCCGTCGCCAGCGCCGGAGACAGTACCGCCAATTGAACCGGTCGAGGGCGGGAGGCGTGCAGGCAAGGCGCCGCACGCCCCCTCTCGTTACGCAGCCTCCGCCGCGACGCCGTCGATGATCAGCCCCCCCTCGCCGGCGGAAACGTGGACGGTGCTGCCGTCTTCGATCCGCCCCTCGAGAAGCAAGCTCGCCAGCGGATTCTGCAGGGAACGCTGGATCGCCCGCTTGAGCGGCCGGGCGCCATAGACCGGATCATAGCCGGCGTTGGCCAGCCAGGTCCGCGCCGAAGCATCCAGATCGAGCGTGATCTTGCGGTCGGCCAAAAGCTTGCGCAGGCGGTCGAGTTGGATGTCGACGATGCGATCCATCTGCGCCCGGCCAAGGCGGTGGAACAGCAAAATCTCGTCCAGGCGGTTGAGGAATTCGGGCCGGAAGCTGGCCCGCACCACCTCCATCACCTGGTCGCGCACCGCGCTGGAGTCCTGGCCCTCGGGCTGCTCCGCCAAGATGTGCGAGCCGAGGTTCGAGGTGAGCACGATGATGGTGTTGCGGAAGTCCACGGTCCGGCCCTGGCCGTCGGTCAGGCGGCCGTCGTCGAGCACCTGCAACAACACGTTGAACACGTCGGGATGCGCCTTTTCGACCTCGTCGAACAGGATCACCTGATAGGGCCGCCGCCGCACCGCCTCGGTCAGGGCCCCGCCCTCCTCGTAGCCGACATAGCCGGGCGGCGCCCCGATCAGACGGGCCACCGAGTGCTTCTCCATGTACTCGGACATGTCGATGCGGATCATCGCCTGCTCGTCGTCGAACAGGAACTCGGCCAGCGCCTTGCACAGCTCGGTCTTGCCGACGCCGGTGGGTCCCAGGAACAGGAACGAACCGATCGGCCGGTTGGGATCCTGGAGTCCGGCGCGCGACCGGCGCACGGCGTTGGACACCGCCACCAGGGCCTCGTCCTGGCCGACCACGCGCAAGCGCAGCTTCTCCTCCATGTGCAAGAGCTTGGCGCGCTCGCCTTCCAGCATCTTGTCGACCGGAATGCCGGTCCAGCGGGAAACGACGTGGGCGATGTGCTCGTCGGTGACCGCCTCATTGAGCATCTGATGCTTGTGACCGTCGTCGGCCGCCTGCAACTTCCGCTCCAGCTCGGGTATGATGGCGTAGAGAAGTTGGCCGGCCCGTTCGTATTGGCCGCCGCGCTGGGCGATCTCGGCCTCGATGCGGGCCTGGTCGAGCTGCTCCTTGATCTTCGTGGCCTGCGCCAGATCCTCCTTCTCGGCCCGCCAGCGCGCCGTCATCTCGGCCGATCTGGCCTCGAGTTCGGCGAGTTCCTTCTCCAACCTCTCCAGGCGGTCGTGGGAGGCGGAATCGTCCTCCTTCTTCAACGCCTCGCGCTCGATCTTCAATTGGATCACCCGGCGGTCCAGTTCGTCGAGCTCCTCGGGCTTGGAGTCCACCTCCATGCGTAGCCGGCTCGCCGACTCGTCGACGAGGTCAATGGCCTTGTCCGGCAGGAACCGGTCGGTGATGTAGCGATTGGACAGCGTCGCCGCCGCCACCAACGCGCTGTCGGTGATACGCACGCCGTGGTGCAACTCGTACTTCTCCTTGATGCCGCGCAGGATCGAGATGGTGTCCTCGACGGTGGGCTCGGACACGAACACCGGCTGGAATCGCCGCGCCAGGGCCGCATCCTTCTCGACATGCTTGCGGTACTCGTCGAGCGTGGTGGCGCCGACGCAGTGGAGTTCGCCGCGGGCCAGCGCCGGCTTCAGCAGGTTCGAGGCGTCCATCGCCCCCTCGGCGGCGCCCGCGCCGACCAGGGTGTGCAACTCGTCGATGAACAGGATGATCTCGCCCTGGGCGGCGGTGATCTCGTTGAGCACCGCCTTCAGCCGCTCCTCGAACTCCCCGCGGTATTTCGCGCCGGCGATCAGGGCGCCCATGTCGAGCGCCATCAACTGCTTTTTCTTCAGTGGCTCGGGCACGTCGCCATTGACGATGCGCAGCGCAAGGCCCTCGACGATCGCCGTCTTGCCGACGCCAGGCTCACCGATCAGCACCGGATTGTTCTTGGTGCGTCGGGACAGCACCTGGATGGTGCGGCGGATTTCGTCATCGCGGCCGATCACGGGGTCGAGCTTGCCTTCCCGCGCCACCTGGGTAAGGTCGCGGGCGTACTTCTTCAGGGCGTCGTACTGGTCCTCGGCAGTGGCGCTGTCGGCCGGACGGCCCTTGCGGATTTCCTCGATGGCATGATTGAGGGACTGCGGCGTCACGCCGGCGTCGGCCAGGGATTTGGCAGACGGGGTCCCCGCCGCCATGGCGATGGCAAGCAACAGGCGTTCGGCGGTGACGAAGCTGTCGCCGGCCTTCTCGGCCATCTGCTGGGCCTGATCGAAGACCCGGGCAGTCTCCGGAGCGAGGAACACCTGTCCAGCCCCGGCGCCCTCGACGCGCGGCAGCCTGTCGAGGTCCGCCTCGACCTGGCGCAAGGCGCGGGCCGGATCGCCGCCCGCCGCCCGGATCAAATTAGCGGCGAGGCCCTCCTTGTCGTCGAGCAGGGTCTTCAGAAGGTGCTCGACGGTCAGGCGCTGATGATTACGCCGCAACGCCAACGTTTGGGCTGATTGAATGAAGCCGCGCGAGCGCTCAGTAAATTTCTCAAATTCCATGGTGTCCCTTTCGCAAGCAGACCGAACTTCCGGCTCCCTCAGAGGCCGCCGGAAATCCCTGAAAAATGTGGGGTTGGAATTGAATATAAAGCGCCGGTAAGGCGGTGCAAGGCGACGGCGACGCCAATCGACCGCCGGCCGTCAGGCGCAGCCGTTCTCGAGGTCGGGACAGCCCTTGCGCTCAATCTGGACGACGCTATGGGCGATGCCGAAGGTGCCGACCAACTCATCCTTTATGCGGGCAAGCACCGCTTCGGGATCGGCCCCGGCCGAGACGGTGGCGTGAAGTGTGAGCAGCGCCTGCCCGCTGGTCAGCGACCAGGCATGGACATGATGGACTTCGTGCACACCGGGAACAACTTCGGTAAGGCGCCGCCGAACCTCGGCTTCGTCGAAGCCTGCGGGGGCTCCTTCGAGCAGGATGTGCGCCGCGGACTTCACCAGCCGCCACGCGTTGACGATGATCAGCCCGGCCACGCCGATCGAAAGGATTGGGTCGATGGGCGTCCAGCCCCACCACAAAATGACCAGCGCCGCCGCCACCGCCGCAACCGACCCGAGGAGGTCGCCGAGGACGTGAAGCACCGCTCCCTGCATGTTCAAATCGCCGTGATCGTGACCGGCATGCAGCACGCGCAGGACGAGCAGATTGACCGCCATGCCGACCGCCGCGATGGCCAGCATGGGGGCGCCATGGACGGTTACGGGCTCACTGATGCGCTGCGCTGCCTCGTAGACGATCCATGCCGCCAGGGCGACCACGGCAAGGCCGTTTCCCATCGCGGCCAGCACCTCCAGGCGCCGATAGCCGTAGGAGCGCCGGTTATCCGGCGGCATCCGGCCGAGGCGAAAGGCGATCCAGGCGACGAGCAGCGCTGCCGAATCGGTCAGCATGTGCGCGGCGTCCGCCAGCAGGGCGAGAGAGCCCGCCAGGAAGCCGCCCACCGCCTCGACGCCCATGAAGCCGGCGGTGATCAGGAAGGCGACGAGGACCCGGCGTTCCCGCCCCGCATCGGCGGAGGGTTCGTGGTGGTCGTGGTTGTGCTGGCCGACGGGATGCCCGTCGCGTGCGATGCTCATTCGGCGGCGCAAAGGTACAGGAGGCGGCCGATCACGGCGCCCCCCAAGGCCTCAGACGTTGATAGCCGTCCGACCGTCCGCCGAATCGCCGGCCGACGACGGTTCTTCGCCATCGCGTTCCATCTCGGCCTCGTCAGCCGCGGCCAACGCGTCCTCGTTGGGCGCAGGAGTGTGGCGATGACGGCCATTGCCCTGGTTGGCGTTGTTGATCACCCGGAAGTAATGCTCGGCGTGCTGATAGTAGTTCTCCGCCGAGATACGGTCGCCCTGCGAGGTCGCGTCGCGGGCCAAGGCAAGATACCTCTCGAGCACCTGGTGGGCGTTGCCGCGCACCCGGATGTCGGGGCCACTGCTGTCGAACGTCTGGATGCGCTGCGGCCGTTTGCCGCCGCCCATGTTCCGGCCACGCTGACGCTGCTTCGTGTTTGGAGACCCTGGTTTCATGACACCTTCATACGTGGTTCTGTTCAATCAAATCCCCTGTGAGGCCGTTGTTCTCGGCCGAAATCCGCGGACGCTGGATGCGACGATGGGGAAAGTGTCTTTGGCGACGGCGAGGGCGGAACCGTAGTTCTACGCGGCCTCGTCGGTTACGCTCTGAACGGACCAAAAGTAGTCGCAAGACCGCGCCATTCCAACATCTTTTTTTGACTTAGGACGTCTTCTCCCAATCTCCGAAGATCACGCACCGATCGACGCCGGAAAGGTCGCGCCGAACCGCGGTACCGTTAGCACCCGCCCTGGTGAAGATCGCGCAAACCGCTTCGGCCTGCCCCACCCCGACTTCCACGGCGGCGATGCCCCGTGGCGCGAGCAGCCTTACGACATCGGCCGCCATACGACGGTAGCAATCCAGTCCGTCGATCCCCCCGGCGAGCGCCCCACGCGGCTCATGGGCAGCGACCTCTGGCTCAAGTTCCGCGATGTCGTTTTCAGCGATATAGGGCGGATTGCTGACGATTACATCGAATAATCCGTCGAGTCCCCTACCCCAATCGCCTGAGACGAACTCCGCCCTTGGTGCCAAATTCAATATATCCGCATTGCCGCGCGCCACCGCCAGGGCGGCTGCGCTGCAGTCGACGCCGACGCCCCGGGCATTGGGCAACTCCGAAAGCAGGCTGAGCAGCAGGCACCCGGTCCCCGTGCCGAGATCAAGCAGCCTGAGCGGAGCGGAGCGATCCGATACCGAGGCAAGCACAGCCTCCACCAGCGTCTCGGTCTCGGGGCGAGGGCAAAGGGTATCGGCCGTGACCCGAAAGGGCAGGCTCCAGAACTCGCGCTCGCCGATGATCTGCGCGATCGGCTGGCGCCGTTCCCGGCGCTCGGCCAACGCCGCCAACCTCTCTCGCGCCGCGGCGTCAAGCGCAAGTTCCGGATGGGCGACGATCCACAACGGATCCCTGCCGACGGCATGGGCGAGCAGCAGCCGCGCGTCCAACCTGGCCGAATCAATTCCCGCCGTCGCCAGCCTCCCGGCGAGCGCGGCCAAAGCGGCGCCGATCGTAAGCCCGTCCGGGTTTTCGGCGTCGGAATGCCGGTGCGACATCGCCATCCTCATTGCAGGTCGGCGAGGCGCGACGCCTGGTCGGTGGCGATCAGCGGCTCGATGATCTCGTCCAGGGCTTCGCCCTCCATCACCTTGTCGATCTTGTAGAGGGTCAGGTTGATGCGGTGATCGGTGACCCGCCCCTGCGGGAAATTGTAGGTGCGGATGCGCTCCGAGCGGTCACCACTGCCGACCTGGCTCTTGCGACTGGCCGCCCGTTCGCTGTCCCGCGCCTCGCGTTCCTGTTCGTAGAGGCGGGCGCGCAGGATCTTCATCGCCTTGGCCTTGTTCTTGTGCTGCGATTTCTCGTCTTGGCAGGAAACCACGATGCCCGAGGGCAGGTGAGTGATGCGGACCGCCGAATCGGTGGTGTTGACGTGCTGGCCGCCGGCACCCTGCGAGCGAAACACGTCGACGCGCAGATCCTTCTCGTCGATCGAGACGTCGACCTCTTCGGCCTCCGGCAGCACCGCCACCGTCGCCGCCGAGGTATGGATTCGCCCCCCGGCCTCCGTGACCGGAACACGCTGCACCCGATGGACGCCGGATTCGAACTTCAGCCGCGAAAAAACCCCGCGCCCGCTGACGCCGGCGATCGCCTCCTTGCACCCGCCGATGCCGGTATCGTTCATCTCCAGCAACTCGAACCGCCAGCCATGCAGCGCCGCGAAGCGCTCGTACATGCGCAGCAGCTCGGCGGCGAACAGCGCCGCCTCCTCGCCACCCGTTCCCGCACGAATCTCAAGAATGGCGTTGCGCTCGTCTGCCTCGTCCTTGGGCAACAGCATGATCTGGATTTCGCGCTCGAGCGCGGGAATCCGTTCCTTGAGTTCGTAGAACTCCTCTTCGGCCAAGCCGCGCATCTCGGCATCGGCCGCCGGATCGTCCTTCATCTGCGCCACATCACGCATTTCGGCGCGGGCCTTCTTGAGATTCTCGATCCGCTCGACGATCGGTGAAATCTCGGCCAGTTCCTTCGACATCTTCGAGAACGCCTGCGCGTCGACGCCCCCTTCGGCGGCCAAAGCGGCGCGCAGCTCGTCGTGGCGCGCCGCGACACGGTTCAACTTCTCCTCGATGTCCATTCCTGTCGCCCCCGTGGCAGCCTGCCGGCCGACCGCTATTCGAGACGGAACAACCGCCGCAGCAGTTGCTCGGTCCGCTCCCATTCGGCGCGGTTGCCATCGCCCACACCGGCGATTTCCTTCATCGTCTCCGACGGCCCGTGAAGCAGCCGGTGGATAAGCAGGCGCGTCGCCTTGTCGGCGTCACCCGACGCCTCGGCCAAGACCTGTTCGCGCACCGCCTCGAAATAGGCCCGCAGCGCGACGATGGCGGGCACGGCAACCCGCTCCGCCCGACCTCGGGTGTATTCCAGGACCTCGGCATCGACAATGCCCCACGCGTCGCGCGCCGCGGCCTCGCGGGTGGCCCGGCCCTCCATAGCGACCCTCTCGAGGTCGGTGAGATCGTAAAGGAACACTCCCTCGACGCGATTGACCGCGGGGTCGACGTCCCCCGGTATCCCGGCGTCAACCATGAAGATAGGTTTCCTGCGCCGCCTTTTCAGGGCCTGCTGGACGTGTTCCGGCCCGATCAGGATGTGGCGCGCGCTCACGGCGGTCAGGACGATGTCCGCCTGGGGAATGGCCGAATGCAACTCGTCGAAGGCGACCCAATGGCAGCCCAGCCCGTTCGCCATGGCCTCGGCCCGCCCCTGGCGCGGGGCCGTGACCACCAACCGTTGCAGACCGTAGGCCAGCAACTGCTCGGCGATCAGTTCGCCCATGTCGCCCGCCCCCACCAGCAGCGCCGAGCACTCGGACAGGTCGCCATGCAAATCGCGCGCGAACTGCACCGCCGCCGCGGCGATGGACACCGGCCGCTCGGCGACGCGGGTCTCGGTGCGCACACGTTTCGCCGCGGCGTAGGCCGCCTGCAGCAGGGCTTCCACCTCGGGCCCCGCCATGCCGGCTTCGCGGCTGATCCGGTGGACCGCCTTGACCTGCCCAAGCACATGCGGCTCGCCGATCACCAGGCTGTCGAGCGAAGACGTGACGGCGAAGAAATGGCGCACGGCATCCTTGCCGACCAGCGTGTAAAGCTGGCTCGACAGACCGTCGACCGGCAGGTTCGCCCGCGCCGCCAGCGCCTCGGCGGCGATGCGCGCGGCCCGCAGCGGATCGGCATCGAAGGTCAGTACCTCGACCCGGTCACAGGTCGACAGCACCACCGCCTGCGACAGCCCCGCACCGCGCAGCCCCTCCAGGAAGGCAGGCGCGGCCCCATCCTCGACGAACAACTGGTCGCGGAGAGCCAGCGAACTCGATCGGTGGTTGGCGCCGACGAGGACCGGTCGCGCCACGGCAGCCGAGGCGGTCATGTCCGCTAACGGAACCCGGCGAGGCGCCCTTCGAGCGATGCCAGCGGCACCTCTTCCTGCGCGCCGGAGTCGAGATCGCGCACGGCAACCGCGCCGCGTGCCATTTCCTCCTCCCCCATGATCACCGCCACACGCGCGCCCACCTTGTTGGCGCGCTTCATACGCTTGCCCATGTTGCCCGAAAACGCAAATTCGACGACCAGGCCGGCGCGGCGGAGGCGCTCGGCCAACGCGAGCCCCTGCACGCTGTCGGGTCCCGGGATCACCGCGATCGGCCGTGGCCCGGTCAGAGGCCGCTCGAGAAGCATGGCCAGGCGCTCGACCCCGGCCGCCCAGCCGATGCCCGGGGTCGCCGGGCCGCCCATCTGGCCGATCAGTCCGTCATAGCGTCCGCCCGCCAGCACGGTGCCCTGCGCGCCAAGCGCGTCGGTGGTGAACTCGAAGGCGGTGTGACAGTAATAGTCTAGCCCGCGAACCAGCCGAGGGTTCAATCGGTAGGGGACGCCCAGTGCGGTCAACCCGTCGATCACCTGCTGGAAATAGCTTCGCGAGCGCTCGTTCAGATAGTCGGTCATCACGGGCGCGTCGGCCACGATGCGCTTGTCCCCTTCGTCCTTGGAGTCGAGGACACGCAGGGGATTGCGCTGCAGGCGCTCGACGCTGTCCTTGGACAATGCCCCGACATGGCCGGACAGATAATCCACCAAAGCGGCGCGGTAGGCGTCACGGCTCTCGCCGTCGCCAAGAGTGTTGAGCTCGCAGGTTATCGTGCCGCGCACGCCCAGTTCCTCGATGATGCGGGCACCGGTGGCGATGACCTCGGCATCGGCAAGCGGGTTGTCGACACCCAGGAACTCGATACCGACCTGATGGAACTGGCGCAGCCGCCCCTTCTGCGGCCGCTCATAGCGGAACATGGGACCGCGGTAGAAAAGCTTGAGGGGAAGGTGCTGGCTCAGCCCGCCCGAGATGAAGGCGCGCGCCACGCCCGCCGTTCCCTCCGGCCGCAAGGTGATGCCCTCGCCGCCGCGGTCGGTGAAGGTGTACATCTCCTTGGTAACCACGTCGGAGGTGTCGCCCAGGGTACGCGAGAAGACCTCGGTGAACTCGAATATCGGGGTGGAAATCTCGCCGTAGCCGTAGCGTTCGGCGATGGCGCGCGCCACCTCCTCGACATGGCGATGGCGCCGCGCCTCGTCGGGCAGAAGATCGTGGGTGCCGCGGACCGGCTGCAGTGCCGCCATCGCCGCCTACCCGTTGACGACGCGGCCGAGGGCGGCGCGGTCCCGTTCGATGGCTTCCGCCCGGGCTTCGACCATGGCGACGATGTGGTCGATCATCGCCGGCGTGTCGACCTTGTGGTCGGGCCGCCCGGCCACATAGACCATGTGGGTGTTGCCGCCGCCGCCGGTGAGTCCGATATCGGTCTCCCTCGCCTCGCCCGGGCCGTTGACGATGCATCCGATGATCGACAGGGTCATCGGGGTGGTGATGTGTGCCAAACGCTCCTCCAATGTCTCCACCACCCGGATCACGTCGAACCCCTGCCGTGCGCAGGACGGACAGGACACGATCCGCACGCCCCGGTGCCGCAGCCCCAGGCTCTTCAGGATCTCGAAACCCGCCTTGACTTCCTCGACCGGGTCCGCGGACAGCGACACACGGATGGTGTCGCCAATGCCGGCCCACAGCAGGCTGCCGATGCCGATCGCCGACTTGACCGTACCCCCGCGCAGGCCCCCCGCCTCGGTGATGCCCAAATGCAAGGGGTAGTCGCAGGCATCGGCAAGGCCTTGATACGCCGCCACCGCAAGGAAAACGTCCGAGGCCTTGACGCTGATCTTGAAGTCGAAGAAGGCGTTATCCTCCAACATTCTGGCGTGGTTCAGCGCGCTTTCCACCATCGCTTCGGGGCACGGCTCGCCATAGCGCTCCAGCAACTCCTTCTCCAGGCTGCCGGCATTGACCCCGATGCGCATGCTGCAGCCGTGGTCCTTGGCCGCCTTCACCACCTCGCGCACGCGCTCGGGCGAACCGATGTTGCCGGGGTTGATGCGCAGGCAGGCGGCCCCCGACTCCGCAGCCTCGATGGCCCGCCGGTAATGAAAATGAATGTCGGCGACGACCGGCACTGAAACCTGGGTGACGATCTGCCTGAGCGCCAGTGCCGAATCCGCGTCCGGGCAAGACACCCGCACGATATCGGCGCCGGCCTGCTCGAGCGCTCGTATCTGGGCGACCGTGGCGACGACGTCGGCGGTCGGCGTATTGGTCATCGACTGCACGCTGATGGGCGCGCCGCCGCCAACGGGTACGTTGCCGACGTGGATCTGACGGCACTCGCGGCGCCGGATATCCCGATAAGGTCGGATGCTCATAGGGCACTCAAGACATTGTAGGCGATGGGTTATAGACCAAAACCCCCGCCGGAAGAAGCAATCTCCCGCAGGCGCTAGCGCCCAGCCAGCAGTCTCTCAGGATCGAGCGACACATCGCGCCGAACGATGCCGACGTTTCCCAACCGTGGCGCTTCACGGCCATCGACCAGAATTCTCAGGCCACCGGCACTGCCGGTCATCATGGTCAAGCCCGGTCGGTTGGGTACCCTGTAAACGTCACCCTGCCGCAGCAGGCGGGTCAAGAGCAGTTCGCCATCGGAGTCCCGGACCTGCACCCATGTTTCCGCGACGGCCTCGAGCGAGACACGCGAATCGAGGTTCGCCTGCCCATATATCCGGCCGCCGCCGTCGCCCGGACTGTCGGCCGGAAGGTCCATCGGCACGGCTGGCAACCCGTCCGCCCTCTCCGTGCCGTCGCCAGCGGAATTGCCCGGGGTCATGGTCGGCGGAGGATTGAGGATCGGCTTGGCCGGCGGCGTCGCCTCGACCTTCGGCTCCGCTTCCCGCGCGGCCCCGCCCTCGGGCGTTCCCGTCGCGGGCGCAGAATCCTCAGGCACGGCGGCCGGCACCTCGGCCTCCTCGGGCACCGATGGCGGAGGGGCCGGAGGAGCCTCGACGGCCGATTTCTCCGGCACGGGCTCAACCAGTTCGACGATCGAAGGTGTGCCTGAGGAGAGGTAGTACCAAGCGCCATAGGCGGCGCCCGCAAGCACGAGCGCCAACAGGGTCAGTCGGACGCCCGGAACCCGTCCTTCCGACAGCGGCGAGGGAAAAACCAGCTCCTGGCGACCGACCAGACCGTCGGCGGATTCCTCTTTGAATCGCTCGACGACTTCGGCGGCGTCCAGACCGAGATGTTCGGCGTAGGAGCGGACGAAGCCGATGGCGTAGGGCACGCCCGGCAAATCATTGAAACGTCCCTCTTCAATCGCGCGAAGATAGATGGCCCGGATGCGCAAATGCTGGGCGACACGGTCGATATCTTCGCCGAGATCCATCCTGGTCTCGCGCAGAATCGCCGCTACGCTCGAAACGGGCCTTACGACATTTTCATTAAGATTTTCCCGATTGATCAATCCCACGATGGGGAAAACCCTCTACAAGAAGCCAAGCGGGTCGGGTCGCTACTCTTCTACCAAAGAACGGCGCGCAAAGGCAACGTTTCGATCAAACGGCGATCCCATGGTCGTAGGCGAAGGCCCGCAACTTGTTGCGGATGCTGTGGTCTGGCAGGTGGAGCAGCGGGTCGAGATAGCTCTTGAGCGATCCGACATCAAGGGTGCGCAGCATGGTCTTGACGGGACCGACGCTCGGCGCCGCCATGGACAGGCTGGTGAGACCGATGCCGATAAGAGCCATGGCGTCGAGCGGCCGGCCAGCCATCTCGCCGCACAAGCTTATCGGCACCCCCGCCGCCCCGCAACTCTCCACGATGGTCTTGAGGAAGCTCAGAAAGGCCGGCGAGAGCGTGTCGTAGCGTTCGGCGAGACGCGGATTGCCCCGGTCGCTGGCGAAAAGGAACTGGGCGAGGTCGTTGCTGCCGATCGAGACGAAATCGACCCGCCGCAACAAAGCCGGCAACTGCCAAGCCAGGGCCGGCACTTCGAGCATTGTCCCCACGGCGACGCGGCTGGGAAGCTTGCCGCCCTTTTCGCGTTCGCGTTCGATCTCCATCTCGAGAATCGCACGCGCCTTGTCGATTTCGGCCACCTCGGCGACCATCGGGAACATCACGCGCAGCTCGCGTCCGGCATGGGCGCGCAGCAGTGCCCTGAGCTGCTGGCGCAGCACCGCCGGGCAATCCAAGGTGATGCGGATGGAACGCCAGCCGAGCGCCGGGTTATCCTCGTCCGACGACTTCCAGTACGGGAGCACCTTGTCGCCGCCCACGTCGAGGGCGCGGAAGACCACCGGTTTGCCGCCCGCTTGGTCGATGATTTTCCGATAGAGGGCGGTTTGCGCGTTCACGTCGGGAAGTTCCGGGCGCGCCATGAAGGGAATCTCGGTGCGGTACAGGCCGATTCCGTCGGCGCCGACGTGATGAAGATTCTGCAAATCGAGAAGCAGACCCGCGTTGAGGTAGAGGCCGACGGCCAGCCCGTCCCTGGTTACGGCCGGCACGTCGCGCAGGGCCGCGAAGGCGGCCACGCGCTGCTGCCGGATGCGCTCGCTCTCGGCAAAGGCCTCGACGATGTCGTCGCTGGGGCGAATGAAGACCTGGGCGTTGTCGCCGTCGACGATGACCGGATCGAAGGGCTCGATCTTGCCCAGCACGTCCTTCACCCGGCCAACCACGGGAATGTCGAGGGCGCGCGCCACGATCGACACGTGCATGGTCGGCGAGCCTTCCTCGAAAATCAGCCCGCGCAGGCGCCGCCGGTCGTAATCGAGAAGTTCGGTGGGCCCCATCGAACGGCACACCAGGACGGCGTCTTCGGGCAGGTCGCTGGCCGCCGCCGTTCCGCCGTCACCCGCCAGATGCTGCAACAGCCGGTTCGTCAAATCCTCGAGGTCGTGAAGGCGCTCGCGGATGTAGGGATCGCTGACCTGCGCCATGCGCACGCGGGTGTCTTCATGCACCTTCTGCACGGCGGCCTCGGCGGTGAGGCCGGTCTGGATCGCCTCGCTGATGCGATTGATCCAGCCGCTGTCCTCGGCGAACATCCGATAGGTCTCGAGGATATCGCGGTGCTCGCCACCGTCCGACAGGTCGGAGGCCGAGAACAGCTCGTCGAGCGCCGAATGCATCCCCGCCAAGGCGACCCGCAGGCGCTCCAGTTCGGCATCGGGGTCCTCGGCCACCAGTCGCCGGATGGTGATGCGCGGCCGGTGAAGCACGGCGACGCCGATACCAATGCCCGGGTTGAGCCGCAGGCCATCGAGCCGCAACGGCAGCAGCGCGAGGCCGTCGACCGGCTGGAGTTCGTCGCGCCCGACGAGCTGGCCGCCCGAAACCAGTTCGGCCAGCACCATGGCCACGGTCTCGAGGGTCTCGACCTCTTCGTCGGTATAATGGCGGCTGGTTCGGTTCTGGACGACCAGAACGCCGATGACGCGCCCGCTGCGAATGATCGGTACGCCCACCAGGGAGCGGTAAATCTCTTCGCCGGTCTCCGGCCGGAAGGCGAAGTTCGGATGCGATTGCGCGTCGGACAGCGCCAACGGCCGGGCATGGGCCGCGATATCGCCGACCAAGCCCTCGCCGACCCGCAGGCGGGTCTTGTGGACGGCCGACTTCATCAGGCCCTCGGTGGCAAACAGCTCGAGCACCTCGCCGGCGCGCATGACGTAGCAGGAGCAAACCTCGGCCACCATGTCGGCGGCGATCAGTTTGACGACCTTGTCCAGACGTTCC
Organism: Rhodospirillales bacterium; assembly: GCA_019455065.1. Classification (GTDB taxonomy): domain Bacteria; phylum Pseudomonadota; class Alphaproteobacteria; order Rhodospirillales; family Magnetospirillaceae; genus JACFNC01. Next base: position 15,051 of record JACFNC010000002.1, read on the forward strand.
TGTGCCGACCCGCCCCCGGCCATCACATCGCGGAGCCTGCCCAGCAGGCGCCTCGACACCGTGGAGGGGATCGTCGGCATCAGTTCAGCGCCTCGGCCTGCTCCCGCGCGAGAAGGGCTTGCATCGCCTGTTGCACCAGTTCCATCAGGATTTCGGCCGTGGGCTGCTCGCGGGTAACCATGCCCACGCTCTGCCCGGCCATCACCGACCCGTTTTCGACGTCGCCGTCGATGACGGCCCGGCGCAACGCTCCGGCCCAGAAATGCTCAATGGAGAGCTGGGCCTCGTCCTTAGTCAATTCGCCGGCGCGGTAGCGTCCGATCACCGAGTGTTGCAGTTCGACGAAACGCCGCGTGCCGTTGTTGGCCAGCGCCCGCACCGGAATCACCGCGAAGCTGGGATCGATCTGCGCCGAGGGCACCGCGTCCCGCGCGTTGGCCCGGATGAAGGCCTGCTTGAAGTTGGGGTGGGCAATGGACTCGGTCGCGCACACGAACCGGGTGCCGAGCTGGCAGCCGGCGGCCCCCATCTCGAGATAGGAGAGAATGGCCTCGCCGCGACCGATGCCGCCAGCCACGAATACCGGCACCTCGGTGACCACCGGGAGAATCTCCTGGGCCAGCACGCTGGTCGCCACCGGGCCGATATGCCCGCCGGCCTCGGTGCCTTCGATGATGATCGCGTCGGCGCCCATCCGTACCAGCTTGTGCGCGAAGACGACCGTCGGGGCGAAGCACAGCACTCGGCAGCCGAACGCCTTGATACGGGCGATCGCCTGTCCCGTCGGCAGGCCACCGGCCAGGACCACGTGCCGCACCCCCATCCGGCCGCAGACGTCGATCAGTTCGTCGAGTTGCGGATGCAGCGTGATCAGGTTGACGCCGAACGGCTTTCCCGTCAGCGCCTGGGTTCCGGCGATTTCGGCGGCCAGCGGTTCGGGCGGCATGGAGCCGCAGGCGATGACCCCGAAGCCGCCCCCATTGGAGATGGCGGCCACGAGATTCCGTTCCGAAACCCAGGACATGGCCCCGCCCATGATCGCGTAATCGGTCCCGAGGAACTCTCTCCCCCGCCGCCACAATCCGTCCAGGCGCGCGTAGGCGCGTGTTTCGCTGTCAGGCCGCGTCGAGGCCATAGGCGGTGTGCAGCGCGCGCAAGGCCAGCTCGGTGTATTCCTCGGCGATCAGCACGCTCACCTTGATCTCCGAGGTGGAGATGACCTGGATGTTGATGCCCTTGGTCGCCAGCGCCGAGAACATGGTCTGAGCGACGCCGGCGTGGCTGCGCATGCCCACGCCGATCACCGACACCTTGACCACGTTCGAGTCGGGCACCAGGCGGGCGAACTTCAATTCGTCGCGCTTGTCGGTCAGCACCTTCACGGCGCGGTCGAGGTCCGCCTTGGTGACGGTGAAGGTGAGGTCCGTCGAGGTTCCGTCCTCGGAGACGTTCTGCACGATCATGTCGACGTTGATGCTGGCGTCGGACAAAGGCCCGAAGATGGCGGCGGCGACGCCGGGACGGTCGGGAACCCCGACCAGGGTGATTTTCGCTTCGTCGCGGCTGTAGGCGATGCCGCTCACCAGTTCCTTTTCCACGATTTCGTCCTCGTCACAAACCAGGGTTCCAGGCGCATCGACGAAGCTGGAAAGAACCTGCACGCGGACCCGATGCTTCATCGCCATTTCGACCGAGCGCGTCTGCAGAACCTTGGCGCCCAGCGAGGCGAGCTCGAGCATCTCCTCGTAGGTAATCTTATCCAGCTTGCGTGCCTTGGCAACAATGCGTGGGTCGGTGGTGTAGACGCCGTCCACGTCGGTGTAGATGTCGCAGCGATCGGCCTGCAGGGCGGCCGCCAGCGCAACGGCGCTGGTGTCCGAACCGCCGCGGCCCAGCGTGGTGATGCGGTTGTCCGGCCCCAACCCCTGGAACCCGGCCACCACGGCGACCTGTCCATCCTTCATGCGGCGAACCATGTCGGCGGTGTCGATCTCGAGGATGCGCGCCTTTCCGTGCACGCCGTCGCTCATGACCGGAACCTGCCAGCCGCACCACGATCGCGCCGCCACCCCAAGATCCTGCAAGGCCATGGCCAACAGGCCGATGGTCACCTGCTCGCCGGTGGCCACCACCACGTCGTATTCGCGGGCATCGTACAGCGGGCTGACCTGACGGCAGTAGTCGACGAGCTGGTTGGTCACGCCGGCCATCGCCGAAACAACCACCGCAACCTCGTTGCCGGCGTCGTGTTCGGTCTTGACGCGGCGAGCCACGTTCTTGATGCGATCGACGTCGGCCACCGACGTGCCGCCGAATTTCATCACGATGCGTGCCATCAGGAAAATCCCTGCAGTCGAACCAACCGTCGCGCCCTCGGCACGGGACGCCGGCAAGAAAGTGGGCGAATTCCGATTGTGCCCGGTTGCCGCCCGAAAGGCGCGTATTCATACTCTGTCCCCCGCGGGGAAGCAAGTACGGCCCCCAGGGAACGCGAGGCAGAGGGAGGAACAGAATGGCGAAGTCGGCGAGCCCACGCCCGGCCACGAGCGGGACCGCGTCGCCCGAGGAAGTGGCGCGATTCACGGCCATGGCCGACGCTTGGTGGGACCCGGAGGGCGACTTCCGCCCGCTCCATCGCTTCAATCCCACCCGCCTGACCTTCGTGCGCGACCACCTCGCCCGGCATTTCGGGCGCGATGTCACCACCGACCGGCCCTTCGCAGGCTTGCGCCTGCTCGACGTGGGCTGCGGCGGCGGGCTCCTGAGCGAACCCCTGGCGCGTCTGGGCTTTTCGGTCACCGGCATCGACGCCGGAGAGAGGAACGTGGCTGTCGCCCGTCTGCACGCCGAACGCAGTGATCTGCCCATCGACTACCGGGTGGCGACGCCGGAGGACATGGCGGGCGAGGAGTTCGACGTCGTGATGATCATGGAGATCGTCGAGCACGTTCCCGACCTCGGCGAGTTTCTGGGCGTCGTCGCCCCGCTGGTGCGTCCGGGCGGAGCGTTGTTCGCGGCCACGCTGAACCGCACCATGCGCTCTTATGCCCTCGGGATCGTGGCCGCAGAATACGTGATGGGCTGGCTGCCGCGCGGCACCCATGACTGGAAGAAGTTCGTCAAGCCCTCGGAACTCGCCGCGCACCTGCGTCGCCACGGGATTGTCGTCAAGGACCTTAAGGGAATGAGCTACGACCTGGCGCGGGACGAATGGAAGATCACCGCCGACCTCGGGGTCAACTACATGGCCTATGCGGCGAAAGACTAGATAAGGTCAGGAATCGCTTCGCGGCAGCCAGGGAATGCGCGCCACCTCGACGCCCTCCTCCTTGAGGGCGGTGGCCTCGTCGCTCGACGCCTCGCCGTAGATGGCCCGCGGTTCGGTTTCGCCGTAATGAATTCGCCGGGCCTCCTCGGGGAAGCGCTCGCCGACATAGTCGGCATTTTTCTCGACATGGTCGCGCAACTCGGCCAGGGCGCGGCGCATCCTGCCGGCGAATTCCGCCGCCGGGTCGGGCGCGTCGCCGCCCCGCTTCGTGGCCAGCCGCGGAGCCATCGGCGCCTTGGAGACGGCGGTGTCGCCGCACGCCGGACAGGCGACTTCGCCGGCCGCGACCTGGGCCTCGTAGGCCTCGCTGCTGCGGAACCACGCCTCGAAGCGATGGTCGTGACCGCATCTCAGGTTAAACACGATCATAGTTCGGACCCCAATCCAGGCCGTCGCCCTTTACAGGAGCGGTGACCCGGTTACAACAGTATTTCATCCGCAAAGGCTAGTCAGGGAAATTCGGAATGCCATCGGCCACCGCCCATCGCCATCCGCAGCATCCGTCGCCCTGGGTGCGGCGCTTCGCCGATCTGGTGCCGAAACAGGCGACGGTGCTCGACCTTACCTGCGGCGGCGGGCGCCACACCCGCTTCTTCGCTGCGCGCAGCCATCCGGTCACCGCGGTCGACCGCGATGTCTCGGCAATCGAGGACCTGCGCGGCCGCGTGGAGGTAATCGAGGCGGATCTGGAGGACGGGTCGGCCTGGCCGCTGCCCGGGCGCCGTTTCGGTGCCGTCATCGTCACCAATTACCTTTACCGCCCCTTGTTCCCGACCCTTATCGACACGGTGGCCGCAGGCGGACTTCTCATCTACGAGACCTTCGGGGTCGGCAACGAGAAATTCTCGCGGCCCCGTAACCCGGATCACCTGCTCCGACCGGGTGAGCTCCTAAAACGGGTCGAGGGCGCGTTGCAGGTCGTCGCCTACGAGGCCGGCATTACGCCCCAGCCCGCCGTCGTGCAGCGCATCGTGGCGATCCGCTCGGACGAGCCCGTCGTGTTGCCCGATGCCGAATACCCGTGAGCGGCCCTACTCCGGCAGGGCGAACGGCCGGTCGTGGGTAAGGGCCGGAATCTTGCGCCGGGCCTCGGCCACCTGCTCGGGAAACACTTCGGCCATCACGAACCCGGGATCTTCACCGGCGTCGGCGATCACCTTGCCCCAGGGATCGATGATGAGGGCGTGCCCAAAGGTCTGCCGCCCCGTCTCGTGAGTGCCGCACTGGGCCGGTGCGAACACGTAGCAGCCCGCCTCGATCGCCCGCGCCCGCAGCAGCACGTGCCAATGCGCCTGGCCGGTGACGCGGGTGAATGCCGCCGGCACCGAAAGGAAATCGGCCCCCGCTTTCGCCAGCGCGCGGTAAAGGTGGGGAAAGCGCACGTCATAGCAAATCGTCAGCCCCAGGCCGCCCCAGGGCGTATGCGCGACCACGCCGCGGTCGCCGGGCGCGAAGGTCGCCGATTCGCGGTAGCTCTCGCCGTTGTCGAGATCCACGTCGAACATGTGAATCTTGTCGTAGCTGGCCACGACCGTACCCGCCGGATCTATGACGAAGGCGCGGTTCGCGACCATGCCGTCGGCAAGCTTGACGGCCAGCGTGCCGGCATGCAGCCAAACCCCCGTCTCGCGGGCCACCTCGCGGAAGGCCGCCAGGGCGGGATGCCGGTCCTCGGGCATCGCCTTCGCGGTGATGTTCGCCTTGCCCCACTCCATCATCGCCACGTTCTCGGGCATGAGGACAAGGTCGGCGCCCGCGTCGCGCGCCCGGCGCACCAGTTCGCTGGCCGCCGCGATGTTGGGTTCCAACTCGCGGCCGGCCGTGACCTGGATGCAGGCGGCGTTGAACGAACTCATGCCTCGACCTTGAGCAACTGATCCAGTCTTCCTTCCCTTTCCAGGGCATATAGGTCGTCACAGCCGCCGACATGACGCCCGTCGATGAAGATTTGCGGCACGGTATGCCGGCCGCCGGCCCGCTCCATCATCTCGGCGCGGCGCCCCGGCTGGGCGGCGACGTCGATTTCTGTGAATTCGACCCCCTTCTCCCTCAACAGCTTTTTCGCCCGCGTGCAGTAGGGGCAATAGTCGGTCGCGTAGATTTCAACATTGACCATTAGCTTCTCCAAATGTAGCAGCCCCTAATATAACGACCTGAGATCGTTTTCCTAGGTGCGGGGCGCCACGACACGGGCCAGTGTGAGCACGTCGACGCTCACGGCTCCTCCCTCGAGAAGGGTTCGCGCACATTCGCCCACGGTGGCTCCGCTGGTAAGCACGTCGTCGACGAGCAGGACCCTCTTCTTCCGGATGAGCATAGCGCGCGCGGGCCTCAGGCGGAAGGCGCCGCGGACGTTGCGCAGGCGTGCCTCGCGGCCGAGGCGTCCCTGCGAGGGGGTCGCCCGGTGCCGCTGGAGCAGGTCGACGGCCACCGCCACACCCGCCTCGCGGCCGACCGCGCACGCCAACAGGGCCGCTTGATTGTAGCGCCGGCTCCACAACCGCCAGCGGTGCATTGGAACCGGCACGATCACGTCGGTCTCGGCCAGCAGATCGGCGCCGGCCCGCATCATCCAGCGGCCGAACGCCGGCGCCGCGTCGGTGCGGTCGGCATGCTTGAACCGGAGGATCAGGCCCTTCGCGGCGTCGTCGTAGCGCAACACCGCCCGTGCCCGCCGCCACGGAGGCGGCTTGCGCGCACAGGCCCCGCACAGCGCCGCATCCCCGGCATCGAGTTCGAAGGGAAGGCCGCAGGCGTCGCATTGCGGCGCGGCGAGGAAATCGATCCCCTCCCAACAGCCCGCGCAGAGGCCGTCCATATCGACGATCCCGCCGCACCCCAGGCAGCGCGCCGGCAAGAGCGCGTCGAGCGCCATGCCGAACAATCCGGCCAGGCGGCGAGGGACGGCGATGGCGGCCAACACGTTCTCCGGGTTACTTCGCGGCGGGAATGTCCTATATAGCCGACGATGCCTGATCCCGTCGAAATCTTCGATCGCCGCGCCGTTCGCCGCAATCGCGACCGCGCCGCCCCCCTTCTTGAACATCATGACTTTCTGCTCCGCGAGGTCGCCGAGCGACTTGCCGACCGCCTGCTGGACGTGCGGCGCCGCTTCCCCGTCGCGCTCGACCTCGGATGTCACGCCGGCGAGATCGCCGATACCCTCGGCGACCGGGGAGGCGTCGAGACACTTGTCCAATGCGATCTGTCCGAGGCCATGATCCGCCGCGCCGGAGGGCTGCGTGCCGTGGCGGACGAGGAGTTCCTGCCTTTCGCGCCCGCCAGCTTCGATCTGGTGATCAGCAACCTGAGCCTGCACTGGGTCAACGATTTGCCGGGAACGCTGCACCAGATTCGCAGCATCCTGAAACCCGACGGACTGTTCCTCGGCGCCATGCTGGGGGGGCAGACGCTGAAGGAGTTGCGGCGCGCCTGGTTGGAGGCGGAGATCGCCGAAGAGGGAGGGGCGGGGCCGCGCGTGTCCCCGTTCGCCGACGTGCGCGACGCCGGGGCACTGCTGCAAAGGGCGGGTTTCGCCCTTCCGGTCGTCGATGCCGACACCATCGCCGTCACCTATGGCGACGCCATGCGCCTGATGGCCGACCTGCGGGGCATGGGCGAGAGCAACGCCGTCCGCCAGCGGCGCAAGACCTTCACCCGCCGCCAGACCTTGCTACGCGCCGTGTCGCTCTATCAGGAACTCTACGCCAACGGCGACGGACGCCTGCCGGCGGCGTTCCAGGTGGTCACGATGACCGGCTGGGCGCCGCATCCTTCGCAGCCAAGACCCCTCCGCCCGGGCACCGGGACCGTCGACTTGGCCGACGCCCTGGATTTCCCCCACGACGAGAAACCGCCGCGCCTGCCCTGAACCGATGCTGTTCCCCGTTCCCCTCGTTCGCGGCAGCCTGGTCCGCCGCTACAAGCGCTTTTTCGGCGAGGTCTTGCTCGACGGCGGCGAACTTGTCACCGCGCATTGCGCGAATACGGGAGCGATGATCGGGCTGAGCGCGCCCGGCTCCGAGGTCTGGCTGTCTCCGGCCGGCGGCTCGGGACGCAAGCTGCTTTGGAACTGGGAGATGGTGCGGGTGGACGGGGGGCTGGTCGGCGTGCATACCGGCCATCCCAACCGCCTTGTCGCCGAGGCCGTGCGCGATGGCCGGATACCGGAGCTGGCCGGCTACGAAACGATGCGGGCGGAGGTCCGATACGGGCGCAACTCGCGGATCGACCTGTTGCTGGAGGCGGACGGAAGACCCAAATGCTACGTCGAGGTCAAGAACGTACATCTGAAGCGCGGAACGGCGGCGGAATTCCCCGATGCGGTCACCATGCGTGGCGCCAAGCACCTGGCCGAACTGGCCGCCATGGCGGCCGCCGGCTGCCGCGCGGTGATGGTCTTCCTTGTGCAGCGGGGCGATTGCGACCACTTCCGCATCGCCGGAGACATCGACCCCGGCTATGCCGCGGCGCTGGCCAAGGCAATGGCGGACGGGGTGGAGGCGATCTGCTATAGTTGCGCCCTCGACCTTGAAGGAATTACCGTCCATCGGCCGCTTACGATGGCCTTGTAGACCCGGACAGCCGGATAATTGCGAGACATGGAACGCGACGAAGTCACGATCGAACCAACCAGCGTGAAGCTCCACAGCCCCCAGGATTTCGAAGGGATGCGCCGGGCCGGGCGGCTGGCCGCGGAAACCCTCGACTACATCACCCCCTACGTGGTTCCTGGAACGACCACGGGCGAACTCGATCGGCTGTGCCATGAGTTCATCGTCAGCGGCGGCGGCATCCCAGCCCCGCTGAACTATCGCGGCTACCCGCGGTCCATCTGCACGTCGGTGAACCACGTCGTCTGCCACGGCATCCCCGGCGACAAGGTCCTGATCGAGGGCGACATCGTCAACATCGACATCACCACGATCGTCGACGGCTGGCACGGCGACACCAGCCGCATGTTCCCCATCGGCAAGGTCGGGGTGAAGGCGATGAACCTGATCAACACCACCTACGAGGCCATGATGCGGGGAATCGAGGCTGTTCGTCCCGGCGCCACGCTGGGCGACATCGGCCACGCCATCCAGAGCCATGCCGAGGCGAATCGCTGTTCGGTGGTGCGCGATTTCTGCGGCCACGGCCTGGGCCGGGTCTTCCACGAGCCGCCGAACGTGATGCACTACGGCCGCCCCGGCCGCGGCCTGGTGCTGCGCGAGGGGATGTTCTTCACCATCGAGCCTATGATCAACGCCGGCCGACCGGAAACCAAAATCCTGAGCGATGGCTGGACGGCTGTGACCAAGGACAAGTCGTTGTCGGCGCAGTTCGAGCACTCGGTCGGCGTCACCGCCGACGGCTGGGAAATCTTCACGCTGTCGCCGGCCGGCCTGCACCGCCCGCCCTACGGCTGATTCAGTTCGTGACCGACCAAGCGCCGCACTATCTTGGTCACCGCCAGAGGCTGCGGGAGCGGTTCCTCGCCGGCCCGGAATCCCTGCCCGATTACGAGTTGCTGGAACTGCTGCTGATGCAGGCCATTCCGCAGCGCGACGTCAAACCGCTGGCCAAGGCGCTCATCGCGCGCTTCGGCAGCTTCGCCGAGGTCGTTTCGGCGCCGCCGGAAGCCCTGATGGAGGTCGAGGGCATCAAGCAGGCCACCGCCGCGGCAATCAAGGTGGTCCGCGAGGCGGCCGTGCGGCTGGCCCGCGAGCAGGTGCTGAAGCGCCCGGTGCTCAGTTCGTGGGATGCTTTGCTCGACTACTGCCGGGCCAGCGTCGCCTTTGAGGGCATCGAGCAGTTCCGGCTGCTCTTCCTCGACCGCAAGAACGTGCTGATCGCCGACGAGGCGCAGCAGCGCGGCACCGTCGACCACACGCCGGTCTATCCCCGCGAGGTCGTCAAACGCGCCCTGGAACTGGGTGCCTCGGCACTGATCATGGTGCACAACCATCCCAGCGGGGATCCCACACCGAGCCGCGCCGACATCGAGATGACCAAGCTGGTGCGCGACGCGCTCAAAGCGGTCGGCATCGTGCTGCACGACCACCTCGTGATCGGCCGCGCGGGCCACGCCTCGTTCAAGAGCCTGGGACTGCTGTAGCCGGTAGTTCAACCAGCAAACTGCGTGCCTTCTCTCTTAAGTCAGCGGGCAGCGGAAGCCCCGTGCGCGCCTTGAGGTCGAAATACACGGTGACGGCCAGCAAGGTGGCGTGGATCTGCCCGTCAGCCGCGTTGCGCATGACGTGGAAGGCCTCGATGGACTTGGTGCCGACGCGCGTGACGCCGCTTTCGATGCGCACCAACCCGCCCATCGGCACCTCGCGCTTGTACTCGATCACGTTCTTGACATCGACCCAACCGAGTTGGGTCCTGGCGATGGTGTCCGGCGAAAACCCCATCGCCAGGAAGAGGTGCCAGCTCGCCTGATCGAACATCCCGAGATAATACTGGGTCGTCAGGTGCCCCATCATGTCGCACAGCCACGGATAGGCGACTCCGCGATAGGTCTCGATATACCCGCTCATATCCTCCCCCAAAGATAGTCTGGGCCGATCTTAGGGGCGGTCTGGCGCGTTGTGGAGACACATCATGGTCGCCTGCATCATGGCGACGGGCTTTTCGTGGCCCTCCTTGACGGCGGAGACCTCGGCCTGAACGACGGTGATCGTCTTGCCGGAGCGCTTGACCTCGGCCCGCGCGATCAGCCTCTCGCCGACCGCGGGGGCCAACAAGTTCATCTTGAATTCGATGGTAAGAACCGACGAGTCGGCCGGCATCAGGCTGTAGGCCGCATAACCGGCCGCATTGTCGGCGAGTGTCCCGGTGACCCCGGCATGAAGGAAGCCGTGCTGCTGACACAGATCCTCGCGGAACGGAAGCTCGATGGTGCAGCGGCCGGGAGCCACATCGGTCAGTTCGGCGCCGATGGTGCGCATGAAGGGCTGGCGACCGAAGCTGTCGCGCACCCGCTGTGCAAAATCGGGATCAAGGGGGGTTGGTCTGGCCATGCTTGCCCTCGCCTGCACGGAATTGTTCGGGTTGTTCCCTGCCGGCCCATACGATACCGTATGGAGGGCGTCAGTCAATACGGAAGCGTATGGAAACGGTCGGGGAGGCAAGCGCGGGCGGACGGGCCGGATGGCTGGAGGCGGGTTTCGACGCGCTGGCCGAAGGCGGCGTGGCCAATGTGCGGGTGGAGGTGCTGGCAAAGCGGCTGGGCGTCACCAAGGGCGGATTCTACTGGCATTTCCGCGACCGCCCGGAATTGCTGTCGGCGTTGCTGGCCGACTGGCGCGACGGCCGCATCCGGACCATCGACCAACAGACGAGCCGACTTGGCGGCGAGCCGGTCGCGACCGCGCTACGGCGCCTTCTGGACCTGTATCTGGGGCGTGGCAATCCGCGCGGCACGGCAATCGAACTGGCGGTGCGCGATTGGGCGCGACGTCAAACGGAAGCGGCGGATGCCGTGGCTGCGGTCGATCGCCATCGGCTGGAGTGCGTGTCGCGCCTGTTTGCACAAATGAATTTTGCGCCCGAACAGGCCTTCGCGCGGGCTTACCTCTTCTATGCCTTCATCTTCGGCCAGAGCCTGCTGGTCTGTGATCGCCATGCCGCCGACATGGCGCGTACACGCGAAACGTGCGCGCAGCTCTTGGTCGGGGAATGACCGCCGGTCGCCCCGTCCGGGGCGACCGGACGCAGTGCTAACGCCGGACCGCGGCCAGCACCGACTCGTAATCCGGTTCCTGGCCGATTTCCGGCACGAGCTGGGTATAGGCCACGTTCCCGTCCTTGCCGACCACGACGACCGAACGCGCCAGCAGGCCGGCCAGCGGACCCTCGACGATCTTCACGCCGTAGCGCTCGCCGAATGCCTTGTCGCGCAGGTCGGACACCGAACGCACCCGTTCCAGCCCTTCGGCGCCGCAGAACCGGGCGTGGGCAAAGGGCAGGTCGGCGGAGGCGCAGAGCACCACGGCGCCGCCAAGCTTGTCGACCTCGGCGTTGAAACGCCGAACCGACGCCGCGCAGACGGGCGTATCGACGCTGGGGAAAATGTTGAGAACGACCGTCTTGCCGGCGAAGTCCTTGAGCGAAACATCCGCAAGATCGGTGCCGGTCAACGCGAAGTCGGGCGCCTTGCTTCCGACGGCCGGCAGTTCGCCGCTGGTGTGGATGGGATTGCCCTTGAAAGTGACGACGGCCATCGATCTCGCACTCCTATGTTAATCATTCTAATGCGACAATCTGCCCGAAGCGCAGCGGAACGGCAATCGGCCGATGGTCCTGCATGGGAGATTTCGTGGGAGGGAATGTTGCGCACGCTATCCTGCTGGTGTATTCAACAAACCCTGATTTTTTCCTATTAGGATAGTCATGTCGTCGCATGCGGTCTCTGCCTCGTTGAACGGTGACGAGGTAAAGGCGTTGCTGGACCAGACGGTCGCCGGCTTCTCCGTTTTGCAGGACGGACGGTTCGTCTACGTGAATGAAGGGCTGTGCGAGATTTTCGGCTACTGCCGGGCCGCCCTGCTGGGAATGGAACCGGAAACCCTGATCCATCCGGAAGACCGTCCCACCTTCCGGCGCAACGTCGCCCTGCGGCTCAGCGGGGTCGAGAAGAGCCTGCGCTATACCCTGCGTGCGGTGCGACAGGATGGCTCCCCGCTCACCATCGACGTCCACGGCGCGCGTGTCTTGCACGGCGGCAGGCCCGCCATCGCCAGCGTCATCGTCAACATCACCGAATTGGCGGAAAGCGAGGGGCGGCTCCAGGAGATCGCCTCGCTGCTGACCGAGGGCGTTTACGTCGCGGACGAGCACGACCGCCTGACGTTCATCAATCCCGCCGGCGCGGCGCTACTCGGCTACGACGCCGGCGATCTGGTCGGCCGCAAGGCGCACGGAACCTTCCACAATCGGCATCCCGACGGAACCCCCTACCCCTTCCAGGCCTGCCCGAGTCGCAGGGCGATGGTCGAGGGGCAAGTCGTCAAGGCTCCCGTGGAGCATTTCATCGGCGCCGACGGAAACTGGCTTCCCGTCGCGCTCTCCGCCGCCCCCATCCTGCACGGCGGCAGATGCCATGGCGCCGTGGTCGCCTTCCACGACATAACCGAGCGGCTCGGTTACCAGAAGGCGCTCGAACAAAGCGAGGCGCGGTGGCGACAGTTGTTCAACGCCAGCAACGATTCGGTCTTCGTCCACGATCCCGGCTCCGCGGCGACCCCCGGGCGTATCCTCGAGGTCAACGACGTGGCCTGCGCGCTTCTTGGCTATACGCGCGATGAATTGCTCGCCATGTCGATCGCCGACATCGACGATCCGGCAAGCATCGTCGACGGCGATTCGGTGGAGGCGCAACTTAGGGAGCATGGACGCGCCCTATTCGAGCGCCGGCACATGGCCAAGGACGGGCGACACATACCCGTTGAGATCAATGCGCAGGTATTCGAAATGGAGGGGCGGGAAGCGATCATCTCGGTCGCCCGCGACATCACCGAGCGCAAACGCGCCGAAGCCCGCATCCACCATTTGGCGCATCACGACATACTGACCGATCTTCCGAACCGGCAACTGATGACCGATCGCCTGCGCGCGGGTCTCGAACAGGCGAAGCGTCATCGTCGCGCGCTGGCCGTCCTGTTTGTGGATTTGGACGGGTTCAAGCAGGTTAACGACGTCCACGGGCACGACGTCGGCGACGAATTGCTGAAGGCCGCGGCGAGCCGGCTTCTTGCGTGCGTCCGCCGCGCCGATACGGTCTGTCGTCTGGGGGGGGACGAGTTCGTTGTCATCCTCACGGAAACCGCCGGCGGCAACGGCGCGGAAAAGGTGGCGGAGAAAATTCTCGCCGAAATCAAGAAACCATTCGAAATCCCAAAGCGGACTTTGCGCGTCGGCGCCAGCGTGGGGGTGAGCGTTTTTCCAACGCACGGACAGTCCGCGGAAGATCTCATCCGCCAGGCAGACGATGCGATGTACGCGGCGAAACGAAAGGGCAAGGGCACCTTCGTGATCGCCGGACCGGGCGGCTGACTGTTCTCGGCAGAGCCGCAAGCGTCTTTTTTGAATATCTCCAACTCATAGAACGATGCGCGGTTGACCGCGATCCGGACATGCCCATCTGCGCCTTGTGGGCATTCGCAACCGGGAGCCGCCGCGGTCGCGGCGGAAGTGATGACCGCCATGGACCCGCCTCACAGCCTCAAGGTCCTGGGGCCGTTCGCCTTGGGAAACGGCGTGCGCCTTCCGACGCGCAAGGCGGAAGCCCTGCTTGCCTATCTCGCCATGGCGGCCGGCCGGCCTCACAGCCGGGATGTGCTCGCCGCCCTGTTGTGGGGTGACCGGGCCGAAAAACAGGCGCGGCACAGCCTGAGCCAAACACTTTTCGCGATCCGAAAGGTACTGCTCGAGAGCGCGCCCGATTCCGCCCCCCTGACGGTGGACGGCGACCAGGTGTTCCTCGCCACGGACCATGTTTTCGTCGACGCCATCGACTTCGAGCGGCTGTCGGCTGACGGATCTGTGCCGGCATTGGGGTCCGCCTCGGCTCTTTATCGGGGTGAACTTCTGCAGGGAATGAACCTTGGCGAGTTGGCCTTCGAGGAGTGGCTGACCGCCGAGCGCAGCCGGTTCAGGGAAACGGCCCTGGGCGTGTTCGGGCGGCTGCTCGAAGCGCACGAGCGCGCCGGCGACCTGGAACGCGCCGTGCAGGCGGCCTTGCGGCTGGTGGCGGCGGATCGCCTTCAAGAAGGCGGACACCGCGCCTTGATGCGACTTTATCTGGCGCTCGGGCGGCCTGCGGCGGCGTTGCGCCAGTACGACCTTTACGCAGCGACGCTGCAACGAGAGCTTGGCATCGAGCCGGAAGCCGAGATGCGTCGGCTGCGCTCGGAGGTGATGAACCGGCGCCGGCGCACCGCGGCACCGTCTGCCGCTGCCGAGGCGCCTCGGCCCACTCCGGACATCACGCCGGCGCCGGCCGCCGAAACCCCGCCACCCACGCCGGTCCACGGAGAGGCCGTCACGGCCGAGCGGTTCGCCACCGCCGAGCGCAAGAGCGTGACGGTGCTCTGCGCCGGAGTCGCGGCGGCCGGTCATGCGATCGACGAGGTCGACCCGGAGCATGCTCTGGAATGGACCGAACCAGTCGCCTCCGACCTCGTTCGCCACGCCGATCGTTTCGGCGGAACGGTCTGCGAACGGCGTGCCGACGGAATCATGGTCGTATTCGGCGCTCCCGTCGCCATCGAGGATCACGCCGTTCGGGGATGTCATGCCGCCCTTGCGATGCGCGGCGAGGTCGCATCCCGCTGGGGGGAACGGATCTCGATAAGGATCTCCCTGCATACGGGCGAAGCGGTGGTGCGTATGGGGTCCGAAGCGGGAGCCGGGAATTGTCGCGTCGATGGACCGGTTTTGCACGTGGCATCGGCCATCGAACACCTGCTTGCCTTCGATAGCATCGCGGTCAGTGGCGACGTGGTGCGGCGCGCCGGCGCCTATTTCCGCTTGGCGCCGGGCCGCACAGTGACGCTGCCCGGGTTGCGTAGCCCGGTCACGGTGCACGAGTTGGAGGATTTCTCGAGCGTTCGGACGCGCTGGGACGTTCAAGCCGCCCGCGGCCTCTCCCCGTTTGTCGGCCGTGGGGCCGAGATGGAGGTGTTGCGGACGGCGTTGGCCGGCGCGCAGACGGGAACCGGGGAGGTGGTGGCGGTCATCGGCGACCCAGGCGTCGGCAAGTCGCGCCTGGTCAACCGCTTCCTTCAGTCTTCGGACGGGGCAACCGTTCTCTACGCAACGGCATTCCCCCACGAATCTGCCGCCTACCAACCGCTGCGCCGGATGCTTAGGGAATGGCTGCATGCCGAGGCCGACGAGCCGGCCTCCGTCACCGCCGACAGGCTGCGTCGCGCCCTGGACGCCTGCGAGCCCGCGCTGGTGGCCGCAACCCCGGCGCTCGCCTGGCTGATGGGGCTGCCGACCGTGGATCCCGGGTGGGAGTCCCTGGGGCCGGCTCAGCATCGGCGCCACGCCTTCGAAGCGGCCGCCGGCTTGTTGGCCGCCCTCAGCCGCGGGAACCCGCTAATCCTGGTCGTCGAGGACCTGCATTGGGCGGACGAAGGGACCCTGGCGCTGCTCGACGTTCTGGTGCAGGCGTCGCCGGGATTGCGGCTGATGATGATTTTGACCTTCCGTCCCGAATACCGCGATCCCTGGGCCGGACGCGCCCAACACAGGGTATGCCGGATCGGCCCGCTGGACGCCGACCCGGCGCGCGGGCTGCTAAACATGCTGTTGGGTCCGGATCCGGGATTGGCCGGACTGAAGGAGGACCTGCTGCGCATCACCAATGGCAATCCGCTGTTTCTCGAAGAAAGCGTGCGTGCCCTGGCCGAAGGCGGCGACCTGGTTGGTGATCCGGGCGGTTACCGCCTCAGCGAAAAGGCGGGCGAGACGCCAATTCCACCCACCGTCCAGGACGTGATTGCGGCCCGCATCGATCGCCTTCCCCCGCGTGAGAAATGGGTCCTCCAGACGGCGGCGGTCTTGGGCGCGGAATTCGGGTATCGCCTGCTGGCCGAAATCGCGGGACTGTCGGAGGAGGAGCTTCACGACGCCTTGCGATCGCTGCAACAGACCGAACATCTGTTCCAGACCGCCTTTTTCCCGCAGCAGGAATACGCCTTCAGGCACGCCCTCATCCGCCAGGTGGCGTACGGCAGCCTGCCGCGGACCCGGCGGGCCGCCATGCACGCCGAGGCCGCGCTCGCGTTGGAACGCCTTTGCGGCGAAGATCTGGGCGACACCCTGGAAAAGCTGGCCGAACACTGCGAATCGGGCGAACTGTGGAGCAAGGCGGCCGAATATCTCCTCAGGGCGGCGCGCAAATCCAAGGAGCGGTATGGCTATAGACGGGCCGCCCTCCTGGCGCGCCGCGCCGACGAGGCCGCGGCCCGCCTGCCCGAGGGTGCGAACCAGGGTTTTCGCGTCGACGCGAGCACCTTGCTGGGCGACCTCGCCAGCTTGGAAGGCGACATCGCACGCGCGAACGACTACTACGACTTCGCCGCCGCGCTGGAAGCCGACCCCCGCCGGCGGCGCCGTATCACCAACCGCCGCCACTGCGCCCACGGCATCGTTCGCGACGACACCCGACTAGTCTATTACGAGCACGGGACCGGCCCGGAAACCCTGCTTTTCATCAATCCGATCGTCTACGGCCTGCCAATCTTCCAACCAGTGATCGAGCAACTATGCCAGGAGTTCCGCATCGTCACCATCGATGCCCGGGGCACCGGCGCGTCCGGCCCACTGCTGCGCCCCTGTTCGGCCCGCACCCATCAGGCCGATCTTGAAGCTGTCGTCGACGCCTTGGGCGGGGGCCCGGTCGTGGGCGTCGGAATCTCGCGCGGCTCGAACCTGCTCGTTCGCATCGCCTGCGAGCGCCCGGGCGTGGTGAACAGGCTGGTTCTCGTCGGACCTCCGGTGGACGATGCCGGGCCGGCCAGCCGTTTTCCGCGCAGTGGCGCCAAGATGATCGAGCAGATGCTGGCCGAGGGGCGCATTCGCGAGGTCGCGGAATCCATGGTGTCCAGCGTCTTTTCGGAACCGGGCTCGCAGGATATCGCCGCCACCTTCCTGGCGGGCTGTCTGGGCATGCCGCGCGAGACCTTCATCAGCTTCTTCGATCCCGATCCCGACTATGACATGACATCGCTGCTGCCGAACTTGACCATTCCAACGCTGGTGGTTTTCGGCAGCCACGACCGCCGCGTCTCGCTCGGATGCGGGCACTACATCGTCGAGCGCGCCCCGAGAGCCAGTCTCCATCTGTTCGAGGGCCGCGGACATCTGCCCATCTTTACGGCGACCACCGAGTTCTGCCACCTCCTCCGCCAGTTCGTGCGCACCGGACACTCACCCAAGCCGTCAAAGGCCGGCTTGTCGATTTGAGAGCCCGTTGACGCCCTTCGTGACCCGCACCTGATCGGGCCCCTCTAGGGTCCGCCCGATGCCGACCATGGGGTCGGCCACCGGAGGAGACGGCGGATGAACCAAGTCGGGAGTGGTGCGGCGGCGCTGGACGGAGGCGCGGTTCCCCGCGCCTTGGGGGAGCGGGCGGGAGCGGAGACGCGGCGGATATGGCTCGGCATCGCCTGGGGCATGGCGGCGGCCCTGACGACCGCCGCCTGGTGGGTGATGACCCGCCTGGGGGTGTCGCACAGCCTGGATCAATACGACCTGACGGCGTTACGGTTCGGAATTTCCGGCCTGCTGCTGCTGCCGGTGCTATGGGCGCACCGCCGGGCCGTCGGCCGGGTGTCGCCGTGGCTGCTTGCGGTCGTCGCCATCGGCGCCGGCGCGCCGTTCGCCCTGGTCAACGGGACCGGCCTGACCTTCGCCTCGGCGGGCAATGGCGGGGCCATCATGCCGGGGATGTTGCCGTTGTTCGCGGCCCTGTTATCGGCAGCAGTGCTGGGCGAGCGGATCTCGGTGCCGCGGCGCTGGGGTTGGCGATCATCGTCGGCGGCATCGCCGCGATAGCCGGCCACGGCCTTACCGCCGGCCTGACCGCGACGCCGGGCCACGCCCTGTTCCTGCTGGGTGCCCTGCTGTGGGCGGCGTTCTCGGTGGCGTTGCGCCGATCGGGATTGGCGCCGCTGCCGGCCGTAGCGGTCGTCTGCGTGGCGTCGCTGGTGGGATACGTGCCCGGCTACATGGCCGTCGCCGGGACGGCCATGGCGGCCGCCCCATGGGCGGAGATTCTACCGCAGGCCCTGTTCCAGGGGATTCTCTCGCCCTTGACCGCGCTATGCTTCGCCAACGCGGTGGTGTTGCTGGGTGCGGCGCGGGGCGCGGTGTTCGGGGCGCTGGTGCCGGTCCTCGCCACCCTGCTCGGCGCGCTGGCGCTGGCCGAAATGCCCTCTTTGTTGGAGACCGTCGGCGTGGTCGCCGTGTCGGCCGGCGCCTATCTGGCGGCAGGCGCGACTCTGCGGCTTGGGCGGGCAAGGCGTTAGACAAGGTGTGTCTCAAACGCCGTCACCCCCGGGCTTGGCCCGGGGGTCCGTGGATGGCCGGAACAGCTCCGGCCGTGGCGGCATGCGATGGGGGGCGAAGCCCCCCGTTGACCTTTTCCTTATGCCGTCTTGATGCCGGACAGGAACTGATCGACCGTGTTGCGGAGGAGTTCCGCCTGCTGCGAGAGCTGGCCCGAAGAGGCCAGGACCTGCTCGGAGGCGGCGCCGGTTTCGCCCGCCGCCTGGGTGACGCCCGAGATGTTCTGCGACACCTCCTGCGTGCCGGTGGCCGCCTGGGTGACGTTGCGGGCGATCTCCTGGGTGGCCGCCGTCTGCTCTTCGACCGCCGCCGCGATGGTGGCAGCGATCTCGCTGATCTTGGCGATGGTGCCGGCGATGGATTCGATCGCCCCCGCCGCCTCGCGGGTGCGGTTCTGCACCTCGGTGACGTGGCCGCTGATTTCCTCGGTGGCGCGCGCCGTCTGGTTGGCGAGGGTCTTGACCTCGGTCGCCACCACCGCGAAGCCCTTGCCCGCCTCGCCGGCCCGCGCCGCCTCGATGGTGGCGTTGAGGGCCAACAGATTGGTCTGGCTGGCAATGGCGTTGATCATCCCCACCACCTCGCTGATGCGCTGAGCCGCGTTGAGCAGGCCCTGCACCGACTCGTTTGTGGTGTTGGCCTGGCCGACCGCCTCCTGCGAGATCTGACTGGACTGCGCGACCTGACGGGCGATCTCGGAGATCGACGAGGCCAGTTCCTCGGCCGCCGACGCCACCGTCTGCACGTTCGACGAGGCTTGCTCCGAGGCCGCCGCCACGGCGGTGGCCTGGCGCGAGGTCTCCTCGGCCACGGCCGACATGCTTTCCGCAGTCGCCCGAAGCTCGGTGGACGCCGAGGACATGGTCTCGAGCACGCCCGCCGCGCTCTTGTCGAATTCGGCGATGAGCTTCTCGACGACGACGCGCCGCCGCTCCTTCGCCTCCTCCTCCTTGCGCTGCTCCTCGGCCAGCGCGTCGGCGCGGATCTTGTTCTCCTTGAACACCAGCACGGCCCGGCTCATGGCGCCGATCTCGTCGCCGCGCTTGGTGCCCTCGACTTCGACCGAGGTATCGCCGTCGGCCAGCCGCTTCATGGCCCCTTCCAATGACAGCATCGGCCGGGTGATGCCGCGGACCACCACCACCGCGAGGAAGGCGGCGCCGATGATGGCGCCCGCCGCCGCGATCGCCGCGACGATCAGCGCACGCAGGGTGGCCCCAGCCTTTTCCGAAGCGACCTTCACCAAATCGGATGCGATATAGTCCTCGACCTTCTTGAGCGCGTCGATGCGCCGGGTCGCGGCCTGGAACCAGGCCGGCCCGGTCACACTGACCGCCTCGCCCTTGACCATGGCGGACGCGGCGCGGCGCATCGCCACGACCTCTTCGGTAACCGGGCCGGCCAGTTGGCGGTCGAGCTGCGCCTGCTCGTCCGCGCTGGCAACGCTGCGGAACACCTGGAAGAAGCTGTTCTGCGCGGCGATCGCCTCGACCCAGCGTGAATACGTGGCGACGTCCATGCTGCCCGATACCAGCGCCCCGGCGCCGATGGCCCGCTCGCGACCGGCCATTTCCTTGCCCCACATCAGGTTGACATAGCCTGAGATGATCGCCGCGATCTGCGGGTCGGGGCTGATGCGCGCGAGTTCGTCGACGATGCCGAACAACGAGCCGATGGTCTGGGTGTAACCGCGGGTGGCTTCATCCCCCGGGATCGCCAATCCGTCGACGCGCCCGCGCAACCCCATCGCCTCGTCGACGCGCATCTTCGCGCCCTGCACGCTCTGGACGAGCCCCTGCGAGAACGAAGCAAGGTCGAGGCGCGCGCCCGCATCCGCGAATTTTTGGCTTGCCGCGTCCGTGGCGCGCCGCTGCGTGGCCAGTTCGCCGCCGCCCTGGGCGCCCTTGTTCCCAAGGAACACGGCCGTGGCGCCACGTTCGACCTGCAACTGGTGGATCAGGTCGCTGACAACCCCGGCATAGCCCGCCAATTCCTCGGTCTGCGAAAGGGCGTGCTGCGTGGACTGTTTTTCGAGAACGATCCAGCCCGAAAACACGATCAACGCGATCGCCGGCACGGCGACCGCGAGGGCAATACGCCAGCCGATTGGTCGGTCATTCAGGCTCCGCATCCGCTATACCTTTCGTGTTAGAAATCGCTACTTTTGGCTATACCAGGGCCGAACAAATATTTCCAATTAATTCAGTTCGGTTTTTCTCCGTAACTATTCGCAAATTGCGGAGAAAGATCGGAGGTGAAACCGTTACGGGAGCGCGCCGACACGCCTCGCCACCTACCCCACCCCTACCCTTGGGCATAGGCATCATAAATCACCGCGCCTCGGCTGTCACCCGGCCAATTCAACCGTGAGTTCGCTTCAGGAACGCTGGCCGTCGCGATGGCTGGTCCGGCAAACGCGTTCGAGAGCGTCGAGGAAGAGGGAGCGGTCGCGCTGGGCGAAGGGGGGCGGCCCGCCGGTAATCGCGCCCCCGTCGCGCAGGCCGGTCATCAAGTCGCGCATGGCCACTGCCATGCCGATGGAGGTGTCGTCGAAAAGATTGCCGTTCGGGGCCAGCGCCACGGCGCCGCTGGCCACGCAGCGGGCGGCCAGGGGGACGTCGGCGGTAATGACGATGTCAGCGGGACCGACCGCCTGAGCAATCCAATCGTCCGCCGCATCGGGGCCCTGCGCAACCAGCACCGAGCGTAGCAGGGGATGATCGCCAACCCGAATGCCGCGGTTGCTGACGAAGATCACGGGAATGGCGCGCCGTTCCGCGACCCGCACGATCTCGTCCTTCACCGGGCAGGCGTCGGCGTCGACATAGATCGTGGTGGGCATGGCGCCGCCGGTAGTGGCCTCAGCGACGGCGCTGTTGCTGCGGCCGTTGCGGGCGCGGAGAGGCGGACGCCCGTTCGTCCTTGTGGCGGAAGTTGATGCGCGCCTTGGTCAGGTCGTAGGGCGTCATTTCGACGGTGACGCGATCGCCGGCCAGGATACGGATGCGGTTCTTCTTCATGCGTCCGGAGGCATAGGCCATGACGTCGTGGCCGCTGTCGAGTTGGACGCGGAAGCGGGCATCGGGCAGCACCTCGCTGACGACGCCGTCGAATTCAATGAGATCTTCCTTGGCCATGCGCGCTCCCTTGCCGGCAGGAATGGGCCACGAGCCGAGGGCCGCAGCGAAACAGCGTAATACGGGTGGGGCAGCCGAAGCTGCCCCTTGGGATCGTGATCAGAGGGCCTTGAGGTTGACCGCCGCCATCTTGCCCGTGCGGCCGCGCTCGAGCTCGAAGGACAGCTTCTGCCCCTCGCCCAGATTGGACAGGCCGGCGCGCTCGACGGCCGAAATATGGACGAAGACGTCGGCCGAGCCGTCGTCGGGCTTGATGAAGCCGTAACCCTTGGTGGAATTGAACCATTTGACGGTGCCAGTGGACATATGCATCTCCTCGAACTGGCGTTGCCCGCCGCGACATGCGGACGGGCATCAAATCACTGATGGGAGAAGCAAGGCCGGCACCGGAAACGGTTCGGCGGCAGACCCAAGTAAATTCGACAGCCCATAGGTAGGGGCAGCCGTCCGCTTTGGCAAGTGCGAATGGGACCGCCCGCGCAAGTGCAGTCGATATTACTGCTTACGATCGCAACCCTCGCGCTAGATGCCCGCTTGATGAGGGCTCGACCCCAAGACCATCATGTGTTCCAGATAGCGGGGAAAGTGGCATGGCCGAAGAACGCCCGCATGTGCGGGCCGAGCGCATCCGCCTCTTGTACCGGCAGGCACCCTATGTCTACGCCGCCAATCTGGTCGTGGCGGCGCTGGTGGTCGCCGCGCTGTGGCGGGCGAGGGAGCCGGCAACGCTCCTCGGCTGGGCCGCCGCGGTGCTGGCCCACACGCTGGTGAGGGCTGTGCATTATTGGCGCTATCGGCGCCGCCGGCCCGCCGATGCGGAAATGGCGGCGTGGGGCCGCTGGTACACGGTTGGTTCGGGCGTTTCGGGCGTAGTCTGGGGCAGCATCGCCTGGCTATTCGTCATTCCCGAGGATCCGCAGAGCCTCGGCCTCGTCGCCTTCGTCGTTGCCGGCATGGCGGCCGGCGCCCTGGCCGGGATGTCCAGCCACCTGCCGGCGTTCTACGCCTATCTCGTGCTCAGTGTCGCTCCGTTGACGATCGTACTGCTCGCGGATGGGCCGGTCTACATGGCGATGGCCGGCATGGGGGCCACCTTCGTCGTCGGCCTCGGCCTGATTGCTCACGGCTTTCACGCCGCGCTGGTCAGCCGGATCGACCTGGGCGAGCGGAACCGGGAACTGCTGAGCAGCATGGAGGAAAAGGTCCGCGACCGCACCGCCGAGCTGGAGGCCGCCAACCGTCGCCTTAGCACCGAGGTCGCCGAGCGCGAGCGCGCCCAAGCCGGCCTGGAGGCGGCGCGCGCCGAGGCCGACCGCGCCAACGCCGCCAAGTCGCGCTTTCTCGCCGCCGCCAGCCACGACCTGCGGCAGCCCCTCCAGTCGATGTTTCTGTTCGCCGACGTCCTGCGCCGGCGCCTCACCGACCAGCAGGCATGCGATGCGTTGACCATGCTCGAGCGCGGAATGACGGTGCTGAAGACCTTGCTCGACAGCCTGATCGACGTGGCGCGCCTCGACCTCGACGTCATCCGTCCCCAACGCGCCGCCTTCGAGCTGCGCCCCCTTCTCGACGACATCGCGGCGGCCTTCGCCCCGGTCGCCGCCGCCAAGAGCCTCGGCCTTCGCGTCGAAATCGAACCGAACCTGCGGGTTTGCAGCGATCCCCACCTGCTGGGGCGAATGCTGCGCAACCTGGTCGAGAACGCGGTCCGATACACCGAGCGCGGCGAGGTGGTGCTGCGCGGGCGCCGGTGCGGCGAGAGCGCCTGCGTCGACGTCGAGGATACCGGCGTCGGCATTCCCGCCGACCAGCTCGAACGCATCTTCGAAGAGTTCCATCAGGTCGGCCGGCCCCCGAGCCAGCCCGCCGCCGCCGAGGCGGCCGCCGGCCTCGGCCTCGGCCTCGCCATCGTGCAGCGCCTGTCCACCATCCTCGACCATCCGGTCAGGCTCACCTCCGAACCGGGCCGCGGTTCGCGCTTCACAATTGAGATGCAAGTGGAATGAGGGGCGGCTAGGTCGAACTGACAGCCGCATCGGCAGGCACTGCCGAAACCGGGCTACGCGACGAGGCAAGGGCGCCTCCGGCCGCATGAGGGCGAACCGGCGAGAACCGCAGCGCTCGGCCCGGCGGCGACCGATGATAGGGATGAACGGGGTTGACCACCATTCCCTCGCCGCCGCATTGCGGACAGCGGATTCGGTCTTCGAGTTCGTTCAGCGACAGCCGCGGCCCATAGCGCGAGGCCACCTCGCCCACCGGCGCTTCGGTCACAAAGCGGCAGGCCGCGCAAGAAATTCGCAGATCAACACCGCGAATTTCACATTCCCATAGGATTTCGTTTATGTGCATGCGATCAAACTGGAGACAACGATGAGAAATAGCAAGCTTTTCGTCGAAATAAATCTAGCAAGATCCGCGTATCCGGGCGCTTCCATTTTGCTATCGCAGAGCCGACTGCATGGTGCGCCAATTTGCATTGGCGTGGACGTCCATTTGAGCTGATCCCGATGTCACACCCTTGCACAATTGGCCGTTCTGAGTTTTCGCTGCGTTTCTGACGCTGCGTCCCCCGAACCGGACGGACCATGCCAGCGGAGCGCCAGGCAGGTGATGTCGTCGGCCTGCGGCGCGTCGGCGACGAAGCGGCCGACCCGGTCGAGCACTTGGTCCAGCAACGCCTGCGGCGTTCGCTCGGCCGCCGCCGCAAGGGCGTCGGTCAGGCGGCGTTCGCCGAACAGGGCGCCGGTCGCATCCTGTGCCTCGGTCACGCCGTCGGTGAACAGATACAGGCAGTCACCGGGCACCAGCGCAAGTTCCGCCGTGGCAAAGCCTTGTCCGGGAAACATTGCCAGCAGCATGCCCTCGGTGCCGGGCAGGGCGGACACCACCCCGTCCGCCGAAACGCGGTAGGGCGGATTGTGGCCGCCATTGGCATAGACCATCCGCCCCGTCTTCGGGCAGAGCACGCCATAGAACACGGTGACGAACATCGAGGCCGCGTTGTTCGCGGCGAGCAGGTCGTTGGCCCTGGCCAGGCATTCTCCGGGATCGGCAATCAGACGCGCGGTGGTGCGGATGACGGTGCAGGCGGCGGCCATGAACAGGGCGGCGCCCATGCCCTTGCCGGAAACGTCGGCGACGACGAATCCGAAGCGCCCATCCGGCAGGTCGAACCAGTCGAAAAAGTCGCCGCCGACGTCGCGCGCCGCCCGCATGTAGGCGCGTACCGCGAAGGCCCGGCGGTCCGGCGGATCCGCGGGCAGGATCGACGACTGGATGGTATGGGCCGCCTCCAGGTCCTGACGCAGCTTCAGCAGTTGGTCGCGGGCCTCGATGCCGGCGCGGAAATCGGTGGCCGTGGCCGCCAGCCGGCCGATCTCGTCGTCGCGCGCCGGCTCGTAGGGGGGCACCGCACGTTCGCCCCGCGCCAGGGCATGCAGCATCCGGATCACGCGATGCAGCGGCCGGAACGCACGCCGCATGTACCAGTGGAGGAAGGCAAGGAACAAGACGGCCGCCGAGACCACCCCGCCCAAGGATATCGCCGACAGCCAGAAGCGGCGCCGGGCCGCCTCGGTCACGTCGTTGACGCTGAGAAGAACTGCCGGCCGCTCGCCCGCGATATCGGCCACCGTCGTCCAGGTCACCTCCAGCCGCCGCCCGCCGTCGACGAGCATACTGGCGCCCCGCTCGACGTCGCGTGCCGCAGCGAGGAGCTTCGCGGGCCATGGGCGGCCCGCGGAGGCGGCGGCGAATGCGCCGGCGCCGTCGGTCAGGGCGACATCGGCCCCCAGGGCAGCCGCGAGTTGCTTGACGGTGGGCAGCGGGTCGACGGTGACCGCCACGGCGCCGGCCAGACCTGAGCGGGAATAGAGGGGAGCGACCGCTGCCAGAACGGGCGCGCCGGTCGCCGTGTGCAGGATTCCGGAAAGGACGCCGGCATTGCGCCCGGCGGCGGTCACGACGGCGGACGTCAGCGCCGCTTCGCCGCCGGCCCCCACCACCCTGGCCCCGTCCGCGGCGACGATCTCGACCCCCGCTGCCGCCACCGAGCCGCCGGCCTCGGCCTGCAGCCTCTTCACGATCGCCAGGGCGGCGGTGGCGTCGCCGGCGACCAGGGCCGCGGTCAAGGCGCCGTCGCGAGACGCCGCGCGGGCAAGTTCCTCGAGGGGCTGCAGGGCGTTCTGCGTCAGTGCGGCCCAGGCGCTAACCTGGATTTGAATTCGCGCCGCATCCATGTCCGCCCTCGCCGAGCGTTCGCGCCAGTTGCCCTCGGCGACGAGCGCGAAGATAACCACCAGGGCGATCGCCGAAACCATCAGCGTGATTCGCGTGCGCAGCAACATCATCGACGGCCCGTCAGATCGGCAAACAGCAGCGCCTCGGGCCGCCGGCCGCCCGTCCACCCGACGCCGCCCCATCCCGCGGCGAGCAGCTTCCGCTGCCCGGCAAGGTCGTCGAGGCCGACGGGGCGGGCATCGCCCCGGGGCATGTCGGCCTCGAGATCGGTGTGGAAGACATAGCGCAACGCGCCGTAGGTCACGTGCAATCCCCGGATGACCAGCCCCAGAGACAGCAGGTTCACCCAACTGGGAACGTTGCGGGGCGAGGCGGTGGACACCACGTGACGGCGCCCGAGCCGGGCGGCCGTGGCCATGCGCCAGCGTCCGAGATGGCGCTGCAAACCGTTGCCGCGGAGGGAAGGATCGACCGCGACGCCATTGAACTGCGCCACCAGCGGGCCGTCTGCAAGGCCGATCAGGCGGCCGCAATGGTCGGTGTCGGGGCCGGGAAACGTGACGACGCCATAGGCAGCGAGGCGGCCGTCCTCCGCCCCCTCGAAGCCCAGCAGCGCGCCCTCCCCGCTGGCCACGCGGATGAAGAACTCGGGCGGGTCGTGACGAACGGTATCCGGAGATGCCGCGGCACAGACCCGTTCATGAAGATCGGACACGCGGCTCACGTCGCTGGCGCCCAGGACCACGGCGCGCAAGACGAGCGGCCCGCCAAGGGCGTCGCGCGCCGCCAAAGCTTGGGGGCGCTCGCGGTGGGCGGCCCGGACGATGTCGGCGACCGCGGTCATCCCACCAACTCGGCGAAGTCGAGCAAGGAGATCGGCGGATAGAACGAGAGACGCCGGGCCACGTCCATCCGCACCACCAGGGAAAAGCGCGCCAGCGTCTCCACGGGGATCGCCCCCGGCGCCAGTCCATCGCGCAGAATTCGTGCCGCCTTGTGGGCGGTCAGCCGTCCCACGTTGTCATAGCGCGACACCAAGCCGAACAGCGCGCTTGCCGAGCGCAACGGCGCCTCGGTCGCGGAAAAGGTCGGCAGCCCGAGATCGAGCGCCGCGCCGGTTATGGCCGGGCTGTTGGCGCCGATGAAGCTGTCGGGCCCGAGATACAGGAAATGCGGGTCACGCGGCATGAGGCGGGCGACGACGGCGCCGAGATCGCTCGCGTCCGGCTTGCCGCCGGCCAGCGGCACCGGCTCCTCGATCAGGGTGAACGACAGCAGCCTCGCCTGCTCGCGCAACTCGGCCACGTTGATCACGGAATTGGCCTCGGTGGGATTGTAGAGCACCGCCAGCCGCGTGAACGCGCGATACGCGCGCATGGCCCGCAATTGATCGGGGACCGGCACGACGTGGCTGGTTCCGGTTAGGTTGCGGCCAGACAGGCGGGACGCATCGACCAGTTTCGATCCCACCGGCGAGGAAACCATCGCGAAGACCACCGGCAAGTCGGTGACGTGCCGGGCCGGGTCGATCTCGCCGCGCCTGCCCACCAGGGCCAGTGTCGCCGGCGTTCCCCAGACGTAGATCAGGTCGGGACGCCTGGCCTTGGCCTCGGCCGCGAACTCGGCGACGCGCCGCACGTCCTGCCCGGCGTCGCGGACGATGAAGCTGGCGTCGATGCCCTCTTCGCGGAGCTGGTCGCGAAACCCCTTTTCGGTGCCCGTCTCGCCCCGCCAGAGAATCATCATGATCGTCACCTCGCGCGCCGCGCGGACGCGGCGCGCGAGGCCGAACGCCGGCGCCGCCGACAGCATCGCCAGGGCGGCGCGCCGCGTCACCCTCATGACGACACCTGCCGGTGCGAATGGGGACCGAGGTCGATTTCATCCTCCGGCCGGACACCGAGCACCAGGAAGGCCGCGCTGAAGGCCACCGCGGAGGCGAATACGGCGGCCCCCAGAAGGCCGGCGGCCTCCATCGGGCCGAACGCGGCGGTCAGGCCCCCCGCGATCAGCGGGCCGGCCGCCGCCCCCAGACGCTCGATCAGCCGATAGACGCCGAGCACGCTTCCGGCACCGTGCCGGGCCACGGCTTCGGCGCAGATCCGCGTCGCCATCGCGAGTTGGGGCGAGATGCTCATGGCCTGCCCCAGGCCAAGGGCCACCACCCCGATGACCATTGCCCGCTCGTCGGGCCAGAACAGGACGGGCAGGAAGCCGGCGCCGGTGATCGATCCGCCCAGCCCGACCATCAGTCCGTGGCAGCCGGTTCGGTCGGCGAGACGCGCGAGGAGCGCTCCGGCGGCCACGCTGGGAACGGCATAGAGCATGGCGATTCGGCCGATCTCGGCCTGACTGTTGCCGAGTGCGCCCAGCCCGACCGGCACGAGGTAGAACAGGAATGCCGTAAGAGCCAGCTTCGCGGGAACCGCCGCCGTCAGCATGAGCAGGACGAAGCGCGGCTCGCGCATTGCCGCCAGCAGCGGCGGCCGCGCGCCGGCCGGAGGCGGAGCGGCACCACTTCCGCACCCCGCCAACGCCGAGACGCCGACCAGGGCGGCCAGCACCATGATGGCGGCCCCCACCGCGAACACGGGGCGTTCGCCAATGCGGTCGGCCAGAATGCCTCCGATGCCGGGCGCGCACAGCTCGGACACCATGATGGCGCCGACGAACGTCGCCGCGCCCTGCGCCCGGTCGCGTTCACCCGTGTTGTCGATCACGAAGCCCTGGCCGGCGACGAACATCAGCGCATATCCCAACGCGGTGACGACGCGCCATGCGACGAAGTCGGCGATGCCCGTGCACAGCGCCGCGCCCGCCAGACCCGCCGCCGCGACCAGTGCGCCCGCCAGGAATGACCTGCGCCGGCCGACGCGGTCCGACCATGGCGCCAGCACCGGCATCGACAACGCCGCCGCGAGCATGAAGGCGGCGATCGGAACCCCGGCCCAGAGGCTGGCGCCGGCCGTCCCGGGCGGCAGGAGACCCTGGGCGAAAACGGGCAGGAAGGGGCGCGACAACTGCTCGCCGAACATGAACAGGAAAGTGAGCAGACGGACCCGCGTCACCGGCCGGAACGGTCGTTCTCGGGGAGAGGAGGCAGCCGCGGCGAGGCCGGCACCCAACACCCGCGCCACCTCGTCCCGGCGATCCCCCGCGCGCCGCATCAAGTCGGCGACCGACCGGTGAACGGAAAGGACGATGGCGTTCAAGGGCTCGGCGAGCACACGCAGCATGCCGTGCGGCCCGATCGTGGCCGTGTAGTCGCCGCCGGCCATGCGTTCCATCTGTTCCTCGACCTCGCGAGCCGGGCCGAGCAGGTTGGCCGCCAGGACATAGCGCATGACCTCGGCCGCCACCATGAGCGAAATGGCGAGCACGACGAGGATATCGAGGTGTATCTCGGCGATCTTCGCGTCCAGGAAGGCGCGGTTCAGGCCGACGTGAAGGACGGCGGGCGGCGCATCCGGTCGGGAAACCGGCGCGCTCACGACCTGACGCACCTCGCCGTCAAAGTTCGAAAGGCGACGCCAGGCGACGCCCGCCTCGTGGCGCGGCGTTTCGGCAATGAGGGCGGCGACCGCGTCGGCGGGCAGGCCCTCCAGGTGGGCGATGCCTCCTTCGGCGCCCACCAGCGCGATGAAGGCCACGTCGGGATTGGCGCGGCGGATTTCGGCGAAATATTCCTCGCTGCCGCGCAGCGCGTCGAAGGGTATTCCGGCGGCGAGCGCCCTGCCCACCTTGGCCGCGACCGTCAGAGCGATTGCTTCGGCCTTGCGCTCGAGTTCGGGGGTGAGCTTCTCCTCGAAGGAGTCCCAGGCGTAGACGGCGAGACCGACCTGCGCGGCGAGGATTACCGCCAGGGCCGCGGCGAACACTCCCCGGATGTGACGGGCGAGGGTCACGCACCGGCTCCCGGCGCGATGGCCGCCGCCTGCGCAATGGTCCCATGCGCGCGGGCCGCAGTCGCCTTCACGGCTTGCGCCGCCTCGTCACGAACCTCGCCGCCTTCGAGTTCGCGGGCGAGGTCGGCAACGGCGCCCCTCAGGCGCCGCAGGAGCAGGCCAAGGATGACGAGAGAGAGGAGCGCGGTCGCCGCCGCCGCCAGTCCCGACGCCGCCGTGAGGCTGCGCGCCATGTCGGCGAGCGCGGCATCGCGGGCATCGCCCGGGTACAGCACCGCCACTCCGCCCGCCACCGCCCCGAACGGGTTGAGCAGCGGCATCCCCACCGCCCGCCAGCCGGCGGTCGCGGCGGACCAATCCGAAGTTTGCCGCCACTCGGCGGGGACGTGGTCGCGACCGACGGGCTGGCCGGACGCGAAGAGGACGGCGCCATCGGCGCCGTAGACCACCACGGCCAGGGTATCCGCAACGAGCGCCCTCTCTCGCTCGATGATCTGCGGCGCCACGGCAAGGCCCGGTAGCGAGAGCCCGAGGTTCAGGTTGGCTTCGATGCCCGCCTTCACCCCCTTGGCAACCAACGCGAAACGGGCGCTTTCCACCTCGGCCAGAGTGCGCGCGAACTTCCCGTAATTGAGAAAGGCGCTGATTCCCGCGGCCAATGCGGTGACCAGCACGATCGGCGCAACGATGAAAACCCCCAACCGCCTGAACACGTCCCCTCCCTCACCCGATCGGGAAACGGTCGGCCCTGCGCCGCTCCCGCCGATTTTCACCTTCCCGACCCTTGTCCTTGCACCCACGTCCCTGATGCCCCGACGTCTCAGGATTTCGACAACAGCGCGCACCTGGCCGCCAGGACGCCGGCCAGGGAAGCGAGTTCGTCGGCGAACGGATCGGCCGGCTGTCCGGCAAAGGCGGGAAACCGTTCCGGACGCTGGCAGTCGGCGCGTCGGAACGCGGGCAGAACGTCCAGAGCGTAGGCACGCAACGCTTGATACCCGACCGCCGTCTCCGGCTGGGCGACCGTCTCGTCCAGGACGGTCCATTTCCGGATCAATCTCGGATGCTTGAGCGATTCGGCCACCGCCGGGATGGTCAGCACGCGGAGGAGCGGCGCCGCTTGGCGAACATGCCCACGCAGCCGATCCAAGGCCTCTCCGATCCATCGGCGCCGCGCCGCGTCGGACTGCCAGCCGGCACCACGCAGCACCGCGCCCTCGCCGCTCCAGGTCGCGACCATCCCGCTCAAGCGAAAGAGATCGAGTCTCTCGTAAGCGGCGTCGAGACGTTCGAGCTGCCGGTAAGCGCGAACGCCCACCAGCCAGGCCGCCTCGGCGAACCCCTCCGTGTCGATCGCGGCAAGCCCTTCCATGACGCTTACGAGGTCTTCGACCGTCCCCTCGTGAAGCCCCCAGTCCACGCCCGAGGGGCTGCGGTAGGCGGCCGCGAGTTCCCGTATGGCGGAGGCCGCGACATGCGCCGCCAGGCTCGCACCGATCGGCGCGAAGGCCGGCCGGAACATTATTTCGCCGTAGCGGTCCCGCCACGCGCCAAAGGCGCGCAGCCGGCGCGCGGCCCCATCGACGAGGCGTGCGTCAGGCCCGCCCTCCCGCATCGCGAGGTCGGCGAGATCGGGCCGGGGAAGGGCCGGCGTGCCGGCAAAGCCGCCCTCGGCGATCGCATCGAGGGCATCGAAAACGATGCGCAATTGCCGCGAGGCGACCGCGCGACCGCTTCGTTCGCCGGATCGTTCGAACAGCGGGCCGATGCCGGCCAAATCCTGGTCGAGCCGGCGCGTGAGGCGCGCTCGGTGGGCATCCTGCTGTGCGGCGACCGCGTCGCGCCATTGCGTCTCGGTGATCAGGCCGGCCGCGCGCAGAATGGCGAGGGCCTCGTCCCCGGCCGACGGCTCCTCCCCCAGACGCTCCCCTTCGGCAACGATCGTCGCCAGGGCGTCCCGCAGCGCCACCGTCGTCTCGACGTCACCTCCCGCCGCCTTCCGCATCAGCGCGTCGGCGGCGCCCACGGCGTCGAAAAGGGCGCGGTCGCTCGACAACATCGCCCCGCGCGTTTCCAGCACGGCCAGAAACCGGTCCACCAACGCGAATGGCCGTCGTGGCAACGGAGCGGCGCGCTGCATTCCCGCCCGGAAGGAGGCCCCGCCGCGCTCCGTGTCCAGCCAGGGCAGGAATACCGGCGCTTCGGCCACCCAAGTCGCCAGGTTTTCCCATTGCTCTCGTGGCGCCCCCTCGGCCTCGATCCGGAATCGCCTTACCCTGCCATCCAAGTCCGCCAGTGCCCTGGCCGCCATCGCGGCTCGCGTCCGCTCTTGCTCCGGGAGGCCGGGAGGCGAGTCCGCGAAGCGGGCCAAATCCTCTTCGACGAGGGTTGCCTCCCTCTCCAAGCGGCGGCGCACCGGCTCGATCAACAACCGCACCATCTGGTCGGGGGCGTTGCGGTCGATCAGCGCTTCGACGCCGCCGCTCCACGAGGCGGGTACGAGGGGCAGACGTGCACTTCCCGCCTCGGCGGTCTCCATGAGGGCTGCCAGCGATCCAAGCGAGCCCATGCTAAGTGTTTCGGATCCGTCGCCGAGCCGCATGATTTGGGCATGTCGCTCCACCCGACGCTCGACCTCCCCAATGTCGCGCAAGGTGGCAAGAGCCACCCCGACCACCACGACCGCCGCCGCCGTCGCGGCGATGCCCCATGCCGCGGTCCCAAGCGCGCGGCCGGGACGGCTGCGTCCGACGGGAATCGAGCGAAAAACGCTCATCCATGACTCGGCCGGAGCGTCGTTCCCGATGACCGAAAGGCCGCCCAGGCGTGCCGTCGGCGCATCGCCCAACACCCCCTCGGCCGCCGATCGCCAAGCTGGTGCCCGGCCGGCGAGATTCGCTGGCAGGACGAGCATCCCTTGCCCGGCACGGAATCCGGCGCGCGCCGCGTCGTCCAGCGCGGCGCGGCTCGCGCGTTCGACGAGATCGCTGACCGCCGCCTCGACACTTGCGCCGCTGCCCGTGAACAACGCTCCGGCTCCGGCGCCCGCCTCGTCCATCAGCAGCAAGACGACCGGCAGTCCGGGACGGCGCCGCGACAACACGCCGAGCAGGGCGGCGGCCGGCTCGCCGGATGGCGCATCCGACGGGCGCAGGACGACGAACACGCCATCGACGCCGCGTCGCACGGCCGTCCGGGCGGACCGCGTGGGATCCGAGGCGCCGCTGTCGTGGACGAACCGAAGCTCGATTTCGGGAAGGTCCAGCCGCTCGATGGCGGATCCGCCCAGCCGCCGGGTTGCGTACCCGGCCAGCAGGGCGATGAGCCCCCCCGCGTCGACGCCTCCGCCGCAAACCACCAGCCAGCGCGGCCTCGCACGCGATCGGCCGGCGTTCATCCTCCCCCCGCAAACTGACCGGCCAACCGCGCAACGGCGGTCTGCCAGACGACGTACTGCCAGACGAGCAGGCCAGCCGCCACCAGCAGCCCCGCCACCAAAGCCATCGCCCGCGGCCGCCTCGCGCCGCGCGTTGGCGACGCGCACCTTGCGGTACCGTCGACCGGCGCGTTCGCCGGCGGAACCAGGGCCAGCAAGCGCCGTGCCCTGTCGTCGGGGAACAGTTGGTGCCCCAACCCAAGACCCAGGAGCGCGGGCATGATCTCGGTGAAGCGCGCATCGCCTGCGGCGAGACGGGCGTGGAGGGCGGTGCGCGCCGCATCGTCGAGCGGCTCGCCCCCCAACAGACGGGGCCCCAGTCGGCGCTGTGCCCACGCCTCCCACCCCGCCCAGCTCATGCGCCGGCAGAACATGTGGTCGGCCAGCGCCACCATCATGCGCGCCTCGAGCAGGTCGGCTTCGGCGGCCGGCATGGCGGGCGTTCCATGCCGTCGATCCCGGGCAAGGCTTTCAGGGAAACAGCAGCGCGACAGCACCCCGAGCACGTGACCGGCCACCCCGTCGAGCAAGGCGCCGTCGCAGGCCGGAGCGGCGGCAGGCGGCAGCGCCGGCTCGCCGAACCGTCGCCGCCTCGGCGGGGGAGTCGCTGCGGGCAGCACCTGCAACAGACGGACGAACTCTCCGATCAGCACCGCCCAGCGGACGACGGCGGCCTCGCTCGGCCGCCCGGTCGTGGCAAGGGTGCCGATCCCGCCAAGGACGGCGGGGAGGTCGTCATCCGCGGCGCCCGACGCCAACGAGACTGGCAGGCGGCAGACAGCGCCCTCGAACCCCGCACCCATGGCAATGCCGTCGCCTCAGCCGGATTTCTGGATGATCCCCTTCAGGGCGTCGCCGATCTCCTTGGTCACCGTGCTCTGGAGCTGGGTGAGCATGCTCCATTCCTGCATCATCTGCTGCATCTTGAGCAGATCGGCCGTGTTGTTGGAATCCATGGACCCGGTGAAGGCCCGCAGTTCCTCCTGGCGGGTCTGGAGCGTCCGGCCGATGGTGTTGTTGACGGAATCGAAGGTCAGCGACATGTCTTCACCTCACGTTCTCGGCATCGGGCCGCCGCCCTGGGCCGGTTCTAGGCTCTACTCTGATCGATTACCGCCTGCGCGGCGTCGAAAGCCTCCAGCACGCGCTGGAGGCGCCGGAATTCATCCGGTGGAACCCCCTGGTCGATGGTTCGGCGCAGGTCGGCCCGCGCCGCCGCCAGCCGGTCCGTTACTTCGCGTCGATAGGCGCCGTCGCGATCTTCGGCCAGCCGCTCCTCGATGGCGAGAAGGTGCGGGCGAGTTTCGCCCGTTTGCGGAGGCGTGCCGGCATTCGGCATGAAGGGATTGCTGAGCATCGCTACTCCTTGAAACGCTGTACGAAGACCTGTTCGCCCCGTCGGATGGTGATCTCGTCGCCGCCGACCGCCTCGAGAACGTACCCACCCCCAAGGTCTCCACCCCGCATGACCCGCCTGCCGTCCCCGGTCATCACGAACCCCCCCGGCCCGGCCACCGCCGCGCGCACACCGAAGGGGAGATCCTGCGGCCTGGGCACGAACGCCGTGTTCACAACGACCTCGGTGCCGTAGCGCGCCCGAAACTGCGCCAAAAGCTGCCGCCAAGCCGCAAGGTCGGCGTCGCCCAGCACCCCTTCCGCGGCGACGCCGTCCGGTGTCGGTCTCAGCGTCACGCGGCCCGCGAGCGTCGATTCGTCGAGTGCGTCCCGCAACAGGCGCTCGGCGTCGGCCCGCGTCACGATTTCGTCCACCACGTCCCGAATGCCGGGCACATCCTCGCGCAGGGCCATGACGACCCGATTGCGCCGGTCGCCGTCCGGCAGGTAACCCCGCAGCCTCACCACGCCAGCCTTCACCGTCTCCACCTTCAACTCGGGAGCCGCCTCGGCGACCCGGTCGCGCGCCTGCCGCAGCAGGTCTTCCTGCGCCCAGACACGGTGGACGAATTCCACTCCCGGCAAGGTCATCCTCTCCTTGAGTGTCGTTTTCTGCCGGGAAAGTTCCACGTAACCGGTGACCAGCAGCGTGCGCTCGCCGATGGGGCGGAGTTCCAGGGTGTTCTCGAGGCCGAGATCCGCCAACAAGAGGTCCGCCTGCTCAACCGCCGTTGGGCTTTGGCCGGGCGGGGGCAAGGACGGGGCAACCGCGCCGGCATCGCCGCGCATGAACCAGGTGCTGCCGATGAAGCCGATGCCGACCACGAGCAAAACGGCCAGGGGATAGAGCGTCACGCGCTCGAAGGCCAGCCGCCGCCGACGCACCGAGGCGGCGGCGCTCGCCACGCCCTGCGGCTCAACGCCCTGAACTTCGGCCTCGGTGTCCGCCGCGAGGGGAAGGGCACGCCGGGGATGCAGGCTTGCCGGGTCGATGCGCGGCCAGGAGGCTCCGGCCTCGGCAACGGCGATCCATGTCGCGCCCAGGCATAGCGGGGCGAACGCGTCGAGGCGTTCGCGTCCGGACACCGGCGCCCCATCGGGCCGCATCACCTCTCCGTCCAGAGGCTCTACGAAAACCTCGCCGCCTTCGATGACGAGCGCCGCGTGATGAGCGGCCACGTCATCGACGGCAAGGACCACGTCGCAATCGTCGGACGCACCGATGACCACGCGATCGCCATGCAATCGCGCCTTGGCGCCCGCATGCACGCCGGCGAGGACCTTCAGTTCAAGGTCGTGTTTCATTTGGCCATACTCGCGAAAATCATCGCAAGAAGGGGTGTGCCGGCCAAGGTAATTATTTTTTCTGAACTCTTTGCGGGCGCCCGTTACAAACGTCAAAGAATTACTGCGCCGCTATTCGTTTCGACACCTTCGTCGAGGGGCGCATCCGGTCGTCCGAGGGGAAATTGCATATGAGTCTTGCCAGGGTGCTTTCCGAATTCGCATCGCGGAACGGAATCGAGGGCATCCCACCGAGACCGGACGGCAGCTTTTTGCTCGTGTTCGACGACCGCTACAAGGTCCGGTTCCGGGGCGATGGCTCAAATGCGGCCATCATCCACGCCCGCATAGGCGTCCTGCCCACGGACGGGCGCGAGCGCGCCGAGGCGGTTCAGACGCTTCTCGGCACTGCGACGGCGCGGATGCGGAAGGCGCCCGACATCGTCGCCTTGAGCGAGGATGAAAGGGAGGTCACGCTGTTCCGCCGGTTCGCAACCGACGTGTCTCCCAGCGCCTTCGAAACCCTGCTCTCGGAATTCGTCAACGCTCTCGCTTTCTGGCAACGCGCCTATTCATCCGGCGCGACGCGCCCCGCGGTGCCGCCGATAATGGCAGGCCGAGTGCTTTGATGTTCGAGTCCGTCCGGCGGGTGCTTCGGCTCCTGACCATCGCCGTTGGCATCGCCGCCGCGTGGGCGCCCGGGCCGCTTGGGGCCGCCACGGTGCCCTGGCCCGACAGCAGCTACGCCTACTACGCCAAGCAAGAGGCCTTGCGCGACGCCCTGGCGACTTTCGGCAAGGCGTTCGGCGTGAATACCGAGATCAGCAAAGCGGTAAGCGGGACCATCAACGGCCGCCTGTTCGCCGACACGCCGAGCGCGTTCCTCGATCAGCTTGCCACCGCCTACGGGCTTCAGTGGTTCTATCATGGCGGCACCCTTCACGTGAGCGCGGCGGCCGAGTCGGTCAGCGAGTCCATCGAGATGACGTCCGAGGACATTCCCGCCCTGCGCGCCGCCCTCGAAGGTCTGGGCGTCTTCAACGCGCGCTTCGGCTGG
Organism: Rhodospirillales bacterium; assembly: GCA_019455065.1. Taxonomy (GTDB): domain Bacteria; phylum Pseudomonadota; class Alphaproteobacteria; order Rhodospirillales; family Magnetospirillaceae; genus JACFNC01. Next base: position 51,901 of record JACFNC010000002.1, read on the forward strand.
GGCGAGTTGCCCGACCGCGGCGTCGTCATCGTTTCGGGCCCGCCGGCCTACGTGAACCTGGTGCGACGCACACTGGCGACGTTGCCGGTGACCCGCAGCAAGGGCATGTCCATCTCGGTGTTCCGGCTGAAGCACGCGTCGGTCGACGACCGCACCTTCTTCTACCGCGACCGCCAGGTGGTGGTCCCCGGAGTCGCCACCATCCTGCGCAACATCGTCACCAACCAGTCCTACGCCGCGACAGGGGTACGCACCGATCCCATCAGCACGATCTCGGTACCGTCCGTTTCCGCCGCCCCCGGTGCCGGGCTCAGTTCCGGTCGCAGCGCTTCGCCGAAGGCCGACGGCCCCGCGCCCGACACACCCGACCGGCTGACCGCTCCCGCCGAGGCTCCGGTGATCCAGGCCGACACGCGCCTCAACGCCGTGATCGTCAAGGACCTCGCGGAGCGCATGGCGTCCTACCGCGACCTTGTCGAACTTCTGGACGTGCCCACGGCGCTGATCGAAATCGAAGCGGCGGTCATCGACGTCAACACCACGAAGCTGGCCGAACTCGGCATACGCTGGCAGGGTCAGGCCGACAACGTGGCGGGCGGTTTCGGCGCCGTCCGCTCGGCGCTGCCGGAGAACGGTGAACTGGCGCTGGGCATCGCCAAGAACGCCAGTTTGCAGACCATCCTGTCGGGCACCGGCGCCTTCTTCCTGGCCAAGGTCGCGGCCCTGGAGCGCACCGGCGACGCCACCGTCCTGTCGCGCCCCTCGGTGCTTACCCTGGACAATCTCGAAGCCGTGCTCGACCTCAGCGAAACCTTCTACATCAAGCTGGAGGGCGAGCGCGTTGCCGACCTGCAACAGGTCACCGCCGGGGTCTTGCTGCGGGTCACGCCGCGGCTGGTCGAGAGCGCGGGCACTCGCCGGGTCAAGATGGCCGTGGACGTCGAGGACGGCGCCATCCTCCAGGAGGATCGGATCGCCGACCTGCCGACCGTGCGGCGCAGCACGATCTCGACCCAGGCCATCGTCAACGAATACGACAGCTTGCTGATTGGCGGCTATTACTTCGAAGAGAAGGTCAAAAGCCGGCAGAAGATTCCGGTGCTGGGCGACCTTCCCGTCCTTGGCCTGCTGTTCAGCGAGCGCGAGGACACCGCCCAGAAGCGCGAGCGCCTGTTCATGATCACGCCCCGCGTGATCGAGATGCCGTCGGGAGACACGCCGGGACGCGCGCCGCAATAAGCCGGCGCACGCATTCTAGAGGTCGATTCGGCCGAGCGGTTGGATGTTGATGTCCTCGGTGAGTTCCTGGAAGCTAAGCACCGGCAACGCGTAAAGCTCGGGTTCGACCAGCTTTCGCACATAGCGCCGGATATCCATCGACGTCAGCAGCACCGGCCGTTGCGTCACGGTGGACAGGTCGCCGACCGTCTTCTTCACGTTGTCGACAAGCTGGCGCGCCACGCTCGTGTCCAGCGCCAGATAGCTGCCGGCCGAGGTCTGCCGGATGGCGTTGCGCACCGCTTCCTCGACTTTGGGCGCGAACATGTAGGCAGGCAGCATGTTGTGGCCGCTGGAATACTTGTAGCTGATATAGCGGCGCAGGCTGGAGCGCACGTACTCGGTCAGGAGCACCGTGTCCTTCTCCTTCTGCCCCCAGTCGATGAGCGACTCGAGAATGGCGCGCAGGTTGCGGATCGAAACGTCCTCGGAAACGAGCCGTTGCAGCACCTCGGTGATCTTCTGCAGGGGAAGGCTGCGTTGCACCTCCTTGACCAACTCACCGAAACGGGCCTCCATGCTGGCCAGGAGGTAGCGGGTCTCCTGGATGCCGATGAAGTCGGCCGCGTACTTCTTGAGCACGAAGGCCAAGTGGTAGGTCAGGACCTGGCCGAGGTTCATGGAGCCGACGCCGGCCTTCGACAACAGGTCCTGCCGAGCTTCGGGCACCCACAGCGTGGGCAGGTTGGGCAGGAAGGCGGTGCCGCCCGCGCACTCGATGCCGAGCGTCTTCAGGTTTTCCTCGCGCTCGCGCACGAAGAGGTGGCCGGGACGCAGCACACCCTGCGACACCGGAACCTCGTGCAGCAGAATGGCGTAGCCGTCATCCGGCAGGGCGGCGCTGTAACGGAGATGGATGCCGGGGAACGGCACCCCGAGGTCGTAATAGAGTGCGCGGCGGATCTTGAGCAATTCGTCGTTGAGCAGGGCCGGTTTCAGATGCGGCTCCAGATTGGCCGAGACATCGAGGAGCAGCGGCACCGTCAGCACGACCTCGTCCTGGGCGTCGGCGCCGCTCGGTTTTTTCGGCGGCGGCTGGCCGGGCGCGGCCATCGCGGTCATGACATCCTCGCGGCCGTCCGCGTCGCCCCGCCGGCCGGCACGGAACAGCACGAAGCCCACGGTGCCGATGACGGCGGCCAGCGCGACGAAGGTGCCGGTGGGCATTCCGGGCACCAACCCGAACCCCAGCATGATCGCCGCCCCGATGAGCAGGGCGCGCGGCTGGGCCAGAATCTGCCCGCCGATGTCCTTTCCCACGTTGCTGTCGCCCTCGTCATCGGAGACGCGGGTGACGATGATGCCGGCGCAGATCGAGATGAACAGGGCGGGAATCTGGCTGATGAGGCCGTCGCCGATCGTCAGGATCGAGTAGGTCTGCATCGCTTTGCCGACCTCCATCCCACGTTGCAAGGCGCCGATCGTGATGCCGCCCAACAGGTTGACGGCGACGATGATCAGGCCGGCGATGGCGTCCCCCTTGACGAACTTCATCGCGCCGTCCATCGAGCCGTAGAGCTGGCTTTCCTTCTCGACCATCTTTCGCCGGCGACGAGCCTCGTCCATGTCGATGACCCCGGCCCGCATGTCGCCGTCGATCGACATCTGCTTGCCCGGCATGGCGTCGAGCGAGAAGCGCGCCCCCACCTCGGCGACCCGCTCGGCGCCCTTGGTGATGACCACGAACTGCACGATGGTCAGGATCAGGAACACCACCAGGCCGACGATCAGGTTGCCGCCGACCACGAAGTTGCCGAAGGTGTAGACGATGTGCCCGGCGTCGGCCTGCAACAGGATCAGCCGCGTCGTCGAGATGGACAGCGCCAATCGGAACAGCGTGCTGATCAGCAGGACCGCCGGAAACGCCGAGAACGACAGCGGCGAGGGAATGTACATCGCCACCATCAGCAGCACCGCCGCCAACGCCATGTTGGTGGCGATCAGCGCGTCCACCAGCGCCGTCGGCAGCGGCAGAATCATCATGAAGATGATGGCGACCAGAAGAATCGCGAGCACTATGTCGTTGCGGCTGGACGCGGCAAGCAGCAGGCGCTGGATCTTGTCCATCAGTCGTCAGGCCGGACCGCGGGCGGTGAGGTAGCGGTCGAGGGCCGCCGCCGCCGCATCGGCACGCCCCGCCAACTCCATCGCCTGGCTGCGCAACAGGTGCACGCTCGCCCCGCCGCCTCCACAGGCGTCCAGGCGGTCGAGCACCGCCATGGCCTCGTCGCCCCTGCCGCTCCACACGAGCGCCGCGGCCAGGCCCGTCATGGTGGCGCCGTCTCCGGGGGCGAGGATGTCGAGCACGCGATACAGCACGGCCGCCTTTGCCGGGCGGTCGTGTCGCAGATAGAAATAGGCGAGGACCGACAGCAAATCGGTGTGGCTGCGTTCCATTCGCCCGTCATCCCTTGAACAGGGCGTTGCGATAGGCGTCGACGAGATCGCGCAGCTCACGCTCCTCGCGCAGCAGCGACGCCGCCTCCTTGAACACGCCCTCCTGCCCGGGGTGGCGCGCCACCTCGCGGGCAAGCGCGTCCTGGACCTCGCAAAGGGTCCGGTGGAAACGGTCGGGCAACAGCAGGTCGCGCTCGTCGATCCGCGGCGCCACGTCGGCGCTCAGGTTATCGGCCAGGGTGGCGGTATGCAGCAGTTGCTCGAGCCGGGGCACGGCGCGGCTTTCGCTGGGCGCCAGCCGGCCATCCTTGGGCAACATCCCCTGGTGGGCCTCGCCGGACTGAATGATACGCTCGATCCCGCGTTCGAAATTCAGGCCCTTGATGCTGACGTCCATTCCTCTCTCCGCGATAAGTCTCGACGGTTACCGGGCGCGCGTCGCCTGATGGAGGCGCAGCAGCGTATCGAGCGCCTTCTCCAAGCTCGACAGCGACGCCTCGCGCCGAGGCAGGCGCAGCAGGAACAACAGCCGGTCGGCCCCGCGCAGGCCGGCCTGCACCGGCCATGGCCACGGCCGCTCCGGGCTGCACAACGCCAAGGCGCGCAGCTTGATTTCCGGTTCGTGGGCGGGAATCTCGCGCAGCAGGTAGACCAGCAATTCGTCCCGCCCCTCTTCGAAAAAGAGCACGTCGCCGTTGGCGAACGCGAACTGGACGGCCCCGTCGTCTCCGGGCCGCAGGGAATCGATGCCCGCGCTACGGCCGAACTCACCGACCAGCTCAGCGAACCAGCTCATGCGTCCTCTTCCTCGATGGCCGCATCCAGGGCGTCCTGCGCGGCCCGCAGCAGCTTGTCGCGGCTTTCGGGCTCGGCGAAAACCTTCGGGGGCATGTCCCGCAGCACGACCTTGGTTCGGGTGAGGAACGCGATCCGCGCGTCCACCTCACGCACTTGAAAGTCGCGGGCGAGTGCCGCAACGCGATCGCCGCTCACCCACCGTTCGCCGGCCAGGTCGATCAGGTTTTTCGTCAGACGTTCCGCGTCGACGGAGCCGACGCCGAAATCGCGGGCCAAAGCCTCGCCCAACGCCTGGCACCCTTCCATGACGGTGGCCAGCACCTCGAGCTGATAGAGATCCTCGATGATGCTGCGGAGTTCCGCCGGCGCCGTCGAAGGCCCGCGTGCCGCAAGATCGTCGCCCGCGGCGCGGATCAGAAATGCGATCGAACGCCTGGTGTCGGCGGCACCGAAACGCTCGAGGATCGCGTTGAAGGTATCGCCAAGGGACTCGCGCCCGAGGACCGTCTCGCGATAGCACTCGCGGAAACCCGCCGCGCGTCCGGCATCCCCTCCGGCGAACGCGTTCGCCGCCCCGGCGGAGTTGAGGCCCGCCTGGATTGCCGGGCCGTGGTCCTCGACCAGACTTTCGATTTCTTCACGCAGGGTTGCCGCCGCGGCGGCATCGTCCTCGTCCTCGAAGCGGCGGAGGGCATAGCCGAGGGCGAGGAACTGCTGCGAGACGTCCCCGAACGCATCGCGCGCCGCCTGTCCGCCACCGGAACCCCGCGATTCGCGCAGTTTGCTGGTCAGTTCCTCGAGCTTGGCCTGGTCGTTGCGGTCGCCCAGCAGCTCGAGATAGGCCATGATCTCCTGGATCTGCGGAATTTGCGTGGAACCCGCGGACCGCACGCGACGCTCCGAAACTTCCTTGGTTTCCTCGTGTTCCGCCTGCGCGAAGGTCATTTCCTCGGCCGCATCGGCGAGCAGCGAACTCGGTGAGGACGATACCGTGAGGGTTTCCCCGCGCCACGAACCCCGCGTGGCGGCACCACCCGCACCGTCGGCCTGGGGCCCCACCTGAGAAAACTGCGCACCGTCAACCCGCATCGCCGCCTTGCCGTCTCGTCCGCCGGAATTCCGCGCGTTCGTTTTTGTAACGGGCGGGCTGGGATGGTTCCGCCGCGCCGGCAAAACTTCGCAATGGAACGAAAAGTATCGGGCCGCTGAACCAATTTCGTCGCCCGGCCACTAACCCTGGGAACGGCAAGACAAGGCTCGTCGTCGCCGGGACGGAGGAGAAAGAAACATGGCGAAACAGCCCGAAGAACGCGCGGTCGAGATCATGGCCGAAATGGACGCGCTGATCAGATCCTGCGAGCAACAGATCGAACAGGGCCGGGAGTTCTACCGGGCCAGCGGCATCGACCCCGAGGTGCTTTCGGCCGCCGCCCAGAACCTGCCCGAGAACCGGCGCCGCGAAATCCAGGAGGCCGTGGACCGCGACATGCGGGAGATCGAGGAGGAGGTCCGGCAGGCGAAGCTTGCCGCCGACCATGGCCGGCCCTCGAGCGGCAAGGCGGGCCGCAAGATGCGCCCGATGATCTGACCATTGGGGCGCCAGGGGAGGACCAGCATGTCCGGCATTACGGGACTGGGTGCGATCGCCGGCGTACAGGCGAACAGCAACATCGACGTCGAGATGTTCATGATGCAGATCTCGGCACAACGCGCCAGCAATCTCGAGAGCCAGATGAAGGATCAGGTCAACGAGGTGAAGGCGCGCCAGGACGCCATCGGCAAGCTGACCCAACTCGTCAACACGCTGACCTCGCTGATCAAGGGCGCGCAATCAGGCGCCGAGATCACTTTGCCCCAGCAGACGTTGCGGCCCGACCTGGGCAAGAACGACTGGGTGACGGTGCTCGAGGATGCCGGACTCTCCGTCCAATCCGACGACGAAAAGGCGCCCAATTACCTCAAGGCCAACTATGCATACACCTCCGGGGGGTGCGTCCCCGCACCTCTTCCAGGAAGGCGGAGCATGCCTGGCGGCTATACCTCGACCCCGGGCGGAAATACCACGATCCCAAGTGGAGACGTCAGCACCGTGCGGCAGGCGACGATGACGGAGTCGATCGTCGGGCCGACCAAGACCTTGATCGGCATGAGCGCCAAGAAGGAAACAATCGAGGGTTGGGTCGACGGGCTCAAAGGCAACATCGACGGGCTGAACAGCCAGGGGCAACTTGACATGATCCGCCTGCAGAGCGTGATGAACAAGCGCAACGAGGCGTTCGAACAGATGACCAACACCATGCAGAAGTTCAGCAAGGCCCGCGAATCCATCGTCGGCAACCTGCGCTGATCCCACGGAAAGAGAGGGAGAGAGACATGTCTGTGGAAATGGGCGGCATGGGCGCCATCGCCGGGGTGCAGTCGAACAGCAACATCGATATCGAGATGTTCATGATGCAGATCTCGGCCGAGCGCGCCAACAACCTGGAAAGCCAGATGAAGGATCAGGTCAACGAGGTGAAGGCGCGCCAGGACGCCATCGGCAAGCTGACCAAATTCCTCAATGACCTGAGCGCGGCGATCAAAGGCAAGAAGGACGGCGACGACATCAAGATGAACGACCTCGGCCTGACCACGAAATACGACCCGGATTGCACCGAGGGGTGGAGCGTGCTCCTCGAAAAATTCGGGTGCACCTACAAGTCGGGACAGATCACCTCCGACGGCCAAGCCAAAAAGGAAACCATCGAAGGCTGGATGGAACAGTTGAAGGGCGGCATCGACGGGCTGAACAGCCAGGGGCAGCTCGACATGATCCGGCTGCAAAGCATCATGAACAAGCGCAACGAGTCGTTCGAGCAGATGACCAACATGATGCAGAAGTTCAACAAGGCCCGCGAATCGATCGTCGGAAACCTGCGCTGATTACGGCCCGACGGGCGGCCCCGCCGGCTCCCGGCGGAGCCGCCCCCGCCAACTCCACGAGGGGGAACCAGGAATGACCACGACCGCGACCGCCACCGCCGACCCGGAAAAGATCGAGGCGTTGGTCGGAGAGTTGGCCGATGCGCTGCTCAACCAGTACCTAACCATCGGCGACCTTCACGGCCTGAAGCGCGCCGATTACGAAGTTGTCTACAATCTGGGCTACAATCAATACAACCAGGGCAAGTACCAGGAGGCGGCGCGGTCCTTCATCTTCCTGACCTTCCATAACCACCTGGAGCCGCGCTACCACAAGGCGTTGGGCGCCACCCTGCAGATGCTGGGCCAGTACGAGCGGGCCATCGCCAGCCAGGCGACGGCGCTGATGCTGAACGCCGTCGACCCGGAACCGATGCTGCGCATGGGCGAATGCCTGATCGCCATGGGCAACGCCACGGACGCGATCGAAATGCTCGAAGCGACGCGTCAGCTCTGCGCCGAGACCGGCAAGCATCAAGCGATCGGCACGCGCGCCCAGGCGCTGCTGGAAATCCTTTCCGAGAGAACCGTCAGGAAGGAGAAAAAGCGGTGAGCGTCGGCGGCATCCAGGGCGGCGGCTCACCGCCGGTCTTGCCGTCGGCGACCCCCGCCGACGGCGCCCCGGCGGTCACGGGAACGCAACCGCCGGACCGCCTCGAGCCCGGGCAGATCCAAAGCATTCTGCGCGAGATCAGGTTGCTTTCGACGGGCGGCGGCGAAAGCCCGGCACCGGCGGGCGCGCCCGCACTGCCCCCGCCTGAGGAACATTTCAGCGCCGAGGACGCCGCCCTGATCCTGGGCAGCCTGCACAGCAAGCTGACCGAGAGCCAGCTCAAGAACGCCGCCGACGGCGTCAAGGTCGACGCCCAGAAGAAGAAGGAACTCCACCAGGAGGCCGTGCAGCGACTGCAAGACGCGGCGGCAAAAGCGAACGAATCCAAGATCGCGGGCATCGTCGTGAGGGCTCTCGGCATCGCCGCCAAGATCGCCGGCGTCGTCGGCGGAGCGGCCCTGCTGGTCACCGGAATCGCGGTCACCGCCGGAACGGCGGGCATCGCCACCGTGGCCGGGGTGGCGATGATGTGCCTGGGCGGCGCGATCATGGGAGCCTGCGCGCTGGACTTGGTGATGGATGTCGCCGGCTGCATCAGCATGGCTTTCGGCGGACCCGACCTGTCGCTGATGGCACTCGCATCGAAGGCGGTCGAGGAGATACTCAAGGCTTGCGGCGTGCCCGAGGAATATGCCCCGCTCGCGGGCACGCTGATAACGGCCGCGGTCCAGGTCGCCGTGGCGCTGGCCGTCGGCGCGGCCTGTTTGGCATTGGTGCCGTTCACCGCCGGCGCCGGTCTGGCCGGGACCGCCGCGGCGATTGCCTTCGCCGGAAGCGTGCTCAGCACGTCCAGCAGCGCCTTCAGCGGCGTCATTTCGATCGCCACCGGCGGGGCGGGCATCTGGAAATCGGCGGCCTCGTACCAGGCCGACTCGGCCCGTGCCGACAAACTCGATTTCGACCGGATGATCACGAAGCTTCAGGAAGTGATCCTGGCGGAACAGGACCGGATCGAGGACTTGGTCAAAGGCCTCGAGGAGGCCATGTCCCGCATCTCGTCGATGATCTCGAGTGCCGGAAACACCCGCATGGAAATCGCCCGTCGCATGGTTTGACGGATCGAGCGAACAAGGAGAGGCAGCGATGAGCATTCAAGTCTCCGGCACGAACGCCTTCGGCCCCGTTCAGACGACGGGCGATGGCGGCGAAGCCGCCGCCGTCGCCAAGGGGGGGAGCGCTCCCGGCTTGACGCCCGCCGACCTGTCGAAGATCGACGATCCCAGGCTGCGCACCCTGCTGGCCAGCGGCGCGCCTTTGCTGCCCGAGGCACGCAGCGAAGGCGCCATACCCCAGGGCCTGGGCACAAGGCTGGAGGGGATGGCCGCGACCACGGATATCTACTCCGTGATGGCGCTGTTCCAGAAGTTTGGCCAGGAAGCCCGCAACTCGGCCCGCGCCGAACGGCAGGTCGAGTTGCAGACCCGGATAGACGCGCTGGCCGACGCCGCCAACCAGATGCGCCTCGCCGCCACCTTGCGGCTGGCCGCCGGGGTCGCCAGCGGCGTCGCGCAGATCGGTGCCGGCGTGATCCAGATAGGCGGCGGCATCGCCGGCGGCGCCGCCAAGACCGACCAAGCCGCCCGAGCGATCGCCGCCATAACGGACGGTGGCGCAAAAATCGCGCAGGGCATCGGCAGCACCGCACAGAGCGGCTTCGAGTTCGCCGCCCAAATGACCGACGCCTCGAAGGCCGACCTCGACAAGGACGCCACCCTCGCCCAGAGCAAGTACGACCAAGCCAACGAAACGATGCAGCAGATGCGCGACCTTATCCGGGACGTCCAGGGCAAGCTGGCCGAGATCGAACAGTCGGCCCACGACACCCGCACGCAGATCCTGCGCGCATGAGCACGGCGGCCCCCACCACGGCGGCGGGCGGGTTCCCGGCCGACCTCGTCCGGCTGCTCACCGAGATCGGCTATTTCGCGGCCGGCAGCGGTCGCACGGCCCAGGCGCTCGCCATCATGGAAGGCCTGAAGGCGATGCGGCCGGGCCGTTCGGCCGCCTACATCGGCATCGCCTTGGCGCATATGAACGCCGGCCGCCCCGCCGAGGCCGCCCGCGTGCTGCGCGAGGAGGCGCTGCCTGCGGTCGCACCCGACGAGGCCGACGCCGCGCGGGTGTTCCTCGCCCTGGCCCTGCATCTCGACGGCCGGCCCCGCGAATGCGCCGAAGCCCTCGATCTCGTCCCGGCGGACAGCGCCGACGCCGACGCCGTGAAGCTGGCGAAGACCTTGCGCGAGGCCCTGTAGATGAGCGCCCGGAGAAGGCCATGATCGAATCGTCTCTGGTGAAGGTTGCCGGAACCGCGGCGCAAGCCGCCGCCGTCGCACCTCCTGGCTCCTTGGCGGCGGCACCGCAGGACGTGGCGCGCTTTCAGGCCGCAATGGCGCCGCCGCCCGAGATGCAGACGACGGCCCATCTTCTGCCCGTCCCGCCGCCGGCCGACGCCCCGCGCCCACCGGCTTCGCTTGGGCAGGCGATCCTCGACGGCCTGGACGGCGTTCGCAGCCGCTTCGACAGCACGACAACGGGTATTCGCCATTTGCTGGAGAGCACGGCATCCGATTTGACCGTACGCGACATGCTGTCGCTGCAGATGCAGATCACCACGCTCAGCATCCAGCAGGACCTCATGGGCAAGATCGTCGGCAAGGCGACACAGAACGTGGATCAATTGCTGAAGGCCCAATAGCGGATGGAGGGGATCGCCCGCCTACGAAAGTTCGTCTTGGCCGCGGCTATGGCCGCGACGCTGAGCGCCTGCGGCGAAACAGTCGAGTTGTTGTCGGCCATCCCCGAATCCGAGGCGAACGAGATTTTGGCCGCCCTCCTCCATTCCGGTATTCAGGCCCGCAAGATCCCCGGAAAGGAGGGGATGGTCGGAGTCGGCGTCGACGGCGTCGAGGTTGCGCACGCGCTTCAGGTGATGCGGGCGAACGGACTGCCGCACGAGCGCTTCGCCCGCATGGGCGACGTCTTCAAGAAGGAGGGGCTGGTGTCCTCGCCGCTGGAGGAGCGGGCCCGTTACGTCTACGCCCTGTCGCAGGAACTGGCGGAGACCGTCTCCAAGATCGACGGCGTGATCACCGCCCGCGTCCACGCCGTCCTGCCCGACCGGGCGCCGGGGGCCCGCGAGCCGCTGACCCCCTCATCCGCGGCGGTGTTCATCAAGTACAAGGAGGCCTACGACCTCGAGACCGTGGTCCCCCAGATCAAGCGACTGGTCACCAACAGCATCTCCAACCTGAGCTACGACAACGTGTCGGTGGTGCTGGTTCCCTCGATGACGGCCGCCGAGCCGCGGCCGGAACCGACTACGGAAACCTTTCTGTCCATGCCGGTGCCCCCGGAAACCCGGCGCGTGCTCGTCGCCGTGATGGCGGGACTCGGGCTTCTGGCGGTGGCCGGGTTCGTCAGCGCTGGGGCGATGTACTGGTTATGGCGGGTCCGCCCGAACAGGGACGAGGCGTCCGATGGCAAGGCCTGAGGACGGGGGCGACGTGCGCCGGCTGGTCGGGCTGATGCGCACCCGCAGCCCCCTGTTCGGCTTGATCTACGAGTTCAACCTGCTGCCAAGCCGGTATATGCACGAGAGTTGGGCGGAAGCGCTTTTCACGCCCGACCTGTGGCAAAGGCTGCGCCGCTCGCGGCGGGCCGAGCGCGCCCTGTCGCGTCTGGTTCTCGACGATCTTGGCGTGACCGGCACCTTCCCCGCCGCAGTCTATGACGAGCCGCGCGCCCGGCTCGCTCTGCTATCCCCGGATGCCGTCGAGCGCGTCAGCCTTCGCGTCGGTGTCGTGCTCGGCGGTGCGGCGCTGCGGCGGGTCATCGACCGCGAAGGGGTGGCGCGGCTGCGCACCGGGTTGGGCGAGGATGCCTATTCCTTTGCCATTCAGCGAGCCCCCCTGCTGGCCACGGCCAGCCAGGTCGCCGAGACGCACGACGACGCGGACGTCGCGGCGTTGCCCGAGCGCCTTGTGGCGGGCGGCTGGTCGATCCTGGGGCGGGCGATGGCCGGCCTGCCCGCCGAGGTGCTCAAGAGGTTCCGCCTCAAGCTGCCGCGTGAGGCGGCGCTGGATTTCACATTGTCGGACGGAAGTGCCGCCGCAGCGGCGCTCGCCGTGCGGGTCATCAGGGAGACGGAGCCGCGATGGGCTTCCTTGTTCGCGGCGCAAGCCGCCTGATCCAGTTCACGCCCGACCGCAAGGTTCTGAAGGCGGCTGAACTCGACGCGTTCCGCGACGCCGAGCGCGTGCTCGATGAAGCCAGGGCCCGGGCCTCGGAACTCACCGCCGCGGCGCAGGCCGCCTATGACGAGGAGCGGGCGCGTGGCTACCGGGACGGACGCGACGAGGCGCGTATGGAAGCCGCCGAACACATGATCGAGAACGTCAGCCGCGCCATCGGCTATTTCGAGAAGGTCGAGGCGAAGGTCGTCGATCTGGTGATGGCCGCGCTGCGCAAGATCCTCATGGATTTCGACGACCGCGAGCGAGTGACCCTGGTGGTCAAGAACGCCTTGTCGGCGGTGCGCAACCAAAAGCAGGTCACGCTGCGCCTGCCGCCGGACAAGGCGGACCTGCTGCGCGAGCGAATCAACGAAATTCTGGCCGCGTACCCCGCCGTCGGCTTCCTGGATGTCACGCCCGACGCGCGCCTGACCGGCGATGCCTGCATCCTGGAGAGCGACATCGGCTCGGTGGAGGCCGGCATCGAGGTGCAGCTGGCGGCGATCCGCCGGGCGTTCGAGAAAAGCCTGGGTAGCCGCCAGGGGGCGGCATGACCCGTGGCGGCGGCTGAGCGAAACGCATGCGTCAGTTCGACTACATCGTCGATCTCTTGCAGATCGCCCTGGCCGACACGCCGACGCTGCACGTCAAGGGACGGGTCGTGCAGGTGGTGGGAACGATCATCAAGGCGGTGGTGCCGGCGGTGAAGATCGGAGAGGTGTGCCTGCTGCGCAATCCCGGCGAGGACTTCGAGCTGAAGGCCGAGGTCGTCGGCCTGAGCCGAGACGCCGCGCTGCTGACGCCGATCGGCGACATGTTCGGCATCTCGACGGCGACCGAGGTGATTCCCACGGGGCGGACGCATGTGGTGCCGGTGGGCCACGGACTCCTTGGACGGGTGCTGGACGGGCTCGGCCGCCCGCTCGACGCCAAGACGCGCGGGCCGCTGGACGCGCAGCACTTCTATCCGGTCTATCAGGAGGCGCCGGATCCCTTGACCCGCCGCGTCATCTCCAAGCCGCTTCCGCTGGGCATCCGCGCCCTCGACGGCCTGCTGACCTGCGGCGAGGGCCAGCGCATGGGCATATTCGCCGCCGCCGGCGGCGGCAAGTCGACGCTGCTGGGGATGCTCGTCAAGGGCGCGGACGTCGACGTCACCGTGCTGGCGCTGATCGGCGAACGCGGCCGCGAGGTGCGCGAGTTCATCGAGCACGAACTGGGCGAGGAAGGGCGGCGCAAGTCGGTGCTGGTGGTGGCCACGTCGGACAAGTCGTCGATGGAACGGGCCAAGGCCGCCTATGTGGCGACCGCGATCGCGGAATATTTCCGCGACCAGGGAATGAAGGTCCTGTTCCTGATGGATTCGGTCACCCGGTTCGGCCGCGCCCAGCGGGAGATCGGCCTGGCGGCCGGCGAGCCGCCGACCCGACGCGGCTATCCCCCCTCGGTGTTCGCGACGCTGCCCAAGCTGATGGAGCGGGTGGGCATGAACGACAAGGGCTCGATCACCGCCCTCTACACCGTGCTCGTCGAGGGCGACGACATGAACGAGCCGATCGCCGACGAGACGCGCTCGATCCTCGACGGGCACATCATCCTGTCGCGCAAGCTGGCGGCGGCCAACCACTATCCCGCCATCGACGTGCTGGCCAGCGCGAGCCGCGTGATGAATCACGTCACCACGCCGGCGCACCGTCAGGCGGCCGGCCGCATCAGGCAGTTGATGGCCAAGTACGCCGAGGTCGAACTGCTGGTGAAGATCGGGGAATACAAGCCCGGCGCCGATCCGGTGACCGACGAGGCCTTGAAGAAGATCGACGCCATCAACGCCTTCCTGCGCCAGCGCACCGACGAGCGCGCGACCATGGACGACGCGCTGGGCGAGATGGAGCGCCTGGTCCAATGACCGTCGTCATCGAACTTCTGCGGATAAAGGAATTTCGCGAGAGTCAGGCGGAAACCGAAGTGCGGCGCCGCCGCAGCCGCCTTGCCGAGGTGGCGCGGAAGCTTCAGCAGATGCAGAGCGACCTCGTCGATTTCCAGAAATGGAGCCAGGAGCGCGAACTGGCCTCGTTCAACGACATGCGCGGACGCATGGTTCGGCTGCGCGACCTCGAGCGGCTTCGCGCGCAGATATCCGAATGGCGCAACCACGAGCGCAACCTGGAACAGGGCGTGGAGGAGGCCGAGCGGCAGCGTCGGCAGGCGGCGCAGGAGATGGACACCGCCGTCGGACTGCTGCACGAGGCCGGCCGCCAGAAAAACAAGTTCACCGAATTGGTGCGAATCTACTCGCAGGAGTTGCAGCAGGAACTCGAACGCAGAGAGGAGTTGGAAACGGAGGAGTTCCGGCCGACCGAGCGCGGGGACGACGAATGGGAGCAGGATGGCGATGACACAGGGTCCCTCCTCAACTAACCCGCCGATTCCCGTCCTCGGAGGCGGCCTGGGGGCGCCCGTCGAGCGCCCCGTGTCGACGGGCCCGGCCGATGGCGACGATACCCAACGGTTCGGCGACCTGATGAAGGGGGGCGAGCAGCCGGCGGGTGGACGCCGCGACGAGGAGCGCCCCGCGCCTCCCGACCCGAAACAGACGCCGTTCGACCTGTTCGGACCCCCGACCGGACAGAAGCAGGCGGCCTCGGTCGCCGCCCCGGGCAACGCCTCACCAAACCACGCTCCCGACCTGGGCAGGATCGCCGAGGCCGTCGTCCAACGCCTGCTGGTGTCGGAGGGCAACGCGCCCGGCGACCAGGAGGTTCGCATTCAGCTCAAGGAAAGCGTGCTTCCGGGCACCGAAATTCGCGTTCGGACCGAGGGGGGGCGTCTGGTCGTCGAGTTCGTCTGCACCAATGCCGACAGCGGGCGGTTCCTCGACACGCAGCGCGAGCCACTCGCCGCCCACCTCGACGGCCGGCTCAAGACGCACGCCGAGGTACTGGTGACGCCGGCCCGCGACGGCGATTTCGACGACCGGCAGGACGGCCGTTCGCGGCAACGCTACGTGCCGGCCGACGACTCCGGCGGCGACGGCCAGCGATGATCCTGGATCTTCCCCGCCTCTCGGCCGCCGAGGCCGCCTGCCTGAACCGTCTGGCTCGGCGCGCCGCGCCGTATGCGATCACCTTCATGGGCGCCCTGTGGTCCCTGCACCTGCGCCCCTTGCCAAGCGGCGACCGGGGGGTGCGGCTGGTCGAACCCTACCACCTGACCGTTGACCTCGACGGAACGGCCGCAGTGCTCGCCATCGAGACGGCGTTCTTCCGGGACGTATTGAAAACGATCGACCCGGGGGCCGACGGCGACGACGTCCCGGAACCCCTGCTGCTGGCGCTCGCCGCGCTTGCCGCCGAAGACCTGCTCGACGGCTTGCAGTCGGTGCTGGGAAGCGCTGTGCGCCTGGGCGCCGCCGGTGCGGACCGCCCGCCGGATGCCGGTCCGCACGCTCTGGCGATCGACCTGCGCCGCGAGGGTGGCGACGCCGCTGTGGCCGCGACGCTGGCGCTGGACGAGCGCGGCCTGGAAGCGATCGCCGATCTCGTCGACCGGCTTCCCAGGCCGCCGGACGCCGATGCCGAGCGGTGGCCCGATCTGCCGGTGCCGATGCGCCTGGAGGTGGGCCGGGTGGACGTGCCCGCCGGCGACCTCGCCGGATTGACGCTCGGCGACACCATCCTGATGGACGAGACGTCGCTGCTGGAAAGCGGCCGACTGAGCGTCCGCGCCCATTCCCGGGCCGCCCTGACGGCGCGGCTCGAGGGTTCGACCGTGATCTTCGAGGACATCGTGAGGACGACCATGAGCGACGATTCCGAAAGCCCGCCCACCGAGGGCCAGTCCGCCGATGCCTCGGAACCGCTGCTGGATACCCTGGACGACGTTGAGGTCCGTCTGACCTTCGACATCGGCCACCTCACGCTCACCCTGGCGGAGTTGCGCGCCCTCGCCCCGGGCACCAGCTTCGACCTTGGCCGGGACCCGCGCCGGGCCGTCAACATCCGCGCCAATGGCCGGCTGGTCGGCACGGGTGAACTGGTGCGGATCGACGAGCATGTCGGGGTGCGCATCGCCTCGCTGGCCGGGACCGTTTCGTGAGCCAGTTGCCCGATCCCTTCGCCCTCGCCGGCCTGCTCGCCGGCATGGCGCTGGTGCCGTTCGTCGCCATAATGGTGACCTCGTTCGTAAAGTTGGCAGTGGTGCTGTCGCTGGTGCGCAACGCCCTCGGGGTGCAGCAGATCCCGCCCAACATGGCCCTTTACGGCCTGGCACTGATTCTCACCGTCTACATCATGGCCCCGGTGGGCCACCAGATTCACGGCAGCCTCCAGGGGTTGGAGATCGACGCCACGACCAGCAAGGGCCTCATGCAGGCGGTCGAAACGGGGGCCGAACCGCTGCGAGAGTTCCTGTTGAAGCACACCAGCGCCGAGCAGCGAGCATTCTTTCTTAGCACCGCGGCCCGGCTGTGGCCGCAGGACATGAGCGCCTCGCTCAGCCAGGACAGCTTTTTCATACTGGGGCCAGCGTTCACCACGGCCGAGCTGTCCTCCGCTTTCCAGATCGGCTTCCTGCTCTACCTGCCCTTCGTGGTCATCGACCTGATCGTTTCCAACATCCTGCTCGCGATGGGAATGATGATGGTCTCGCCGATGACCATCTCGCTGCCGCTCAAGCTGCTCCTGTTCGTGATGGTCGACGGATGGTCGCGGCTGGTCGAGGGCCTCGTGCTCAGCTACGCGTGAGGGGTGCCGCGATGACAGAAGCCGACATCATCAGCCACCTCGCTCGCGGATTGACCCTGGTCCTGCTGCTGTCGCTGCCGCCGATCCTGGTCGCCTCGCTGATCGGAACCCTCGTCAGCCTGCTGCAGGCGCTGACGCAGGTGCAGGAACAGACGCTTTCCTTCGGCTTCAAGCTGATCGCCGTGGGCGTCACCATCTTCGTCACCGCCCCGTGGCTGGGCGGCGAGTTGTATCGCTATACGCTAACCCTGTTCACCAGCTTCCACCTGATTCGGTAGGGCGGCGAAAGGATGCAGGACGCGGCGTCCGGGGTGGATCTGAGCGGGCTGCGGGTATTGGTTCTCGCCTTCGCCTTCGCCCTGCCCCGCATTCTTGGCCTGTTCGCCGTGCTGCCGTTCCTCAGCCGCCAGAACCTGCCCGGCATGCTGCGCATGGGCGTGGCGGTGAGCATGGCGCTGATGGTCGTGCCCTCGGTGCTGCCGCTCGCCATGGACGGCGACATCGGCACCGCGCGCATTGCCGCCATCGTCGTCAAGGAAGCGCTGATCGGGGTCGTGCTCGGATTTCTGGTGGCCCTGTTGTTCTGGGCGGCCGAGGCCATCGGCTTCTTCATCGACAACCAGCGCGGCGCCACCATGTCGAGTTCGATGAACCCGTTGACCGGGGTCAGCACCTCGCCGCTCGGTATCCTTCTCAGCCAAGGCGTCACGGTGCTGTTCTTCGTCAGCGGCGGTTTCCTGCTGCTGATGGGCGGCCTCTACGAAACCTATGCGCTGTGGCCGGTCGGAAGCTTCTGGCCCGCCTTTCGCCTGGAGCAGGCGCTAAGTTTCCTGGGGCAGCTCGATCACATGATGTACTTGGCCATCGTGATGTCGGCCCCCGTCATCCTGGCCATGTTCCTGTCCGAACTCGGTCTGGCCATGATCAGCCGGTTCGCGCCGCAACTGCAGGTCTTCTTCCTGGCGATGCCGATCAAGAGCGCCGTCGCCATGCTCGTTCTTGCCGTCTACGTCCCCTTCCTGGTCGAGTATCTGGGGCCGGAACTGAAGGAGGCGATCGCCCTGCCCGCGCGCATGGACCATCTGGCGCGATGAGCGAAAAGACCGAAAAGCCGACTTCCAAAAAGCTGCGCGAGGCCCGCAAGAAGGGCCAGGTCGCCTACAGCAAGGATTTCACCCAGACCATCCTGATTTTGGTGATCTTCGGTTATTTCATCGGCAGCGGAACGACGATCGTCCAGGACCTCATGGCGCTGGTGGCGCTGCCGGGCAAGGTGGTCGACCTGCCCTTCGACATCGCCTTCGACGCGGTGGCCGGCGAGATGCTGCGGATCGCCATGGCGATCCTGGCGCCCATCCTGATCATGGTTGTGGCGGTCGGGGTGTTCGCCGACATGCTGCAGGTGGGGGTGAACTTCGCCTTCGAGGCGGTGAAGCCGAGCGGAAAGAAGCTCAACGTCGCGGCCAATGCCAAGAACCTGTTCTCGAAGAAGAACCTGATCGAGTTCCTGAAGAACATCGCCAAGGTCACGTTCCTGTCGGTGCTCATCTTCCTCGTCGTGCGCGGGTCGCTCGACACCCTGATCAAGGTACCGCCCGGCGGCGTGGGCGCCATCGTGCAGGCGCTGGGCGGGATGGTCGTCCAGGTCATGGGCTACACCGCCGTCGCCTACGTCATCGTCGCGGCGTTCGACTTCGCCTTCCAGCGCTTCCAGCACACCAAGCAGCTGATGATGAGCAAGGACGAGGTGAAGCGGGAATACAAGGAGCAGGAGGGCGACCCGCACATCAAGGGCAAGCGCAAACAGCTCCATCAGGAATTGATGACGTCGAACATGATCCAGCAGACGCGGAAGGCGTCGGTGGTCATCACCAACCCCACCCACGTCGCCGTCGCCCTCTTTTACGACAAGGAGGAGACGCCGCTGCCGGTCGTCATGGCCAAGGCCGAGGGCGCCATCGCGCGGCGCATCATGGAGGTGGCGGAGGAGGAAGGCATTCCCATCATGCGCAACGTGCCGCTGGCGCGCGCCCTCTTCGAGCAGGCCGAAATGAACCAGTACGTTCCCTCAGACCTGCTCGAGCCGGTGGCGGAGGTGCTGCGCTGGGTCCAGGAACTGGAGCGGCGCCCCTGAGAAGCGGTCCCCTCACCTGGCCGCGCCGGGCGTCAGCCCGCCACGGAACTGGTGGCTGCGTCCCGGCTGTCGCAGATCACGAGCAGGCTGAGCAGCCCGCTCATCTCGAACACGTCGCGAATCTGGGCGTTCATGCAGCAGATCGCCAGCTTGCCGCCCAAGGGGCGCAATTGCTTGGCCGCCATCAGGATGACCCGCAGGCCGGCGCTGGAGACGTAGTCGAGGCGGCTGAAATCGAACACGATGCGCTTCGCCCCGGCGCCGATGCGTTCGGCAACCTGTTTTTCGGCCCCGGCCGAACTGTTGCTGTCGAGGCGTCCGATGGGCGTAAAGACGGTCACCGAATCGGCGTCCTGGATTTCCATGGTCATGCTCGGTGCTCCCCTCTTCTTTCCGTCGGCGGCGCGACCGCCACTTCCATTGTCAAAACGTTCCGCCCCGCCTCGCGCGTATAGCGGACCTCGTCCATCACCGTGCGAACGAAGTGGATCCCAAGGCCGCCGATCGGCCGATCCTCGACCGCCAATCCCAGGTCCGGCGCCGGCAAATCCAGCGGGTTGAAGGCGATTCCGTCGTCGGTTACCGACATGGTGAGCCGCCCCTCGGCCAGCCGCAGATGGATGGCGATCTCATGCCGCCCGCCATCGGGAAAGCCGTAGCTGACGAGGTTGGTGAGCACCTCGTCCAGCGCCAGGCCCAAGCGCGACATCAGCCGTTCGGGCAAGCCGTGCCCTCGCCCGAACGTCTCCACGGCGCCGGCGGCCAGCCGTATGTCCGGCAACTTGTTCACCACGGTCAAGTGCAGGTCCGGCATGCGGCGTCCTCGCGAATCGGCGCGTCTTTGGTTGGTAACCGAAGGGTCGACTTTGTTCCGACGCGTCGGGAGAGGCATCTGCCGCGGGGACGCTGAGACGCATGGTCAAGAATTATGAGACCCCCAGGCAATCACTTTCGGCCGAATACATGGTTTACTTCAATGCTGCCCGATGACTCTCAGACATGATGCGAGCGGGCAAACAGGGAGTCTACTGTGATACTTTCAGAGGCCAAAGTCTTTCCTGCCGAGAACTTTGCGGACTTGGTGAGGAAGGAGCAAAGCCGCCTGTACAACTTCATTCTGAAAAACATAGGCAACCCCGCCGACGCCGAGGAATTGGCGCAACAAACTTTTGTCGAAGCCTACGCCGCCCTTGCTTCGTTTCGCGGCCAGTCGGAGTTCTCGACCTGGTTGTTCGGCATCGCCATGAACCTGGTGCGCAATCACTTGTCGCGGGCGCCGCACCGCCGCTACCGGTTCGTCGGCGAGGAGGAACTGGAAACGATGCCCGCCGATGGCGGTTCCACGGTCGACAACGTGGGCTTCGCCCAGGCCGTCCGCAAGCTCAGCCGCGAGTTGGACAGCCTGCCACGCGAATTGCGCGAGGTCCTCATCATGGTGGCGGTCAACGGAATCGCCTATGACGAGGCGGCCGATCTCATGTCGATTCCCATCGGCACCGTGCGCAGCCGTCTGTCCCGTGCACGGGCAGCCTTGCGCGAACGCATGCCCGAGGTGGTCCAGATCATCGGGCGCTGACCTCCCTCGGCCGGCTCCCGCGATGACGGGCCAATAGTGCATCTGTCCGATGAGGCTGGGGCTTCGCCTCGCGGGCCGCCTAAGATTACAATGTCGGCCTCGAAAGACAGGCCGCCATGAATGACCGCATCATCGTTGCAGACGACCACCCGGTATTCCGAGAAGGAATCCGCCGGCTGGCACAACGGATCATGCCCGACTGCCTGGTCGTCGAGGTTGACAGCGCGCAGGCGCTGGAGCTTGCCGCGGCTCAGGGCCCTCCGCCGGCGATGTTCGTCCTGGACCTGTTGTTTCCCGGTTTCGAAGGCGCGACCAGCATCCGAAGTCTGCGAAGCAGGTATCCCCGTTCGTCGATCGTGGTTGTCTCGATGGTCGAGGACCAGGATATCGTCGACTCGGTGATGGCCGCGGGTGCCAACGGCTTCGTCAACAAGGCCGTTCCGCCGACCGACATCGTCGACGCTCTGCACGCCGTCATCGAGGGGGAGACCCCCGTCATCACCGAGCCGGCCCCGAACGCGAATCAGCCCCGCTCAGGCCCGGAATGCGTGAGTGCCCTTCCCACGCGCCAACGCGAGGTGTTGCGGCATATCGGCCGCGGACTTTCCAACAAGGAGATAGCGCGCGAGCTTGGCATTTCGCCATTCACGGTACGCGTTCACGTATCCTCGGTTCTACGTTCCCTCGGCGTCCCGTCGCGCGCCGCAGCGGCCGCGATCGCCGCCGAGGCGGGCTTGATCTAGACGATCGCGGAATACGCTCAAGGTCCGCCGCTCGCAGCCGTCAGCAACAGCGAACGCAGCTCCGCCGGACGAACCGGCTTCATGAGCACCGGAACATCCAGCACCCGGGCGCGATCCTCCAGATCCGTTTCCACCGCACCGGTCACGATGGCGGCGGGAGGAAGTTTTCCCTTCGCCGCCAAGTCCTCCAGAATCGACACCCCCCTCAGGGCCTCGCCAAGTATCTGGTCGACGATCAGGAAGTCGGCGTCGATGGGACCTTGCGGCGGCTGCCCGCACGCCGTGACCAGACACCCCCACCGCGCCAACATCCCGGCCATGCCATCGCGCACCGCCGCGTCGTCATCCACGACGATCACCCGGAACCCCGCAAGCAGGTTGCGGAAATCCCGCGGGCGCACCTCGTCCGCGTTCCCCGGCGGCGGGTCGGCGGAAACAAAGCCGTCGACGCGAAAGGCCGATCCACGGCCGGGCGTCGACCTGAGGCCGACCGTCAGGCCCAGCAGGGCGGCGAGCCGCCGGACAATGGAGAGTCCCAGGCCCAAACCTTCGCTCTTTGCCCGTCCTGCGGGCTGAAGGCGGACGAACTCGTCGAAGATCCGCTGCTGGTCCTCAGCGGCGATTCCGGGGCCGGTGTCGTGGACCTCGACGGAAACGGTCCGCCCCCGGCGGCGGCAACCGACCAGGACCCGTGCATTGGGAGCGTATTTGATGGCGTTGGACACCAGGTTTTGAACGACGGTGTGGACAAGCCCCGCATCGCCATGGACCCAGGCTGAACCAGCGACCGAACGAAGGTGCACCCCGCGTTCTCGGGCCGCCTCCGAGGATTGGCGCGCCACATCCGCCACCACCCGGCCCAGGTCGAAAACCCCCTGTTGCGGACGTATGCGCCCCATATCCAGCGCGGCGACATCGAGAAGGGAGCGGAATAGCCGGGCCAATCCGTCGAGCGAGCGGTCTATGCGGGCGATGATGCTCAGTGCCTCCGGGTCGCGTTCCTCGTCCCGCAGACATTCCACCAGCAAGCCTACGGCATGGATGGGTTGCCGCAGATCGTGGCTGGCCTGCGCCAGCAGGCGCGACTTTGCCGCGTTGGCATCGTCGGCGGCCCGCCGCGCCTGTTCGAGTTCGACGACCTTGTCATCGAGGCGCGCAATCAGGGAGACATTGGCCGCGAGAAACCGGTTGAGGCGGACGGCGAGCACCGTGAGGGTGATGCCGAAGAGAAGCATCATGGCGGCGGTCGAGCCACCGCGGATACCCGGTGCGTTCATGTAATGGGCCAACGCGAGGGGCGGAATGGAAGTCCATACCGACAGCATGCAAGAGCGAAGCATCGGGTGCTGGGAACTCACCGCGCCAAGCGCCGTACCGCCCAACACCAGGGTATAGAACAGCAGCTCATCTGGGGCGTCGCGGGCGACGCCAACGGCGCCGACACCCCATAGTATTCCGATGCTCGCAGTGATTCCGGAGTGAAGATTGCCGAACCACTTGGCCCGAGCCTCGTGCCGGGATGCCAAGCGATGGTAGAGAACACTGGCGACCGCGAGCACCACTGTCGCGGCGACCATGCCACCGGCCCACCCGCCGGCCCAGTAGGTCCCGGACTCCAATCTGAGATTGAGATAGGTGAGAGCGACGACGCCAAGATGGACCATCCAGGTCCTCGAGCCCATCGCGAAAACGTGATCCTGGCGCCACGTCGGGCTGTTCAACAACTCGCTCCCCGCGCCGGTTACGCGCACGCGAGCCCGCTCATGCCGTGCGGGTGCTGAGCCCGGCATCGTCCCTTCATCGTGCGCGTGGATCGAGAGATCGACATCTACACCTCTGCTCGGATTCGATGCCCAGGATAGCCGCACACACTCTGAGTTCCTAAAGCATCCCTTTTCGACCAACTTCGGAAAAATGGAAAAACAAGAATTTTGGACTCCTGAGAAAGCGGCGTCAAGTATTGTAACTGCCTTAGCTGACGGCCGAAGCCAGTCGCACTACAGTTGGCCCGCCATTATTGTTTAGACGCGGAGACAACGGCCATGGCGACGACCGAGAACCAAACCTGGCTGGCGGAATTGTATGTCGGATTTTTCAACCGCGCTCCTGACGCCGAAGGGTTGGCCTATTGGGTGGCCGAACTCGAGAGAGGAGTCATGTCGCTCGACGCGATTCTCTCGAACTGGATGTACGAGCAGCCGGAATCACTGGAGAGATATCCCTCCTCGCTTTCCGATGACAGCTTCGTCGAGCAGATTTACATCAACGTTCTTGGTCGCACTCCCGATCAGGAAGGATTCGATTACTGGCTGCGGGAACTTCAGACGGGCTCGGTGACGCGCGACAAGTTCGTTGCGGCCATAATTGACGGAGCCAAGGCAAACACCTCCGCGCAAGGCAATCTCGATGCCGCTTTGGTCGGCAACAAGGCCGCAGCCGGCATAAGCTTCGCCGAGAAAGGTTTGAACGACCTGACCCTCGCCGCCAAGGTGCTGACCACCGTCGACAGCAGCGCCGACAGCCTCGCGGCCACCCAGGCACTGCTCAGCATGGTGCCGCAGGAGGTGACCACTACGGTTCTGGAATCGCTCTCCCAAACCATCGACAAGGTCAAGGAGGTGATGGCGAGCGCCCCGGATAAGGTCGCCGATCTCACCGTCTATCTGGAAACCGTTGCCGAGACGGCAGGCTCCGTCGAACCTTCCGTCGTCCTGGACACCGTCACCACGAAACTTACCGGCGTCAGCAGTGACCCTGCGTTGCTCGACGATCCCGATGCCTTGGCGACGGAGACCGTGGACGAGGCGACGACACCGCCCGCGCCCACGCCCGACCCTGAACCCGAGCCGGAACCAGACCCCGATCCCGATCCCGATCCCGACCCCACGTTTACGGTAAGCGAAACGGCCGGCGTGGTCGAGTTCGGCGGCACCGCGACCGGCAACATTTCGATTTCCTGGGAAGGCGTCGTCGGCAATTCGGTCGCCACGTTCATCCGCGGCGGCATCACTGCGGCCACCAAGCCCGACTTTGGTGGAACCGCAACGAAAATCACCCTGGCCTCGGGGCAGACCCTGGCCGCGACGGCCGCCGACCTCTTCGCGCTGACGGTGGATGGCGCGGGCACGGTAACGATCACCGATCTCGAAGATGCGTCGATCCCGGAACTGGGCAACATCACCGCTAGCACGGTAACCGCATCCCTCGATTCCACCGGCGACGTCACCCTGTCCGACGACGCGAATCTCGGAAAGGCGGCCGTTACGATCTCCGGGACCGGCACGGTGAGCGTTAACACGGCCACGCTGGGCACCGCGACGTTCGCGGTGGGCACGAACGCCACCCTGGCGCTTCCCGCATTTAAAGCGGATGGACTTACCGTGACCGGGTCGGGCGGCGTGACCGTCGTCAGCTTGGCCGCCGATACCGATCTCTCCGGTTTCGCGGGTGGACTGGACGTTACCGCGACCCTCGATGACAATAGCGGCAGCATCGACATAAGCGCGAATGGCGACCTTGACGCCGTCGACGCCTATCAGCTGAACGACGCCGTGACGCTGACGCTGTCCGCGGCACAATTTGCCGGAAGGGCGGTTACCGGCACGGGGAACGTCGCCGTCAAGGGCCTCGCCGCCGATAGCGACCTCAGCGGGATCAACGTTACCGGCACGGTTACGGCGACGTTCGAGAGCAGCGGCACCTTCACCGGCGACCTCGGCGACGCGGTGGTGACGGTGGCCGACGGCGTGACCATGACCGCCGCCTATGGCGTGCTCACCGGCAAGACCGTCAACCATGACGGCTCGGAGTCCGGCCAGGCGGTGGTCGTCACCCTCGCCGCCGCCGACGCCGCCGCCGATTTGTCGACCATCACCAGCGACATCACCAACCTCACCGCGCGCTTCACCGAGACCCAGACCTTCACCGGCGCCCTCGCCGGCAAGGCGGCGACCGTCGCCGACGGCGTCACCGTGAGCGCGACGGCGGCCACGCTGAGCGGCGCCTCCGTCACCGCCGCCGGCTCCGGCAACATCGCCGTCGGCAGCCTGCACGCCACCCTCGACGCCGACCTCGGCGGCCTCTCCTCGGCCACCGGCGGCGTGACCGCCGCCTTCGACGGCAGCGGCACCTTCACCGGCGACCTCGGCGACGCGGCGGTGTCGGTGGGCGACGGCAACACCCTGACCGCCACGGCGGCCGTGCTCAGCGGCAAGACCGTCAACGCCGCCGGCAGCGGCAACATCGTCGTCGGGGCCCTGCATTCCACCCTGAACGCCGATCTCGGCGGCCTCTCCTCGGCCACCGGCGGCGTGACCGCCGCCTTCGACGGCGACGGCACCTTCACCGGCAATCTCGGCGACGCCGCGGTGTCGGTGGGCGACGGCAACACCCTGACCGCGGCGGCGGCCCTGCTCAGCGGCAAGACCGTCAACGCCGCCGGCTCCGGCAACATCGCCGTCACCGGCCTGCATTCCACCCTCGACGCCGACCTCGGCGGCCTCTCCTCGGCCACCGGCGGCGTGACCGCCGCCTTCGGCGGCAGCGGCACCTTCACCGGCGACCTCGGCGACGCGGTGGTGACGGTGGCCGACGGCGTGACCATGACCGCCGCCTATGGCGTGCTCACCGGCAAGACCGTCAACCATGACGGCTCGGAGTCCGGCCAGGCGGTGGTCGTCACCCTCGCCGCCGCCGACGCCGCCGCCGATTTGTCGACCATCACCAGCGACATCACCAACCTCACCGCGCGCTTCACCGAGACCCAGACCTTCACCGGCGCCCTCGCCGGCAAGGCGGCGACCGTCGCCGACGGCGTCACCGTGAGCGCGACGGCGGCCACGCTGAGCGGCGCCTCCGTCACCGCCGCCGGCTCCGGCAACATCGCCGTCGGCAGCCTGCACGCCACCCTCGACGCCGACCTCGGCGGCCTCTCCTCGGCCACCGGCGGCGTGACCGCCGCCTTCGACGGCAGCGGCACCTTCACCGGCGACCTCGGCGACGCGGCGGTGTCGGTGGGCGACGGCAACACCCTGACCGCCACGGCGGCCGTGCTCAGCGGCAAGACCGTCAACGCCGCCGGCAGCGGCAACATCGTCGTCGGGGCCCTGCATTCCACCCTGAACGCCGATCTCGGCGGCCTCTCCTCGGCCACCGGCGGCGTGACCGCCGCCTTCGACGGCGACGGCACCTTCACCGGCAATCTCGGCGACGCCGCGGTGTCGGTGGGCGACGGCAACACCCTGACCGCGGCGGCGGCCCTGCTCAGCGGCAAGACCGTCAACGCCGCCGGCTCCGGCAACATCGCCGTCACCGGCCTGCATTCCACCCTCGACGCCGACCTCGGCGGCCTCTCCTCGGCCACCGGCGGCGTGACCGCCGCCTTCGGCGGCAGCGGCACCTTCACCGGCGACCTCGGCGACGCGGTGGTGACGGTGGCCGACGGCGTGACCATGACCGCCGCCTATGGCGTGCTCACCGGCAAGACCGTCAACCATGACGGCTCGGAGTCCGGCCAGGCGGTGGTCGTCACCCTCGCCGCCGCCGACGCCGCCGCCGATTTGTCGACCATCACCAGCGACATCACCAACCTCACCGCGCGCTTCACCGAGACCCAGACCTTCACCGGCGCCCTCGCCGGCAAGGCGGCGACCGTCGCCGACGGCGTCACCGTGAGCGCGACGGCGGCCACGCTGAGCGGCGCCTCCGTCACCGCCGCCGGCTCCGGCAACATCGCCGTCGGCAGCCTGCACGCCACCCTCGACGCCGACCTCGGCGGCCTCTCCTCGGCCACCGGCGGCGTGACCGCCGCCTTCGACGGCAGCGGCACCTTCACCGGCGACCTCGGCGACGCGGCGGTGTCGGTGGGCGACGGCGTGACCATGACCGCCGCCTATGGCGTGCTCACCGGCAAGACCGTCAACCATGACGGCTCGGAGTCCGGCCAGGCGGTGGTCGTCACCCTCGCCGCCGCCGACGCCGCCGCCGATTTGTCGACCATCACCAGCGACATCACCAACCTCACCGCGCGCTTCACCGAGACCCAGACCTTCACCGGCGCCCTCGCCGGCAAGGCGGCGACCGTCGCCGACGGCGTCACCGTGAGCGCGACGGCGGCCACGCTGAGCGGCGCCACCGTCACCGCCGCCGGCTCCGGTAACATCGCCATCACCGGGATCACGGCGGCCACGGCATATGACTTCGGCCAAATCGACAGTTCGAGCGGCACCGTGACGGCCACCGTCACCACGGGCGGCCAACTGAACGCCGCCACCGACCTGGGCGGCATCGACGAGATCGTCACGGGGGCCGGGGGCAACATCACCGTTACCGTGACCGCGGACCAGGCGTCGGGCAAGACGCTGACCGCGACCGACGCGGCATCGGACAACTTCGTCATCTACGGCGCGTCCGGCGCCCAGACCGTCGTCGGCTCGGATGGGGACGACGTCTTCGTCCTCGTCGGCAACACGGCGCCTGGGCAATACTCGGGCGGCGACGGGCAGTTCGCCGACCTGACCACCATCAACGGGCGTTCCACAAGCGACGTGGAGACCGGCGAAACCTATAATGGCGGCGGCGGCACCGACACGCTGCACATTTACGGCACCGTCGACCTGACCGGGGTAACGCTTGCCGGCTTCGAGAACGTCATCGTTCACTCGGACGTTGCATTCAGCGAAGCGCAGTTGGCAGGGATCACGAACATCACCGGCGACGGCGGCAGCACCGTCCGCATCGTCGACAGCGGCGCGGCCAACGTCGATCTGTCGGGCATCACTCTTTCCGCGATCGGGCAACTGGATGTGGGTGACGACGTCGAGGCGGTGCTCGACGAGGACAATCTCGCCGCTGTTTCCACCGTTTCGTCCGGCTTCACCAATGCCAAGGTGCAGGCCGCGGCGGGCGCCGTCCTTGATTTCTCGAGCAAAGCGGTCTTCGGAGGGGCCACCTATCTGGACAACGGGGGAACGCCTTTCGATCCGGTCGACGGCGGCGCCGCGGACATCGGCGCCATCATCGATACGGTCAACGGGATCATCTCGGGCGTGAATGGCGTCCTGACCGGATACGGGCTCACCGACTTCATTCAGGAGTCTGTCGTCGAGCAGGAATACTCCCTGATGTGCGATGACCTGGCCGGAGGAACCGTCCTGGAGGGTCGCTCGGGCATCCAGAACTTCCTATCGGGCGGCGCCCAGGGCGACACCATCTATGGCGGTGACCAGACGAATTTCATCTACGCCGGCAGCGAAGCCGGGGGCGCAATTACGAACACGATCTACGGCGGGGAGGCCCGCGATTTCATTGCCGGCGGCGTGAACACGGACATCATTTACGGCGGCGAGGGGAACGATTTCATCTCCGGCGGCGACGGGGACGACACGATCGAGGGTCAGGGTGGCACCGATTTCATCCACGCCGGCGACGGGGACGACAGAATCGTGGGCGGCGCGGGAGATGACTTCGTGGACGTCGGAAACGGCGCCGATACCGTCACCATCGGCGCCATGGCGACCGAAGGCATGGACTATGTCCTCAATTTCACGAATGACGACAAGATCCAGTTCGCCGACTCTTCGCTCTACGTCGAGGCCGGCAACCTCGCCGGCGACGACATCACCGACGCGTTGACGGCCGCGGCGATGGCATTGGCCACCGCGAACGGGGGCACGACCGCAGACGGCGCGGTATCCTTCATCTGGAACGGCGGTCAGTTCGTCTATGTGGATGGCGGCAACAACGGTTTCGACCAGGATGACGACGCGTTGATCGTCTTGGTGGGAACGGACCTTTCGACACTCGATGCCACGAACTTCATAGCCTACGCGTGATCGGCGGCCTTGGCCGCCCCGGGCCGTCAAGGCCGAAAAGGCACAAAGGGGCTGACCCACTCATGGGCCTGAGCCCCGTCGCGCGCGGGCAGATTGATTGGCTGGCGCGAAGGTCGTTCCGTTCCATTTCACCGCCCCCGGACGCCCGCCTGCGGCGTACATGTTGATCGGCGGAATTGCGCCGGCGCCGACGGTCATGCCGCGGCCCAGCAGTTCGTGGTCGAGTTCCAAACGTTCGCCGCGCCGAACGAAGAACTTGATGCTGCATAGCTGACCGCAGAAGGAGCTTTCCCCGCCCCCTGCACAGCTTATGCCTTCGTGGCTGATAACGAGATCGGCCAGGCCGTCGCCTGTCAGGTCACGTTCGATCGCGGCGGCAGGTTCGATGCGGCCGCCGGCCTTTCCGCACCCTTCGGCGATTTCCAAGTTGACGAGGTCGGTGGCGATGTCGGAGCGCGCATGTGCTGGCGCGGTCAGCACCAATATGACTGCGAAACCGAGAGCGGGCTGCACGTGTCTTGTCCTCAAAAAAGCTCCGGCTGAGGCAGGGAATTCGACGTCTCCAATACTCATCGGTATGGACGAGCGGCGGGCGTCTGTCTGTTTGCCGACGTGCGCCAATCCCAAACCTCGTGGAGAAGAGCACGAACGGCCTCCTCACTCGGTGGCTGGGGATCGCGGGCATCGAGAATGAGCGGGGCGGTCGGCGCGGGCGGAATTTGGAACTCCGATTCCGGAAAAGTCCGCCAGATTCCGCCAGATTTGCGGGCGTTCATGAGTTCCGTGGTCAGGGATGGATTTGTCTCGTTCGGATCGACGACGCAGATCAGGATGTCGCTTCGAGCAACGACCCCCGACCCGGCGCGTCGATATAGCCTTTTTCTGACCCCCTCGGCCTCAGGACTATCCTGTACGAGGAGAGGAGCAGGAACCGCCGTGCTGCCCGACTCGGGCGGTACGTTCACACAGATGGCGGCTTTGGAAGTCAACTCGAGGAACGAATTCCGGGCCGCTTTGGCGGCGCCATCACGGACTTGGGGGTCGGCGGCACGGGCGAGGGCTTGGTTGTAGAGGTATTCCGCGTATAGCTCGGCTGGCATCGGCAAGATCGCGTACACCGGCACCTCGAACTCGGCGGCGATCTCTACGGCGATTGCATCGGTGCCGGGCGCCAGGTTTGAGAGGAGCACCAAATCGAAACCGACGGGAGAGCCGCCGCTTGATTCGAGAAATCCTTCGAGCGTGGCCCCGAGTACCCTCCGCACACGCTCGATATCGGTCAATCGTTCCTCGGTGTAACCTATGACACCCACCACGAGTTCCGGACGGAGAACAAGAGACCGCTCACCGGCGGCACGTTGGCCGGTGTCCAGGATCAGCGGCAGACTGCTGACCTGGCGTCGATCGAAAATCTCGTGCCGGCCAAGCGATTTGAACGGCCGCAGTTCGGGATGACGCCTCAACGCTTCGCTCCTTCCCTCGCCGTGGACCCAGCCACGGACGGCCCGTTCGGCCCACCATCGCCGGTGTTCGGCCTCGGCAAGCCGGTCGAGCCACGGCCCGTGCAGGAGTGCGTTCCACTCGTCCGGCGAAAGGGTTTGCCGCTTGTCCCCGTGTCGGACGCGGCGTATGGAACACCGAAGGGCCCCCGCCTTGACGGGGCCGTGGCGCACCGCGCGGCGATTTGATTCCCTCAATTCATGGCTCAAACTGTCATAGTCAGCGCCGAGCGCGGGGCGAAGGTTCTGCGCTTGTCGCGTCCAATCGGCCGGATCGAGTTCTTGGTCGATGTTCCAGGCGCCGTAGGCGATATCATGCGCTCGCCGCGCCATCGCCTCTATTGAAGGAGAGGCGATCTGCTCCAGTTTGACGAGGTCCTCCAGCGCGCCATAGCCGTGTACCCCGTCAAAGGGCCAACGCTCTTCCGAGGCAACCGGGCTCCCGGCGCGGCTGCTCAACGGGCCGCATCGATCCTTGTGCCCGAGGAGGAGACCGAAGCCGGCCCCATCCTGGACCCGCACATAGACGGGCGCCGCGACCAGCCCGAACGAGAGCGGGGCGTCGACCTCCGGCTCGAGGAGAAAGCGACGGATTCTCACCGCTTCCGCGACCGCAGCCGACTCGTCGTCGCCGACGACGAAGTGAGCCGTGTAGGGACGGACAGGTGGCACCTCGCCAAGTCGCGCGATCGCCTGCAGATCGACGATGTCGCGAAGGCCGGGGGCATCCCGCAGAAGCGCAGCCCGGACGCCGGCGGCCGAGGGTCCGACGAAGGTGATTGCGAGTTCCGCGCTCGCGGTCGTGTTGTAGTGGTGCGCAGCCTCGCGTGCCAGGGCAAGAGCCGGAGCACCCTCCCCGTGGATGGCGAAGTGGATCGCGGTCTGCCCCTGGTAATCGGCAAGGAGCTCGAAGCGCGTCCGTTCGAACAGGTCGCGTGACGCCAAGGTATCGAAATCGAATGTCCCTAGGCGGACATGCTTTTCCACCTGCGTAAGCCGACCCAACGACAGAATTTTACTCGCCCGGACGGGATCCTTGACGTAAAGCCAGATATCGACCGGCGGGATGGCCTCGATCCCAAACGAATTTCTTGGCGCGGTACGGCCGCTGGCCATGCGCCGACTTGCCCGCTTTTTCCATTGCGCGGGATCCCTGCATAGCGCGTCAATCGCCAGCAACAAGGTTACCTGAAGATCCTCGTCGCCAAGGAAACTGATCACGCGGTCCGTTCGCACGATATCAAATGATTTTTTCACCGCCGCACCGAGGCCCTCCGGGCAGGGCACCACGGTCGCTCTCAGCCGCCAGAGCCCCTCGGCA
This sequence comes from Rhodospirillales bacterium, assembly GCA_019455065.1. Taxonomy (GTDB): domain Bacteria; phylum Pseudomonadota; class Alphaproteobacteria; order Rhodospirillales; family Magnetospirillaceae; genus JACFNC01. The sequence goes on from JACFNC010000002.1 coordinate 84,027, forward strand.
TGTTCCGGGTCGGGATCGACGTCCAGCACGATCGGATGCCGCTCGCACTCGGTGCCCAGTGCGTCGTCCTTCAAATCGGCGGCGAGGATACGACTCGCGAGCGTATGGCCGACGATTACCGTTCCCCGGCGGGTCCACATGCGCCACCAGGGCCGCACGAGCTTTCGGCGTGTTGCCCGAGACAGCGCAAGGACAATTGATAAGACGCTGACCGCCGGAAGCAGAAAAGCCATTGCCTTGAGAGTGTCGCACCACGGACCGGATGCCCCTTGGTCGAACAGCCACTCTCCCTCGACGACGAACAAGCGCAGGGTTTGATACAGGAGGTGCCCAGGATCGGTGTCACGCGTGCAATTGGCGCCGGCCGCCCGGGAAGCGAGCGCCGTAAGGTAAAAGGCCGTAAAGGAAACGATGAATGCCACAAGGGCGAGCCACGGCCTGGGCGTCCAAATCTGCGACAGGTCCCGTTGCATCGGATTGCTGCCCTCCCAAGCTTGGCCCTCATTTTCGCACGCGGCACGTGCGCGCTCGGCTTGTACCTAGGGATCCAAAGGGCCCGCTGCCTCCCGCTTGCTGTGCCGCCCATGGAATGCATCTGCGCGCGGATACGAACGGCAAGGCCACCATCGCTGATTTGAGTCGTAGCAACCGTACGATTATGCATGAAAATTGGATCCTCGCTCTTCCTGCAAGGGCTAAGGGCGAGCCAATTATGGACGGTCGAAGGCGCGGCGGTCTGGCGTAACCTCGACGTCGAGCCCTTCGCAACCAGGAGGCAGGCATGACCGAAGCCCGCGACGTTCTAACGGCCGTTGACCGCATCCTCGAAGCGATCGGGCAGGCCCGCGAGGTGGCCGAAGCACTAGGACTCCGCGACTTGGCCGGATTCTTCAAGCGCTCGAACGATCAGTATTCCGAACTGCGAAGCCTCGTCGTGAACGCGGTCGACGATTTCGAGGCGAAAACAAAGTATTAGGCTTCCTACACCCTAATGAGTCAGCCCCTTCCCAGGGGCTTTCCCATTGTTTCCACCTCGGCTGCGAATTCCTCTGGTGTGTCGTACCGCGAGAGCTCGCCACCGCCCCAATATACGAGGACTGCATAGGCATCGCCCATTTCGGAGCGTTCATAAAGAACCACCCGCCCAAGCTGCTCCGGCTGCTCAGCATGGCGTTCCGCCGGCCGGGCCCGCTTTCGTACCACGGTGCCGACCAATTCCCGCGCCGCCTTTTCCGTGAAGCCCCACACGGTAAACTCCGAAATCATTGGTACTTCGAGCCGATCCGCCTCAAGCGGGAAGGAGATGCTCGGGCTGCACGAGTTTCGCCGCTGCCGCTTGCCCCATTTCGTAGAGCAACGGGATACTCTCGGCGTTGTCCATGGCATACAGGCGCTCGACCTCGCGGTCGCTGAGCTTGAGGTTCAGTTCCGCCCGCAGCCAGGCCCGGCTCAACAGGAGGTCGTAGCGCTGGAAGGTGAAAAGAGGATCGGACGGGAGAAGAAATCCGTCGAGATCTCCCACCTCGGTGTTGATTGTCCAAGGCGTGTGGCTACGCCCCAGAATCTGCATCATCGTGAGCACCTGGGTGCTGTTGTCGCCAATCATCGTGACGAGCGACCGGGCGGCAAACTGCGCCGCCAGCATCCGCCGAGCGGCGGTCCGGCCGATACACAGACGATGCGATCCCGTGCCCACCGATACGATGTGCAACTTATCGGCACCGACCGGCCAATGGAACCCATAGGCCGGTATCGTCGCCACCTGCAGAAGGGCAAGAGACGGATTGTTATGAGGCGTAAGGCCGCCGTCTATGAACACGCCGGGTGGGCGGCCGTCCATGACCGACACCTCTTCGGGTGCAAAGAAGTAAGGCGCTGCCGTCGAGGCACGGACGAGGCTTGCCAGCCGGAAGTGTTTGTTGCCGATGTACGATCCGTCCGCCGGGTCGTCCCAGAATTTCGCATGCGGACAGTTGGTGATGATCCAGGTGCCCCCCGTATCCATCCGTTTCATGACGATCGCGAGGTGGGTGCGCAGATCGGGGGTATCCAACCGCCTGTCGCCCACTATGCCAGCAATCTCGCGCTGAAGGACCGTGGCGTCGAAGATTGTCTGGACGAGCGAGAGCCGCCAGCGGGATCGTCGAAAGACGCGTGGCGCAAGTCGAAGGTAGAGCTCCTTGACCTCGCTCGCGCGTAAGCCGAGGGCAAGCGCCGTACCGATAATCGCACCGGTGGACGTCCCGCCAATCAGGTCGAAGTGATCGGATAGCCGGAATGCCTCGCCTCGTCCCGAGCGCTCTTTGCAAATGGCTTCGATTCGCTCGATGAACGCAACCGAAATCGCACCACGTACGCCACCACCATCCAGCGCAAGCAACTGCTTACAGGAACTGGGCCCAGTCTGCCGCGCGGGCTCCACCGATCGATTCCTCAACCATTCGATTTGCAGCGGCCGCCCTGGTTCCGGCGGCGTCGGCCGGGCACAACCCTGCCACGGGGCGCGATGAAAACGGGATCATCGCGCAAAAGGAGCGATGGTTTCCATAGCCTATTGGGGGGCGCCGACGGAGCAGGTGGTCAGCCGTGTCGTCAGCACCTCCCAACATTCGCCATCCGCACCGATTCGTCCCTCCCCCACGCTGGAGACAACGGGCTCCAGCCGATGGTCGGGGACGTTATGAGCCTGCGGCCGACCTACTTTCGACGCCGGTCGACAGACATTCGAGTTCTTTGCCGGAAGCGCCCGAGGGGGCATCATTTCATTCGTCCTCATGGTGTCGGACCTCGTCGCGAGGTTGACAACCCAGCCCTACGCATAAGCCTTGCCCAGCAGGGATGAGGCTTACCAGTGGAGGCCCGAATGCGGCGCACAGCCTTCATCTCGCACGCCTCGCAAGATGCTGATGCTGCACGGCAGATTTGCGAATATCTGGAACGGGAAGGCGTCCCATGCTGGATCGCGCCGCGCGACGTGACTCCCGGACGAGAGTATGGAGCCGAGATTATCGAGGGGCTGCTTGAATGCCCCGTGCTGGTTCTGGTGCTGTCTGAGAACGCCAACAAATCAATATACGTCAAGCGCGAAATCGAACGCGGAGTCAGTGCCGGAAAACCAGTGTTCCCGATTCGAATTCGCGAGGTCACGCCGTCACGCTCGTTGGAACTCTTTGTCGCCAGCTCGCACTGGATCGACGCATGGCAGCCGCCCTTGCATCAGCACCTGGATCGGTTGATCAGGTCGATAAAGTCGGCTGTAAGCGCGGTTGACGGCACCTCCGAAGGACTGGGCGTGGGGGACCGGACGATGACCGTAGCAATGCGGCGGCCTTCCCCTTTTCGGACAGGACGAAAACCCATCGCGGTATTGTCCGCCTTGATTGGACTGGGGCTCGTGGTGGCGGGTGCTGGATGGTGGCTGATTGGAGCCGGCGAATTGCAGCCGCCAAGGCCACAGGAAACCGCGCCCGAGGCCTCGGCGCCCGAACGACCGAATACGCAGGATGCCGTCGACGGCGCCTCGGCCAAAGCCGAGAAAATCCAAACAGAGCGCCCAGCGGCACCGGGAACGCCTGAAAGCCAGACCACCAAGGGTGGGGATCATAGCGAAGAGGTGAAAAAACTACTTACGCTTCTCAATGGCCGCAGCGGCAACGAACGTTATCGCTCAATTACCAACCTATCCAATTTCGTACCTGCGCATCTGACGGTGCCAGAGGCCTTGGCGATAATCGGCGACAGTGCCAACCGGACGACCCTCTTGTCCTCGTATATCGCACGTTTTCCGCCAGTCATATCCTTGGAGGATGCGCACGCCATTCTGGAACCGACCTCGGGCGCCGATCGGTATCGCACGCTAGGGATCATACAAAAGCACCTTCCGAAGACGCTGACGGCGGAGCAGCTCCTCGGAATCATTGGCGACAGTGCGAATCGCCGAACTGCTTTGGAGATGTTCGCCAATCGGCTTTCCAGTCCGCTCTCGTTCGAGGAAACGCGCGCGATCCTGGCATCGACGTCCGGCGTCGAGCGGTACCGAGCAATTCTAGCGATCAAGAATACTCTTCCCGAGAACCTGTCGACCGAGCAAGCCCTGACGATCATCGGCGATAGTCACGGCAGACTCGATCTCCTAAGTCTTCTGATCAAACGGTTGCCGCAAAGGCTTTCCATGGACGACGCGATGGCGCTCATCGGAACGAGTTCCGGCGTTGAGCGATATCGAACAATTATCGCGATCGAGAAGTCCCTGCCTCAAAGCCTGTCGACCAAGCAAGCCCTGACGATCATCGGCGATAGTCACGGCAGACTGGATCTCCTAAGTCTCTTGATCAAACGGTTGCCGCAAAGGCTTTCCATGGACGACGCGATGGCGCTCATCGGAACGAGTTCCGGCGTTGAGCGATATCGAACAATTATCGCGATCGAGAAGTCCCTGCCTCAAAGCCTGTCGACCGAGCAAGCCCTGACGATCATCGGCGATAGTCACGGCAGACTCGATCTCCTAAGTCTTCTGATCAAACGGTTGCCGCAAAGGCTTTCCATGGACGACGCGATGGCGCTCATCGGAACGAGTTCCGGCGTTGAGCGATATCGAACAATTATCGCGATCGAGAAGTCCCTGCCTCAAAGCCTGTCGACCAAGCAAGCCCTGACGATCATCGGCGATAGTCACGGCAGACTGGATCTCCTAAGTCTCTTGATCAAACGGTTGCCGCAAAGGCTTTCCATGGACGACGCGATGGCGCTCATCGGAACGAGTTCCGGCGTTGAGCGATATCGAACAATTATCGCGATCGAGAAGTCCCTGCCTCAAAGCCTGTCGACCAAGCAAGCCCTGATGATCATCGGCGATAGTCACGCCCGACTGGATCTCCTAAGCCTTCTGATCAAGCGGTTGCCTCAGAGGCTTTCCATGGGCGAAGCGTTGGCGCTCATCGGGACGAGTTCCGGTGTGGAGCGATATCGAACAATCCAGGTAATAGCGTCCCGTTTACCACCGGGACTTACGGCCGAGGAGACCCTGGAGATCGTGGGCGACAGCAGCAATCGCGACCAGGCTATCAACTTGGTTCAGCAGCAAGCTGCGCGGTGAGGCCTCCTGTAAGACCGAGCTAGCCTTGGTCGTGGCGGCCCGTTCTGCCATGCCGCTCAGGGAACGGAACGCATGAGAAAGGAAAAGGCCCGATTTTCAATGGAAAATCAGGCCTTTGATTGGTGGGCGCACAAGGACTCGAACCTTGGACCCGCTGATTAAGAGTCAGCTGCTCTACCAACTGAGCTATGCGCCCGCAGCGGAGGCCGCGATATAGCAAACGCGGCCGCGGTTGTCGATGGTTTTTTGGCCATCCGCGCCGTGTTCCGTCCTTCCCGACGGCCGTCAGCCGTCGTCGCCGCCGCGTCGGCCGACGACGCTGTCGCGATGCACCCACACGCACACCACCAGCCCGAAGCCGAACAACAGGGTCAGCATGGCCGTGCCGCCGTAGGAGATCAGCGGCAGCGGCACCCCCACCACCGGCAGCAACCCCATCACCATGGCGATGTTGATGAACACGTAGAGGAAGAAGGTGGACGTCATGCCCAGCCCCACCAACCGCCCGAACTGGCTGCGGCTGCGCAGCGCGATGGCATAGCCGTAGGCGATGATCAGCACGTACAGCAGCAGCAGGAACAGCGCGCCCGCCATGCCCCACTCCTCGGCCAGCATGGTGAAGATGAAATCGGTCTGCTTCTCGGGCAGGAAGTTGAGGTGGCTCTGCGTGCCCTGAAGGAAGCCCTTGCCGAACAGCCCGCCGGAACCGAGGGCGATCTTCGACTGCATGATGTGGTAGCCGGCCCCCAGCGGATCGCTCTCGGGGTTGAGGAAGGTCAGCACCCGCTTTTTCTGATACTCGTGCAGGAACTGCCAGGCCAGCGGGATGGCGGCCAGGCCCGACACCAGCACGAAAGCGAACTTCCACCAGCGCACGCCGGCCATGAAGAAGATTACCGCGCTGGACATCAGCAGCATCATCGCCGTCCCGAGGTCGGGCTGCTTGAGCACGAACGCCACCGGCGCCGCCACCATCACGAGCGGCGGCAACAGGAACAGCGGGCGCCCCACGGCGTACAGGTCGGCGCTGTGGAAATAGCGCGCCAGGCTGAGGACAAGCGCGATCTTCATCACCTCGGAAGGTTGAAGCTGGATGAAGCCGAGGTCGATCCAGCGCTGCGCCCCCATGCCGATCGTGCCCACCACCTCGACCGCGACCAGCAACGCCATGCCCAGCGCGTAGAGCACATAGGCGTAGCGCATCCAGATCTTGAGGTCGGTCACCGCCACCACGAGGAGGATCGCCATTCCCATGCCGAAGCGCGCCATCTGGCGCGACGCCCAGGGATCGAGGCTGCCTCCGGCGGCCGAGAACAGGGCCGCGAAGCCCATGCCCGCGACCATGACGAGGAGCATCACCAGCGGCCAACTCACCTGGCCGAGCTTGCGGCCGAGCGTCATGCGGTGGCGGGTGGAGTCGAGATGCCAGGTCCTCACGCCTCAACCTCCTCCGCCCTGCGAACGGCTTGCGGCGTCCTGCGGGGCAAGCGCGGCGACGGCGGGCCGGAACGTCTTCTGCACCTCGATCATGATGTCGCGGGCGATCGGCGCCGCCACCGCCGAACCGCCGCCGCCGTGCTCGACCACCACCGCGATGGCGAAGCGCGGCGCCTGTTCCGGGGCGTAGGCGACGAACAACGCATGGTCGCGCTCCTTCCACGGCAGGTCCTCGTTCTTCCTCACTCCGGTCTCACGCTCGCGCAGGGTGATGCGGCGCACCTGGGCGGTGCCGGTCTTGCCGCTCATCTCCATGCCCGCCTCGCGGATCCGGGCCGCCCAAGCGGTGCCGCCCTGTTCGTTGGTGACCGCGTTCATCCCCTGCCGCACCACGGCCAGACCGGTCGGTGACACGCCGATCGGCTGGAAGGTCGGCATCGGGCGCGGCGCCATCTCTCCGCCCTGGACGAGGTCGCGCGCGAGATGCGGGACGACGGCGCGGCCGCCGTTGGCGATGCGCGCCGTCATCACGGCCATTTGCAACGGTGTCGCCAGGATGAAACCTTGTCCGATGCCGTTGACCAGGGTTTCCCCCAGATGCCAGGGCTGGCCCAGGGTCGCCTGTTTCCAGTTGCGGGAGGGAACGACGCCGGGCCGCTCGCCGGGCAGGTCGAGCCCAGTCGGCGTCCCCATGCCGAACTTGCGCGCCATGTCGGCGATGCGGTCGATGCCGGTGCGCCTGGCCGCCTCGTAGAAAAAGACGTCGCAGGAATGCTTGATCGCCTCGACCATGTTCAGGCTGCCGTGCCCGCCCTTTTTCCAGCAGTGGAATTTCGCGTTGCCCAGCATCATGTGGCCGGGGCAGAAGACGCGCTGGTCGCGGCTCATCGTGCCGGATTCCAGGGCGGCCAGGGCGACGACCATCTTGAAGGTCGAGCCCGGCGTGTACTGACCCGCAATGGCCTTGTTGGCCAGCGGGCTGCGCGGATTCGAGATCAGCGCCTTCCATTCCTCCGAGGTGAGGCCGCGGTTGAAGGCGTTCGGGTCAAAGCTGGGGGTTGACGCCATCACCAGCAATTCGCCCGAATGAATGTCCATGACGACCACCGAGGCGCTTTCCTCGCCCAGTCGGCGGCTCGCGAACTCCTGCAGGCGCAGGTCGATGGTAAGGTTCAAGTCGCGGCCGGGACGGCCCTCGTTGCGCGCCAACTCGCGGATCACGCGGCCCACGGCGTTGACCTCGACCTGGCTGTTGCCGGCGGTGCCGCGCAACGGAAGGTCGTAGACTCGTTCGATCCCCGCCTTGCCGATGCGAAATCCCGGCAACTCCAGCAGGGGATCGCCATTGAGGTCGCTCTCGGACGGCACCGCCACATAACCAAGAAGATGGGCGGCCAACTCGCCCGAGGGATAGTGGCGGCTTTCGCCGACGTCGATGGTCACCCCCGGGAGGTCGAGGCTGTTGATCTCGATGCGCGCCACCTCGTCCCAGGTCAGGTTCTCGCGAATCTTCACCGGCACAAAGCTGCGCCGCCGTTTCACTTCGCGGTGGATGCGAGCCCGGTCGGCCTCGCCGAGGGGTACCAAGCGCGCCAATGCGTCGAGCGTGGTATCGAGGTTGTCGGTCTGCTCCGAAACCACAAGCAGGCGGAAGTTCTGTTCGTTCACCGCCAGCGGCACGCCGTTGCGATCGAGGATGCGTCCGCGCGGCGGGGGCAGCAGGCGGAGATTGATGCGGTTCTCCTCGGCCAGCATGCGGTAGCGGTCAGCCTCCAGCACCTGCAGATAGTACATGCGGCCCACCAGGGCGGAGATCAGGACGACCTTGCCCCCGGCGAGAAGGGCGGCGCGGCGGCCGAACAACCGGTTTCGTTCCTGATCCTGGGTGCGCATGGACCTACCTCTGCCGCAGCAGGGCAACCTGGCTGCGCGCCAACGTCCACGCCACGGGTGGATAGAGGAGGACCGTCAGGACGTATTGCAGGGCCAGGGTGTCGCGGGGGGCGTGACGGCCATCGACGACGAAGGCGAGCCCCGCGACGAGCAGCGACACGCCCGCCGCCAGCATGGCGAACCCCCACCAAGCGACCACGAAGGTGTTGCCGAGAAAGAAGCGTCGCTGCGACGACGCGACGCCGTGCAGGATGAGCAGCGCAAGCGCGCTGACGCCCATCGGCAGGCCGGCCAGGGCGTCAGACAGCACCCCGGCGAGGAAGGCCATCCAGGATCGCAACAGGTCGGGCCGGAAGACCGCCCAATAGAACACCGCCATCCAGCCCAACATCGGCATTACCGCGGCGGCCCCGGGGATGCGGTTCGGCGCGATCGTCAGCAACATCAATCCGAGGGTGCTGGCCAGGGGAACCAAGTGCCGGACCAACGCGTCGAGGCGTTGCAGCGGTCCGGGTTTCACGGCCCCTCTCCCGCCTGCCCTGTCGACTCCGCCGAAACCGCCAACGCGTCGAGGCCGTAGTCGGCTATCGTTACCATTGAAAGTCGATGGCGATTGGCGAAGGGCTGGACACGCGGGCCGCCGTTGCCGACCGCGGTCACCACGCCCACCGGGATGCCCGGCGGAAAGGCCCCGCCATGGCCGGAGGTGACGACCCGCTGACCCGGTTCCACGACGGCGTCGAGCGGCAGGTACGAGAGAGTCGGCTGGTCGCTGTTGTCGCCGGCCAGAATGGCATTGGCACGCGCGCCGACGGTGGCCACCGGAATGCGCGAATTGAGGTCGGTAAGGAGCAGCACGCGCGCCGACCGCCGCCCAACCTCGGCCACGCGGCCGACCAGCGCCTCGCCCGCCAGCACGGCCTGGCCTTTGCGCACCCCTTCGGCGGCACCGGCGGAGACCAGCACCGAGCGGACGAAGGCGCCGCCGGTGTCGGCGACCACACGCGCCGTCACATAGCGCGCTGCGGCATCGGAAACGGCGTGGGTCTGACGGCGCAGCAGGCGGTTCTCGTCCTCGAGACGGCGGGCCACCGTCTGCCAATGCAACAGACGCCGGTTCTCCTCGCGCAGCTTCTCGTTTTCGGCATGCAGGGCGGCGAGATTGCGCACCCGATCCGCCACGTCGGCGATCACCTCGGCCGGGCGCGACAGAACATTGAGGGCCGGCGTAACCGCGTCGGTGATGGCCGCGCGCAAACGCTCCGCCAGAACGGCATCCGCCTTGCCCAGGATCATCAACCCGAAAGCCGCGACGACCATGGCGGTAAACGCGAAGCGATGGATCAGCAGCTTCAACGCGCCCAGGCGTACGACAGCTCCCGAATGCTTCACGCGCCCCCCTTTCCTTCAGTCGCGTCGCGTTCTCCGTCAGTACCTCGTGTGCCGCCCCCCGTGAAGCGGCCCACGAAGCGTCCTCGGCGCTCAGTACATGGTGCTGAGGACGTTTTGCAGCTTCTGCATCTCCTCCAGCGCCCGCCCGGTGCCGAGAGCCACGCAGGACAGCGGGTCGTCGGCGATGGTCACTGGCAGGCCGGTGGCGTGGCGGAGCACGTAATCGAGGTTGCCAAGCAGGGCGCCGCCGCCGGTCAGCACGATGCCCTTGTCGACGATGTCGGCGGCCAGTTCCGGCGCCGTATGCTCCAGAGCGACCTTGACCGCCTCAATAATCGCGCCCACCGGCTCGGCGAGGCTCTCAGCGATCTGCCGCTCGCTGACCACCAGTTCCTTGGGAACCCCGTTCATCAGGTCGCGGCCCTTGATCTCCATGGTCCGGCCCTCGCCGTCCTCGGGCGGGCAGGCGGATCCGATCTCCTTCTTGATCCGCTCGGCCGAGGATTCGCCGATCAGCAGGTTATGGTTGCGGCGGATGTAGGCGATGATCGCCTCGTCCATCTTGTCGCCGCCGACGCGCACCGAGCGGGCGTAGACGATGCCGCCCAGCGACAACACCGCGACCTCGGTGGTGCCGCCGCCGATGTCGACCACCATCGAGCCCGTCGGCTCGGTGACCGGCAGCCCGGCGCCGATGGCCGCGGCCATCGGCTCCTCGATCAGGAACACCTTCCGCGCGCCGGCGCTCTCGGCCGATTCCTGGATGGCCCGCCGCTCGACGGCGGTGGAGCCGGAGGGTACGCAGACGATGATGAGTGGGCTGGTGAAGCTCCGCCGGTTGTGCACCTTGCGGATGAAGTGCTTGATCATTTCCTCGGCGACTTCGAAATCGGCGATGACGCCGTCGCGCAGCGGCCGGATGGCCTGGATATAGCCGGGGGTGCGGCCCAGCATCATCTTGGCCTCGTCGCCCACCGCCAGGACCTTCTTGCGGCCCTTGTCCTCGGCGATGGCGACCACCGAAGGCTCGTTGAGGACGACCCCCTTGCCCTTGACGTAGACGAGCGTATTCGCCGTCCCCAGATCAATGGCCATGTCAGACGACAACCACCCCGTCAAACTCGAAAACATCCGACCTCGCATCCTCGCATGGTTGCAACAATGCCGGGAGCAATCGCTCCCGGCATTGGTATACAATAATGGGTAGGTTGTTAAAGTTTATATCAGGCCGACAGCGCTTCCGGAGCGCTTTTTTCTCTTTTCACCAACAATTTGTTCAGGGCGTTGACGTAGGCCCGCGCCGACGCGACCAAAGTATCGGTGTCGGCACCCTGGCCGTTGACCGTCTTTCCGTCCTCCTCGAGGCGGACCGTGACCTCGGCCTGGGCGTCGGTGCCCTCGGTGACCGCGTGGACCTGATAAAGCTGCAGCCGCGCGTCGTGGTGGAACAGATCGCGGATGGCGTGGAAGGTGGCGTCGACCGGGCCGTCGCCGGTGGCCGTAACGCTCTTGAGCACGCCGTCGACCTCCAGATCCAGCTCCGCCGTCGGCGGCCGGTGCCTGGTGCCGCACATCACCGCCAGCGAGACGAAGCGCACGCGGTCGTTGGTGCGCACCACCTCGTCATCGACCATGGCCACGATGTCCTCGTCGAACACGTCCTTTTTCTTGTCGGCCAGATCCTTGAAACGACGGAACGCCTCCTCGATCGCGTTGTCGCCCAGGTCATAGCCCAGTTCCTTGAGCTTGGCCCGGAACGCGGCGCGCCCGGAATGCTTGCCCAGCACCAGAGTCGAGCGATGCAGGCCCACCGATTCCGGGGTCATGATCTCGTAGGTCTGGGCGTTTTTGAGAACCCCGTCCTGGTGAATGCCCGACTCGTGGGCGAAGGCGTTGGCGCCCACGATGGCCTTGTTGGGCTGCACGACGAAGCCGGTGACCGTGGACACCAGTTTCGATGCCCGCGTGATGTTCTCGGTGTGGATCCCGGTCGTATAGGGCATGCGGTCGTGGCGGGTGCGCAGCGCCATGACGATCTCTTCCATCGCCGCGTTGCCGGCGCGCTCGCCCAGGCCGTTGACGGTGCACTCCACCTGCCGGGCGCCGGCGCCCACGGCGGCCAGCGAGTTGGCCACCGCCAAGCCCAGATCGTTGTGACAGTGAACCGAGATGATCGCCTCGTCGATATTGGGCACGCGGTCGAACAGCATACGGATCAGAGCGGCGAACTCGTCGGGCACGGCGTAGCCCACGGTGTCGGGAATGTTGATCGTGCGGGCGCCCGAGGCGATCGCCGCCTCAACGCAGCGGCACAGGAAGTCGTGTTCGGTGCGCGAGCCGTCCTCGGCGGACCACTCCACGTCGTCGGTGAAGCGGCGGGCAAAGGAGACGCTGTCGATCACCGCCTGCAGCACCTTCTCCGGTTCCATCTGCAGCTTGTACTTCATGTGCAGCGGAGAGGTGGAGATGAAGGTGTGGATGCGGCCGCGGGCAGCCGGCCGAATCGCCTCGGCGCAGCGCTCGATGTCGCCCTTGGTGGCGCGGGCCAGGCCGCAGACGATGGAATTGCGGACCGTTCCGGCGACGGCGCGGACGGCCTCGAAATCGCCGTTGGAGGCGATGGGGAAGCCGGCCTCGATGACGTCCACCCCCATGTCCTCGAGAACTTCGGCGATGCGAACCTTTTCGTCATGGTTCATCGAAGCGCCGGGCGACTGCTCGCCGTCGCGCAGGGTGGTGTCGAATATGATGACGCGGTTGCTGTCCATGGTGCTCATCTGACGGATCCTTGTGGCGAAACGATGGTCGACTAGGGTTGCGGCTTATCCCCTGAACGCCCATCGCCGCACGACACACGGCGGCGACAAGAACCGCTCAGGGGCACCTAAGTCGAAGGATCCGACCCGCTGCGGGACCGGCGACGGAGGCGCGCGCGGGGCCGGCGGCGCTCAACGCCCCGCTCTTTCCCAACTCGCCTCGGTAACACCGATCAGTCATAAAAACCCCGCATGGCCGCGCAGGCCATTTTGCCAGTCTTTCTACAGAACGATGGAATGCACCCAAATGTCAATAATTTCCTGAAATCGGGCGACCTCGCGACATTCGTCATCGCGAGGAGGCGCCAGCCGACGAAGCGATCCAACGGGCGGCTGGATTGCTTCGTCGCTACGCTCCTCGCAATGACGGCCGTGGCCCGTCAGTTCCGGTTCTTGTCGACCAGCTTGTTCTTGGCGATCCACGGCATCATGCCGCGCAGCTTCTCGCCGACCTCCTCGATCGGATGCTCGGCCTGGCGGCGCCGGGTCGCCTTGAACATCGGCTGGCCGGCCTTGCATTCCAGCATCCAGTCGCGGACGAAGCGGCCCGACTGGATATCGTCAAGGATGCGCTTCATCTCGGCTTTGGTCTCGTCGGTGACGACGCGGGTGCCGCGCGTATAGTCGCCATATTCCGCCGTGTTCGAGATCGAGTAGCGCATGTTGGCGATGCCGCCCTCGTAGATCAGGTCGACGATCAGCTTGACCTCGTGCAGGCACTCGAAATAGGCCATCTCGGGCGCGTAGCCGGCCTCGACGAGGGTCTCGAACCCGGTCTGGATGAGGCGCGACAGACCGCCGCACAGCACCGCCTGCTCGCCGAACAGGTCGGTTTCGCATTCCTCGCGGAAGGTGGTCTCGATGATCCCGGAACGCCCGCCGCCGATCGCCGAGGCGTAGGACAGGGCGATTTCCAGCGCGTTGCCGGTGGCGTTCTGAGCCACCGCGACCAGGCAGGGCACGCCGCCGCCGCGCACGAATTCGCTACGCACCGTGTGGCCGGGACCCTTGGGCGCGATCATGAAGACGTCGAGGTCGGAACGCGGCTCGATCAGCTTGAAGTGAATGTTGAGACCGTGCGCGAAGGCCAGGGCGGCGCCCTCCTTCATGTTGTCGCGCAGGTGCTCGACATAGAGATCGGCCTGCAGCTCGTCGGGCGTCAGAACCATCACCACGTCGGCCCAGGCGGCGGCCTCGGACGGGCTCATCACCTTCAGGCCCTCGGCCTCGGCCTTGCGGATGGTGGCCGATCCGGGACGCAGCGCCACCGCCACCTCGGAAACGCCGCTGTCGCGGAGGTTGAGGGCGTGGGCGTGGCCCTGGCTGCCGTAGCCGACGATGACGACCTTCTTGCCCTTGACCAGATTGACGTCGGCATCCCGATCGTAATAGACGCGCATCTTCTTAGTTCCCCGATTGTTCCGAGCCGTTGGCGGTAGCCGGGGAAATTACATGCTTTGCGCGGCAGAGGGAAGCGCGGATGGCGCCGCCGGGCGGCGGCGTCAAAACTTCGCGGTCTCGCCCGGCTTCATCTCGCGCATCGGCGCCGCCACGCCTTCCTTTGCCAGCGCCTCGCTGAACGCCGCCGGGGTGCCGGTGAGCACCGGGAAGGTGCCGTAATGCATGGGGATGATCGCCTTGGACGGATTGACCAGCCGGGCGGCGATGGCGGCGCGTGCCGGGCCCATGGTGAACTTGTCGCCGATCGGGGCCAGCATCACGTCCACCGGACGGAAGGCGCCGACGAGCGCCATGTCGCCGAAGACGTCGGTGTCGCCGGCATGGTAGATGACCGGCCCGTCCTTGACGGTCACCAGGAAGCCGCCGGGCTGGCCGGCCGCCTCGAGCGAGCCCTCCTCCGGCATGCCGGCGATCTCGACGGTGGAGCCGTGAATCGCGGGAACGAAGGCCACCCGGACGTCACCGTCGAGCAGGCTTATCTCGCCGCCGAAGTTGCCGACGGTGGCCATGCCGGCCTGCTTCTCGGGATAGCCGCGATACTGCACCAGCGCCTTCGCCAGGTCGAAGACGGCGACCAGTTGCGCGCCGGTCTTGTTGCCGATCTCCACCGCATTGCCGATGTGGTCGCCGTGGCCGTGCGTAACGAGCACGAGGTCGGCCTTGTCGACCTTTGCAAGGTCGTCCTTGCCGGCGGGGTTGGCCGGGTTGGCGATCCATGGATCCATGAAGACGACACGGCCGGCCGGTGTGACGATCTTGAACGCGGCGTGCCCGTACCACGTAAGCTCGGTGGCCTGGGCGGCGGCCGCGGCGGTCATGGCACCGAGCGAAATCGCCAACAGCCGGAGGAAGCGAACGGTCGACATGGGTGGACCTCCAACTTGCGGTCTGGAGTCAACCTATGTCGCGATCATGCCCTCCGCCACCGGGTCATACGGCTAGCCCCGCAAGGGGTCGGCCAGCGGGGGCCAGCGACCGTTCCCTACAGCGGGTTGGCGCCGCGGGCGATGGCGGCGACGCCGGTGCGGGAGACGTCGACCAGCCCCAAGGGTTCCATCAGATTGATGAAGGCGTCGAGCTTTTCGGTCGAGCCGACGATCTCGAATACGAACGACTCGTTCGTGCTGTCGAGCACGCGGGCGCGGAAGATGTCGGCGATGCGCAACGCCTCGACGCGCTTTTCACCGACGCCCGCCACCTTGACCAGGGCCAACTCGCGCGCCACCGACGGTCCCTCGACGGTCAGGTCGCGCACCTTGTGAACGGGCACGAGGCGCCGCAACTGCGCCTTGATCTGCTCGATCACCATCGGCGTGCCCGAGGTGACGATGGTGATTCGCGACAGATTCTCGTGCGGATCCACCTCGGCCACGGTCAGGCTCTCGATGTTGTAGCCACGGCCTGAAAACAGGCCGATGACGCGGGCCAGCACGCCCGACTCGTTGTCCACCAGCACCGCGATGGTGTGCCGCTTGATGGCGTCCGTCTGCACCGTCACGTCCGTTCTCCTTAGACCAGCACCATGCCGTCCTCGGAGATCGGCTTGTCCGCCTCATCCTCGGGACCGAGCAGCATTTCGTTGTGGGCGGCCCCCGACGGGATCATCGGGAAGCAGTTCTCCGCGGGATCGACGCGGATGTCGACGATCACCGTGCGGTCGAGGGCCATCATCTCCTTGATCACCTCATCGACCTCGCCGACCTTCTCGGCACGCAGGCCGACCGCCCCGAAGGCCTCGGCCAGTTTGACGAAGTCGGGCAGCGCCGCGGTGTAGCTTTCGGAATAGCGGCCGTTGTACAGCAGTTCCTGCCACTGCCGCACCATGCCCATGTACTGGTTGTTGAGGATGAACACCTTTACCGGCAGCTTGTACTGGCAAAGCGTGCTCATCTCCTGGATGTTCATCATCACCGACGCCTCGCCCGAGATATCGACGACGAGGGCGTCCGGATGCGCCACCTGCACGCCCATCGCGGCCGGCAGGCCGTAGCCCATCGTGCCCAGGCCGCCCGAGGTCATCAGGCGATTGGGCTTTTCGAACTTGTAGAACTGGGCCGCCCACATCTGGTGCTGGCCGACCTCGGTGGTGATGTAGGTGTCGCGGTCCTTGGTCAGTTCGTACAGGCGCTGGATCGCGTATTGCGGCTTGATGACCTTGTTCGTCTTTTCGTAGCGCAGGCACTCGCGCGCCCGCCACTTGTCGATCTGCGCCCACCACGCGCGCAACGCCCGTTCGTCGGGGCGGTACTGCCTGGCCTTCCACACTTTCATCATGTCCTCGAGGACATGCGCCACGTCGCCGACGATCGCCAGGTCGACGGCGACGTTCTTGTTGATCGACGAAGGATCGATGTCGATGTGGATCTTCTTGGCATTGGGGGCGAAGGCGTTGATGCGGCCCGTCACGCGGTCGTCGAAGCGGGCGCCGATGCACACCATCACGTCGCTGTCGTGCATCGCGAGGTTGGCCTCGTAGGTGCCGTGCATGCCGACCATGCCCAGGAACTGCGGGTCGGAGCCAGGGACGCCCCCCAGTCCCATCAGCGTCAGCGTCACCGGAAAGCCGGTGAGATGCGCGAACTGGGTCATGAGCTGCGACGCCGCCGGGCCGGCGTTGATGATGCCGCCGCCGCCGTAGAGGATGGGCTTCTTGGCGCCGGCAATCATCTCGACCGCGGTCTCGATGAGCTTGATGTCGCCCTTCACCTGCGGCTTGTAGGACTTGTGCCTGACCTTGGCGGCCGGCACATACTCCCCGCGCCCCACCAGCACGTCCTTCGGCAGGTCGATGACCACCGGCCCCGGGCGGCCGCTGCGCGCCACGTGAAAGGCCTCGTGGATGGTGCGCGCCAGGCTGTCGACGTCCTTGACCAGATAGTTGTGCTTGGTGCAGGGCCGGGTGATGCCGGTGGTGTCGGCCTCCTGGAAGGCGTCGTTGCCGATCAGATGGGTCGGCACCTGCCCGGTCAGGCAGACCAGGGGAATCGAGTCCATCAGGGCGTCTGTCAGGCCGGTAACCGCATTGGTGGCCCCCGGCCCCGACGTCACCAACACGCAGCCGACCTTGCCGGTCGAACGCGCATATCCCTCGGCGGCATGGACCGCGGCCTGCTCATGCCGCACCAGGATGTGGCGCAGGCGGTTCTGCTTGAAGATCTCGTCATAGATGGGAAGTACGGCGCCACCGGGATATCCGAAAATTACCTCGACACCCTGATCGGCCAGGGCCTTGAGGATAATCTCCGCTCCGTTCAGTGGCTGAGTCGGCATGTCGCACCCCTCCCATCGGGTAACCGCGAAATAATATTGCCCCCTCCAGGGGGCGGCAAGGCGCTCAAACTAGTCGTTCAGCTTTCGCCGGTCAACAGAAACCGACGAATAATCGGAAAGGTTTCCGCCCATAAACTTTCCGAAAATTGCGCCGATGACTGGTGCGCCCCGGGCAATTGATGCCGGAACCAGGTTGCTTGGCGCTTGGCGTAGTTGCGGGTCGCCTGCTGCGCCTCCGCAATGGCCCGCGCCCGGTCGATCTCGCCGCGCAGCAGACGGCGAAGGGGCGGAATCCCGACCGCCTTCATCACCGGCAGAGCCGGATCGAGGCGCAGCCTCTCGAGGGCAGCCACCTCATCCAGCGCGCCCGCCTCCATCATGCCGAGAAACCGCCGGTCGCAAGCGGCGTAGAGGGCCGCCCGGGGTGGGTCGAGAACAAGAATCAGGAAGTCCGCGTCAAGTCCGCCGCCCGCCTCGGACTGCCACGCCGCCAGCGAGCGGCCGGTCGCCTGCAACACTTCCCAGGCGCGCACCAGACGTTGGGAGTTGCCGGGATCGAGGCGGGCCGCCATCACGGGATCCCGTTCGCGGAGCAGGCGATGCATGGCCTCGTTGCCGATGTCCGCGAGCAGTTGGCGCGCCGCCTGCCGTTCGCCGATGGGCACGTCCGGTATGGGCGACAGCCCCTCGATCAGGGCACGGAGGTAAAGGCCCGTGCCGCCCACCACGACGGGCAGCTTGCCTGACAGGCGCGCCGCGTCCACCTCCGCCGCCGCGAGTTCGCGCCACCGCCCGGCCGAGCACGCCTCGGCCGCCGACATCACGCCATAGAGGCGATGCGGCGCCTGCGCCTCGTCCACGGGTGTCGGCCGCGCCGTGAGGATGCGCAGTTCGCGGTACACCTGCATGCTGTCGGCATTGATGACGACGCCGTCAAAGGCCCTGGCGGCACACAGGGCGAACGCCGACTTGCCCGACGCCGTGGGGCCCGCGATGACGACGACCTTCGGGCGCCCCGGCAAGCTCACCTCGGCTCAATCGAGCGGATAGGACACCAAGCCATCGCCCAATTTCGGTTCGAACCAGGTGGACTTGGGCGGCATGACCTCGCCGGCCTCGGCCACCGCGATCAGGTCCTCCATGCGCGTCGGATACATGGCGAACGCCACCACGGCCTCGCCGCAGTCGACCTGGCGCTCGAGTTCCGACAGGCCGCGCTTGCCGCCGACGAAGTCGATTCGGGCGTCCTTGCGCAGGTCGGAGATGCCGAGCACCGGGCGCAGCAGCCGGTCGGTCAGCATGCTCACGTCGAGACGGGCCACCGGGTCGACGGGTACGCCCTCACGCAGGCGCAGGCGATACCAGCGGCGGCGCATGTACATTCCGAATTCGTGCGGCCGCTCGGGGCGCGCCCGGCCATCGACCGCATCGACGATGAAATCCGCCTCGAGCCGGCGCCGGAAATCCTCGCAGGACATGTCGCCGAGATCGCGGACCACCCGGTTGTAGTCGAGAATGCGCATTTCCTCGATGGGAAAGCTGACCACC
Organism: Rhodospirillales bacterium; assembly: GCA_019455065.1. Classification (GTDB taxonomy): domain Bacteria; phylum Pseudomonadota; class Alphaproteobacteria; order Rhodospirillales; family Magnetospirillaceae; genus JACFNC01. The sequence continues at coordinate 102,939 of JACFNC010000002.1, forward strand.
AGGAACGACTCGTAGGGCTCGTCTCCCCGCGGGGCCGGGTTGGCGGCCCGGCGCATCGCGGCCACACGCGAGGCGGCCGCCGAACGGTGGTGGCCGTCGGCGATGTAGAGGTTGGGCATGGCGTCGAAGGCGGCGGTGATGCGCGCGATAGCCGCGTCGTCCTCGACCACCCACAGCGCATGCCGCACATGGTCCCTGGCCTCGACATCGAAGCGCGGCGGGCGCGCCACCTGTTCGGCGATCACCGCACTCAGGTCGGAAGTCGGCCGATGGGCAAGCAGAACCGGCCCGGTCTGCGCGTTGCAGGCATCGATCTGGCGGACGCGGTCGTCCTCCTTGTCGGGGCGGGTGTATTCGTGCTTGCGGATGCGGTTGCTGTCGTAGGCCGCGACGGACGCCGCCCCGACCACTCCGGTTTGCACGTGTTCGCCCATGGTGAGGCGATAGATGTAATAGCAGGGGCGCGTCTCGCGCTTGATCACCCCCCTGGCGATCATGTTGCTCAAGTTTTCGGCCGACTTCGCGTAGACGGCCGGCGCGTAGTGATCGGTGCCCGGGGGGAGGTCGATTTCGGCCTTCGAGATGTGCAGGAAGCTCCACGGGTTGCCTTCGACCTCGACCAGCGCCTCGTCGCTGCTGAGCACGTCGTAGGGCGGGGCGACCACCTTGGCGACGTAGTCGCGCGTGGGGCGCAGGGCGGCGAAGGGGCGCAGCAGGGGAAGCGGCACGACTGGAACTCCCGCAGGACATGTTTGGCGGTCTCTTAGACCACCGACCTTTGTTCAACAAGTAATTTCCGGACCGACCCGCAACGGCGCTTTGGCCTTGCGATGGCCGGCGCCTGCCCCTAATAGGAAGAACCCGGGCAGGTCACAAGGCCAAATGGAACAATACGTCCTCACCCTCGTCGCCGCGGCACCTGGCGGTCTGGCCGACCGCACCGCACGATCGGTCCGCGACGCCCTGCGCGACCTGGGCGCCGATGCCGGGCCGCCGCGCTGGCTGGCCGAAGAGACGGCCTGCGACCTTGAATTCGGGATGCTGGCCCCTGAGCAGGCCGAGGCCGCCGCCCGCCACCGCCTGAAGGAGGCGGCCGTCGACTGCATCGCCCAAGCTGCGGGCGACCGCCGCAAGCGCTTGCTCGTGGCCGACATGGACGCCACCATCGCCGCCGGCGAGTCGCTCGACGAGCTGGCGCGGCTGGCGGGCTTGGGCGAAGCGGTGGCCGCCATCACCGACAAGTCGGTCAACGGCCGCATGGCATTCAACGAGGCCCTGCGGCGGCGCGTGGGATTGCTCGAGGGCTTGCCGACCGAAACGCTCGATCGCGCCTGCGAGGCCATCCGGCTGACGCCCGGAGCCCGGACGCTGGTGCGCACCATGCGTGCCGGCGGCGCCTGTACCGTGCTGGTCTCGGGGAGCTTCCGGCAATTCGTCAGCCGCGTGGCGCAAAGCTGCGGCTTCGACCTTCACGAGGCCAACGACGCCGAGATCGCGGACGGCCGCCTGACGGGCCGGCTGTGCGGGCCGGTCCTCGACCAGCACGGCAAGCTCGCGGCCCTCATCCGCATCGCCGCCGAGCGCCAGATTCCCCTGCGCCTGGCGGTCGCCGTGGGCGACGGCGCCAATGACATCGAAATGATCAAGGCCGCCGGCCTGGGCGTAGCCTTCCGACCCAAGGCGGTGGTGGCCGCGCAGGCACGGTCGCGAATCGTCCATGGCGACCTGACCGCCTTGCTCTATGCGCAGGGCTACCGCCGCGAGGATTTCGTGGAGTAATCCGACGGGTACGGCGCCCCGCGGGGCGCCGTACCCGTCGGCCCTATTTCTCGCCGTCGATACGCAACGCGACGAAACGCAGACCACGCTCGTTCTCGACAAGCAATAGCACCGACTTGCGCCCCGCCTTGCGCGCCGCCTCGACGCGCGTGGCCACGTCCTTCGGCGTGCCGACCTTCTCCTGGCTCACCTCGACGATGACGTCGCCGGCGCCGATCTGTTTCTCCGCCGCCACGCCACCGTCCGTGACCTCGGTCACCACCACGCCCTTGGCGTCCTCGCCGAGGTTGAATTTCTCGCGAAGGCTGGCGGTGATGGTGGCCACCTTCATCCCAAGGACGGGAACGGTCTCGGCGCCGTTGTCGATGGCCGGGGGTTTCGTCTCGGTCTTGGTGACCTGCGTTTCTTCCTCGTCCTTCAACTCGCCGACCTCGACCTTGAGGCTGCGCAGCTTGCCCTCGCGCCAGACGACGACCTCGGCGCTCTTGCCGATCGGCGTTTCCGCGACGATGCGCGGCAGCCGCCGCATCTCCTGCACCTCCTTGCCGTCGAAGCGCAGGATCACGTCACCCGGACGCAGCCCCGCCTTGGCCGCCGGCCCACCGTCGTTGACGCTGGCGACGAGGGCGCCCTTCTGTTCCTTCAGGCCCAGGCTTTCGGCGATTTCCTCGTTGAGCGACTGGATGCGCACGCCCAACCAGCCGCGGCGGGTGCGGCCGAACTTGCGCAAATCCTCGATCACCGGCTTGGCAAGCGTCGACGGGATCGCGAACCCGATACCGATGCTGCCGCCGGACGGCGAAAAGATTGCCGTGTTGATGCCGATGACCTCGCCGTCCATGTTGAACATCGGCCCGCCGGAATTGCCGCGGTTGATCGAGGCGTCGGTCTGCAGAAAATCGTCGTAGGGGCCCGCATTGATGTCGCGGGCACGGGCGGAGATGATGCCGGCGGTGACCGTGCCGCCCAACCCGAAGGGATTGCCGATGGCGAGGACCCAGTCGCCGACGCGCATCTTGTCGGAGTCGCCGAGTTTCAGCGCGGGAAGCTTGGTCGGGGCATCGATCTTGAGCACGGCCAGATCCGTCTTCGAGTCGCGGCCGACGACCTCGGCCTTGAGCGCGGTGTCGTCGTGGAGGATGACCGTGATCTCGTCGGCGTCTGCGATGACGTGGTTGTTGGTGACCACGTATCCGCTGGAATCGATGATGAAGCCGGAACCGAGCGACGTTGCGCGACGTGGCGGCATGTCGGGCCGATTGCGGTCGAAGAACTCCTTGAAAAATTCCTCGAACGGCGAGCCCGGAGGAAACTGCGGCATCTCGGGCATGCGTTCGGACTTCACCGACTGGGTCGTCGACACGTTGACAACCGCGGGAAGCAATCGCTCGGCCAGATCCGCAAAGCTGTCGGGGCGCTCGCGGGCTTCCGACTGCGCCGCGACGGCCAGCATGGCCAAGGCGACAAGCCCCGCGACGAACCAATGGAAAGGCGCCGCGGCGCGTTCGCGGACCATCGCCGTCGCGCGTGCCCTTCTTGTCGGATTGTTCACCGAATTTCTCCCTGCGAAAATAGCGTCTTAAATATCATCGGAGCTGATACCAGCCTCCATCTAGTGTTGCCCTAATGGCCGTTCAAGCAAAGGGGATTCCCCGGTAGCGGCCAGTACTACGGCGAAAAGGCGGCGTTCCGCATCACCGCCACCAGCGCCACGCCCGCAACGGCGGCCGCCAATCCCGCCACGCGCAAGACTTGTGGCGACGCCTCGATCGCCCGCAGCATCATCCGCTTCATGCCCTCGGGGAAAAGCGCATAGAGCATGCCCTCGATGGCAACCGCCAGCGCGAGGGCGGTGAGGAAATCCGTCACGAGCACGGGACCCGGCGGCTCGCGCCGCCGGGTAAGTCCCTGCCCCTACTGCCCTGGAGTTGCACTGTCGGGCAGCTTGCCGAAAAAGCGGAAGAACTCACTGTTCGGCGACAGGACCATCGACGTACTCTCATTGCCGAGCGCTTCGCGGTAGGCCTGCAAAGAGCGATACAGGGCGAAGAATTCGGCGTCGCGGCCGAACGCCGAGGCAAACACCCGGTTCGCTTCGGCATCGCCGTCGCCGCGCAGCAGCTGCGCCTGCCGCTGCGCCTCCGCCAGGATGACGGTGCGTTCACGCTCGGCCCGAGACCGGATCTGTTGGGCGCGCTCCTGGCCCTGGGCGCGGGCTTCGCGGGCCTCGCGCTCGCGTTCCGACTTCATGCGGTCGTAAATGGCTTGACTGGTTTCCTCCGGCAGGTCGGCCCGGCGGATGCGGACGTCGTTGATCGTGATGCCCAGCCCGGCCGTTTCCTGCTGCACCTGCCGCATGATCTCGGCCATGATCGCGGTGCGCTCCTCGGACAGAACGCTGGGTAGGGTGACGTTGCCCAGAACGCGGCGCAGGGCGCCGTTGATGATCTCGCGCAGGCGCGCCCGGACCGCCTCCTCGCTCCGCACCGCCTGATAGAACCGCAAGGGATCCTCGATGCGGAAGCGGGTGAAGGTGTCGACCACGATTCGTTTCTGGTCGGCCAGAATGACCTGCTCGGCCGGAGGGTCGAGGTCGAGCACGCGGGCATCGTAGCGAACGACGTTCTCGATGAAAGGAACCTTCACCTTCAGGCCGGGCTCCGTGATCGTGGCGCGGGGGGCACCCAGCCGCAGGACCAGGGCCTGCTCGGCCTGATGAACGGTGAAAAGCGCCGATCCCAGGACGACGAGCGCTACCGCTGCCAGGATCCCGAGGCCAATGAGGAATGCCCTGCCCTTTCTCATCGCCCGCCTCCCTGTGCCTGAGTATTGGCGGACGCGGCCGGCGCGGTGCGAGCCGGCGCCTGCCGTTGCAGTTCCGGTAGCGCCAGATAGGGCACCACGCCCTGCTGGCCCTCGGCGGAGGGATCGATGATGATCTTCTGGCTGTTGCGCAACACCTGCTCCATGGTTTCCAGATAGAGCCGGCGCGCGGTCACGTCCTTGGCCTGCGCGTAGGCATTGTAGACCGAGACGAAGCGGCCGGCATCACCCTGCGCCAGATTGATCACCTGCTCCTTGTAGGCTTCGGCCTCCTGAAGCAACCGCTCCGCCTCGCCACGGGCGCGGGGAATGATGTCGTTGCGGTAGGCCTCGGCCTCGTTGCGCAGACGTTCCTGGTCGGCGCGCGCACGCTGGACGTCGTTGAAGGCGTCGATCACCACCGCCGGCGGGTCGACCTTCAGCAACTGGACCTGGGTGATCCTGATGCCCGATTCGTATTGATCGAGAAGCTGCTGCAGCAACTCGCGGGCGCGCACCTCGATGGTGGCACGGCCCTCGGTAAAAGCGCGTTGAATGGGCGTCTGGCCGATGATGTCGCGCATGGCGCTTTCGGCGACGACCTTCACGGTCCCCTCGGGATCGCGAATGTTGAACAGGAACTGGCCGGCGTCCTTGATCTGCCAGAACACCGAAAAGTCGATGTCGACGATGTTTTCGTCTCCGGTCAGCATCAGGCTTTCCTCGGCGACGTCACGGGCCGGCGTGGTGGCCCGGCCGCGCGCCTCGCCGATCGAGCGGAAGCCAAGCTCGATACGGTTGATCGTGGTGACCTTCGGCGTGAGCGCGCTCTCGATGGGGCTCGGCAAGTGGTAATGGAGTCCCGGCCCGGCATTGCGCACGTACTCGCCGAAGCGCAGCACCACGCCCTGCTCGTCCGGGCCGACGCGGTAAAATCCGGTCAGGCCCCAAATCGCCAGCGCCGCCAGAACGATCAGCGCAAACCCGCGGCCGCCCCCGAAACCGCCCGGCATCGCCCGGCGAAAACGGTCCTGGCTACGGCGAAGAAGCTCCTCGAGGTCCGGGGGTTGAGGCCCGCCGCCACCGCGGCCCCACGGGCCCTGGCCGCCGCCGCCCCAGGGGCCGCCGCCCCCGCCTTGTGGGTTCCAAGGCATCACTTACCCCCTTTTTCCAACTGCTGTGATTTGCCTTTGCGCAAAGAGATACCGCGCCTTATATGACAGACTGCTTTTGCAGGCGCAACGCGCTCCACCCCTTACACCAAAAGATTCCACGGCATATGTGGAAATTTCCGGAGTTTTCAAGGATGGCAGAGGTCACTAAGGATCAGATCATGGATGCCCTGAAGGGTGTCATCGACCCCGACAAGAAGGCGGACGTGGTCAGCCTGGGCATGGTATCGGACTTGGCCATCAAGAACGGTCATGTGGCCTTCGCCATCGAAGTCGAGCCGGAAAGGGGTCCCAATCTTGAGCCGCTACGCAAGCAGGCCGAGGAGGCGGTGCACGCCCTTCCTGGAGTACTGACCGTCTCGGCGGTGCTAACAGCGCAACGCGCTCCGACCGGGCGGCAGCCCGCCGAAGCCGCCGGGCACGGCCATGCACAGGCCCACGGACAGGACAAGCCCCTGCTGCCGGGGGTGAAGTCGATCATCGCCGTCGCTTCGGGCAAGGGCGGCGTCGGCAAGTCGACCACGGCTGTGAACCTCGCCCTGGCTCTGCAATCGCTGGGCCTCAAGGTGGGCCTGTTCGACGCCGATATCTTCGGGCCCTCGATGCCCCGCATGATGAACATCAAGGAACAGCCGATTTCGCCCGATGGGCAGTCGCTGCTGCCTTGCGAGAACTACGGGGTCAAGGTGATGTCGATGGGCTTTCTGGTGCCCGAGGACTCGCCGATCATCTGGCGCGGCCCGATGGTCATGGGCGCCCTGGAGCAGATGCTGCGCGACGTGCGCTGGGGCGAGCTTGACGTGCTGGTGGTCGACATGCCGCCCGGCACCGGCGACACCCAGCTGACCATGAGCCAGCGCGTGCCGCTGACCGGCGCCGTCATCGTCTCCACCCCGCAGGACATCGCCCTCTTGGATGCCCGCAAGGGCCTCAACATGTTCCGCAAGGTCGACGTGCCGGTCTTCGGCATCATCGAAAACATGAGCTACTACGTCTGCCCCAACTGCGGCACCGAGGCGCACATCTTCGGCCATGGCGGCGCCAAGGCCGAAGCCGAGCGGCTGAACACCGATTTCCTGGGCGAGATTCCTCTGGACATCGTGATCCGCGAAACCTCCGACCGCGGCGAGCCGATCACCGTCACCAAGCCGAACAGCCCGCACGCGAAGGCCTACCGCACCATTGCCGAGAAAATCTGGGGCAAGGTCTCCGCGGCGCTGGAGGGACGCAAGGCCCCGCGCATCGTCATGTAAGTGGCCAGGGAGTCGCGCCGGTTGAGCCGAGTGGTTCAACCGGCGCGTTCCGCGGCCCGCTCGCGCTTCAGCGCCTCCTCGACGGGCCGGCACGGCTGAACCTCATCCTCCTTCATCATTTCCAGGAATGGAACGAAGGGGGCAAGGAGCAGCTTCTTGGCCAACTGCGCGACGAGATGGCCCTTATCCACCTCCAGGGTACGGGTGGCGAGGTTTCCGTTGACGACGACACTCGAAGGCGCGTTGAACAGGCTGAAATCCCGCGCGTAAGGAATCAGCCGCACCTGAAGGCTCTCGCTTCCGAGATCGATGAAACCTTTGCCGATGATGGTGTCCTCGGCGGCATCGAAGACGAGGTGCTCGAACCTCGCGACCCCGTTCGAGATCGTCACCGGCAGGATCATGCAGTTGATGACGGATCGCTCCTTCTGGCCGAACCAGGTGGAGATGACCTGCGGCAGGTCCAGTGCGACGGCCTCAAGCAGGATGTGGCTTATCACCCCCTCGTTCATATAGGCGACCACCTCGCCGTCGAGGCGCGAGGCGATGTCGTGGACCGAGCGTCCCTGCCCCTCCAGCTGGAAGCGGCCGCTGATACGACCCCGCGTTTCCTGCTCCGGATCGAGCGGCGCCAACAGGACGCCGAGGTCGACGCCGCGAATCCGCATGTCGGCGGCGAAGCGCAGCCGTGGCGCTCTCGCGTCGACGATCAGGGTCCCCGCAACCGTTCCCAGAGCGAGGCCAAGATCGAGCGGTTTCATCTCCAGCCGCCCCCCGGCGAGCGCGAACCGGGTCTGGACGTCGTTGAGCAGCAGCCCGCCCCTCTGGATGCGTTCGCCCTTGAACGTCACCTGCGCGTTGAGGGTGCGCAGCTTGCCGAGGTCTATCGGGTCGTCGGGCAGGACGAACAGTTCGTCCTCGACCGCCTCCGCGGTTCCCCTGGGTGCGCCCTCGACCTCGGTTTCACCCAGGAAACCGGCGAGATCCTTGAAATCGAGAGTCCGGGAACGGACCTCGGCCCGCAACAGCGGCACCTTCGACGAGGTATCCACCTGGAGGTCGCCGGCAAGGTCGCTGCCGCCGAGCCGGCCTCGGAAATCCTCAAGCCGCCAGAGCGCGGGAGAGGACTTGAGCCGCCCCGTCAATTCGTAGATCGGGCTCGGCGGTAGCGGAAGGCCCAGGATTTCGTGGATCTCGCGAAGGGTCGACCCCGCCAGGGCGAACTGGGCATCGAAGCCGGTGAACCGCAAGGGCGCCGCGATATTGCCGGTAATGCTGGCCCTCGTGGCGCCGATGGCGAGTTCGACGGCAACGGGATAGGGCCGCCCCTCGGCCCTGAGCCATGCGAAATCGCCGGCTTTGCCCTCGAGACGGAACGGCTTGGCCTTGAAGCTGCCTTGGGCGGCCACGGCAATGCGGTCGCGCTCGCGGCGGGCTTCGAGGCTGGCGAAGGTCGCGACGATGGGGCGTTCGAGCGTCGGACTGGCGTAGGTGATACGGCCGTCGCGCACATGCAGACGTTCGATCAAGGGCAACTCGGCGCGCCGCTCGGGCACGACGACGTCGACCGCCTTGGCGCCGGGCTCCGGCGCAGTCTCCAATTGCCAGTTGGCGCGACCGCCATCGTCGCGTTCGAGCAGGAGGTCGACGTCCTCCAACGACAGACCGGTGATCCGCACGGTTCCCCGCAAGGCGGCGCGCAGATCCACCTGCAGCGCCAGGCGCCCGATCCGGGCCATGTCAGGGCGCGAGGCCCAGGGCGGATTGCCGAACGTCACCTCGTGGGCGACGATCGAAGGTGTCCAGGTCAGGAGATCGAGGCTGACCTCGCCCTCGATGGAAAGGTCGCGACCGGTGGCGGCCCCCGCCCGGTCGGTGAGCGCTTGGCGCAATTCCCCTTCCTTGAGAACCAGGCCGACCACCAGCGCGGCCAGCACCCCCAAGCCGGCGATCACCGCCAGCAGCGCGGCAACGGTCGTCGATACGAGCGCAAGGGCGTGTTTCACCCCAGCAAAACAGGGGCCGGCCCGTCGCTGTTCCGCGCGCCGCGTTCGGGGGGGCTACTCCTCGCGCCCCAGCGTTTCCATTAGTTCGCGCCACTCGCGGGCTCTGAGGCCGCTGGTCTGCTGGGTCACGGTCTCGCCGGCCAGCATCCGCTTGACCGCCTCGACGCCGAGGGCCGAGAGATGCGCGCCGCCCATGCGGTATTGCACGAACGCCTCGTGGCACAACGGCACCCAGCGCCGCAACGTGTCCAGCATCGCCTCGGCGTAGACCCGAATCTCGTATTGGGCGTGTGCTTCGGCCCGCAGCGACAGGAAATGCATGAGGTTGTGCAGATCCGTCTTCCAGTACCACTGCGTATAGGTGTTGAGCGTCAGATTCATGCGCGCAAGCTCGCGGGCCAGACCGGACCGGCCGGGATCGAGCGGCAGCCCCGTCTCGTTCTCGTTCAGCATGTGCATGTAATGGTCGTAGCATCGCTCGGCGTCGCCGCGCAGAAGGTCGAGAACGCGAGCCGCCTGCTCCCCTTCCAGGACTTCGCCGCGGCCCTGCCGGTTGACCGTCGACTGCGCCGCCAGATGTTCGGGCGCGGGGATATAGAACTCCTTGTCGAGGATCGAGTAGCGCGCCGAATACTCGTTGACGTTGGCGGTGCGGTGGCGAATCCACTGGCGCGCCACGAAGATCGGCAGCTTCACGTGGTACTTGATCTCGCACATCTCGAACGGCGTGGTGTGGCGGTGCCGCATCAAATAATTGATGAGCCCCTTGTCCTCCTGGACCTTCTTGGTGCCGCGTCCGTAAGACACGCGCGCCGCCTGCACGATGGCGCCATCGTCGCCCATGTAGTCGATGACCCGGATGAACCCGTGATCGAGGATGGGGATCGCCTGGAAAAGAATATCCTCGAGGGCGGGAACGGTGGCCCGGCGCGTGGCGTGGCTGGCCGCGCGGGCGGCTTCGATTTCGGCGTGCTGCTCGGCGGTCAACGTCATGTCGCTCTGGGCTCCGGGGTCTCGGTTGGCGGCGAAGTGTATCTTTTCGCCCGGCCCCTGCCAATCTTTCGGACGCGGCTTCCCGGTCGACGCCGGGGGCTGGCGTTGGGGAAGGCGAGCCACTATATTGGTCGCTGTCGGGTAACCGACTATGGCGCTAAACGCTATACGGAATAGGCGTTGTGGACCCGGGGGCGGTACCCGGCGCCTCCACCATTTCCCGGTTCAGGGGGACCGGCGCATGGGGGCGAAACAGGATCGACACGCGTAGTAAAGGTATGGTTTGCGCTCGGTATGATACCGCCGTTATCGGGTCACACTCACAAGTGCCAACGACAACGAGGCACTCGCTCTCGCTGCATAAGCGTTAGCGCGGTTCGGGAGGCACCGGGCAACAGAAGCCTCCCACTTCCGCAGCCCCCGATTTGAGGAAAGGCCGGCCCTGACGATGGCCCATAATACGCTGCGATACGAAAAGATGGTCGAAAACGCCCTGCGCGGCGTCTTGCGGGAAGCCTTGCGCATCTGCGCCGAGCACGGGCTTCCAGGGCAACATCACTTCTACATCACCTTCCGCACCGACCGCCCGGACGTGTTGATTCCCGACCACGTCCGCGCCCGCTATCCGGAGGAGATGACCATCGTCCTGCAGCACCAGTTCTGGGGATTGGAGGTGACCGAAGAGGCCTTTGCGGTCACCTTGAGCTTCAACCGCAACAACGAACGCCTGCACGTGCCTTTCGCGGCGGTGACGGCCTTTGCCGATCCCTCGGCCAAGTTCGGCCTGCAATTCCAGGTCGAGGCCTCGGAGGCCGCGTCGCCGGCGGCGGAAGATTTGGCGCTTGCCGACCCAGCTCCTGCCGAAGATGCCGCCGAGACGGGGCAGGTCATCACCCTTGACGCCTTCCGGAAAAAGTAGTTTCTCAGGCCCCACCTGAACGAGCGGGTTTCCTACTCCCCGCTCATCAAGAGACGGGGCTGCCATGACCGATTCCGCCTATCAGGACCTGTTTCCCCTGGGGCCCGACACCACCCCCTATCGCAAGCTCACCTCCGATCTCGTCGGCACAGGCAGCTTCGACGGCCAGAGCGTGCTGACGGTGGCGCCGGAGGCCCTGACGATGTTGACGCGCGAGGCCTTCCGCGACATCTCGCACCTGCTGCGCCCCGGTCATCTCGCCCAGCTGCGCGCCATCCTCGACGACCCCGAAGCCTCGGACAATGACCGCTTCGTCGCCCTGGATCTCCTGAAGAACGCCAACATCGCGGCGGGCATGGTGCTGCCCATGTGCCAGGACACCGGCACCGCCATCGTCATGGGCAAGAAGGGCCAGCGCGTGTGGACGGGCGGGGGCGACGAGGCCGCCATCTCGGCCGGCGTGGCCAGCGCCTACACCGAGCTGAACCTGCGCTACAGCCAGGTGGCGCCGCTGACCATGTACGAGGAGGTCAATACCGGCAACAACCTGCCGGCGCAGATCGACCTGTTCGCCACCGAGGGCGACGCCTACAAGTTCCTGTTCATGGCCAAGGGGGGCGGCTCGGCCAACAAGACCTTCCTGTTCCAGCAGACCAAGGCCCTGCTCAATCCCGATTCGCTGCTCAAGTTTCTCGACGCCCAGATCCGCACGCTGGGTACCGCCGCCTGCCCCCCCTACCATCTGGCCATCGTCATCGGCGGCCTGTCGGTCGAGCAGAACCTGAAGACGGTCAAGCTGGCTTCGGCACGCTATCTCGACGGCCTGCCCACGGCCGGCGGCAAGGATGGCCACGCCTTCCGCGATCCCGAACTCGAGGGGCTGGTCCACAGGATGACCCAGGGCATGGGCATCGGCGCCCAGTTCGGCGGAAAATACTTTTGCCACGACGTGCGGGTAATCCGCCTGCCGCGGCACGGCGCCTCCTGCCCGGTCGGGATCGGGGTGTCCTGCTCGGCCGACCGCCAGGCGGTCGGCAAGATCACCCGCGACGGCATCTTCCTGGAACGGCTTGAGACCGACCCCGCGCAGTACCTGCCGGAAGTCACCGACGCCCATCTCGGCGGCGAGGTGGTTCGGGTGGACCTGACGCGCCCGATGGCCGAGATCCGCCGCCTGCTCAGCCAGTATCCGATCAAGACGCGGCTGTCGCTGTCGGGGCCGATGATCGTCGCCCGCGACATCGCCCACGCCAAGCTCAAGGAGCGCCTGGACCGCGGCGAGGGTCTGCCGCAGTACTTCAAGGATCATGCGGTCTATTACGCCGGCCCCGCCAAGACGCCCGCAGGATACGCCTCGGGATCGTTCGGCCCGACCACGGCCGGGCGGATGGATTCCTATGTCGACCTGTTCCAGCAGCACGGCGGCAGCATGGTCATGGTGGCGAAGGGCAACCGCTCGCCCAAGGTGACCGAGGCATGCAAGCGCCACGGCGGCTTCTATCTCGGATCGGTCGGCGGCGCCGCCGCCAATCTCGCCGAGCACTGCATCAAGAAGGTCGAGGTCCTGGAGTACCCGGAACTCGGCATGGAAGCCATCTGGCGCATCGAGGTGGTCGACTTCCCGGCCTTTGTCGTCGTCGACGACAAAGGCAACGACTTCTTCAAGGGACTGTAGCCCTGATGAGGGGGGACCGGCGCGGGGAACATGGCCCGGCGCCGGTGCGTTGAACAGGCGCTCTTCACCCACTCAGGAGACCATCGATGGACAAGCGCGAGACGGTTGTCAGTTGGTTGCGCGACGCGCACGCCATGGAGGCCGCCGCCGTCAGCAATCTCGAGCGCAATATCGACCGCTTCAAGGACTACCCGACGGTCCAGCAGAAGTTCCGCGAGGACCTCGAGCAGACCCGCACCCACGTCCGGGACCTCGAGCAGTGCCTTGACCAGCTTGGGGCCGACCGTTCGGCGCTCAAGGACATGGCGATGAAGTTCACCGGCGTGGTGCAGCCCTACATCACCGCGATGTCCCGGGACGAAGCGCTGAAGCATCTGCTCGCCGCGAATGCTTACGAGAACTTCGAAGTGGCCTGTTACCAATCGTTGCTGGCCGCGGCCGAGGAGGCGGGCGTTCCGCAGGTCAAGGCGGTGGCCGAGCGCTCGCTGCGCCAAAAGAAGGAAATGGCCGACTGGATCAACCAGCAGGTCCCGGTCGTGACCCGCGACTACCTGCGCCGCGTCCAGTGATGCCCGGCCCGGGCGGTCAGGCGGCCCCGACCTTCCCGCCCCGCCCGGCCGGTGCCCACGGATACAGTCGCGGCAGCGCGGCGGTCAGCAGGGCTGCCGCGGTGAGCGCCACCGCGGACCCGGCGAAAAACATCGTCCAGTCGGTCGGTCGCGTGACGCCAAGGGCCACGATCAAAAACAGGATGGGAAGGTCGAGGAAGTGGGTGAAGGTGGGCACCCGTTCGCCCCGCGCCCGCTCCAGTTCCGCCGTGACCCGCCCTTGCGCCAACGCCTGCCGAGTCAGCCGCCGCATGCGCAAAAAATAGAGGCGGGTCACGGTATTGCCCTCGACGAACTCGAACACGAACAGCGCCACCATCCCGGCCAGCCACGGTTGGCCGAGAAACGCCCAGCCGCCGTGGTATCCAGCGATGAGGGCTGTGCCCGAGACCGCCAACAGGATCGCTCCGGGTACCACCAATCCGTCGTAGAAGACCGCGATCGCGCGCACCGCCTCGGCGAATTGCGGCAGCTCGGGCAATTGCCGGGAACGCAAATCCATCATGAACACGCCCACCAGTCCGGCACCGATCAAAACGAGACCAATGGTGTGCACAAGCCGAAGCAACTCGTAGCTCATGGTTGCCTCATGCGTTGGCCGTCACGGGACGGCCGAATCTCGGCTTGACCACGGCGATGACGATGACTGCCAGGATCAACGCCAGATTGACAGCGCCGAGGACGCTCTCGCGCTGGCCCAGCGCGGCGATTTCGGAGCCGCCCCCTGCGGCGGCCAAGGCGGCCAGGCGGGCACCGAGCGGCGCCAGGAACAACGCCCCGTTGAGCGCGGCCGCCATGACGAGCACCACCTTGATCCGTAGCCACGGGCGTCCAGCCAGCCCCTTCCGCCAGGCGAGGGCCAATCCAGTCAGGCCGGCGATCGCCAGGCCGGGCAGGGTCATGACGTTCGTGGAAACGTGCTTGGCGTTGATCAGGGCGGCCTGCGCCCCGGGATCGGAAACGTTGCCGGCCATGGCGGCGAGGAAGACATGGCCGAAAATGCTGCCAAGGAACAGCGTCATTCCCAGCAGATGGGCGATCTTGAGGGTCGAGGCCATTGCTTGTTCTCCGAAATCAACGGTTGTTGCTGCTTTCGAGTCGCTGGCGCAGTTCGCGCAGCAGGTCGACGGCATCGGCGAGCCGGGCCGGCGCGATGCCGTCCGCGGCCACGTTCGCCCATACCCCCTGCCTGACGGTCACCGCGTCCAGGGCGGCGCGACCGGCAGGCGCCAGGTCGACGAGCTTGGCTCGCTTGTGGTCCGGATTCTCCAGCATTCTGACGATCCCGGAACGTGCCAACTCATTGACCGTGCGCTGGACGCTCTGCCGGGTCAGCCCCATGCGGCGGGCGATGCCCGAAACCGTCTGCGGGCCTTCGTCGATCGCCCCCATCACCTGCCAGCGGGCACTGCTCAGACCCTCGGGGGCGGTCAGTCGATCGCCCTCGGCAAGAACGCAACCGTTCAGGCGGAAAAGCTCGAGGATGAGCTCGGTGAAGGCCGCGCCGGCCGGTGTGTGTCGCATGTGGAAGCTCCTTTTGACAGTCTTCTGTCATTTTGACAGGCAATTGTCAATATGTCTTGGGCGCGCGTATGGGCTTGAGGCCCACTCACCAAGGCGCTACAGATTTCAGTGGAAGAAGGAGGGAAGCCACGGACATGCCCGCTGACGACTCTGGAACGGACGCAGTGGTCGCCCTCATCGCCTCGCTCGTTGGCCGCATCGAAACCAGGCGCGTCTTCGGAGCGGTCGGGCTGTTCCTGCGCGGGGCCCAGTTCGGCTTGATATCCGGGGGCAAGCTGTTCTTCTATACGGACCGCCTCAATCGCGGCGACTATGACCGCGCCGAGCGGGTGAACGAGGTGGTCGGCGACGACACCATGGGCTTCTGCCCGCGCCACGACATGCCGGGCGACCTGCCCTGGCGCGAAGTGCCCGCCTTCGTCCTTGACGAGGCGGAGATCTTGCGCACGTGGACCCTCGCCGCATGGGAGGCAGCCAAACGCAGCGCCAAGAGCCGGAGCGGCAAGTGAGCGCCGAGTTCGCCGACCTCGTCTGCGAGATGCTGGCGCCTTTGGGGCCGGTCACCGCCCGGCGTATGTTCGGCGGCCACGGTCTTTACTTGGACGGCCGCATGTTCGGCCTGATCGCGGATGAAGTTCTCTATTTCAAGACCGATGACGGTAATCGATCGGCCTACGAGTCTGCTGGAATGGGACCGTTCAAACCCTTTGCCGACAAGCCCATGATCATGCCTTATCACGAGGTGCCGGCCGAAATGCTGGACGAATCGGAGGCGTTGTGCGCGTGGGCACGGCCGGCCATCGAGGCGGCGGCGCGCGCCGCAGCCCCGAAGCTTGGCCGCAACCGGACCTGAAAGCGATTTGGATGGGCGCAGTGCGGGCACCAGATAACAAGCCATAAGAGGACGCACCGAGATGGCCGGCGATACCCGTACGGAAACCGACTCTCTGGGGGCCGTTGAGGTTCCCGCGGAACGCTACTGGGGCGCGCAGACACAGCGCAGCCTGACCAATTTCCGCATCGGTAGCGAGCGCATGCCGGCACCGCTGATCCGCGCCCTGGGCCTGCAGAAAAAGGCGGCGGCCATCGCGAACCGGGACCTCGGACTACTCGACGACCGTCTCTCCAACGCCATCTGTGCCGCCGCCGCCGAGGTTATCGCCGGCACCCTCGCCGACGAATTCCCCCTGGTCGTCTGGCAGACCGGTTCCGGTACGCAGACGAACATGAACGCAAACGAGGTGATCGCGGCGCGCGCCAACGAAATGCTCACCGGCCGGCGCGGCGGCAAGGAGCCAGTACACCCCAACGACCACGTCAACATGGGCCAGTCGTCCAATGACAGCTTCCCGACGGCCATGCACGTCGCCGCCGTCGAGCAGATCCATGACTGGCTGCTGCCGGCGCTGCTGCTGCTGCGTGAGACCCTGGCCGCCAAGGCCGAGGAGTTCGCCGACGTGGTGAAGATCGGCCGCACCCACCTGCAAGACGCGACGCCGCTGACCCTCGGCCAGGAGTTCTCGGGCTACGCCGCACAAGCCTCCTACGGCATCGAAAGGCTGCGTGACGCGCTGCCGCGCCTGCTACGCGTCGCCCAGGGCGGCACCGCCGTCGGAACCGGCCTCAATGCCGCAATCGGCTTCGAGACGCGGTTCGCGACCGCCTTGTCGGACCTCACCCGCCTGCCCTTCGTGCCCGCGCCGAACAAGTTCGAGGCCCTGGCGGCGCACGACGCGATGGTCGAGCTTTCCGGTGCGCTGAACACCATCGCCGTCTCTCTCATGAAGATCGCCAACGACATCCGCCTGCTCGGCTCCGGCCCGCGCAGCGGTCTCGGCGAGTTGCGCCTGCCGGAAAACGAGCCCGGCTCGTCGATCATGCCGGGCAAGGTCAACCCCACCCAGGCGGAGGCAATGGCGATGGTGTGCGCCCAGGTCATGGGCAATCACGTTACCGTGACCGTCGCGGGCGCCGGAGGGCATCTCGAACTCAACACCTACAAGCCCGTGATCGCCTATGACGTGCTGCAGTCCATCGGACTGCTTGCCGGTGCCGCGCGCAGCTTCGCCTCGAACTGCGTGGCTGGAATCGCGGCCGATCGCGAGCGAATAGCTGATCTGGTGGAACGCTCGCTGATGCTGGTCACCGCCCTGGCGCCCCACATCGGGTATGACAAGGCCGCGGCGATCGCCAAGAAAGCCCATCACGAAAATCTATCACTTCGCCAAGCCGCCTTGGCGCTCGGTTTCGTGAGCGACGACGAGTTCGATCGTTGGGTACGACCCGAGACGATGACCACCCCCCGCTCTTGAGCGACCTGTCTGGCATCGGACCGCCACCTTTCTCACATCCGTGAGAAGTGATTTCCATGGAGGCGACGATGAACGAGATTCCCGGTGTCTTCCTGAACACCGTCCAGAAATCCGTGAGCTGGCTGCACGAAATCGAAAAGGAAACCGGGTGGAACGAGCAACGCGCCTACCGCGCCCTGCGGGCCACCCTGCATACGCTGCGCGACCGGCTGACCATCGATCAGGCGGCGCATTTGGGGGCCCAGCTTCCGATGCTGGTTCGCGGCTTCTTTTACGAGGGGTGGCATCCGGCGGGGGTGCCACGCAAGGACATCTCCACCAAGGACGATTTCCTGCGCGCGGTCCGGGACGAGGCCGACGACCCCGGAATGGATCCCGAGCAGAGCGCGCGCGTCGTCTTTTCGGTGATGGCGACGCATGTGACCGACGGGGGACTGCGCAAGGTCCGCGAGCAGTTGCCAAAGTCGATTGCGGCCCTGCTTCCCGACAACGGCGCGCCCGAGGCCGCCACCAAACGCCCGGCGGAGCCGGACTTCATCGTCGGCAAGGACGGCGTCCGCCAGACCCACCCGCACTGACCGTGCGAACGGCCGGGCGGTCTGCTATGCTTCCGCCCGGCCGAACAGGGGCGGCAATGGCGGGAGAGATACGAAAGCGATCGGTGATCATCGCCGGCCACGCGACCAGCGTGTCCGTGGAGGAGGAATTCTGGGAGGCGCTCAAGCAGATCGCCGCACGGCGTGGGCTGTCCCTGAACGCATTAATCGCCGAAATCGACCATTCGCGGACCGGCAACCTTTCCAGCGCCGTGCGGGTATTCGTTCTCCGCGCCTTGAGCGGCGACCGGAGGGAAGACCCCGCTCCCGCGCCCTAACCCTTCTTAGCTATTCATTAAGAATAGATCTCGCCGCTATCGTTAAGGCTCAACCTCAGGGTGGATATGTTGAGCCTGTTGTCGCGCGTGCTCGTGCTGGTGGCGTTGTCGGTCATCCCTGCATTGATCGCTCAAGGGTTCACGCTCGTCCGCTCGCATCGCCTGGAGCAGGCGATGACGCAGGAGGAATCCCTCAGACTCCTCGGCTTCATGGAAGCCGACCTGGTGCGGGTTGTGGAAGGCGCGCACCAGTTGTTGGTGGCGGTTAGCGAAGCAACCGAGGTTCGAAGCCAGGATGCCGGCGCGTGTTCGGCGCTCCTGGAGCGGATCTCACAGCGACTGCCGCTCGGCTATGAACTGCACGCCACGGACCTGCGCGGCCGGATTGTCTGCTCCAGCCAGCCGAACGCGATCGGGGTCGAAAGCGGCGATCGCTACCATGTCCTTCAGGCGCTGGCGGGCCAGGATTTCGTGGTCGGCGAATACGTCGTGCGACGGACAACCGGTCGTCCGGCCCTGACGTTCGGAGCCCCCTACAGGCTGCCTTCCGGCGAACTTGGTGGCGCGGTCGCCGTCACGATGAGCCTCGAAGGGCTGGGGACGGAACTGGACCGCCGCCTGCTGCCGGCGGGCGCCACCTACACCTTGTCCGACCGCAACGGAACCGTCATCGCCACTTCGCATCCGGGGCTGGCGGTCGGCGGGCCATTGGATCCGCTGAGGCTCGGCGTGTCGCGAAGCGCCGATAGGGGCGCCGTGCGGCTGACCGACGCCAACGGCGGGCATCGCGTCCTCGCATACCTGCCGCTGGGGCTTCGCCCGTCGGGGCTGTTTCTCAGCATCAGCGTCGAGGAGCGCTCCTTGAGCGGGCTTCAGCAAACGATCTCGGGCGGCCTGCTCGTGCTGTTCCTCATCCTTATTGGCGCCCTGCTCGTCGCCGCCCTGTCCTACCGCCATCTCGTGGCGCGCCCGTTCGCGCAGATCGCGGGGGTCGTCAAGCGCTGGACGGAAGGAGACTACGCCGTACGCGCCCCGATCGGCGGCCCCCCGGAAATCCGCAACCTGGGCCGGTTTCTAAACGAGGCGGCCGATGCCGTCGCCGAACGGGAGGAAGTCCGACGTGAGGTCAACAACGTCCAGCGGCGCATGGCGCTGGTGCTGGCGAGCACGAGTGACGGCATCCTGGAACTCGACCGGAACCTGAAGGTGGTCTTCATGAATGACCATGCGCGTCGCATGGTCGGCACCGGCGACCTGACCGGGCGGCTTCTCTGGGACGATAGCCCTGCCCCGTTCGGCGGCGACCTTCGCCTTCATTGCGCGTCGGTGCTGGAGACCAACCGCCCGGTCGAGTTCGAGACGTTCTGGCGCGACGAATGGTACTCGGTTCGCATTTTCGTCTCTGCCGAGGGCATCGCCCTCTATGTCCAAAACATCACGCGGCGCAAGCGGGCGGAAGGCGAGCTCCGGCAGAGCCAGGAACTGTTGAGCCGGGTGATCGAGCTGATGCCGGTCGGCATCTGGATCATGGACGCCCAGGGCCGGATCAGTCAGGGCAACCCCGCCGGCCGGCGCATCTGGGCCGGTGCCCGCTACGTCGACGTTTCCCAATTCGCTGAATACAAAGGTTGGTGGCGCAACACTGGCAAGTCGATCGCTCCCGAGGAATGGGCCGCGGCGCGGGCGATCACCAAGGGGGAGATCTCGATCAACGAGGAGATCGACATCGAATGCTTCGACGGCACGCGCAAGACGATCCTGAACTCGGCGCTGCCCATCCTCGGCAACGACGGCACCATCTGCGGCGCTTTCATCGTCAACGAGGACATCACCGATCGGGTCCGCGAGCAGGAGCGCCTGCTCGTCGACAAGAATCTGGCGGAGGCGGCCAATCGGGCAAAGAGCACCTTCCTCGCGGCAGCCAGCCACGATTTGCGCCAGCCGTTGCAGGCGCTGGCGCTGCTGTTCGCCCTGCTGCGGCCGCGCCTGATCGAACGGGGTGGCGCGCTGGCCGACAAGATCGACGAGACCTTGGAGGCTCTGGCAAAGCTGATCGGCGACGTGCTTGACGTCTCCCGCCTGGAGGCGGGTGCGATCACGCCTTCGATCTGTCCGGTGCCCGTCGGGCCGGTTCTTGGCCGCCTGGCCGCCGAATATCGGCTGCGCGCCACCGAAAAGGGTTTGCGGCTGAACTTCGTGCCGACCTCACTTGGCGTCTCCTCCGACCCTGCGCTGATCGAGAGAATCGTGCGCAATCTGCTGGACAACGCGGTGAAGTATACCCGCAAGGGCCGGATCGTCGTCGGCTGCCGGCGGCGGGCCGGATCGGTGCGGATCGAGGTGCACGACACCGGCGTCGGCATACCCGGCGAACAGCTCCAGGCGGTGTTCGGCGAGTTCCACCAGCTTGGCCAGCCAGGACCGGATCAGGCGCAAGGGGTGGGCCTCGGCCTGTGGATCGTGCAGAGCCTGGCGCGCTCCCTGGGGCATCGCGTGTACGTCCGCAGCATCGTGGGTAGAGGGTCCTGCTTCGCGATCGAACTTCCCGTCGCAACAGCCGACGACGGCGAGCGACGGTCGGCGGCCTGACTTCAAGGCCGGTCCATCTCCTGGTCGTTATTGCCGCCCCAACTGATCCAGCAGGCCCTTGAACACCTCCTCGGGGCGGGGGGAAGGCTGCGGCGCAGGCGCGCCCTGGGATTGGGATTTCGGCTGGCCGCCGAGCAGTTCCTGGATCACCTTGCCGGCCTCGCCGCCCCGTTCCTTGAGCAGCCGGCCCATTCCCTTGCTCACCAGCCACGCCTGCAATTCGTTCACGTCGAAGAAGCGGCGTGGATTGTCGAGCGGCCCCTCCAGTCGCACCCCGAACGGCGGCATGCCGGGATGGGCCGACAGGGTGAACAGCATGCGCGCCTGCACCGCGTAGTTGGCGAGATCCACCGTCGCCGTCCCCTTGCCCTCTCCGGCCTCTGCCCGCAGGGCGATATCCTGGCTGGTTATCACGCCCCGGCGGGCGGCGAAGGTGGCTGCAAGGCTGGAAAACGGAGTTTGCCCCCCGCTCAGCCCCTCTTGCAGAAGGCCGAGCAGGCTGCCGACGTTCTCGATGTTGTCGAGCCGCCGGGAGATCGCGCCCAGATCCAACCCCCGAACCACCCCGTCCCGCACCGACAACTCGCCGTCCCCTGACACATTGGCGGCCCATTCGTAGGTACTGTTGCCACCCGATTCGAAAGTGGCGCCGGCCGACAGGATCCCCGAGGCAACGTCGATGCCTGCCGTCGTGGCCAGGGCCTCGCGCAGCCGCGCATCCCTGAGGCTTACGGCTCCCGTGAGGGCGCCGTTTCTCGTCAACCGGGCATCGGCCGATATGGGGCCGTCGAAGAGCGCGCCATCGAGCGACCGCAGTACCGCGGCGCCGTCGGCCACCCGCGCAACCGCCTGGACGTTGTCGAGCCGGTATTCTTTATAGGCCACCGCCTTGGCCGCCAGGGACACGTCCGCCTCAAAGGCATCCAGCCACCCGAGGTCGAAGGGCTCGCGCGACCAGGGAGCGCCCCCGGCCAGGTGGTTCGTGGCGCCATGCGCTTGGGAAGGCGGCGCCCCCAGGCGAAACTTGACCGGCTGCGGAGTCGCCGGCGCGACCAGCCAGTCGCTCGGCGGTCGCGGCAACAGCGCCGCGCGGTTGACGGGCAGGAAACGGTCGACCACCACCTCGCCGGCATCGAGCCGCGCCGTTACCTTGGGCTTGGCGGTGAGATCGGCGGATGCGGACCCCGAGAGGTCGGCCGAACCGATGACGAGCCGGATCTCGCTCGCCTCCGCGCGCATCCCCGCAACCGTCACCTTCGCCGCCAGGTTGGCGGACCCGAGCTTGCCGGCGGGCCTGTAGTCCGGCTGGAAAACCCTTGCCAGCGCCACCGTGTCGGGATGGCTGGCGGAGAGGTCGAGGCGCATCTCGGTCACGTCGCCAACGCTAACCACGCCCTTCGCTTCCATTTCGCCCCCGGCAAGCTCTGCCCGACCAGCAAGGCTGAATTCCGACATCGGCCCGTCAAGGCTGCCCCTCACCGCGACCGGTCCCAGCCGATTGATGTCGAACCCGGGGACGACGCCAAGAACCCTCGCGACCCGGGCCGGCTGAGCGGCGCGCGCTTCGAACGTGAACTCGCGGAATTCGATCGGCCCGTGCGCCAGGTTCGCCAACCTGCCCTGCGCCTGTGAGGAAGCGCCGCCGAAGTCGCCCACCGAGGCCTGCCTTATCGTCAGGTCACCGTCGACCAAGGCGCCTTCGAACGAGACATCGCGCGCCATCACCTCGTTCATGGTCAGACTGTCCGCCCTCGCCCGCACGTTGGCGTCGAAGGCGGCGAGGATCGGCAGCCCCGCTTGGTCGGGGGCCGCACCGTCGGCTGGCGCACCTGATGCCTCGTCGCCGTCGCGGGCGACGGGCCGGTAGGCGTCGACGTTCAGATTGTCGATCACCAGGTTGGCGCCCACCGCCGGCCTCCCCTCCAGGCGAAGCGTGGCGGTGCCGCGCAGGCGCGAGGTGTCGAGGCGCACGTCGACGTCGCTCACCTGCAACTGGTCAAGCGTGCCCTTGATGGCGGCGTGGGCGGCGAACTTGCGCAGGCGGTCCGCGGGCACGTCGGCGACAGGAACGCCCAGCCAATCGAACACGGCGCGCAGATTGTCCGATACCGCCTCGACGGCGCCGTTCACGGCAAGGTTTCCATCCACCCCACGGAGATCGCCCGACAAGCTGACGTCGGAACCGCCGGGCAGCAGGGCCGTGGCCCTCCGAACCGCGAGCCGCCCCTCCCCGAGCGCGGCGTCCAGCTTGGCCTGCCGAACGATGCCCCCCCGGTAAACGACGACGTCGGCCGTGGCGTTCACCGTGGCGTCAAGGCCCTCAGGCAAAGCGAGCCCCGCGACGGGCGAACTTCCATCCTGCGGCTGCGGCTCGTTCGGCCCTGCCGGTGGTGTGTCGGCGGTTACCAGCGCATCGAGGTCCAGCCGGCCGAATGCGAGGGTCGCGTCGATATTGGGGCGCCCGGCCAACCGCGCGGCCAACGCCCCGCCCACGCGGGTCTCACCCAGGCGGGCGGACAGTTCATTGACCGTCACTCGTCCGGGCGACACCTCGATGCCGCCCTCAAACGAAAAAGGTTGCCTGAGATTGACGGGAAATCCCGAGGGATCAATCGCCAGCGCGGCGACCTGCTCGAAGCTGTCCGACGAGGCGGTCACCTTGGCACGGATCAAAACCTCCTCCGCCGTCGCGATCTGCCCGGCCATTTTCGCCTGCGCCTTCGCGCCGGGAAGGCGCAAGACGGCATTGAACGCCGCCGGCCCATCCCCGGACAGACGCCCCGTCGTGGCCTCGAATACCAGTTCCGTACCGCGCCAGACGGCATCGCCGCTAACCTGGAAGGGCCCGTTCAAGGACCCCGCCGAGACGGTGGCGTCGATATCCTCCACGCGAACGGCTTGCGCGCGGGGGCGCTCGTAGGTGACCACCCCCGATTCGATGATCAGGCGGTCGAAGCGCACCTCGGTCGTTTCGCGTAGCGAACCCGGGCTTTCGGCGGGCTTCGCGCCGTCGGGCTTTCCGCCGAACCGCCAATTGACCCGCCCGTCTTCGAATTCCTGGAGGCGCATGACGGGCTCGACCAGAATGAGCGACTCCACCCGCACCGCGCCACGCAGCAACGCCGCGGGATTGAGCCTCAGGCGTAGCGACTCCACGGTCGCCATGTACGGTTCCGATGCCCCCGGGAGGTTGGCCAGCCGAACCCGCTCCACCGACAAAGCGGGGACGGGAACGAGGCCGAGCGAGAGATCACCCTCGATCTCCACGCGCCGATCGAGCGCCTCTTCCAGCCGGCCCGCGATTTCCGGCTTGTATCGGTTCCAGTCGATAAGCCTGGGACCGACCACCACGGCCGCCGCCAGCAACCCAAGCAGCACGGCCCCGGCGATCGCGAGCTTTCTCATCGAACGGTCTCCACGTTGCCGTGTCTAATGTAGTCGCCTGCTCGCCGCCGGGAAACCGCGAGCAAGGCGTGCCTCAACGTTGGGCAAGGTTGAAAGCCATACCGCCGGCCCACAGCTAGACTGTGAAAGATGCCCGGCCTTCCACCGCGGCACCCCGCGGACGGGCCGGCGCCCATTGAAATATTCAGCCTACGCATCCTTATTCATTAATTGCGAACAGTACTCGTGACACGCGGTCAAGCCAAGAGCGGGATGCCGCTGCCGGCGGCCACGGGTATTAGAGTGCGGGGATGCGGCGTAGATGTTCGGAATTACTCGGGCACCCGATTTCGATCGAGCCGGCCTGACTTGGGTTAATGTGGACAACCCCCTCACGCTGGCTGATTTTTCTGGAAAGTTGCTTATCCTCGATTTTTTTACCTATTGCTGCATCAACTGCATCCACGTGCAACCGACCTTGCGGCGTATCGAGGAGGCTTTCGCCAACGAAATCGTCGTCGTCGGAGTTCACTCGCCCAAGTTCATGGCCGAACGATTCGACGGCAGTCTGCGGCAGGCGATCGCGCGCCACGATATCCGGCATCCCGTCGTGCACGACCCGCATCTGACGCTGTGGGACGAATACGCCGTCCGGGCGTGGCCAACCCTGGTCTTCGTGTCGCCGCAAGGACGCGTGATTGGGCGGCTCGCCGGAGAACCGAACACGGACATGTTGATGCAGGGCATCGGCAACATGGTCGCCGAGTTCTGGCGGCGGGGCGAAATCTCGCCCGCGCCTTTTCCGGTATCGCCTCCCGCGCGCCCTACCGGACGCCTGTCGTTCCCCGGAAAGATCAAGTTGGCGCCGCTGGCACGGGGAAAGGCGTGGGCGGTGGCGGACGCGGGACACCACCAGATCGTGCTGTTCGACGATTTGGGACGAGAACTACGGCGTTACGGCGCGGGCATCGAGGGCTTCGAGGACGGCCCGGCGGAGTCGGCCCACTTTCGATCGCCGCAGGGACTGGCCTGCGTCATTGATGCGATCTTTGTCGCCGACACCGGCAACCACGCCATCCGGCGCATCGACCGGACGACGGGCGAGGTGCGCACGGTCGCGGGGATGGGCGTCCGCGGGCCTGCCCTCGAGGGAAGGGCGCAGGGTCTGCGCACCGCCTTGGCATCGCCATGGGACCTGGAACTTTTGGGCAATGATCTTTATTTCGCGAACGCCGGCTCCCATCAGATCGGCCGCCTGGATCTGGGAAGCGGCGGCGTGGAATCAGCCGCCGGGTGCGGGATCGAGGACATCGCCGACGGCCCGGCGCTGGAGGCCGGCTTGGCGCAGCCGAGCGGCCTCGCCGCCGACGCCAGGACCCGAACGCTCTATTTCGCCGACAGCGAAACCTCGTCCGTTCGAGTTCTTCGCCTGGACGGCGCGGCCCGCGTGGAGACCCTGGTCGGGACCGGGCTGTTCGATGCCGGCCACGTCAATGGAGCCTTCTCGCAGGCTTTGTTTCAACATCCGCTGGGTCTGACAGTCTTCGGCCGCCGGCTGCTGGTCGCCGACAGCTACAACGGGGCGATCCGGCAACTCGACCTGCGATCGCGGACCGTAACTGATCTTGACATACCGCATTGTCGGGATCCGCTCTGCCGGCCGCTGGGCGAGCCGGCCGGCATCGCCACCGCCGGCCGCAACCGGCTGCTCGTGTCCGACACTAACAACCACCGCATTCTCGAATACCGACTCGACCAGGGCACCATGCGTAGTTGGGCGACCCCATAATTGCGCGCGGGTTGACTGGCGGCGGCGGCCCCCTCAGTATGGCGGCACATGACTTTCGGCCAGGAGGGGCTGGAAATGGCGGCTAAGAGCCGTTCCGAAATCATCGCCGACATCGAGGCCCATGTCGCCAAGAACGGCGGCGACTTCGCCGCGTGGTTCACTAGCGTGACGGCCAATCCCAAGAAAGCGCTGTTCCAGGACCACCGGCTGAAGACCGAGGGCGACGCCTGGATCTGCCGGCGGGCCATGGCCTCGGACCAGGCGTCCGAGGTCGCCGAATATTTCGCCACCGTCCGCGGAACCAAAGGGGGCAACCGCGCTTCCGGCATGGACGAGGAATACGTTTACGCCTACAAAATGAAGTCGCACACCCGCCCCTGATACGAGAATGGCCGCCGCAGTGCAAAGCGCGCGCCGAGGAACCGCCATGCATTCACGTGCGAACTCCACCGCCGGCCGCGACGTCGCCTACGTTTTGCACCCCTATACCAACTTGAAGCGCCACGAGGCCGTCGGCCCGCTGGTCATCACCCACGGCAAGGGGGTGCGCGTCTTCGACGACAACGGCAAGGATTACATCGAGGGGATGGCCGGCTTGTGGTGTACCGCCCTGGGCTGGGGCGAGGAGCGCCTGGCCGAGGTTGCGGCCCGCCAGATGAGGGAGTTGCCCTTCTACCACACCTTCAACCACAAGAGCCACGAAGCGGCCGTCGAACTCGCCGAGCGGCTGGTCACGATGGCTCCGGTGCCGATGTCGAAAGCGTTCTTCGCCAACAGCGGCTCCGAGGCGAACGACTCCGCCATCAAGCTGATCTGGTACTACAACAACGCCATCGGCCGGCCGCTCAAGAAGAAGATCATATCGCGGCACAAGGCTTATCACGGGGTGACCGTGGCAACAGCCAGCCTCACCGTCCTGCCCAACAACCAGCGCAGCTTCGACCTGCCGATCGCGGGCATCCTGCACACGAGTTGCCCGCACCATTACCGGTTCGGCGCCGAAGGGGAATCCGAGGAGGCCTTTTCGAGCCGCTGCGCCGAGGACCTGGAGCGGCTGATCCTGGCCGAGGGACCGGATACGGTGGCCGCCTTTTTCGCCGAGCCGGTGATGGGGGCGGGCGGCGTGATCGTGCCGCCGGCGGGGTATTTCGAGAAGATTCAGGCGGTCTTGCGCAAGTACGACGTGCTTCTGGTCGCCGACGAGGTGATTTGCGGGTTCGGGCGCACCGGCAACATGTGGGGCAGCGAGACCTTTGGAATGCGGCCCGACATGATGACGATGGCCAAGGGCCTGTCGTCCGGCTATCTGCCGATCTCGGCGCTGCTCATTTCCGAGCCGATCTACGCCGCCGTGGCCGCGGAAAGCGACGCCATCGGCGTGTTCGGCCACGGGTTCACCTATTCCGGACATCCGGTTCCGGCCGCCGTGGCGCTCGAGGTGCTGAACATCTATGACGAGCGCGACGTCCTTGGCCACGTCCGCGGCGTCGCCCCCTATTTCCAAAGGCGCCTGCGACGATTTGCCGCACACCAGATGGTGGGGGAGGTGCGCGGGGTGGGACTGATCGCAGCGGTCGAACTGGTGCGCGACAAAGCCAGCCGCGAGAGCTTCGATCCAAAGGCGGCGGTCGGCCCATCCCTGGTGGCGCGGGCGCAGGAAAACGGGCTGATTCTGCGGGCCATGGGCGACTCCATCGCCTTCTCGCCGCCGCTGGTTTTGGACGAGCGGGATATCGACGAGATCGCCGACCGCTTCGGCCGGGCGCTTGACGAAACTCATGGCTGGGCGCGGGCCAGCGGACTTATGTGATGGAATGCCGCGATGATTGCGTCCAAGGGGTTGAACTCGGTAGGATGGGGGAATTCAACACAGCCGGGTAAGTGAATAACGCTGCCCAGGCGTGGGAGGGTCGTTGATGGATTACGAGGGTTTCTTCCAGGCGCGTATTGACCAGCTCAAGGCCGAGGGCCGCTATCGGATCTTCGCGGATCTCGAGCGCTGCTGCGGCTCTTTTCCGATGGCCAGGAACTATCGCGACGACGGCGTGCACGACGTCACCGTCTGGTGCAGCAACGACTATCTCGGCATGGGCGAGCACCCGGTGGTCATCGAGGCGATGATCGAGGCGCTGCGCAAGTGCGGCGCCGGCGCCGGCGGGACCCGCAACATCTCCGGCACCAACCACTACCACGTCCTCCTGGAACAGGAGCTTGCCGACTTCAACAAGAAAGAGTCGGCGTTGCTCTTCACCTCGGGCTACGTTGCCAATCAGACGACCCTGAGCACGCTGGGCGCCAACCTGCCGGGTTTGGTCATTTATTCCGACTCCCTCAATCATAATTCCATGATCGAGGGCATCCGCCACGGCCGGTCGCACAAGCATGTCTGGCAGCACAACGACGTCGAGCACCTGGAACATCTCCTGAAAGCGTCGGACCCCGCCGCGCCCAAGCTGATCGCCTTCGAGTCGGTCTATTCGATGGACGGCGACATCGCCCCCATCAAGGAAATCTGCGACGTGGCCGACAAGTACAACGCCATGACCTTCCTCGACGAAGTTCACGCCGTCGGCATGTACGGCCGGGAAGGCGCCGGGGTTGCCGAACGCGACGGGCAGATCGACCGCATCACCATCGTTCAGGGCACCTTGGCGAAGGCCATCGGCGTGGTCGGCGGCTACATCGCCGGCTCGGCCGCACTCGTCGATTTCGTGCGAAGCTTCGGCCAGGGATTCATCTTCTCGAGTTCGGTGCCGCCCGCCGTCGCAGCCGGCGCGCTGGCCAGCGTCCGCCACCTGCGCAAGCACCCCGAAATCCGCGAACGCCACCAGGAACGGGCCGCCACCCTGAAGCGCCGCCTTACCCAGATCGGCCTGCCGGTGCTGCCCTCGATCAGCCACATCGTGCCGGTGATGGTCGGCGACGCGGCCCTGTGCAAGCAGGCCAGCGACCAGCTCCTGCGCCGCCACAACATCTACGTCCAGCCGATCAACTACCCCACGGTCCCGATGGGCACCGAGCGGCTGCGCATCACGCCGACCCCGCTGCACGACGACGCCATGATGGACCGCCTGGTTGCCGCCCTGGCGGAGGTGTGGAGCACCCTGGGCATAAAGAAAGCCGCCGCCTGACGGCATTATCTCGTCCTTGCGAGGAGCATGGCGACGAAGCGATCCACTTTGCGGTGCGCGTGGATTGCTTTGTCTGCTGCGCAATGGCCTCTTTGGCCGCCAGGCCTGGATGGACGGCGAGGACCTTTGTCCCTATATTGAAGGCAACGCCAACCGCAGCGGGGCCGCCATGTTCGCCGACAACACGCTGACGCCGAAGGAAGCCGTTCGCCTGTGCGCGCTCGGATCCATCGCCGGCGGGCCGGTTCGGTACGGGGCCCTGGCCGGGTCGGTGCGCCACTTCACCAGCCGGATCATGGGGCCGTCCTTGGACCTCATGGGCACTTCGATCGAACTCCTGCGCTATGAGGGCTTGGTCGAATCCGAAAACGGGCTGGGGATGGAGCACGACCCCCTGCTCAGCATCACCGAAGCCGGCTGGCGCGAACTCCGCGCGCTCCTTACCGCCAAGCTGCGGCCGGGGAGCGATCTCAGCAAGCTGGTGATCGCCCTGAAGTTCCGGTTCCTGCACCTCCTCGACCCGGTCGACCAACGGGACCAGGTGGAGATGCTGGCCGAGGCCTCGGAAAGCGAACTCAACCGCCTGCTCGACCTGCGCCAGCACCACGCCGAGGACGGCGGCCATCTGGTGGCGTGGCTCGACCACGACATCGAACTGGTGGAGAGCCGGCTGGCCTGGCTCGAGGCATTCGCCCAACGCGCCCGCTAGGCCGCGCCGGGCTGTCCAGCGCCCGCATCTAATAAAGATGCTGGCCGCCGGTGACGAAAATCTCGGTCCCGGTGACGTAGGCGAAGTCGTCCGAGCAGAGCTGGAACACGGTGCCCGCCACGTCGGCGGTCGAGCCCATGCGCTCGAGCGGGATACGTGGGATCAGCGCCTCGTAGTCGGCGGAGATCATCTCCGTCTTGATTTCGCCCGGCGCCACGGCATTCACCCGCACGCCGAGCTGTGCGAACTCGACCGCCATCTCGCGGGTCAGCCCTGACAGCGCCGCCTTCGAGGTCGAATACGCCGAGCCCGCGAAGGGATGAACGAAATGTCCGGCGATCGAGGTGATGTTGACGATCGCCCCCTTGCCGCGGTGCAAAGCAGAGGCAAAGCCGCGCGCCAGCCGTAGGGGCGCGAAGAGGTTGAGCTCGAATACCTGCCGCCAGCCGTCGATGGTCCCGTTCAGCACGCCGAGCCGCTCCTTGAACGGGGTCTTCGGCGAAAAGCCGGCATTGTTGACCAGGGCGTGCAGCGGCCCCGTCCCCAGAATCTCGTTCACCTGGGCGACGAAGGCATCGATGCTGGCGCCGTCGGTGAGGTCGGTCGGGATGTGATGCGACCAGTTGGGGTCGCGGCGGCACTCGGCCGGCGCATCCTCGCGCGAGCAGGTGATCACCCGCCAGCCCTCGTGGCTGAAACGGGCCACGGTGGCGTGGCCGATGCCCCGGCTGGCGCCCGTCAGCACGACCGTCTTGCGGAGTTCCTCCATGCGGGCAGCCTAAGCCAAGCCGCCCGGCCGTACAATGGCCAGCCATGCGCGTATCGGGGCGCTCAGCGGGCGCGGCGGGCGCGGAAGGCCCCCAAGCCGGTCTCGTAGCGGCGGGCACGCCTGACATCACCCTGGGCCCGGGCACAGGCGATCTCGTCGCACAGGATCGTTTCGATGACCTCGCGGCCGCCCTCGGTGGCGAGCATGTTCTCCGCCCATTCCGCTGCGACGACGTCGGCAAGGTGCTGGTGGCGGGCGATGGCCTCGAGTTGATCTTCGGTGAGTCCGCAGAACGCGATGCAATCCTGGAGCGTCAGCATGGCGACCTCCCTGGTCGGCGATATGACGTTCCCCGCAAGCACCTTGATACCACGGCCCCGCTTCGTCCGGGGTCCGCGATGGCGGGCGGAGTCGCCCGCGATTTCGGCGCAGCTCACTCAGTGGGACAGGAACAGCGGAATGGTCGCGTTGTGCAGCATGTAGCGCGTCACCCCGCCGAGGATGAGCTGCCGCAGGCGGCTGTGCGTGTAGGCGCCCATCACGAGCATGTCGGCGCCGCTCGCCCGCACCTCGTTCCACAACGTCTCGCCGGTGTTGTGGGCCCCGGGAAAGGTGTGGGAGGTGGCGGCCAGGCCATGCCAGGCGAGATAGCCGGCCATGTAGGACGGCGCCAGGAAGGCATCATCCATCTCCTTGGCCGACAGGACGATGATCTTCTCGGCGCGATGCAGGAAAGGCATCGCCATGGCGATTGCCCGCGCCGCCTCCGCACTGCCGTTCCAGGCCACGGCGATCGTGCGGCCGATGGCGGCCGGCGGCTCCGGCGGCGCCACCAGCAGCGGGCGCCCGGTCTCCATGAGTCCGGCATTGAGCGTCATGATCGACGGCAGTTCGCGATCGGGAAGCGGCCGGCCGACGACGATGAGATCATAGAGGCGTCCGCAGCGGGCGATCATGTCCTCCTCGCGCCCCACCTCCTCGCGCCAGGTCGCGGTGAGTTTGGTCGCGGGCGGCTCGCCGGCCATTTCGATCTGCCGCACGGAACACAACTGCTCGAAAGTCCGTTTGGTGGCGGCGGCGCGTTCCTGCGATTGGGCCTCGGCGGCGTCGATCATCTCCTCGACCATGGCGCCGGACATCCCCTCG
Organism: Rhodospirillales bacterium; assembly: GCA_019455065.1. GTDB lineage: Bacteria > Pseudomonadota > Alphaproteobacteria > Rhodospirillales > Magnetospirillaceae > JACFNC01. The sequence continues at coordinate 134,373 of JACFNC010000002.1, forward strand.
CCCACCAGCGGCACGGCGCTGGTCGGATCGGTGCGCACGTGCATCACCTTCACATGGCTGCCGAAGGCGTCTCCCACCAGGAACGCCGTCTCCATTGGCGACCGGCTGGTGACCTGATCGCTGGCCGCGACCAGCATGGTCTTGAACCCCGACATGCCCTCCTCCCATGGTAGTGTGGCTAGCCAGTATGACTCCTTATGGCGGCCAATGGAATCCGCGTATCAGACGCCGACCGCGTCGCGGGCGGATCGCAGGCTGTCGCCTTGAGCCCCCGAGGAGTCGATCCGCCGCCAAGTCATCGGCCCGATATCGTAATCCAACTGGCCGCGCACCACCTCGACCGTCGCATCCGAGGCGTTGGCGCGCCGGTTCGCCACCCGCTCCATCATCACCTCGGCCGGCGCCTCGAGCCACAGTCCGGTGAACGGCACCCCCGCCTTCCGCGCCACGTCCTCGATGGCTTGCCGTTGCTCGGGTTTGGCGAAGACGGCGTCGGCGATGACGCCGTGCCCCGCCGCCAGGGCGTCCGCCGCGGCGGCATAGAGGGCGCCGTAGGTTTGGTCCGTCATCTCGGGCGTATAGCTCTCGGCGCCCAGCCGTGCCTCCGGTGGCCGCCCGGACAGGCGCTTGCGGATCACGTCCGTGCGCACCACCAGCGCCCCGGGGGCGGCGCCGACGAAGGGGGCCAACCCGCCCGCCAGCCGCGATTTTCCGCTGCCCGACAGGCCGCCGACGGCAACCAGCCGGGGCGGGGGCGGTTCGAGGTAGCGTAGCGCCCGGGCCAGATAGCCCCTCGCCCTCTCGTCGTATGCGGCCCGCCGTCCTTCGGGCTGATTGCGCCCCGCAGCGGCCGAGACGTGCGCGCGAATGGCGGCGCGGCAGGACAGAAACAAGGGCATCGCGGCAAGGGCGCCGGCGTCGCCCGTCAGCTCGACGTAGCGGTTGAACACCTGGCTGGCCAGCGGCCGCAGGTCGCGCCGGTCGAGATCCATCAGCAGGAACGCCAAATCGTAATGCACGTCGATGCAGGCGATGTCGTCGCTGAACTCGATGGCGTCGAACGGGGTCGGGCGACCCTCGTAGAGGCATACGTTTCCCAGATGAAGATCGCCGTGACAGCGGCGCACCCGGCCGTCCTGCCGCCGCCGTTCCAGGATCCCGGATACTCCGTTCAAGGCATTGACGGCCGCCGCCCGCAGGCGCTCGACCTCCTCGGCGGCAAAGACGCCGGTGACGAACGGCGCCATCGAGCGGGCGTTGTTGTCGATGGTCCACAGCATGCTGGCCCGCCCGCCGCGGTCGCCTCGTACCGGGGCGTCGGCGTGGAAACGTGCGATCGCGCCCGCCAGATCGCGCATGTGGTCGCGGGTGAGCGCGCCGCGCTCGGCCATGCGGTCGAACAGCCCGTCCTGGTCGAACCGCCGCATCACCACCAGCCAGTCGATCACCGCGCCCGCGCCGTCGATCGCCAGCCCCCCGCTCTCCTCGCGGGTCACCGCCGCCAGTCCCAGATAGATATCCGGGGCCAGCCTGCGATTGACCTCGAGCTCGTTGCGGCAGGCGGCGGCGCGCGCCTCCAGGGTCGTGAAATCGAGGAAGGGCATGCGCACGGCGCGCTTCAGCTTGTAGGCGCGCGTCCCGGCGAGAAAGACCGCAGAGATATGCGTGTCGATCCGCTCGACGGCCCCGATCTCAGGACCGTAGGCCGCGGCACGGGAGAGAAACTCGATGACTTCTTGCTGCCCGTCCATGCTTCCGCCTCGCCAGGGGACCGGCCTTGGCCTTCATCTTCGCGGGGAGCCACCGGCGAAGCAACCCATTCCGCGCATTCCGGATTGCTTCGCCTGGAGGGTCAGACCCTTGCCGTCTCCCGACCCGCGCTCTCGTCCTCCATGCTGCCGAAGCCCTTCCCGTCATCACGCAGCCAGACATAGATCGCCGGAATGACCAGCAACGTCAGGGCCGTCGAAGACGCGAGGCCGAACACCAGGCTGATCGCCAGCCCCTGGAAGATCGGATCGGCGAGGATGAACGCCGCCCCGATCATCGCCGCCACGGCCGTCAGCAGGATCGGCTTGAAGCGGATGGCCCCCGCCTCCAGCAGCGCCTGCCGCATCACCGCGCCCTGGGCTCGCCGGTGACGGATGAAATCGACGAGCAGGATCGAGTTGCGGACGATTATGCCGGCCAAGGCAATGAAACCGATCATCGAGGTCGCGGTGAAGGGCGCCGCGAACAGCCAGTGGCCGAGCAGGATGCCGATGAGGGTGAGCGGCACCGGCACCAGAATCACCAGCGGCAGCCGGAACGAGCCGAACTGCCCCACCACCAGCAGGTAGATGGCCAGAATGGCGACGGCAAAGGCGGCTCCCATGTCGCGGAAGGTCACGTAGGTGATCTCCCACTCGCCGTCCCACAGCAAGGTGACCTTCGACTCGTCGCGGGGCTGGCCGTGGTAGCCGATTTCCGGTGGGCCGACGGCACCCCAGTCCTGGGCCGCGATGGCATCCTCGACGGCGAACATGCCGTAGATCGGCGCCTCGAAGGCGCCGGCCAGCTCGGCCGTCACCATCTCGGCGAAATGGCCGTCACGGCGGAAAATCGGATGCGACGCCGGCTCGTACGCGACGGTTATGACGTCGCCGAGTTCCACCACGCCGCCGTTGCGCGACGGGACCGGGGTGGTTGCCAGATGCTCGCCCGGATAGAGCGCCGATTTCGGCAGACGGATGGCTATTTCAATGGGATTGGCGCCGTAGCCGCGCTGCGAATACCCGATCCGCACGCCGCCCATCAGCGCGGCGATCGTGTCGTAGACCGCCTCCTCCTCGACGCCGTGATACTCCAAAGCTTCCTGGTCGACGGCGACGCGCAGGCGCTGGGTAGGCGCGCCGAAGGAGTCGTCGACGTCGACGACGAACGGCACCGCCTGGAAGGCTTCGCGCACCTTGGCGGCGGCCTCGCGCCGCGTCTCGGCGTCGGGGCCGTAGATCTCGGCCAGAAGGGTGGACAGCACCGGCGGCCCCGGCGGCACCTCGACCACCTTGACGACCGTGCCTGCGGGCGCGTCCACGCCTCTGAGCCGCTCACGCACGTCGAGGGCAATCTCATGGCTGGAACGGTCGCGATGATCCTTCGCCACCAGATTGACCTGCAAATCCCCCATCTCCGGCCGCTCGCGCAGATAGTAGTGGCGGACGAGGCCATTGAAGTTGAACGGCGCCGAGGTGCCCGCATAGGCCTGGATGCTGGCCAGCTCGGGCAGGTCCTTAAGCCGCTCCGCCGCGGCGCGCAGGACGCGGTCGGTCGCCTCGAGCGATGCGCCCTCGGGCAGGTCGACCACCACCTGAAGCTCGGACTTGTTGTCGAAGGGCAGCAGCTTGACGGTCACGTCCTTGGTGGCGAACAACACCATCACGCCCAGCGTGGCCACGGTTACGACGGCGAGGAAAACCTTCGAGCGCAGCCGGCCGACGAGCAGCGGCTTCGCCACCCGCAGGTAGAGCCGGCCCAGAAAACCGCCATGCTCGTCATCGTGGTGGCCGCCCGCCTCGGCGCCGCCGCGGCCGCGGCCGGCGATGCGGTAGAGCAGCCACGGGGTGATGATGACGGCGACGAAGAACGAGAACAGCATGGCCGACGACGCATTGGCCGGAATCGGGCTCATGTAGGGGCCCATCAGGCCGGACACGAACATCATCGGCAGCAGTGCGGCAATGATGGTCAGGGTGGCGATGATCGTCGGGTTGCCGACCTCGGCCACCCCCTCGATGGCGGCGCGCAAGGAATCGCGGCCGTCCTTCATGCGCCAATGGCGCACGATGTTTTCGACCACGACGATGGCGTCGTCGACCAGAATGCCGATCGAGAAGATGAGGGCGAACAGGCTGACCCGGTTGATCGTGTAGCCGAGCAGCCAGGATGCGAACAGGGTGAGCAGGATGGTGGTGGGAATGACCACCAGGACCACCAGTCCCTCGCGCCAGCCGAGCACCAGGGTTATGAGGGCGACGATCGACACCGTGGCGATCGCCAGGTGGAACAGCAACTCGTCGGCCTTCTCGAGCGCGGTTTCGCCATAGTCGCGGGTGACCGAGACCTCGACGTCCTCGGGGATCAGCCGTCCGCGCACGGTCTCCAGGCGATCCAGCACGTTCTCGGCCACCACCACGGCATTGGCCCCCTGGCGCTTGGCGAGCGCGAGGCTGACGGAGGGCCGTTGCTCCAACTCGCCGCTCTGGTCACGGACCACATGCCAGACGCGATGCTCGGCCGGTTCGGCGTCGACCACCACTTCGGCCACGTCCTTGACGTAGACGGGGCGGCCGTCGTAGCTGGTGATGAGCAGCAGCCCGATGTCGGTCATCCCCCGTAGCGTCTGCCCCGCCACCACCGGCACCGAGCGGTCGCCCTGGCGCACCGCGCCGACCAGGAAGGAGCGGTTGGCGTTGCGGACCTTTTCGACGAGCTGGTTGAGGGTGATCCCGTACAGGGCCAGGCGCTCGGGGTCGGGCTCGACGCGGATCTGGTCCTGCCGCCCGCCGACGATGTAGGTGAGCCCGATGTCGTCGACCTTCACCAGTTCGTGCTGCAATTCCTCGGCGATGTTGAACAGGGCGTTGTCGTCCCAGCGGTCCTCGCGCCCCGACTTCGGCGACAGGGTGAGGACGACGATGGCGACGTCGTTGATGCCCCGCCCGATAATCGAGGGTTCGGGAATGCCCACGGGCAGGTCGGAAATGTTGGCGCGGATCTGTTCATGGACGCGCAGGATGGCCGCGTCCTCCTCGGTGCCGACATCAAAGCGCGCCGTCACCATGACCTGGTCGTCCTGGGTCTGCGAGTAGACGTGCTCGACGTTGTCGATGCTCTTGACGATGTCTTCCAGGGGTTTGGTGATCAGCTCGATGGCATCCGGCGCCTTGTAGCCGTCGGCGCGCACGATGATGTCGACCATCGGCACGCTGATCTGGGGTTCCTCCTCGCGCGGCAAAACGACAAGCGCTATCGCGCCGACGACAAGCGACGCCAACAGCAGCAGCGGCGTCAGCGGCGAATTGATGAAGGCGCGCGTGATGGCGCCGGAAATGCCCAGCTTCATGGCTGCACCAGCACGTCGCCGTCACGCAGCCCGGAAAGGATTTCAATGCCGCCCTCGGTCGGCTCGCCGGTCTGCACCACCACCTCGGTTCCGTCCTTCAATCGCACGAAGTCCACGCCGAAGCGGCGATACACGTAGTCGGCGGGCACCACGAAGGAGCGCCGGCCGCCGGCCGAGACGAACACCTTGACGCGCTCGCCGACGAAGTAGTCGCCCAGCCCGGACACCTCGACGTCGGCGACCACGCGGCCATTCTCGACCTGCGGGTAGACTTGGCGGACGATGCCTTGGCGGAGCGCGCCGTCATCGCCCGACAGGCCGCGCTCGCCGACCCGAACCACGTCACCCACTCTGAGGAAACGGGCGTGGCGCTCGGGCAGCATCATGCGCAGGATGTAGTTCTCCGAGGCGATGGTGGCGATGCTCTCGCCCGGCAGGACGACGCTCCCCTCGGTCACGTGGACCTTCAGCACCCGTCCCGCGCCCGGCGCCAGCACGGCGCCTTCGGACAGGCGCTCCGCGACGACCTGGCGATCCTTCTTCATCGCCTCGACGGCGCGCGAGGCGACCTCGAGGGCGGTCTTCGCATCGTCGACACGGGCCTGGGTGGCGGCGCCGCTGCGCCGCAGCTCCGTGGTCCGCTGCAGTTCAAGGGCGGCAAGGTCCTTGCGCGCCTCCAACGAGCGCAGCCGCTGGTCGATGGCGGCGAGTTCGAGCACCAGCTTGGGATCGCCGACCACCGCGATGGTCTGGCCCGTCTCGACCTGGCTGCCCTCGTCCACCGTCAGCGAGCCGACCGTACCGCCGATACGGGCGCGCGCCAGCGTCTGGTCGGCGCTCTCCACGGTCGCGAACACGGCCTTGCGGTCGTCCACCTGCCGGGGATGGACGACGTGCTCCACGGCAAGAGCGGGCGCCGCGGCAGCGATCGCGATGGCCGCGAGAAAGGCGGCGGTGAGACGGTTCATGGCAAGATCCCCGGTCCAGCGTTGCTTCGCTTGACTTATATATTAGTCATATCTAATTTAGCAAGAGCGGTCGGGCCGGCATTGTCGCAGGAGCGAGCCCGACATCCCTTGACTGTACAGGAGCAAACCGTGTCCATCGATCGTCTCGTCATGGCCTTTGCCGGCTTCGTCATCCTCGCCAGCCTCGCCCTGTCGCAACTGCACAGCGTGAATTGGCTGTTCCTCACCGCCTTCGTCGGCCTCAACCTGTTCCAGGCCGCCTTCACCGGTTTCTGCCCCCTGGCCAACATGCTCAAGAAGTTCGGCGCCAAGCCGGGCTGCGCCTTCGGCTGAGGCTTCTCTTCTTTCGCGCTGCGGCGAAGCGATCCAGCGAAGCTTGGGTTGCTTCGCCGCACGGTAGAGCGATTACCCGAACGTCCGCCGCGCCTCCGGGACGCCCGCCGGGTCCTCGTGGATGATGACCTCGGCGGTGGGAAAGGCGGCGCGGATTTCGGCCTCGACCTGGTCGGCGATGTCATGGGCGCGCTTGAGCGTCAGCGTCGGGTCCATTTCGAGATGCAATTGGATGAAGGTGTCGGGACCGGACGAGCGCGTGCGCAGATCATGCATCGCGCGCACCGCGGGATGCGAAGCGCAGATGGCCTTGATGCGCTGGCGATCCTGGTCGGGCAACTCGCGGTCCATCAGCAGGTTGAGCGATTGTCGCCCGATATTCCAGGCGTTGTAGACCAGATAAACGGCGATGCCGATCGCGAACAGAGGATCGGCGAACTGCCAACCCAGCAACATTGTCATCAGCAGCGACAGGATGACGCTGCCGTTGATCATGACGTCGCCGGCGTAGTGAAGCGAGTCCGCGCTGATCGCTACCGAGTCGGTATGCCGCACAACGTATCGCTGGAATGCCACCAGGCCCATCGTGACGACGATGGCGAAGACCATCACGGCGATGCCGATCTCGCCCCGTACCACCGGCACCGGCGCGTACAATCGGCCGGCCGCCTCGATGACCAGGAACAGGCCGGAGCCGGCGATGAACGCAGCCTGCCCCAGGCCGGCCAACGGCTCGGCCTTGCCATGGCCGAAGCGATGTTCGCGGTCGGCCGGCTGCAGGGCGTGGCGGACCGCCAACAGGTTGAGGAACGAGGCCGCGGCGTCGAGGAGCGAATCGATGAGCGTGGAGAGCAATGCGACCGAGCCGGTCATCGCCCATGCCACCAGCTTGACGACGATCAGGGTCGCGGCCGTGGCCACCGAGGCGTAGGTTGCCCACCGCATGAGCCGCCCCGTCCGCTTGCGGCGGTCGGGTGAGGTCATGGAAACAATTGCTCGCTCTGCCATTGGTCGCCGACCAGGCGGTAGACGGTGCGATCGTGCAGGCGGAACGGCCGGTCCTGCCAGAACTCGATATAGTGCGGTCGCACGCGGAATCCCGACCAATGTTCCGGTCGCGGCACCTGCCCCAGCCCGAAGCGCGCCGCGTACTCGCCGATTCTGCGCTCGAGTTCGAAACGTCCGGACAGGGGGCGCGACTGGCGCGACGCCCAGGCGCCGATCTGGCTGCCGCGCGGCCGCGAGGCGAAATAGGCGTCCGCCTCGGCGTCGCTCACCCGCTCCACCGGTCCCTCGACGCGCACCTGGCGACGCAGCGTCTTCCAATGAAAGACCAGCGCGGCCTGCGCGTTGGCGGCGAGTTCCTGGCCCTTGCGGCTTTCCAGATTCGTGTAAAAAGTGAAGCCGCGCTCGTCAGCCTCCTTGAGCAGCACCATGCGCACCGATGGCAAGCCATCGGGTGTGCAGGTGGCCAACGCCATCGCGTTGGGATCGTTGAGTTCCTGCTTTTCCGCCTCTGCGAACCAGGCGTGAAAGCGCGCGACGGGGTGGGCCTCGACCTTAGGCATGTCAGGTTCCAATGGTTTCTTAATGCCGTCCGCGCTAAAATTTTCGGACGCGGAGCGTGTTCCATCCTACATGGCTGCGGCCAAAAGCCAATTCCGAACACCCGCCATCCCTTCCCGCCCCAGCGAGTGAGACAGATGAAGACGATTGCGAAGAAAGTGACCCCCGCCCTGCTGGCCGTGGCGCTGCTCGGCGGCTGCGCCAACGACATGGGCCAGAAAGAAGGTGCCGGCGCCCTGTTGGGCGGCATCGGCGGCGCCGTCGCCGGCGCCCAGTTCGGCAAGGGTTCCGGCCAGGTCGCCGCCGCCGCCTTGGGCACCCTGCTCGGCGCCTATGCCGGGAGCGAAATGGGCAAGTCGCTCGACCGCGCCGACCGGCTGGCCGCCCAGCAGGCCGCAACAACCGCCCAGACCGCGCCCATCGGCCAGACCATCCGCTGGAACAATCCGCAGAGCGGCAACTACGGCACCTATACCCCGGTGCGCGACGGCTACGACAGCTCGTCGGGCTCCTATTGCCGCGAGTACCAGACCACGGTCACGGTCGGCGGCAAGACCGAGAACGCCTACGGCACCGCCTGTCGCCAGCCGGACGGTAGCTGGAAAGTCGTGAAATAGCACACTATCCTTCACCACGAGGCGCGGGCGCCCGAAAACGCCCGCGCCGCGTGACGAGGAGCGCATGGTGAAGGATCCCTATCAAGCCCTGGGCGTCGCCAAGAACGCCACTCCCGAGCAGATCAAGAAGGCTTATCGCAAGCTGGCCCGCACCTCGCATCCCGACCTCAATCCGGGAAATCGCGAGGCGGAGGAGCGGTTCAAGGAGATTTCGGCCGCCTACGATCTTCTCTCGGACCCCGACAAGAGGGCGCGCTTCGACCGCGGCGAGATCGACGCCAGCGGCGCCGAGAAGCCGCGCTGGTCCGACTACCGCACCTACGCCGAAGGCGCGCGCGGCGGCAAATACCGCGAGGGAGCGCCGTTCGGCGACCTCGACCTCGACGACATCCTTGGCGATCTGCTGCGCCGACGCGGCGCGGGCGCGGGTGGCCCGGGCGCAATGCACTGGACATTTGGAGGCGAGAACGTCCGCATGCGCGGAGCAGATGCCCATTATTCCCTGCGGGTTCCCTTTGTCGATGCCTGCCTGGGGGCCACCCGCCGTGTCACGCTGCCGCATGGGCGCAGCCTTGACGTCCGCATTCCGCCGGGCACCGAAAACGGGCAGACCTTGCGCCTCAAGGGCCAGGGATCGCCTGGAACGGGCGGCGGACCGGCCGGAGATGCGCTGGTCGAGATTCAGGTCGAGCCCCATGCCCACTTCACCCGCCAGGGGTACGACATTCACGTCGAAGTGCCGATAACGCTGCAAGAAGCGGTGCTTGGCGGCAAGATCACGGTACCGACGCTGACCGGGCGCGTGTCCTTGACGGTTCCGCCATGGTCGAACTCCGGCACGGTCATGCGTTTGAAGGGCAAGGGGGTGCCGCACGGCGCCCGGCATGGCGACCAACTCGTGAAGCTGCGAATCGCACTTCCCGAAAAGCCGGACCAAGCCCTCCAGGACTTTCTCGCCGAGTGGGGAAAGTCCCACGACTACGATGCGCGAGCCAAGCTGGGGTGACCCGCCATGATGAGCATCGAGGAAGCATCGATCCGGTTTCAGGTAACGCAAGTCGATCTGGCGGCCTGGGTGCGTCGGCAATGGGTCAAGCCCCTGCGCGAGGGTGAAACCTGGTATTTCGACGACTGCGACCTCGCCCGGCTGCAACTCATCTGTGATCTCCGCGAACTCGAAGTCGGCGATGAGGCGCTGCCGCTGGTGCTTTCGCTTCTGGACCAGCTTTATGCCACCCGCGCAGCTCTTGCGCGTTACCGCCATCTGCTTGACCAACTGCCCGAGTCCACCCTTCGCGAACTCGAGAAAGTTCTGCGCGGCGATCACGGCTAGTAAGCCAGCTTGAGGGAAAGGCCCGGCAACCCCTCCCCCTTGGGGCAGACTCACCTCTGCCCTTTTCCAATCCTTGTCTGAATTCGGCACCCTTCGAGGTCTCAGACGCGACGAAGGAGGCCGGCATGCGTGCTACGCCAACCATCGTGTCGCTCCTCGCCCTGGTGTCGTGGACCGCCGCCGCCCAGCAGGTTCAAGAACAGGGCGGGCAGCGACCCGGGACTGAATCGAGCGACGAGGCCCTGATCAAGAACGCCGTCTCGGCGGCGCCGAAAGCGGTGGGCGACAAGGCCACCGTCATCGCCCTCGACGCCAAGGGCGAGATGAGAACGCTGCGCGAGGGCGAGGGCGGCTTCACCTGTATCCCCGACAACCCGACGACGCCCGGCAACGATCCCATGTGCGTGGATCGGAACGGTATGGAGTGGGTGCAGGCCTGGATGAGCAGGCAGGAGCCGCCGGACAAGGTGGGCTTCGGATACATGCTGATCGGGGGCTCGGACGCCAGCAACGACGACCCGTTCGCCACGGCGCCGAAGGAAGGCGAGAAATGGATCGACACCGGACCGCACGTGATGATTTTCGGTCCGGCCGCCGAGCGGATGCCCGGCTATCCGAAGAGCGCCGAAAACCCCAGGGCTCCTTACGTCATGTGGTCCGGCACTCCCTATGCCCATCTCATGATTCCGGTCGGCGAGCCGGGCGAACTCACCGCCGAACAGAAGTAGGAGGAGCCATCATGCGGTACGTGTTCTTAGCGATTCCCGCCGCCCTGGCCGCCGGCTTGATACTGGCGTCCCAGACCACGGCGCAGCAGCAGCCTGCCCGCCAGAGCGATGAGGAACTCATGCGGTTGGCGATGTCGGCGGCCCCCGCCTCGGTCGCCCAACAGGCCGCCATCGTCGCCGTCGGCGAGGATGGCGAGATCCGAACCCTTCGCGAGGGAAGCAACGCCTTCACCTGCGTTGCCGATATCCCGGCCATCCCCGGCGAAGATCCGATGTGCCTCGACCGCAACGGCTGGGAGTGGGCCCAGGCCTGGTTGTCCAAACAGACCCCGCCGGAGGCGCCGGGATTCGGCTACATGTTCGCCGGCGGCTGCAACGCCGCAGGGCAGGACCCGTTCGAAACGGGTCGCCCGGCGAACTGGGTGGAGACCGGACCGCACGTCATGGTGCTCGGCGGCGTGGCCGCTCAGATGGAGGGCCATCCTGAGGGCGGCCAGAACGCGAAGGTGCCCTTCATCATGTGGTCGGGCACGCCGTTCGCCCACCTCATGGTCCCGGTCGGCGAGCGCGCCGAACTGACGGCCGAACAGAAGTAGGGATCAAGAGGCCGCCCGCCGCCGCGTTTCCGTCTCGCCGAGCAGTTCACGAAGCGGCAGCGCCAGGATCTCGCGCTCGCTGCGGTCGGCGGCCTCGATCATGGCTTGAACCCGGGATTGCCACGCCGCCGGCATGCGCTCGAAATCGCCTGTTTCCGCCAGGCCGAGGTCGAGCGCCTGCACGAGGTCGTAGAGCGTGACCGAAACCAAGTCCCGCGCCAGCACGAATCGCCCATCCGCGGTGCGCGCGATGAAGTTGGTCCCCTGAAGCTGGCGTATCACCGAGCGCAGCACGTGTTCGGGAACCGCGGTGCGTGCGAGCAAGATTTCCCGCGACACGCCGTTGGCGCCCTTCGCGGCATCCAATACCGCCGCCAGCACCTCCAGGGCGATCTCGAGACGCCGCCGCGGCGGGATCGCCCCCTCTTTGGCGCGCCGGCCGCTCCGCCACTCGGGCAAGGCCGCGGCGAGTTCGGCACCCAGCAGGATGACCGCCCAGGATACGTACATCCATACCAGAAAAATCGGGATCGCCGCGATCGCGCCGTAGACGGTCTGGTAGGTCCGCGCGTTGGCGACGTAGAACCCGAACCCGGCCCGCACGGCCGTGAACACCAGGCCGGCCACGACGCCGCCGATGGCCGCGTCCAGCGGCCGCACCCGCCGGTTGGGCACCGCGAAGTAGAGAAGTCCGAACGCCACCATGATCAGCAACGTCGGAACGCCTCTGGCCAGGATCGGCGACAAGCCCTCGTCCGCCACCCATTTTCCCACCGATGCGAAATAGCCGGTCAGCGAGAAGCTGGCCCCGATCAGCAGCGGCCCCAGGGTCAACGAAGTCCAGTAGACCAAGAGGCGCGACATCAGCGACCGCTCCCGCTCGACGCGGAAGATGACGTTGAGCGAGGTCTCGATCGTCACCAGCAGCATCACCGCGGTAACGGACAGTCCGATGATACCGGCCGCGGTGAGTTCCCCCGCCTTCTCGACGAAACCCGCGACCTGTTCCTGGACGGCCGCGCCCACATGGGGCACGAAGTTCTCGAACACCATTTCCTGAAACCGCTCGCGCAGATCCCGAAACACGGGGAAGGCGGCGAACATGGCCAGCGCGATGGCGAGCAGCGGCACCAGCGCCAGAAGCGACGTGTAGGACAGGGCCGACGCCATCCGTGCGACACCGTCGGCGTTGAACCTGAACCATAGATATTTGATGAACCCCCAATACTCGTCGAACCGCTCGCTGATACGCCCGATCATCGACCATCCTCCGCGCTGTCGATCGGCCCCGGCCGCGAGCCGGGGGCGAGCCACGCTTTGCCCTCCACGATCTTTAGTGTAGGATGCCGCCGCTCTTCCATGAACCAGTTATTGTTCTTCCGATAGTGAGGGTTTCATGACCGCTTCCCCCCTGATGGCCGGCAAGAGAGGCCTCGTCATGGGCGTCGCCAACGATCGCTCGATCGCTTGGGGAATCGCCGAGGCCGTGCATGCGCAGGGGGCCGAACTGGCCTTCACCTATCAGGGTGAAGCGCTGGAGAAGCGCGTGCGCCCGCTCGCGGAATCGGTTGGATCGAAGATTGTGCTGCCCTGCGACGTCACCGACGAGGCGAGCGTCGACGCCGTGTTCGCGACGCTTCGCGAGAGCTGGGGCAAGCTCGATTTCCTCATCCATGCGATCGCCTATTCCAACAAGGACGAGCTCAAGGGCCGCTACGTCGACACCACCGCCGACAACTTCGCGCTCACGATGATGGTGTCGTGCTATTCCTTCACCGCCCTGTGCCGCCGCGCCGCGGCGATGATGCCGGACGGCGGCAGCCTCCTCACCCTCACCTATTACGGCGCCGAACGAGTGATGCCGCATTACAACGTGATGGGCGTCGCCAAGGCGGCGCTGGAGGCGAGCGTGCGCTATCTCGCGGTCGACCTGGGCGGCCAGAACATCCGGGTCAACGCGCTTTCGGCCGGGCCGATGAAGACGCTGGCCGCGTCGGGCATCGGCGACTTCCGCTACATCCTCAAATGGAACCAGTACAACTCGCCGCTCAAGCGCAACGTCACCCTGGAGGACGTCGGCGGCGCCGGACTGTATCTGCTGAGCGACTTGTCCTCGGGCGTCAGCGGCGAGACCCACCACGTCGATTGCGGCTATCACGTGGTCGGCATGAAGGCGGTGGACGCCCCCGACATCAGCGTCGTCTGACATACCCTCCCTCTCCCGCTTGCGGGAGAGGGTCGGGGTGAGGGCCGGCGGGGAAGCGATAAACCCTCACCCTCCCGCCGCCACGCGGCGGGCCCCTCCCTCTCCCGCAGGCGGGAGAGGGGACACTCGGAGGCACCCCATGTCCGGCAACAGCTTCGGCCACCTCTTCCGCTTCACCACCTTCGGCGAGAGCCACGGGCCGGCGATCGGCTGCGTCGTCGACGGAGTGCCGCCGCGCATCCCCCTGTCCGAGGCCGACATCCAGCCCTGGCTCGACCGCCGGCGCCCCGGGCAGTCGCGGTTCACCACCCAGCGCCAGGAGCCCGACATCGTGCGCATCCTTTCGGGGGTGTTCGAGGGCAAGACCACCGGCACGCCCATCGGTCTCTTGATCGAGAACCGCGACCAGCGCTCCAAGGACTACGGCGACATCGCCGAGAAGTTCCGCCCCGGCCATGCCGACTACGCCTATCACCGCAAATACGGGCTGCGCGACTACCGCGGCGGCGGCCGCTCGTCGGCCCGCGAGACCGCAATGCGAGTGGCCGCCGGAGCCATCGCCCGCAAGGCGCTCGACGCGCTGACGGGCGGTATCCTCATCCGCGGCGGCATGGTGCAGATGGGGGCCGACGCCATCGACCGGGCGCGCTGGGACTGGGAGGAGATTCCGCGCAATCCCTTCTGGTGCCCCGACGCCGAGGCGGCGCGCCGCTGGGAGACCCTGCTCGACGGCATCCGCAAGACCGGTTCGTCGATCGGCGGCGTGGTCGAGGTGGTGGCAGAGGGCGTGCCGGCGGGCCTGGGCGCCCCGGTCTACGACAAGCTGGACGCCGACATCGCCAAGGCGATGATGGGCATCAACGCGGTGAAGGGCGTCGAGATCGGCGCCGGCTTCCAGGTCGCCGCGCTGACCGGCGAGCAGAACGCCGACGAGATGCGCATGAAGGACGGGGCGCCCATGTTCCTGTCCAACAACGCGGGCGGCGTCCTGGGAGGGATTTCGACCGGACAGGACATCGTCGTCCGCCTTGCCGTCAAGCCCACCTCGTCGATCCTCACCCCGCGACGCACCGTCGACGTGCACGGCAACGACGTCGACATCGTCACCAAGGGGCGTCACGACCCCTGCGTCGCCATCCGCGCCGTGCCGGTGGCCGAGGCCATGCTGGCCTGCACCCTGCTCGACCACCTGCTGCGCCATCGCGGCCAGTGCGGCTGACCTTCGGGGTGTGACCCCCGTCATACCCGATCCACCGCCCCCTCCCTACCCTGGCCCCCTCGAAGGTTCGTTTGCCAGCAGGTGGTCATCATGCGGGTCATCGTCTGTGCGTCCCAGAAGGGCGGGTCGGGAAAGACGACGTTGTCGGGTCACATCGCGGTCCAGGCCGAGCGCCAGGGGGCGGGCCCCGTGGCGATCATCGACACCGATCCCCAAGGCAGCCTGGCGGAGTGGTGGAACAGCCGCACCGACGACAGCCCGCTGTTCGCCAAGACCTCGCTCGACAAGCTGGAGCAGGACCTCGCCGCCTTGCAGGCAGGCGGCGTCCGCCTGGCGGTGATCGACACGCCCCCCTCTGTGACGGCGGCCATCCGCCAGGTGATGAACCTCGCCTCGCTGGTCGTCATCCCGATCCGGCCCAGCCCCCACGATTTGCGTGCCGCCGCCGCCACGGTCGATCTCGCCGAGACGCTCGACCGCTCGTTCGTGTTCGTCGTCAACGGCGCCACGGCGCGCGCCCGCATCACGGCCGACGCCGCCGTCACCCTGTCGCAGCACGGCACCGTGGCCCCGGTGACCCTGCACCACCGCACCGACTTCGCCTCCAGCATGATCGACGGCCGCACCGTCATGGAATGCGACCCCCGCTCGCGGTCCGCCGCCGAGGTGGTCGCGCTCTGGGACTACTTGGCGTCGCGCCTCGAGAAGGCGGCCCAGCGCGGCCTGGTGTTCGACGGCGCCACGCCATTCGGCGCCTCCCGCGCGTCCCGCACCTTCGGCCGGCGACTGGGAACGGAGGCCCGGATATGACCGCGAGCCTCGCCGTCCTGGTCGCCCGCAAGGGAGAGGCACGGCCGGTCATCGAACGCACGCTGCAGATCAGCGACCCCGCACGGTTTGCCTCGCTGCGACTGCCCTTCCGGCCGGTTGCGCCAGCAGGCCGCGAACATCCACGCGCGCGGCGGCGCCCCGCGCGCATCGGGGTCACCCTGCGCCTCGACCCGGAGCGGCACGAGTTGCTGCGGCGCAGCGCGGCGGCTTCGGGACGCAGCATGCAGAGCATCCTCCTGGAAGCCTTCGACGCCCACTTCGCCGTCGGCGGCGCGCGTCGGAGCCGCTGACCACAGCGCCTTGCGCCCAGCCTTCGGCTGGTTCATCGTCGCGGCATGACGGTTCAGGAGAGGAACGATGCCGCAGCCCGATCACATCATCCGCATGCCGGTCCCCGAAATCGAGGGCCTGGACGACGACATCCGCGCCTATTTCGACAAGTGCAACGAGAAGCTGGGGATGGTGCCCTACGTGCTGCGGGCGTTCACCGTCAACCCGGACAAGTTCCGCACCTTCAGCCGCTTCTACAATCAGCTGATGCTGGCCGAATCGGGCTTGAGCAAGCTGGAACGCGAGATGATCGCGGTCGTCGTTTCATCGTGCAACCGCTGCTACTACTGCCTGGTCGCGCACGGGCAGGCGGTACGCCAGCTTTCGGGCGATCCGCAACTCGGCGAGATGCTCGTGATGAACTACCGGGTCGCCGAGTTGTCGCCGCGCCACCGTGCCATGCTGGACTTCGTCTGGCTGCTGACCGAGTCGCCACATCGCGTCGGCGAGCCCGAGCGGCAGCGTCTGCGCGATGTCGGCTTTTCCGACGCCGACATCTTTGACATCTGCGACGTCGCCGCATTCTTCAACTACACCAACCGTCTGGCGCACGGCCTCGACATGATGCCGAATCCCGAATACCACGCCATGAACCGTTGATGGGCGGCCCCGCCCTCTAGCCCGCCCCTCCCGCAACCCGTCCATCCCTCGCTCGCCAGCGGGCCAGCGGATGGCTGGGCTGGCTGGGTCAACTTGACTTATCCCTAGCACAGCGCGGTGCCATCGCATTGTTCCGCACCCTGAGCGCTTCATCGGACGCCTATTTTACATTAACTGAATGGTGTTTCTTACATCTGCTATATTCCACTGTGTACTTTGCGCTTGAATAACATCTCTCCCTGAGCATATAAGACATTGTCAGCCGCGGTCGGCGGCTTTGACATGTTAAAGGGGAAGTCCGATGGGCATTCAGCAAGCGGGATTGATAGAACTGGAACCTGCCGACGTGGCGGCCCTGATGCACAGCGGCCAGGCCGTGCTGGTCGATGTCCGTGAAGAGGAGGAACACGCCGCGGAGCGGATCCCCGGAACCGTCCTTCTGCCCATGTCCGAACTGGACGTAAGCGCGTGGCCGACCTTCCCCGGTCGAACGACGGTCATCCTGTGCCGCGGCGGAATCCGCTCGGCGGCGGTCGGCCGCAAGTTGCTGCAGGCGGGCCACCCCGTGGCAATCCACCTGAAGGGGGGGTTGACCGCTTGGAAGGAGGCGGGATTGGCGGTAGTGCCCTGACCACCTCTCCCTCGATCGTCTTATATCCGACGAAGCGTTGAACATGAGGCCGATTTTGGCCAGTTTTGGCGCCGGAAAGAGGACGAGAAGGGAGGCAACAGTGCGTCCGAACATCCATCCCGGCGAAATACTAAAAGAAGAATTCCTGAAACCGGCAGGTGTAAGCACGGAACACTTGGCGCGCGACCTCAATGTATCTTACAAGAAGATCAGCGATATCATAGATGGTCGGCAGGGTGTCTGCGTAGACACTGCCCTGCGTCTGTCTCGCTATTTTGGTACGACCGACCGCTTCTGGCTGGAAGTTCAGATGACCTACGACCTCGAGCGGGCGCGCCGCGCCGCGGCCCACATCGAAACCGAGGTGGCCCGTCACCCTTCGGCCGCCTAGGCGGCGGCGATTGTCGTTGACGTTTCCTTCCCGGGGCGGACACTTACCGTAGGCCAAACCCAGTCCGTCCCGCCAGGGAGCGTCGCCCATGCGCCTCATCGGCCGCATCCTTCGTACTTTCCTTGCCATCGTCGGCGGCTTTGCCGTCCTCCTGATCCTGGTCGGCGTCTATGTGGCGGCGACCGTCGGCGAAGAGGAACTGCCAGACAAAATGGTCCTGACGCTCGACCTCGATCGCGGCGTTACCGAGATCGGCAGCGACAATCCCCTCGCCCAGCTTGCTCCGGGCCGCCCTTACGCGCTCCGCGACCTCGTCGACGTTCTGGACGCGGCGGCCCGCGACGACCGCGTCACCGGACTGCTGGCCCATGTCCGCGGCACGCGGATCGGGATGGCGCGGGCTCAGGAACTTCGGAGCGCGGTGCTCGAGTTTCGCCGGTCCGGAAAGCCCGCCGTGCTGTTCTCGGAGAGCATCGGGGAGTTCGGTGCCGGCACGGTCGAATACTTTCTGGCCAGCGCCTTCGGCCAGATCTGGTTGCAGCCTTCGGGCGACGTGTCGCTCACCGGCTTCATGATCGAAAGCCCCTTTGTCCGCGGGGCGCTGCAGGAACTGGGAATCGAGCCGCAATTCGCCGCCCGTCACGAATACAAGACCGCCGCCGAGATTCTGACCGAGAAGGAATTGACCCCGGAGGGCAGAAGTTCGCTCGAAGGGCTTCTGTCGGCCTGGTACCAGCAGGCCGGGGCCGCCATCGCCGAGAATCGCGGCCTGACCGTCGAGAAGGTCGATCGGTTGGTCGATCGTGCGCCGCTGACGGCGGCCGAGGCGCTGGAGGCCAAGCTGGTTGATCGCCTCGGGTACCGCGACGAGGTCGAGGGGTACATCAAGGGTGCGGGCGCGAAATTCGTCGATGCCGCCGAGTTCCTGCGCAAGGCGGGCCGGCCACACCAGTCGGGAACCCGCATCGCCCTGATCTACGGCGTGGGCGAGGTGCGTAGCGGCGAGGGTCGCGGCAGCCCGCTGGCCGACGGCGCGGTCATGGCGGCCGACACGGTGGCCAAGGCGTTCGACAAAGCCATTTCCGACCCCACCATCCGGGCCATCCTGTTCCGCATTGACAGCCCCGGCGGCTCTTACGTCGCCTCCGACACCGTGTGGCGGCAGGTGACGCGCGCCAAGGCCGCCGGCAAGCCGGTGGTCGTGTCGATGGGCAACATCGCCGCTTCGGGAGGCTATTTCGTCGGCATGGCCGCCGACCGCATCATCGCCCAGCCCGGCACGGTGACGGGTTCGATCGGTGTTTTTTCCGGCAAGCTGGTCCTGAACGACTTTTGGGGAAAGCTGGGTATCAACTGGGACGAGGTCCACCGCGGGGCCAACGCGCCGATGTGGAGCATGAACCAGGGCTTCTCCGAATCGGCGTGGCGGCGGATCAACGCGTTGCTCGACCGCATCTACCAGGACTTCACGGCAAAGGCCGCCCAAGGGCGGGACATTCCGGCTCCCCGCATGGACGAGGTCGCCCGCGGGCGGATCTGGAGTGGCAGCGCCGCCAAGGAGGTCGGGCTGGTCGACGATCTCGGGGGGCTGGCGACCGCCCTCGCCCATGCCCGCGAACTCGCCGGCTTGGCTTCCGACGCGCCCGTCGAACTTGTGCGCCTGCCCGCGCCGAAGCGCCCCGTCGAACTGCTGCTCGAGATGCTCGGCGAAGACGGTTTTCCGCTGGGCATCGCCGACCGGGATGTGGCGGCACTGGTCGACTTCGTCCGCCCGTTGGCTCGGCATGTGCGGAGCCTAGGCCCCACCGCAGGCGAGCTGCGGGCGCCGCTGGTTCTGGACTGAGGCGTCAGGCGGGCGGGGCCGCCGATCGCCTGGCGGCGATGAGGAACTCCTTGTTGCCCTCGGGCCCCAAGACGGGGCTTTCCGTCAAGCCGATCACCCGCCATCCGGGCTGCGCCCCCAGCCACGCGGCCACGCGCTCGCAGACCTCGGCATGCAGGGCCGGATCCCGCACCACACCGCCCTTGCCCACCATTCCCTTCCCGACCTCGAACTGCGGCTTGACCAGCGCCACGAGTTCGGCCTCCTCGGCGGCGAGCGTCAGCGCCGCCGGCAGGACCACGGCGAGGCCGATAAAGCTGGCGTCGCAGACGACGATGGCGACGGGTTCGGGCACCTGGGCGCGGGTGAGGTGACGGGCGTTGGTGCGCTCCAGCACGACGACACGGCCGTCCTGGCGCAGCTTCCAGGCGAGCTGGCCGTGGCCGACGTCGACGGCATAGACGCGCGCCGCGCCGCGGCTCAGCAGAACGTCGGTGAACCCGCCGGTCGAGGCGCCGACGTCCAGGCAGACCTTGCCGCTCACGTCGATGCCGAAATGGTCGAGCCCGTGCGCCAGCTTGAGGCCGCCGCGCGACACCCAGGGATGGGGCTGGCCGCGCACCTCGACCGGCGCGTCCTCGGACACGGGCACGCCGGGCTTGTCCAGCCGCCGCTCGCCGCTGTACACCAAGCCGGCCAGGACAAGCGCCTGCGCCCGCGCGCGGCTTTCGGCGAGGCCGCGGTCCACGAGAAGCTGGTCGAGGCGCCGGCGGGACGACGCCATGTCAACCAGCCACGAAATCAGGGGAGCGGTCGGAGATCATCTCGGATTGATCGGCATGGGGGCGCGATTCTGCCGCACCTGCCGCGCGCTGGCAATCGTAACCCGCACACCGCCCTTGGAATCCGGCCCCGCCGTGGTCCACTATAGGCGGTCGAAACCCACCCGATCCGGTCCATGCCCACCGCCCTGTTCAGTCACCCCGTCTGCATCGAGCACGACACCGGCCCCCATCATCCGGAATGCTCCGACCGGCTCAAGGCCGTGCTCGCGGCGCTGGAGGACGAGGCGTTTTCGCTGCTGTATCGCGAAGAGGCGCCGCACGCCACGGTCGACCAGCTCCTGCGCGTCCACCCCCTGAGCCATATCGACGCCGTCCTGGACGCCGTGCCCCACGGTGACGAATTGCATCATCTGGACCCCGACACGGTCGTTTCCGCCAATTCCGGCGAGGCCGCATTGCGCGCCGCCGGCGCGGTTTGTGCGGCCGTGGACGCGGTGGTGACGGGACGATACCGCAACGCCTTCTGCGCCATACGGCCGCCCGGCCATCACGCCGAGCGTATGCAGGCGATGGGCTTTTGCCTGTTCAACAACGTCGCCGTCGGCGCCCTGCACGCGCGCGCCGAACATGGCTTGCGGCGCGTCGCGGTGATCGATTTCGACGTCCACCACGGCAACGGCACCCAGCACGTCTTCGCCGACGACGCCGAGCTGTTCTACGCCTCGACCCACCAGGAGAACCACTACCCCGGCACCGGCCACTACCACGAGCGCGGGCGCGCCAACAACATCGTCAACTTCCCGCTGCCCGCCGGATCGGGTTCGCAGTCATTCCGCATGGCGATGGGCGACGTCATCCTGCCGGCCCTGAACGATTTCAAGCCCGAGCTCATTCTGGTCTCGGCCGGATTCGACGGCCACGCCATGGATCCGCTGGCCCATCTGCGCCTGACCACCGAGGACTTCGCCTGGGTCACCCGCGAAATCGTGGCGATCGCGCGCGACACCTGCGCCAACCGGGTGGTGTCCACGCTGGAGGGCGGCTACGACCTGTCCGCCCTGGCGGCGAGCGCCGCCGCCCATGTGCGCGCTTTGATGGGCAGCTGACTTGCCATTTGGGCGGGGCTGCGACTACACTGCCGCCCTTCGACGACCAGGGACCCGAGATGGCCGACATTCCGCCGGAAATTGCCGCTCTCAGCTTCGAGGACGCCCTCGCCGAGCTCGAGAAGATCGTGCGGCAGCTCGAGGAGGGGCGCGGCCGGTTGGACGAGGCCATCGCTGCCTATGAACGGGGCGCGATGCTGAAGCGCCATTGTGAAGAAAAGCTCCGTGAGGCCCAGGCGAAGGTCGACCGGATCGTCCTCAGTTCGAACGGGACGGTGAGCACGGAACCCGCGGACATCGGTTAAGGCGCATTCCTGAATGGGCGAACTGGCAGCAGCACTTGCGGCGACCGCCGAGGCGGTCACATCCGAGCTCGACCGCCTGTTGCCGGTCGGCGACGGCCTGGAGTCGCGCCTGCATCAGGCGATGCGCTATGCCAGCCTGAACGGTGGCAAACGGCTGCGCCCCTTCCTCGTCGTCAACAGCGCGCGGCTGTTCAACGTTTCCGAATCCGCCGCGCTGCACGTGGCGGCGGCGCTGGAGATGATCCATTGCTATTCGCTGGTCCATGACGACCTTCCGGCCATGGACGATGACGACGTGCGGCGCGGCCAGGCGACCTGTCACCGGCAGTTCGACGAGGCCACGGCCATCCTGGCCGGCGACGCCCTGCTCACCCGCGCCTTCGAGGTTCTGGCCTCGCCGCGCACCCACTCCGACCCGGCGGTGCGCTGCGAACTGGTCCGCGAACTTGCTGCCGCCGCCGGCGGCTATGGCATGGTCGGCGGACAGATGGTCGATCTGCTGGCCGCCGAAAACGCCCATCTGATGGATGTCGCGGCCATCACCCGGCTGCAACAGCTGAAGACCGGAAAGCTCTTCGGTTTCGCCTGCGAGGCCGGCGCCATCCTGGGGAAGGCCTCCAACAGATTGCGGCTGGCGCTGCGCGCCTACGCCCACGACCTTGGCCTGGCCTTCCAGATCGCCGACGACCTGCTGGACGCCGAGGGGCGCGACGAGGAGGTCGGCAAGCGGCTGCGCAAGGACGATGACGCCGGCAAGGCCACCTTCGTCTCGCTGCTCGGGCCCGAGCGCGCCCGCTCGCAGGCGCGCATGCTGGCCGAACAGGCCGCGGCCCATCTCGATGCCTTTCAGGAAAAGGCGGACCTGCTGCGCCAGGCGGCTTGGTTCGTCGTCGAGCGACGGACCTGAGGAGCGCGCGCGTGGCCGACAAGACCGCAACGCCCCTTCTCGACCTCGTCAACGAGCCGGCCGACCTCCGGCAGTTCTCGCTGGAACAACTCAGGGAACTGGCCGAGGAACTGCGCCGCGAGGTGATCGAGGTGGTGTCGGTGACCGGCGGCCATCTCGGCGCTGGCCTAGGGGTGGTCGAATTGACCATCGCGTTGCATCACGTCTTCGACACGCCCGCCGACCGCCTGATCTGGGACGTCGGACACCAGTGCTACCCCCACAAGATCCTGACCGGTCGGCGCCAAGGGATGCGCACGCTGCGCCAAGGCGGCGGCGTATCGGGCTTCACCAATCGCGCCGAGAGCCCCTACGATCCCTTTGGCGCGGGGCATAGCTCGACCAGCATCTCGGCTGGGCTGGGCATGGCTGTCGCGCGCGACATGCAGGGGCGCAACAACCACGTGGTCGCCGTCATCGGCGACGGAGCGATGAGCGCGGGCATGGCCTACGAGGCGCTCAACAACGCTGGCTCGATGGACAGCCGCCTGGTCGTCATTCTCAATGACAACGACATGTCCATCGCCCCGCCGGTGGGCGCGATGAGCGCCTATTTGTCGCGCCTGCTGTCATCCAAGCCCTATCGCTCGCTTCGCCACATCGCCAAGGACCTGGCGGCCATCTTTCCGGCGCCGCTCGAGCGCGCGGCGCGCCGGGCCGAGGAATACGCGCGCGGTATGGTCAGCGGCGGCGGCACCCTTTTCGAGGAGATGGGGTTCTACTACGTGGGCCCGATCGACGGCCATAACCTGGACCATCTGCTGCCGGTCCTGGTCAACGTGCGCGACACACCGGACCCCGGCCCCATCCTTATCCACGTCGTCACCCAGAAGGGCCGCGGCTACCCGCCCGCCGAGGCGGCGGCCGACAAGTATCACGGGGTCGGCAAATTCGACATCGTCACCGGCACGCTCAGCAAGCCGAAGGGCAACGCGCCGAGCTATACCTCCGTGTTCGCGCGCGCCCTGATCGCCGAGGCCGAGCGCGACGAGCGTATCGTGGCGATCACCGCCGCCATGCCGGCCGGCACCGGTCTCGATTTGTTCGAGAACCGGTTTCCGAAACGCTGCTTCGACGTTGGGATCGCCGAGCAGCACGCCGTTACCTTCGCCGCCGGGCTCGCCTCGGAGGGACTACGCCCGTTCGCCGCGCTCTACTCGACCTTCCTGCAACGCGGCTACGACCAGCTCGTGCACGACGTCGCCTTGCAGAACCTGCCGGTGCGTTTCGCCATCGACCGCGCCGGGCTGGTGGGTGCCGATGGCGCCACGCATCACGGCTCGTTCGATCTCGCCTATATGGGCTGCGTGCCCGGCATGGTCATCATGGCGCCGGCGGACGAACTCGAACTCATGCACGCCGTGGCCACCGCCGCCGCGATCGACGACGGGCCGTCCGCCTTCCGCTATCCGCGGGGCGAGGGCGTGGGCCTGGAGCTGCCCGAGCGCGGCGAGATTCTGCCGATCGGCAAGGGGCGCATCGTGCGCGAGGGCACCGCCATCGCCATCCTGAGCCTGGGGACGCGCCTTGGCGAGGCAGTGAAAGCAGCCGAAGAACTGGCGGCGCGGGGTTTGTCCACCACCGTTGCCGATGCCCGATTCGCGAAGCCGCTGGATCAGGACCTCGTCCGCCGCCTGGCGCGCGAACACGAGGTTCTGATCACGGTCGAGGAAGGTTCGGTCGGCGGCTTCTCTTCCCAGGTGATGCACTTCATGGCGACAGCCGGGCTGCTCGACGCCGGCGTCAAGGTACGCCCCCTGTGTCTGCCCGATCGTTTCATCGAGCACGACACGCCGTACAACCAATACGATCAGGCGGGCCTCAACGCCCAGCATATCGTGACCACCGCCCTTCGCGCGCTCGGCTTGGAAGCGGTCCAGCAGCCGGCACGCGCCTGACCCGAGCGTTTTTAATTCCGCCACCGCCAACCGAATTGAAACATGCCGGATTACTGGTATAATAATATTTATACGCCAAATTTGTGGAAATTTCGATGGAACTGGATCGTCTGCAGGAGAATGCCCGCCGCGCCAGCGCTCTGTTGAAGGCGATGAGCAACGAGCACCGTCTGCTCATCCTTTGTCAGCTCCTGCACGGCGAAAAATCCGTCGGCGAACTCGAGCGTCTTATCGGGCTCAGCCAGTCGGCCTTGTCGCAGCATCTGGCGAGACTGCGGCGCGACAGCCTGGTACAGACCCGGCGCGTGGCGCAAACCATCTTCTACTCGCTGGCCGGCGAGGAGGCGAGCGCCGTCATAGACACGCTTTATGGACTTTATTGCGGCCTGCCCGACGAAAAGACCCAAGCGGCGGCCGACCGTATGGATCGGCGCGCCGCCGCTAGAACCGGTTGACCGGGATCTTCAGATAGGCCACGCCGTTTTCCTCGGGGGCGGGCAATACGCCCGCGCGCACGTTCGCCTGGATGGCCGCGAGCATTTGCGCCGGTAGTTCGAGAACGGCGTCGCGGGCCTGTCGCATCCGCACGAACGCGTCCTCATCAATGTCATCGCGCAGGTGAACGTTGCCGCGCTGCGCCGCCACCGTTGTCTCGCAGGCGAACGGACGGCCGTCCGGGGCGTAATCGTGGGCCACGAACATTCGCGTCTCGGGCGGTAGCGACAGCAGGCGGCCAATCGAACGGTACAACGTCGCCGCGTCGCCCCCCGGAAAGTCGCAGCGGGCCGTTCCGTAGTCCGGCATCAGCAGAACGTCGCCGACGAACAGCGCGTCGCCGATGAGATAGCAGACGCAGGCGGGAGTGTGCCCGGGCGTATGGATCGCCCAAGCCCGCAAACCGCCCACCTGGAAGGCCTCTCCATCGGAGAACAGATGGTCGTATTGCGATCCGTCGACCGCAAAGTCGGGGCCGAGATTATAGATCTCGCGAAACATTCTCTGGATCACGGGGAGATTTTCCCCGATGCCGGTCTGTCCGCCCAGGCGTTCCCGCAAAGCCGTCGCGGCGGTGAAATGATCCGCGTGGACGTGCGTGTCCAAGACCCAATCCACCTGCAAACCATGTTGCCGGATGTGGTCCGCGATCGTCTCGGCGGCGCGCATCGCCAATCGGGCCGCCCGGGAATCGTAGTCCAGTACCGGGTCGACGATGGCGCACCGACCCGACGCCGGATCGGCGGCCACGTAGCTGAAGGTCGAGGTGACGGGCTCGAAGAAGGCGGTGACCTGGGTTTGGCTCATGGCGTGCCGGGCTCCGGCCGCTCAGGCGCGCCGATACCGGAAAACGCCATCGTTCCCCATCTCACGAACGATCCGCCCGTCCTTCATCAGGTAGTGGACGTGGGCCAAGCTCTCGCCCAGCGCAAAGGTTTTCTGATGGAGGTCGAGACTGCGGGTGAAAAGCTTGTTGAGCAACTCCCAGCCGGTGACCCATTCGGCGCAAGCCTTCAGCGCATGGTCGAGGCGTCGGTGGTGATGGTGCTCGATGTCGCGGATCCGGGCCGCCAGACCCAGAAAGGGCAACCCGTGCGAGGGCAGGACGGTGACGTCTTCGGGCAGATTTGCGAATTGTCGGAGTGAATCAAGGTAAAGGCGCAGCGGGTCGCCCTCGGGCTCGGTGGGCCAGACGCCGATGATCGGCGTGATCTTCGGCAAGACCTGATCGCCCGAAATCAGCACCCCCGCTTCCTCGCAATACAGGCAGGCATGCTCCGGGGAATGGCCGGTGCCGACGATGACGCGCCACTCGCGACCGCCGATCGACACCCTGTCGCCTTCGCGCAGGCGGTGCATGGTCGCGGGCGGCGGGTTGGCGCGCGTGGCGTAGACGTTTCCCAGGGCCGCCAGATCATCCAGGATTTCCCGAGGGAAGTCGGCGCGCCGATAGAACGCCATGTGGGCGTCTCGAAGGGCGGCCGTCTGGTCCAGTGACAGCATCCGGGCGGTCGCCCATTCGCCGTGTGTCGCCCACATCGGCGCCCGCCACTGGTCGGTCAACCACCCCGCAAGGCCCATGTGGTCGGGGTGGAAATGCGTGACCAGAACGCGGACGACCGGACGTCCACGAAAACCGTCGGCAAAGATCTTCAGCCAGATGCCGCGCGTGGCGTCGTTGGCGAGCCCGGTATCGACCAGGGTCCAACCGTCCGTATCCTCGAGGAGCCAGAGGTTGATGTGGTCGAGTTGAAACGGCAGCGGCATGCGCAACCAATGGACGCCGGGAGCCACCGTCGTCAGGCTCGCCGCCTCTGGGATCACGGGGAAGGGAAATTCCAGATGAGTCACTCGGTCGCCCTAACCTGTTCAATAATGATCATGGTTGCCATATCGCCTCCCCCGCGACAACCCGCGCGGACGCCGGGTTGGGGCGCGCTGGACGCAAACCTCTAACGAAATGGAGGCGGGAGAAAACGCGGTCAACCCCGCCGGGCTCAGCACTCGGGCCTGGGAAGCCTCTCGAGTTCGCGCAGCGTCGCCTTCAGGCTGAAATCGCCGAAGTCTTGCACGACGTCCTGCGCCACCCCGTTGACGTGATAGCGCAGGCCGACCTCGTACTCGGGAAAAATGTCCTTCGATTCGACGGGGAAGAATGCCATCTGAACACGCCATGAGAGCGTCTTTAGAAGATCGCTGTCGGGTTTGGCGCCGGGCGAGGAGGCGACGATGGGGCGGCCGAGCATGGCGCTTACGTCGAACAGGCCGTCCGGCCCCGAGCCATCGAACACGGCGCGAGCGAACATCCTGCCGCCCACCTTGCCCGCCGCCTCGGCCACTTTCAGCAGTTGCTCGGTGTGGTGGGTCGGAAACATCGTGCCCTTCGGCAGTTTGAGCGTCAGCGCCTCCGGTTGAGTGAACGTCGCCTTTCCGCCATTGCCGCCGTTCAGACTGGCCGTGCCGTCGACCTGTTCGACCACCTGCCCGTCACGGGTGCTGCGCACCCGGAACCGGTAACGCTTCCCGTCCTTCGATTCCCATGTCAGGAAGTCCCAGGTGGTGGCGACCTGCCCGCCCTCGTTGTAGACGAAGTTGATGACCGTCGAGTTCTCGACCGTCCAGCCGTCGCATGTATCGGCGAACTGATAGGTCATCACGCCGTCCGCCGCCGAGATGCCGCTGGCCGACTTGGCGGTGGCCAGCCGCATGGCGTAGACGGCCCGGTGCGGCACCAGATCGACCGCGGCCGCCGGAACGGCGGCAAGCGTGAAGGTCACCGCCAAGGCAAGGCGACCCGCGGCCGCGAAAGTCTTCTTCATGCTTCCTCTTTGCCCTTCTCAAGTCAGGGAACGGACGCTCGGTTGCGCGAGTACCAGATTTCCCAGACCGCCGCCGGCATGGGCGAGGTCGGTCACCGGCACCGACACCACGACATGATCCAAGAGCGCCGCAACGACCTTGTCGTAGGCCACCTGATCCTTCGTGTCCTCGAAGGCCGGAATGGCGATGAAATTACTATTCACAAAGCAGTTCGTATAGCTTCTGCACAGGCGGCGCCCGTCCGGTCCCTCCCTCCGCTTCGGCAGCGGCACCGGAACCACCGTCAGCGACCGGTTGCGCGCATCGCGCGCCGAGCGCAAGCGGTCGAAATTCTCCTTCAGCACCTCGCCTTCGGCATCGGCGCGGTCCTCCTCGTATGCGGCGACCACCAGGGTGGGCCTGAGAAACCGCGCGAGGTCCAGCACTTGGCCGCCTCGAACGTCGCCGTCGAGTCCCGGTTTCAGCCAAATCGTCTTCTCGACCCCGAGGTAGACGGACAATGCCCGCTCAAGTTGCTCCCTGCCCTCCCCTGACGAAGAGGCGAGAGCCTCGGAGACCAGGGCCGTGCCCTCTCCGTCCACATCCACGAACGCGGCCGACACCCCGGCCGGGCCGTCGAATGCCGGCAAACCGAGATGTCCGATCAGTGTTTCGGCGACTTCCGGTTCCTTGCTGGGCCAACGAAGGCCAGCCATGCCGCCCCGATAGTCGAGCAGAAAGGACGGACCGACGCTGCGCAGGCAGCAATCGTCGTGAGGCACCACCATGGCCCCGATGCCCGGACCGCATGTCAGCGACACGTCGGCGACCTCGGACGGATTGGCGAGAACCGTGACCGGCCCCTGCTCGGCCAGCATCCGCGCGATGTCGGCCACGATGTCGCGCGCCGAATCCAGCCCGTCGCCCCACCGTGCGTTTCCGCTCGGCCAAGCGATCCAATAACGGTCGTGCCGCGCCCATTCCGGCGGCATGAAAAATCCGTGATCCCTCGGATACCTCACGACACACCTCCCCGGCCACCGTCTTTACGCGCGGCGTGCCCTAGAAGAGTGGGGCGAGGATGGGGCTAATGCAATCCCCGGTCGGTCAACCCTGTTGGCTGCCGGCCGTCTCGCCCACCACCTTCCGCGGCTTGGGAAGGTCGAGCTTGATGTGCAGTTCCTTGAGCCGCTCCGGCGTCACCTCGGCCGGAGCCTGCATCAAAAGGTCCTGCGCCTGCTGGTTCATGGGGAACAGGATGACCTCGCGGATGTTCGGCTCGTCGGCCAGCAGCATGACGATTCGGTCGATCCCCGGCGCCGAGCCGCCGTGCGGCGGCGCCCCGTAGCGGAAGGCGTTGAGCATGCCGCCGAACCGCGCCTCCACCTCCTCGGCCGGATAGCCGGCGATGGCGAACGCCTTGAGCATGATGTCGGGGCGATGGTTGCGGATGGCGCCCGACGACAGTTCGACCCCATTGCACACGATGTCGTACTGAAACGCCTTGATGGTCAGCGGATCCTGGGTCTCCAGCGCCTCCATCCCGCCCTGCGGCATCGAGAACGGGTTGTGCGAGAACTCGACGAGGCCGGTATCCTCGTTGAGTTCGTACATCGGGAAATCGACGGTCCAGCAGAATCGGAACACGTCCTTCTCCAGCAGGTCGAGCTCGTTGCAGATGCGGGTGCGCACCGTGCCCGCGAATTTCTCGGCCGCGCCCTTCTTGTCGCAGACGAAGAACACGGCGTCGCCGTCGCGCAATTCCGCCGCCTGGCGGATCGCGGCGATGCGGCCGTCCTCGAGATTCTTGGCGATCGGTCCCTTGCCGCCGCCCTCGGCGCAGACGATGTAGCCGAGGCCGCCCGCCCCCTGCTCACGCGCCCACTCGTTGAGCTTGTCGAAGAAGCTGCGCGGCCGGTCGCCGGCGCCCGGCGCGGGAATGGCGCGCACCACGGCTCCCTTGTCGATGGCCTTGGCGAAGATGCCGAAATTGGAGCCGCGGAAGGCCTCGGTGACGTCGGCGATGACCAGGGGATTGCGCAGGTCCGGCTTGTCGGTGCCGTACATCAGCATGGCATCGTCGTAGGTGATGCGCGGGAACGGCGCCGGGGTCACCTTGCGGCCGCCGCCGAACTCCTCGAACACCCCCTGCAACACCGGCTCGATGGCCGCGAAGACGTCTTCCTGGGTGACGAAGCTCATCTCGAAATCGAGCTGATAGAATTCGCCCGGCGAGCGGTCCGCGCGGCCGGCCTCGTCGCGAAAGCAGGGCGCGATCTGGAAATACTTGTCGAACCCGGCCACCATCAAGAGCTGCTTGAACTGCTGCGGCGCCTGCGGCAGGGCGTAGAACTTGCCGGGATGCAGGCGGCTGGGCACCAGATAGTCGCGCGCGCCCTCGGGAGAGGAGGCGGTCAGAATCGGGGTCTGATACTCGAAGAAACCCTTATCGATCATGCGCCGCCGCAGGCTGGCGATGACCTGGCTGCGGAGCACCATGTTGGCATGCACTTTCTCGCGCCGCAGGTCGAGGAAGCGATAGCGCAGCCTGAGGTCTTCCGGATAGTCGTGGTCGCCGGCAACCTGGATGGGCAGCACGTCGGCTACCGACAGCACCTCGACGTCGGCCACCTGAACCTCGATCGCGCCTGTCGGAAGCTTCGTGTTGACGGTGTCGGGAGTGCGTTCGACGACCCTGCCGCCGATGGTCACGACGCTTTCGACCCGCAGCCCGTCCAGGACCGGAAAAGAGGGCGACGAGACGTCGGCCACGCATTGCGTCACGCCGAAATGGTCGCGCAGGTCGACGAACAGCAGGTTGCCGTGGTCGCGTTTGCGGTGAACCCATCCCGACAGCCGCACTTCGCGGCCCGCGTCTCCCGGGCGAAGCTCTCCACAATCGTGGGTTCTATAGCGTTGCATGGCGGATCTTCCTCGGTAACCAGAGGCTGGTGACGGGCGCGGTACGAACGCGGAAGAAGGCATTTCCCGCGCGCGTTTGTCAATACGGCAATGGCGGCTGGCCATCGGCGCGTGCGCCCGGCCCGTCGCCCATCGGGATCGGGGCCTGAGCGCCGGCAAGGCCATTGACAGAGCGGGGCGATAAAGGTAAGTAAGCAGTCACTTACTTTAGTGGAGAGGCCCTTGCGCGCCAGGAAAAGCGGAGCCGAGCGCCGCACCGAGATTGTCGAGGCGGCCGTCGAGTTGGCCGACGCTGTCGGACCCGAACGGCTGACGACGTCGACCATCGCCGACTGCATCGGCCTGTCACAGGCCGCGGTGTTCAAGCATTTCCCCACCAAACAGAGCATCTGGGAGGCCATCGTCGCCTGGCTCGCCGAGCGGCTGGAGCGGCGCTGGGCGGCGGCGCGACGACCGGGCATGAGCGCCGAGGAGGCGTTGCGCGCCGTCCTGCGCAACCATCTCGAAACAGTGCAATCCGTTCCGGCCATCCCCTCGATCCTGTTCTCACGCGAGCTTCACTCCCGCAACGAGGCGCTGCGCCACGGCCTGGAGTCGCTCATGCGCCGCTTTCACGCCCACCTTGCGGCGATCATTGCCAAAGGCAAGCGCGAGGGGGCGTTTCGAGGCGACCTTGACGAAACCGATGCCGCCTATCTCGCCCTGGGCGTGGTCCAGGGGCTGGTGATTCGCTGGTCCCTCGGCGGACGCGTCCTCGACCTTCCGAACGAGGGCGACCGCATGGTCACCCTGCTGGTCCAAGGCTTCCTGCCGAACGCCGATACCGCGAGTATGCCCCATGAAACGTAAGCTCATCGTCGCCCTCGGGATTGTCGCCGTCGGTGCGGCGGCCTTTCTGCTGCTCTTCCAGCGCCCGGTTGCGGTCGAGGTCGTGCGCTCGGAACGCGACGTGGCCGTCCAGGTGTTCGGCCTCGGCACCATCGAGGCGCGCATCCTTTCGCATGTCGGGTTCCAGCGCCCGGGCTCGATCGTCGCCCTCGCCGCCGATGCACGGGACACCGTCAAGCGCGGCGACGTGCTGGCGCGCATCGAGGATTCCGAACAGAAGGCGCGGCTGGCCAAGGCGGCGGCGAATCTCGACCGGGCCCGTGCCGAGGTCGGCCGGGCGGAGGCCAAGGTCACGCGCGCCCGCGCGGTTCTGACGCAACGGCGCCAGATCAACGAGCGCAGACAGGAGTTGGTGCGGAAGGCGACGGTTTCCGTGGAGGCGGCCGAGGACGCCCGCACCGAGGTGGACCTTGCGATGGCCGACGTCGCGGTCGCGATGAGTGAGACCGAGGTCGCCGCGGCCGCCCAACGGGACGCCGAGGCCCAGCGCGCCCTCGAGGCGGCCCTGCTCGATCAGCACACCCTGACCGCCCCTTACGACGCCGTGATCGTGAGCCGCCACCGCGAGTTGGGGGCCGTCGTCGCCCCCGGCGAACGCGTCTTCACCCTGATCGACCCGAACACCCTGTGGGCCCTCGTCTACGTGGACGAAGCGGCGGCGGGGGCGCTTGCCATCGGCCAGCCGGCCGAGGTGGTGCTTCGATCGCTGCCCGGGCGCGTTTTCCATGCCCAGGTCGTGCGCATCGACGTGGAAAGCGACCGCGTGACCGAGGAGCGGCGGGTCTACCTGAAATGCACCGGCGGCTGCCCGGACGACTACCATCTCGGCGAACAGATCGAAGCGACCGTCACCGTGGCGAGCCTCGACGAGGCGCTGCTGGTGCCCGAGACCGCCGTCGAGCGCCTGACCGCCACGGGTGGGCTGGTGTGGACCCTGGAGGACGGCGCGCTGGCGCGCCGCGAAGTTCGATTCGGGCACAAGACGCTGGATGGCCGGCTCCAGATCACCGGCGGCCTGCCGGAAGGGGCGCAGGTGCTGGCCCGCCTGCCCGACGGCCCGCGCGTCGGGCGCGCCGCCCGCGCAAAGGAAGACGCCCGATGAACCTGGCGCTGCGCGACATCCGGCACCGGCTTGGGCGCTTCCTTCTCACCTGCTTCGGATTGAGTCTGTTGCTCGGCATCGTCCTGTCGATGATCGGCATCTATCGCGGTCTGGTCGAAGACGCCCTCACCCTGGCGCGCGCCCCCGGCGTCCAGGTCTGGGTGGTCGAGGAGGGAACCATGGGGCCTTTCGCAGAGGCCTCGCGGATTCCCGGCGACACGCGCGAAATGGTGGCGCGCATCGACGGCGTGGCGGCGGCCGGTTCGCTGACCTTCCAGTCGGTGGAAGGCACCAGGGCCGGCCGTCCGCTGCGGGTTTACGTGGTCGGTTTCGAACCCGGCCGGCCGGGCACGCCCAGTCACGTCGTCGAAGGCCGCCAAATCACGCGCAGCCACTACGAGGCCATCGCCGACCGGCGTACCGGCCTCGCGGTCGGCGAAAAGCTGCGCCTTGGGCGCCATGACTTCACCGTCGTCGGCCTGACCGAGGGTCAGGTCGCCTCAGGCGGCGATCCGGCCGTTTTCGTGACCTTGCGAGATTCCCAGGCGCTGCAGTTCGAACTCCAGCCGCCGTCGGCGCGCCGCCAGGCGGCGCGCGGCGCGGCCGAAACCTCGACCGATACGATCAACGCGGTTATCGCCCGCGTCGCCGCCGACGTCCCGCCCGAACGCGTGGTCGACACCCTGCGGCGCTGGAAACATCTCTCGGCGATGTCCCAGGCGGGGCAGGAGACCCTGCTGCTGCGCTCGGTGGTGGACAAGGCGCGCAAGCAGATCGGCCTGTTCACGGCCATCCTGATCGTGGTGTCGGCCGTCATCATCGCCCTGATCGTCTACACCATGACCATGGACAAGCTGCGCGAGATCGCCACCCTGAAACTGATCGGCGCCGCCGACCGCACGATCATCGGGCTCATCGTCCAACAGGCGGTGGCGATGGGCGCCATCGGGTTCGGATTGGGGGCCCTGCTCATCGCCCTCGCCCGCGACGTTTTCCCGCGGCGGGTCATCCTGCAACCCGAGGACGGACTGGCGTTGGCCGCCGTCGTGCTGCTCGTCTGCCTGCTGTCGAGCGGCCTCGGCGTGCGCGTCGCGCTCAAGGTCGATCCTGCGACCGCGCTGGGAGGCTAGCAATGGCCGAGGCGCTGGTCCGTCTGGAGGGGCTGTCAAAACATTTCGGCGAGGGCGATGCCCGAGTCGACGCCCTGCGCGAGGTCTCGCTCGAGGTCCATCCCGGCCGGGTGGTCGGCCTGCTGGGGCCCAGCGGATCGGGAAAGAGCACCTTGCTCAACGTGGTCGGATGCATCACCGAGCCCTCGGCCGGGCGAATGTTCCTGGACGGCGATATGGTTTACGACGGCCGTTGGCTACGCGGCGACCTGCGCCGCCTGCGGCTCGACAAGATCGGGTTCATCTTCCAGTTCCACAACCTTCTGCCTTTCCTCACCAGCCGCGAGAACGTCGCCGTTGTCCTTCACCTCGCCGGGGTGGAAACCAGCGAGGCGGACCGCCGGGCAGGAGAACTGCTGGAATATCTGGAGGTGGCGCACCGCGGCCACGCCATGCCCGCCAAACTGTCGGGCGGCGAGGCGCAACGGGTCGCCATCGCCCGCGCCCTGGCCAACCGCCCGCGCATCATTCTCGCCGACGAACCCACCGCCGCCCTCGACTCGCAGCGCGCCGGCATCGTCATGGACCTCTTGCAAAAGGTGGCGCGCGAGCAGCAAGCGGCCATCCTGGTGGTCACGCACGACGAAAAGGTGTTCGACCGCTTCGACCAGATCTTCCACCTCCGCGACGGCCGGCTCGCGGAGTGACCTCGCTGCGTCGTGGAGCCATCTGGTTCCCGACGGCGATATGATCCATTATCGGAGTTCGAACGTTCGAGGACGTGGCGGCGTTGGCAGGCGAATCCATTTCCGAAACCCTTCAGAGACATCGCGCCGAGATCGCACTGTTGGCGCAGCGGTACGGCGCGCAAAACTTGAGGGTCTTCGGCTCTGTGGCCCGGGGGGAGGATACCGGCGAAAGCGATGTAGACCTGTTGGTGGAGTGGCAGGACTGGGTCATCCTCAGCGACTGGGCGGGTTTGCAGCAAGACCTCGAAAATCTGCTTGGTCGGCGCGTGGACATCGTGAGCGAAAAAACCCTTCACTGGTACATTCGCGATAAGGTCTTGGCGGAGGCAAAGCCGCTATGACAAAGGATCCGGCAAGGGCGGCGTCGCTAGCCAGCCCGACCCGAAGTGACCGGCGATCAGCGCCGTGTGGCGCGGGGGGCGAAGGGGAGGACGACGCGCAGCAGACGCAGAGCCGGCGCGGCCGACGCGAGAGCGGCCGCAGCGGTGACCGGGCGGGCGTGCGGCTCGGACGGCTCGTGCCGCTCCATATGCTCCTCGTACTCGCGCATCTCCTCAGGTCCCAGCATCCCGCCTTCTCCCCTTCTGATCCGCCCGTCTTACCCGGAAAGGGTAAAGGAAGGCAGAATGCCGCCGCACGTCGGTGCGCGCAAGTCGTCGGTCACTCGCCGAGGAAGCTTTCAACGACCCGCAGAAAGGCGTCGGGTTGTTCGGCATGCACCCAATGGCCGGCACCGGGGATGACGGCAAAGCGCGCCGCCGGAAAGCGGCGCAGGACGGCGGGTCGCCGCTGCACGCCGAGATAATCGGACAGCTCGCCAGCAACGAAGAGGGCCGGTTGTTCGAAAATGGCCTCGGCTGCCAGCTCGGGGAAGCCAAGCAGGCGGTCCATACCCGCCGCCAGGGCTTCGAGATTGATTCGCCAGACGAGCCGGCCATCCCGGGTCGCAAGGTTCTGAAGCAGGAACAAACGCATGGCATCGTCGGGAATGCGCTCGCGCAGTGCCGCGTCCACGTCGGCGCGCCGGGCCGCCGCCCCGAGGTCGACCGACCGCATCGCCTCGATGAGCGGCAGATGGGAATGGCCGTAGACGACCGGCGCGATGTCGACCACAACCAGGCGTTCGACCAGCGCCGGGGATTGCAGGGACAACAGCATCGCGGCCTTGCCCCCCATGCTGTGACCGAGGATCAGGCAGGGTGCGAGCGAGCGCTCCTGGATATAGGCTTGCACGTCGCCGGCAATGTCCTCGTAGGCCATCGCGGAGTGCCAGGGCGATGCACCGTGATTGCGCAAGTCGAGCGCGTGCACCCGCCACCGCTCGCCCAGCCGGCGTGCCGCGCCGCCCCAGTTGCGGGCCGAACCGAACAGGCCATGAAGGATGAGAAGCGGCGGCCCCTCCCCCGTTTCCACGCCGTGCAACCGCACCGCCATCGCACCTTTCTCCCGCCAATCGCCGATCGACTATAGCAGCAGGTGGGGCCCCGGTCGGCGCCATTCACCTTTCCGGCGCCGCCTCGCGGGGCAGGCTGGGACGAACGAGAAACGCACCATGCGCGAACAGGTAGGCGATGAACGGCAAACCCCATAGCAGCGCCGAAACGGCAAGCCAACGGTCGTCGGCCAGGATACCCGCCGCGACCCGGACGGGCGCCGCCAGCATCATCACCCAAAACGCGGCGACCATCAGCGGGCCGGGTTGCACCGGCCGCCCGGTGTGGCGCAGGACGACCCGGGACATCAGCCCCATCATCATCAGCCCCAGGGCGCCGACGGTGAAGGCGTGCAGCGCCACCGTTCCCGGCCAGGGAGCCCCCAGATCGGACAGCGCCTGCAAGGCCAGGGCGAGGACCAGCCACAGATAGGCGACGTGGGTGACCCACAAGACCGGAACGCGGCCGGTGCGCCAACCCCGCCAGCCCCACAGGCGCATCCCGTGGGCGACGGCGGCGGCCGCCGCCGCTATGCCGCTCGGCCAACTGTCCGGAACCATGGTGTCGGCGGCCACCCAGAGCAGCAGGGTCGCCCCCGCCAGCCGCTCGATGGCCGGCGACGCCACAACCGCGTTCTCTAGGCCGGCCACCGTGGTGCGGGTGAAGACCGGCGTCAGGAACCCGCCGACCACGGCGAAGAGGACGACCAGCACGTCGGTCGACCAGACGAGCGCGCGATGAGCAAGGACGTGATCGCCCGCCAGGGTGGCTCCGTGATAGACCGCATTGCCGGCCGCCATGGCCGCCAGTATCGGCAAGAGCACCGCGAAGCGACGGTCGACGGCGGCAAGCAGGCCGGGCGCGATCATGGCCAGCAGGACGGGCACCAGCAGCAAGTCGACGCCGGCGGCGAGCGCCGGCCACAGGCCGGCTCCGCCCCACATCGCCATGCGTCCCGCCAGCCAGAGGGCCGCCAGGACCATCAACCGGCCACCCGAGACTTCCGGCGTGCCGGCCCAACTGGGCAGGGCGGTGAGGACGAATCCGGCGACGATCGCCGCGGCGAAGCCGAACAGCATCTCGTGGCCATGCCAGAGCACGGTCGGCGGGACCGCCACTCCCGGCGGCGCGGACAGCGCGACCAGCCATGCCGCCAATGCGAGAGGGCCATAGATCGCGCCGCCCAGGAAGAAGGGGCGGAAGCCGCTGCGCCACACCGGGGCGGCGAGCAGGCGCGTCAAGGTCACCCCGCCTTCATCAGGTTCGGCAGGACCAGCGAAAACCAGGGGACGAATACGATCAGCCCCAGCCGCACGATGTCGGCGGCCCAAAACGGCGTTACGCCCCGGAAGATCGTCGCCGTGTCGGTGTCGGGAAGGACGGCCTTGAGGACGAACACGTTGAGACCGACGGGAGGGGTGATCAGGCTGATCTCGGTCACCACCACCACGACGATGCCGAACCAGATGAGATCGAAGCCCATCGCCTGCATCAGCGGATAAAAGATGGGCACCGTCAGCAGCACCATCGACATGCTTTCCAGCAGGCAGCCGAGCAGCAGATAGATGGCCAGAATGGCGACCAGCACGAGCATCGGGGAGGCACCAAGCGTCTCCACCCACGCCAGGAGCATGGTCGGCAGACCGATCAGGTTCATGAAGTTCGAAAACAGCAGCGCGCCGAACAGGACGAAAAAGATCATCGCCGTGGTCTGCGCCGATTCGCCCAGCACCTCAATCAGGGTACGCAGCGTCAACGCCCGCCGGAACAGGGCGAAGAAGAAGGCCCCGGCGGCGCCGATGCCCGCGGCCTCGGTGGGCGTGAACACGCCCAGATAGATGCCGCCGATCACCAGCACGAACAGCATCAGCACGCCCCAGACCCCGCTCAGGGCACGAAGCCTCTCCCGCATCGGCGTGGCCTCGCCGCGCGGGCCCATCTCCGGCCGCACCGCCGTTACTGCCGCGATCGCCGCGAGATAGCCGAGCACCCCCAGCATGCCGGGAATGATGCCGGCGATGAACAGGGCGCCGATGTCGGAACTGGTGATGATGCCGTAGATGACCAGGATGACGCTGGGCGGGATCAGGATGCCGAGCGTGCCGCCGGCGGCGATGGAGCCGGCGGCCAGCGACGGGGCGTAGCCGAACCGTCGCATCGACGGCATCGACACCTTGGCCATTGTCGCCGCCGTTGCCAACGAACTGCCGCAGATCGCCGAAAACCCCGCGCAAGCCACGATGGTCGCCATTGCCAAGCCGCCGCGCCGATGCCCCAGCCAGGCGTTGGACGCGACGTAGAGCTGCTCGGAGAGTCCGGCCCGCGTCACGAAATTGCCCATGAGGATGAACAGCGGCACCACCGAGAGACCGTAGTTCATGCCGGTCTCGTAGGTGATCTGTGCGACCATGGCCATGGCCGGGTGCCATCCCAGAATGTACACCACGCCGCCGAACCCTACGAGGCCCATGGCGAAGGCGATTGGCAGCCCGGCCAGAATGAGCACGAGCAGTATGACGAATCCGACGAGGACGGCGGTCATGACAGAACCATCAACCCGGAGCGCGCCCAGCCTGTCGCGGTCCGATGACCGCGTTGGCTATGAACACAACCACCGTGAACGCGCTGAAGACGCTCATCAGGCGCGCCACCGGTGCCAGGGGAATGTGCAGATATGCCGTGGCATCGCCATAGGCCACCAACTGATTCGCCTTGTCCCACAGGACATAGGCGAGCACCACCATGATCACCGCGCCCACGACGCTGACCACGCGGTACTGAAGATTGCGTGCGCGGGCGCCCAACAGGGGATCCAGCAGGTTGACCGAGACGTGCCCGTCCCGCGCGCTGATGAGCGGCAGGCCGGCGAAAATCAAAATACCCATCATTATTTCGGTGGCCTCGAACGCGCCGGGGATGGGACGGCTGAAGGCGTCCCGCCCGATCACGTCGAAAAAGGTCAGGACCATCATCCCGAAGAGCAGGACAGCCGCGAGGAGCCCAAGGGCCCGGTCGAGCCAACGGCTCAACCGGATTCCCAGGGCGACGGCCGAGGGTTTGATCGCATTCATCGCAATGACCCTTCGGCCGGTCCTATCACTTCGAGAGCTTGGCGATCTCGGCGCGCATGTAGCTCAGGGCCGCGAGCCCGTCGACGCCCCGCTCCTTAGCCTTGTCCAGCCACTTGGCCTCGGCGAAGGCCAGCCGCTTCTTGAGCTCGGCCATGGCCGCGTCGTCGAGCTTCGAGACCTCGATGCCGGCCGCCTTGATTGCCGTCATGCCCGCGGCGTCGGCGGCGTCCCATGCC
This sequence comes from Rhodospirillales bacterium, assembly GCA_019455065.1. Lineage (GTDB taxonomy): Bacteria > Pseudomonadota > Alphaproteobacteria > Rhodospirillales > Magnetospirillaceae > JACFNC01. Next base: position 173,489 of record JACFNC010000002.1, read on the forward strand.
TTCCCGGCCAACCGCGCGAAGGCCTCGCCGGAAACGCTCATCAGCGCCGCCTGCTCGTCCTTGCTCAAGCTTTCGAACTTCGCCTGGTTCATGACCAGGAAGAAGCTGGTGTTGTACAGGCCGTCGGGCACTTCGGTCATGTACTTCAGCGCCTTGTCGATCTTGAAGAAGGGGACCGATTCGCTGGGGAACATGATGCCGTCGGCCACGCCGTTGGTCAGGATCTCGTAGGATTTCGGCGACGGTGCGTGGATCGGCACGATCCCCAATTCCTTCGAGATGTCGTTGATGATGCCGCCGCCGACGCGGATCTTCAGGTCCTTGAGGTCGCCAACCGCCTTGATCGGCCGCTTGGCGTTGAAGATATGACCCGGCCCGTGCACGAAGACCGACAGCAGCTTCACGCCCTTGTGCTCGTCGGCCTTGGCGAAGTACTTCTCGGTGGTCCGCCAGTAGGCGATCGAGATCGCCTCGGCGCTGTTGCCGAGGAACGGCAGTTCGGCGACGTCGGTCAACGCGAAGCGGCCCGGCGTGTAGCCGTGGACGCTGTAGGTGACGTCGGCGATGCCATCCTTGGCGATGTCGAAATGGGCCGGCGGCGCGCCCAACGGGGCGGGCAGGACCTCGACCTTCACTTTGCCCTTGGTCGCCTCCTCGACCATCTTGCCCCATGGCACGACCATGTCCTTCATGATCGGGTGGGTCGGCGGCAGCCAGTTGGCGACGCGCAAGGTGGTCTCGGCATGGGCGGCCGACGCGGTCATGGCGGCGCCGACGGCGGCCCCAAGCAGGGCGGCAACGTACTTCCTCATTCGTTCACTCCCTCTTCTGTGCAGATGTGGACCCCCGGCCGTTCTCGGCCTCGTTCTTCTTGGGCACCACCCCCCCGCCCCGCGGCAGGGGGAATTGTCCGATCATCACACGGGGCGGCGGCCGTGACCAGGGTCACGCGATACCCCGCCCCGATGCAGTTGCGATTACATCACGAAACCACCGCTGGCGAGCACGACCTCGCCGCTTATGTAGTCGGATTCCGGGATGCACAGCAGATAGACCGCGCCTGCCGCCTCTTCCGGCGTGCCGCCCCTGCCCAGCGGGATCATGCGGTTCATCTGCTGGATGAATTCGGGCTGGATGCCCATCTTGATCTCGCGTTCGCCAACCTGGGCCACCTCGCCGCCCGACCCGATCGGCTGGGTGATGCGGGTCTGGATGTAGCCGAAGGCGACGGCGTTGACGGTGACGTTGTAGCGACCCCACTCCTTCGCCATCGTCTTGGTCAGGCCGACGACCGCCGCCTTGCCCGCCGAATAGGCGGCCTGCCCGGCGTTGCCGTAGAGGCCGGCGATCGAGGTGACGTTGACCACCTTGCGCATCACCGGCCGCCCCTCCTCCTTCTCCCGCTTGGCGGCGACGCGGATGTACTCGGCGGCGGCGCGCAGCACGCGGAAGGGCGCCGTGGCGTGCACGTCCAACATGGCATACCACTGCTCGTCGGTCATCTTCTGGATCACCGCGTCCCAGGGATAGCCGGCGTTGTTGACGATGATGTCCAGTCCGCCGAAGGTGTCGACGGCCGCACGCACGATGCGGTCGCCGAAGTCGGGCTTGGTCACGTCGCCGGCCACGATGGCGGCCTCGCTGCCCAGTTCACCGATGCGCTTGGCGGTTTCGTTGGCCGGGCCCTCGTCGAGATCGTTGACGACGACTCGGGCTCCCTCGCTCGCCAGCTTGAGCGCGATGGCCTGGCCGATGCCGCGGCCCGAGCCGGTGACCAGCGCCACCTTGCCTTCCAGTTTCTTCATCAGACCCTCTCCTCGAGACTACGCTTGTTTTCCTGAATACCCGCCACGACGCCGCGCGCCCGCAAGCCGGCAAGCTCGGCGTCAGTATAGCCGGCTTCGGCCAGAATGGCGTCGGTGTGCTGACCGTATTTGGGCGGGAAGGGCATTTCTGCCTGCGCCTCGGGCAGGTCGACGGCCAGCGGCTGCATCCGGATGGTCCGGCCGTCGGGCATCACGGTGCGCGTCAGCTTGTCGCTGAGGGCCGCCATCTGGGCGACTTGGGGGATGGTGTGGATGCGCGCGTTGGGCACGGTGGCCCGCGCCAGATCATCCCGAATCTCGTCGGCCGTGGCCTGGGACGTGATCGCCGCGATGTCCCGGTGCAGGGTCTCACGGTCGCGGGTGCGCCCCTCGTTGGTCTGCCGGCCCTCGGTCGCCAGCGGGGCGAAGCGGGGAAGCGCCGTGAGGCGCCGCCACTGCACGTCGCTGCCGATGGCCATGTAGACGAACCCGTCGCGGGTCGGATAGGCGTTGGTGGGGATGAACTTGCGGTGCTCGTTGCCGCAGCGGGTGATCTCGGAATCTTCGCAGCCGAAGTCGAGCAGCGGCAGAGTGGTGATCAGCCAGCTTGCCGCCGCCTGAAGCATGGAGACGTCGATGCGCCGGCCGCGCCCGGTCTCGGCCCGGTCGGCCAGCGCCAGCATGACGTTGGCGTAGACCTCGTCGCCCGCCTTGAGATCGATCACCGGCACCCCGGTCAGAGTCGGCGGCCCGTCGGCCGGGCCGGTCAGCTCCATGTAGCCGGCCATCGCCTGAATGGCGGGGTCGTAGCCGGGGACGTTGGGGTAGTCCGGCCCCATCGCGGAAATTCCGGCCCAGATGAGGTCGGGCTTGATCGCGCTGAGGGTTTCGTAGTCGATGCCGAGCTGCTGGTAGCGGCCGGGCAGGGTGTTGCAGCAGAACACGTCCACGTCGAGTTCGCGGATCAGGCGGTGCAGGACCGCCTGGCCCTCCGGCTCCTTGAGATTGAGGGCGATCGCCTCCTTGCCGACGTTGGGGGCGACGAAATAGGTGCGCCGGTCGTCATCGGCGACCCGCCCGCCGATATAGCGGTTGGGATCGCCCGGCAGCCCCGCGCCGGTCGGCGCCGCCTCCAGCCGGATCACCCGCCAGCCGAGCTGGGCGAAGCGCAGCGTCGCATAGGGCAGCGACAGCGCCTGCTCCAGCGCCAGGACCGTGCGCCGCTTCATGGGTTGGGCTCCACACTCCGTCTCCCGCTTGCGTGTGAACCTGCGCCGGAGGCCGCCCCCCTTTGCGTCACCCCCGCGAAGGCGGGGGTCCATAATTCATCGGCGAATATGGATTCCCGCTTTCGCGGGAATGACGACCATGAATGCTGTCGGACCGAGGGCGGCAGGGCAATGATTTCCCCCATCATTCCGCCGCCTCGGCCAGCGCCGGATGCAGGGCGCGGTAGACGTTCTCGGGCGTGAAGGGCAGCTTGTAGATCCGGGTGCCGGTGGCGTTCTCGATGGCGTTGGCCACCGCCGCCGCCATGCAGATCGCCGGCGCCTCGCCGACGCCCTTGGCGCCTTGCGGCCCCTCGCCGTCCATCGTCTCGATGAAGGTGATGTCCATCTCGGGAATTTCCGGCGCCGTCACCAGCTTGTAGTCGCGGAAGTTCGGATTCTTGCAGACGCCATTCTCGATCATCAGCGTCTCGGTGATGGCGTAGCCCTGGCCCATGACGATGCCGCCCTCGATCTGGCCCTCGATGCCAAGGCGATTGAGCACGCGGCCGACATCATGCGCGGCCCACACCTTCAGCAGCGTGACGATGCCGGTGTCGGTGTCGACCTCGACCTCGACCACCTGCGTCGCCCAGGCATAGGCGGCCGACACGTCGCCCTTGAACCCCTTGTCCTGGTGGACGCTGGGCGGCTCGTAGTAGTGGGTGGTCATCACCAGCTCGGCCTTGTCCGAGAAGTGCAGCGAGCGCAGCATCTTGGCCAGCGGCATGATGACCTGGCCGTCGCTGGCGCGGACGATGAAACCATCGCGCAGGTCGAGATCGCCGGCCGCCAGGTTGGACACCTTGGCGGCGGCGTTGAGGATCTTGTCCCGCGCCTTGCGCGCCGCGCCGATCGCCGAGTTTCCGGCGATGAAGGTGGTGCGGCTGGCATGGACGCCGACGTCCCAGGGCGTGATGTCGGTGTCGTTGTTGACCACCGTCACCGAGCCCAGCGGCACGCCCAGCTCCTCGCAGACGAGCTGGGCCAGCACGGTCTCCGAGCCCTGCCCGATCTCAGACGCGCCGGTCATCACCGTGACGTGGGCGAAGTCGTCGAGCTTGAGGATGGTGCCGCAGCCGTCCGACGGATAGATCTTGGCGCCGCCGCCGACATGCAGCATCGAGGCGATGCCGACGCCGCGCTTGACCGACCCCGGGGCGCCCTGCGCCGCCTTGTAGGCGCGGCGCTTGGCCTGGTAGTCGCTGCGCTCGGCCGCCGTGGTGATGCAGTCCTTGAAGCCGCAGGTCTTGAAGTGCATGCCCTGACCGGTCACCTCGCCCGCCTCCTGGGCGTTCTTCAGGCGGAACTCCAGCGGGTCCATGCCGATCGCCTCGGCCAGCTTGTCCATGTGCTGCTCGATGGCGAAGGTGGCCTGGAGGTTGCCGTAGCCGCGGAACGAGCCGGCATAGGGGTTGTTGGTGTAGACCGCGGTGGTCTTGTACAGGCAGTGCTCCACCCGGTAGAGCGACGAAAAGGTCTGCATCATGACGAACGGCGTCGTCGCGCCCCACGAGGTGTAGGCGCCGTTGTCGTGCAGGGTGTCGACGGTGCGGAAGGTCAGCGAGCCGTCCTTGCGCACGCCCGACCGCAGGGTGAGGATCACCGGCTGGCGCGTCGGCGAGGCGAGAAACTCCTCCTCGCGGGTGAACATCAGCTTGACCGGCCGCTTGGTGGCGCGGGCCAGGAAGATGGCGATCGGCTCGAAGGGGTAGATGTCGAGCTTGGAGCCGAAGCCGCCGCCGATCGGCGGCTGGATGATGCGGATGCGCCCCGGATCGATGTTCAGAAGCTCGGCGAACTCGCGCTTGTGCAGGAACGGCACCTGGGTGTTCGAGTAGAGCAGGAGATTGCCCGAGGCGTCGAACTCGGCGATGACGCCCGACACGCCCATGCAGCAATGGGTGACGTAATGCAGCTCGAAGCTGTCCTCGATCACCACGTCCGACTCGGCCTCGCCCTGGGCCACGTCGCCGTGGCTGTAGTCGAAGACCATGGCGACGTTGTCTTTCTTGAAGTCGTTGATCAACGGCGCCCCGGGTTTCAGCGCGTCGCGGGGATCGAAGATCGTCGGCAGGTCCTCGTATTCCACCTCGATCAGCTTCAGCGCCTCTTCGGCGATCTCTTCGCTGTCGGCGGCCACGGCGGCGATCTCGTCGCGCTGGCTGCGCACCTTGTCGCCCTTCAGGGGCATGTGGTCCTTGTTGACGCCAATCGGCCGCTGGTCGGGGACGTCGGCGGCGGTGATGACCGCATGCACGCCGGGCAGGGCCTTGGCCTTACTGGTGTCGATGCGCACGATGCGGGCGTGTATGCGGCCGGACCGGAGGATCTTGCCGTAGAGCTGGCCCGAGACGTTGAGGTCGCCGATGTAGCGCGTCTTGCCCGAGGCCTTGTCGGGCGCGTCCATCTTGGGAATGCGCCGGCCGATCAGGGAGTTCTTCTCGATCGTCTTGGTGGTCATGGCGCCGCTCCTCACTGGTTGGTGCCGCTAACCGCGGCGACGGCGTCGATCAGCTTTTTGTAGCCGGTGCAGCGGCACAGATTGCCTTCCAGCCCGCGCTTGATTTCGTCGCGGCTGGCATGCGGGTTTTGCTCCAGAAGCCAGGTCGACTGCATGACCATGCCGGGGGTGCAGAAGCCGCACTGGACGGCCCCGTTGTCGACCATGGCCTGGCGCAGCGGCTCGGAAGCCTCGTCGGCGGCGACTCCTTCGATGGTGGTGACCGTGCGGCCGTCGCAGTCGACGGCGAACATCAGGCAGGCGTTCACCGAACGGCCGTCGACGATGATCGTGCAGGCGCCGCACTCGCCCTCGCCGCAGCCGTACTTGGTGCCGGTCAGGCGCAGGACGTCCCGCAGCATCGCCAGCGCGGTCATGGTCACGGGCACCGTGACGTTGCGCAGCGAGCCGTTGAGGGTGAAAGCGATTTCACGCGTCAGCGACATTGGTCAGCACCTTCTTGGTCAGGCTGTGAATCATTTCCTTGCGGTACCAGGCCGAAGCCCGGACGTCGGAGATAGGCCGCACCTCGTCGCGGGCCGCCGCCGCCGCCATGCCGATCGCCGCCGCGTCGAGAGCGCTGCCCTCGAGCACTCCCTCGGTGGCGCGGCCGCGCACCGGCGTCGGGGCCACCGCACCGAAGGCGACGCGGGCGTTCTTGAACGTCCCGTTGCGCCACACACCGCCGATGCCCACCGACACCGCCGAGATGTCGAGGGCGGGGCGGGTGCCGAACTTGGCGAAGTGGGCGACGAAGCCTTCGGCCGGCGCCGGCACGTAAATGGCGGTCAGCAGTTCGTCTGCGGCGCGATGGGTCCGGCCGGGACCGGCGAAGAAGCTTTCGAGCGGCATGCGCCGCCGCTCGACCTTGCCGTCGCGCTTTGACGCCAGTTCGACTTCCGCGTTCAGCACGATCAGCGGCACCAGGGTATCGCCGGCGGGCGAGGCGTTGCACACGTTGCCGCCGACGGTGCCGGCGTTGCGGATCTGCGGGCTGGCGAAATGGTCCGCGGCCTCGGCCAGGATCGGCAGCCGCTCGTTGATCAGCTCACTCTCCAGAAGCTCGCTGATGGTCGCCAGCGCGCCGATGCGAATGGAGGCGCCATCAAGCGCGATGCCGCCCAGTTCGTCGATGCGGCGGATGTTGAGCAGCGTCGGCTGCAACCGCAGCCGTCCGGCCTGGCTCTGCGGCATGACGTCGGTGCCGCCCGCCAGGATGGTGGCCTCGCTCTCGCGCAGGGCGTCCAGCGCCTCCTCGAGGGTGGTGGGAGCCAGGTATCGTTGTATCGCCGACATGGGGTGCTCTTTCGTGTCAGTGTTGCTTGGGGCCGAGGGCGCCCGCCCCCTCTCCCGCTTGCGGGAGAGGGTCGGGGTGAGGGGCCGCGCGCAAGCGCGGCGAGCCGCGCTCCCTCACCCTCCCAGGCCGATGGCCTGGGCCCCTCCCTCTCCCGCAAGCGGGAGAGGGACTCGGGTGAAACGGCGCTGCCCCGCCCATCAAAACCGCACCGGCTCGCGGTAGCGGCCGTAGACCGCGACCAGCCGCTTGGTGATCTCGCCGACCGTGCAATAGGCCTTCACCGCCTCGACCAGGGCCGGCATGACGTTGACCCCGGCCGCCGCGTCGGCGGCAACGCGCGCCAACGCGGTCTCGACCTTGGCCTGGTCGCGGCTGGCCCGAACGGCGTTCAGGCTGTCGATCTGAATCTCGGCGTCCTCGTCCTTGTAGGGATGGAATTCGACCTTCTTCTCGTCCTCCTCCATCCGGTAGCAATTGACGCCGACCTTGCGGAAGCTGCCCGACTCGATGTCCTGCTGCATGCGGTAGGCCTGGGCCGACACCTTGGCCTGCACGATGCCCTCGGAAACCAGCCGCACGATGCCGCCCTGGGCGTCGACCTCGGACATGATCTCGACCATCTTGCTGCGCATCTGGTTGGTGAGCGTCTCGACGTACCAGGAGCCGCCGAGGGGATCGACGGTGTCGGTCAGCCCCATCTCCTCGATGAGGAGCTGCATGGTGCGCAGGCTGATGCGGGCCGAGTATTCCGTGGGGATGGTGTAGGCCTCGTCGTAGGAACACAGCGCCATGGTCTGCGTGCCGGCGAGCGCGCTGATCAGCGCGTAGTAGGCGCCGCGCACGATGTTGACCTCCGGCTGCTCGTAGGTGAGGCCGCCGCCGCCGCCGCCGGCGATCATGCGCATCCACTGCGAGCGCGGGTCCTTGGTGCCGTAGTCGTCCTTCATGATCTTCGCCCACAGGCCGCGCGCGGCGCGGAACTTCGCCACCTGCTCCCAGATGCTGCCGAAGATGTTGAAGTTGTAGGACAGCCGCCCCGCGAACTCGTCGATGTCGAGGCCGCGCTTCAGCACCTCGTCGGCATAGGCCTTGGCGATGCAGAAGGCGTAGGCGATTTCCTGCGCCGGATTGGCCCCCGATTCGCGGATGTGATAGCCGCACACGCTGACCGGCGTGTATTTCGGCGCCTCCTTGGCGCAGTACTCGATGGTGTCGCCGACCAGCCGCACCGACGGCTCGACCGGGAAGATCCAGGTGCCGCGGCCGATGAACTCCTTGAGGATGTCGTTCTGGCAGGTGCCGCGCAGCCGCCGCACGTCGTAGCCGCGCTTCTCGGCCATCGCCAGGTACATGGCGATGAGGATGGCCGCCGAGCCGTTGACCGTCAGCGAGACGGTGATCTTGTCGAGGTCGATGCCCTCGAACGCCACCTCGAAGTCGCGCAGCGAATCGATGGCCATGCCGACCCGCCCGACCTCGCCCTCGGCCATCGGGTCGTCGGAGTCGAGGCCGATCTGGGTGGGCAGGTCGAAGGCCACGTTGAGGCCGGTCTGGCCGTTGGCGATCAGGTAGTGGAAGCGCTTGTTGGTGTCGATCGGATTGCCGAAGCCGGCGTATTGGCGCATCGTCCACGGCTTTTCGCGATACATCAGCTTGTGGATGCCGCGGGTGAACGGATAGTCGCCGGGCTCGCCGATCATGTCCCAGCCGCCGGTCGCCTCGACGTCGGCGGCGGTATAGAGCGGCTGAATCTCGATGCCGGACTCGTTGACCACCGGCTTGACCTCGATCTTGCGTTCCTTGCTCATGACACGCGGCCCCGAATGAACTCGACGATTTCCTGAAGCCGGGTGCCGGTCGGGAACACCCCATGCACCCCGATCGAACGTAGCGCGTCGTGATCCTGGGCGGGTATGTTGCCGCCGACGATCCACAGCCGGTCCGACAGGCCGTTCTCGTCGAGCAGCGGCTTCAGCTTGCGGCAGAAGGGAATGTGCGAGCCCGCCAGGCTCGACAGGCCGATGACGTCGACACCCTCCTCGAGCGCGGCGTTGGCGACCGCTTCGGGGGTCTGGCGCAGGCCGGTGTAGATGACCTCGAAGCCGGCGTCCATCAGCGCGCGGGCCACCACCTTGGCACCCTGGTCATGGCCGTCGAGGCCGGGCTTGGCGAGGAGAACGCGAATCGGTCTCTCCCTGGTCATTGCGATAGCTCCTTGGCGATGATCAGCTTGAGGATTTCGCTGGTGCCGCCGCCGATCAGCGTGAAGCGGACATCCCTGAGATAGCGCTGCACCGGATATTCCATGGCGAAGCCGTAGGAAGCCAGAACCCGCGCCGCCTGGTCGCACACCTTGGCCGCCGCCTCGGTGGCGAACAGCTTGGCCATGGCCGATTCCTTGTGGTGCGGCCGGCCGGTTTCCTTGAGCCAGGCGGCGTAGCGGACGATGTGGGTGGCGGCCTCGAGCTCGGTTGCCATTTCGGCCAACTTGAGCTGGATCGCCTGGAAGCGGTTGATCGGCTTGCCGAACTGCTGGCGCTCGCCGGCGTAGCGCACCGCCTCGTCCAGCGCCGCGCGCCCGACGCCCAAAGCCATGGCCCCGGTGATGACGCGGATTTCGGCCAGCAGCTTGCGCAGATGCTGCTCGCCGTCGCCCTCCTGGGCGCTCAGGCGATGGCTGTCGGGCACGAAGCAGTCGTCGAAGGCGACCTCGGAGGTGGGCAGCGCCCACACCCCCATCTTCTCGATCGAGCGCCCCACCTTGAGGCCCGGAAAGTCCTTTTCGACCAGGAAGATGGTCAGCTTGCGCTCGTCGCCGGCCTTGGCGAACACGGTGAAGAAGTCGGCCACCGGCGCCGAGGTTATCCAGATCTTCTGGCCGTTCAGCACATAGCCGCCCGCGACCTTCTTGGCGAAGGTGGCGATGCCGGCCAGGTCGCTGCCGGCGTTGGGCTCGGTCATGCAGATGGCGCCGATCTTCTCGCCCCTGAGCGCCGGGCGGAACAGCCGCTCCTTGATGTCGTCGTTGCCCAGCATGTGCAGGAAGTTGGTGCCCATCAGCGACTGCATGGCGACGGCCCCGGCCAGGGACAGCGAGCCCCGCGCCACCTCTTCCAGCGCCACGCAGAACGAGGTCAGGTCCATCCCCAAACCACCCGCCTCCTCGGGATAGCGCATCCCGAAAAAGCCGAGGTCGCCGACCATGCGGAACAGTTCCCATGGGAAAGCGTGGGCCTCGTCGATCTCGGCGGCCTTCGGCGCGATCTTCTCGTCCGAGAACCGGGCGAAGGTGTCCCGGATGGCCTGCTGTTCCTCGGTCAATGCAAAATCCATCAGCCCACCCTCACAACATCTGCGCTAGCAGCCAACCGGCCCCGCCTGGCGACCGAATGCCTGTTCGTCACCCCCGCGGAAGCGGGGGTCCATAATCCACCAACGTTCACCTTTCGCGGGCATGACGGACAGGACACGATAAACCTATGAAACAACCCTGCGTTTACATCCTCGCCAGCGGGCGCCACGGTACCCTCTACATCGGGGTCACGAGCGACCTTATCCGCCGGGTATGGGAACACAAGACCGCACCCGTCGACGGGTTCACCAAACGCTACGGCGTCAACAGACTCGTCTTTTTCGAGTGGCACGAAACGATGCCTGACGCCATCTCGCGCGAGAAGCGGATGAAAAAATGGCGTCGCGACTGGAAGGTCGCGCTCATCGAGCGCGACAACCCCGATTGGCATGATCTCTACGATGGCCTTGGCCGCTGAGCGCCGAGCACACCTTGTCGACCTCCCTGCGAAAGAGGGAAAGCCCGTGTCTATGGGCCCCCGCCTTCGCGGGGGCGACGGTCGATGCAATCTTGGCACACCCAACGAGGCCATTCCTATTCCCCCTCCCAGCCGTACGCCTCGCGGGCCATCTGGGGCGAGATCACGCCGTTGCGCACTTCGCGGGTGAGCGCCGCGCGGTCGCGCTTCTTCGGGTCCCCGTAGCCGCCGCCGCCGCCCGCCACCTGATGATAGACGGTGCCCTTCGGCACGCCGGTGATGAGGTCCTTGTTGCGCGGCACCACCTCGCGGCCGTCGGGAAAATCCAGCCAGATCTTGTTGAGGGTGGAGTCCTGGCCGCCGAACAGGCCGAAGGCCGGCTCGAAGTCGCCGTCGCCGAAGGTCACCAGCTGGGTGTCGTCGGAGCCGATCTTGAACACCGTCTCGACCCCAAGACCACCGCGCCACTGCCCGGCGCCCGCCGAGTCGGTCAGGTATTCGTGCTTGACCAGCAGATGCGGGGTCTGCTGCTCGAACATCTCGTAGTCCTGGTCGAGCACGCCGCCCGAGGCGTCGATCATGCCGATGTGGTCGTAGCCGTCGGTGCCCTTCATGGCGCCCGACCCGCCCTTGAGGCCCATGAACCCGATGTCGACGTATTTCTCGCCCTTCTGCGGATCGATGCCCGTGGTCAGCGAGCACAACAGGTTGTTCCAGCCGGCGGTGACCCGCTCGGGAATCACCGGCGCCAGGGCGCGGATGATGGCGTCGGCGTTGGGCGGGCAGAGGTGGTTGCCGAAGGTCGTCGCCTTGGGATAGCTGGCGTTCAGGATGGTGCCTTCCGGGATTACGATCTCGATAGGCTGTACCATGCCCTCGTTATGGGGAATGTCGGGGTTGACCATCTGCAGGAAGGTCAGCACCGTGGCCGAGGCCGACGAGGTGAACGTGCCGTTGACGAACCCGTTGGTCTGCGGGTCGGTCTCGGAGTAGTCGAACCTGATCTTCTTGTCCTCGACGGTGATGGTCACCCGGATGGTGAATTCCGATCCCAGATGACGGCCGTCGTAATAGACCATGCCCTCGCCCTTGTAGACGCCGTTCGGGATGTTGGCGATTTCCGCCTCCATCATCTTGCGGGTCGCGTCGAACAGGGCCGCCTTGTGGTCCTCGTAGGACTTCAGGCCGTACTTCTTCAACAGTTCGATCATCCGGCGCTCGCCGACCGTGCAGGCGCCCATTTGCGCCTTCATGTCGTGCTGGACGATGTCGAACCGGATGTTGGCGAAGATCAGGTCCCAGACGTCCTTGCGCAGCTTGCCCTTCTCGTAGACCTTGACCGGCGGGATGCGCAGCGCCTCCTGCCACACCTCGACCGCGTTGGGGTTGTAGCCGCCGGGCACGTTGCCGCCGATGTCGGCCTGATGGCCCTTGACCGCCGACCACGCCACCAGCTTGCCGTCGAAGAAGATCGGCTTGTAGACGGCGACGTCGTTGTTCTGGTTGCCCAGCGAAAAGACGTCGTTGTGAAAGATCACGTCGCCCGGATGGATGTCGTCGCCGAAGTACTCGATGATGTACTTGCACACCGGCGCCAGAGAGAACGCCAGGATCGGCAGGTTCTCGGTCTGCTCGAGCATATTGCCCGCGCCGTCGTAGAGACCGGTGACGAAGTCCTTGGCCTCGCACAGGATCGGCGAGCGGGTGGTCTTCTGCACCGAGATGCTCATCTCGTCGGTGATCGACTTGAAGGTCCGCGCATAGACGGACAGCAGGATGGGGTCGACGTTGCTCACGACTGGACCTCCTCGAGTGCCGGGGCCGCGGCGCCCGGCTTCATGGCATCGGCGATCAGGTGCTCCATGCCCTTGCGGTACAGGGCGAAGGAACCGAAGCGGTCGACCGCGCAGTCGTAGGAACCGCTGACGAAGATGGCGGTCGTCACCTCCTCGATCATGGCCGGGCCGGCAATGCGATTGCCGAACGCCATCTTGTGGCCGTCATAGACCGGGACGTTGCGGAAACCCTGGTCCTCGGGCACGTAGACCGAGCGCTCGCCCTTGAGCGCGGCCGAAGCGTCGGCGCCCGCCCAGGGCTCTTCGGGCAGCGTCGGCTTGTCGGTGACGCCGACCGCCTGGACGCGCAGGTTGATGATCTCGACCGGCACGTTGCCCTCTTCCAGCGAATAGCCGTAAAGGCGGTTATGCTCGGCGTGGAACAGCTCGCGGATCGCGGCGACGTCGCGCGCCGCCAGCATCTCGGGCGGCACGACGAACGAGACCTCGTGGTACTGCTTGAGATAGCGGCAGTCGAACTTGACGTGCATCACGCGGCGGTCTTCCGCGATGTGCTCCTCGGACAGCAGCTTCGCCCCTTCCGCCTTCATGTCGTCGACCAGGGCGTTGAGCTTGGCCCAGTCGAGGTCCGCGAGATTGGCGACGAAGGTGCGCACGAAATCGTGCTTGAGGTCGCTCATCAGCATGCCGGCGGCGCAGAAGATCGACGAGTGCCTGGGCACGATCTGCAGCGGGATGTCCAGTTCCGAGCAGATCAGGCTGGAGTGGATCGGTCCGGCGCCGCCCGCCACCACCATCGGGAATTCGCGCGGATCGAAACCGCGCTTGATGGTGATCTCGCGAACGCCCTGGGCCATGTTGTTGCAGATGATCCGGTACATGCCGGCCGCCGCCGCCTCGATCGACAGGCCGAGCGGCTTGGCAACCTGCTTCTCGATCGCCCGGCGCGACGCCTCGACGTCGAGCCTCATCTTGCCGCCGGCGAAGAAATCGGGGTTGAGATAGCCGAGCACGAGATTGGCGTCCGTCGAGGTCGGCAGCTCGCCGCCCTTGCCGTAGCAGGCCGGGCCGGGATCGGCGCCGGCGCTTTGCGGCCCCATGCGCAACAGCCCGCCCTCGTCGATCCAGCCAATGGAGCCGCCGCCGGCGCCGATGGTGTGGATGCCGAGCATCGGCAGCGCGATGCGATAGCGGTTGATCTCACCCTCGTTCACCATGATCGGCTGGTCGACGACCAGGGCCGCGTCGAAGCTGGTGCCGCCCATGTCGACGGTCAGGCACTTGTTCTGGCCGTAGGGGCGCGTGTAGGCGAGGCCGGCGCCCGGGGCCGCGGCCGGGCCGGACAGCAGGGTGAGCGCCGCCTTGTCCTTGGCCACGTCGGGCGCCATCACGCCGCCATTGGACTGCATGATCAGCAGCAGGCCGCGGAAGCCGATCTTGGCGAGGCCCGCGGTCAGGCGGTCTATGTAGGTCGACAGGATTGGCCCGACGTAGGAGTTCAGCGCCGTCGTGCTGACCCGGTCGTAGAAGCGGATGGACGGCAGGAGGTCGGTCGACACCGTGAGATAGGCGCCCGGCAGTTCGCGCCGCACCAACTCCGCCGCCGCTTGCTCATGGGCGGGATTGGCGAAGGCGTTCATGAAGCAGATGGCGATCGAGGCGACGCCCTCTTTCTTGTAGAGCGCGATAGCTGCCCGCACGTCGTCGAGATTCAACGGCTCGATCTCGGCGCCCACGCGGTCCAGGCGGCCGCCGACGCCGGCGCGCAGATAGCGCGGCACCAGCGGCTGGACGTTGGTGTAGCGGTTGTTGTACTGCTCCTCGCGGATGCCCCGGCGCATCTCGAGAGCGTCGCGCACGCCTTGCGTGGTGATCAGCCCGGTCTTGGCGCCGCGGTTGGTCAGCGTGGCGTTGGTGGTGACCGTGGTGCCGTGGACGATGGTGTCGATCTGCGGCATCAACGCCTCCAGCGACAGCGGCGGGTCCATGCCGGCGGCGATCTCGGTCAGCCCGTTGGTGAAGGCGACGGACGGGTCGCCGGGGGTCGACAACACCTTGTGGATACGCGGCGGCCGGCCCTCCTGGGCGACCAGGAAGTCGGTGAACGTGCCGCCGACGTCGATGCCGATCTTGATGGTCATGGGTTTTTCGCTCCGACACTGATGTGTGGTTGGGCGGCGTTCATGCCTTCTCCCCTGCGTTTTCGCGCACGATCTGCCGCAACTCGGTCTTCTGCAGCTTGCCCATGGCGTTGCGCGGCAGGCGGTCGAGGAAGACGACGTCGCGGGGATGCTTGTAGCGGGCGACGCGGCCCTGGAAGTAGCCGATCACGTCCTCGGCCTGAAGCCGGGCGCCCGCCTTTGGGACGACGCAGGCCACGGCCACCTCGCCCCACTTGTCGTCGGGCCGGCCGACCACGGCCGCCTCGAGCACGCCCGCATACTCCGCCAGCAGGCCCTCGAGTTCGGCCGGATAGATGTTCTCGCCGCCCGAAATGATCATGTCCTTCTTGCGGTCGTCGACGTAGAGAAAGCCTTCGTCGTCGAAATGGCCCACGTCGCCGCTGTGGAACCAGCCGTCGCGCAGCGCCTCGGCCGTGGCCTCGGGCGCGTTCCAGTAGCCGGTCATGACGTTGGGGCCGCGCACCAGAATCTCGCCGGACGTGCCGCGCGGCACGTCGCGCCCCTCGTCGTCGACGATGCGGATGTCGCAATGGACCGCCGCCTTGCCCGTCGATCCGACCTTGCGGAACGCCTCGGCGGCCGGCATGAAGGCGGCGATCGGCGACGTCTCCGTCGAGCCGTAGACCTGGATCAGCGGCACCCCCCGCGCCTGCACGGCATTGATCAGCGAAGCGGGTACCAAGGTCGAACCCGTCGAGATCGTGCGCAGGCTGGACAGGTCCGCACCGGCCCACCGCGGATGATCGAGCATCGCCTTGAGCTGGGTCGGCACCAACACCGTCAGGGTGATCCGCTCGCGTTCTATGGCGTCGAAGGTCGCCTCGACGTCGAACTTGCGGTGCAGGACCACCGTGGCACCGGCGTGAAGCGCGGGCATGGTCTGAATGTTGAGCCCGCCCACATGAAACATCGGCAGCGTCGTGAGGATGCGGTCGGCGCTGGTCATGTCATGCATGTGGGTGCTGTTGACCGCGTTCCAGAACACCGACGCCTGGTCGAGGATCGCCCCCTTGGGCCGCCCGGTGGCGCCCGAGGTGTAGCAGATCAGGGCCGCGTCCCGCTCCCCCGCCGCCAGGGCCGGGACCGTTCGCCCCCCGGCCGCCGCGATCAGATCATCGTAGGGAAGCCAGCCGGTCACCGCGTCGCCCACCACGACCTTGCGCATGCTGGGCACGCCGCCGGCGATGGCCTCGGTCTGGCTTACGAATTCACTCTCGACGAAGAGGGCGCTGGGGGTCGCGTCGCGCAGGACGAACTCGTGTTCCGGCGGGGCGAGGCGCCAATTGAGCGGAATGAGGATCGCGCCGATCCGCGCCGCGGCGAACAGCAAGGCGATCATCTGCGGGCTGTTGTAGCCGAGATAGGCGACGCGGTCGCCGCGCCCGACGCCGAGGCCGTCGTGCAATACCGAAGCCAGCCGCGCCGCTTCGACGGCGAGGTCGGCATAGGTCATGTCCGAACCGTCGAAGCGGATCGCCACCTTGTCGGGGGCGAGATCAGCCCGGCGATCGACCCAAACGGCGAGGTTCATCCCTTCCTCCCACATCCCGACCGGACGCTTTGTGCGCCTTCTCGTCGATTGCCCGGGCCATCAGCCGACCTTGATCACCACGGCCATCGCGGTGTCGCCGGCGGCGCAGCCTTCGAACATGCCGTAGCCGCCGCCCCGCATGACCAACTCTTCGATCATTTCGATGGTCGAGCGCAGGCCCGTGGGTCCCTGGGGGTGGCCCCACAGCAACGAGCAGCCGAAGTTGTTCATCTTCGTCACATCGGCGCCGGTTTCCTTGGCGAAGACGATATCGTTGACGGCGAACGGGTTGTGCGAATTGATGACGTCCATGTCCTTGATCGCCAACCCGGCCTGATCGAGGGCGCGCCGCGCCGCCGGAATGGTGGCCTCGGGCATGTAGGCGAGTTCGGTGCGCGCAAGCCCGAACCCGAGGAGGCGGATGGCGACCTTGGGGTCGCGGCTGAGTTCCCGCGCACGGTCGGCGGTCGTCAGCACGATCGCGGCGTTGCCGTCGGCGGGATGGGTCTGGGCGCCAAAGGTCAGCGTGCCGCCGGGCAAGACCGGCTTCAGCTTGGCCAACCCCTCGGCCGTCGACAGGGTGACGCCCTCGTCACCTTCGACGGTGCGCAGCGTCTTCTTGAAGTTCCCGGACGGAACCTCGAACGGCAAAGTCATGTAGCGCCTGTGGAAGGCCCGGTCGTCGGCCAGCGCCCGGCGATACTGCTCGGTGCGCATCAGGGTCACCTCATGCTGCTGCTCGGTGGTGACCCCGTGCTTGCGGGCGACGTTCTCGGCGGTGACGGTCATCGAGTGGTTGCCGAGCGGGTCGCAGGAAAAGTTGTCCATGACCCAGTTCTCGTGGTCGCCGGTGCCGCCCGGCCCCTGCGGATTGGGATAGTAGAGATGCGGTCCGTTCGACGTGCGGTCGCAGGCCGCAACCAGCGCCGTGGTCGCCATTCCCGCCTCGATCTCCTGGGCGCCGGCCAGCAGGCAGCGCACCGACGTCGCGCAGGCCTGGCCGATGGTCGGGCCGCCGACCTGCGGCGCCCCCGCCATGCCCATCAGCCACGGCAGCCCGAAGAAGGCATGCTTCTGGGGGACACTCGTGCCGAGCACGCCGTAGTCGAAGACGCTGCCGGGGATGTTGCGCTTGGCCAGTTCCGCCTTGGCCACGTGGGCGGCGAACTGGACGCTGTGCAGATGCGCGAAGCTGCCCTGCCAGCGGGCGAAGGGGGTGCTCCAGTAGGCGCCGTAGGGGATGTGGGCTTGGAAGGTCACGGCCGCTCTCTCCTTATCGTTACTCGGGAAGCGCGACGGTGGCGGTGCCGACCAGCAGCTTGTCGCCCTTCTGATTCTCGGCGGTCAGCGCGAGTTCGACCAGCTTCTCGCCCGCCGCCTCGGTCTTGTTGGTGATCTGGCCGCGACAGGTGACGACGTCGCCGGGAAACGCCATGGCCGAGAAGCGCGCGCCGAAGCCGCGCAGGGCCCGCTGCGGCACCCAGTTGGTCAGCAGGCGCCCGAGCACGGCCATGTTCAGCATGCCATGGGCGATGACCCCCGGCAGGCCGCCACCGCGCGCCTTGTCCTCGTCGACGTGGATCGGGTTGTGGTCGCCCGAGGCGCCGGCGAACAGGGCCAGTTGCAGCCGCTCGATGGGGGGCAGCACGAGTTCGGGAATGCTGTCGCCCACCTGGACGCCCGAGAACCGCACGGAACCGCTCATTGTCGCCTCCCCCTCAGCCGTTGCGGACCACGATCGACATGCGCAGGTCGGCGACGTGGCGGCCGTCCTGATTGTCGAGGCGGGTGTCAACGATGATGAACAACAGGGCGCCGCCCTTCTTCTCGAAGATGTCGACGATCTTCTGGCGGCCGGTGATGACGTCGCCGGCGCAGATATCGGAATGATACGTGAAGCTTTGCTCGCCATGCATGGAGCGCGTGATGTCCACGCCGAGTTCCTCGATCGGGAGGAAGGGCTGGCGGCTTTCCATGGTGATGGTGAACGGGAAAGTCGGCGGCGCTGGCAGCGAGCGGTACCCCGCGTCGCGGGCCGCCGCCTCGTCGTAATAGATCGGATTGGTTTCCCCGATCGCGTGGGCGAACATGCGTATCCGACCCTTCTCGACCTCGAAGGTGAAGGGCTCGTATTCCTTGCCGACGAGTTCGCTTCCCAGCATCAACTCCTCCCTCTCTCCGGCTCCCGGCCGGGTCGGCGGGCGACAGCGCGGCTGCGCCATGCCACTCCTTCGCATGGCCTCACGCTACCCGGAATCTACGCGGCTGTAAACGGCTCTTTTACAGTACCGTAAAATTCCGCGTTGCGCTGAATGAGGGGCGGGCCTATGGTGGTGGAACCGGCAAGCGCTACGCGCACGATGCCGAGGAAGGAACCGGGATCGTATCGATGAGCCGACGGTTGGAGATCTTGCGGCGCGCCACCGAGGTGTTCCAACGCCAAGGGTTCGCCGGCACGTCCATCGAGGACATCGGCCGTGCCGTCGGCATCAAGCGGGAAGGCATCTACTACTATTTCCGCAGCAAGGAGGAGATGCTGCTGGAGATCATCCTGCCGCAGTCGAACTCCCTGCTCCTCACCATGCGCAGCATCATGCGCTCGAACACCAGCGCCACCGAGAAGCTGCAATCGGCCCTCCAGAACCATCTCGACAGCTTCAATCCCGCCTATCTCGAGATGATCGTGGCGCTGCGCGAGGGCCACAGCTTCAAGAACGACGACAAGTTGCGCGAGTTGCGCCGCATCTGGCGGCAGTATTCCGATCTGTGGGTCGCCCTGGTCGAAGAGGGGCAGCAGCGCGGCGAGTTCCGGTCCGGCTACAACCCCCAGATCGTCGCCTACGGAATCCTGGGCATGTGCAACTGGCTGTCGCGCTGGTACGACCCCGCAAAGGGCGTCGCCCTCGATGAAATCATTCGCACCTATCTCGACATGGTGTTGCATGGCATGGCGCTGCCGCAGGCGGCGACGGCCACGACCGAGAGGGCCTGGGAGCCGGGCTGACGGGCCGGATTTTACGGCGCGTTGAATTCCATTTTACGTTCTGTAAAATTTGGGCAGACCTGCCGGCCCGTCCAGGCGGTGCGTCCAGTCCTCCACAACGCCGCTCTCCAGGCGCCGCCGCGCCACCTTGCGCCACGACTCCGCCAGCACTGCCAGATCGGCCATGGCGACCAGCGTCGCCCGGTCCAGGCAATCGACGTACAAGGCGTCGATCAGGCGGCGCAGCGGCCAGTCGGGAAGCGGCCGGTCGACCAGCGCCACAGGGTCTCCGGTGGCGCAGCGGCCACTCTCGACCACGCGATAGTACCACCCCGTGCGCCCCGTTTCCTGCACGCGACGGGCGATGCCTGGCACGCGAAACCGCCAATCGAGCTTCCAGCACGGCTGGCGCGCCTGTGACACCTCGAGGAGCGCCGTTCCGAAACGCCATAGGTCGCCCAGGCAGATCTCGGCCTCGATGATCCCCGTGGTCGACAGGTTCTCGCCGAACGCCCCCGGCGCGGAAAGGCAGTCGGGCGGATCGGCGAATTCGCTCCGCCATGCCCGATAATGGTCGAAGGCGTAGTGGTGTACGGCCTTGTCGGGTCCGCCGTGATGCTTCCGGTCCGCCTGCTCATCGCCCGCGATGCCGTCGCGGGTGATCGCCAGCGCCTCCACCGGCCGCTTGGCGATGCCGCTGGTTGGTCCGCCCGGCACCAGGGGCGCCACCCCGCCGACCAGCACCGCATGCAACGTGACCGTCATTCGCTCCTCCGAGGACTGGGAAACGCAGAGAGTGCCCAAGCCGCCCCTTTTCGGCAACCGCGGGCGCGAACATGTTCACAAAGAGTCTTCGTCGATCCCTTCCGAAAGGAGGCCGTCATGCTTCTGCGCGCCGCCACGTCCGCGCTGCTTGCCCTGGCTTTCGCCGCATCATGCGCGGCGCCGCAAGACCCGGCACCGGGCTACCGGCTGGGGCTTTACGCGATGGACCCCGATCCGTTCAACGATGTGATCGGCGCCGACGACGACATCGGTCTCGAAGGGGATTTCGCCGGCTCGGGACGCTGACCGATGCTGCCTCTCGAAGTTACGGTATGCGCCGAAGCCGAGGTGTGCGACCTGATCGACGGACACACGCACGCCCTTTCGATAACGGACCCCGGCAGTTGGGCCGACATTCCCCCCTGCATTCCGCCGTCACGAGTCCTGCGTTTGCAATTCCATGACCTGGATGCCCCGCCATCCGCCGTCGATCCGGCATGGACGGCGCTGTACGCCTTGGGCGCGCGCCCAATTCTGCCGGCGGCGCGGCACATCCGCGCCGTCATCGCCTTCGCGGACGCCTTGGGCAAGGATGCCCGGGTGCTCATTCATTGCAAGGCCGGCATTTCGCGATCCACGGCGGCGGCGGCGATCATCGGCTGCCGTCTACTGCCGCGGCGCGAGAGCGAGGTGTTCGCCCACATATCGCATATCAGGCCGCAAGCCCTCCCCAACCGGCGCATGGTGCGCCTCGCCGACCGGATTCTCGGGGCCGGGGGCAGGATGATCCGCGCCCGGGCCTGACGGTCCGCTCAGGCGGCCGGCGGACGCAGCCGGTCGGCCGGGAATCGGAGAACGGCTAGTGTTCCTTTCCCGGGCGTGCTGGAGAGCCCGAGTTCACCGCCGTGCAACTCGGCGAACGCCTTGGCCAGCGGCAGGCCCAAACCGGTGCCGGCATGCCGGCGGGCCAGGCTGCTGTCGACCTGACCGAAGGGCGCCAAAACCTTTTCGATATCGGCGGGGGCGATGCCGATGCCGGTGTCCGCGATCCTGATTTCCAGGGAGCCGTCTTCGCCGCTCGCCACCCCAACCTGCACCGTCCCCCCCTCGGGCGTGAATTTCACCGCGTTCGACAGCAGGTTGAGGCAGGCCTGCTTGATGATGCGATGGTCGGCGTAGAGGGACGGGGCGTCGGGGGCGACCTCGGCCACCAACGTCACGCCGCCAACCCTGGCCTGCTCCTTGATCAGGCGCACCGCGGCGGTGACGGCGCGGCTGATGGGCTGGACGTCCTCGCTCAGTTCCACCCGGCCTCCTTCGACGCGGGCGATGTCGAGGATGTCGTTGATGATCTCGAGCAGATGAAGCCCGGAGTCATGGATGTTGTCCAGGTATTCGATGTATTGCGGACTGCCCACCGGACCCAGCACCTCGTTGCGGATGAAATCCGAAAAGCCGATGATTGCGTTCAGCGGCGTGCGCAGTTCGTGGCTCATGTTGGCCAGGAACTCGCTCTTGGCGCGGCTGGCCATTTCCGCCCGCTCCTTGGCTTCGCGCAACTCGTCCTCGATGCGCTTGCGCTCCTCGATCTCGCGCTTGAGTTCCTGGGTGCGCTCCTCGACGACCTTTTCGAGATTGTCGCGGGCGGCGCGAATCTCCTCGATCAGTTCATGGGTCTGTTCGTTGCGCGCCTTTTGCCGAAGCAGGGCGCGGATGCGCCCGCGCAGGACCGCAACGTCGGTCGACTTGCCAACGAAGTCGTCGGCCCCCGACTCCAGGGCCCGCATCACCGTTTCCTTGCGCTCGTCGCTGCTGACCATGAGTATGACGATGGGCGTCGGCGCGCCTTTGCGAATCCGGTTGAAATGCTCGCAGACGACGCCTCCGTCCATGTCTGGCATGATGAAATCGACCAGCACGCAGTCGAACGACTGACGACCGGCGAGCCTGATGCCCTCGCCGCCGCTGGTCGCCGTGACCACCTCGTATCCTTCGTCGGTCAGTTCCTGTTCGAGGAAGGCGAGATAGGTCGGGCTATCGTCGATCGCCATGATCCGCGCCTTGCGGGTCAGTGACGCGTCGCTGACCAGCGCGGCATTGCCCGCCGATTTCCGCAGCAGGCTGTGGATGCGAAGCATAAGGATGTCGGAGTGCTCCGACTTCGGCACGTAGTCGTCGGCGCCGCTCTCCAGCGCCCGAAGCTCCGCCGCCACGGTCTCGTCGACCGTCAGCATGAGGATGGCGAGGCCCTGGTAGTTGACGTTGTCGCGCAGCCGGCGGCACAACTCGTCACCCTGCATGCCGGGGAGATGATAGTCCACCAGCAGCAGGTCCGGCCTGGTTGTGGGGATCGAGGACAGAGCATCCTCGGCGCTGTGCACGCAAATCGTCTCGAATCCTTGATTTTCGAGGGCGTGCTGCAAGACGAGCGCCTGGGTCGGCGAGTCCTCGACAACCATGATCCGTTTGGTCGTGATCATCATATCGGGTCCCCCACGATTTCGCGGACCCGGGCGGCGATCATCGGCAGAGGCAGGGTCTCGGCCGCAGCCCCCAATCGCAGGGCCGCCTCGGGCATGCCGAAGATGACCGCTGTGCTCTTGTCCTCGACGATCGTGAAGGCGCCGGCCCGGCGCATTGCGAGAAGCCCCTCGGCCCCGTCGTTGCCCATGCCGGTCAGAAGAACGCCAACGGCGCGATTGCCCAATTCGCCGGCCAGGGAGGCGAAGAGCTTGGTGCCTGACGGACGCTGGTTTGACACGGGAGGCCCTCGGTCGAGGAACAGCCGCCCTTTCGAAAAGCGGAGATGATGGTCGGCAGGCGGCAGATGCACCTGGCCGGGGACCACCTCGTCCCCATCCCGAGCGACGCTTACCGGCAACCGCACCACATCGCGCAGCCAGGCGGCAAACCCCTCGTTGAAACTCGGGGTGATATGCTGCACGACGATGATGGGCAACGGAAAATCCGCCCCGAGCCCACCCAACAGCACGCTCAGCGCGTTCGGGCCGCCCGTGGACGCCACGATGCCCAGGACCTCGGGCTGGATCAGCGGCGACGGCGGCGGCCCCGCGAAGGCGGGTTCGTCGTCCCTGGCCGGCCCGAAACTCAGGGGCCGGCGGCGGACCTGCCGCAAAACCTTGACCTGGCTCATGATGGCCAACTGGTTGCGCAGGTCGTCGGCGATCACCCCGTAGTCCTCGTCGGTCACCCCCACCGGCTTTTCCACCACCGTCAGGGCGCCGGCGCGCAGGGCGTTCATGGCGATGTTCAGTTCGTCGGACTCGACATTGGCGGACACCACCACGATCGGCGTGGGCCGCCGCGCCATGATCTGTAGCGTGGCCTCCAGCCCGTTCATCCCAGGCAGCCGGATATCGAGGGTGATGACGTCCGGCCGGACGGCATCCAGGTTGGCGAGCGCCGCCTCGGCGCTGTCCACCGCGGCGACGACCTCGAAGCGAGGATCCTCTCCGATGATGTGGCACAGCAGCTCGCGTACCACCGCCGAATCCTCGACAACCATGACCCGAATGCGATTCTTCATAGGATCTGCCTTATGGTGTCGAGCAGTTCCCCCTGGTCGAACTTCTGCTTCGGCAGGTACGCCTCGGCACCGAGGCTGTAGCCCCGCTCGAGATCCTCGCGGCGCTGTAGCGAGGTGACCAGAATGACTGGAATGTGGCTGAGCGCCGGGTCGCGTTTCAGTTCTTTCAGAAGCGAGAAACCGTCGATGCGGGGCATTTCGACGTCGGCGACGACGAGATCGACCGGATTGGCGCGAAGCTGGAGCAGCGCGTCCAGACCGTCGACCGCCACCTTAACGCGGTAGCCGTGGGCCTCGAGGATGCTCTTTTCGAGAGTTCTCGTCGTCATCGAGTCGTCGACGATGAGAATCACCGGCACGCTCGGCGCCTTGGTCGCGAGTTCGGTGATCAACGGCGCCGCGGCCGCCCGCACGACGAAATCCCTGACCAATTCGTACGGATTGAGGACCAGGGCCACGTTGCCGTTCTCGAGCAGAATCGCCCCGCCCACCTTGCTATGTTCGGGCAGTGCGAAGCCCAGGTCCTTGATGACCGCGTCGCGCATCGTCGCGAAGCCGTCGACGGCGATGCCGACCAAACCCTCCCCCCACCTCACGATGACCACGTCGAGTTCGCCGGAGTGGGACGAAACGCCCTGGTCGATGAATCCGAGCAGGCCCACCAGGCTGCGGAGATGTACGTGCCTGCCCTCGAAGGCGATGGCCGGGGCGCCCTCGATGCTGACGAGTTCGCTCTCCTTGACGCGGACGAGGCGTGCCACCGCACCGGCGGGAATGCCGTAGATCGCGCCGCGCGCCGTCACCATGACCAGACGCTGCGCCGACACCGACAGCGGAAGGGTCAGATAGAACACCGTGCCGCCCCCATCGCGCGGCAGAACCTCGAGCGCCCCGTTGAGGCGGCGCACCGCCTCGTAGGCGACCGACAGGCCCATGCCGCGGCCCGCGATCTCGCCGACCTCGTCAGCCGTCGAAAACCCCGGCTGGAAGATCAGGTTGATGACGTCCTCGCCCGCCGCGGCGGCCGCCGCCGGCGTCAGCAGGCCAGCCCGCACGGCCTTTTCCGAAACCTTCATGCCGTCGATTCCGGCGCCGTCATCCTCGACCTTCACGGCGAGTTGCCCGCCGCGTCGCTCGAAACTCAGCATCACCTTCCCGGCGGCCGGCTTGCCCTTGTCCTTCCGGGTCGCCGCAGGCTCGATGCCATGGAACGCCGCGTTGCGCAGCAGATGCATGACCGGATCCTTGAGTGCCTGCAGAACCACCCGGTCGGCCTCGACGTCGGCACCGCGGACATGGAATGAAATCTCCTTGCCCACGTCACGGGCCAGGTCCCGCATCATTCTTCTGAAGGCACCGAACACGTCGCCGGCCGGCACCATTCTCACGCGGCGGATGCCGTCATGCAGATCGTTGCAGATGCGCCCCAGCGTCCAAGCCGTGCGACGGTGACGCAGACGAATGCCACGGGCTTCGGTCGATACCTCGCGCAGGCCGCGGGTCAGGGCGTCAACGCGGCGGCTCACGCCGATGGGCAGCGCGGCCTCGCCGAAACGGGACCGCATCGCCGACATATCGTCCATCAGCTTCTTCCATTCCCGCTCGAGATCCGCCATTCCGTCCTCGATGGCGCGCAACGGGGGCGCCAGCAGATGATAGCGCTGGGCTTCGGCCTGCAACCTCTCGGCCGACCGCAACATTCCGTCGAGGTCCGTCGCATGAACGCGCAGCGTTCCGTCGTCGGCCGGCGCCTCCGGCACCGGCGCCGGCGCCGGCTCTGAAACCTTCGCCGGCTCCGCGGGCGCCACCGCCGGGGCGGTTTCACCCAACGCCTCGTCGAGAAGACGGATCGCCGCCGCCGGTGCCGGTGGCTCCTTGTCGCCGTCATACGCAGCCAGCCAATCCTCTATGGCGTCGGCCACCGTCAGCACCAGCGCCGCCGACGCCGGGTCGATGCGGCGCTCGCCGGACCTGACACGCGCGAACAGCGTCTCCAAACGGTGCGCGATGGCCTCTATTGGCTTGAGGCCGGTGGCCCTGGCCGCGCCCTTGAGGCTGTGGGCGCGACGGAAAACCTCGTCGATGGCCAAGGCCCCCCGCTCCTCGTCGCCGGCCGCGAGGGGAATCATCGCCCCCCGTATGAAATCCAGATGTTCCCTGGACTCGACGCGAAAGACGGAGAGCAGTTTGACCCTGATGTCGGTCACACCCGGTATTTCTCCACGAGGCGCCGCAACTGCTGGGCAAGAGTGTTGAGATTTCCGGCAGCGCTGTTGAGCTGCGAGGTGCTACCCACCGTCTGCTGTGCCGCCTGACGAATTTCGAGCAGCGCCTGGGTTACCTGCTCGATGCCGATCTGCTGCTGGTTGGTGGCACCGACGATCTGCTGGAAGGCGTTGGCGCTATCCTGGATGTTCTGGGCCATCTTGGTGATGGTGTCCTCGGCCACCGCCGTCTTGTCGCGGCCGTATTCCACACGCTTGACCGCTTCCTCGGTGAGCATCACCGAAGTGTTGATGCCGCGTTGAATCTCTTCGAGGATCGAGCGCACCTGGCGCGTCGCGTCCTTGGCCTGGTCGGCGAGATTCTTGATCTCGTTGGCAACCACCGAGAAGCGACGGCCGTCCTCGCGGGCGTCGGCGGCCTCGATGGCGGCGTTGAGAGCGACGAGGTTGGACTGTTCCGCGATGTCGTTGACCGTGGCGATGATCTCGCCGATGGTCTGGGTGCGTTCGCTCAGGGTCACCACGTTTTCGGCCACCGAGCCCGCCTGCTGATGGATGCCGTTCATAGCGGTGCCGATGGCGCGCACGGCCTCGGTGCCGGCCGCGCCGGCCGAGGCGATGGTCTTGGCGGCGCCGGACACCGCCTTGGCCTTTTCGGTGACCTGCGCGCCCGACTGTTTGATCTCCTCGACCGTCGACGTGATCTCCTGCACGGCCGCCGCCTGCTGTTTGGTGCTCGAAGCCTGCTGCTGGGTCGTCGCGAGTATCTCGGCGACGGCGGAGTGGAGGTTCTCGGTGGCGCTGCGGGTTTGCATCGCGATGTCGCGCAACGACGCCATCATGCTGTTGAAGCTGTGCGAGAGCTGGCCCAGTTCGTCGCGGGAATCGATGGGCAGCGGCGGCAGGTTGAGATGCCCGTCGGCGATGCTCTGGGCCCGATCGACGCAACGGCGCAGCGGCTGGCTGATACCGCGCGCGACCATCAGGGTGATCAGCAGCCCGATGAGGGCGGAGGCGATGCTGAGAACGATCTCGGACCGGACGACCGCCTCGATCTTCTGCTCGGAATGAGCGCTAAGGCGGCTCACCATCGACTGGGCCGCACCGGTCAGGCGGTTGGCGACCGCAACGAGGTCTTGCAGCCGCTCCTGCCTGGCGCCCCCCGGGGATATCGCGAGCATCGCCTCCGCGGCGGCGCCCAGGCGATGGGTCAATTCCTTTTGGGCCGCCATGCGGTCCTCGATGCCGGGCAGATCGGACCTCGGCAACGTGACCACGGCGCCGGTTTCCAGATCGTAGACGGCCGGCCCCCCATGGACCACCGACTGCAGGGTCTCGTCGAAGATGCGCAAGGTGTTGCGATAGTCCGCCTCGCCGCCCTCGGCGACGATCATCACCTGCGCCAGATACTGCTGGACCAGCATGCGCTGCCGACCGGCCACTTCGATGACGCGGGCGTCGGACTTCTGGGCCTGCACCGCGTAGATCGTGTAGCCGACGATCGTGCCGATGACCGCCATGACGCCGACCGCCATCAAAAGCAGCTTCTGGGTGACTTTCAGCCGCCCGAAAACCATGATCTTGTCCGTCACGATTGTTTACCCCCGCTCTTTCCAATCCTCGCCGAACCGGCCCGTCGCCGGATGGAGGACGCTTCCACCAGGGCGGCCACGTCGACCACCGCCATGAGATCCTCGGTCAGCCCTTTCACCAGGGCCGCCTTCGCCTCTTCGACCCCCTCCGCCTGCGGGTGGAGCGCCGCCATGTCGATCCGGCGAATGCCGGTCACGCCGGAGACCAGCAAGGCGGCACGCAGGCCGTCGACCTTCAGGTCGAGCAGATGCCCGCCGCCATCGGCGCCGACCGACGATGACAGAAGCTCGCCGGAATCCAGCACTGGCGTTATCTCGCCGTGGACGTTGGCCACCCCGACGACGTCGCGCCCCGTTCCCGGTACCGGCGTGATCGCGGGGGTGCGAAGGATCTCCTTCAGATGCTCCAGCCCGATCGCGTAGCGCTCCTCGCCGACCAGGAAACACAGCGCCCACACGGGGCTGCCCTGTTCGCCGGCTGCGCGCCGCCTCTGCGCGAGGCGGCTGGCACGCACGGAGAGGATCTCCGCCAATCGCTCGCCTGCGGGTTCCAGCGCCTCGTTGAGCGCGCGGTCGCTGGCGGCCATGCGCTCCCGCACCGATGCCCAATCCACACGGCTGTCTCTGGAGGTCATTGGCGGGCCATCCTGAGCTGGGTCTCGGCCATTCGCACGAGAGTGCCGAAGGTCAGACCTTCGACGTCGGACACCCCTTCGTCTGCTCGACGCCGGCCCGCCACCGAAGCCGCGTTGGCGAAGGCGCGCGCGGCCGCCGAAAGGTCGCCCTGCCCGCGCAGGCAGACACCGAGATAGTAATGGGCGAGGGCGTATTGACGGTCGATGAAGATGGCCTTTCTCAAGGATTCTTGCGCCTCGGCCACTCTCCCGAGACCTTGTTCGGCGAGCGCCCGACGCAGAAAGAAGGCGGAGCGATGCGAATAGCGGGCCTCGATTCCCGCCGCGAAGTCCAGCGCCAGTCGCCACTCCCCCCGGTCGATGAGCTTGCCGAGCGCGGCGAGTTCGGCATCCTCCAAAGGAAGCCCGCCCGCCTCGCGGCCCTGGTCGCCGCTGTCGGCATCACGGTCGAGGAAAGATTCCTCATCCGGCGCGGGAATGTCCGTCGCCCAATCTTCGGAGGGTCGATCCTCGCCCGGCTTCTGATAAATCACCGCGCCGGGCACGTTCACCGTTCGGAAGGCCCGGAACAGGTCAACCCCCGCCTCGGCGTGCCCGGGCAACAGCCAGCCGCCCTCCACCAGGCATTCGTGAAACCCCGCGATGACCTCGCCGACGAGGCCCTCGGCGAAATAGATCGTCACGTTGCGGCAGATCACGATGTCGAAATCGTAGAGGTCGTCGGCCACCGACGGAAACGGGTCCTCGGCCAGGTTATGAGCCTGGAAGGAAACGGTTTCGCGGAATTCCGGGCGGAGCGACCATCCGTCCTTTTCGGCATGGAAATAGAGCGGGCGCTCGCCCTCGGGCGTCGCGCGGAGGGCCCAGTCGCCATATTTGGCGCGGCTGGCGATGGCCAGGAATTTCTTGTTGATGTCCGTCCCGATGATGTGAACCCGCCAGCCCTCGAGCGCCGCGGCGAATTCGCGGCGCAGCATGATCGCCAAGCTGTAGGGTTCGGCCCCGGTCGCGCAACCGGCGCTCCAGACGCGCAGGCGACGCTTGTCGCGATTGCGCGCGATCACGTCCGGCAGAACGACGTCACGGATCGCATCGAACAATTCGCGATGGCGGAAGAAATACGTCTCGCCGATGGTCAGCTCGTTGGCGAGTTCGTCGCGCTCGGCGCGGCCTTCCTGCGGGTCGGTGACGAGTTGGTAATAGGCGGCGCAGTCCGCGGCACCGATGGCCTCGATGCGGCGGCCGATCACCTCGGCAAGCTCGTCGTCCTTGTCGGCGAAGAACTGCATGCCGGTGGCCTTGATGACCGCCCCCTTGAGCAGCCGGAAGAACGGATCGGACATGAGGTTCGTCACGCTTCGACCTCTTCCAGCGACGCCAGCCGCTCCTGTTCGCGCTTCTTGAATTCGTCGAGGCGGCGGGCTTCCTGGGTCAGCAGCAGGCGCGAGGGAGACAAGAGGTGAACGATGCCGTCATCGGTCCCGATCTCGGCATCCAGGCATCCCCCGAACACCGAGTCGGCGTTGACTTCCAGAATCTCGGCCTGGGGCGCACGCCGCACGTCGCGCACCTGGTCGACGAGCACGGCCATTGGCCCCGCCCCCTTCATGACGATCACCGGCGCGTAGAGATTGAACTCGGACGGCGGAAGATCGAACAGCCGTTCCAGGCGGATGACCGGAACGGCGCGCCCGTCCAGATTCATGAACCCTTCGACGAAGGACGGCGCACCCGGCGGGCGGGCCAGCGCGGGCAGGAACACGATCTCGGCGACGGCCGAGCTGGGTAAGGCGCACAGCCGACCGCCGAGAATGAAGACGAGAATGCTGCGTGCCTCGCTCGCCCGCCCCTCGATCGCTGCCGCGCCGCCGCTCACCGGCGGCCTCTCGCCGAAGGTCCGGCGTGGTTCCGTCGCATGGTTACCCCCCGAAAGTAATAGATTCGATCTAAGGCGGGCCCGGGTCAAGCGTTCCTTTGCAGCGTCGGATGCGGGGCGGATTTCCTCGCCCGCCCGGCGGCGCTAGGATGTGGCGCACCAATCGGTACAAAGGCGGGGAATGGCCGCACTCTGCCGCGACTGCGGGGCTCTTGGGGATGGTGACGGGCGGTGGTGTGGGCGTTGCGGCTCGGACCGCCAGTTCCGGCATGCCGAACTGGCGGACTTGCATATCGCCCACATCGACTGCGACGCCTTCTACGCCTCGGTGGAGAAGCGCGACGACCCGTCCCTCGCCGACAAACCCGTCATCGTCGGCCACCCCGGGGGCCGCGGCGTGGTCACCACCGCGTGCTACGTGGCTCGCCGCTACGGCCCGCGCTCGGCGATGCCGATGTTCAAGGCGCTCGAGCTTTGCCCCCACGCCGTCGTGATCCCCCCGAACATGGCCAAGTACAAAAGGGTGAGCGAGCAGATCCACGCGTTGCTGCTGAAGGCGACGCCGCTGATCGAGCCGGTGTCGCTGGACGAGGCCTATCTCGACCTGTCGCCGGGCGCGCGTCTGGTCGACCGGCCGGCGGCGACGCTGCTGGCGCGGCTTGCCCGGGCCATCGAGGAACGCGTCGGCATCACCGTGTCGGTGGGGCTGAGCTACAACAAGTTCCTGGCCAAGATGGCCTCCGACCGCGACAAGCCGCGCGGCTTCGCCGCCATCGGCCGGACAGAGGCCCGGGCGTTGCTGGCGCCTCTGCCGGTGCGGGCGATCCACGGCATCGGCGCCGCCACGGCGCGGCGCATGGCCGAGGAGGGCATCGAGACGGTCGCGCAGTTGCAGGAATTGCCCGAGGCCGCGCTGGTGGCGCGCTACGGCAAGTTCGGCCGCGCCCTCGCGCGGCTGGTCCGGGGCGACGACCCACGAAAGGTCACGCCCGACCGCCCGGCCAAGAGCGTGTCGGTGGAGACGACGTTCGCCCGCGACGTGCGCAGCCCCGAAGCGCTGTGCGAGGCCCTGCGCCCCTTGTGCGAGCGGGTGGCGACACGCCTTGAACGCGGCGATCTGGGCGGCGGCACAGTGGTCCTGAAGCTGAAGACTGCCGACTTCCGCACCCTGACCCGCAGCCACCGCCTGGCCGCCCCCACGGCCCGGGCCGACATCCTGTACCGCGTCGGCCTGGCCCTGCTCCGGACCGAGGCCGACGGTCGGGCCTTCCGCCTTCTGGGGATCGGCGTCGCCGACCTGGTGCCGGCGGCGCTCGCCGATCCGCCGGATCTGTTCGCATAGCCGATTTTTCGTTCGCTTGACGAACGTCAATTTCTTTCGTTTTGATAATGGCTATCATTCGCGTTCACGGTTGAGCGGTTGATGGGGGAAATGTGGCGGAAGACCGGACATTCCGGGACGACCCAAAAGACGCACGGACTGAACCGATGGAAGGAGGGGTTCCCGCCATCGACAGCCGGACGCTCCTGAAAGGCGGCAAAGAACTCGTCATCCGCCACGCGGGCGAAAACTATCGCCTGCGGGTGACCCGCCAGAACAGGCTCATCCTCAACAAGTAGACCCAGCAACGAAGGGGTCGTGACGACCCCGCAACGGCAGCCACCGACGGCCTCCACGCCTTTAGGCAGCAAGCCCGGCAACCGCAAGCGCGGTTGCATCGCCATGCGAGATGGAGGTTTCGATGATCACCCGACCCCTATTGGGACGCGGCAGTTTCAAGTTCGGCGCGGCTCTCGCCGGTCTGGCGTCGGCGGCTGTGGCGTCGCCAACCAGCGCACAAAGCAACACGGCAGGACCGACGCTTCCGGCGGAGCGCCTCGTTCCCGCCTTTTCCCAGCACGACAAGCCTTCGCCATACCCCGTGCTGCCAATGTTCTGGCTGGGATCGGCGCCCGGCGAAATGCCCTATCGGCAAGACCATGTGCGGCCCGAGCCGGGGGTCCTCGGCCCCGTCCTCGATTCCGCGCGGCCGTTCCGCTTTGGCGCGGGCTACTCCGGCGCCGGTGACTCCAAGGAGATGTTCGCCCAGGGCGTGCGTCGAACGGCGAACCACATGATGATGGGCACCGTGGGGGTCGAGACCGCCGGCGGCTACGACGACGGCGACGGAAACCGCATTCGGTTCGGCTATGATCGCCACACCGAGCAGTTGGTGTTCGGCTACCTGCCGGCCGGCCGGGCGCTGAAGGCCGTGATGGTGCACGACCGCATCGACGACGCGGTGCTGCCGCTCGCCGCGCCGACCGTGCAGAACGGCGTTGCCCTGATCGGGGGATACGGCGCCGACCCAGTGAAAACGGAACGTTATGTCGCCAAGCTGTCCTATGAGGACAAGGTGACCTTCGCCGCGGCCGACCAGGTGCGCGTCGAACTGGGCTACGTCGGCCTCGACCGCGTCGCCAATAACTTCGCCCTGCGCCCCACGCCGGCGCCCAACCGCATGAAGGGAACGCCCTCCGCAGATATCCTGTCGGGCACCGCCAGCGTCGACTTCCGGGCCGCCGGCCTCGCTCACCGGCTCGGCGTCGACGCCAAGCGCACCGCCCAGGACGGCGAACGGTTGGGCGGCCCGGGGGTCAACAGCCTGACCACGGTCACCGGCCGGCAGTATCCGGGAGTGCGCCTGTTGGAGACGGGCCTGTTCGGCGAGACCGCCCACGACCTTTCCGCGGACCGCCACCTCACCGTGGGCTGGCGCTACGACTACGTCGACGCGTCCGCCGGCAAGGCCGACGAGGCGATGAGAATCGGGAACTTCAGCGGCACGCCGCGCGACCTCTATCGGTTGTACAGCGGGAGCGGCGAGACCGACGCCCGCGAGCACAATCTGAGCGCTCGACTGAAATTCGAACAGGAGTTCCTCGACGACCGGGCACGAGCCTTCGCCGCGGTCGGCCGCATCATGCGCACCGCGGACCCCACGGAACGGTATTTCGCCCTGCCTTCGACGGCCGGCGCCTCGCCCGTCGGCACGGCGAGCCGCCAAGTCGGCAATCCCGGCCTCGACCCCGAGGCCCATTACCGCCTCGACATCGGCGGCGGCATCGACGGCCCGGGTTGGGTCGAATGGGGCCACAAGGGCCCGGGCGAGGGGCGATGGCTGACCAGCGACGCCTGGCGGCTGGCGGTAACGGGGCATGTCGACCGGGTGATCGACTTCATCAGCCGCGACCGCGCCCACGGCCAGGCTGGCGTTTTGCAGAGCGACAACGCCTTCATCTGGCGCAACGTCGATGCCCTGCTGGCGGGACTCGAGGTCGACGTTCAATGGAACCTGACCCGCAACTGGTCGACCCGCCTGAACCTGGCCTACCAGTGGGGCGAAAACACCAGCGACGGGCGGCCGCTCTACGGCATCAACCCGCTGGAAGCCAACTGGATCGTCGACTACCACGACATGCTTGGAACTGAAGGTACATGGCATGTCGGCGGCAAGTTGCGCGCCGTCGCCCGCCAGGGGCGGGCCGACAACGA
Source organism: Rhodospirillales bacterium (assembly GCA_019455065.1). Lineage (GTDB taxonomy): Bacteria > Pseudomonadota > Alphaproteobacteria > Rhodospirillales > Magnetospirillaceae > JACFNC01. The sequence goes on from JACFNC010000002.1 coordinate 206,800, forward strand.
TCCGTCGCGGGGCAGCGGTTACGATCCCGCCGAGACCGCCGGCTATGCGGTGCTCGACCTGTTCGCCGCCGCCCAGTTGCGCGACCGGATCGGGGTGCGGGTCGGCATCGACAACCTTCTCGACAAGCGCTACTCCGACCACAACCCCCACACCAGCACCGACGAGCCGAACCCGTCGCCTGTCTCGGCGCCCGGACGCACGTTCTACCTCCGCACCGTCGCAAACTTTTGAGCGAGGATCCGAAAATGCCAGCAATTTCCCGCCGCCAGCTTCTGCTCGGCACCGCCGCCCTGGGTGCCGGCCTGCTGACCCACCGCGCGGGCCGGGCGGCCGCGCTTCGGGAACTCACCATCTACGGGCCCCCGGCGACGCCCTCGGTCACCCTCGCCCATCTCGTAGAGAGCGGCGCCCTGTCCTCCCAGGCCGCGTCGGTGGCGTTCAAGGTATGGCGTAACCCCGACGAACTGAGGGCCGGGGTCGCCTCCGGCAGCATGGCGGTCACGGCGACGCCCACCTACGCCGGCGCCAACATGGCCAATCGAGGCCTTCCCGTGCGCCTGCACAGCGTGCTGACCTGGGGGCTGCTTTACGTCGTCAGCACCGAGGCCGGCATCAAGACGATCGGCGATCTGGCCGGCAAGACGGTCGCGGTGGCCTTCAAGAACGACATGCCCGACCTCGTGTTCCGCCACCTCGCCGCGAAGAACGGCCTGGTGCCGGGCAAGGACGTGACGCTGCAATACGTCGCCTCGCCCATCGAGGCCATCCAGCTCCTGCTGGCCGGTCGCGTGAGCGTGGCGCTCGCGTCCGAGCCGGCGGCGACGGCCGCCGTCATGCGCGGCCTGCAGGCCGGCATCGAGGTGCGCCGCGCCATCGACCTCCAGGCGGAATGGGGCCGGGTGACGGGCGGCCCGCCGCGCCTGCCGCAGGCCGGCCTGCTGGTGACCGCCGAACTGGCCGAGCGCCAGCCCGAACTCGTCGGGGCGATCACGGCCGGCCTGCAACGCTCGCTGACCTGGATCGGCAACAATCCCGCGAGCGCGGGCCGCATGGCCGCCGGCTATCTCGACCTCAAGGCGCCGATCATCGAGCGCTCGCTCCAGTGGTCGAACCTCGCCGCCGTCCCGGCGGCCGCGGCGAGACCGGAACTCGAGGCCATGTTCAACGTCCTCGCCGAGGGCAATCCCGCGGTGATCGGAGGGCGGCTGCCCGAGCCGTCGTTCTACCTGGGGTAACCAGGGTGCTCCTCCGCCCGCGAACGCTGACGGCGGCCCCCCTCGCCTATCTGTGGGAAGGCTGGGGCGCGGCCGTCGGTCTGTTCCTCCTGCTCGCCGCCTGGCAGGCGTGCCACGAGGCGTACGGGTCGTTCGTCCTGCCCTCGCCTCTCGAATCGTTTGCCGGCCTGTGGCGGATGATCGAGGACGGCCGCGCGCCGCCGGCGGCGTCGTTGACCGCGGCGCGCGCCGTGCTCGGTTTTCTGGCGGCGGGCTTGCTGGGCAGCGTGCTCGGCATCGCCGCCGGCCTGTCGATGGCCGCGGCGCGCGCGGTGCGGCCGGTGGTCACGGTGCTGCTGGGCATCCCGCCCATCGCCTGGATCGTGCTCGCGCTGCTGTGGTTCGGCACCGGCGGCCTGGCGCCGGTGTTCACCGTGGTCGTGGCGGCTTTTCCCATCGCCTTCGCCGGCGCCGTCGAGGGGACGCGCACGCTCGATCGCGGCCTCGAAGGAATGGCCCGCTCGTTCGGGGCCTCGGGCTGGATGATGCTGTGGGACGTCCACGTCCCGCACATCCTGTCCTATCTCTTCCCCGCGTGGGTCAGCGCCCTCGGAACCGCCTGGAAGGTCACGGTGATGGCCGAGTTGCTGGGCGCCGACGACGGTATCGGCGCCGGCCTGGCGGTGGCGCGCACCAATCTCGACACGGCCGAGGCCATGGGCTGGATCGTCGCCGTGGTGGTGATGCTGCTGGCCGTCGAGTACCTGTTGCTGCACCCCATCAAGCGCCGGGTCGAGCGCTGGCGCGAGCAGCCGGCCGGCGCCCCCATGCGAGGCCCCTGATGCTGGCCTGGCAAGGGGTAACGCACGGCTACGGGCCGGAAACGGTCATCGAGGATTTCGACCTTGGGCTCGATCCGGGCCGGGTGCTCGGCCTCGTCGGCCCGTCGGGCTGCGGCAAGACCACGCTGCTGCTGATGGCCGGCGGACTGCTGGAGCCGTTGGCCGGTTGCGTGCGCAACGGATTCCGCCGCCCGGCCTTCGTCTTCCAGGAGGCGCGTCTGCTCCCCTGGCGGCGCGCCGTCGACAACGTCGCCTTCGGGCTCAAGGCGGCGGGCATGGGAAGGGCCGAGCGGCGGCGCGTGGCGGGGCGGCTCGCGCTGCGCATGGGCCTGACCGACGAGGATCTCGAGAAGTTCCCCCACGAGCTGTCCGGCGGCATGCGCCAGCGCGTTGCGCTGGCCCGTGCCCTGACGGTGTCGCCCGACCTGCTGCTCCTCGACGAGCCGTTCAGCGCGCTGGACGTCGGCCTGCGGCGGCAGCTTCAGGATCTCGTCGTCGGCGAGATCGCCGGCGGTGGTCTCAGCGCCGTCTTCATCACCCACGACCTGACCGAAGCGGTGCGGGTCAGCCACGAGATCGCCGTGCTGTCGGGACGGCCGGGACGGCTGCTGCGCCGTTTCGTCATCGACCGGCCGCATGCGGCGCGCGACGACGCCTTCGTGTACGAAACGGTGGGCGGCCTGCTGCGCGACGCGGCCGTCGCCGCAGCGTTTCGCACGGCGGAGGATATCCGATGAGGGCGGCGATCGGAACGGGTCGCCCTCGCTTCTCGGGCGTGGTCTGGGCCTACGGCTTCCGCCCGTTCTTCATGGCGGCCGCCGGCTACGGCATCCTCACCACCGTGCTCACCGGCCTCTTCCTTATGGGCGGCCTCGATCCCACGCTGGGCATGGCGCCCGCCCTCTGGCACGGCCACGAGATGCTGGTCGGCGTGGTGGGAGCCGCCCTGGCCGGGTTCCTGCTGACCTCGGTGCCGTCGTGGACGGCGACGCCGCCGGTGACGGGGCCGCCGCTGGCGCTGCTGCTCGCCGCCTGGGCGGCCGGACGCGCCGCCATGTGGGCGGCGGCGTGGCTGCCGGCCTGGCTCCTGGCGGCGGTCGACCTCCTGTTTCCGCTGGCACTGCTTTGGCTGGTGCTGCCCCCGGTGCTCGCCGACCCGACCCGCCGCCAGCGCGCCTTTGCCGTGATCCTGCTCGTTCAGACGGCCGCCGTCGCGAGCTTCCATGTGGGGCTCATGAACCCCGCCGGCGACCTGCCGGAGCGGTCGCTGACGGCCCTGGTCAACCTGTTCCTGCTGCTCATCGTGGTGACCGTCAGCCGCATCACCGCCGTGGTCGTCAATCTCGCCCTGACCGAAGTCGGCTCGACCCGCCGCTTCCGCCCGCACCCGGCGCGCCAGAATCTGGCGGCGGCGGCGATGGCCATCTATGCGGCGGCCGAGTTCGCCTTCCCCGCCCATCCGGTGACCGGATGGATCGCGCTGGCCGCCGCCGCCGCCCAGTGCGACCGCCTGTCCGACTGGCATGTCGGGCGGGCCGTGCTCAAGCCCTATGTGGCCATCCTCTACGCGGCCTATGCCTGGATGGCGCTGGGGCTGTTCGGGGTGGGGCTGCACCACCTGGGCGCGCCACTGCCCGAATCGGCGGCACGCCACGCGCTCACGGTCGGCGCCATGGGCTCGGCGGTGCTGGCCGTGTTCGTGATCGCCGGCCTGCGCCATACCGGCCGGGACCTCGTCGTGCCACCCGCCGCCAAGGCGGCCTTCGCGCTGGTCAGCGCCGCCGCGGCGCTGCGGGCCGGCGTGCCGGTGTTCGCCCTCGACGCGCACCCCGGATGGGCGCTGGGCGGGGGCTCGCTGCTCTGGGCGGCGGCGCTGGCGGCCTATCTCTGGCATTTCGCGCCGCTCCTGACCGCGCCGCGGGCCGACGGCAAGCCCGGCTGACCGCCGCCGTTCAGAATCGCCGGCGCAGGCCCAGCGTCAGCCAGTTCGAACCGCCTTCCTCGGCGAATACCCCATAGGCGTTGGAGCGGTGGTGCAGCCGCGCGAGCCCGCTCCACGGGCCGTCACGGGCGCCGACCTCCAGTTCGGCCACCCAATAGAGCAGCAGCCGCGCGCTCGAGCCGTCGCGCGCCACCTCCTCGGCGGGCACCTTCGCGGCGTAGGACGGTCCGATGCCGAAGGCGACGCTGGCGGGCAGCCGCCGGTTCCAGGGGAACGACCGCCAGCGCGCCACCAGCGCCGCGTTGGTCTCCCAATGGCCTTGCCCGCCGAAATGCCGCACCCCCTGCACCTCGGCCTCGAGCGCCCAGCGCCCCGTGCCGGCAAGCTCGCGCGACAGCGCCACGCCGACCAGCCAGGCGTCTCGCACGCCGAGGTCGTCGATGGTGGCGATCTCGATCCAGTTGTTGTCGGCCATGCGGGCGCCGAACACGGCGACGGCGTTGGGCCGCCCCTCCCATGGCTGGGCGAAGGCCGGCGCCGACGCGAGAACCAACCCGGCCGCCATCGCACCCGCACCGATCACCGCCACCCGTATGCCCCGCAACGCCTGCCCTCCGGTTTTCCGGCGAGCATCCGCCGCGAGGCGGGCCGGCGCAACCGCCACTCACGGATAGGCGGTCGGAGCAATGGGCGGGGTGGGGCGCGGGTCATTGCGAGCCGGAGGCAAAGCAATCCAGGACCGGCCGTCGGCTGGATTGCTTCGTCGCTAGGCTCCTCGCAATGACCGGAATAATCGAAAGGGCCCGGCCGTCTACCGACCGGGCCCTTTCTGATTTGGTGGAGCCAAGGGGAGTCGAACCCCTGACCTCTTGAATGCCATTCAAGCGCTCTCCCAACTGAGCTATGGCCCCGAAACTCGTGCCGGGCGCCCTGGGGCGCGCCCGCTGAGGCTGGCGAACATATGGATTTCGCAGCCGCGATTCAAGCGAAAAAGCGGCCCCTTCGGTCGCCGCCCTAGACCTCGTCCTCCAGCCCCTCGTCGAGGTGCTCCATGACCTCGGCCATGTCGTCGTCGTCCTCGCCCAGGTCGGAGGCGTCCTCGATCAGTCCGCTGTCATCGGAATCGCCGCCGTCGATCTCCTCGGCGTCGGCCTCCTCGTCCTCGATACCGTCGAGTTCCTCGGCCTCGACCAGCGCCTTGTCGGCGACCAGCGCCGCCGGCTTCGCCTTCTCGGCGGCGGCAGCGGCGCGACGGGCCTTGAACGGCACCTCGGTCTCCACCGCGGACTGGCACTTCGGACAGATGACCGGCATGCGCATCATGTCGTAGAAGCGGGCGCCGCAGCTGTTGCAGGTGCGCTTTACTCCCCATTCCGGCTTCGCCACCCCGTCGTTCCTCCTCAGATGTTCCATCCCCAGGGCATCGGGCCATTTGCCACGATCCCCCGCGGCTGTCAAAACGAAAAATCGGCGGGGCGCGCCGAAAACCCGGATAGCGCGGCGAGCCCCCTACCGCGCGGCGGCCGGCTGTGGTAGGACGACCGCGCTGGCAGACGGAACGACCATGACCAACGCCCTGATTTCCGCCCAGGCGGCGCCCCTCACCGGCGAGGCTCGCGTCCCCGGCGACAAGTCGATCTCGCACCGCGCCCTGATGCTGGGGGCCCTCGCGGTGGGCGAAACCGTGGTCGAGGGGTTGCTGGAAGGCGAGGACGTGTTGCGCACCGCCGCCGCCATGCGCGCGCTGGGGGCCGAAGTGACGCGCGAGGGCGACGGGCGCTGGCGGCTGTACGGGCGCGGCGTCGGCGGCCTGGCCGAGCCCGACGACGTACTCGACATGGGCAATTCCGGCACCGGCGCCCGCCTGCTCATGGGCCTGGTCGCCACCCACCCCTTCACCACCTTCCTTACCGGCGACGCCTCGCTGCGCGGGCGCCCCATGAAGCGGGTCATGGAGCCCTTGGACCGCATCGGCGCGCGCTTCACCGCGCGTTCCGGCGGTCGGCTGCCGCTCGCCGTCGTCGGCACCGAGGCCCCGATACCCATTACCTACGAGCTTCCGGTCGCCTCCGCCCAGGTGAAGTCGGCGGTGCTGCTGGCCGGCTTGAATACGGCCGGCGAAACCACCGTCGTCGAGCCGCAGCCGACCCGCGACCACACCGAGTTGATGCTGCGCCATTTCGGCGCCGACCTGCGGGTATCGGACCTGCCGGGCGGCTGCCGCGCCGTCACCCTGACGGGCCAGCCGGAGCTGACCGGGCGCGCCGTCGCCGTGCCCGCCGACCCGTCGTCGGCGGCCTTTCCGCTGGTGGCGGCACTGCTGGTGCCGGGCTCGCAAGTGCGACTTCCGGCGGTTGGAATGAATCCTCTGCGCGCCGGCCTGTTCCAGACCCTGCGCGAGATGGGCGCCGATCTCGCCGTCGAGAATGCGCGCGACCAGGCGGGCGAGCCGGTCGCCGACCTCGTGGTGCGCCATGGCCCGCTTGCCGCCGTCGAGGTGCCGGCCGGGCGCGCGCCCGCAATGATCGACGAATTCCCCATCCTGGCCGTGGCCGCCGCTTGCGCCCGGGGCACCACCCGCATGCGCGGGCTGGGCGAGTTACGCGTCAAGGAGAGCGACCGCCTGGCGGCGATGGCTCGCGGCCTGGCGGCCTGCGGCGTCGCGGTCGAGGTCGAGGGTGACGACTTGATCGTGCATGGCGACGGCCGGCCGCCGGCCGGCGGCGCCACCATCGCCGTCGCGCTGGACCACCGGATCGCGATGTCCTTCCTGGTGCTCGGGATGGCCAGCGCGGCGCCGGTGGCGATCGACGACGCCGCCGCCATCGACACCAGCTTCCCCGGCTTCGCCGCCCTCATGAACCGGCTGGGAGCACGCATCAGGAAAGGAACCGAATGATCATCGCCGTCGACGGCCCCGCCGCCTCGGGCAAGGGCACCCTGGCCCGCCGCCTGGCCCGCCATCTGGGCCTGCCCTATCTCGACACCGGCCTGCTCTACCGCGGCGTCGGGCTGGCCGTGCTGCGCGCCGGCGGCAGCCCCGAGGACGAGGCGGCGGCGCTGGCCGCGGCGCGTTCGCTCGATCCGGCGGCACTCGACGATGCGGAACTGCGCGGCGAAGCCGCGGGCAACGCCGCCTCCAAGGTCGCCGCCATGCCGCCAGTGCGCGCCGCGCTGCTCGAGATGCAGCGGGCCTTCGCGGCGCGGCCGGGCGGCGCCGTGCTCGACGGGCGCGACATCGGCACCGTTGTATGTCCGGGTGCCGATCACAAACTATTCGTCACGGCCAGCCTGGAGAAACGGGCGGAACGCCGCCTTAAGGAGTTGCGGGAGAAGGGCGTCGAGATTATACAGGAGCGCGTCCTTCAGGACATGAAGGAACGCGACGCCCGCGACAGCGGACGCAGCGTGGCGCCGCTGGTACCGGCCCAGGACGCTTTCGTGCTCGACACCAGCGAGCTCGATGCCGATGCGGCCTTCGCCGCCGCCCTGGAGCACATCACTTCGCGGCAGCGCGCCGGTTGACCGGCACCAAGGAGGAGAGGGGCCGCCCCGCCTGGATCAGGCGCGGGCGCCATGGCATTTCAACCCAAGACCGCCGGACTCAACCGGCTGGCCGGAAAACGTGAATCGAACGAAAGGAACCTGATCGAAATGGCAAATCCTGCCGTACAAACCGAAATTACCGAGAATTTCGCGGCCCTGCTCGAAGAAACGCTTGGCGAAGCCGGCAGCTTCGAAGGCGCCGTGGTCCGTGGCACCGTCGTCCGCATCGAGAACGATTTCGCCGTCATTGACGTCGGCCTCAAGTCCGAAGGACGTGTTTCGCTCAAGGAATTCGCCGCGCCCGGGCGCGCCCCCGACATCAAGGTGGGCGACGAGGTCGAGGTCTATGTCGAGCGCTATGAGGACAAGAACGGCGAGGTCATGCTCAGCCGCGAGAAGGCGCGCCGCGAGGAGGCCTGGACGCAACTCGAGAAGTCCTTCCAGGACGGCCAGCGCGTCAGCGGCGTCATCTTCGGCCGCGTCAAGGGCGGTTTCACCGTCGATCTGTCCGGCGCCGTCGCCTTCCTGCCCGGCAGCCAGGTCGACATTCGCCCGGTCCGCGACATCGGCCCCCTGATGGGCAGCCCGCAACCCTTCCAGATTCTGAAAATGGATCGCGCGCGCGGCAACATCGTCGTGTCCCGCCGCGCGGTGCTCGAGGAGACGCGCGCCGAGCAGCGCAGCGAGCTGATCGAGAGCCTGAGCGAGGGCCAGATCCTCGAAGGCGTGGTCAAGAACATCACCGACTACGGCGCCTTCGTCGATCTGGGCGGGGTCGACGGCCTGCTGCACGTGACCGACATCGCGTGGAAGCGCATCAACCATCCGTCCGAGGCCCTGCACATCGGCCAGAACGTCAAGGTCCAGGTGATCCGCTTCAACCCCGACACCCAGCGCATCAGCCTGGGCATGAAGCAGCTCGAATCGGATCCGTGGGAAGGTGTCGAGGTCAAGTATCCGGTCGGGGCGAAGTTCACCGGCCGCGTCACCAACATCACCGACTACGGCGCCTTCGTCGAGCTTGAGCCCGGCGTCGAGGGCCTGGTGCACGTCTCCGAGATGAGCTGGACGAAGAAGAACGTCCATCCCGGCAAGATCGTCTCCACCTCTCAGGAGGTCGAGGTGATGGTGCTGGACGTCGACCCGCAGAAGCGCCGCATCTCGCTCGGCCTCAAGCAGACCATGGAAAACCCCTGGGAGAAGTTCCTGGACGCCTATCCGGTGGGCTCGGTGGTCGAAGGCGAGGTCAAGAACATCACCGAGTTCGGCCTGTTCGTCGGCCTGCCCGGCGACATCGACGGCATGGTCCACCTCTCCGACCTCGACTGGGAGCGCCCCGGCGAGCAGGCGATGCAGGACTACAAGAAGGGCACCGTGGTCAAGGCCAAGATTCTCGACGTCGACGTCGAGAAGGAGCGGATCAGCCTGGGCGTCAAGCAGCTCGGCGCCGATCCCTTCGCCGAGGCCGCCGCCGCCATCAAGAAGGGCGACATCGTCACCTGCACCGTCACCCAGGTCACCGACAACGGCATCGAAGTGAGCGCCAATGGCGTCTCCGGCTTCATCCGCAAGTCGGAACTGTCGCGCGAGCGCAGCGAACAACGCCCCGACCGCTTCGCGGTGGGCGAGAAGTTCGACGCCAAGGTGACCGCGGTCGACCGCGCCACCCGCAAGCTTACCCTGTCGATCAAGGCGCGCGAGATCGACGAGGAGAAGCAGGCGATGGCCGAGTACGGCTCGTCCGACTCCGGCGCCTCGCTGGGCGACATCCTGGGCGCCGCCTTCCGGCAGGCCAAGGAGGACCGCGAGGCCGCCGAGGACAAGTAGGTCCGGGCCGCATCGCAACGAGGAAGGGGCGCCCGCGTGGCGCCCCTTTTTTCGTCAAAGGTGGTACCTCGAACCTAATAGCGCGAAAGTGTAGCGTTAGTTGCTGCGCCGACGCCGCCCGGCTGGCATGTTGGGGAAATGAGGGAGGCCGTGCCCGCCTTTCCCGCGGTGACGCATTCCGCCATTTCTGGACAAACAATGGAACGGGTTTAATATGACCGTAAAGGCACAATGGGCCGGGGAGGCCCGGAACTCGCAGGAACTGGCCATGTATGCGCTCACCACCAACTCGATCACGGTGACCGTAAAACCTGTCTACCTCGAGGATCAGTCGTCACCGAGCGACAACCATTACGTCTGGGCCTATCGCGTGCGCATCGAGAACCACGGCGACCAGACGGTGCAGCTCCTCCGCCGCCACTGGAAGATCACCGACGCCCTCGGCCGCGTGCAGGAGGTGCAGGGGTCCGGCGTGGTCGGCGAACAGCCCGTGCTGCATCCAGGCGACGCCTACGAGTACACCAGCGGCACCCCACTGCCGACACCGTCGGGCATCATGGTCGGCACGTATCAGATGGCGGGCGAGACGGGGGAGCGCTTCGACATCGGCATTCCCGCCTTTTCGCTGGACAGCCCGCACGAGACCGTGCGCCTGAATTGAATTGCCGCCGGGCGACACGACCCCGGGGCGCGTCGGGCCCCTTGCAATTCGGGCGTTGCGAACACACATCCGGCGAATGGCCCCGCCCGATGGGGGGAGGCGGCCGGTGAAAGGATGCCGCCCTTGACCGCACAGAAGTCCATCACTCTTCCCGAACGAACCGGGCGCACCGGCGACACCAGCGGCCGGCCAAGCCGCGACGAGGCCGAGCAGGCGGTGCGCACCCTGCTGCGCTGGGCCGGGGACGACCCCACCCGTGAAGGCCTGCGTGACACCCCCGCCCGCGTGGTGCGCGCCTACGAGGAGTTCTTCCAGGGTTACGAAGCCGATCCCGAGGACATCCTGCGGCGAACCTTCGAGGAGACCGACGGTTACGACGAGATGGTGGTCCTGCGCGACATACGCCTGGAGTCCCATTGCGAACACCACATGGTTCCGATCATCGGCAAGGCCCATGTCGCCTATCTGCCGGACCGCCGCGTGGTCGGCATCAGCAAGCTGGCGCGCGTGGTCGAGGTCTACGCCCGCCGCCTGCAGATCCAGGAGAAGCTTACGGCACAGATCGCCAACACCCTGAACGAAGTCTTGCAGCCGCTGGGGGTGGCCGTGGTCATCGAGGCGGCGCACCAGTGCATGACCACCCGCGGCGTCCACAAGCCCGGCGTCACCATGGTTACCAGCCGCATGCTGGGAGCCTTCCGCACCGACCCGTCGACCCGGCGGGAATTCATGGCCCTGATCAACGGCCCCTCGGCGTCCAACCTGACCAACGTTTGAGGCAGGCCGAACCCTCCCCGACCGGCGCGTTCTTGCTGGACAAGGCCGCGATTCCGCGCCAATAGTCGCGCACCATTGGGGAGTTGGGGCGCTTGATCGACCTTCGGCCGATCCTGTTCATCAACGGCTTCCTGTTGCTGGTGCTGGCTGCGGGCATGGCCATTCCCGCCGTGGTCGACCTTCTGCTGCAGGATCTGGACTGGCAGGTGTTCCTGGCGTCGGGAACGGTATGCGCCTTCGCCGGGCTGGTCCTGGTGTTCGGGAGCCGGCCGGAGGGCCGGATCAGCCTGACCACCCGCCAGGCCTTTCTCCTGACCGCCTGCAGTTGGCTCATGGTGGCCGCCTTCGGCGCCCTGCCTTTCGCCTTTTCGGAAACGGAGATGAGCGTCACGGACGCCTTCTTCGAATCCATGTCGGGCATCACCACCACCGGCGCCACGGCGATCTCGGGCCTCGACGATCTTCCTTACGGCATCCTGATGTGGCGGGCGATGCTGCACTGGCTGGGCGGCATCGGGATCATCGTCATGGCGGTGGCGATCCTGCCCGTCCTGCGCATCGGCGGCATGCAGCTCTTCCGCATGGAGTCGTCGGACAAGACCGAGAAGGCGATGCCCCGCGTCTCGCAGATCGCCACCGCGATCGGCACCGTCTATCTGGTGTTCACCATGGTCTGCACGGTCGCCCTTTGGCTCGCCGGCATGAGCTTTTTCGAGGCCATCTGCCACGCCATGTCGACCATCGCCACGGGCGGGTTTTCGACCTCGGACGCATCGATCAGCCACTTCGCCTCGCCGTTGATCGAGTGGATCACCCTGGTTTTCATGCTGATCGGAGGCGGCACCTTCCTGCTCTACATCACCCCCTGGCACTACGGCCGCTGGGCCATCCTCAAGGACAGCCAGATGCGCTGGTACGTCGCGTTCGTTGGGTTTTTCGGCGTGCTGCTGGGCCTGTGGCAATGGACCGTCAACGATGTCGACTTCCTCGACGCCATCCGCCACGCCCTGTTCAACGTGGTGTCGGTGGTCACCACGACGGGCTTCATGTCAAGCGACTACAACGCCTGGGGCGGGTTCCCGCAGGTCGTGTTCTTCATCCTCACCTTCATCGGAGGCTGCACCGGCTCCACCGCCGGCGGCATCAAGATCTTCCGTTGGCAGGTCCTGTTCGCCATGGCCGGCGTGCAGGTCAAACGCCTGTTGCATCCGCACGGCGTTTTCGTCATCGATTTCAACAAGCAGCGCATCTCAGACCTCGTCGTCCGTTCGGTCTTGGGCTTCATGGTGCTGTTCTTCGTGAGCTTCGCCCTGCTGTCGTTCGCCCTGACGCTGACCGGGCTCGATTTCCTGACCAGCCTGTCCGGCGCCGCCACCGCGCTGGCCAACGTCGGCCCCGGCCTGGGCGAGGTGATCGGCCCGGCCGGCAACTTCAAGCCCCTGCCCGACGCCGCCAAGTGGCTGCTGTCGTTCGGCATGCTGCTGGGGCGCCTGGAATTGATGACCGTGCTGGTGTTGTTCATGCCGTCCTTCTGGCGGGGTTGAGATGATCGACCTGCGCCCCGTCTTCCTGGTCATCGGCCTGCTGCTCACCACCCTGGCCATTGCCATGATGCTGCCGGCCTGGGTCGATGCGCTGTACGGCGATCCGGACTGGAAAGTGTTCGCCGCCTCGGCCGCGGTTTCCTTGTTCATCGGCGTCGCCCTGGTGCTGAGCAACCGCGCCGGCAGCCTGGAACCCTCGGTGCGGCAGGTGTTCCTGCTGACCACCGTGGGTTGGCTGGCGATCGCCGCATTCGCCGCCCTGCCCTTCGCCTTCTCCAACCTGGAACTGAGCTTTACGGACGCCTTCTTCGAGGCGATGAGCGGCATCACCACCACGGGAAGCACGGTGATCACAGATTTCGAGACGGTGCCGCGCGGAATCCTGCTGTGGCGGGCGGTTCTGCAATGGCTGGGCGGGATCGGCACCATCATCATGGCGGTGGCGGTGCTGCCGGTACTGAAGATCGGCGGAATGCAGATGTTCCGCATCGAGGGCCTGGAGCGCTCCGAGCGCGTCATGCCGCGCGCGGCGCAGTACACCAGCGTCATCACGATCATCTATATCGGCCTGACCGCGGCGCTTGCCCTGGCGTTGTGGCAGGCCGGCATGGGCGGCTTCGACGCCGTGACCCACGCGATGACCACCATCTCCACGGGAGGGTTCTCCAACTCCGCGGACTCGATCGCCCATTTCCGGAGCGCCGCGATCGAGGGCATCGTACTGGTGGGCATGATCTTAGGCGGCATGCCGTTCCTGCTGTTCGTTCTGGCGGCGCGCGGGCAGGTCCGTCCGGTGCTGCGCGACAGTCAGATCCACTGGTATCTCGCCATCCTGTTGGCGGCGACGATCGCGGTGTGGCTGTGGCTGTGGTCGAACGGCGAATTCGCCCCTTTGGAGGCGCTGCGGCACGGCGCATTCATGGTCGTGTCGATGATGACGGGAACCGGATTCTTTACCACCGACTTCAGCAATTGGACCGGCCTGCCGCTGACCGTCCTGTTCTTTTTGACGCTGATTGGTGGCTGCGCCGGCTCGACTTCGGGCGGGGTGAAAGTGTTCCGCATACAGATTCTGTTCGCCAATGCCCGCGTGCAGACCCAGCGGCTTCTCGGTCCCCATGCGGTGCTCATTCCCTATTACAATCGCAAGGCGATCAACGACACCGTGGCCGAGTCGGTGATGGGCTTCCTGCTCGTTTATGCCCTGACCTTCGCGGTCCTGGCGATGGGACTGGCGATGCTGGGGCTGGATTTCATGACCGCCGCGTCGGGCGCCGCTTCGGCGATCGCGAATGTCGGCCCGGGGCTGGGACAGGCGATCGGGCCGGCCGGCGATTACGCCGCCGTGCCCGACGCCGCGAAATGGCTGCTGGCGGGCGGCATGCTGCTCGGCCGCCTCGAGATGTTCCTGGTGCTGGTGCTGTTCGCACCCACCTTCTGGCGGCCGTAGACGGCTACAGCAGCCAGCGCGCCATATACTGGCCGATCAGGCCCTCCATCTGGCCGTTCAGATCGTGCATCAGGCTTTCCGTCATCTCGTACCAGATGCGATCGCGCTGGTTCAGAGTGGTGCCTTCTGGCACGGTGCGGCTGCGCGCCCCCCGCGCCACGATCTCGGCCTGCGGGAACTGGCGCTCGTCGAGGATTTGGAAGACGACCTCGAGCGCGGCGTCGTAGCGCGCCTCCTGCTGCTTCTTGAACAACCCGGCGACCCCGGTATCGACCTTCAACGGGACCTCGACCACAGGGGCGCTGCGAATGATGAAGCGCGCCGCGCCGCTTCGGCCCATCGGTTGCAGCCGGTCCTGTGCCCAGCGTTTCGCCGCCGCTTCGGGCGAGACCGGCATGATGTGTTCGATGTTGGGCTCGCGCAGCGGCGCGCGGTACTCGGTGACCACCTCGAGGCGGCCGACGTCGAGTTGATAGGGTTTGAGGTGGCTGTAGGTCAGTTGGGGAACCTGCTGCTGCGGCGCCGGCATCTCGCAGGCGGCCAACACCGAAACGAAAAGGGCGGCGACGATGAGCCGCAGCGGCGGGTAGCGCATCAGCAAACTCCTCCGGAAGGGGAAACCGGTGCGCCATTGTGGCAACTCCAGGCGCACGGTCAAGCGGCGTAGAGGCGGTCCAAATCGGCGTCCGCGTAAACGTAATCGGCCATGCAGAACTCGCAGGTGACGACGACCCGCCCGTGTTCGTCCTTCATGCTCTCGATCTCGGCCCTGGGGAACGAGCGCAAGGTCGTCTCCACGCGATCCGACGAGCACCGGCACCGGGCCCGCAGCGGGCGGAGCGCCGAGACGACGACGCCTTCCTCATGGAAAAGCCGCCACAGGAGCCGGTCGCCGGGCAACTCGGGATCGACCATCTCCGCCGCCGTGGCGGTACTCATCAGAATGACCGCCCTCCGCCAGGCTTCCTCGCCATCCTCGAGCAGGATGGGGGCGCCGCTGGCCGGCATCCGCTGCAACATGAGCCCGGTGGCCCGCCATCCCTGCCCCACCTGCGGGGGCCGCACGGCGATCTTGATGGCGGTCTCGATCTGCTCGGATTTGCGGAAGTACTGGTGCGCGCAGTCGGCCAGGGTCGCACCTGTCAGTTCCACGATGCCCTGATAGCGGTCGGTGTCGGCGCCCTGGTCGACGGTGAAGGCCAGGTAGCCGCTGCCGATCAGCCGCGGCACGGACGGCGCGCCGTCGCCCGCCAGGGCCGCCGCCAGCTTCTCGTCGTCGAAACGGGCATACCCGCGCAAGTCGCCGTCGCTGCTGACGTCGGCGACAAGCAGCGGCACCGGACCGTCGCCTTGCGCCTGGAGAATGAACCGACCCTCGTATTTCAAAGCCCCGGCGAGAACCACGGCGAGTGCCGTGGTTTCGGCGAGAAGGGCGGCCACGGCCGGCGGGTAGTCGTGGCCGCGCAGGATGGTGTCGATCGAGGCGCCCAGGCGCGCAAGGCGCCCGCGAACGGCGCCGGCAGTCAGTTGACAGGAAAGAACGACGTCATCGGATCGACTCACGACATGCACCAGGTAAGGATGCCTTTCTGGGCATGCAAGCGGTTCTCGGCCTCGTCCCACACGACGGACTGGGGGCCGTCCATGACCGAGTCGGTGACCTCTTCGCCGCGATGGGCCGGCAGGCAGTGCATGAACACCGCTTCGGGATGAGCCTGGCCCATCAGCGCGTCGTTGACCTGGTAGGGAGCCAGCAGCGCGTGCCGGCCCTTGTCAGTTTGGCCCATCGAGACCCAGGTGTCGGTGATGACCGCATCGGCGCCGCGAACGGCCTCGACCGGATTGGTGGTGACGGAGACGCGGCCGCCGTTGTCGCGCGCCCAGGCCAGGACGGCCGCCGGGGGAGCGAGTTCGGGCGGACAGGCCAGGCGCATCTCGAAGCCGAAGTGGACGGTCGCCTGAATCCAGCTGCAGGCCACGTTGTTGCCGTCGCCGGTCCACGCCACCACCCTGCCCTCGAGCGGACCGCGCCGCTCCTGGAAGGTCATGATGTCGGCCATCACCTGGCAGGGATGCGACGCGTCGGTCAGGCCGTTGATCACCGGCACGCTGGCATGGCGCGCCAGTTCCAGCAGCTTTTCAGGCTTGTTGGTGCGGATCATGATGGCGTCGGCATAGCGTGACAGGACCCGTGCGGTGTCGGCGATCGTTTCGCCGCGGCCCAGTTGCGAATCGCTGTTGGACAGGATGATCGCGTGGCCGCCCAATTGAAGCATGCCCACCTCGAAGGACACGCGGGTCCGCGTCGACGGCTTCTCGAAAATCATCGCCAGGGTCTTGCCGGCCAGAGGATGCGGCCCGGTCGGCCATTCGCCGCGTTTGTAGTCCGCGCCCAACGCCAGAATCTGCTGCAACGTCTGGCCGTCCAGCCGGTCGAGATCAAGGAAATGCTTGGGAGCCATAGTCAGTCCAGTCACGAGGCCGAAAGTTCGGAGCAGGTGCGGTCTAGAATGCTCAGCGCCTCTTCGACCTCGACCGTTCCGATGATCAGCGGCGGCAGCAGCCGCACGACGTTGTCGCCGGCCCCCACCGTGAGCAGCCCGTTGGCGAGCAGCCGCGCGACCACCTCGGTGTTCGGCGCGTGGCAGCGCAGGCCCAGCATCAGGCCCGCGCCCCGCAATTCCGCCAGAACCTTGGGGTGACGGGCGACCAACTCCTCAAGACGCCGCCGCAAAAGCGCCGCAGTCTCGCGAACGCGGGCCATGAACGGTGCCTCCAGCATGACGTCGAGCACCGCGTTGGCGGCCGCGACGGCCAGCGGATTGCCGCCGAACGTGCTGCCGTGGGTGCCGGCCGTCATTCCGGCCGCCGCGCGCTCGGTGGCGAGGCACGCGCCGATCGGGAAGCCGCCCCCCAGTCCCTTGGCCACCGCCATGACGTCCGGCGCAACATCGGCCCACTCATGGGCGAACAGCCTGCCGGTGCGCCCCATGCCCGTTTGAACCTCGTCGAACACCAGCAGCAGACCGTATTCGTCGGCGACCCGCCGCAAGGCGTGGAGATATTCGATGGCCGCCGGGCGAATGCCGCCTTCGCCCTGGATCGGCTCGACCAGGATGGCCGCGGTCTCGGCGGTGATGGCGTTGCGCAGTTCGTTCATGTTGCCGAAGGCGACGCGGTCGAAGCCGTCGACGACCGGGTCGAAGCCCTTGAGATGTTTCTCCTGGCCACCGGCGGCGATCGTGGCCAGAGTGCGGCCATGGAAGGCACCGCCGGCCACGATCACCCGGTAGCGTTCCGGCTGGCCACGCTCGTCGTGATACTTGCGCACCATCTTGAGCGCGCACTCCACGGCTTCCGCCCCCGAGTTCGCAAAGAACACCGTATCGGCGAAGGTGGCGTCGACCAGCCGCTGGGCGAGCCGCTCCTGCCCCGGAATACGGTACAGATTCGAGCAGTGCCAAAGCTTCTCGGCCTGGTCCTTCAGGGCCGCCACGAGGTGGGGATGCCCGTGCCCCAGGGCCGTCACCGCCACGCCGGACGCGAAGTCGAGATAGCGTCGGCCATCGGTCGCGAAGAGATAGGCCCCCTGGCCACGCTCGAAGGCGACATCGGCACGCGAATAAGTGGGCATGACGGCAGGAATCAAGATACTCTCCCGAACGCTGTGGACAACGGGTCACCTGGGGGTGGCGCTCACGGAAAGCGGGAGACTATCCAGGTCTTTGGCGAAAAAGTCAATGAGGAGGCGCCATTCGAGTGGCGGGTGTCCGCCGGATCAGTCAGCGGCCGCCGGTTTCGCCCGCTTGGTCAAATAGACGCGGGCGGCAGGGGCGATGGCCTTCCATTTCATGGTCGCCAGATCCTGGAACTCGTCCATCGAACCGTCGAATCTCAGGAACCCGTCGACCATCCCCTTCAACGTCTGACGACAGAAGGACGGATCGCCCAGCAACGGGACCGCGTCCTCGCGCAGAACCGTGTCCATGGCCGCCAGGAAAACCTTGATACGGCCCAGCGGCATGCGCCGGAAGGCCGCCACCGCCTCGAGACAGGTGTCGGCGAGCAGAGGGCCGAAGGTCGCCAGCAGGTCTCGGTCAAGTTCACCCAGCTGGTCGATGTAGTCGGCGTCGCGCATCATGAAGTCCCAAATGCGGTCGCCGAGCAGAGGTCGGAACAGGGCATAGAGTTCGGGCACTGCGTTGGCCAGCCCGGCCATGGCAGCGGGCCTGATGACGAGCATGGCGGCGAATTCGTCCCCGGCCAGGCGGCGCGCCTGGGCCATCTTGGCGGCCGGGAAAGCCCCGATGGCCTCGATGTCCTCACCCTTGCGGAGCAGCAGCAAATCCCGCCCCAGTAGTCGGATCTGTTGTTCATCGAGGAAGAAATAATAGGACTTCAGCAGGGGGAGCTGCCAGTCGAAGGCCAGCAACGGCTTAAGCGCGGCGATCTTGGTGTCGGCATCGGTGGCGACCGGTTGAGCCGGTTTCCTGCCGAAGAGCGCCGCCAGCCGCCCGGCAGGCTTCTCCGGCTGGGTTGGCGGTTTGGGCGTGGCGACCGCGGTGAAGGACCGCTTCGCGCAAGTGAACACCAGCATCTGGCAGATTTGCGCCAGCGACGGCCCGCAGACCAAGGGGGCGTGATCGTCGGCGACCGGGCGGGCGCGGGCGTCGGTGATCAGGTCGTCGAACATGGGGCGGTTGGCCTTGAAGACCTGGATGAACTCGTGGAGCGCCCACGGGTCGGCAACGATGCGCCCGTAGTCCTTGTCGGCGGCCAGCAACCCCTTGCCGCGCAGGCGCTCCAAGGCCGTCTTTACGCCCTCGACGACCGCCTTGCGGGCCTTGTCGTCAAGTTCGATCGGACTCGGCATCCTGTCGCGCGGCACTTCAC
The DNA here is from genome assembly GCA_019455065.1 of Rhodospirillales bacterium. Classification (GTDB taxonomy): domain Bacteria; phylum Pseudomonadota; class Alphaproteobacteria; order Rhodospirillales; family Magnetospirillaceae; genus JACFNC01. The sequence goes on from JACFNC010000002.1 coordinate 225,497, forward strand.
GGAGGGTCGGTCGGATCTCGGTCATTGCCTTCCCCTGAGAGGGCCGACGGCCCGCTCCACGAGCTATAGCCCAGCTACCTCCCCCGCCGCAATCCGCGAGGGCCACCCGGCTTGCACCCCGCCCGGAGTTGCGTGTATGACACGCCAATGAATCCTATCACCGACACCGCCTCGCTGGCGGCCTTTTGCGAACGGCTGCGAACCGCCCCCTTCATCACGGTAGATACCGAGTTCATTCGAGAACGGACCTACTGGCCGGTTCTGTGCCTGGTGCAGGTCGCCGGACCGGACGAGGCGCAGGCGATCGACCCGCTGGCGCCGGACATCGACCTTGCCCCGTTGTTCGACCTGCTGGTCGATCCGCGGGTGCTCAAGGTCTTCCATGCCGCCCGGCAAGACGTCGAAATTTTTCTGCACCTCTCCGGCAAGGTTCCCGCGCCGCTGTTCGATACCCAGGTGGCGGCGATGGTGTGCGGGTTCGGCGACTCCGTGGCCTACGAGACACTGGCGGCGCAACTGGCGCGCGCCCGCATCGACAAGTCGCTGCGGTTTACCGACTGGTCGCAGCGGCCGCTCACCGAACGTCAGCTTCACTACGCCCTGTCGGACGTCACCCATCTGCGCATCGCCTACGAGAAGCTACAGCACAAGTTGGACAAGACGGGCCGAACGCGATGGTTGGACGAGGAGATGGCGGTCCTGACCGACCCGGCCACCTATCTGGTCCCGCCGGAAGATGCGTGGCGCCGGCTGAAACCCCGGTCATCGAGCCCGCGCTATCTGGCCATCCTGCGCGAACTCGCCGCGTGGCGGGAGCGCGACGCGCGCGAGCGCGACGTGCCGCGCCAGCGCATCCTGCGCGACGAAGCGTTGCTGGAGATCGCGGCCCACGCGCCGACCACCGTGGCCGACCTCGGGCGAACCCGCGGCCTTTCGAAAGGCGTGGCCGAGGGACGGCAGGGCGCGGCCGTGCTGGAAGCGGTGGCCCGCGCCGTCGGCCTGCCCGAGACGGACTGGCCGGTGCCGCCGGAACGCGGCGAAGGGCCGCGCGGCGGCCCGGTCGTCGAGTTGCTGAAGGTGCTGCTGAAGATCAAGTGCGACCAGCACGACGTCGCCCAGCGTCTGGTCGCTTCGGCCGCCGACATCGAGATGCTGGCCGCCACCGACGACGCCGACGTGGCCGCCCTGCACGGATGGCGACGGGAGATTTTCGGCGAGGACGCCTTGCGCCTGAAGCACGGCCAAGTCGCCCTCGGCCTCTCACCGGACGGCAAGCGACTGAGGCTGATCAATCTGGTCGAGGCCGAGGGACGGGACGTCCCTCTGGATTAGGTTATTCGGCGCACCACCGGCGCCAGCCCCATCTCCTTGGCCAACCGTTCGAAACTGCGCCCCACGAGGTCGGTGCGGAAGGCCGGCTCGGAATCGGGGAGTTCGAGCACCAGGGCCTTTTTCTCCGCCGTCAGACGGGTCAGCGGCAGCAGGCCCGCCGCCCCTCCCGTCAGGACATGGCAGAGGCGAAGCGCCAGGCCCATCACGCGCGCCATCCGATAGGCCTCGCCGTTGAGCAGGGAATGGACCCCGTGCGACGCCGGCAGATCCCCGTCGGCCCGATACCGCGTGTAGATGGCGACCGCGAGGACGGCCCGCTCCTGGTGGCCAATGCCGACGAACGGCAGGCGCAGGGTGCGAAGGAACGCCTGCTCCGCACGATAGTCGGGATGCTCGCTCCAGAACACGTCGCCCAACAAGCTGGCGGCATGGCGAACCCGCCGCACGGCGGGCGTCTCGTCCGGGAACAGGGGCGCCATCCAGGACATGATCTCGTCAGCGTGATCGTTGAACCGCCCCGCCGCCACCGCCAGTGCCTGACAAGAGCTGATGAGGGGGTCCTCGCCGCGCAGGTGCTGCGGAAGTTGGCGAAAGAACTTGCCCTCGCGCATGCCGTAAACGGAGAAGACCAGGCGCGCCGGACGCGCGGCTTGCAGCACCTTCTCGAGAACGAGGGCCGCCATCGGCAGGGTTGGAATTCGCTTCTTCGGCACCCCCGGCGCCTTTTCGATCGATTTGGGGCTTTGCCGGGACACGAGGTCGAGCAGGCGCTCGGCCTCGGCGCGATCGAGCGTGAAGTTGTCGAGGACCAGGATGGGGTGCGCGGTCTGGGCGATGCACAGCCGGGCGATGGCGCGCCACGCCCCCCCGACCGCGTACAAGGCGCGGCCGCGCCCCTTGCCCAGCCATTTGAGGTCGGCGAGGGCGCGGTCGACGATGTCGGCGGCGGCGCCCCGGCTGCCACCGGATTTTTCGCTGAGGCGGAGCACGCCCAGCGGCAGCGTCGCGTGCTTGCCGAGCACGCCCTGGCTGACCGCCGCCAGTTCGAGGCTGCCGCCACCGAGGTCGGCGACAACCCCGTTGGCGTCGGGAACCGCGCAGAGCACCCCGAGTGCCGCCAGCTTCGCCTCCTCGCCACCGCTCAGAACCTGGACCGTAACGTCGTTCGCGGCCTCGATCGTGGCTACGAAGGCGGGGCCGTCGGCGGCTTCGCGAACGGCCGCCGTGGCCAGGATGTGCACGGCCTCGACCTGCATGGCGCGCGCCAGTCGAACGAAGCGCCCGATGGCCGTGGTCGCCAGGACCATCCCCGCCTCGTTCAAGCGTCCGCTGCTTTCCAGGCCCTGGCCAAGCGCGCACACAGCCTTCTCGTTGAAGATCGGCAACGGCGTTCGCAGCAGGGCGTCGTAGATGACCAGGCGGACCGAATTGGAACCGATGTCGACGATGGCGATCAGCCGACGCCGCTGCGGCCATCGCTCCCCGTCGAGCGGCGGCACCGTTTGCGGCAACGACAAGACCACAGCGCCCTCCTACGGCAGATTGAGCTCGAGGCGCGTTGCCGGCCGCCGTTCAAGGGCGCTGCCGCGTCCCGACAGGCTGGGATTTGTCATGAAGAAGGTATGGGCGCTGAAGGCGTCCTCTTCGGCCGGCAGGCGGAGGTACGATCCGTCCGCCTGTAGCAGCCAGCTCTGCGCCCGGTCCTTGAGATTGGCGATCATGATTTGATCGAGAATCTGTCGGTGCACCGTCGGGTTCTCGATCGGCACCATCACCTCGACGCGCCAATCCATGTTCCTGGGCATCCAGTCGGCCGAGGAGATGAACACCTTGGCGTGACGCGACGGCATGCGATGGCCGTTGCCGAAGCAGATGATGCGCGCGTGCTCGAGAAACCGCCCGACGATGCTCTTGACCCGAATGTTGTCGGACAAGCCCGGCACCCCGGGGCGCAAACAGCAGATTCCCCGCACCACGAGGTCGATCTGTACCCCCGACTGCGAAGCGCGATAAAGGGCGTCGATCAGCTTGGCGTCCACCAGCGAATTCATCTTCGCCCAGATGGCCGCGGGACGTCCGCTCCTGGCATGGTCGATTTCGGCCTCGATGAGGTTCATCAGGCGGTCGCGCAGGTGCAGCGGCGAAATCGCCAGTTTCTCCATTTTCTCGGGGAGCGCGTAACCGGTCATGTAGTTGAACGTTCGGGCGGCGTCGCGACACAACGCCGGATCGCCCGTAAAGAACGAGAGGTCGGTGTAGACCTTCGCGGTGATCGGATGGTAGTTGCCGGTGCCGAAGTGGACATAGGACGTCAGACCATTGCCCTCGCGGCGGACGACAAGCGAGATCTTCGCGTGGGTCTTCAGTTCGAGGAAGCCGTAGACGACCTGGGCCCCGGCGCGTTCGAGGTCACGCGCCCAGCGGATGTTGGCCTCCTCGTCGAAGCGGGCCTTCAACTCCACCATCGCCGTGACCGATTTGCCGGCCTCGGCCGCCTCGACCAGGGCGCGGACGATGGGCGAATCATGGCTGGTGCGGTAGAGCGTCTGCTTGATCGCCACCACCTGCGGGTCGCGCGCCGCCTGGCGGACGAACTGCACGACCACGTCGAAACTCTCGAACGGATGGTGGACGACGATGTCCTTCTTGCGGATTGCGGCGAAGCAATCGCCGCCGAAGTCGCGGATGCGCTCCGGAAAACGCGCGTTGTAGGGCGGGAACAGAAGGTCGGGCCGCTCGTCGGTGATGAGCTGCTTGACGTCGACGATGCCCAGCAGCCCGCGCAGCGGGAAAACGTCGCCGGGCGCCACATGCATCTCGTCGACGACGAGGTTGAGCAGATCCTGCGGCATGTCGGCGTTCACCGTCATGCGGATGCAGTGGCCGCGGCGACGACGCTTGAGCGCAGTCTCGAACACGCGCACGAGATCCTCGGCCTCTTCGTCGATCTCCATCTCGCTGTCGCGCAGCACCCGGAAGACGCCTCCGGCCTCGACGCGGAAGCCGGGGAAAAGGCGGCTGAGGAACAGCCCGATCATGTCCTCGAGCGGCAGGAAGCGCAGTTCCTCGCCGGGCAGCCGGACGAACCGCTCGATAAGATGCGGAATCGGCAACAGCGCCCGCAGCACCTCGCCGTCGTCCAGCCGCGTCAGGTGCAGCACCATGGCGAAGCCGAGGTTGGGGATGAACGGGAAGGGATGCGCCGGGTCGATGGCGAGCGGCGTGAGAATGGGAAAGACGTGTTCGAGAAACCGGGTCTCCAGCCACTTGCGGTCGGCGCGGGTAAGCTCGGCGACGTCGATAACCGACAGGCCGGCACCCCGCAGTTCGTCGCGCAGGTGCTTCCAGCAGGCCTGTTGCTTGGTCAGCAGCTCGCCGGCCGCCTTGTTGATCGCGGCAAGTTGCTGCGCGGGGGTCAGGCTGTCCTGGCTCTGCGTCATCACGCCGGCGTCCACCTGGCCCTTGAGGCCGGCGACGCGAACCATGTAGAACTCGTCGAGATTGGCCGCCGAGATCGACAGGAAGCGCAGCCGCTCGAGCAGCGGATGGCGTAGGTTGTAGGCCTCGTCGAGCACGCGCGTGTTGAAGGCCAGCCAGGACAGCTCGCGATTGATGAAGCGGTCCTTGGACTCCAGGTCGATGACGGGCAACGTGATCGTCGGGGCGGTCGTCAAGCGGTCCTCCGGCCAGCGGCTGGCGTGTCGCGACCCCTTTATATATGCTCGCCACGCCGATGTCATGGTTGCCCGGAGACGACGGGACGGAAGCGAAGCGGTGAAAACCCTGTACCTCCTGCGCCACGCCAAATCGAGCTGGGACGATCCTTCCCTTGCCGACTTCGACCGGCCGTTGAGCCGCAGGGGACGCAAGGCGGCCCAGGCGATGGACCAGCTTCTGGGCCGGCACGGCTGGCGCCCGGATCTCGTCCTGTGCTCGTCGGCGCGGCGCACCCGCGAGACGTTCGCGGCGCTTCCCAGCCTCGCGGGCGCCGACGTGGTGTTCGAGCGGGGCCTCTACGAGGCGGGCCACGAGCCCCTGCTCGACCGGTTGCGCGCCTTGCCGGCCGCGGCCGGCTCGGCAATGGTGATCGGCCACAATCCAGGACTCGAGCGACTGACCTGGCTGCTGGTCGGCCACGGTGCCGAGGGGCCGGCACACGCCGCCCTGCGGCGCAAGTTTCCCACGGCGGCGATGGCGGTTCTGGAATGCGCCGCCGAGCATTGGGCGCAACTCGCCCCGGAGAGCTGCCGCCTCATCGACTTCATCCGCCCCGGAGACGTGGATTGAAGACATCATCCGGAACACCGCGCGTGCGGAAGGGCGGGAGTGAACGGCGCGCCGTCATGGTGCGGCCCCGTGTGCATATCGGGGCGGTGGCGGTCGGCCCCGGTAAGATCGACCTGTTGCGGGAAATCGCCCAGCAACAGTCGATCAGCGCCGCCGCACGGGCGATGAGTCTGACCTACAAGCGGGCCTGGCTGCTCATCGAGACCCTCAACCGGGGCTTCGGCAAACCGGTGGTGGAGGCGGTGGCAGGCGGCAAAGGGGGCGGCGGCGCCCGCTTGACGCCGTTGGGCGAAGCCCTCATCAAGGGCTACGGCGCGTTGGAAGACAAGCTTGCCGCCAACGCCCAGCCCGAACTCGAAGCGCTACGCGCGCTGCTCGATTCGGAGATGTGATCGCTATTGCCGCGCCGATATCGTTATGGCATTTTCGTCCTAACGCTTCGGGAGGAAGACATGCCACTGTTTCGCGCGCTGCTCGTCGCCTGCTTGGTCGCCTTCGCACCCTCGGTCTCCCGCGCCGCCGACGCCCCGGCCATCGCGGCGGCCGCCACCCTCAAATTCGCCCTCTCCGAGATGGCCGATACGTTCACGCGGGCGACCGGCAAGGAGGTCAAGATCTCCTTCGGTTCCTCCGGCAACCTGAAGCACCAGATCGAACAGGGAGCCCCCTTCGAGTTGTTCCTGTCGGCGGACGAGGACTATGTATTCCAACTCGCCGCCAGCGGACATGCGGAGGACCAGGGCGCGCTGTATGCGGTCGGCAGGGTCGTGCTCTTCGCGCCACACGGCTCCGCCCTCGCGGTCGACGCGCAACTGTCCGACCTGCGCGCCGCAGTGACGGACGGCCGGATCAAACGCTTCGCCATCGCCAACCCCGAGCACGCCCCGTACGGCCGTGCCGCGCGCGCGGTTCTCCAGCACCTCGGATTGTGGGCGCCGATCCAGGCCCGTCTGGTGATGGGCGAGAACGTCGCCCAGGCCATGCAGTTCGCGGCCTCCGGCTCAAGCCAGGGGGGAATCGTGCCGCTATCGCTGTCGACGGCGCCGGAGGTGGCAAAGCTGGGCAACTTCGCCCTGATCCCCGCCGAATGGCATGCCGATGAGCCGCTGCGCCAGCGCATGGCGCTCACGCGGAACGCCGGGCCAACCACCCGCGCCTTCTATGACTTCCTGCAAGGCCCGGAGGGCCGAGCCATTTTCGTGCGCCACGGGTTCACCCTCCCCGGCGAGCCGGCGCGATGATGGACTGGACGGCCATCGCCCTGTCCGCGAATCTGGCGCTGGTCACGATGCTCGTTCTGCTGCCGCTCGCAATTGCCGCCGCCCGCTGGCTGGCCGTCACCCCGTTCCGGGGCAAGCCGTGGATCGAGGGGCTGCTGGCGCTGCCCCTGGTGCTGCCGCCGACGGTCATCGGCTATTACCTGCTGATCGCCATGGGCGCCCATTCGCCGCTCGGCCGCTGGTTCGAGGCAGTCGCCGGCCAAACGCTGGCGTTCAGCTTCAGCGGGTTGGTCGTGGCGTCGGTGGTGTTCAACATTCCCTTCGCCGTGCAGCCGGTGCAGCGCGCCTTCGAGGCCATTTCGCCGGAAATTCGCGAGGCGGCGCAATGCTGCGGCCTGACCTTCTGGCAGGCCTTTCGCAAGATAGAGCTGCCTCTGGCGTGGCCGGGCATCCTGTCGGCCGCGGTGTTGACCTTCGCCCACACCCTGGGCGAGTTCGGCGTCGTGCTGATGGTGGGCGGCAACATCCCCGGCGAAACGAAAACCGTGGCCATCGCCATCTATGACAAGACGCAGTCCTTCGACACCGCCTCGGCCGGCGCCATGGCCCTGCTGCTCCTGCTCATTTCCCTGGTCACGATCGCGGTCAGCTACGGCCTGGTGGACCGCCTGATGCGAAAGCGCCGCGCGTCGTGACGCTGCGCCTCGATTTGCACCACGGCGGGCCGCCGCTGGACTTCCGCGCCGATCTTCCGAAGGGCGTGATCACCGCCCTGGTCGGACCTTCGGGCAGCGGAAAGACGTCGATCCTGCGCGCCGTCGCCGGCCTGCTGCGCCTGAAGCGCGCGCGCATCGCCATGGGCGACGAGGTGTGGGACGACGGCAGGTTGCACCTCCGCGCGCGGCACCGGCCGATCGGCTTCGTGCCGCAGCACTACGGGCTTTTTCCGCATATGACGGCACTTGGCAACGTCGAGACCGCCCTGACACACCTGCCGGCGAAGGAGCGCCGCGCGCGGGCCGAGTCCTGCATCGCGCTGGCCCACGTCGCCGGCCTCGAGACGCGCTATCCCCGCGAGTTGTCGGGCGGCCAGAGGCAGCGCGTCGCACTGGCGCGGGCCATCGCCCGCGATCCCCGGCTGCTGCTGCTCGACGAACCGTTCTCCGCCGTCGACCGCAGCACCCGCAAACGCCTCTACCTGGAACTGCGCCGCCTGCACGAGCAACTGCACACGACGATCCTGCTGGTCACCCACGACCTGGACGAGGCGGCGCAGCTCGCCTCGCATCTGTGCCTGATCCGGCATGGCCGCCTGCTGCAGCAGGGGCCGACGGCCGAGGTAATGGCGCGGCCGCGCTGCGAGGAGGCGGCGCGCCTGCTCGATATCCCCAACGTCTTCGAGGGGGAAATCGAGGAAGGCGACCCCGCCGGTCCATTCCTGCTCTGGGGACCACACCGCCTCCGCACGACGGGTCAGCGCCCGGAGGAAACCGGTTCGCGCCAGCGCTGGGCGGTGCTGCCGACCAACGTGCTGCTGGCCCGCACCGACAAGCCTTGGGGCAGCCATCTGGAGAACCCCGTTCCCGCCCTGGTCGAGGACGTGGTCCTGATGGGCGGCGATGCCGTGGTCTGGGTACGGCCCCGGGGATTGCCCGAGGAACGGGTGCAGATGCGCCTGCCGGCGCGCGCGGTGCGGCGCTACAGCGTGGTTTCCGGCACCGAGGTGACGATGTGCCTGCGCGCCGCCGACATCGTGCTGCTGCGTGAGAGCAGGCCTTAGACTGTGTTCGTCATTCCCGCGTAAGCGGGAATCCATATTCGCCAATGGTTATGGCTTCCCGCTTGCGCGGGGGTGACGATGATGAAGACTTGGTTACGGGGAGAGAGGCAAGGACGGAGAAGCCAATTCCTCGACGACTTCGCGCGCCAGCGGAAGCGTGACCTCGCGCCGGCGGGCCAGGGCGGCGGCGTCGATGGCGGCGGCCACGGCGCGGGCCGCGGCGAAGGAGCGCTCGATGCGGGCGACGAGAAAGGAGATGACGTCGCCGCCCACCCGCAACTGCCGGTCCGCGAACAGCTTGACCAATAGCGCGGCCATCAGGGCGTCGTCCGGCGGCCGGATGCCCACTGCCGGGCAAGCGATGAGCCGCGAACGCAGGTCGGGGAGGGCGATCGGCCAGCGGGCCGGCGCGGCGCGGCCGGTCAGCAGCAGGCAACGGCCCGCCTCGCGGGCGGCATTGAAGAGATGGAGCAGCGCCTCCTCGTCGACGCCGCGGTCGGCGTCCTCGACCACCACCGCCGGATGTTCGAGCAGCCGCGGCGGGTCATCGCCGCGCAGCGACGCGGCGGCCACCAGGGGCGCGCCGCTGCGCGCCGCGAAGACGTGGGCAAGATGCGTCTTGCCGCAGCCGGCGGGTCCGTGAATGGCCAGCGCCGGCGCCGGCCAGTCCGGCCAGCGGTCCAGCCACGCCATGGCCTGGGCGTTGCAGTCGGCAACCAGGAAGTCCTCGCCGCCGAGGGCCGGCCGCAAGGCAAGGTCGAGCGGCAACTGGGCGGGCTTCTTCACGAGGGCGTACCGGGCGGGGGCTCGTCGTAAAGGGGGCTGTCCAGATAACGCTGCAGGGCGAAGCGGGCGAGCACCCCGATGACCGCGGCCACCGGCACCGCAAGCAGAACGCCGACGAACCCGAACAGGGCGCCGCCGGCCAGCAGGGCGAAGATCACCCACACCGGATGCAGCCCGACGCGGTCGCCGACCAGCTTCGGCGTCAGGAAGTTGCCCTCGATCGCCTGCCCGATCAGGAACACCGCCGCCACCGCAATCGCCAGCCCCCATTCCGACGACTGCGCCAGCGCCAGCCCGACGCCGACCAGGAACCCGGCGATGCTGCCGAGATAAGGTACGAATGAAATCAGCCCCGCGCCGATGCCGACGATCAATCCCAGCTCCAGCCCCACCATCGTCAGCCCGACCCCATAGAACACCGCAAGAATGAGGCACACGCTGGCTTGGCCTCGCACGAACCCGGACAGGGTGCGGTTGATCTCGCGCACCTGTTCGCGGATGACCGCTGCCCGCCGACGCGGCAGCCAGCCGTCCATCTTCGCCAGCATGCGGTCCCAGTCGCGCAGCAGATAGAACGTGACCACCGGCGTGATGAACAGGAGCGACAGGAGATTGACCAGCGCCAGACTGCCGCTGAGAACGCCCCGCAAGACGTTCGCCACCCATCCGACGACGGTGCCCGCATAATTTCCCACCGCATCGCGCAGCCGCTCGACATCCTCGGGCGAGAGATAGCGCTCGACGGCGGCGAGCATGGGGCCTGCGCGTTCCACCAAGCCTTGGATATAGCCTGGGATGCGGGTCGCGAAGGCGGTGATCTGTCCTTCGAGCACCGGCAGGACGAGAATGACGCCGAGCCCGGCCAGCACGAAAAAGCCGACCGTGATGATGATCGTGGCGACCAGACGCGAGGCTCCCATCCGTTCGAGGCGGTCGGCCAGCGGATCGAGGAAATAGGCCACCGCCATACCGGCGACGAACGGCAGCAGGATGCCGCGCAGCAGGTAGACCGCGATCAGCAGGGCGGCTATCGCGATCAGCCAGTAGCGCACCCGTTGCTCTGGCCTCACGGCCGGTCTCCGACCTTCGCCGACTGGGCGATCCGGCTCCACCAGACGGCAAGATAAGCGATGCCCGAAGCCAGCGTCGTCAGAGCCACGAGATAGGTCAGCAACGCGATCACGAGCGAGAGGCCGAGCCCGAAGCCGAGATGGGCAAGCACCACCGAGGCGAGGACCAGTTGCATGGCGGTGTTGACCTTGCTGATGAAGATCGGCCGGTCGGCCGCCCGATCGGTAACCACGTACATCAGCAGCACTCCGCCGATGATGAACACGTCGCGGAAAACCACCATTATGACCAGCCAGCTCTCCAGTTCGCCCTGCCACCCGAGCGCGACGTAGATGCTGACGAGAAGGGCCTTGTCGGCGAGCGGATCGAGATAGGTTCCCAGCAGCGTCCGGGCGTTGAACAGGCGCGCCAGCAGGCCGTCGAGCGCATCGCTGACCCCCGCGGCGACGAACAGCCAGAAGGCGGCCAGCATGCGGCCGTCGCTGATCAGCCATACGGTGACCGGTACGGACAGCAGCCGGCCGAGGGTCAGGAGATTGGGGAGATTGAGCGTGTTCACCGTTGTTCGGACGCGGTAGCAAGCGGATGCATGAGCCATTGGCCGTCGGCCCAGGCCAGTTCCAACCCATTGCGCATCAGCGCGGTCTGCAACTGCTGCTGGTCGCCGACGAAATCCAGCAGCAACGCGGCATTGGTGCGATTGAGCGAGACGACCTGATAGGCACGTACCTGCGGCACGCGATCGAGCCTCCGGCGCACCGTCAGCCAGTCGTCGAGCCCGCCCAGCGGCACCACGGTCGCCATCGTGGCGCCCCGGTCGAATTCGAGAAGGTTTTCGCGCTTGTACGCCTCGCCGATGGCGAAGACCGCATCGGCGGCGGCGCGGGCGAGCAGCGCATCCCGCGTTTCGCCCTCGGCCGCCACGTACTGAAAGGAGCTTCTCTCGGGCAGGGGAACGCCGGGACCGGAGGCGAACAGCCGCACCTCGACGGCGCCGCCGTCCGTCGGCGGCGCGACGGCCAGGGCGACTAGGGTGTCCGTGGCGCCGTAGCGCCCGGCGACCGCGGCAAGAGCGGCGGGGTCGGCGGCCAGGGCCTGTTCCGCCGACACCGCCGTCACGTCGGCCAGTTCGCCGAGGGGCACGATGATCGGGACCAGTCCTTCGCTGCGCCGCCGCGCCCACACGTACCGCCAGGGGTTGGGATCTCCCCACAGGGTCGCCTCGGCGCCCTCGGTGTAGACGGGAAGGACCACGACGGGCTGGCGCCGCGCCTCGGCGTAAGGCAGGCCGGCGGCACGCAGAAAGCCGCGGATCGCATCCCCCCTGAAGCGTACCGACAGGTTCGCGATGTACCGCACCGAGGATGCCTTTTCGCTCTCGATGCCGACGTCCCGGACCAAGGCCGCGATTTCGGCCGGGGACGGTGCCGGCAGCCGGTCGTGATAGGCGGCGGGTACGAGACGTTCCAACACCCGCCGCAAGGCGACCTGCTGCCCCTCGGCCAAAGCCTGTTCGCGCGCCGCGGCCGCCGACGCCGCGCGGACGTCCACCGCCACGCCACTGACCGAGAAGGCGTCGGTCATCTGAGCCATCGCCGGCCATGCCGAGGCAGCCAACAGAACCAACAATCCCGTGATCGGGGCAAACCAGCGCATCGGACCTACCCGCCTGCCTCGTAAGATAACGCTCGCCGACGATACCGGCATGAGGCGGGAAACGCCAGTTGCCACATGACGTTCTCGACAATCCGCCTACCTGCCCGGAATTTCCGGCGGCTCGTCAAGCGGACGTTGAAAACCCGTGAGGATGGGGTATCTTTCGCCCGTCGCGGCGACAGCCGCCCCCTCCTGCCAGCGAGGCGACGATTAGCGACCCATCCAACAAAGGTCTGACCTACCGGGATGCCGGCGTCGACATCGATGCCGGCGAGGCCCTGGTCGACGCCATCAAACCGCTCGCCAAGTCCACCGCCCGGGCCGGCGCGGCCGCGGGACTGGGGGGGTTCGGCGCCCTGTTCGACCTGAAGGCGGCGGGGTACCAGGACCCCATCCTGGTCGCCACCACCGATGGGGTCGGCACCAAGCTGAAGGTCGCCATCACCGCCGGGCGCCACGACGGCGTGGGTATCGACCTGGTGGCAATGTGCGTCAACGACCTCGTCGTCCAGGGTGCGGAGCCGCTGTTCTTCCTCGACTACTTCGCGACGGGCAAGCTCGACGTGGAGGCTGGCCGCGCCATCATCGCCGGCATCGCCGCCGGGTGCCGCGAGGCGGGATGCGCCCTGATCGGAGGCGAGACCGCGGAAATGCCTGGGATGTACGCGCACGGGGACTACGACCTGGCCGGCTTCGCGGTCGGTGCCGTCGAGCGCGGCCGCGACCTGACGGGAACCACGGTGCGGCCCGGCGACGTGATCCTGGGGCTGGCATCGTCGGGCGTGCACTCCAACGGCTTTTCGCTGGTGCGGCGCGTCGTCGAGCGGACGGGCCTCGATTACGCGACCCCGGCACCTTTCGCGCCCGACCTTTCCCTGGGCGAGGCGTTGCTGACGTCGACGCGCATTTATGTGAAAAGCTGCCTGGCCGCCATCCGTGCCGGCAAGATCAAGGCGCTGGCCCACATCACCGGAGGCGGCCTGATCGAGAACATCCCGCGCGTCCTGCCGGCTGGAACGGCGGCGGAACTGGACGCGAGGAACTGGACGCTGCCACCGGTCTTTCGCTGGCTCGCGAAGGAAGGCGGGGTGTCGACGGTCGAGATGGCGCGCACCTTCAACTGCGGCATCGGCATGGTCGCCGTGGTGGCCAGTGAGGATGCCGACGAGGCTGCACGCATCCTGACGGCGGCGGGCGAAACCGCGCTGCCGATCGGCCGCGTCGTTGCGCACGGCGGCGACGAACCCCAGAGCCGCGTGTTGCATGCCGAGGCCGCATGGCGCGCCTGAGGCTGGGCGTCCTGGTCTCGGGCCGCGGCAGCAACCTCCAGGCCCTGCTGGACGCCTGTGCCGACCCGGACTTCCCGGCCGAGGTCGCGTTGGTCATCAGCAACGTGCCCGACGCCTACGCGCTGACCCGGGCGGAGAGCGCCGGCGTCCCCACCCTGGTGGTCCGCCACAAGGAGTTCGCCGACCGCGCCGCCTTCGACGCCGCGCTTGACGCGGCCCTGCGGCAGGCCAGGGTGGACCTGGTCTGTCTGGCCGGTTTCATGCGCCTGTTGACCGAAGGCTTCGTAGAGGGATGGCGCGACAGGATCATCAACATCCACCCCTCGCTTCTGCCCGCCTTCCGCGGGCTCCATACCCACGAGCAAGCACTCGAGGCCGGCGTGCGCTTCCACGGTTGCACGGTCCATTTCGTCCGGCCTGAACTCGACGACGGGCCGATCATCGTGCAGGGCGTCGTGCCGGTGCGGGCCGACGACGACGCCGACGCCCTGGCGGCGCGCGTGCTCGAGGTCGAGCATAGAATCTTCCCCCTTGCCGTCCGGCTGATCGCCGAGGGCCAAGCCGTGGTCGAAGGAAATGGAGTGCGCGTTCGCGGGGCGATTGCCTCGGACGCCGTATTGATCAACCCTGCCCCCTGAAGACTTCCACCTAAGATTGCCTTCGCCTTAAGTTGCGCTTAACCTAGCCGCACGCGTGATGATGGGGAGTGTCAGGTGGCCGACGGTGCCCTCAAGAAATGGCATCCCTTCTCTCTAGTGGCCGTCTCGATCTTCGTCCCCTTGGTTTTCGTCATGGTTGCCGGGGTACAGACCTACCGTCTCGCGTTCCAGGCGGCCGATCGCCAAGTCCAAGACGGCTTGGCCATTCTAGAGGAACAGGCGGCCAAGGTTTTTGACACCCACGAGTTGGTTCGTCGCCTTGTCGAACAGCGGATCTCGAAGCTCTCATGGATCGAGATCGAAGGCTCGAGCGAGATCAACACCTTTCTCTTCGAGATTGCAAATCGGTTCAGCCAGGTGGGCTCGATCTGGCTGATCGATTCCAACGGCTGGGCACGCAGCACCAGCCACTCCTTCCCGGCGCCCAGGCTGAACTTCGCCGACCGAGATTATTATCGATACCTCGACACCAACGAGGGTGTTTTCGTTTCGGCCAGCTATACCGGAACGCTCACCGGCCGCGAGAGTTTCAACGTGGTCACCCACCACCGGAGCAGTTCGGGGGAATCGCGCGGCTACGTCTGCATCGCGGTCGATGCTAACTTCTTCAACACCTTCCTGGCCCGCATCGTGCGGCATCACGCGGGCGGCTTCGCGGGGCTCATCCGGGCGGACGGCGAACCACTCGCTCTCCATCCACCGGAGCGGCAGGACGCCGCCAGAGACGCCCTCGCGAGGGCGGTGGCAAGCACCAAGGAGATCGCCCGCGGGACTTTTCAGTTCGACGCCGAAGGCAACCGGTATGGAGTGGCGAGGCTCGCCGACTATCCCGTCTATCTGGTTTTCGCGGTGCCGCGGAGCACGGTTCTAGCCGGGTGGTATGGGGTGATGAAAACCTATGCGGGTTTCGGGGTGCTTGCCGCCATCATCCTCGTCAGCCTGTCGCTGATGGTCGGCAGCCGCCTGCGCCAGCAGAAGAAGCTCACGGCAACCCTCGAGGCGATGATCGAGGAGCGCAGCAAGGAGTTGGAGCGGGCGAATACCCACAGGCATTTCACCCTGGCCAGCAAGATGGAAGCCCTTGGAAACATGGCCGGCGGCATGGCCCATGAGCTGAACAACGTTCTCGTTCCCATTCTCGGGCTGAGCGATCTGGCCCTGCGCGAAGTCGAGAAGGGCGGCCGCCTTCACCAGCAGTTGGACGCGCTCCACCGCGCCGCCGGCCGCGCCCGCGACATCGTCCGCCAGGTGCTGTTGTTCAGCCGGGCGGAACCGCTCAAGGCGCATCGCGTTCACGCCGCGGCCGCGGTCCGCGACGCCGTGCGCCTCGTCAAGCTGACCACGCCCAGCACCATAACACTGGATTGCCGGATCACCGCCGAAGACGTGTTCGTCATGGCGGACGAAACGCAGCTGAACCAGGTGCTGATCAACCTCATCAACAACTCGGTCGACGCCATTGGCGGCGGCATCGGCGGCATCGAGGTGTCCTTGACCGAGCGCCTGATCGAAGGCGAGGAAAGCCCAGGTTGGCTTGCCCTGGCGGTGCGGGACGACGGATGCGGAATGGAACAGTCGGTCCAGGCGAAGCTGTTCGAACCCTTCTTCACGACCAAGCCGGTCGGCCAGGGGACGGGAATGGGATTGCCGGTCGTCCACGGCATCGTGACGGCCTGGGGCGGGCTGGTCGAGGTTACCAGCGCCCCCGGACGCGGAACGACGGTGACCGTGCTGCTGCCGATCTCCGCCGGCGGGACGCAGGACGCGCCGCGCCCGCCGGCGGAGGTCCCTGGCGTAGGAGCGGACGCGCCCTAGCCGGCGATCTCGATTTCGGAGAAGAAGAACGCCACTTCCTTGGCGGCGTTTTCGAGCGAGTCGGAACCATGCACCGAATTCGCCTCGACCGATTCGGCGAAATCGGCCCGGATCGTCCCGGCAGCGGCGTTCGCCGGGTTCGTCGCCCCCATGATCTCACGATTGCGGGCCACGGCGTTCTCACCCTCCAGGACCTGAACCACCACCGGGCCCGAGATCATGAACTTGCACAGGTCGTTGAAGAACGACCGTTCGCGGTGCACGGCATAGAACTTCTCGGCCTGATCGCGGGTCAGTTGCACGCGCTTCTGCGCGACGATGCGCAGGCCGGCCTCTTCGAAACGGGCGTTGATCTTTCCCGTGAGATTGCGCCGCGTGGCATCCGGCTTGATGATGGACAAGGTGCGTTCGACTGACATATCCGAGAAACCCTCCGGCTGAAAACCACGCCGGCCATCCGAAATGGGCGCCCGTGCGCCCTCTCCGCGGCCCGACGGTTTGGCGGCGGGGTTATATCCCGATCGAGGAACGCTGGCAACCCATCCCACGCGTCGGCCGAACGGACTTTGCCAGGCGGTGCGGCATCTGGTAAGACGCCGCCATGCTGCACATCAACGACCTGACGTTTCGCTTCGGCGGGCGGGTGCTGTTCGAAGGCGCGACCGTGCACGTCGCGGCCGGCCAGCGCGTCGGGCTGGTGGGACGCAACGGCGCCGGGAAATCGACCCTTCTGCGCCTCGTCCTGGACGAACTCCATCCCGACGGCGGCGGCATCACCATCCGGCCGCGGGCGCGCGTCGGGCGGGTGGCGCAGGAGGCGCCCGAGGGCGATACCCCGTTGCTGGACTGCGTGCTCGCCGCCGACACCGAGCGGACCTCCCTGCTCGCCGAGGCCGAAACCTGCCGGGACGCGCATCGCATCGCCGAGATCCACGAACGCCTGGTCGCCATCGACGCCCATTCGGCACCGGCCCGCGCGGGCGCCATCCTGTCCGGCCTGGGGTTCGACGCCGAGGCTCAGACGCGCCCGGTAAATTCCTATTCGGGCGGCTGGCGCATGCGCGTGGCGCTGGCGGCGGCGCTGTTCGCCCAGCCCGACCTGCTGCTGCTGGACGAGCCGACCAATCACCTCGACCTCGAGGCGACCCTGTGGCTGGAGGGCTATCTCGCCGGCTATCCGGGCACCCTGCTGGTGATCAGCCACGACCGCGAACTGCTGAACACGGTCGCCGACCGAATCATCCATCTCGACGGCGGCAAGCTGGTCGCCTATGCCGGCAACTACGACCGCTTCGAGCGCACCCGCCGCGAGAAGTTGGAACTCCAGGCCAAGGCGTACAGCAAGCAGCTCGAGCAGCGGCGCAAGATCCAGGCCTTCGTCGACCGCTTCCGCGCCAAGGCGACCAAGGCCCGGCAGGCCCAAAGCCGCATGAAGATGCTGGAGCGCATGGAGACCGTGGTGCCGGTGGTCGAGGAGCGCTCGATCAGCTTCGACTTCCCCGACCCCGACCCGCTGTCGCCGCCGATCATCGCCCTGGAAAACGTGCAGGCCGGCTACGCCCCCGGCCGGCCGGTGCTGCGCGACCTCAACCAACGCATCGACATGGACGATCGCATCGCCCTCCTCGGCGCCAACGGCAACGGCAAGTCGACGCTCGCCAAGTTGCTGTCCGGCAGGTTGGCGCCGCTGTCCGGCGGCGTGCATCGGCCCCCGAAGCTGAGAGTCGGCTACTTCGCCCAGCATCAGACCGAGGAACTGGACTTGGCCGGCACGCCCTTCTCGCACATGGCGGCGCTGATGCCGCAGGCGCCGGAGGCCAAGGTGCGCGCCCAGCTCGGCCGCTTCGCCTTCGAACAGGAGCGCGCCGACGTCAAGGTGGCAAGCCTGTCCGGCGGCGAGAAGGCGCGGCTGCTGTTCGCCCTGATGAGCCGCGACGCCCCACACCTGATGATCCTCGACGAGCCCACCAACCATCTCGACATCGACGCCCGCGAGGCGCTGGTCCAGGCGCTCAACGCCTATGAGGGAGCGGTGGTGCTGATCAGCCACGACCCGCATCTGATCGAGTTGGCCGCCGACCGGCTGTGGCTGGTCGCCGATGGCACCTGCCGGCCATTCGACGGCGATCTCGCCGACTACCGAAAGCTGCTTCTCGAGCGCGCGCGGGAGGCGCGGCGCGACGGGCGCGCCGAGAAGCCCGGCGCCGTCAACCGCAGGGACGAGCGCCGCGCCGCCGCCGAGGTGCGCGCCCAACTGGCGCCGCTGCGCAACGCGGTCAAGGCGGCCGAGAAGCGGCTCGACGAGCTGCACCGCCGGCAGACCGCCGTTCAGGCGCGCCTCGCCGACCCCACCCTTTACGACG
Source organism: Rhodospirillales bacterium (assembly GCA_019455065.1). Lineage (GTDB taxonomy): Bacteria > Pseudomonadota > Alphaproteobacteria > Rhodospirillales > Magnetospirillaceae > JACFNC01. Next base: position 243,755 of record JACFNC010000002.1, read on the forward strand.
GGCCCACGGCTGGCGTCACGGAACTGCAAAAGGAGGCCGGCGACATCGAGCGCGCCCTCGCCGCGGCCGAGGAGTCCTGGATGGAGGCGCAGGAGGCGTTGGAATCCGCCGAGGCCGCCGCGAACTGACCTAGAGCGGTTTTCATTCAAACAGAACCACCAATCGTCATGGCCGGGCTTGACCCGGCCATCCACGAACCCCGGCAAAGCGGGCGGAGCCGTGGACCCCCGGGTCAGGCCCGGGGGTGACGCGCAGTGATCACGATTCCGTCTCACTGCACGATGCTCTAGTCGGCGGCGACCTTCGCCTTCTCCATCCAGCCGCCACGTTCGGTCTGCTGGTAGTAGGTGAGCTCGTGTCCGGCCTGGCGCAGGCGCTGCCAGCGCTCGCGGGCGGCCTGCACCGCCTCGGGATCGTTGCCGTCGAACAGGTCGAGGCAGCGGGCGAAATCGGCGACGTGGCCGGACACCACGCCGTCGGTCAGCACCAGGACGTCGGCCCCGTTCGGGTTTTCGTCGAGGTCGGTGATCCACACCGGCTGCAACTCGGCGTCCCCCTCGCGGGCCGTGCCGTGCGGCAGCCACGACGCCGGATCGTAGGTCCACAGCAGGTTGTCGAGGAAGGCGACCCGCTCGGCCGAGCCGGCCATCACCACCGCCCGGTACCCCGCCCCCAGCGCCTTCTCCAGCAATTGCGGCAGGGCCTTTTCCAGCGGCAGGCGCTGCAGATGATAGAAGCCGACGCGGGTCACGCCTCACCCCCCGGCCCCCTCTCCCGGGGGGAGAGGGGGAGACCGTCAGGGTGGATGGGGAGGCCCGCAACCGTATCGGCGATGACCTGCAACACCCCGTCGCGATTTCCGAGAACTTCGTGGTTCCAGAACCGAAGCAGCCGCCATCCCCCCGATTCCAGCCAGCGGGTGCGGCTCTCGTCGCGCGCAAGGCCGGCCTGGGTATTATGCTGCCCGCCATCCAGTTCGACGCCAAGGCGCAGGTCCAAACACGCAAAATCCAGGACGAAGTTGCCCACCGGATGCTGCCGGCGGAACTTGGCGCCGACCTGACGCGAACGTGGCGCCCGCCACAACGCCCTCTCGGCATCGGTCATGTCGACGCGCAAGCGGCGCGCCTTTCGGGTGATGGGCGCGATCAACCTCCCTCTCCACCCGGGAGGGAGGGGGACCCGCGAAGCGGGGGAGGGTGAGGCGCGGTTCCGCGACGCGCCACGCAGGCCGGGCCTCACCCTACCCCAGCCCGCTGGGCTGGGGCCCCTTCCCTCTCCCGCGGGGAGAGGGACCATGGAGGTGAGGCGATGGCCGGTCATTTCTCCTCGTAGTGCTCCGCAACCAGCCGCTCCAGCAGGCGCACGCCGAAGGCGGTGGCGCCCTTCGGCACGGTGGCGGCGTCCTTCTTAGCCCAGGTCACGCCGGCGATGTCGATATGCGCCCAAGGCACGTCGTTGACGAAGCGCTTGAGGAACTGCGCGGCGGTGATGCTGCCGCCTTCGCGTCCGCCCACGTTCTTCATGTCGGCGATGTCGGATTTGAGCTGCTTGTCATAGGCCTCGCCGAGAGGCATGCGCCATACCGGTTCGCCCACCGCCTGCCCGGCCGCGGCGATGCGTTGGGCCAGGGTGTCGTCGTTGGAGAACAAGCCGGCGTATTCGCTGCCCAGCGATATGATGATGGCCCCGGTCAAGGTGGCGAGGTTGATCATGAACCGGGGCTTGAAGCGGTCCTGCGTGTACCACAGGGCGTCGGCGAGCACCAACCGCCCCTCGGCGTCGGTGTTGATGACCTCGACGGTCTGGCCCGACATCGAGGTGACCACGTCACCCGGCCGCTGGGCCTTGCCCGAGGGCATGTTCTCGACCAGCCCGACCACGCCGATCGCATTGACCCGCGCCTTGCGTTCCGCCAGCGCCTTCATCAGCCCGATGACCACGGCGGCGCCGCCCATGTCCCACTTCATGTCCTCCATGTTGGCCGAGGGCTTGATGGAGATGCCGCCGGAATCGAAGGTAACGCCCTTGCCGACGAAAGCGATCGGCTTGCTGTCGGTATCGCCGGCTCCGTTCCACTGCATGACCACCAGTTGCGATTCGCGGTCGCTCCCCTGGCCGACGCCCAGCAGCGCCCCCATGCCGAGCTTGCGCATCTGCTTCTCGCCCAGCACCTCGACGTCGACGCCGATGTCGGCAAGCTTGCGCGCCTGATCGGCGAGGGATTCGGGATAGATCACGTTGGCCGGCTCGCTGGCGAGGTCGCGGGTGAGGCAAACCCCGTTGGCCACGCTTTCCATCGGTTGGAACAGCCGTTTCGCGGCGCTCGCGTCCTCGCACAGGACGGTGAGCTTCTTGAGCGCCGGCTTCTCCTCCTTCTTCTCCTTGGTCATGTATTTGTCGAAGCGGTAGGAGCGCAGGCGCGCGCCCAGCGCGACATGGGCGGCAATGTCGCCGGCCGAAAGCGACGATCCGTCGATGGCATCCACGGCGATGGCCGCCGCCGTGTCGCCCGTCCCCTGCAATTGGGCCGCCGCGGCCCCGCCCAACGCCTCGGCCGCCTTGACGTCGAACTTGTCCGCGGCGCCCAGCCCCACAAGAACAACGCGCGACAACTCCAGCCCGGCCGGCGCGACCAGCATCAGGGTCTGGTCCTTCTTGCCTTCGAAGCGGCTGGCGTTCATCGCCCGCGTCAGGGTTCCCCCGGACTTGCCGTCAAGCTCGCCGGCGGTGGCGGTCAGGACGCGGCCTTCCAGGACGCCGACGACGATGGCGCCCTCGGTGGGCAGGCCGGGTTTGGCGAAACTGATCTTCATTCAATCCTCGTCTCATGGGAATGGGGGACGGCGGGGCTCGGAGCAAATGTAATGCCCTCGCCGGCAAAGAAAAGCCTCAAGATCGGGCGGAGGATTGCTCGCCCTCTCGCCCGGCGCCCGACAGCAGCCACAGCACGCCTCCCGGCAGGCTGGTGACCACGATGACGAGGCCGAACAGGACCGACAGGGCGAGGCCCGAGGCGGCCGGCACGCCGACGAAGCCGAAGGCCGTGACCATCGCCATCTCGCGCACGCCCCAGCCGGCGATCGAAATCGGCAAGGTGGTGATCAGGATGACCGGCGGAACCAGCACCAGGCAGTCCACGATGTCGACTCCGAGGTCGAGCCCCAGCGCCAGGACAAGGACCGTAAGCGACAGATTGGCATGGCCGAGAAGCGCCCAGACCAGAGACAGCGCGGCATTCCGCGGTACGAGGAACAGGCGTCGGCTGTCTTGCGCCAAATGGCCAAGCCCGCGCACCACCGCCCACCGCCGCATCGTCGCCGGCAACAGGTCGAGGAGCATCAGCGCGACGATGCCCGCGAGCGCCACCAACGTGAGGACGGGAAACACCCAGGTGCCGGGAAGATCGGGCAGCCGGCGCAGCAGCAGCGGCTGGGCCACGGCGACCATCAGCACCAGGCCGAACACGGTCACCACCCGCTCGAGCATCACGCCGTTGACCGCGCCGGACAGGCTGAGGCCAGCGCGGCGACTCTTCCACATGCGCACCGCGTCGCCCCCCACCGAGGACGGCAGGGCGATGTTGAAGAAGACGCCGATGTAAAAAATTTCGAAAACCTGGCGAAAGGCCAGCAATGCTCCGATGGCGCGCAGAACCGCCTGCCAGCGCACCGCCGAAATCAACACTTGGAGGAGCATGAGACCGACCGCCAGGGAGAGCATGTCGGGGCGGATGGTGGCCGCCTGCCGGGCCGCGTCGCCCAGGTCGATCCTCGTCGCCAGGAACCAGATGATGGCTGCGGTGAGAGCGAGCTTGAACGCCCAGGGCAGCCAGCGTTTCGCCATTGGGGTAACCTCTCCGCCTGGAAACGCTTTAGCACATTCCCCGGCGGGAGCCAAAGAATCAGCGGCCGAGACCCTGTAGCCGAACCGGCTGGCGGCGCCCGCCCCAGGCGCCCGGAGCGGGCTCGAACACCCCCGCACAGGCCGCACCGCAGGCGGCGCACCGCCCTTCGTCGTCCAGACCCCAGCCCGTGATCTCGTAGAAGTCGCGCCCGATCAGCAGGCTGCCGCATCGCGGGCACCATGTGCTTCCGCCCTCGGGATCGCGGACGTTGCCGGTGTAGGCGTAGCGAACGCCGTTGGCCATGGCGATGCGCCGCGCCCGCGTCAGCGTCGAAGGCGGCGTCGGCGGCACGTCCGTCATCCTCCAGTCGGGATGGAAGGCGGTGAAATGCATCGGCACGTCGGGCCCCAGATTGTCCACCACCCAGCGCGTCATCGCGTCGATTTCGGCCTCGCCGTCGTTATGCCCCGGAATGAGCAGGGTGGTGAGTTCGAGCCAGACCTCCGTCTCCCGCTTCAGATAACGCAGGGTATCGAGGACGGGCGCCAGACTGGCCGAGCACAAGCTCTTGTAGAAATCCTCGGTGAAGCCTTTGAGATCGACGTTGGCCGCATCGACATGGGCACAGAACTCGCGGGCCGCCTCGGGCGTCATGTAGCCCGCGGTGACCGCCACCGTGCGGATGCCCCGCGCGCGGCAGGCCCGCGCCACGTCGATGGCGTATTCCATGAAGATGACGGGATCGTTGTAGGTGAAGGCGACGCTGCGGCAGCCGAGGCGTTCGGCGGCGCGGGCGATCATCTCGGGCGAGGCCTCGTCATTCAGGCGGTCGACGTCCCTGGCCTTGCTGATGTCCCAGTTCTGGCAGAACCTGCAGGTCAGGTTGCAGCCCGCCGTGCCGAACGACAGGATCGGCGTCCCCGGCAGGAAGTGATTGAGCGGCTTCTTCTCGATAGGGTCAACGCAGAAGCCGGAGGAACGGCCGTAGGTGGTCAGCACCACATGGTCGCCGGACCGGGCGCGCACGAAACACAGGCCGCGCTGGCCGTCGTGAAGCTTGCAATAGCGCGGGCAGACGTCGCATTGCAGCCGCCCGTCGTCGAGGCGGTGCCAATGGCGGGCCGGATGGGTGTCGGCGAAGGCGGCGGTGGTCATCGACCCATAGGGTAGTGTCTGCCCCCGCCGGTCCGCAACGCCGCGGGCGAATCTGGAGGTCATCCAACCTTTACAGAGCGACACCTCCACTTTAGATTCGATCAGGGACCGTGGAGAAGCCATGTCTTCCACCAGACGCGCCGCCGTCTCCGGAACGTTCTATCCGGAGGACGAAGGCCAGTTGAGCGCCATGATCGCGGCCTTCATGGCCACCGCCCCCGCCGGTGGAGCGGCGCCCAAGGCGGTGATCGTGCCCCACGCCGGCTACGTCTATTCCGGCGCCGTCTCCGCCCATGCCTATGCCCGGCTTTCCGCGGCCGCATCGTCCATCCGGCGGGTGGTGCTGATCGGTCCGTCGCATCGCGTGGCGTTTCGCGGAATTGCCGCGACCAGCCATGCCGGATTCGCGACGCCCTTGGGCGCCGCGCCGGTCGACCAGGCGGCAACCGCCGAGGCGCTGCGAGTTCCGGGCGTCCAAGTGAACGACGCGGCCCATGCGTTCGAGCACAGCCTGGAGGTCCACCTGCCATTCCTGCAGAGGATACTTCCGAGTTTTGCGCTGGTGCCGCTGGCCGTCGGGCAGGCCGAACCGGCCGAGGTGGCCCGCGTGCTCGAAGTGCTGTGGGGCGGCCCGGAGACGGTCGTCGTCGTCAGTTCCGACCTCAGCCATTTCCTGGACTACCACTCGGCCCGGGCGGCCGACGAACGTACGGCAAGGGCAATCGAGCGTTGCGCGGGCGCCGACCTTGACCAGGACAGCGCCTGCGGGCGTGTCCCCGTCACGGCCCTCCTGCACTTGGCCGAACGCCATCGACTGGCGGTCGAACGCCTGGACTTGCGCAATTCCGGCGACACCGCGGGACCGCGCGACAGGGTGGTCGGCTACGGCGCCTGGGCACTCGTCGAGCCGGGTCCCGGCGCCACCGCGCAGGACGAGGAGCGCGAGCGACGGCTGATCTACGAGCGGCACGGCCCGGCCCTGCGCAAGCTTGCCCGCACCTCGATCCGCCACGGCCTGCAATTCGGCTGTCCGGTGCCGGTGGTGGCCGACAGCCATCCGCGCCCACTGTCGGACAAGGGCGCCGCCTTCGTAACCCTGCGGCTGAACGGCGCCCTGCGCGGCTGCATCGGCTCGCCGGCGGCATGGCGCCCGCTGGCCGTCGACGTGGCCGACAACGCCTATCAGGCGGCCTTCAACGATCCGCGCTTTCCACCACTCTCGACAGTTGAATGGGCCGAAACCGCCGTCTCGATCTCGGTTCTCACCGCCCCCCTGGCCATGACCTTTCGCGACCGCGGGGACCTGCTGGCCCAGCTCCGTCCCCGCAAGGACGGGCTGATCGTCGAGGACGCCGGCCGCCGCGCCCTGTTCCTGCCGGCGGTGTGGGACCAGTTGCCGGACCCCGAGCAATTCTTCGAACGCCTGCTCGCCAAGGCCGGCCTTTCGCCGCGGCATTGGTCACCCTCGCTCACCGCGCGTCGCTTTACCAATGTCGAGATCGCGGACGAGGAGACGCCCACGCCGGCATAGGCAAAGGATCCGCCGGAGAACCTCCCGGCCGGCAGCGGCGATCGCCTCGGCCCGAGCCAGACGGCCGCGATCCATGTGGCGGAGGATGTCGTCCCAGCGCATCTACGATTTCCAGAACGGCTTGGCGGCTTCGTCACGCGCCTGCGCGCTGGTGATACCGAGGTCGCGCCACACGGCGGGGTCCGCGCGCGCCAATTCGCGGCGGCCGCGCCATCGGCGATACCATAGGCCCGGAACGACAAGGAGGTCGGGGCGCCGGAAGGATTGGCGCCACCGGCGCAAAGGAATTGAACCCGCGTCAATCATGCCAATTCCTCAAGCTCTCACATATTGAATTGAATCGTATTGACCCCATGCAGAGTCAATTGATACATTGACACCATGTCAAATTGGCTTCCCGACCTCGCCGGCCGCGCGGGGCCCATCTACCGGCGCGTCGTCGAGGCGCTGGAGGACGACGTCAGGGCCGGGCGGCTGGCGCCGGGCACGCGCCTGCCGACCCACCGCGACCTCGCCTGGCGCCTCAAAGTCACGGTCGGCACCGTGGCCCGGGCCTATGCCGAGGCGGAACGGCTTGGACTGCTGGCGGGCGAGGTGGGGCGCGGAACGTTCGTGCGCGCCCCCGGGACGGAGCCTTCGCTGGCGGATATGCTGTCCGCCAAGGCCGCGGACGGCGAGGCGGTGATTGACATGGCCATCAACCGGCCGGTCGGCGACGCCGGCGCACCGGCGGTCGCCGCGGCGTTGCGCGCCATCGCCGGCCGGGCCGACCTGTCCGCCCTTCTCGGCTACAACCTCGACGGCGCAACCCTGCGCCACCGCGCGGCCGGCAGCCGCTGGATCGCCGCCGAGGGGCTAGAGGTGCCGTCCGAACGGGTAACGGTCACCGCCAGCGGCCAGCAGGCGATCATCGCGGCGCTGGCCGCGGTCTCCCGACCAGGCGACACGGTCCTTGCCGAGGAATTCACCTATCCCGGCTTGAAGTCGGCGGCGTCGCTGCTCGACCGGCGCCTGGCCGGGGTACTCATGGACGAGCATGGACTGGTGCCCGAGGCGGTGGAACGCGCCATCGTCGAGCGCGGCGCCGGCGTGCTCTACACGGTCCCGACCGTCCAGAACCCAAGCACCACCACGCTTTCGGTCGAGCGGCGCAAGGCCATCGCCGAGATCGCCCGCCGCCACGACGCCTTCATCATCGAGGACGGCGTCTACAGTTTTCTGGCGGCGGAGGCGCCGCCCCCCATCGCCACCTTCGCGCCGGAACGGACCCTCTACATCACGTCGATGGCCAAGAACCTGTGTCCGGGTCTGCGCATCGGCTTCGTCGCGGCGCCGGAGGGGCTGGTCGCGCGCGTCGCCGCCGGCATCAACGCCACCAGCGTGATGGTGCCGGCCCTCCTGGCCGAGGTGGCGGCCATGCTGATCGAGGACGGCACCGTCGCCGCCTCGGCCCGCGCGCAACGCGAAGAGTGCGCGGCGCGGCGGCGGCTGGCCTGTGCACAACTCGGCGAGACGGCCTGTCACGGCCGATCCGCCTTCAACCTGTGGCTGCCCCTGCCGCCGCCCTGGCGCAGCCAGGATTTCGCGACCGAGGCACGCCGCAACGGCGTCGCCGTCACCCCGTCCGAGTCCTGCGCCGTCGGCAAGCCGCGCTACGAGGCCGTGCGGATCAGCATATCGGCGCCCAAGGACGCCGATGAACTGGCAAGTGGGCTGCGCATCCTGGCCGGCCTTCTCAGGGTGCGCCCGGATGCATCCTGCGTCGCGGTCTGAGTGCCGGATTGACGGGTTGGCAGGGCGCGGCGCGATCCCATATGCTGGCCGCGGCCGCGAGGAAGGGAGCCGGCGGATGGGACGTTTCGGGGCGGGACAGCCGATGCGGCGGGTCGAGGACCAGCGGTTCCTCACCGGAACCGGCCGCTACACCTCCGACATCGACCTGCCGGACCAGGCCGCGGCGACGGTCGTGCGCTCACCCTTCGGCAATGCCCGCATCCTGGGCATCGACACCGAGGCGGCGCGTCTCGCGCCGGGCGTGCTGGGGGTCTTCACGGCCGCGGACCTCGATGCCGATGGCGTTGGCGACATCCCCGTGGCGGCGCGCCTCACCAGCCGCGACGGCTCGCCGATGCGGACGCCCCGGCGCCCGGTGCTGGCGGACGGCCGCGTCGCCCATGTCGGCGAGGCGGTCGCCTTCGTGGTGGCCGAGACCATCGCGGCGGCGCGCGATGCCGCCGATCTGGTCATGGTGGACTACGACCCTTTGCCCGCGGTGACGGACGGCACCGCCGCCCTGGAGCCGGGGGCGCCGCCGATCTGGGACGAGGTCCCCGGCAACCAGGCCTTCGACTGGGAAACCGGCGATGCCGGCGCCGTCGCGGCCGCCTTCGCCACGGCGGCGCGCACCGTGGCCGTGGATCTCGTCAACAACCGCGTCATCCCCACGGCCATGGAGCCGCGCTCGGCACTTGCCGACTACGATGACAAAGCCGACCGCCTGACGCTGTACACCGGCACCCAGAACGCCCACAGCCTGCGCGACTGGCTGTGCGACCTGCTGCCCTTGCCGCCGGAGCGCCTGCGCGTGGTCGCCCCCGACGTCGGCGGCGGCTTCGGAATGCGCATCTTCCTCTATCCCGAGCATGTCCTGGTGTTGTGGGCGGCGCGGCGCCTGCGCCGGCCGGTGAAGTGGGTGGGGGACCGGTCGGAGGCTTTCCTCGCCGATACCCACGGACGCGACCATCGCACCCACGCCGAAATGGCCGTCGACGCCGAAGGCCGGTTCCTGGCGTTGCGCGTCGCCACGGTGGCCAATCTCGGCGCCTACGTCTCGCAGATGGGGGCCTTCATCCCCACGCTGGCCGGCAGCGGCATGCTGACCGGCGTCTATCGCATCCCGGCCCTGTCGGTGCGCGTGCGCGGCGCGATCACCAACACGGCGCCGGTCGACGCCTATCGCGGTGCGGGCCGGCCCGAGGCGGCCTATGCCATCGAGCGCCTGGCCGACGTCGCCGCCCGCGAACTAGGCTTGGCGCCGGACGAGCTCCGCCGCCGCAACTTCATCCCGCCAGAGGCGATGCCCTACCGCACCGCCGGCGGCAAGACCTATGACAGCGGCGAGTTCGAGCGCAACATGCGCGACGCCATGGCGCGCGCCGACTGGGCCGGTTTCCCGGCGCGGCGGGCGGAGGCGGCGGCACGCGGCCGCTGGCGCGGCATCGGCATGTCCACCTACATCGAGGCCTGCGGCGGCGGCCCCGACGAGGGTGCGACGATCCGGCTGGAAGCCGACGGAACCGCCGTCGTCCTGATCGGGACCCAATCGACGGGACAGGGCCATGAGACCGCCTATGCGCAGATGGCCGCCGACGCCCTTGGGCTGCCCATCGACAGGGTGCGGGTCGTCCAGGGCGACACCGACCGGGTGAGCGACGGCCACGGCACGGGGGGATCGCGCTCGCTGCCGGTGGGGGGCGCCGCCACGGCGGCGGCCGCCGATGCCCTGATCGCCTCCGCCCGGCCCCACGCCGCCCGCGCGCTCGGGGTGCCCGAGGCGGCGCTGGATTTCGCCGCCGGAGCGTTCCGGGTGCGCGACAGCAACCGCTTCGTGGCGCTCGAGGAATTGGCGCGGCAGGCGGGCGGGCTGTCGGCCGCGGCGCGCTTCCGGCCGCCGGCCGCGACCTACCCCAACGGCTGTCATGTCTGCGAGGTCGAGATCGACCCGGAGACCGGCGCCGTGAGTGTCGTTCGCTACACCGTCGTCGACGACGTCGGCGTGGTCTTGAATCCCCTGCTGCTGGCCGGGCAGGTCCACGGCGGCACCGCCCAGGGCATCGGCCAGGCGCTGCTGGAGGGCGCCGTCTACGACGAGACCGGCCAGCTGTTGACCGGCAGCCTGATCGACTACGCCCTGCCCCGCGCCGATGACCTGCCGTCCTTCGACTTCGCCACCAACGAGGTGCCGTGCCGCACCAATCCGCTGGGCGTCAAGGGGGCTGGCGAAGCGGGCTCGATCGGGGCGCCGCCGGCCGTCATCAACGCCGTGGTCGACGCCCTGGCCCATCTCGGCATCCGGCATGTGGACATGCCGGCGACGCCGCAACGCGTCTGGCATATCATCCGTTCCGCACAGGACAAGGCAGCCGCATGACCGACTTCTCCAAGCTTCTCGCCGCGGTGACCGCCACGGCGACGCGCGCCGGCGCGCTCATTCTCTCGATCTATGAGAGCGATTTCGCCGTGCGGGCGAAGGCCGATTCCTCGCCCGTCACCGAGGCCGACGAATTGGGGGAGGCGGAGATCCTGAAAGCGCTGGCCGAACTCACCCCCGACATACCGGTGGTGTCGGAAGAGGCCGCCGCGGCGGGCCACATCCCCTCGGTGGACGACCGTTTCTGGCTGGTCGACCCGCTCGACGGCACCAAGGAGTTCGTTAAGCGCAACGGCGAATTCACGGTCAACATCGCCCTCGTCGAGCATGGAATGCCGGTCCTGGGCGTGGTGCACGCGCCCGCCCTGGGGCGGACCTTCGCCGGGTCGGTTCCCGGCGGCGCCGCCGTCACCGAGCCGGACGGCCGGGTCCGCTTGATCGCCGTGCGGGACGTCCCGGACGAGGGGTTGACGGTGGTCGCCAGCCGCTCGCACGGCGACCCGGCCCTTCTCGACGCCTTTCTCGCTGGGCGCAAGGCGGCACGGATCGCCAATGCGGGAAGTTCGCTCAAATTCTGCCTGGTGGCGGCGGGCGAGGCCGACGTCTATCCGCGCTTCGGCCCCACCATGGAGTGGGACACCGCCGCCGGACATGCCGTGGTGCTGGCCGCCGGCGGCCGCGTCACCGATGCCGACGGCCGCCCGCTGACCTACGGCAAGCCCGGTTTCCGCAACCCCCACTTCATCGTCTGGGGCCGGGCCTCCTGACCGTCAGTGCGACATCAGCACCGGCACGGTCATGTGGTCGAGGATGTGGCGGGTGGCGCCGCCAAGCACGATCTCGCGCAGGCGCGACCGGCCGTAGGCCCCCATCACCAGCAGGTCGGCATCCTCGTCGGCGATGCGGGAGAGCAGCATATTGCCGACGTCGATATCCTCGGCCTTGAGGTAGGCGGCCTCGGCCTTCACCCCGTGGCGCGCCAGATGGAGGCAAATGTCGGCGCCGGGAACGTCGCCATGCCCGCCCGGTCCGCCGGTGGGATTGATTGCGAGGACGGTCACCTTCTCGGCGGCCTGCAGGAAGGGCATGGCGTCATTGACGGCCCGCGTCGCCTCGCGGCTGGCGTTCCAGGCCACGATCACCTTGCGGCCCATCGTCTCGTAGCGTCCCACATAGGGCACCACGAGCACCGGACGCCCGGCGTCCAGCACGAGATGGTCGGCCAGTCGCGACTGGTCCTCGCTGTCCGGGTCGGTCTGGCCGACGACCACGAGATCGGCGTAGCGCGTATGCAGGGCCACGGCCTCGATCGCATCACCCTCGGCAACGCGCCATTCGGTGCTCACCCCAGCAAGGCCCGCGGCCTTGTTGAACGCTTCCTGGGCGCGCGCCGCGACTTCCCTGGCGTACTTGTCCTGCATGAGCTGGACCTCGGGGCCGAGCTGGGCGCTCACATAGCCCGGCAGGCGCGGCAGGAGACGGGTGAACAGCCCGGTGAGGCGCGCCTGGTGGGCCGCGGCGAGACGGGCGGCGACCGCCAGACGCGACTCGCAGGACTTGCCCTCGTCGACGTGAACCAGAATATCCCTGAAAGGCATGAATCCTCCTTGCTCGGCATCGCCCCCCGAAAACAGGCGGGCGAAAGTGCGACAGTGCCTGTTCGTTTGTGCGGTAACGCCGCCGGCGCGATCCGGTTCGATGCCGCCACAACCGAACCATTATTTACCATCCCGACGCACCGCACCACTGCCGATCAGGCATCGCGCCGTCCCAGGAAGACGCTGAGGAGATGTCGCGAGGGCTGTTAAGATGTACTCCATAAGCGGCGCTGGTTGAGTTGGCTATGGCGGCAGGGGCCGGGAGGTTGAGTTTGATAACCGTGTGCTTGGCCTGATAGGCCGCCAGCTGCCGCCGCGAGATTTGCGACTCCTCCCCTGCCCCAGTTCTGGCGCAATAGTGCTCCACGCCGATGGCAGCGTGGAAACCCTGCATGCGCGGCGGCGATGGGCTAACGACTAGAGCCAGCGAGACAGGATTCTTTCAATCTTGGTGCCGTACAGCGTTTCCTTCAGCTCTTTCTCCCGGTTTTCGATCCGCTTGTTCAGGGCGGGGGAGGACAGGGATAGGTGCTGTTCCCAGAGGTGCGGCACCCTATCCCGGCTGCGCAGCATGTCGGACGCCCATGACCAAACGCGACGGTCAGCGCACGACATGAAGAGCTGATGCAAGCCGAAGGCGCGGTCGCGGTCCGGTTCGTCGAGGAATCCGGTGAGCCAGTGGCGCGCCCACTGATTGCGCTGGTAATGGCCCCACGCCCATGCATGGACCTGGGCCAGCCACCCCGGAGCCGGCGGCTGCGCCAGACGCTCGGCCCAGAACTGGTCCAAGGCCGGGCTACTGTCGCAGAAGCCTGCAATGGCCATGGCCCGCGCCATCCGGCCGGCGTTGGCCTCCTGCCTCAGATCACTATCAAGAGAGTGCAACAGCCAATCCTTCAGGCCACGGGCGCAGGCTTCATCGGCAATGCGGGCAAGGGCAAGGTCAGTCTTAGCTCGCTCCAGCATGACGTCGCGCGCCTTCCACACAGCCTCATGCTCAACCCCACGCAGGGGCAGGGTTTCGAAGTCAGGAAGCCACATAATGCCATGGTCATAGCTGTCGCGCAGCGCCACCCAAAGACGCGCCCCGTTCTCGGGCCACGCCCGTAGCAAGGCGGTCGTCAGCGGCACCAGGGGGAAGCTCTCCATAAACGCCCATTGCACGGGCGCACTACCCCCCAGCAGAGGCTTTAGCCAAGACACCACCTCGTCGCCGCGTTTGTCGAGCAGAATGCCGATGGCCTCGGCGGCTTCGTCGTCACGGATCCAGAACGTTGGAAGGCTGCGCGAACTGATTGAACGCGTGCAATGGTGATCGAGGCATTGCTTGAGGAAGTCGGCAAACTTGTCGATAACCTCGGTGGAGGTCGACCGCAAGATCAGGAGCGAGACGAGCGCCTGCGGATCAATGCGCCCACAGATATCAAGCACGGTCTCGTCGGTGGCCGTCGCGCAAAGGCTCAGTGAGCCATAAGCCCCCTCCTCGCGATCCATTCCCGGTTCATAGCGCCAGCCACTACGGGCGACGGCGTCGAAGACGGCGGGTTGTTGGGTTTCGAAAATGACCCTTAGCGCCAGCCGACGCACGGAGGCCTCGGCGTGTCCACACAGCCGCAGCAGCACCTCCGCCTTGTCTGGCGGGAAGTCCTGCAGCGGCACCAGGGTCAGATACCACAGCCATCCGAGGAGCCGGTCGTTGGTTGGGGCCGTTCCCAGATGTTCGAGAGCCGCAACAAGCTCTTCTGGGCCGGGGCGGTTGAGCACCGCATGATGCTTGCCGTCCATCGAAACGCCGTCGGGAGCATGGGCCAGGGCTGCGATCTGTTCGGCAGATGACTGCTGCCACAGTCGCGCCAGCAACAGAAAGGCAAGTGCCGCCCTATCGCGATCTTCTCCGGCCGGAAGTTTGTCCTGTTCGCTTAGTTGCGCGAGCTGAACTGGGTCGAGGATCATCAGATATTGCGGCAGTCGCCATGCAAGCTGCCGCAAGCCTTCCTCATCTCGTTGCCTGGCGGTGTTGAAGACTCGGCGGACAAGACCGGCCAGCGCCTCTGGCGCCCAACGGGCCAAGGCGTCCCGGTTGGCTTCCAGTTCGTTGTCCTCGGAAACGGCCCCGAATTTGCCCCAGACATGCTCAACGCTCAAAGTATCGGGAAGGCTTCCCAGAACCCCTTTGTCCACGTCCGACAATGCGGTTCGCGGATCGCGCGCGGGCACCGACAGGCCCCTCGCCGCCGCTAGGGCAATTTCCTGGCTCCGACGCCACTGCAAGGCGATCTGATGGTCCCACGTGACCACCCCGGCCTCGTCCACCCGTACCGTGTCCGGCCACTGCCCGCTGCTGACGGTCGGCCTGGGCAGCGGCGTCGCTTTCTCCTCGGCGGCCGGCGTGGCCAGGGCCTCCAGCAGATACCGAGCCGCTTCCCTAGCGATGGGATGGTTCAGCGCCAGCAGGCGGCCGGCGGCCTCCAGTACCGCATCCGCCGTCGTCTCGGCATCGACCGGATTGTGGCGCAAGACCGACGCAATCTCATTGAAGTGCCTCGCCGTTCCCATGACTGCTCGGCTGATTGCCCAGCCGAGCAGAGCCGGAACAAAGGGGCGGCGCGGCAGGTAAGAGATAATCGCGGGAAGGCGGTGGCATAACCAGCTCAGCCCAGGGTGCTCGTGATGGCGGATCTCTGGAAGATCATGGGAGATGCTGGCCCACTGCCGCGCCCGCTCCTCGGTCGCCGCCCGGTTTTGCCGGGCGCGCTCGGTTTCGCCGTCATATCGGCCGAGAAATGCCCCCTGGTCGGGGTCGAGCCAGTACGTGCCAAGCCAACCGGCGATCCAGTTCTGCACTTCCGCCGCGACATACGGCCAGGCTTCGAAGGCGTTGGCGAAGGCCTTGATGACGGCCTCGTCCTCATGGTACCCGCCGCCCCGTCCAAGCCACAACTCTTCAGCCAGGGCACAGAATAGGTCCGGCGCCTCAGGGATCAAACGCCAGAACTCGGCGAAGTCCCGCCCGCCGAAATTTTGGGACGTCAGCCACCGCTCGGCCAGCCGGTGCTGGGCATGACGGGGATAGCCGGGTTCGCGCAGGGCGATGGCTGTGGCGGCGCGCAGGATCCTGACGCCGAGATCCTGGCCGCGCAACGGTTCCAAGAACTGGGCAATGCGCTCGTCCGCCGCTTCGGCGGTGTCCGTCCTGGCCACCTGATCAACCAGCACCAGCGCCAGGGCATAGGGAGCGAGGGCAGGATTGAGCGTGAACCGATTGGTGCCAGACATCGGCGGCAGCCACCGCCCGTCGATGATCTCGCTGAGCGCGGTGGACAGATCGTCATTGGGGCGGCCCATCTCGGACAGCAGGCCGATCCAAATCTCTTGCCGGCTGATCTGGTGCTGCTCGCCGGTCGTCAGCGCGTCATGCGCTTTCCTGCCCAGAGCCGTGACCCAAGCGCGGAATTCCTCGGTGGTTGGAGCGAGCCGTTCGCCATGCAGACGCAGCCGGCGCCTCCAATCTTCCATCACCAGCCGGGAGGCGGTGATGTCGCCGCTGGCGCGAAGTTCTTCCTTCGAACGAATGGCCATGTCGCTGAGCCGGGGCGTGCGCATCAATTCAAGGACATCGGGGCTGAAGTCCTGGCGGCTCAACCCGTGCAGGCGCAGCAATTCTTTCAGCTCCTCGTCATCGAAGGGTGCAACGGTGATCTCCCGGGGTGGCGGCTGGAGATTGGGGAGGCGTTTCAGAACCGTCCGCCAGTGATCCGGCCGGCAGGTCACCGCGACGGCGTACTGCCGCCACACGTCGTTGCTCAGCATCGGACCGAGCAGTGTGCTCCACTCCCGGTAGGCGAAATGTTCGTTCAGCCCGTCGATGATCAGCAGTACATGGGGACCGTCCATCCTCGCCTGCCGCCACAGCCGCAGGCGCTTTGCCCAGAAGGCAGCCGTCCGCAGCTCGGTGCGCCGCGTGAGCAGCTCGGCCATCAGGTCGAACGGATCGCGGGTCTGCTGTACCTCGCGCGCGGTGACGAACAAGGTAAGGGGCAGGATGTCGGCATGACTCAGCCACCAGTCGAGCACCGCCCAGGTCTTGCCGGTTCCCTCTTCGCCGAGGATGACGGCGGGCTGAGTGCGGTGCGTGTCCCACCACGCTCGCAGCGCCGCCATCAGTGCCGGCCGGGCAACACGCTTGATGCCCTGCTCCAACAGGTTGGCATGGGACCCCAGACGATTTCGCGCGATCGATCTGTCAGCCAGGGCATCGCGGGTCCAGTCGATCAGCCGCCGCCGCGCCGCGGCAAAGCCGACCTCGGGCCGGGTCAGCCGCTCCAACAAGCGCGCTCGCTTGGCCTCGTACTCTGGATGCTGCCGGACGGGTTCGAGCAGGCCGCTGATTTCGCTCGCCGCGTGGGGAAAATGGGCAGAAAGGATATGACTTGCCTGCGCGCACAGTACCGCCAGCGGCGGCAGATCGGCCGGCCCCTGCGGCCAGTCGAGGATTTCCACGGCGACGCCCTCTCTCTCGCCCTCAATGTCAAGAGCGAGATGATCGGTCTCCGTCATCTCCCACGTCGTTGCCAGCAGCCACAGGTCCAGCCCGGGAATGGACCGCGCTGCCTCGGCGAGCTTGTACTTCAGCTCGTCCAGAGGTGGCTTTTTGGTCCCGTATCGCTTGCTTTCGAGGGCAACCTTGAAGCGGTTGGCGGCCTGCCGCTGGACGACATCCGCCCCATGTTGCGGGCCAGACTTCATCAGCTTGAAATCCTGCCCCGTCACCGCCGTGAGCAGGTCCCGCAGCAGTCCCTCGAACCCGTCCGGGCCAGTGGGGCCTTGTTCCAGAAGAAGAGCGCGTAAACGGTCGAAGGACATTGCTGCGGAACTTGACATGCGGCTTCGGAGTACACCTATACGGGGGAACGTCTTGAGCCCTATTGAAATCTGCTCGGAAAGCGCGCTGGTCTGAGAAGGCTATGGCGCCACGGCCTTCGGTTCAAGTCGGTGTTGCTTGGCCTGATCGGCCGTCATCGCGCGTCTTAGATCGGCAGAAGTTCGTGTGCGCCTTGAGTCGCTGGAAGCATTTGGCGGCAGACCTGACAGATGGTGCGCCGCACCGCACCACTGCCGATCAGGCATCGCGCCGTCCCAGGAAAACGCTGATGCCCGACAGCGCCTCCACGTTCTCGGCCACGGCCTTGATGGCGACCAGAATCGGCACCGCCAGAATCGCGCCCGCCACGCCCCACAGCCAGCTCCACGTCACGAGGGACACGAACACGATCGCCGGATTGAGGGTCAGGCGCCGCCCCAGGACCGAGGGCGTGATCAAGTTCGCTTCGATGTTGGTCAGCAGGAAAAACAGGCCGGGCACCAGAAGGGCCTGCGCCACGTCGTCAAAGGACAGCAGCGCCGCGATGGTCAGGATCACGACCATCGCCAGGGCGCCGACATAGGGGATGAAATTCATCAGCGCGGCCAGGGCGCCCCATAGCACCGGGTTGGGCATGCCGACGGCCCACATTACCACCGCCACGGCCATTCCCAGCCCCGCGTTGATCAGCGTCACCGTCCCCAGATAGGTGGCGACGTCCTGTTGGACACCGCGCACGATCTCCACCGCGCGCCGTTTCTCCTGGCCGCGCGAAAACGCCTTGACGAATCGGCGCATGAACAGGTCGCCGGAGGCCAGCAGGAAGAACAGCAGCACGAAAACGATGACGATCTGGGTGACGAGGAACGTGGTGTTGATGACGAAGTATTCCCCCAGCGTGGTTTCCCGCACCGTCACCGTCAGTGTGTCGCCAGCCGGGGCGGCGGCCTTGGCCAGTTCCTCGACCCGCTCCGTGGCTTTCTGAACCTCCTCGACCGATCCCCTCAGCGCGGTCAGCTTGCGCTCGATCTCGGCCATGCCCTGCGGCGCCCGGGCGATCCATTCGGCCGCCGGGCCGGAGATCGCGTATCCGCCGGCGATGAGGCCGGCCACCAGTGTCAGCATGATCCCGGCCGCCGCCAGCGGCTCCGGTATGCGCAGACGCTTCATGCGGACCACCAGCGGCGAGAGAAGCTGCTTCAACAAGACCGCGATGACGATGGGAACCAGTACGTCGCGCGCGAAATAGAGGGTGTAGACCACGAGAAGGACGAGAATGGCGATAAGGATGGCCGCCGGCCAGCGAGCCTCGCTTGACGATCCGGCGCCGGCTTCGTCGTGCGGAGGGTGCGGTGCGGGCCGGTCGTCCATGGGGCGTCGAACTGGCGTGAGAAACCCGGGTAATGACCATTTGGGCGCCCGTCGGTCCCGCATTCATTGACCAAAAGCGCAACTAACGACCAGATCACTCGGCTCTTCGGCGAGGTCCGAGCGAATTGACCAAAGAAGTAGCGGTGGCCGTTTTTTCGAGTAAGATCGTTTCGCGGGATGGGGAGCATGTTGGAGACGTTGCCATGTCCTTCCGGGAAGGCCTGCCATACATTCTGCTGACCGCCATCTTTGTACTGGACCTGATGACGCCGCTCGGTGTCGCCGACGGCATGCTCTATGCCATCATCCTGGTGTATGCCTGCTTCTTCGGCATGCGTGACCGCTCGATCCTTCTCGCGGGGATCAGCACGGCTCTCATCGTGGCCGGCTACCTCCTCTCCAGCGTCGGCGCCGATTCCCTTGCGGCCATCGTCAATCGCGCCTATTCCCTCGCCCTGGTCTGGGGGATCGCCATCATCACCGCGTCGACCTCGGTGGTCGCCGATGTGTATCTGCCGCAGCTTCGATACGAACTGAAAACGCCGATCCAGGACATCAACGCCAACCTGGACCGGATGATGAATGGTGCTTGCGGGCATTGCGACAGCCCGGAAAGCCGTCAACAGATCAACGGAATCCGCGCGGCGGTCGAGGATTTGAAGGGCAACAGCGAGCGCCTGCTTGCGATCATCGCCAGCCGACTGCCAGCCTTCGCGCGCGGCCTGTCCGATCGCGCCTAGGCAAGCAGAGGGTCAAACCCGGACCATCTTGCCGGGGTTCATCAGGTTGTCCGGATCGAGGGCCTTCTTGACGGCGCGCATGACGTCTATGGCGGCCTCGCCGTGCTCCAGCGGCAGAAAATCCATCTTCCCGTAACCGACCCCGTGCTCGCCCGAGCAGGTGCCGTCCATCGCCAGCGCCCGCTCGACGATGCGGTCGCCGATGTCCTTTGCCAGCTCGATCTCCGCGGCGTTCTCGGGGTCGATCAGCAAGACCGTATGAAAATTGCCGTCGCCCACATGCCCGACCATGGCGGACGGAAACGGCAGGGCGGCAACGTCGCGCTTGGTTTCGCTGATGCATTCGGTAAGCCGCGAGATCGGCACGCAGACGTCGGTGGTCCACGCCTTGGCGCCCGGACGCAGCGCCAGCGACGCGTAGAGCGCATCGTGGCGGGCCTGCCACAAGCGGCTGCGATCCTCGGGGCGCGTGGCCCACAGGAATTCCGTGCCCCCGAAATCGGCCGCGATGTGCTGCACCAGTTCGGCCTGTTCGGCCACGCCCTTGTCGGTGCCGTGAAACTCGAAGAACAGCGTCGGTCGCTCGGGATAGTCGAACTTGGCGTAGCGGTTGACGGCGCTCATGGTAACGTCGTCGAGCAGTTCGATGCGCGCCACCGGAACGCCCATCTGGATGGTGGCGATGACCGTGTTGACCGCGTCCTCGAGGCTGGGAAAGGGACACACGGCCGACGAGATCGCCTCGGGGATGCCGTAGAGGCGCAAGGTGACCTCGGTGATCACCCCCAGCGTACCCTCCGAGCCCACGAACAGGCGCGTGAGATCATAGCCCGCCGACGACTTGCGGGCTCGGCGGCTGGTGCGGATGACGCGCCCGTCGGCGAGGACGACCGTCAGCGCCAGTACGTTCTCGCGCATGGTGCCGTAGCGCACCGCGTTGGTGCCCGACGCCCGCGTCGCGGCCATCCCGCCCAGCGAGGCGTCGGCCCCGGGGTCGATGGGGAAGAACAGCCCCGTGTCGCGGATGTAGTCGTTGAGGCGCTTGCGCGTCACGCCCGCCTGGACGGTGACGTCCATGTCGTCGACGTTGACCGCCAGCACCTTGTCCAGCCGCATGAGGTCGATGCACACGCCACCGCTGAGGGCGGCGACGTGGCCCTCGAGCGAGGTGCCCGTTCCGAACGGGATGATCGGCGCGCCGTGCGCGGCGCAGATGCGCACGACCTCGGCCACCTCCTCGGTGCTTTCGGGGAACACCACCACGTCCGGCGGAAACGGCTGGTGGTACGACTCGTCGCGGCCATGCTGCTCACGCACGGCGGCGGCGGTGCTGACGCGCTCGCCGAGCAGGGTTGTCAGGTCGGCGAGCAGCGCCGGGTTCGGCTCACGGAACGGTTCGACGGTCACGGACGGTCCCTCCCCTTGTCTGCCCTAGACATATAGGCAGATGCGAAGGGCGTCCACAGCCGTCCCACCGTCATCCCCGCGGAAGCGGGGATCCATCTGGCTCACGCGCCAACGGGCCCCCGCTTTCGCGGGGGCGACGAGGAAATAGGTCGGCGATCAGCGCGAATAGAATTCGATGACCAGATTGGGTTCCATCTGGACCGGATAGGGCACGTCGGCCAGCTTCGGCGCGCGCAGGAAGGTGCCCTTCATGTCCTTGTGGTCGACCTCGATGTATTCCGGCACGTCGCGTTCCGGCGACTGGGCGGCCTCGAGGATCAGCGCCATGTCCTTGGACTTCGGCTTGACCTGGACGACGTCGCCCTCCTTCACCTGATAGGAGGCGATGTTGACCCGGCGGCCGTTGACCTGGATGTGGCCGTGGTTGACGATCTGGCGCGCCGCGAACGGGGTCGGCGCGAACTTCATGCGGTAGACGACGGCGTCGAGGCGGCGCTCCAGCAGGCCGATCAGGTTCTCCGAAGTGTCGCCACGGCGGCGCACGGCCTCGTCGTAAAGCTTGCGGAACTGCTTTTCGCTGATGTTGCCGTAATAGCCCTTGAGCTTCTGCTTGGCCATCAGCTGGGTGCCGAAGTCCGATGGCTTGCGGCGGCGCTGGCCGTGCTGGCCGGGGGGATTTTCCTTGCCCTTGGCGAGCGGGCTCTTGCCGCGGCCCCACAGATTGACGCCGAGGCGCCGGTTGATCTTGAACTTGGCTTCGATGCGCTTGCTCATGACATCCTTCTCGTTTGGTCCGATTGATTATTGTCCCGACAGGTCGACCCGGACACGCCAAGCCGACGGGGCGTCACCGCCCGCGCTCTCGGAAATTCAAGCGGCGCACTATACGGGGTGCGGGGGAGATGTCAAGAAACGGGGCGGCGCCGGCGTGGCGACGCCTACCCGGCCAGCCGGCGCTCCGCCGATTCGACCAGGAACTTGGACCGGTTGCCAGGGCCGGCCACCGCGTCGATGCGCCCCAGCAGATTGCGGGGGATCATAACGTTCACGCGCTCGGCCTTCAGCAGGTCCGGATCGAGATCGACCAGCAGCATCACCGCGTCTCCCCGGTTGGCGTCGCCGACCAGATCGTCAAGAGCCGACGGGGCCGGGATAGCCTGCCCCATTTCCTGCAGGACCGCCACATGGCCTGCCAATGCTTCCGCCGCCATGGCCTTGGCCTCCTCCAGCGTACGGCCGGCGGTGACGCAACCGGGCAGATCGGGAAACTCGACCCCGAAATCGCTCGTCTTATCCTTGCGAAGATAGGCAACGTAGGACGTCATGGGGCGATCACCTCTGCAACTGGATACCGCTCTGCCGTTCGATGGCCTTTGCCGTACCGACAGGAAGGTCGCGTTTGGGATGGGGCACCGTGACCAGTCCCGCCTTGACCATGGAACCTCCATCACCGTGACCCTACGGCAGCAGCGCGTCCACGGTCACGCCCAGGGCGCCGGCCAAGCCCTTGTAGGCGTCCACCGATCCTGGCTTCTTGCCGGTCTCGATTTCGCTGAGATAGGCCTTCGACACGCCGGAGGCGTCGGCGAGCTGTGCGGCGCTCCAGCCGCGATAGTCGCGCCAGACGCGCACCGGATGCTCGCCCTCGATGACGCGCATGGCGAAATCATGCGGCAGGGTGTGGCCGGTCCGGGCGGCATAGCCCGCCAGGATATCGTCCAGATCGTCCAGGCGCGCGCGCATGGCCTCGTATTCGGCGCGCGCGATTGTGACGGTATCAGTGGTGCTCATAGGCTTCCCTCCGGTGACGGACGCGGATCACCGTCATGACCGTGGCAACTTCCGCGTCAAGCGAGAAGATCACCCGATAGTCGCCCACCCGCAGGCGGTAGAACGACGAGCCGGTCAGGTGCTTCACGTTGTTGCCCAGGGCGGCGGGGGTGTCGGCATACTGGACGATCTTGGCGATGATGCGTCGGCGGGCCGCCGGCTCGATGGCCTTGAGGTCCTTGATCGCCTTGGTTTCGTAGGTGACCTGCAACGTCTCGCTCATTCCCGGCACCCACATATTCGCCGATAGCGAACGCCCGGGCAAGCGATATTCGCTGGTTCGATTGCGGCCGGCAGGAACTTCTGCTCGATGCCATGGCGGGACCGCGCAAATGAAGTCGTGGCCAGCCCCTATGCGCCGCCCTCGCCCTTCTTCCCGCGCCACGTGACCAGTTCGTGGACGATGCCGTGCAGGGTGCGCACCTCCTGCTCGGTGAGTTCGGCGCGGTCGAACATGTTGCGGATGTTGCGCACCATGCTGGGGCGCTTCTCGGCGTTGCGCAAAAAGCCGCAGGCGTCGAGTTCGCGTTCGAGATGGTCGAAGAAGCCGGTCAAATGCTCCTTGGTGGCGGGCCGCCCGGCGCCCTTGGTCATCGCCGCCGGGGCGGCCGCCTCGTCGCCCGCCTGGTACCACTCGTAGCCGACAACCAGCACCGCCTGGGCGAGATTGAGCGACGAGAAGGCCGGATTGAGCGGCACGAACAGCACGGTGTCGGCGAGCGACACGTCGTCATTCTCCAGCCCGGTGCGCTCGGGCCCGAACAGCACCCCGCAGCGGTCGCCGGCGGCGCCGGCGGCGCGCATGGCGGCCGCGGCCTGACGCGGCGTATGAACGGGTTTGACCATGTAGCGATTGCGGCCGGTGGTGGCCCAGACGCGCCGCAGGTCGGCGATGGCGGCGGCGGTGCTGTCGAAAACGCGCGCCCCGTGCAGCACGGCGTCCGCCCCCGACGAGGCGGCGACGGCCTTGTCGTTTAGCCAGTTCGGGCGCGGCGCCACCAGCCGCATGTCGCTGAGACCGGCGTTCAGCATGGCGCGCGCCGCGGTGCCTATGTTTTCGGACAGCTGCGGCCGCACCAGGACGACGGCCGGACCCGCCGCCGGCTCCATCACGCCTCCGCGCCGTCGCGCAGCAGCTTGTAGGTGATGCTGTCGTTGAGGGCGTTGTAAGAGGCGTCGATGACGTTGGTCGAAACCCCCACCGTCGACCACCGCTCGCCGTGGCCGTCGGCGCTCTCGATCATCACCCGGGTCACCGCCCCGGTGCCGTCGCCCGGCGTGAGAATGCGCACCTTGTAGTCGACCAGCTTGAGGTCGACGAGCTGGGGATAGATCGGATTGAGCACCGTGCGCAGGGCGGCGTCGAGCGCGTTGACCGGGCCGTTGCCCTCGGCCACCGCCATGTGGGTGCGGCCGCTCACCTCGGCCTTGATGGTGGCCTCGGACAGTGTGATCAGCTCGCCCTTGGCGTTCCAGCGCCGCTCGTCGATGACGCGGAACGAGCGCAGGCGGAAGTACTCCGGCACGTTCTCCAGCGCGCGGCGGGCCAGCAGCTCGAAGCTGGCCTCGGCACCGTCATAGGCGTAGCCGTTGTATTCACGGTGCTTCACGTCCTCGACCAGCTTGGCGACCTTGGGGTCGGTGGCCTCGACGTCGAGCCCGATCTCGCGGAAGCGGGCCAGGATATTGGAGCGCCCGGCCTGGTCGGAGACGACGATATGGCGGCGGTTGCCGACCAGTTCCGGCACCACATGCTCGTAGCAGCGCGGGTCCTTCTCGACCGCCGAGACATGCAGCCCGCCCTTGTGGGCGAAGGCGGACTCGCCGACATAGGGGGCGTTGCGGTCGGGGGCGCGGTTCAGGCGCTCGTCCAGCATGCGCGAGACGTGCGTGAGCTTGGTGAGGTCGTTGGGCGTGATGCCGGTCTCGAAGCCCATCTTGAGCATGAGGTTGGGGATGATCGAGACGAGGTTGGCGTTGCCGCAGCGCTCGCCCAGACCGTTCAAGGTGCCCTGAACCTGGCGCACGCCGGCGCGCACGGCGGCCAGCGAGTTGGCGACCGCGTTGTCGCTGTCGTTGTGGCAGTGGATGCCGAGATGGTCGCCCGGCACGTGCCGGACGACCTCGTTGACGATCGCCTCGACGTCGTGCGGAAGCATGCCGCCGTTGGTGTCGCACAGCACCACCCAGCGGGCGCCCGCCTCGTACGCCGCCTTCAGGCATTGCTGCGCATATCCGGGGTTGGCGCGGTAGCCGTCGAAGAAATGCTCGGCATCGAACATCACCTCGGCCGCGCGGTCGCGGGCATAGGCCACGCTGTCGGCGATCATGCGCAGGTTCTCTTCCAGGTCGATCCCGAGCGCCACCTCGACCTGGAAATCCCAGGTCTTGCCGACCATGGTGACCGCCTTCGCCGGCGTCGACAGCAGCGCCGACAGGCCGGGATCGTTGGCCGCGCTGCGCCCGCTGCGCCGCGTCATGCCGAAGGCCGCCAGACGGGCGCGCGACAGGTGCGGAGGTTCGGCGAAGAAGGCATCGTCGGTGGGATTGGCGCCCGGCCAGCCGCCCTCGATGTAGTCGATGCCCAGCCGGTCGAGTTCCTTGGCGATGGCGGTCTTGTCGGCGGCGCTGAAATCCACGCCTTGCGTCTGCGCCCCGTCGCGCAGGGTGCTGTCATAGAGGTAGACCCGCTTGTCACTCATCGCCGTGCTTCGACCCTTCGGACCGCAAAGGGGCAAACATGCCCCAGTCGGCAGGCCGGCTCAAGACGGAAGACGGCCGGCCGCATCAAGAGAGGTACTTCTTGTACCCCATATCGTGCTTGAGAATGTGATCCACCAGCCACCGCCTCAGGAATTCGATCACCTCGTCGAGATTCAAGAGATCCGGCTCGCGCTCGAACAGGTCGACGATTTCGCCCACGACTTTCTCCAACTCGCGGTGCATCGCGACGTGCTTGGCAACGTGAGGATAGTCGGTTTGCGAAAACAACGCCTCCTCGCGCGCGAAATGCTGGTCGACATAGCGTACCAACTGGATAAGCGCCTGCTTGATCTTGCCGTTGGTGATGCCGGGCGCGCGGCGAATCTCAAAAATCTGGTTGGTAATGGTGACCAGCATTTGGTGGTCATAGTCGATGACCGGATTGCCGGTTTCCCAGTCGCCGCTCCACTGGATCAGTGCCATTACTTCCCCCGCCTGTCTGCCCCCGTCAAACTACCATCCGGACCGCCGACAACCTTGATCCATGTCAAATAAGCGTCCTGTCCGCCCTTGCTTGCGCCAGCGCAACGTTCGGCTCGCATTTCCGATTAAGCTGACGCGCCTTCGCCAGCAGGAGAGATTGCCCGTGACGATGACCGCCACTACGACTTCGGCCCATGATGCCGTTCTCGAAACCCTGAACGTCGCCGCCCGCAGCCATGCCCACGACCTGCAGATCCGGCTCGCCGGTGACCAGGCGATCATGGCCGTCACCGTTGACGGACAGCTGCATGAAATCGGGAGCCTCGCGGCCGACGATTGCGAAACCCTGCTGTCGGCCGCCTACGCCCTTTGCGACGGCGACGGCCAGTTCCAGTACGGCACCTACCAGTCCGCCAAGATGACCGGCGAAAAGGCGCCGCTGCCGCCCGACATCTCTGTGATCCACCTGCAGTTCAGTCCGCGCAAGGACGGCGCCCGCCACCTCGTCGCGCGCTTCACCCGCTCGGGCGACACCTGCTGCGGCACCTGCGGGGGCTCGGCCTGACGGCGGCTCACCCCGCCGGCGCCCCCTCCGCCGCGATCTTGCGCGACGGAGCGTCGGCGATGGCCACCGCCCCCTTTGTCGAGTGCTTGACCCGGTACATGGCGTCGTCGGCCGCCTTCATCAGGGCATCAAGGCTGGTGCCGTTGGCGGGATAAAGGGCGATTCCGACGCTGGCCCCGATGCGGACCTCGCGCCCGGCAACCGTCATCGGGCTGCCCGCGCCCTCGACGATGCGCCGGGCGATCTTCAGCGCCATGGGCCGCGTGATCTTTTCGCAAAGCACGACGAACTCGTCGCCGCCGATGCGGGCCACCTTGTCGGTGCCGCGGACGCATTGCAGGAAGGTGCGGGCCATCTCCTGAAGCACATGATCGCCGGCACCGTGTCCCAGGGTGTCGTTGACCCCCTTGAAGCCGTCGAGGTCGACGAACAGGATGGCGAACTGCCCGCCATTGCGGTTGGCGCGCGACGCCGCCTCGATGAACAGATCCTTGAACAAGCGCAGCGTGGGCAAGCCGGTAAGCGCGTCATGGTTGGCGAGCTTGCGGATCTCCTCCTCCGCCTCTTTCAAGGCGCTGATGTCGACGAAGGCGAAGAGCAAGAGGTCCTCGCCCTCGATGGGAATGTCGGCCAGCGACACCAGGCCCCAGACGTGGCGGCCGTCGGGCCGCCGCAGGCGCAATTCGAAGTTGCGCACCACGCCTTCGGCCACGAAACTGAGCATCAGCCGCTCGCGGTCGGACGGGTCGACGAAAAGCTCACGCCAGGTGTCGCCCAGCACGCCCGCCCCCTCCATGCCCAGCACTTCCTTGAAGAAGCGGTTGACGAACAGCACCCCGCCATCCTCGACGCGCACGACGAGGATGCCCGCCGGCACGGTGTCGTTGAACACCCGCAGCCGCTCGTCGCCGAGCACCAGCCTTTCGAACGACGTCGTGTCGATCGCCATCGCGGCCCCTCCCTGGCGTTTTACCCGATGATAGCGCAGTCCGCGGCCGGGCGCATCCATTAGAGGCGGTTAATTAAACCCTGGGGCGATCCTACGCCCGCTTCCAGGTCGTCCCCGCCGCCGAGTCCTCGAGCACCACGCCCTGGTCGGCCAGTTCCTTGCGGATGCGGTCGGCCGCGGCGAAGTCGCGGGCCTTGCGGGCGGCGGCGCGTTGGGCGATGAGTTCGGCGATGCGGTCCTCGTCGAGGCCGGCGGCGCCGGCCGGCTGCCACTTGAACCAGGTTTCGGGGTCCTGTTGCAACAGGCCAAGCACGGCGCCGCTGGCCAGCAGCGCGCCCTTGGCGCGGGCGCGCTCGAGTACCGTATCGGCCTTGTTCAACGCCGTCGCCAGTTCGTGCAGATGGGCAACCGCGAGCGGCGTGTTGAGGTCGTCCTCGAGCGCCGCCATCACGTCCAGCGGCACATCGCGCGCCACCGCCTCGACGTCGGCGGCGTTGCGCAGCGCCGTGTACAGGCGGTCCATGGTGGTGCGCGCCTGGCGCAGCCCCTCGGCCGTCCAGTCAAGCGGCTGATGATAGTGGGTCGACAGCATGCACAGCCGGATGGCCTCGCCCGGCGCCTGCGCGATCAGGTCGTGGACGGTGATGAAGTTGCCGAGCGACTTCGACATCTTCTCGCCCTCGACCATGAGATAGCCGTTGTGCACCCAGTAACGGGCGAAGGGCGCGCCGCCGTGGGCGCAGGTGCTCTGCGCGATCTCGTTCTCGTGATGCGGAAAGATGAGGTCCTGGCCGCCGCCGTGGATGTCGAAGGTGACGCCGAGATACTGGCGGCTCATCGCCGAGCATTCGATATGCCAGCCCGGCCGGCCGCGGCCCCAGGGGCTGTCCCAGCCAGGCAGGTCATCGCTCGACGGCTTCCACAGCACGAAGTCGGCCGGGTTCTTCTTGTAGGGCGCGACCTCGACGCGGGCGCCGGCGATCATCTCGTCCTGGCTGCGCCGCGACAGCCTGCCGTAGTCGGGCATCGAGGGCACGCTGAACAGCACGTGGCCGTCGGCCGCGTAGGCGCAGTCGGCCGCGATCAGTTTCTCGATCATCGCGATCATCTGCGGGATGTGCGCGGTGGCGCGCGGCTCGACGTCGGGCGGCAGGGCGTTGAGATGGGCGATGTCGTCGTGGAACATCCCGGTCGTGCGCTCGGTAAGCGCCGCGATCGGCTCGCCATTCTCCTTGGCCCGCGCGTTGATCTTGTCGTCGACGTCGGTGATGTTGCGCACGTAGGTCACGCGCGGATAGAGGCGTTGGAGCAGGCGGTACAGCACGTCGAAGACGATGACCGGCCGGGCGTTGCCGATATGGGCGCGGTCGTAGACGGTGGGGCCGCACACATACATGCGCACATGGTCGGGATCGACGGGAACGAACTCCTCCTTCGCGCGCGTCAGTGTGTTGTGGATGACCAGCGGCACGGCCAAGCTCCTCGTCAGGTCGGCAGGTTCAGGTTGCCCTGGGGGTCCAGCGCGAACATAGGCACCCAGGCCAGTTCCCAGGGGTGGCCGTCGGGGTCGGCGACATAGCCGACATAGCCGCCCCACGGCATCTCCCTGGGGGCCTGCAGCAGCGTCGCCCCGGCGGCAAGCGTCTCGGCGACGGCGGCATCCACCGCCTCGCGGCTGCGCAGATTGACGGCCAAGGTCACGCCGCCCGGGCGCGGCGGCGCGACAAGCCCGAGATCGGCGGACAGCGCCGCCTGCCCGTACAGCGCGAGGCCCATGCCGTTGAGTTGGAAGAACGCCACCTCGGGGACGCTGGCGCCCGACGCCCGCCAGCCCAGCGCCTCGTAGAAACGGCGGGAACGGGCCACGTCGACAACGCCCAGGGTCACCAAGCTCAGTCGTTGATCCATGCGTCGTTCCTCCCGCTAGGCGGTCGCCCCGGTCAGCCTAGCCGACGCCCGCCGGCGGCCGATGAGCGGTAGCAGAAGTTTCAGCTCCGGTCCATGCTCGCGGGCGGTGAGCGCGAGGCGCAGCGGATGGAACAAATCCTTGCCCTTGCGGCCGGTGGCCGCCTTCACGGCGCCGGTCCACACCGCCCAGGTGCCTTCGTCCCACGGCTCCGGCGGCAGCAGCGCCGCCGCCTCGGCGAGGAACCCGGCATCCTCGATCACCGGGCGCATGGGCGTCGCGCACACCCGCCACCAATCGGCGGCCTCGGCGAGGCGACCGAGGTTGCCCCGCACCGCCTCCCAGAAGCGCGGCGCGTCCTCGCCCTCGATCCCCAGGGCGGCGAGGCGCGGCGCCGCCTCGTCGAAGGGCAGCGCGTGCAGAAGGCGGGCGTTGAGATGTTCGAGCTCGGCCGGATCGAACTTCGGGGTGGCGCGCCCCAATTTGCCCAGGTCGAATTCGTCGACGAGCTGGTCGAGCGACGTGCGCACATCGATGGCGTCGGAGGTGCCCAGTTTCGCCAGCAGGCTGTCGAGGGCCAGCGGCTCGATGCCCTGCGCCCGCAAGTCCCGAAGGCTTAGGCTGCCCAGGCGCTTCGACAGCCCCTGGCCGCCGGCGTCGGTGAGCAGCGGCAGGTGCGCGAACACCGGCGGTTCGGCTCCCAGCGCCCGGAACAACTGGATTTGCGCCGCCGTGTTGGTGACGTGGTCCTCGCCACGGATGACGTGGCTGATCTTGAGTTCGATATCGTCGACCACCGAGGGCAGGGTGTAGAGCGGCGTGCCGTCGCCGCGAATGAGCACCGGATCGCTGAGATGGGAGCCGTGATAATGGCAGGTGCCGCGCACCGCATCCTCCCAGCGCACGTCCTCGTGATCGAGAAGAAAGCGCCAATGGGGCCGCCGGCCCTCGGCCTCGAGCTTGCGCCGATCGGCGGCGGTCAGCCGGAGGGCGGCGCGGTCGTAGACGGGCGGCAGCCCGCGCCCGAGCTGACGCTTGCGCTTGGCCTCCAGTTCCTCCGGCGTCTCGTAGCAGGGATACAGCCGTTCCGCGGCGCGCAGCCGCTCGGCGGCCTCGGCGTAGCGCTCCAGGCGCTGCGACTGGTGGACGCGGCGGTCCCATTCCAACCCCAGCCAGCGAAGGTCCTCGCGGATCGCGTCGACGTACTCGCCGCGCGACCGCTCGGCGTCGGTGTCGTCGATGCGCAGGATGAAATAGCCGCCGTGATGCTTCGCGAACAGCCAGTTGACGATGGCGACCCGGGCGTTGCCGACGTGCAGGAGGCCGGTGGGGCTGGGCGCGAACCGGACGGCGACGGTCATACCAGTCTCGTGAACCCGTTGGTGATCGGGTAGCGGCGGTCGCGGCCGAAGGCGCGGCTGGTGATCTTGACGCCGGGCGGGGCCTGCCGGCGTTTGTACTCGGCGCGGTCGAGCATGCGCCAGACGCGGCGCACCGTCTGCTCGTCGTGGCCGCGGGCCGCCACCGCCTCGATCGACTGCTCGCCCTCGATCAGATGCTTCAGGATGTCGTCGAGCACCTCATAGGGCGGCAGCGTGTCCTGGTCGGTCTGGTTGGGCCTCAGTTCGGCGGTCGGCGCCTTGGTGAGGATGCGCTCGGGGATCACCGGCCCCTGCGGCCCCAGCGCGCCTTCCGGCCGATTGCCGTTGCGCCAGCGCGAAACCGCGTAAACCGTGGTCTTGTACACATCCTTGAGCACCGAATAGCCGCCGCACATGTCGCCATAAAGGGTGGAATAGCCGACCGACATCTCGGACTTGTTGCCCGTCGACAACACCATCGGCCCGAACTTGTTGCTGAGCGCCATCAGGGTGACACCGCGGGCGCGCGCCTGGACGTTCTCCTCGGTGATGTCCCGCCCGGTGCCGGCGAAAAGCGGCGCGAGCATGGCGTCGAACGCCCGCATCGCCGGTTCGATGTCGACCTCGTCGAGGCGGACGCCCAGCATCCGCGCCGCCAGAGAAGCATCCTCCAGGCTTTCCGCCGAGGTGAAAGGCGAGGGCATCATCACGCAGCGCACCTTGTCGGGGCCGAGCGCGTCGGCCGCCACGGCCGCCGTCAGCGCGCTGTCGACGCCCCCCGACAAGCCGATGATGACCCCCGGAAATCCGTTCTTGGCGACATAATCGCGCAGGCCCAGCACCATCGCCTGATAGATGTTCTCGCAGCGGTCGGGCGGCAGAACGAGGGTGCCGGCCTCGCATTCCCAGCCGTCGCCCTGTCGCTTCATCCGCGCCGGCAGCACCGTCTCGCGCCACACCGGCGCCTGCACGCGGAAGCGGCGCGCGGCGTCGAGCACGAACGAGCCGCCGTCGAACACCAGTTCGTCCTGCCCCCCCATCTGGTTGACGTAGACCAGCGGCAGCCCCGTCTCGGTGATGCGCCCGACCGCGTGATTGAGCCGCACGTCGGGCTTGTCGAGTTCGAACGGCGAGCCGTTCAGCACAACGAGTATTTCCGCGCCCGATTCCTGGAGGCATTCGGCCACGTCGGGAAACCACATGTCCTCGCACACCATGACGCCAAGGCGCACGCCACGGAACGCCACCGGCCCCGGGCAGGGGCCCGCCGCGAACACCCGCGCCTCGTCGAACACCCCGTAGTTCGGCAGATGGTGCTTCAACCGGACCGCCGCGACCTCGCCGCCGTCGAGCAGGAGCGCCGCGTTGTGGCAGCGCCCGTTCACCCGCCAGGGGGCGCCCACGAGCAGCGCCGGACCGCCGTCGGCGGTGTCGCGCGCGAGGTCCGCCACCCCGCTCTCCACCGCGTCGAGGAACGCCTCCTTGAGCACCAGATCCTCGGGCGGATAGCCGGCAACCATCAGCTCGCTGCCGACCAGCAGGTCGGCGCCCAGCGCCGCCGCCTCGGCACGCGCGGCGCGGATGCGGCCGAGATTGCCGGGGACGTCCCCGACCACCGGATTGATCTGCGCCAGGGCGAGGGTGAGTGCGTCGGGCATGGCTCGGGACAACGGATGGAAGCTGCCGGGAACCTATGCCCAGCCCACCCCACTGTCAACGCCACTGGCCACAGGGCGGGGAACGGCGCCCCGCTGGCAATCGGGCGACGCTGCGGCTAAACTCGCCGCCGACCCAAGGGGAAACGGAACGGGGCGATGACGAAGGCGGAGGGAAAGATCCAGGCGGCCGGACCAGGGTATTGCGCGGCCATTTCGGGCACCATGATCCGGCATTTCTGCGCCCGCCTCGAGGCAGAGGCGAAGAAGGCGGGCGGCAGCCTGACCGCCAAGGACATCCAAGCCATCGCCGACCGATTTTTGCGGGACGGGGAGCGCTTCCAGGCCGTTTATCAGAAAAGCTATGACGATTGCAGCCGCGCCCGCGAGGCCATGGCCTGGGACCAGGCCCGGCGCTTTCCGTTCGACCGCATCCTCATCAAACGGTTCTCGCATCTGTTTCCCGCCCGAAGCGGCGACGAGGGGGCCAGCGAGGGTGGCGTCCTGTCGCGGCGCGTCATCCCGGGCTTCAACATCGTCCTCAACAAGATGATCGGCCCCTATCTCTACGACCAGTGCCAGAGCAAGGCGCAGGCGATCATCGACCGCCACCGCGACGGCCCGCAGGTGGATTGGGAAGGCGTCTACGACGATCCGGAGGCCCGGTCACTGGCCAACGACGTCCTGATCGTCGTCGCGCACTACTTCTCGAATTTCGACAAACGCCGGGACTGGTTCATCGACATCGTCAACGCCAACCTGGCTCCGGCCCAGCCGGGCGCCCCGGACGAGCAGTGGCAACTCACCGAGCCCGTGTTCCACGCATTGCTGAAAACGCTTTTCGCGGAATTGAAGGAGGGCATGGCGAGCAACCCACGCCAGCTGCGCGAACGGTACGGCGACGGCACCTTCGAGACCCTGAGGGACATCTTTGCCCGCCTCGACGGGACGAGCTAGAACGTTTGCCGCCACCCGGACCAGGGAATTGCCGGCTCCTAGCCTAGAGCGTAGCGAGCGACGAGGCCGTCAGTGCTCGCCCTTGGTGCGGCGGATGCCGGCCAGGCGGTTGCCTTGTTTCTGCGGGCCGCCTTTGGGGAAGATTTCGTGCAGATAGTGGTTGCTCCCCTTCTCCGGCCCCCACTTCTCCGTGAAGTGCTTGATCATCACCCGGACCTGCGGCTGCACGCGGTGCTCCTCGTGGAAGGCGCGGATGAAACGGATGACCTGCCAGTGCTCGTCGGTCAGGTCCAAACCTTCCTTCGCCGCCAGTGCCCTGGCGAAGTCCTCTGACCAGTCGTCAAGATCGAGCAGATAGCCTTCGGAATCCGTCAGGATCCTGCGGCCGTTGACTTCGATCTCCCGCGTGAACAGTTGGGGAATGATCGCAACCATGTCTCTCTCCAAATCGAGCCCTCGCAGGGCCTTCTCGATCGTCCGGCACCCCTGGGCCGGGCTTTGTTGAACAAAACCGTATATTATGGTTGGCTCAAGTTTCAACCATGCGGCAAGTGTGGTCTTGCGGCGCCGGGTTGCGGTCGCTCGGTCAGGGACGAGGGCGCAGCAGGAATTCGCGGCCGACCTTGACCCGTGGTTCGCCGTCATAGGCGATGATGTCGGCGGTGGCGTAGGTTTCCCACCAGTTCTCGGGCAGGAACGAACCGGTGCCGACGACGTCGATGGGCGCCTTTGAGTAGGCCATGGTCTTGCACTTGGCAGGCGAGAAGCCGGACGAGGCGACGATCTTCACCTTGTCGAACCCGTGGGTATCGAGCTGTTCGCGGACGTGCCAGATGGCAGCGGCCGAGACGCCCGTGCCGACGAGGAACCTCAACTCCGCCTCGGTGCGGTAGCCGCGAATGGCCTTCGGCGCGTTGCGCTCGAGAACGGCATACGAGGTCTGCGGATCCAATCCCTCGACGAAGCGCCCGCCGTGCGTGTCGACCCGCACCCCAATCCTGCCTGCCGCCGCGAGGTCGGGGAAGCGCCGGCAGACGGCCAGGGAGTCGGTGACCTCCTGGCCGAAATAGTCGACAAGCACGGTGATGGGGTCGTCGGGGAAGGTTTCGTGGAACATTTCGGCGGCCCGCACCGTCGAGCCGGCATAGCCGATCAGGGCGTGCGGCATGGTCCCCAGGCCCCCGGGCTGGCCGAAGAAGTGGGCGGTGGCGTCGGTGGCGTTGCCGATGAACCCCTTGGCCCCGGCGGCGCTTCGGGCGGCGTTCGATCCCACCGACGCGGCATAGGCCATCAGTTCGGCCATCTCTGTGCCGGCGCAGTGACGGGCATCCATCGCCAGAAAGGCGACATGCGGCAGATCCACGCACATGGCGTAGGCGTTGTAGGCGGCGACGCAGGCCGCGCCGATCTTCTGCAAGAGAAGGGTTTCGAGGTCGACGAGATGGAAGAGCGACCCGGTGACGTAGATCATCGGCTCGCCGGCGCCGACCCATTCGCCTTCCTGGAACCGGAGGTCGATGTCCAGGGTGACGCCCCGCGCCTCGGCGACCGCATTGAGCCATTCCACCGCTAGGCGCGGGGTGAAGACGACGGGGCGCCGCATGAACACCGCATAGGTCACCGTCTCGTCGCCGAAGCGGCCGACGATTTGCCGGGTGCGCAGGAAGTAGTGGTCAGTGAGGCGCGCTATGTCCTCGGGCCGCGGGGTGACGGGGGGCTGGCCCCCTCCTCCGCCGCCGGCGGTCACGACGCCAGCGACGCCAGCCGGCGGACGCGCAGGCGCTCGTCCTTCAGCGCCTCGGCGATGAGGAAGGCGATCTCCAGCGCCTGATTGGCGTTGAGCCGGGGGTCGCAATGGGTGTGGTAGCGGTCGCCCAGCCGTGCCGGGGTGATCGCCTGGGCGCCGCCGATGCACTCGGTCACGTCCTGGCCGGTCATCTCGAAATGCAGCCCGCCGGCGTGCGTACCCTCGGCCCGGTGGACGGCGAAATAGCCCCGCACTTCGGCCAGGATGCGGTCGAACGAACGGGTCTTGTAGTCGCCCGCCTTCACCGTGTTGCCGTGCATCGGGTCGCAGGCCCAGACGACGACGCGGCCCTCGCGCTGCACGGCCCGGATCAGCGGCGGCAGTTTTGCCGCCACCTGGTCCGCCCCCATGCGGCTGATGACGGTCAGGCGCCCCGGCTCGTTGTGCGGGTTCAGAAGGTCGATCAGGCGCAAGAGGTCGTCCGGCGTCATCGATGGCCCGGCCTTGAAGCCGACCGGGTTGCCCACGCCGCGCAGGAACTCGACATGCGCGCCGTCGAGCGCGCGGGTGCGGTCGCCCACCCACAGGGCGTGGGCCGAACAGTCGTACCAGTCGCCGGTCGTCGAATCGATGCGCGTCAGCGCCTGCTCGTAGTTGAGAAGCAAAGCCTCGTGCGAGGTGAAGAAATCCGTCTCGCGGATCTGCGGCGTGGTTTCCGAAGTCAGGCCGCAGGCCTCCATGAAGGCCAGCGTCTCGTCGAGCCGGTTGGCCAAGTCCTGGTAGCGCTCGCTCTGCTGACTGCCGGCGACGAAGCCCAGCGTCCACTGATGCACCTTGTGCAGGTCGGCGTACCCGCCCTGGGCGAAGGCCCGCAGTAGGTTGAGGGTGGCCGCCGACTGGTTGTAGGCGCGCACCATGCGCTCGGGGTCCGGGATGCGGGCCTCGGGCGTGAACTCCATTCCGTTGACCATGTCACCGCGGTAGGCCGGCAGGGTGATGCCGTCGATGGTCTCGGTCGGGGCCGACCGCGGCTTGGCGAACTGGCCGGCCAGACGACCCACCTTCACCACCGGGCAGGCGGCCCCGAAGGTCAGGACCACGGCCATCTGCAACAGCACGCGGAACATGTCGCGGATGTTGTTGGGGTGGAACTCGGCGAAGCTCTCGGCGCAATCGCCGCCTTGCAGCAGGAACGCCTTGCCCTCGGCCACGCGGGCCAGCGCCAGCTTCAGGCGCCGGGCCTCGCCGGCGAACACCAAGGGTGGGTAGTTGCGAAGCTGATCCTCGATCGCCGCCAACTTGGCGGGGTCAGGATACTCGGGGACCTGCTGGATCGGCTTCCTGCGCCAACTGTCCGGCGACCACTTTTCGACCATCACGACCACAAAAAAGCGAGGAAAAATCCCGTATACTGCACTGCAAAGAATAATGCCAGGGATTCGGACCGGCAATCCGGCAGACGGGGCAGCCGGGTGTCCGACCATCGTCGTCAGGCCCGAGGAAGCCGGCATCCCTGTTGCAGTGACGCACTCTTTGGCGGGCCGTCACTCCTGTTCCGGCGAGGGCTCCGGCACCGGATCGCGCATGGTCACGAACTCCTCGGCGGCAGTGGGATGAATCCCCACCGTGGCATCGAACTGCCGCTTGGTCGCCCCGCATTTGAGAGCGATGGCCACGCCCTGGATGATCTCGGGCGCGTCCGGGCCGACCATATGGGCGCCGACGACCCGGTCGGTGTCGCGGTCGACGACGAGCTTCATCATCGTGCGCTCCTCGCGCCCCGACAGGGTGTTCTTCATCGGCTTGAAACGGCTGACGAAGACGCTGACCCTGCCGTAGCGGCGCCGCGCCGCGGTCTCGGTCAGGCCCACGGTGGCCAGCGGCGGCTGGCTGAACACCGCCGAGGGGACGTTGTCGTAGTCCATGCGCGTCGGGTTGTTGTTGTAAAGGGTCTCGACCAGGGCGCGGGCCTCGGCGATGGCCACGGGAGTCAGGTTCATGCGGTCGGTGCAATCGCCGACGGCGTGGATGTGCGGCAGGCTGGTCCGCGACCACTCGTCGACCACTACGGCGCCCGTGTCGTTCAGGGCGACACCGGCCTCCTCGAGGCCCAGGTCCCGCGTTTTGGGCGCGCGGCCGGTGGCGTACATGACGAGGTCGGCCTCGATGACGTCGCTGCCCGCCAGGCGCAGACTGTAGCCGGCCTCGGTCTTTTCGATGCTCCGCACCACGCTCTCGCAGCGTATCTCGACACCCTTGCGCTGCATCTCGGTGGCGAGCGCGATGCGGGCGTCCTGGTCGAAGCCGCGGAGGATGGTGTCGGCGCGCACCACCTGCGTGACCCGCGTCCCCAGCGCGCTGAAGATGCCCGCGAACTCGACGGCGATGTAGCCGCCGCCGACGATGACGATGCGCTCCGGCAGGCTCATCAGATCGAGCGCCTCGTTCGAGGTGATGGCGTGCTCGATGCCGGGAATGGCCGGCAGGTTGGGCCAGGCGCCGACAGCGATCAGGATGCGCTCGGCGGTATGGCGGCGGCCGCCGATCTCGACGGTATGCGGATCGGCCAGCCGGGCCCGCCCTTCGAGCAGCGTCACCCCGGCCTCGCGCAGGATACGCATGTAGATGCCGTTCAGACGATCGATCTCGGCGTTCTTGCGGCTGACCAGCCGGGCCCAGTCGAAGGCGGTTTCCCCCACCGTCCAGCCGTAGCCGGCGGCGTCGGCGAAGTCCTCGGCGAAATGGGCCCCGTAAACCAGGAGCTTCTTGGGCACGCAGCCACGGATGACGCAGGTGCCGCCGACCCGGCTCTCCTCGCAGATGGCGACCCGGGCGCCGTAGGCGGCGGCCATGCGGCTGGCGCGCACCCCGCCCGAACCGGCGCCGATGGTGATGAGGTCGTAATCGTAGCTGGGCATGTCGGCTCCCTCGGTCGTCAGCGGTCATCTATGGCAGAAGCCGGCGCCGCCTGTCGAGCCCCGCCGCCGGGGCGAAAGGCACCCGCAACGCGGCGGCGGGGATACTCCAAACGTTGGTCCGGGCCACCCCCCATGTTATGGTCGAGCATTCCCAACCGGCGCGACGGCGGCATGCATTTGACCGAAGAACACCTTGAAGCCCTGCGCGAGGATTGCCGGGACATGACGTCGATGTTCGCGGCCCTGCGCAAGGCCGTGACCTCCGGCGAAACCGAGGCGGCGCGGCTGCTGGTCCGGCTGGTCGGCAAGCTGGCCGAGGATCATTTCCGCCGCGAAGGAGCGATGCTGCGCCGCCACGGCTTTCCCCGCCTGCGCGACCACGCCATCAGCTACGAGGCGACGCTGATCGAACTCGAAATTCTTCAGGACAACCTGACCGCCGGCAATTGCGATCGGGCGCGTTGCGTCAAGGCCATCGACATTCTCGACGGCCTTCTGCTCGACGCCTGGGACGGCGACTGGAACACCCTCGCCTTTCTGGCCGAGCGGCTGACCCTGACCGAATAAGACGTGCCCTTGGTGAGAGGGTCGGCGCGGGTTCTTGGCGCCGCTCGCCAGCAGGCCCATGTCTCAACCGGGAGGACGAGCCATGGACCAGCGCGTCATCGATCTCTACGACGAATACACCCACGTCCACCTTGACAGGCGGCTGTTCCTCGACCGCCTTGCCCGGCTGACCGGCGGCGCGGCGGCGGCGATGGCGCTGCTGCCGCTGCTCGAAGCCCGCAACGCCGTCGCCCAGGTGGCCG
This sequence comes from Rhodospirillales bacterium, assembly GCA_019455065.1. Lineage (GTDB taxonomy): Bacteria > Pseudomonadota > Alphaproteobacteria > Rhodospirillales > Magnetospirillaceae > JACFNC01. The sequence continues at coordinate 282,298 of JACFNC010000002.1, forward strand.
AGGGCGACCCAGGGCTGCATACCGAGACCACCGGCTTCGCTGCCCCGACCGGCCAGATCACGGGCTATCTCGCCCGCCCCCGGCCTTCGGGACCGCCGCTGCCGGGTGTGGTGGTGATTCACGAGAACCGCGGCCTTACCCCATACATCCGCGACGTGGCGCGGCGCCTGGCCACGTCCGGCTACGTGGCCTTCGCGCCGGACTTGTTGTCGCCCATGGGCGGCACGCCGGCCGATCCCGACATCGCCCGTGACATGATCGGCAAGCTCGACCGTTCGGAGACGGTCGCCAACGCCAGGGCCGCCGTTGAATGGCTGCGCGGCCGCGATGACACCACGCGGCGGGCGGGCATGGTCGGATTCTGCTGGGGCGGCGGGCTGATCGGGCAGGTCGCGGCGGCGGCGCCGGACCTCGACGCCGCCGTGGTCTTCTATGGCGCCCCTCCCGAGCCCGCCAAGGCGGCCGCCATCAAGGCGCCGCTGCTGCTCCACTACGCCGGGCTCGACGAGCGCATCAACGCGCAGGTGCCGGCGTTCCGCGAAGCCCTCGACAAGACCGGGGTGACCTACGAATTGCACATGTACGAGGGCGCCAACCACGCCTTCCACAACGACGGCTCGCCGGCCCGCTACCACCCCGAGGCGGCGCGCCTCGCCTGGCAACGCACGCTCGCCTTCTTCGAGCGGACGCTGAGACAGGGGTAAGCCGCTGACAGACGGGAGAACGATCGCTGGAGGCTTGCGAGACCGCGGGAGTCAGACTAGACTAGTCCGTCTAGTCAGGAGCCTTCGATGTCCCGCAAATGGCAACTACAAGACGCCAAGGCCAAGTTGAGCGAGGTCGTCACGCGCGCCCAAACCGAGGGGCCGCAGATCGTCACCTATCGCGGCGTCGACAGGGCCGTCGTGTTGTCGATCGAGGAATATCGCCGCCTCGAAGCCAACCGGCCCTCGCTGCTCGATTACCTCATGGCCGGGCCGAAGCTCGATGACGATGCCATCGCCAGTATCAACGACCGGTCCCGCGACACCGGCCGGACCGTCGATCTGTGAGCTACCTTCTCGACACCAACGTCGTCTCGGAACTGCGGCGCAGGGTCCCCGAACCCAAGGTGCTGGCCTGGTTCGGCCGCGCCGACCCCGAGCGCCTGTATCTCAGTGTTCTGACGTTGGGCGAGATCGCCAAGGGCGCCGCCAGCCTGTCCCGGCGCGATCCAGCGGCCGGGGGATCGTTACGCGGCTGGCTGGATGGCCTGCGTGCGCACTACGCCGACCGCCTGATCGGCATCGATGCCTTGGTCGCCGAGGAATGGGGCCGCCTCTCTGCCGCCCGTACGCTGCCCGTGATCGACGGCCTGCTGGCCGCCACCGCGCTGGTCCACGGTCTGGCCCTGGTGACCCGCAACGGCAGCGACGTCGTCGACACCGGCGTTGCCGTGATCAATCCGTGGCAAGCCTGAAGGCGGCGCCCTTACAGCCCGCCCAAACACATGTACTTGATCTCCAGGAATTCCTCGATGCCGTACTTGCTGCCTTCGCGGCCGAGGCCGGATTCCTTGACGCCGCCGAAGGGGGCGACTTCGGTGGAGATGATGCCCTCGTTGATGCCGACGATGCCGTACTCCAAGGCTTCCGCAACCCGCCACACGCGGCCGACGTCGCGGCTGTAGAAATACGCGGCGAGGCCGAATTCGGTGTCGTTGGCCATCCGCACCGCCTCCTCCTCGGTACGGAAGCGAAACAAGGGCGCCACCGGGCCGAAGGTCTCCTCGCGGGCGCACAGCATCTCGGGCGAGGCGTCGGCGATGATGGTCGGCTCGAAGAAGGTGCCGCCCAGGGCATGGCGTTTGCCGCCGGTGACGATGCGCCCGCCCTTGGACTGCGCGTCGGCGATGTGGCTTTCCACCTTCTCCACCGCCTGCATGTTGATCAGCGGCCCCTGCTGCGCCTCGCCGGCGAGGCCGGGGCCGACCTTCAGCCTGCCGACCGCGGCCGCCAGCTTCTCGGCGAAGGCGTCGTAGACCCCGTCCTGCACCAGCAGACGGTTGGCGCACACGCAGGTCTGGCCGGTGTTGCGGTATTTCGAGGCCATGGCGCCGGCCACCGCGGCGTCGAGGTCGGCGTCGTCAAAGACGATGAAGGGAGCGTTCCCGCCCAGCTCCAGCGATATCTTCTTCACCGTGCCGGCGCATTGCCGCATCAGCAGCTTGCCGACCTCGGTCGAGCCGGTGAAGGACAGTTTGCGCACGATCGGGTTGGCGGTCAGCTCGCCGCCCACCGCCGCCGGATCGCCGGCGGTCACCACGTTGAACACGCCGGCCGGCATCCCCGCCCGCACCGCCAGCTCGGCCAGGGCCAGGGCGGACAGCGGCGTATCCTCGGCCGGCTTGACCACCACCGTGCAACCCGCCGCGAGCGCCGGGGCGCATTTGCGGGTGATCATGGCGTTGGGGAAGTTCCAGGGCGTGATCGCCGCCACCACGCCCACCGGCTGCTTCAGCACCACGATCCGCTTGTCGCGACCATGCGAGGGGATGATGTCGCCATAGGCGCGCTTGCCCTCCTCGGCGAACCACTCGACGAAGGCGGCGCCATAGGCGATCTCGCCGCGCGCCTCGGCCAGCGGCTTGCCCTGCTCGGCGGTCATCAGCACCGCCAGATCCTCCTGGTTGGCCATCATCAGCTCGTACCAGCGGCGCAGCACGGCGGCCCGCTCCTTGGCGGTGCGGGCGCGCCATTCGGGCAGGGCCCGGTCGGCGGCGATGACGGCGCGGCGCGCCTCGGCGGCGCCCATGGCGGGCACCCGGGCGAGAACCGTGCCGTCGGCGGGATTGGTGACGGCAAAGGTGGCGCCCTCGTCGGCCTCGACCCAGGCGCCGTCGATGAACGCGCCGGTCCGCAGCAGGGAAGGATCTTGCAGATGCATCGAGTTGTCCTCTTTCGCTGGCGCAACATGGTCATTTCGGATTGGTCCTACCACACAGGGCGGTCGGGAACCAGTGCAACGCCGCGTTGTTGACGTGGTGTCCCGAAGGAGGTTGACAATGCCCAACCGCTCCCCCGAAACGATCGAGCAGGATATCGAAGACACCCGACGCCGGGCCGAGGAGACCGTGGCCGCGTTGGAGCGCAAGCTGTCGCCACGCCGCATCGCCGGCCAGGTGGGCGAGAACCTCCGCAACAGCTCGTACATGCGCTCGATGGTCCGCTCCGCCGGCGACAGCCCGGTGGCGCTGCTGCTGATCGCCGCCGGCCTCGGCCTGCTTGCCTACAACAGCGTGCGCCGCCGCCAGATGGAGGAGGAAGGGGAGGAACTGGTGTTTGGCGGCCCGCCCCTGCCCGGACCCCGCGCCGAACAGGTGCTGCCGGCCGAAGGCGACGAACGCTTCCGCCATCACCGCCACATTGCCGACTCGCGACCTGGCGCCGAACCGTCGCCACCTCCCGGGCCCGACCGTCTGCTGGGCCGTCGCAAATCCCGCAAATCGGCGGCCGAAAGCGCCCAGGTGTTCCGGTAAGGTCGACCTTCCCCGTCCGAAGCGATCGGCGGCGTCGGCGCCGGTCGCATCGTCGCGCTTGCATGCGGGCGGAAATCCTTTATGTCCGGGGGCAGGACGAGAGGAGTGGCGATGACCAGAAAGACATCCGAGAGCTTCGAGAGCCTGCTGGCCGACGACGAGGTTTCCCGCCTGCGTGCCGAAAACGAGGAGCTTCGCGAAGAGATCGAGGCGCTGACCCGTGAACTGGCGGTGGAGACCTGCCACGCCGCCGGCCTTGCGGCCCAGATCCAGGCGCTGATCGTCGAGAGCGACGCCTGCGCCGACAAGGCGGCCCATCCCCTCGTGCAGCGGGCCGACTATCGCCACAGCCGCACCGGCGAGGCCATGCGAAAGACCCGCTCCTACCCCCTGTACCGCGCCGCCTTTGATGCCGAGGCCGAGCGGCAGGGCCTCGACGAGCCCGAGCAGTACCGGGCCTGACCCGCACCATGGACGCGGCCGCCGAAGCCCGCATCACCGAGCTGGAACGCAGGCTCGCCCACCATGAGCGCATGGCCGACGACCTGTCGGCGGTGCTGGCCGCGCAGGGGCGGACCATCGACCTGCTGAAAGCCCAGGTGGCGCGCCTGCGCGAACGGCTCACCGACGTGGAAGAGGGCTGGGAACCCTCGCCCCAGGACGCCAAGCCGCCGCCGCATTACTAGGGCCGCTCCCTCACCCTCCCCGACCGCCGGCGGCGAGGCCCCTCCCCCTACTCCACCGTCACGCTCTTCGCCAGGTTGCGCGGCTGGTCGACGTCGGTGCCCTTGGCCACCGCCACGTGGTAGGCCAGCAGCTGCACCGGCAGGGCGTAGAGGATGGGGGCGACGAAGGGGTGCAGCTCGGGCAGGGTCACGCTGGCCGCCGGCCTGGTGCCGATGCGCTCGACGCCCTGGTGATCGGACAGCAGCACGACGCGGCCGCCGCGCGCCACCACCTCCTGCAGGTTGGAGGCGGTCTTGTCGTAAAGCTCGTCGGAGGGGGCTATGACGATCACCGGCACGGTCTCGTCGATGAGGGCGATGGGCCCGTGCTTCATCTCGCCCGCCGGATAGCCTTCGGCGTGGATGTAGGAGATCTCCTTAAGCTTCAGCGCGCCCTCCAGCGCGATCGGATAGGCGGTGCCGCGCCCCAGATAGAGCACGTCGCGGGCGTCGGCGATCTCGCCGGCGATCTCGCGCAGGCGTTCGTCGTGGGCCAGCACCTCGGCGGCGCGCGCCGGCACCTCGGCCAAAGCCTGGCTCAGGCGCCCCTCGGCCGCCTGGTCGATGGCGCCGCGCGCCCGCGCCATGGCGATGACCATGCAGGCCAGCGCGGTGAGCTGGGTGGTGAAGGCCTTGGTGGAGGCGACGCCGATCTCCGGCCCGGCGACCGTGTAGAGGGCGGCGTGCGCCTCGCGGGCGATGGTGCTTTCCGGCACGTTGACCAGGGCCACCGCGTGCTGGCCGTGCTCCTTGCAGAAGCGCAGCGCCGCCAGGGTGTCGGCGGTCTCGCCCGATTGCGAGATGAACAGCGCCATGCCGCCGGGCTGCATCGCCGGATTGCGGTAACGGAACTCGGAGGCGACGTCGACCTCGACCGGCAGGCGCGCGATGCGCTCGAACCAGTAGCGCGCCACCAGCCCGGCGTAATACGAAGTGCCGCAGGCGACGATGGTCAGCCGCGGCACCGCCGCCAGATCGAACGGCAACTCCGGCAGCGTGATCGTGCGCGTGACCGGGTTGAACATGGTGTTCAGGGTCTCGCCGATAACCTGCGGCTGCTCATAGATCTCCTTGAGCATGAAGTGGCGGTGCTCGCCCTTGCCGATCAGCGCCCCGGACAGCGCCGTCTGGCGCACCGCGCGCTCCACCTGCACGCCGTCGCGGTCGCGGATGACCACCGAATCGGCCGTGATCACCGCCCAGTCGCCGTCCTCGAGATAGGTGATGCGCTGGGTCATCGGCGCCAGGGCCAGGGCGTCGGAGCCGAGGAACATCTCGCCGTCGCCATAGCCGATGGCGAGCGGGCTGCCGCGGCGGGCGGCGATCATCATGTCGTGGCGCCCGGCAAAGATGAGGCCGAGCGCGAAGGCCCCCTCCAGCCGCTCGAGGGCCATCGCGGTCGCCTCCTCGGGCGTACGGCCCTGGGCGAGATGATGGTCGACGAGCTGCACCACGGCCTCGGTGTCGGTGTCGCTCTCGAACGCGTTGCCCAGCGCCACCAGCTCGTCGCGCAGTTCCTTGAAGTTCTCGATGATGCCGTTGTGGACGACGGCGACGCGTTTTGTGGCGTGCGGGTGCGCGTTGGTCTCGTTGGGCACGCCGTGGGTGGCCCAGCGGGTATGGCCGATGCCGATGGTGCCGCCGACCGGCCGCCGTTCCAGCAGCGCCTCCAGATTGGCGAGCTTGCCCTCGGCGCGGCGGCGCTCGATACGGCCGTCGACCAGGGTGGCCACGCCGGCCGAATCGTAGCCGCGATACTCCAGCCGCTTCAGCCCCTCGACCAGACGCGGCGCGACCTCCCGACTGCCGATGATGCCGACGATCCCGCACATGGCCGCTAGTCCTTCCCCTCGCCGTCCTTGCGGCGCGCCTCCTTCGCGGCCTGGCGCTTGGCGCGGAAGCGCTCGGCCCAGCCGGGCAACTCCATCTGCGCGCCGCGCGCCACCGCCAGGGCGCCGGGCGCCACGTCCTTTGTGATCACCGACCCGGCCCCGATCACCGCGCCGGCGCCCACGGACACCGGCGCCACCAGCGAGGTGTTCGAGCCGACGAAGGCGCCCGGCCCGATGTCGGTGAAATGCTTGCCGAAGCCGTCGTAGTTGCAGGTGATGGTGCCGGCCCCGACGTTGGCGCCGGCGCCGACGCGGGCGTCGCCGACATAGGTCAGGTGGTTGACCTTGGCGCCGGCCTCGACCGTCGCCTTCTTGACCTCGACGAAGTTGCCGATGTGGGCGCCGGCGCCGATCACGGCGCCCGGCCGCAGGCGCGCGAACGGGCCGATGATCGCCCCGTCCTCGATCACCGCCTCGGTGATGTGGCAGAAGCCGTTGATGACCACCCCGTCGCCGACGGTGACGCGAGGGCCGAACACGACGTTGGGATGGATGGTGACGTCGCGGCCGACCCGGGTGTCATGGGTGAACCAGACGGTGGCGGGGTCGACAAGCGTCGCTCCGCCTTCCATCGCCGCCTCGCGCAGACGGCTTTGGGCCACCGCCTCGGCGCGCGCCAATTCGGCACGCGAGTTGATGCCGAGAAGCTCCTCCTCCTCTCCGTCGACCCAGCCGCAGAGCAGGCCGTCGCCGCGCGCCAGGGCGACGATGTCGGTGAGGTAGTATTCGCCCTTGGCGTTGGCGTTTCGCAGGCGGTCGACAAGGCCGAACAGCCGAGGTCCGTCGATGGCCATGACGCCGGAATTGCACAGGCTCAGGGTCGCCCGCTGCTCGGGGGTCGCGTCGCGGTGCTCGACGATGGCTTCCAGCCCCGCCCGGCCGATCACCAGCCGCCCGTATTCGCCGCCTCCCGCCGGCACGAAGCCCAGCACCACCACGGCCGGATGCGGTGCGGCCCGGCGCTCGGCCAGCAGGCGCCGCAGCGTCTCGACCCGGATCAGCGGGGTATCGCCGTAAAGAACGAGAACGTCGCCGTCGAAGTCGCCGAGCGGTTCGCGGGCGCATCCCACGGCATGGCCGGTGCCCAGCCGCTCTTCCTGGACCACCGTGGCGTGCGGCGCCACCGCCGCCGACACGGCCTCCATGCCGGGGCCGACCACGACCACGACTCGCTCGGGCCGCAGCTCCGCGACCGTGGCCAGAAGGTGGGCGACCATCGGCCGGCCCGCCACCGGGTGCAGCACCTTCGGCATTGCCGATTTCATCCGCGTTCCCTGGCCAGCGGCGAGGACGATTACGGCAAGCTTCCCTTCGCTCATGTCAGAAATGCCGAAGCAGATGTTGCGGAACGGCGGGCAAGGTGCCACAAAAGCCTGACTCCAGCCAATTCAATCTTTGTTACGAACGATTGCGATGACCGCCTCGCCCGCGCGCCCGTGCATCCTTTTCGACCTCGACGGCACCCTGGTCGACAGCTTGCCGGACCTCTCCCATGCGCTCAACGTCATGCTGACGCGGCTGGGCCGCCGGGCCCTGGCGGCCAAGGAGGTGCGACTGATGGTCGGCGACGGCGCCGCAACGCTCGTCGAACGGGCGCTGACCGCGACCGGAGGCCTGGCCCATGGCTCGCTGTCCGATCACACCCGGCACTTTCTCGAGATCTACGAAGGAGGGCCGGCCGACCGAACGCGGCCCTATCCGGGCGCCGACCGGACCCTGGAACATCTGCGCGCGAGCGGCTATCTCATGGCGGTGTGCACGAACAAGCCGTACGCCCCCAGCATCGCCATTCTCGAAGCCCTCGGGCTGCGGCGGTTCTTTGGCGCCGTGGTCGGGGGCGACAGCATAGCGGGCGTGAAGAAGCCCGACCCGCGCATGGTGGTTGCCGCCCTCGAGGCCCTGGACGCCTCGTCCGCGCGGGCGCTGTTCGTCGGCGACAGCGGCAACGACGTGTTCGCCGCGCGCGCCGCCGGCCTGCCCGTGGTCGCGGTGACCTTCGGCTATTCCCGGGTGCCGGTCGCCGATTTGGGCGCCGACGCGACGATCGACGCCCTGGCGGAACTCCCTGGTCTGGCGGACCGCCTGCTGGCCGCGACGGCGGCGGGCTTCCCGTGAACACGGTCGCCCTCGACCGAGCGGCGGCGTTCGATTTCGACCACATGCCGCGCGCCGAACTGACCGACGACGGCGGGCGCCCGCTCGACGCCATCCTGTGCGCCACCGAGAACGTCGCCGCGGCGGTGCGGGCCGCCGTCGCGCAGGGTTACGCGGTGATGCCGGCCGGCGGCCTGACCAGCGCGATCAACTCCTTCGCCTACGACCGCGCCGCGGTGCTCGGCAAATTTCGCGATGTGGTGGCGATCCGCCCCAGGACGGCGATTACCCCGCAGGAACTACCCCCGGCGACGCCGCTGTCGCAGATTCTTTCGCACCAGTTCGCCGTCGACCGCGCGCTGGCGACCATCTCGGTCGGCGCCGGCATCACTTACACCCAGGCCAATACCCTGCTTGCCGAAGCCGTGGGGCCGAACGCGCGTCTGCTGATCGACCTCACCAGCATCGGCTCGGCCCTGGCGGGGGGCGTTGTGGCCACCGGCGGCATGGGTCCCCTGCGGCTGCCGCCCTCGGCCACCCTGGACGCGGTGGCCATCGCCGACGGAAGCGACAGTGGAGTGCGCCTTCTCGAGGGCGCCGCGGCGGCCGCCATCGAGGGCTTGCAGGGATGGAACGGCATGGTGACGGCGGTGCGCCTGCGTTACTTCGAGGTTCCACCGGCCGAATTCGGCCTCGTCCTGCCGATGCAGAGCAGTGACGTCGACGCCATGGCGACCCTGATCGCACACCTGCATCCCTGGACCCAGATCGCGCTGCCCGAACCGGGCGGACGGCTTGCCGGCGATCATGCCGAGAACACGCTGCTCAACGGTATCGAACTGATCAGCCGCGAGGCTTTGGAGATGTTCGTCGAGCAGGCGGCCGACCCGTCGAAAACCAAGGCGCTCGGGCTGCTGCAAAGCTGCGAGTACGCCAATGCCGACCTGCTCGCCTGCCTGACGGGCTGGTCGAACGTGGCCGTCGAGGACGTCCTCGGCATCCTGATGGACGAGGACAGCGAGACCATCGGCGGCGTGATGATCGACTTCGGCGTGGGTTTCTCGTCGGGCGCCGAGATGGAGGCCTTCCGGGCGATTCGCGAGGGCGCCCCCGACACCGCCCGCAGCCGGGCCAGGGTGACACCCCCTGGCAAGCTGAAGCCTTGGAGCGTTTCCACCGACGTCAACATCGCGGCACCGGCCGACTCTGCCGCGATCGCGGCGATCCTGGCCGCCTACGACGATTACCGCGCCGCGGTCGGCCGCTTGGCGGCGGAATTTGCCGGGCGCGTCGAAATTTCGCTGTCGACCTACGGCCACCTCAGCCCGCGTGGAATCGACCCCCACCACCGGGTGACCCTGATCGGTGGGGAGGGCCGCGAGGCGGACTTCGACGAGGCGCGCGCCGCGGTGCTCGAACTCAAACGTGCGCTCCTCGTCGACCTGCTGGCGGCAAGCGAATCCCATGGCTGCACGGTCACCGGCGGGGAGAAGGGCATGCCCAGCGTCATCGAGATCATGCGCGCCGCCGGCGGCGACAACCGGGCGCCCGAGGGACTGCGTCGCCTCGCCCGCGAAGCGCGGGCGATCCTCTCGGAAAGCGCGCCCGCCTTCACCTTTCGTTCGCCGCCGGATCTAACGCCCTAGCACTTGGCCCATCAGATGGCCAGGGCGACCACCGTCGCCTCGGCGGCCACCACGGCGGCGCACAGGGACACCCATGCGAGCGGGAGGCCGATTTGCGACAGCGGCCGCGCGGCGGCATGGACCCTGCTTGCCACCAGCGACGCCGCCGGCCGGCCGGTGTAGTGGCAGGCGCACAAAATGTGATGGGCCTGGCGGTCGGACAGGCCAAAGAAGTCGGCCGCCTCGCCCAGGGTATCGCCGCGGAGCCCCGCCGCCCGGAGCCCGGGATCGGCGAAGGCGACGGCCAACGCCGATCGGTCGGCACGCAGTTCGCGACGGTGTTCGGGGGAGACGAACTCCACGTCACGCAGGGGTTGGAGGTGACTGTTCCCCTGCCGCTCGAGAACCTTCGCCCAGTACAAGAGACGTTCCTTCCTGCTTTGGGGGGCGACGGGCGGCAGGGAACTGACGCTACCTTCGATGTGATCCAGGGATCGGTGCTCCATCGAAACGCTCCATTGTGGGGGTTGACCGATTAACACCCCATGCCGGCCACGGTTCGGTCACCGTGCTGTAACGCCTAGCCAATTCAGCGCGCCGCGGCCGGCCCACCAGCCGGTGCTGAACGCGCCCTGCAGCAGAAAGCCCCCGGTCGGCGCCTCCCAGTCCAGCATCTCGCCGGCCACGAAGACGCCTGGGCGGCGGATGAGCATCAGTTGATCGTCGAGTTCAGAAAAACGCACGCCGCCCGCCGTCGAAATCGCCTCGGCCAGCGGGCGCGGGCGCAGCAGCGGCACCGCCAGCCCCTTGACGCAGGCGGCGAGTGCCGCCCCGTCGTCGGGGATACAGCGCCGCTCCCGCAGCAACGCCACCGCCACCCCTGTTAGGCCCAGCGTCTTGCGAAGGAAGTTGGACAGCGACGCGCGCCGGCGCGGCCGCGCCAGGCGCGCCTCCACCTGCGCAAGGTCGAGGTCCGGTTTGAGGTCGATCACCAGCACGGCATCGCCGGTCGTTTCGATGGCGTCGCGCAGCGCCGCGCCCAAGGCGTAGACCGGCCCACCTTCCAGCCCATGGCGCGTGACGGTGATTTCGCCGCGTACCGTGCGGCCCGCGAACGTGGCGGCGATGTTCTTCAACGCCGCCCCCTCCCAGCGGTCCGCGAAAATTGGTGACCAGTCGGCCTCGAAGCCGCAATTGGCGGGCTTGAGAGGTGCCACCGCCACGCCTTCGGCCGCCAGCAGGCCGACCCAGGCCCCGTCCGAACCCATGCGGGGCCAGCTCGCGCCGCCGAGGGCAACTACGGTCGCATCCGCCGCGACCTCGATCGTTTCGATGCCGTCACGTTGGAAGCGCAGACGTCCGTCGGAAAACCCCACCCAGCGATGGCGGGTGTGCACGACGACGCCCAACCCGGCCAATCGCCTCAGCCACTCCCGAAGAAGGGCCGCGGCCTTCATTCCGACAGGGAAGACGCGGCCGCTGCTGCCGACAAAGGTCTCCACCCCGAGGTCGGCGAGCCACGCCCGCAGCGAGTCCGGCGGGAACGCCTCGACCGCGGGTGCCATGCGCGCCTTCGCCGGCCCGTATCTGTCGAGAAAGGTGTCGAGCGGCTCGGCATGGGTGAGGTTGAGGCCGCTGCGGCCGGCGAGCAGAAACTTGCGTCCGACGGTCGGTTTGGCTTCGTAGAGATCGACGGCCACGCCGGCCGCCGCCACCACCGTGGCCGCCATCAGCCCCGCCGGCCCGCCGCCGATCACCGCCACCCGGCGCCCAACCGCCTTGTCCATGCTCAGGTCCCCTTCGCGCTCGCCGGGGACCTCTTAGCACGGCGGATGACGGACGTCAGTTGGCCAGGCTGGCGCTTTGGCGATCGAGCGCGGCGATGACGCGCTCGAGATAGGCGAGCGGTGCCGCAACTTCCTGGGCGGACAGGCCGTGCGACCCGGACTTCAAGAGGCGCCGGACCTCGACCAGGACGTCGCCGATCCGATAGGCGAACATCGTGCGCGGCGCCCCTTCGATCGGTCGTCCCTCGCGGTCGACAACTTCGTAGAAGGTGCCCTGGGTAAGGCCGAGCAGGCGGCCTTCGGAATTGACGAGCGGGCCGCCGGAATAGCCCGGGCCGGCTTCCGCCTGGTACATGATGCCGCGCACGATAGGGGTCTCGCAGCGATCACGGCCGCGGCGGGTTTCGGTTTCCTCGCCAAGCTTCTCGCAAGCCCAGCCGTCGGGCTCCAGCACTTGGCCGGCGACCACCGGTGCGTGAAGGATGTTGGTGGTGCCCATCGCCCACACGGCGTCCGACCGCCGGGGCAGGTCCCACGCGAACGGCTTTCCGACGTTGCCGGGTACCTTCAACACCGCCAGGTCCATGCGGTCGCTCACCGCCACGGTCTCGACGGTGAACATGTCGGCGGATGCTGTGTACCCGGAGTACCGATCCGCGACGTCGAGAACATGGGCGCTGGTGACCGCAATGCCCGGCGCCACCACCACCGCCGACGCCATGACGCTGTAGAGCGCCGGTAGCCCGCTGACGAGACTGACGTAGTTGTCTTCGACCCGGGCGAGCGGAGTGTTCTTGGCGCGGTCGAATGGAGTGGCGCAACTTGCCACCGCGAGTGATACCGCGACAGACCAAGCGCACACTATCACCGAAGAAGTCATCTTTGCCATGCCCAAAGAATAGGGAGTAGAGTCGCCTCTCTCCACGGGGCATGAGGATAGATTTTATTTACGCAGGATTAATATTCGCAGGAATAAGTTCTTTACCACTCTTGGCGCCAACGCCGCGCCGCCAGGGCTATCGCTACCCAGACGAGAGTGCGAAGGGTCATCGCCCCCACCGTGCGAATCTCGAAGTCGCCGCCCGCGGCGATGTGAAGGCCGAGGGCTGCGAATACGAGGGCCGTTGCGGCGGCGATCCCGGCGGCCAAAGGGGCGGACCAGCCGGCGCACCGCCACAGGCCGGCACCGGCCACGACGTAGGCCAGACCGGCGGCGGTATTGAACCACAAGACAAAGGGCACGAAGGCGCCCGCCGCGGCGCGCGCCCCGCCGATATCGAGAAGCACCGAGCCGCCCTCCTTGAGGGTCAGCACGCCGAACAGGATGGCGACGACCGCCACGACCTTGTTCCACCGGCGACCGCCGGCCGGCTGCGCCATATCCATACCGAAGCCCTCTCGACCCGCTTCCAGGCCGTGAAGGCTAGGCCAGCGGGGGGTGGTGCGCCTTGATCATGGCCAAGCCCCCGCGCCCGCCGCGCGACGGGCCGGGGCGTAGCGCAGGAGGAAATAGCCTGCGAAGGCGGAAATCAGGGATCCGGTCAGGACACCGACGCGGGTGGCCGCCGCCATCTCGGCGGGAAAGGCGAGTGCGGCGATGAACAGGCTCATGGTGAAGCCGATGCCGGCCAGTAACGCCGCGCCGTAGACGTGAACCCAGGACGCCCCCTCCGGCAGCGAGCCGAACCCCATCCTTACCGCCAGCCAGGTCGCGCCCAGCACACCCACCTGCTTGCCGACGAACAGTCCGGCGGCGATGCCCAGCGATACCGGGTGGAACAGCGCGCCGACCGTCATGCCGGCGAAGGAGACGCCGGCGTTGGCAAAGGCGAACAAGGGCACCACGCCGAACGCGACCCAGGGATGGAGCATGTGCTCGAGATGCCGAAGCGGCGAACGCCCCTCGTCGTCGACCGTGCGCAGCGGGATGGTCAGCGCCAGGGCGACCCCGGCCAGGGTTGCGTGAACGCCCGATTTGAGGACGCTGACCCACAGCATGACGCCGAGCAGAATGTAGGCCGCCTTGTGCGTCACGCCCAGCCTGTTGAGAACGAGGAGCCCCGCCAGGGCGAAACCCGCGGCCGCCAGCGCCTCGGCCGACAGGTCGGTGGTGTAGAAGGCCGCGATGATGATGATCGCCCCCAGGTCGTCGATGATCGCCAGCGCCGTCAGAAACACCTTGATGCCCAACGGCACGCGCGACCCGAGCAGGGCAAGCACGCCGAGCGCGAACGCGATGTCGGTGGCGGTCGGGATGGCCCATCCGGCCAAATTCTCGGGATGGCGGACGTTGAGGGCGACGTAGATCGCGGCCGGAACCGCCATCCCGCCGACCGCGGCCAAGCCGGGCAACACGGCGACCCGCAGACTGGCCAGCTCGCCCTCCAGCACCTCGCGTTTGATCTCGAGTCCGACCAGCAGAAAGAAAATCGCCATCAGGCCGTCGTTGATCCACAGCAGCAACGGCTTGGCCAGCACGAAACTACCCACCTGCACGGCCACCGGAAGATCGAGAAGCAGATCGTAGACCGCGGCCAGCGGCGAATTCGCCAGCAGGAGCGCGACGGCGGCCGCGAAAACCAGAACGATGCCGGCACTCGCCTCGAGTTTCAGGAATTCGCGGATGGCGTTCAGCGGCATGGCGCCATGGTTGCAGACCTCGCGGGCGAGTACAGCGTGGAAGATGGTATAGTCAATAGGGAGAAACGGCCGCGAAAAAAGGCTTGATCACCCGGCCGGGGTGCCCTAGATGGTCCGCCATCCTACGGATCGTGACCATGCCGTTCTCCCTGGAAGTCTTCACGCTGGAGGCCTTCGTCGCCTTCCTCTCGGTCGTCGTCGTCGACGTCGCCCTGGCCGGCGACAACGCCATCGTCGTCGGCATGGCGGCGGCCGGCCTGCCGGCGAAGCAGCGCGGCAAGGCAATCGCCATCGGCATCGCCGCGGCGGCGTTGATGCGCATCGTGTTCGCCCTGATGACGACTCAACTGCTGCAGATCGTCGGTCTGATGGTGGCCGGCGGCATCCTGCTGCTTTGGGTTGCCTGGAAGCTGTGGCGCGAGATCGTTCAGCGCAAGCAGGAGGACGCCGGCGAGGCGGCCCTGGAAGGCGAAACCGTGCGCGACATGCCGCGGAAGAGCTTCCGGTCGGCCGTGACCCAGATCGTGGTCGCGGACCTGTCGATGTCGCTGGACAACGTACTGGCGGTTGCCGGCGCCGCGATGGACCATCCGATGGTGTTGATCTTCGGCTTGGCGCTGTCGGTGGTGCTCATGGGCTTCGCCGCCACCATCATCGCCCGGCACCTGCACCGGCATCCGTGGATCGCGCAGGTCGGTCTCGCAGTCATACTGATTGTGGCCGTGCGCATGATCTGGGACGGCACGCAGGACGTCATGGCCTTGACCAACGGCGTTTAGCGGCGGCCTTGCCCGCATGCCCGGGTTGCCCGATGGCCCCCCATGTTGCATATTTCGGCCGAGAACCCATACGGCCGCTCCGTACGGCCACCGAAGGACCTTGATATGCCCATGCGATTGAGCCGTCGCCGCGTTATCACGATCATGGCCGCCGCCGCCGGCCTGCCCCTGTTGTTCCGGGCCGGAAGCGCCCAGGCCAAACTGGTGCGTTGGGAAGGAACGGCGCTGGGTGCCAAGGCGTCGATCGCCCTCTATCACGACGACGAGGCGGCGGCGAACAAGGCGATCGGCGCCGGCGTCGAGGAACTCGCGCGGCTCGAACGCATCTTCAGCATGTATCGGGCCGACTCGGCCATCATGTCCCTGAACCGCGACGGTGCGCTGGACGGGGCGCCGGCCGAACTGGTCGCCCTGATCGACGAGGCGAGGCGCTACGCCGAAGTTACCGGTGGCGCCTTCGACTTCACGATCCAGCCGCTGTGGCAAGTCTATCTCGAGCATTTCACGGCCGCCGCGCCGGCCCCTGACGGACCGCCCGCAGCCGCCTTGGCCGCGGCGCGTCGGCTGGTGGACTGGCGTGCGGTCGATACCGACGCCAAGGCGGGACGAATTTCGTTTGGCCGGCCGGGCATGGCCGTGACGCTGAACGGCATCGCCCAGGGATACATCACCGACCGCGTCGCCGCGGTGCTGCGCGCCCACGGCCTCGAACGGATGCTGGTCGACATGGGCGAGACCCGCGCGCTCGCGGCGAAGCCCGACGGTTCGGCCTGGCGCGTCGGGATTGCCGATCCCAGCGACCCGGCGGCCGTGGTCGACACGCTCGAAATCGTTGACAAGGCGGTCGCCACGTCGGGCGGCTACGGCACGCTCTTCGACGAGGCGGGCCGCTTCACCCATCTGATCGTCCCGACCACCGGCGCCACGGCGCCGGCCCGCGCCAGCGCCACCGTCATCGCCGACAGCGCCGCCAAGGCCGATGCCCTGTCGACCGCCCTGGCCGTGGCTCCGGCCGACCGGCGCCGGGCGATCGTGACCGCGGCGGGCGTCTCGGCGCTGTTCGTCTCGGCAGAGGGCACCGTCACCCGGATGGCGGGCTGACCGATCGTATGACGACCCTGGCTGACGTCGACCTCGCCGCCCTGCAGCGGGCGTGCGCCATGCTTGCCCCCGCCACGGCGCCGGAGGCCCTGGCACAAGCCCTCGCCGGAGTGTCCGGAGTCCCGCTGCGCGTCGCCCTGGTCGACCGCGGTTGGTATGAGCCGGGAGGACTCGTCGACGGAACCGGTCGGCGCATCACCAACGATCTCGAGAGTTGGGCGATGGCCGAGTGCGGCGGCGACCTGATCGCCCTGGCACAGAAGTATGAAAGCGCGGGCTATTACGTCACTCGGTTCGCCGGCCGAACCATCTACTTGACCGCGGCCCTGGGTTCAGCCCCTCTCGACTTCCTTCAGATCGAGGTGGACGAGGTCCACGAGGTGCTGGCCGGCCGCCTGTTCGACGGCGACCGCATTCCCGATGTCATCGACGAATTGGTCAATCCCTCCGATCATCATTCGGATGCAACGGCGCTCAGCCCGCCCCGCCGTCAGCTCCGGGAAGCCCGCGCGTTCGCCGGGATGCGTCATCAGCTTACCGACGAGCACAAGGGCGATCCGCGCTTCCGGCGGTTCCTCGCCGAGTGGGCGGCGTCGAGCGCCGGGAGGGCTGGCCATTTTTGCGACCATTGGGTGCTGCTGCTGACGCCCTATCTCGATTCGGACGGCGAACACCTGCTGGAAGCGCGGCCCCTGGCGACCGCCGCCGTGACCTATCCCGATCTCGCCCGCCAGCGCACCGACGCCGTCGACTATCATCCGGCCGTTTCGTTGCAGCGCGTCGACGCCGAGGCCGGCTATTCGATGGCCTGGTACTTCCTGCAGATCGCCGAACACTACGCGCCCTATCGTTGCATGGTCGACGCCCGCGCCGAGTTCCGCGCCCCGCCCCAGGGCGTCCGGCCCTTGGCTGCGGCGGATGCCGCCCTGCTGGACAACTGGGTCGAGGACCCTTACAACTTCCACTGACAGCGCTCCAGGGGACCCGATGAACGAGGACAGCGCAGCCCGCAGCGATGCGACCGGCCGAAGGATGGTCGAGGGCGTGGCCCGTGTCGTCGCGGTGGACGGCGCCAAGGTGTGGCTGGAAGCCGAATCGATGAGCGCCTGCGCTGGTTGCGCCGCCAAGGCGGGATGCGGCACCGCCGCCCAGCCCTCGCGTCGCACGCCACGCCGCTTTGCCGCCACCAACGACCTTGACGCCCGCATCGGCGAACGCATGGTGGTGGGCATCCCCGAGAACGCCCTCCTGCGCGCTTCGGCCACCGCCTATCTGGTGCCGCTGCTGGCCATGATCGTGGCCGCCGTGGCGGCGTCCGGGCTGGGTGGCGGCGACGGAGCCGCGGCGCTGGCGGCGGCCGCCGGACTGGTTGCCGGCCTGGCCTTCGCACGGAGACGGGCTGCCATGCTCACCGCTCATGGCGGCCTCACCCCGGTATCCCTGCGCCGCGCCGGTGAGGCGCTCGACGGCGCCGCCTGCCGTCCGCCGCTCGCCCGAGGCTGAGCCGCCCGCGCACTGCGCCCGGGCTTCGGAGCCCCGCCGAACGGCAACACGCCCCGCACTTCCCCTTCTTCTAATGCTGCGACGCACCACTCCCGCCCGATCGGCCACGAGAAAGGGTAGGCCGCACCCTACCCTAAAGAAGGTTGCCGAGAGATTTTTTTACAAGTAGCTTGTCGGGAAAGAAATAAATTTTCGTTTTTGCCCGGGCACAGGTAATAAGCTGGCGAGGAGATCTAAGGAGGGTTCTCCACGCCTGGATTGCTGCGGCGCGAAGAGGGTGGTTGGCTGATGCAGGAATATCTGCTGCTACTGGTGGCGACGGCCGTCGTCAACAACGTGGTGCTGGTCAAGTTTCTTGGCCTGTGCCCGTTCATGGGCACGTCGAACAAGGTCGACACCGCGATCGGCATGGGCATGGCGACGACCTTCGTGCTGACCCTGTCGGCGGTTCTGGCCTGGGCCATCGAAAGCTTCCTGCTCGTCCCCTTCGAACTGGCGTTCCTGCGCACCCTCACCTTCATCCTGGTGATCGCCGCCGTAGTCCAGTTCACCGAGATGGCCGTGCGTCGGATCTCGCCGGTGCTGTACCAGACGCTGGGCATCTTCCTGCCGCTGATCACCACCAACTGCGCCGTGCTGGGGGTCGCCCTGCTCAACGTCCAGGAGGGTCACACCTTCGTCGAGAGCATGCTCTACGGCTTCGGCTCGGCTCTGGGTTTCAGCGTCATCCTGGTGGTCTTCGCCGGGCTGCGCGAGCGTCTGGCGCTGGCCGAGGTGCCGGCCGCCTTCGCCGGCGCCCCCATCGGCTTCGTGACGGCGGGACTGCTGTCCCTGGCCTTCATGGGTTTCGCCGGCATGAGCGCCGGGTGAGGGAGGGCCAGCCATGCTGACTGCAGTCGGTAGCCTCGCCATGCTGGGAGTGACCTTCGGCACCCTGCTCGGCATCGCCTCGCGCTATCTGCGCGTCGACGAGAACCCGCTCGAGGCCGAACTGGAGGCCTTGCTGCCCGGCTCGCAATGCGGCCAGTGCGGCTTCGCCGGCTGCAAGCAGGCCGCCTCGGCGCTGGCCGCCGGCCAGGCCAAGCCCACCCTTTGCCCGCCCGGCGGCCGCGCCCTGGCGGCGGCCCTGGCCGAACGCCTGGGCGTCTCGGTCGACCTTTCGGACACCGAGGAGCTGGAACCCGAGGTCGCTTTCGTCAACGAGGACATCTGCATCGGCTGCATGCGCTGCCTGCAGGATTGCAGCAGCGACGCCCTGGTTGGCGGACCGAAACAGATTCATACGGTGATCACCGATATCTGCCACGGCTGCGGCAAGTGCGCCAAGGTCTGCCCGACCGAGGCCATCGAGATGCGGCCAGTTCCGATCACGCTCGCCAACTGGCACTGGCACAAGCCCGACCCACGCCAATACATGAACTGACGGGGCGGGCCGAATGAAGCTGTTCCGCATCCGCGGCGGCGTCCACCCCGAGTATCGGAAGGAGCTGGCCAGCGAAAAGGCGATCGTCGCCATGCCCCTGCCGCGGCTGTTGCGCGTGCCGCTGCAGCAGCATGTGGGCGCGCCCGCCGAACCCGTGGTCGCCATCGGCGACACCGTCGGCAAGGGCCAGTTGATCGCCCGCGCGCAGGGAGCGGTATCGGCGCCGGTCCACGCCCCGACCTCGGGCGCGGTCGTCGACATCGCCAACCTGACCGCGCCGCACCCCTCCGGCCTGCCGCAACGCACAATCGTCATCGAGAGCGACGGCCGCGACGCCTGGGCGGAACTGCCGCCGCCGATCGAAGACCCGCTGTCGGCCTCGCCGCGCGAGATCGCCCGGCGTGTCGGCGAATGCGGCATCGTCGGCCTCGGCGGCGCCACCTTTCCGGCCGCCGTCAAGCTCGACCTGCGCAGCCGTCACGAGCTCGACATCCTGGTGATGAACGGCGCCGAGTGCGAGCCCTACCTCACCTGCGACGACCGCCTGATGCGGGAACGCGCCCCGGAAATCATCGACGGCGTGCGCATCATGGCCCACGCCCTGGGCGTCGACAGGGTGATCATTGCGATCGAGAGCAACAAGCCGCAGGCACTGGAAAGCATGACCCGGGCCGCCGCCGGCGTCGCCAACCTGTCGGTGATCGGCATTCCCACCCGCTATCCGATGGGATCGGAACGCCATCTCGTACAGGCCCTCACCGGACGCGAGACACCCGCCCGCCAACTGACCGCCGACATCGGGGTGGTCGTCCACAACGTGGGCACCGCCCATGCCGTGCATCAGGCGGTGCGCTACGGCCGGCCGCTAATCTCGCGGGTGGTCACGGTGAGCGGCCACGGGGTGTGTGAACCCGGCAACGTCGAGGTTCCGCTGGGCACCATGGTGTCCGAGCTGATCGCCTTCCGCGGCGGGCTGACCGAGGAGGCGCCGCGGCTGCTGACCGGCGGGCCGATGATGGGGCAGCCGCTGCCCAGCCTCGACGTTCCCGTGATAAAAGGGACCAGCGGCATACTGGCGCTGACCAAGGAGGAGACCCGCATCCAGCCGGCCCAGGCCTGCATTCGCTGCGGAAGCTGCGTCTCCGCCTGCCCGGTCGGCCTGGTGCCGGTCGACATGGTCGCCCTGGTACGCAAGGACAATCTCGACGAGGCGGCGGCCGCGGGGGTCATGGACTGCATAAGCTGCGGAAGCTGCGCCTACATCTGCCCCGCCCACATCCCGCTGGTTCAGTACTTCAACTACGCCAAGGGCCGCCTGAACGCCATCCAGCGCGACGAGCAGAAACGCGACAGGGTCAAGCGCCTGGTCGAGGCCCGCGCCGCCCGCATGGCGAAGCTGGCCGAAGCCAAGCGCGCCGCGATGGCGGCGCGCAAGGCCGCGGCGGCACCGCCCAAGCCCGATCCCGACAGCCCGCCGGCGGCCGCGCAATGACCGTGACCGTCGGCCTCAGCGCGCCCTACGCGCACGCGCCCACCAGCATCCGCCGCACCATGGGTCTGGTCCTTCTGGCCCTGCTGCCCGCCACCCTGTACAACGCGGGGCTGTTCGGCTGGCCCGCCGTCAATCTGTTCGTGGTCACGGTGCTGGCCGCCCTGGCGACCGAGGCGGTGTGCCTTCGGCTGGCCGGCAAGCCTCTGTTTCCGCCTCTGACCGATGGCTCTGCGGTGCTTACGGGGTGGCTGCTGGCGATGAGTCTGCCGCCCTGGGCCCCGTGGTGGATCGGCGCGGTCGGCGGCTTCATCGGCATTGCCATCGGCAAGCACGCCTTCGGCGGCCTCGGACAGAACGTCTTCAATCCGGCGATGGTGGCGCGCGTCGCCCTGCTGATCTCCTTCCCAGTGCCGATGACCCTGTTCGTCGCACCGCGGCCTTTGTCATCGGCCGACGCGCCCGGATTCCTCGAAGGGCTGGCGATCACCTTCGGCGGCCGCCTCGACCTCGATGCCGTCAGCGCCGCCTCGGCCCTCGGCCACGTCAAGACCGAGCTCAGCCGCGGCGTCCCCGTCGACCAGACGCTGTCGCAGCACCAGGACTGGATCGCCACGCTGCTCGGGGCGGTGCCGGGCAGCCTGGGCGAGACCTCGGCCGTGCTTCTCCTTGCCGGCGGACTGTTCCTTATCGCCAAGCGGATCATCACCTGGCATGTGCCGGTCTCGCTGATGGGCACTTTGTTCGTCCTGGGCAGCGTCACCAGCCTGATCGATCCCGGCCGGTATCCCGACGGCCTGTTCCATCTGCTGACGGGGGCCACCCTGCTCGGCGCCTTCTTCATCGCCACCGACCTCGTGACCTCGCCGGTCACCCGCGAGGGCCAGATCATCTACGGCATCGGCATCGGCGCCCTCACCTTCGTCATCCGCACCTGGGCCGGCTATCCCGAGGGCATGGCGTTCGCGGTGCTGCTGATGAACGCCGCGACGCCGCTGATCGACCGCTATGTGCGCCCGCGCGTCTTCGGCCGCACCAGCAAGGGCGAGCCCTTGAGCGCCAAGAGGAAGCGATGAGCGGCTGGCTGTCGTCCTTGCGCAACACCGGCGTCCACGCGTTGGTCCTGGGCGGCTTCTCGATGGCGGCAGCGGCCCTCCTGGCGGGCACCAACTTGCTGACCGCCGACGAAATCCGTCAGCGCGAGGCCGAGGACTTGCAGGCGTCGCTGGGGCAGGTGATCCCGGCCTCGCTCCACGACCAGAGCCTGCTCGCCAACATGCTCAGCATCCGCGACGGCGCCGGCACGGACGTCAACGTCTATCGCGCCGTGAAGGAGGGCGCCGTATCGGCGGTCGCCTTCGAGGTCGCGGAGCGCGGTTACGCGGGCGAGATTCGCCTTATCCTGGGCATCGGCCGGGATGGCCGCATTCTTGGCGTGCGAACGGTGCGCCACAACGAGACGCCCGGGCTGGGCGACAAGATCGAGGCCGCCAAGAACGACTGGATCACCCGGTTCAACGGGCTCTCGCTCGACGACCCGCCCGAGGACCAGTGGAAGGTGAAGAAGGACGGCGGCCGCTTCGACCAGTTCTCCGGCGCCACCATAACGCCGCGCGCCGTGGTCGCCGCGATCCGCAAGGGCCTGCTGTTCTTCGGCGCCCACCAGGAGCGCATGCTGGCGCCGATGCCAACGGAGACCCGCCCATGAACACCGACGCCCGCAGCCTCGTTCGCGCCGGCCTCTGGGACAACAACGCGGTTTTCGGGCAGATGCTGTCGCTGTGCCCGACCATGGCCCTGACCACGAGCGCCACCAACGGTTTCGGCATGGGGATGGCGACCCTGGCCGTGCTCACCGTGAGCAACCTGCTGGTCGCCACGCTGCGCGGCGTCATCACCGCCGAGGTGCGCATTCCGGCCTACGTCCTGATCATCGCCACCGTGGTCACCGTGGTCGACCTCTCGATCAACGCCTGGATGCACGAGCTTTACAAGGTGCTGGGCCTGTTCCTGCCGCTGATCGTCGTGAACTGTCTGATTCTCGGACGCGCCGAATCGTTCGCCTCGAAGGTGTCGGTCTGGCCGGCCCTGGTCGACGGCCTGGCCATGGGCGTCGGCTTCACCCTGGCGCTGACGGTGATCGGCGCGGTGCGCGAGGTGATCGGCAGCGGCACCCTGTTCGCCGACGCCTCGTTGCTGTTCGGACGCGCCTTCGAGGTCATCGAACTCACCCTGTTCAGCGACTATCCGGGCACGCTGATGGCCATCCTGCCGCCCGGCGGCTTCCTCGCGGTAGGCTTCCTGCTCGCCGGCAAGCGCTTGATCGACGGCCGCCTGCAAAGCCCGGAGTCGGCGCCGGCGGCGGCTCCGGCCTGTCACTCGGTATGAGGAGGATCCGATGAAGGTCGGCGTCGCCTACGCCACGCCGGGCCGCCAGACCTGGCTGACCCTCGATGTCGCCGAGGGCGCGACGGTGCGCGAGGCCATCGAGCAGTCGGGCATCCTCAAGCAGTTTCCGGAGATCGACCTGGAGACGCAGCGCGTCGGCATCTTCGGCAAGTTCACGACGCTCGACGCCACCGTGGCCGACGGCGCGCGCATCGAAATCTATCGCCCCATCACCTGCGACCCCAAGACCGTCCGCCGCCGCGCCAACGCGACGGAATAGAGGGGAAGGTCATCGCAATCGCAAACCTTTAACCGTCATGCGCGGGCTTGACCCGCGTATCCACGCGGGCTGGGGGCAATCCGTCTCTTACGCAGAGGCATGGATGGCCGGGCCAATGACCGGCCAAGACGGCTCCCTCACGCCGCCACGCCCAGATGCCGGGCGAGCGTCGCCTCGTCGCGCAACAGGTCGCGGCTGGAGGCGGCGTGGACGATGGCGCCGCGGTCGAGGATGGCGGCGTGGTCGGTCATCGCCAGGATCTTGCGGGCGTGCTGCTCGACCAGAATGATGCCCATCGAACCGTCGGCGGCGAGGCGGCGGAACACGGCTAGCAGTTCCTCGACGATGATCGGCGCCAGCCCCTCCAGCGGCTCGTCGAGCAGCAGCAGCCGGGGGTTCAGCACCAGCGCCCGGCCCACCGCAAGCATCTGTTGCTCCCCGCCCGAAAGCTGGGTGCCCATGTTGGTACGCCGCTCCTTCAACCGGGGGAAGAGCTCGTAAATTCGATCCACCGTCCAGGGGCCTGGGCGGGCCACCGCGGTCAGGTTCTCCTCGACCGTGAGCGAGCGGAAGATGTTGCGTTCCTGGGGCACCCAGCCGATGCCCAGCGCCGCCCGGCCGTGGGCCGGCATGCGGGCGATGTCGCGGCCATCGAAAAGAATGCGCCCGGCGATCATCCGCGTCAGGCCGAGCACGGTGTTGAGCAAGGTCGTCTTGCCGGTGCCGTTCCGCCCCAGCAGGGCCAGGGACTTGCCCGGCTCGAGGGTCAGGGACACCTCGTCCAACACCTGCGCCTCGCCGTAGCCGGCGCGCACGCCGTCGAACCTGAGGAGGTCAGACATGGGCCTCCTCCCCCAGGTAGACGGCCCGCACCTCGGGATCGCGGGCGATGGCGTCGGGCGCCCCCTCGACGAGGACGCGGCCGTTGACGAGAACGGTGATGCGCTCGGCGAAGCGGAAGACGAGGTCCATGTCGTGCTCGATGAGCAGGATGGTCACGTCGCGCGGCAGCCGCCCGATGGCATCCAGGATCTCGCCGCTCTCGCCCGAGGGAATGCCGGCGGCCGGCTCGTCCAGCAGCAGGACGCGGGGCCTGGCCGCCAGCGCCAGCACCAGTTCGAGAAGCCTCTGGCGCCCGTAGGGAAGGTCGGCGGTGCGCTCGCGGGCGACCGTGTCGAGACCGAACTCGTGCAGGCGGTTCATGGCCTCGTGAACAACCTCGCGGCCGGCGTCGACGGCGCGCCAGAAACGGTGGCTGCGCCCCTCGCGCTCGTTGATGGCGAGGACCACGGCCTGCAACGGCGTGAGGTCGGGAAAGAGCTGGTTGATCTGGAAGGTGCGCGACAGCCCCAGGCGAACGCGCGCCTGCGGCGGCAGGCGGGTGATGTCCTGCCCATGCAGGAATACGGTACCCGCGCTCGCCGGCAGGGTGCCGGTGAGCAGGTTGACCAGGGTGGTCTTGCCGGCGCCGTTGGGGCCGATCAGCGCCTGCCGGATTCCCGGCTCGATGGCGAGGTTGACGTCGGCGGCGGCGAAGAAGCCGCCGAACGACTTCGACAGGCCGCGCGTTTCGAGGATCGGCGTCATCTCACGCCGCCCTTTCGGGCGCCGCCGCCGACGCCGTGCCGCGCGCCGCGCGCTTGCGCAGCGCATCGACCAGACCCAGCAGCCCCCCGCGCGCGAACAGCACCAGGAGAACCAGGACCAACCCCAGCCAGAACTGCCAGTAATGCGTCGTGAACCCCGACAGCACCTCGTGCATCACGGTGAACGCCACCGCCCCGATGATCCCGCCGTAAAGCCGGCCGGGGCCGCCGAGGACCAGGACCAGCAGCACCTCGGCCGAGCGCTCGAAGCTGAGCACGTCGAGCGACACGAACTGGGTAGTCTGGGCAAGCAGCCCGCCGGCGATGCCGGCCATCATCGCGCCCACGGTGTAGACGGCGAGCAGGTGGAGGTTGACGCGTGAGCCCAGCGCGCTCATGCGCAGGCGGTTGGTCTTGATGCCGCGCAGGCACAGCCCGAAGGGCGAATGGACGAGGCGCCGGGCGACGTAGAACAGCACCACCAACCCCGCATAGGCATACCAGAAGGCGGTGTGGCCGAAGATGTCGAACTGGAAGGCGCCCAGCAGCGGCTCCACCATGACGCCTTGCAGGCCGTCCGCACCGCCGGTCAGCCAGTTCATCTTGTTGGCCGCCTCGAACAGCATCATGCCGATGCCCAAGGTCACCATCAGCCGCGTCAGGTCCGACCCGCGCAGCACCAGGACGCCGGTGAGCAGCCCGACCACACCGGCCACCGCCCCGGCGAAGACGAGGCCGCTCAGCGGCTCGCCCCAGCCCTGCTGGGCCAGGATGCCGGCCGCGTAGGCGCCAAGCCCGAAGAAGGCGGCGTGGCCGAGCGACACGATGCCCGCATAGCCGAGGACGAGATCGAGCGACACCGCGAACAGCGCCAGGATCATCATCTCGGTGATCAGCGGCAGATGGAGGGGAAACAGGAAGAAGGCCGCGACGGGAATCAGGAAGAACCCGACCTCCATCGGCCACCACGGCTTCGGCGAGACCATCGGCTGCGTCATGTCCTCACCGCCGCGCGAACAGGCCTTGCGGCCGGACGATGAGCACGCCGACCATGATGGCGTAGATGATGAAGGAACCGATTCCGGGCACGTAGTACTTGCCGGCGACGTCGCCGATGCCGAGCAACAGCGAGGCCAGGAACGGACCGACGATGCTGTCGGTGCCGCCGACGGCGACCACGATCAGGAAATAGATCATGAACCGCACCGCGAAGGTGGGATCGAGGCCGAGCAGTTCGACGCCGAGCGCCCCGCCCAGGCCGGCCAGCCCGGAACCGACGGCGAAGGTGACCGCGAACAGCCGTGACACGTCGATCCCGAGGCCGCGCGCCACCCGGCCGTCATCGACCGCGGCCCGCAGCTGCGCCCCGAACCGCGTGCGGGTCAGGGCGAACTGCAAACCGACGGCGAGCAACCCGCACAGCAGCACGATGAACAGCCGGTAGTAGCTGATCTGGGCGTCGCCGATGCCGACGCGCCCGCGCAGGAACTCCGGCAGTTGGATGAGCTTCTGCTGGGCGCCCATGAAATAGTCGGCTGTGGCCATGGCGATGAAAACCAGGCCGATGGTGAACATGACCTGATCGAGATGGCTCGCCTTGTAAAGCCGCACGTAGAGCGTACGTTCGAGAACGACACCCGCCAGCGCCGCCAGCACGAAGGCCGCCGGCAGGCATGCCAGGAACGGCACGCCCATGTCGTTCAGCATGATGACGGTGACGTAGCCGCCAACCATCGCGAACGCGCCGTGCGCGAGGTTGATGAAGTTCATCAGGCCCATGGTCACCGACAGGCCGCAGGCCAGGATGAACAGCAGCATGCCATAGGCGACACCGTCGACCAGTACCGTCAGCATCGCGACTCCGGCGCGGCGAACGCCCTTCCGTCACCCCCGCGCAAGCGGGGGTCCATAATCCATCGACGCATATGGATTCCCGCTTTCGCGGGAATGACGGACGGTACGAGCTTCGGCATGCGCATCTGCTTCCGCGCAGCGATGCCGCCCACCCTACTTCTTGGCCTTGCCCGGATCCTTGACGTCCTTGATGACGTCGAACTCGACGTTGTGGAGTTCGCCGTCCTGCTTCTCGACACGACGAATGTAGATGTTCTGGACGATGTCGCGGGTTTCCGGGTCGATGGATACCGGCCCGCGCGGGCTGGTCCAGGACATCCCCTTCATCGCCGCGATGAGCGAGTCGCCGTCGACCTTGCCGCCGGCCTTCTCGATGGCGGCGTAGATCAGACGCATGCCGTCATAGCCGCCGACCGCCATGAAGTTCGGCCGGTTGCCGGTCAGCGCCTTGTAGCCGGACACGAAGGTCTTGTTCTCGGCCGAATCGTGCGCGGCGGAGTAGTGGTGCGAGGTCACGGTGCCGAGCGCCGCGGGCCCCATCTGGTTGAGGATGTCGTCGTCGACCACGTCGCCGGTTCCGATGAGCTTCATGCCGGCCTCGGCCAGGCCGCGGTTCTGGAACTCCTTCATTACCGCCGAACCGACGCCCGAAGGCACGAAGATGAACAGCGCGCCGGCGCCGGAATCCTTCACCCGCTGCATGAAGGGCGAGAAGTCTGGATTGGCGAGCGGGACGCGAAGCTGCTCGACGACCTTGCCGCCGTTCCGGGTGAACACCTCGGTGAACGACTTTTCGGCATCGATGCCGGGCGCGTAGTCGGACACCATGGTGACCACCGACTTGATGCCGTTCTTCGGCGCCCATTCGGCGATGCCGACGGCGGCCTGGGGCAGGGTGAAGCTGGTGCGCGCGATGTATTGCGACTTCGTGGTGATGACCGAGGTCGCCGCCGCCATCACCACCATCGGCACCTTGGCCTGCTCGGCGACCGGCGCCGCCGCCATGGCCAGCGGCGTGAGCCCGAACCCGCCCAGCACCTTGACGCCGCCGCGCACGACCATTTCCTGGGCGATGCGCCGCGTGGTGTCGGCGGCGCCGGTGTCGTCCTGGACCACCAGTTCGATGGTGTGGCCGCCGACCTTGTTGCCGTGCTGCTGCATGTACAGCTTGGCGGCGGACTCGACGGCGCGGCCGGTCGACGCGAACGGCCCGGTCATGGGCAGGATCAGGCCCACCTTGATGGTTTCGGACTGCGCCGCGCCGGCGAACCCGGCGACCGCGACCGCCGCTGCGGTCAGAAACTTCAATGCCTTCATGATACTTTTCCTCCCCGTTTTGGCTTAGTTTACGGCAGTTCAGACTGAGGTCCAGACCTCGTCGGCAACCTCCACCAGACGCCTCACCTTCCGCCACTGCTGATCTTCTGTCAGGTCGTTGCCGTGGGCGGACGACGAGAAACCGCATTGCGGGCTGATGGCGAGCTGATCGAGGCTCACATACTTGGCGGCTTCTTCGATCCGCCGCTTCAGCTCTTCCTTGGTTTCCAGTTCCGGCCGCTTCGACGTCATGATGCCCAGCACCACGGTCTTGCCCTTGGGCACGAAGCGCAGCGGCGCGAAATCGCCTGAGCGGGCGTCGTCGTATTCCAGGAAGAAGGCTTCGACGTTGAGCTCGTTGAACAGAATCTCGGCCACCGGCTCGTAGCCGCCCTGCGCCACCCAGGCGCTGCGGAAGTTGCCGCGGCACAAGTGGATGGCGGCGGTGAAATCGGCCGGCCGCCCGTCCAGCGCCTTGTTTAGCAGGCGGCAATAGGTGCGCGGCAGTTCGTCGGGGTCGTCGCCCCGCGCCCGGGTCGCCGCGCGAATGTTCTCGTCGCAGAGATAGGCGAGGTTGGTGTCGTCGAATTGCAGGTAGCGACATCCACGACCCGCGAGGTCGGCGATCTCGCCGCGATAGGCGGCCGCCAGGTCGTCATAGAACTCCTCGAGGGTCGGATAGATGCCCGTGTCGATCGCCTTGCGACCGCCACGGAAATGAAGCATCGACGGTGACGGAATGCAGACTTTCGGCAGCCGCGTCGTCGCCGACGCCAGAAAGTCGAAGTCGGCGCCCTGAATAGGATGGGAATGGGCGATCCGGCCGGTGACGTGAATCGTCGGCGGCTTGAAGTCCACCTGGGTACC
Source organism: Rhodospirillales bacterium (assembly GCA_019455065.1). GTDB lineage: Bacteria > Pseudomonadota > Alphaproteobacteria > Rhodospirillales > Magnetospirillaceae > JACFNC01. The sequence continues at coordinate 311,165 of JACFNC010000002.1, forward strand.
GTTGTCCTTCTTGAAGCTGGACGTGAAATTGCCCTGGCGGACCGAAACGCCATCGAGCTGTTCGAGGAAATCGACATGGAACAGGGTGCGACGGAACTCCCCGTCGGTGATCGCCTGGAGCCCGGCCTCCTCCTGCTTGCGCACCACGTCGCGGATGCACTCGTCCTCGACCGCCCGAAGCTCCTCGGCGGAGCATTCGCCCCGTTGGCGGCGTTCCCGCGCCTCCAGGAGCTTGCGGGGGCGGAGGAAGCTTCCGACATGATCGGCTCGGAACGGCGGGGCCATGTTTTTCCTCCTATCTTGGTTTAGCCGGCTTCGCGCAGGCGGATGAGGGCAGAACCCGGCACCTCGCTGATGCGGTCCGACGAGGCCAGCGCGTATTGCAGGTTCTTGAGCGCGAGGCGGGCGTGCTCGCGCGCGATCGCCTCGGCGCGCGCGCCCTCGCCGGCACTCAGGGCCTCGAGCAGGGTGCGGTGATGCGCCTGAGCGATCACGAACACCTCGCGTGCCTCCGGAATGTTCGACTGGTCGATGACGAAGGCGCTGGGCGAGGCGAAGGGAAGGACCACGATGCGCTCGAAGGCCCGGCGCAGCACCCGGCTGTCGGCCAGCGTCAGAATGGAGTCGTGAAAGCCCTGGTTCAGGCGGATGTAATCCAGGAAGTCATGCTCCCCGATCTCGCGACGGCGAACGACGGCGTCCAGCGCCCCCACGGTATCGCGCAACCCGGCCAATGCTTGGCGGTCCAGGCGGCGTTCCGCCGCCTTGCGGGCGGCCAGTCCCTCGACGGTACCACGCAGCTCGATGGCGTCGCGGATGTCGGCTTCGTCGAAACTGCTGACGATGTAGCCACCGCCCGACGCCTCCTCGACCAGTCCCTCCTCGGCCAGCCTGACCAGCGCCAGCTTCACCGGCGTCCGCGAAAAGCCACCCAGGCGGTCCACGATCGACAGTTCGGAGAATCGCTCGCCGGCCGCCAGTTCGCCGTTGAGTATGAGCTGGCGCAATGCGAGCAGGGCCTTGTCGCTTTGCGACATCGGGTGTGCGTCTCCTCCAGACGGACGTCCTGTATAGCGGGCTTGGCCCATCTCATGCAATAGGCCGGACTGCATGCAGCTACCCGCCGATCGGCCAAGCTATGCTAAGCAGCATAGATCAAGCATGCATTGCGCGTGCTGGGCCACCTGTCGTCTCCGCATGGCGAACATCCCCAGCCCTGCATGCAACAGGGTTCAGGCATCCTCCGCCAGGCACCGTTCCAGCCGGTCCAGCGTCTCCATCGCCGGCAGGCACTGGGCGACGCTGGCATTCGGTTCGCGGCCCTCGCGAATGGCGGCGAAAAACTCGCGATCGGTTAGTTCGATGCCGTTGTTCGACGGCGCCACGCCGGCGAGGTCGATCGGGTTCCCCTCGCCGTCCAGCAGGTCGTCGTAGCGGGCAACGTAGGTGCCGTTGTCGCAGATGTAGCGGAAGAACGTGCCGAGCGGTCCCTTGTTGTTGAACGACAGCGACAGCGTGCAGATCGCCCCCGAGGGCACCTTCATGCCGATGCTCATGTCCATGGCGATGCCAAGCTCCGGATGCATCGGACCTTGCAGCGCGAACGCCCGCGACGCCGTCTCGCCGGCCTGGTACTGGAACAGGTCGACCGTGTGGCAGGCGTGGTGCCACAGCAGATGGTCGGTCCAGGTCCGCGGTCGGCCCAGCGCGTTCATGTTGCTGCGCCGGAAGAAATAGGTCTGCACGTCCATCTGCTGGATGGTCAGCTCGCCGGCCTTGATGCGGTTGCGGATCCACTGGTGGCTGGGATTGAAGCGGCGGGTGTGGCCGGCCATGGCGACCAGCCCGGTCCGTTTCTGGGTTTCGACCAGCCGCCGCGCGTCGGCGAGGTTGTCGGCCATCGGGATCTCGACCAGCACGTGCTTGCCGGCCTCCAGGCACTGGATGGCCTGGGCTGCATGCAAGGGCGTCGGCGTCGCCAGGATGACCGCCTCGACGTCCGGACGCGCCAGGCTATCGGCCAGATCCTTGGTGGCGTGGGGGATGCCGCGCTCTCTGGCGAAGCCTTCGATGTCGTCCGGGCCGCCGCCGACCACCGACACCACCCGTACGCCGTCGACGGCCGAGATGGCGTCGAGATGCTTCATGCCGAAGGCGCCGGCGGCGCCGGCGACGCAAACCTTGATCATGCCGACGCCTCCCTTTCGCTCTCGAGGATGATGTGACCCACGGCCGTGTTCGATGCCGGAACGTGGTAGTGGCGATGGACCTCGCGCACATGGGGGCTGAGGGCGCCGCGCATCACCAGCCACATGACCAGCTCGATGCCCTCGGACCCGGCCTCGCGCAGATAGTCGACGTGCGGAATCGCCGCCGCCGTTTCCGGGTCGTTCGCGATGAGGTCGAGGAACCGGTTGTCGAATTCGCGATTGATCAGCCCGGCGCGCTGCGCCTGGAGCTGGTGCGACATGCCGCCGGTGCCGAAGACCACGACCCGCAGGTCGCGCCCGAAGCTGCCGACGGCGCGACGCAGGGCCCGCCCCAGATTGAGGCAGCGGTTGCCGGTCGGCGGCGGATACTGCACCACGTTCACCGCCAGGGGAATGACCGGGCAGGGCCAGGCCTCCGGCTGCCCGAACATCAACGACAGCGGCACGGTCAGCCCGTGGTCCACATCCATCTTGTTGACGATCGTGATGTCGAACTCGTCGAGGACCAGGGACTGGGCGATATGCCAGGCGAGTTCGGGATGCCCCTTGACCACGGGCACCGGCCGCGCGCCCCAGCCCTCGTCGGCCGGCGGAAACTCGGTGGCGCAGCCCAGGGCGAAGGTGGGGATGATCTCGAGTGAGAACGCGGTGGCGTGGTCGTTGTAGACGACGATGGCCACGTCCGGCTTAAGGTCGGCGATCCATCGCCTCGACTTCTCGAAGCCGGCGAACAGGGGGCGCCAGTACGGCTCGTCGGTCCTGCCCTGGTCGATGGCGACGCCGATCGCCGGGACGTGGGAGGTTGCTACGCCGGCGACGATCTCAGCCATGGTTCCACTCCGCCTTGCGCCGGTTACCCGCGACCGGCCGGCCGCCGGCCAGCATCATGGCGCGGTAGTCCTCCTCGCTCATGCCGGTCATCTTGCCGGCGAGTTGCTGGAAGTTTATGCCGTCGGTGGCCGCCAGCTTCGAGGTGTAATAAACGTTGCCGCCCAGGCGCAGCATCCCGTTCCAGTCGCGCTCGAGCACCGCACGGCGCTGCGCCGCGCTCATGGGAAAGCGGTTCAAATAGCCCTCCTCGTCGGCGCGGAAGGCCTCGCGGTTGGCGGCATGCCGCAGCGACATGCAGAACATGTTGAGGTGGTAGCCCTCGCGCGAGCGGTCGGCGTCGAAAACGAAGGTGCCGGGGATGTCGTCGTAGGGCTTCTCGGGATGGCTCGCGGGCGCCGCCCGCCCCATCCCGGCGAGGAGCGCGTCGGCACGGGCGCGATAGTCCCCCTCGCCTGCCGCGATCCTCAATTCTCCGATGCGCTGCTGCCAGGCCGCCGCGGCCGAAGCCATGTCGTGGGGCAGGCCGAGTTCGGCGACGGTGGCCGCCACCTCGCGCATCTCGGCGGCGCGGCGGACGCCGTGGGTCATCGAACGCTCCAGCATGTAGCCGGCGGTTTTCTTGAAGTCCAGGCCGGGAAAGGTCGCGTCGAGCGAGGCGAGCACGGCCTCGTCCACCCCCGCCCTGCGGCCGGCGAGGACGCATTCGGCGATAAGCGCCTCCATCCCCTTGACCATGATCGAGCGCACCATCTTGATCGCCGAGGCCGACCCCACGTCCGGCCCGACCGCCGTGGCCTCCATTTCGAGGCGGCGGAGCAGGGACGCCGCCGCGTCGGCATGCGGCCCGCTGATCAGCAGGGGGGTCTTGTGCAGCCGCGGATGGACCGGGGCCATGATCGCCATGTCGACATAGCGCCCTCCCGCCGCCTCGACGGCGGCGGCCGAGCGGCGCTTGGCGTTGGGCGAGCAGGAGTTGCCGTCGAGAAACAGCGCGCCGCGCGCCAGGCCCGGGGCGGCCGCCTGGGCGGCCGTGACCGCCTGGTCCGCGGTCACCAGCGAGAACACAGCGTCGGCCGCCTCCAGCGCTTCGGCCGCCGTCTGACAGCCGCGGACGCCGGCGCGGTCGTAGTCGGCCCGTTTGGCGCTACGCACCGCCCGGTCCGCGTCATCGGTCTTGATGTCATAGGCCCTGACGCGGGCCGCTCGGTCGGCACCCCAGCCGGCGACGAAGGCGGACGCCGCCTCGCCGAAGCCGATGCAGGCGATGCGCAGTTCCTCGGACATGGCTTACCTTCCCGTCGCGTTCCCGAGAATTCGGTCTACCATCCGCAGGCCGCAGGCGGAAATTGATTGGCCGGACCGCCTATTCAAAATTCGAATAGATCGTCGTCAGGTATGGATGACGCGGCCGGCCTCCCGCAGCAATTCGATGAAGCGCGCCTGGGCCGCCGTCGGGCGCCAGTCGCGCCGCATGGTAAGGCCGATGGGGCGGGCGGTGCCGGGCAGGGGAAAGGGCAGCGGCGCCAGCATTCCCCACTGCGTCTCGTGCCTGATCTGATGCAGCGAGATGATCGTCAGGCGGTCGCTGGCGCTGAGCAGTCCGCGAATGAGGATGAGGGATCCGGCTTCCACGAGGGCCTTCGGAACCGCCAGGCCCGCACCTAGGAACAGGCGCTCGAAATGCGTTCGTGTCGGCGTTCCGGCGCGCGGCACCACCCACGGATAGCGGGCGAGGTCGGCGACCGAGATCCGCGGATTCTGGGCCAGCGGGTGGCCGACCCGCGCGACCACGGCCAGGGGGTCGACGAACAGCGGTTGCTGCACCACGTCGTCGATGGGCACCGGGTCGCGCAGGGCGCCGACCAGCAGGTCGATGTCGCCGTGCCGCAGGCCGTGAAGCATGTCCTCATAGGGGCCGTCGACGACCGCCACCCGCGCGTCGGGCCGCTCGCGGGCGAAGGCGTTGATGACGGTGGGCAGCAGGAAGCTGCGCGCCAGGGGCATCGACCCGATGACCAGCCCGCCCGACTGGCCGCCCTTCCATTCCTCGATCTCGGCCACGCCCTGCGCCAGTTCGGCAAGGGCCAGCTTGGCCTGCATCGCCATCGCCCCCGCCGCCCGCGTCAGGGTGACGCCGCGGCTCGCCGCCTCGAACAGGGGCACGGCGAGCAGGTGTTCCAGTTCGCGCGCCGCCCGATGCAGGGACGGCTGCGACACCCCCACGGCGCGCGCCGCAAGGCTGAAGTTGCGGGCCTCGGCCACCGCGATGAGGGCGCGGAGCTGAACCCCGGTGAGCATCTGGTCGAGATTGGGGGCCGCGCGCCCGCCCCGCCGGCTGGAGGCGCGGAGCGCCTCGGCGACGCCGGTTTGGAGATGGCGCATCATGCGCTCGACGCGATCGTGAAAGAGCCCTCCCGCCTCGGTCGGAAACACCCCCTCGGGCCGGCGGTCGAACAGGGCGACGCCCAATACCGCCTCCATCTTGGCGACGGCCTGGGTGATGGCCGGCTGCGAGATGAAGACCTGGCGCGAGGCGGCCGTGATGCTGCGATTCTCGGCCACCGCCTGGAACGCCCGCAGATGCCGGAGATTGGGAACCGACCAATTCATTCGCCGCCGTCCGCCGCCACCACCGACGGGATCTATAGCAAGATCTTATTTCGCTGGCGAGACATTGAAATGGGAATTCCCGCCCGTTTGCGGGACCCTGGCGGCATGGAGAGCCCGCGCGGGCATCCGCCGGGCCGGCCGCAAGGAGTTGGACGTCATGAGCAGCAAGAAGACGGCCCTGGTATTCAGCGCCCACGCCGCCGACTTCGTGTGGCGCTGCGGCGGCGCCATCGCCCTGCACCAGCGCAGGGGCTACGACGTCACCATCGTCTGCCTGTCGTACGGCGAGCGCGGCGAGTCGGCCAAGCTGTGGAAGCAGCCGGGCTGCACCCTGGAGGCCGTCAAGGCGGCGCGCCGGGGCGAGGCCGAGGCGGCGGCGAAGGCGCTGGGCGCCCACGACATCCGCTTCATGGATCTGGGCGACTATCCGCTGGAGGTGGACCGCGAGGCCAAGTTCAAGCTGGTCGACATCATCCGCGAGGTCCAGCCGGCCTTCATGATGAGCCATTCGCTCTACGACCCCTACAACACCGACCACATGGGCACCACGCGCGTCGTCATGGAATGCCGCATGATCGCCCAGGCGTGGGGCCACAACCCGGGCCAGAAGGTTCTGGGGGCGCCCCAGCTCTACCTGTTCGAGCCGCACCAGACCGAGCAGATGGGCTGGAAGCCGGACGTGTTCCTCGACATCACGGAGGTGTGGGAGCAGAAGCGCGCCGCCATCGAATGCATGGAGGGGCAGGAGCACCTGTGGGACTACTACACCAACCTGGCCCAGAACCGCGGCAACCACTTCCGCCGCAACTCCGGCGGCCAGGCCGGCGGCCGGCCGGCGCGCTACGCCGAGGGCTTCCAGTCGGTGTTTCCCCGCACCGTGGACGAACTGTGATGGCCACCGTCGTCCAGACCGTTGAGCGCGCCGACCCCGCCGTCATCGCCGGGCTGGCGGAATGCGGCGTCGCCACGGTGCATGAGGCGCAAGGGCGCAAGGGCCTGCTCGCCTCGTACATGCGGCCGATCTATCCGGGTGCGCAGGTGGCCGCCTCGGCGGTGACCATCTCGGTGCCGCCAGGCGACAACTGGATGGTGCACGTCGCCATCGAACAATTGAGGAGCGGGGACATCCTGGTGCTGGCCCCCACCTCGCCCTGCGAGGACGGCTATTTCGGCGATCTGCTGGCGACCTCGGCCAGGGCGCGCGGCGGGGTCGGGCTGGTGATCGACGCCGGCGTGCGCGACGTGCGCGACCTCACCCGCATGGGCTTTCCGGTGTGGTCGAAGGCGATCTCGGCCCAAGGCACGGTCAAGGAGACGCTGGGCTCGGTCAACGTGCCCATCGTCTGCGCCGGGGCGCTGGTCGAGCCCGGCGACGTGATCGTCGCCGACGACGACGGCGTGTGCGTGGTGCGCCGCACCGAGGCCGCAGGCGTGCTGGCCAAGGCCCGCGAACGCATCGCCAAGGAGGAGGAGAAGCGCGCGCGGCTTGCCGCCGGCGAGCTTGGCCTCGACATCTACGACATGCGCGGCCGCCTGAAGGAGAAGGGGCTCAGATATGTCTGAGGCGCGCTGCATGTGGATGCGCGGCGGCACGTCGAAGGGCGGGTACTTCCTGGCCGACGACCTGCCGGCCGAGGTTGCCGAACGCGACGCCTTCCTGCTGCGCGTCATGGGCTCGCCCGATCCGCGCCAGATCGACGGCATGGGCGGCGCCGACCCGCTGACCTCGAAGGTGGCGGTGGTGCGCAAGTCGGCGCGTGCCGGCGTCGACGTCGACTACCTGTTCCTCCAGGTGTTCGTCGATCGGGCCATCGTCACCGACGCCCAGAACTGCGGCAACATCCTGGCCGGCGTCGCCCCCTTCGCCATCGAGCGCGGACTGGTCCCGGCCCGCGACGGCGAAACCCCGGTGACCATCCACATGGAGAACACCGGCCAGGTGGCCACGGCGACGGTCCGCACCCCCGGCGGGCGCGTGACCTATGCGGGCGACGCGCGCATCGACGGCGTTCCCGGCACGGCGGCGCCGGTGCCGATCGGCTTCAAGGACACCGCGGGGTCGACCTGCGGCAGCCTGCTGCCCACCGGCGGCCCGGTCGACGTGATCCAGGGCGTCGAGGTCACCTGCATCGACAACGGCATGCCGGTGGTCGTGCTGCGCGCCGCCGACCTGGGACTGCTGGGCGACGAGACCCGCGAAGAGCTGGATGCCGACGTGGCCCTCAAGGCCCGGCTCGAGGCGATCCGCCGCACGGCCGGGCCGCTCATGAACCTTGGCGACGTGGCCGACAAGACGGTGCCGAAGATGACCCTGGTCAGTTCCCCGCGCCACGGAGGGACGATCTCGACGCGCACCTTCATCCCGCATCGCTGCCACGCCTCGATCGGGGTCCTGGGCGCGGTCAGCGTGGCCACCGCCTGCGCCCTGCCCGGCTCGCCGGCGGCGGAACTCGCCCGCCTGCCGCACGGGCGCGTCAAGCAGGTGCGGGTCGAGCATCCAACCGGAGAGATGACCGTCGTCCTCACCACCGGCCGGGAGGGCGAGGTCGAGAGCGCCGCCATCCTGCGCACGGCGCGCAAGCTCTTCGACGGCACCGTGTTCGCGGACTGACGGCCATGGATCCCGACTACCTGCCCTTCCACCCCAGCCCCTCGAAGCCGGCTTTCACTCCGCCGCCGGGCGCCGTCGACGCCCACTGCCACGTGTTCGGGCCGGGCGAGGTGTTTCCCTATGCGCCGGAGCGCAAGTACACGCCGTGCGACGCCCCCAAGGAGGCGCTGTTCGCCCTGCGCGACCACCTGGGGTTTTCGCGCAACGTGATCGTCCAGGCCACCTGCCACGGCCGCGACAACCGCGCCCTCCTCGACGCCCTGCGCGCGGCCGGCGGACGTGCCCGCGGGGTCGCCGCGGTCGGTCCGGAGATCACCGACGCGGCGCTGACCGAGATGGATGCGGCGGGGGTGCGCGCGGTGCGCTTCAACTTCCTCAAACGCCTAGTGGACGCCGCCCCGCGCGAGGACTTCCTGGGCATCGCCCGGCGCGTCGCCCGGCTGGGCTGGCATGTCGTGGTCTATTTCGAGGCCGCCGACCTGGCCGACCTGGCCCCGTTCCTGGAGCGCCTGCCGACGACCGTGGTGATCGACCACATGGGCCGGCCCGACGTGACCAAGGGGCTCGATCATGCCGATTTCCGGCGTTTTCTCGCATTGATGGAAGCCCCCAAGTTCTGGACCAAGGCAAGCTGCCCGGAACGCCTGACCCGGCTGGGGCCGCCTTATGACGACGTGGTGCCCTTCGCACGGACGCTGATCGAGCGCTTCCCCGACCGCGTGCTGTGGGGCACCGACTGGCCGCACCCCAACATGAAGTCGCACATGCCCGACGACGGCGCCCTGGTCGATTTCATTCCGCGCATCGCGCCCACGGCCGCCCAGCGCCACGCCCTGCTGGTCGACAACCCGAAGCGGCTGTACTGGCCGGAAGGAACGGCATGAAAACCCAGGTCTGCATCGTCGGCGCCGGGCCGTCGGGCCTGCTCCTCTCGCAGCTCCTGCATCTGCGGGGCATCGCCTCGGTGGTTCTGGAGCGGCGGAGCCGGGCCCACGTGATGGGCCGCATCCGCGCCGGCGTGCTCGAACGCGGCATGGTCGCCCTGCTGCGCGAGGCCGGGGTGAACGCCCGACTGGACCGGGAGGCGCTGGTTCACGAGGGCCTCGACATCGCCTTCGACGGCCGCCGCCACCGCATCGACCTCGCCGCGTTGACCGGCGGCGCGGCGGTGACCGTGTACGGCCAGACCGAGATACAGCGCGACCTGTTCGAGGCGCGGGACGCCACCGGCGGCATCGTCATCGACGAGGCCGAGGACGTGATGCCGCATGAGGTCGACGGCGACGCCCCCTATGTCACCTACCGCAAGTATGGCGTCGAGCATCGCGTCGACTGCGATTTCGTGGCCGGCTGCGACGGCTATCACGGCGTCTGCCGCACGGCCATCCCCAATCAGGTGCTAAAAACCTTCGAGCGGGTCTATCCCTTCGGCTGGATGGGCCTGCTGGCCGACGTGCCGCCGGTATCCGACGAGCTCATCTACGTCAACTCGGCCCGTGGCTTCGCCCTGTGCTCCATGCGTTCGCCGACGCGCAGCCGATACTACGTGCAGTGCCCGCTGGAGGAACGGGTCGAGGACTGGTCGGACGACCGCTTCTGGACCGAACTGATCGGCCGCCTGCCCGCCGACGCCGGCGCCAGGCTGGTGACCGGCCCGTCGATCGAGAAAAGCATCGCGCCCCTGCGCAGCTTCGTCGCCGAACCGATGCGCCACGGCCGTCTGTTCCTCGCCGGCGACGCCGCCCACATCGTGCCGCCGACCGGGGCCAAGGGACTGAACCTCGCGGCCTCGGACGTCCACTTCCTGTCGCGCGGGCTGATCGCCTACTACCAGACCGGTGACGACCGCGGGCTGTCCGAATATTCGGAAAAGGCGCTGCGCCGGGTGTGGAAGGCGGTGCGCTTCTCGTGGTGGATGACGCGGCTGCTTCACCACTTCCCCGAGGACAGCCCGTTCGACCGGCGGGTGCAGGCGGCGGAACTGGAATACCTGTTCACCTCGAAGGCGGCGCAGACCGCCTTGGCCGAGAACTACGTCGGCCTGCCCTACGAGTAGGCCTCCCAAAGCCGGGCCGCCAGCCGGACGGCGCTGGCCGAGGCCACCCGCCGCCGGTACTTGGGCGGCGCGAGGGTGGACTTGACGGCGTTGCATCCCTTGCGCACCGCCTCGCCCACGGCCTTCGCCGCCTGATCGTTCCACGGAGAGCCGAGGAGGCCTTCGAGCCCGGGAACCATCAGCGGCGCCGAGGCGACGCCGGTGAGGGCGACGTCCAGCCCCGCCAGCGCGTCGCCTTCGCGACGCAGGGCGACGGCCACGCCGGCCAACGGAAAATCGACGGCGTCGCGGACCCGGTTCTTGGCATAGCCGGCACGCGTTCCCTGCGCCGGCGCGGGGACCAGGACGCGCGCGAGGATTTCGCCCGGCGCCAAAGTCAGATAGCCGCGTCCCTCCTCATGATAGAGGCCGGCAATGGGCAACCGGCGCGAGCCGCCCGCGCCGACGATCTCGACCTCGGCCCGCAGCACCATCAGGGCCGGCGCCAGGTCGCCCGCATAGACGGCATAGCAGCGGTCGCTCTTGGGAACGACGTGGCAGACGGCGCCCTTGTGCTTCAGGCACCAGTCGTTGGACTCCCGCCACCATTCGCTCTGATTGTAGAAGATGCAGCGGGTGTCCTGGCACAGGTTGCCGCCAACCGTGGCCGCGGCACGATGGGTGGGGCCGGCGACGGTCGCCGCCGCCTCGGCCAGGACCGGCCAGCGCCCGCGCACCTGCTCGGACGCGGCGACGTCCTCAAGCCGCGCTGTGGCGCCGAGAACGAGTTGCTCGCCCTCGACCGCAATCAGGTCCATGCCCGGCACCGCGCCCAGATCCACGAGGGCGCCGGGTTCGCCGAGGCCGCGCCGGAGGTTGGGCAGAAGGTCGGTGCCGCCGGCCAGGGGGCGACAGCCGGGGGCCTCGGCAAGCGCGGCGACGGCGTCGTCCAGGCTGGTCGGGCGCAGGAAGCGGAAATCGGGCAGCAGGTTCACGACTGGGCCTCCCGGGCGTCGAGCAGTTCGACCATGCGGTCAGGGGTCAAGGGCAGTTCGGTGGGCCGCACGCCGGTCGCCTCGTGCACGGCATCCATCAGCGCCGGCAGGAAGCCGGCCAGCATACCCTCGCTGGCCTCCTTGGCGCCGAACGGGCCGTTGGGATCGATGCTCTCGACGATAAGGACCTCGATGTCGGGGCTTTCGGCCATCGTCGGCACGCGATAGTCGAGCAGGTTGCCGTGCAGCGGACGCCCCTCGTGAAACCGCGTCTCCTCCGACAGCGCCTGCCCCATGCCCATCCACACGCCGCCCTGCACCTGCCCCTCGACGGCCAGCGGATTGAGCGCGCGGCCGACGTCGACGGCGACCCACACCTTGTGGGCGGTGACCTTGCCGGTCACCTCGTCGACCGAGGCCTCGACCACCTGGGCGGCGTAGCAGAAGCCCATGGTGGCGCCGATGGCGCTGCCGCGGATGCGCTTGTCGCCCATGAACTCGGGCGGGCAGGTGAAGGTGCCCTTGACGGTCAGCGTGCCGGTGTCGATCAGTGCCGCCTTGGCCACCTCCGAGAAGGACAGGCCGGGATGCTGGCCGCCGGCGACCAGGTAGGTCTCGCCCACCACCTCGATCAGTTCGGGCGGCGCATCGAGCTTCTTGGCGGCGGCCGCGATCAGCTTTTCCCTCAGGTTGCGGGCGGCGTCGAGGGCCGCGTTGCCGACCATGTAGGTGACGCGCGACGAATAGCTGCCGTTGTCCTTGGGCGTGAGCGCGCTGTCGGCCGACACGACGCGCAGCCGGCCCCAGTCCACCCCCAGCACCTCGGCCACCACCTGGGCGGCCATGGTGGACGAGCCCTGGCCGATGTCGGCGGCGCCCGTGAGCACGGTCAGGCCCCCGTCGAAATCCAGCTTGAGATTGACGGTGGCGTGCGGTTCGCCGGTCCAATGCTTGGGCGTCGAGGTGCCCGAGACGAAATGCGAGCATGCCAGCCCCAGACCGCGTCCCTTTGGCATGCGGCCGCGCCGCTCGGCCCAGCCCGAGGCCTTCATCACCTTATCCAGGCATTCGGGCAGGCCGTAGCTCATGACCTTCTGCGCATACGCCGTGGTGTAGGGGATGGTGGGAATGAGGCTGGCGCGCCGCACCGCGAAGGGGTCGAGGCCCAGTTCCTCCGCCATTTCGTTCATCAGCGCCTCGAAGGCGGCGCGCACGTCGACCGTGCCGTGGCCGCGCATCGCGCCGCAGGGCGGCGTATTGGTGTAGACGCGCCAGCCGTCATGCTTGATGGCGGGCAGGTCGTAGATGCCGTGCAGCAGCGCGCCGGTATAGAGGATGGTGATGATGCCGTAGCCGGCATAGGCGCCGCCCCGCTGCACCGCCTCGAGATGGCAGGCGGTCAGCTTGCCTTCCCGGGTCATGCCCAGGGTCAGCTTGACTTCGGTCTCGGGCCGTCCGCGATGGGCCAGAAACGTCTCTTCGCGGGTCTGCAGCAGACGCACCGTACCCTTGGCCTTGCGCGCCAGCAAAGCGGCTATGATCTCGAAATGCAGGGTCTCGGTGCGGGCGCCGAAGCCGCCGCCGAGGAACGGCTTGACGACGCGCACCCGCGCCTCGTCCAGTTCCAGGCACTTCGCCACCTTGAGATGCACGTAGTAGGGGACCTGGGTCGTCGTGTGCAGGGTCAGCCAGCCGCGCGCCTCGTCCCACTCCGCCAGGGTGGCGTTGGGCTCGATGTGGGCGTGGTTGACCTCGGCGAAGCGGTAGGTCTTCTCGCGGACCAGGTCGGCGGCGGCGAAGCCGGCGGCGGCGTCGCCGAATTCGGCATGCACCTCGCGCAGCACGTTGTTGGGCTTCTCGTCGTGGATCGCCACCGCCCCGGGCTTCATCGCCTTGCGGGCGTCGAAATAGGCCGGCAACCGTTCGTACTCGACGCGAATGAGCCGCAGCGCCTTGGCCGCCGTCTCGGCATCGACCGCCGCCACCGCGGCCACCGGGTCGCCGACATAGCGCACCTTTTCGCGGGCCAGCGGATATTCGTTCTCCGCGATCGGCAACACGCCGAAGGGCACGCGGCAGTCGGCGCCCGTGCAAACCGCGGCCACGCCCTCCAGCGCCTCGGCCGCGCTGCTGTCGACGCTGAGGATGCGGCCGTGGGGGATGGGGCTGCGCAGGATCGCGCCGACCAGCGCATCAGGCGCCGTCAGGTCGGCGGTGTACTTGGCCTTGCCGGTGACCTTCTCGATGCCGTCGATGAGCGGCGTGCGGGCGCCGATGCGGCCGTTCTTGGGCGACAGCGCATTCATGCCGACGTTCCTTCCGGCTCGGCGGCGGCCTCGACCGCCTCGACGATCTTCACGTAGCCGGTGCAGCGGCACAGGTTGCCGGCCAGGGCGGTGCGGATCGAATCGCGACTGGGGTTCGGGTCGCGGCGCAGAAGGCCCTCGGCGGCCATGATCATGCCGGGCGTGCAGAAGCCGCACTGGGTTCCGAGCTTGTCGTGAAATGCCTGCTGCAGGGGGCTGAGGCGGCCGGCGCGCATCTGGCTTTCGATGGTTTCGATACGCTTTCCCGCCACCTGATGGGCAAGAGTGGAACAGGACAGCCGGGGCCGCCCATCCACCAGAACCGTGCACGCGCCGCATTCGCCGCCGTCGCAGCCGCGCTTCGTCCCGCTGAGGCCGGCGACGTCGCGCAGATAGTCGAGAAGCAGCATGTTCTCAGCGACCAGATCCTGACGGGGCCGGCCGTTGACGGTGAGTTCGAGGACAGCCCTGGGCATTTCCCATCCTGCAAAATTGAGCGTTTTTGCGCGATAAGTCACATCTGATACCGAAACGGTATTGTTGAGTCAACCACCATTTTCACGGAGCCAGGCTGTAATCGCTATGTGTTTATGTGTCATTTTTTTCGTTGATGAGTCATAAAACGTATCATAAAACAAAAAGACCCATAAAGTTGCGCCCCGGAGAGAGGGCGCCACGCGTGCGCACAACAGAGCGCGCCCGGTCGAGAGGGAGGCACATGAAAGCGATACGATCAAACGATGCGAAATGGGTGCCGACGTATTGCTACAACTGCGTCGCCGGGCCGGATCTGCTGACCGTGAAGGTCGAGAACGGGGTCGCCACCCAGGTGCGCCCCAACTTCGCCGCCGAGGGCGTGCATCCGGCGGCCGGACGGGTCTGCGTCAAGGCCTTCGGCCTCGTTCAGAAGACCTACAACCCGAACCGCATCCTGACGCCGATGCGGCGGACCAACCCCAACAAGGGCCGCGACCAGGATCCGGGCTGGACCCCGATCTCCTGGGACGAGGCGCTCGACGAGATCACCGCGCGCCTTAAGGACATTCGCGCCCGCGGCCTGATCGACGAGGGCGGCTATCCCCGGGTCGCCGCGACCTTCGGCCACGGCGGCACGCCCGCGCACTACATGGGCACGCTACCCGCCTTCCTGTCGGCCTGGGGGCCGATCGACTTCTCGTTCGGCTCGGGCCAGGGCGTGAAGTGCACTCATTCCGAGCACCTCTACGGCGAATACTGGCACCGCGCCTTCACCGTCGCCGCCGACACCGTCAACACCAAGTACATCGTCTCCTTCGGCAGCAACGTCGAGGTCACCGGCGGGGTGTGCGCGGTGTGGCGCCATGCCGACGCCCGCGACCGCGGCATCAAGCGCGTCCAGGTGGAGCCGCACCTGTCGGTGACCGGAGCGGCCTCGGCCGAATGGGTTCCGATCAAGCCCAAGACCGACCCCGCCTTCCTGTTCGCGATGATCAACGTGCTGCTGCACGAACACCCGCGCGAGGCCCTGGACGTCGCCTTCCTGCGCGACCGCACCGCATCGCCCTATCTGGTCGGTCCCGGCGGCTTCTATCTGCGCGACCCCGCGAGCGGCAAGCCACTGATGTGGGACACGCGAAAGGGCGCCCCCGTTCCCTTCGACGCCGACGGCGCCGTGCCCGCCCTGGAGGGCCGCTTCAACGTCGCCGAGGCAATCGAGCACGGCCCGGACGGCGCGGTCATTCCGCACCAAGCCGTCGAGGGCACCACCGCCTTCACCCTGACCGCCGAAGAGATGCGCGGCTACACCCCCGAATGGGCGTCCGGTGTTTGCGACGTGGCCGCCGAGACCATCCGCCGCGTCGCCAACGAGTACCTGGAAAACGCCAGTATCGGCGCCACGGTCGAGGTCGACGGCCAGACCCTGCCCTACCGTCCGGTGGCGGTCACCCTGGGCAAGACGGTGAACAACGGCTGGGGCGCCTATCACGCCTGCTGGGGGCGCACCATGCTGGCGACGCTGGTCGGCGCCCTGGAGGTCCCGGGCGGCACCTTGGGAACCACGATCCGACTGAACTACCCACACGAAAATCGTCTGGCGAGCGTGCGGGTTGGCGAGGACGGCTTCATGGCGGCCTCGCTCAACCCGACCGACCGGGAGCACTGGCTGGGCAAGCCGTCCGGCCGCAACGCGCACCGGACCCTGGTGCCCCTGGTCGGCAATTCATCGTGGAGCCAGGCTCTGGGGCCGACGCATCTGGCGTGGATGTTCCTGCGCGATGCGCCCGAGGGCTGGCCCCGGCCGACCTTCCCCGAGTTGTGGTTCTTCTACCGCACCAATCCGGCGATCGCGTTCTGGGACACCCGCCAGCTCAGCGACATCATGGCGCAGATGCCGTTCGTCGTGGCCTTCGCCTACACGCAGGACGAAACCAATTACATGGCCGACATCCTGCTGCCGGACGCCACAGACCTGGAAAGCACCCAGCTCATCCGCATGGGCGGCACCAAATTCGTCGAACAGCATTGGGAGCATCAGGGCGTGGCCCTGCGCTTCCCGGCCGTGGAACCGGAGGGCGAGGCCCGCGACCTCACCTGGATCGCCGGCGAACTGGCGCGCCGCTGCGGCCTGCAGGACCGCTACAACCGCGCCCTCAACCGCGGTGCCGGCTGCATGCCGTTGAAGGGCGAGAAGTTCGACTTCTCGCTGGCGGAAGACCGGGAATATGCGGTCGACGAGATCTGGGACCGTGTCTGCAAGGCCGCCACCGCCGCTTTCTCCGACGGAACCGAGGTGCATGGCCTGGACTGGTTCAAGGAGAACGGCTTTTTCGTCGTGCCGTTCAAGCGGATCGACTGGTACCTGACGCCGACGATGATCGAGAAAGGGCTGCGCTACGAGTTGCCCTATCAGGAACGCCTCTTCCGCGTCGGCAAGGAGCTGACGACACGAATGCGGGAGGCCGGTCACCATTGGTGGGACGGCCAGCTCGAGGAGTACGAACCGATCCCCCGCTGGCATGACTTTCCCGGCATGTGGACCAAGACTCTGGCCAAGATGGGGGGCGATCCGGCCGACTTCCCGCTGTGGGGCATCACCACCAAGGTCATGCAGTACACGACGGGCAACAACGCCGCCATCCAGCTCATGCATGAGGTCGCCGGCAACGTGCGCGGCGTGGGGCGCGTCATGCTGCATACCGGTACGGCCCGGAAGCTGGGCATCCGCCGCGGCGATCTCGTCGAGGTGCGCTCCATCACGGGCGTCACCCGCGGCGAGGCCGAGCCGGTCGAGGGGATTCGCCCGGATACCGTGGTCATTCCCGGGCAGTTCGACCACTGGGCGACGCCCTACGCCCGGGACCTCGGCTACCCCAGCCTCAACACGGTGGCGCCGCTTTCGCTGGATCTGACCGACTCGACGGGCTCGGGGGCCGACGTCGTCCTGGTGTCGGTCCGCAAGATCGGGGAGGCCGCGCAATGACCCGCTACGTGATGGTGGCCGACCTCCGGCGTTGTGTCGGCTGCCAGACCTGCACCGCCGCCTGCAAGCACGCCAACGCCACCCCGCCGGGCGTGATGTGGCGCAAGGTCGTCGACATCGAGGTGGGCAGCTATCCCGACGTGCAGCGCGTGTTCGTGCCCACCGGATGCCAGCATTGCGACGATCCGCCCTGCGTCTCGGTCTGCCCGTCGACGGCCTCGGCCAAGCGCGCCGACGGCTTCGTCACCATCGACTACGACATCTGCATCGGCTGCGGCTACTGCATGACCGCCTGCCCCTACGAGGCCCGCTACAAGGTCGACGAGGCCGCCTGGGCCTACGGCGACAAGGCGATGCGCCACGAGGCCATGCGTTTCGACGAGCGCAAGGTGGGCGTTGCCCAGAAATGCACCTTCTGCGTCGACACCGTCGATGCCGGCTTGGCCCAAGGCCTGACCCCGGGGGTCGATCCCGACGCCACGCCGGCCTGCGTGAACTCGTGCATCAGCCGCGCGATGACCTTCGGCGATCTCGACGACCCGGACAGCAACGTATCCAAGCTGCTGCGGGAAAACCGCCATTTCCGGATGCACGAGGACGCCGGAACGGGACCGGGCTTCTACTATCTGTGGGACAGGGAGGAGCTGCCGCTGTGAGACCGACAGTCGTTTCCGGACCGTGGCCGCGCCTGCAACGCGCCTGGGACATCCGCGCCGCCTGCAATTTCATCGGCGGCGGCACCGGCACGGGATTGATCCTTCTCGCCCTGGCCGCCGCGCTCGGCGGCGCCGACTGGCTGCCCGCCCTGCTGCTGGGCCTGCTGTTCGTCGGCTTCGGCCTGACCATGGTTCTGTTCGAAATTGGCCGTCCCTGGCGGGCCCTGAACGTCTTCCTGCATCCGCAGACCTCGTGGATGACGCGCGAGGGCGTCCTCGCCCTGCCGCTGTTCGGTGCCGGCGTCGCGGCGGCCGCCGCGGAATGGTTGGGCTGGCACGGGGCCGCCTTGGCGGGGCTGTCGGTCGCGGCGGTATCGGCGGCCGGTTTCCTTTACTGCCAGGCGCGCATCTTGCGCGCCGCGCGCGGCATTCCCTCGTGGCGCGAGCCGGCGCTCACACCCTACATCCTGGTCTCCGGCCTGACCGAAGGCGCCGGGCTGCTGGCCGTTGTCCACGCCGGCGCCCCTTGGGCGAGCGTCGTTTTGCTCGCCTTGCTCCTCGTCCGGGCTGGCGTCTGGCACCACTACCGCGAGACGCTCGCCCGGCGCGGCGCGCCGGCGGCCACCCTCGAGGTGCTGGGCCGCCTGACGCCGCGTTTGCTGGCAGTCGGACACGCTGCGCCGGCCGGGCTCCTGGTAGCCGCGCTGACGCTGCAATGGCCGCCGCTCGCGGTCGCAGCCGGCCTGGTCGCCGCCGGCTGCGGTTGGCGCGCCAAGCTGGTGCTGATCACCCGCGCCGCACAGACCCAAGGCTTCGCCATCCCCCGCACCCCCATCCGCGGTCGCGGAACCAGCCGCACGGCGGCCAAGCCGGGCTGGTCGTCGCAGTAAGCACCACGCATCGGTGCGCGGCCCGCCGGAACCGGCCGGCCGGCCGGCTGTTGTTCCTTGGAGACAGACCAGGGAGAACAGCCCTCCATGCCGTCCCCTTCCATTGTCCGGCCGCGCCGCGGGTTCTCCCGCTCCGCGGCCCTTGCGCTCTTGCTGGCGGCGTCGTCCTGCGGCGGCGGGCAGACCGGCATCGGCC
The DNA here is from genome assembly GCA_019455065.1 of Rhodospirillales bacterium. Classification (GTDB taxonomy): domain Bacteria; phylum Pseudomonadota; class Alphaproteobacteria; order Rhodospirillales; family Magnetospirillaceae; genus JACFNC01. The sequence continues at coordinate 329,965 of JACFNC010000002.1, forward strand.
TCGACCTCGTCCCGCCGCAGCAGGTCGAGGCGATGGGAATGGAGGCGTGGCAGACCATCCGCGCCGAAACGCCCCCGTCCCGCAACGGCGACTATCAGCGCCGCGCCCGGGACGTCGCCAACCGGGTCATCGCGGGCGCCGGCGGCAATCCCGCCGAGTGGGAGGTGCTGGTGTTCGAGGGTGAGGAGGTCAACGCCTTCGCCCTGCCCGGAAAAAAGATCGGCGTCTACGAGGGCATGATGCGCACGGCCCGCGGCGACGACGCGCTGGCCACGGTGATCGCCCATGAGGTGGCGCACAACGTGGCGGCACATCCGGCCGAACGGCTGAGTTCGCAGGTGGCCGCGGAAGCCGGGCTGAACATCGCCGGGGCGCTTCTGGGATCGGCCGGGATCGCGCAATCACGCGCCATCGCCGGCATTCTGGGCGCGGGCGTGCAGTACGGGGTACTGCTGCCCTATTCCCGCAATCAGGAACTGGAAGCGGACCGTCTGGGGCTGCGCTACATGGCCCAGGCCGGCTATGATCCACGCGCCGCGATCGCCTTCTGGCAGGACATGCAGCGCGCCGGCGGACCCCGACCGCCGACCTTCCTGTCGACGCACCCGGCACCGGACCAACGCATCGAGCAAATTCAGGCGTTGATTCCCGAGGTGATGGCCGCTTATCCGCGTTAGGCGTCGGCCCGGATCATGTCGGCGGCCTTCTCGCCGATCATGATGACGGGGGCATTGGTATTGCCGCCGATGAGGGTGGGCATGATCGAGGCGTCCACCACCCGCAGCCCGTCGATGCCGCGCACGCGCAGCCGGGCATCGACGACCGCGAGCGGATCGGTCTCGGGGCCCATCCTGCAGGTGCCGACCGGGTGGTAGATGGTGTCGGCGCGGCTGCGGATGGCGTCGCGCACCGCCTCCTCGTCGGCCGGATCGACGGGATGCAGCGCCCTGCCGCGGTAGGGATCGAAGGCGGGCGCCGCCAGTATCTGGTGCTGCAGGCGAAAGCCCCGCACCATGCCCGCCATGTCCTCCTCCTCGCCCAGGAAGTTGGGGTCGATCAGGGGCGCGGCCCGCGGATCGGCGGTGGCGAGTGTGACGCTGCCGCGGCTCTTGGGACGCAACAAGGTGACGTGGCAACTGTAGCCATGGCCGAGATGGAGCTTGCGGTTATGGTCGTCGACGATGCCGACGACGAAATGCAGTTGCAGGTCGGGTACATCGAGGCCGGGCATGCTGCAGAGGAAGGCCCCGGCCTCGGCATAGTTGGTGGTGATGAAGCCGGTGCGGCTCCGGCGCCACTCGAGGGCGGCGCGCAGGACGCGCACGGCCCCGGGCAGGGAGTAGCCGAAGGTTTCGGTGTCCGGGCGAGTGCGGTAGCTGTGGATGTAGTCGGGGTGGTCCTGGAGATTGCCGCCGACGCCGGGCAGGTCATGCACGACCTCGAGTCCGTGCCGCCTCAACGCCTCGGCCGGGCCGATGCCGGACAGCAGGAGGAGTTGCGGCGACCCGAAGGCGCCGGCGCTGACGACCACCTCGCGCCGCGCCCGCACCTCGCGCTCCTCGCCACCGACCCGGTAGCGCACGCCGACCGCGCGCCGGCCCTCGAACAACAGGCGGGAGGCGGCGGCGCGGGTGACGACAGCAAGATTGGGGCGGCCGAGATTGGGGGTTAGGTATGCTCTCGCGGCGCTGCAGCGCTCGCCGTCGCGGTGGGTGACTTGGAACCGGCCGGCCCCGAACTGCCGCTCGCCGTTGAAATCGGGGTTGTGCGGGATCTGAAGCTGGCCGGCGGCGGCGATGAACACCTCGTCCATGGCGCTGGGGCTGCGCAGCTCCGCCACGTTCAAAGGGCCGCCGACGCCGTGATAGGGGTCGTCGGTATGCGTCTCGTTGTTCTCGGCTTTCCTGAAATAAGGAAGCACTTCCTCGTAGGCCCAGCCGGGATTGCCAAGGCTGGCCCAATGATCGTAGTCCCGCCGGTGGCCGCGGGTGTAGATCATGGCGTTGATGGAACTGCTGCCGCCCAGGGTCTTGCCGCGCGGCTGGTAGCCGCGGCGGCCGTTCAGCCCCGTTTGCGGGACCGTCTCGTAGGCCCAGTTGCACAGACGGGTGGGCAGAATGGCGGCAATGCCGGCGGGCGCGTGGATGAGCACGCTGCGGTCGGGTCCGCCGGCCTCGAGCAGGCAAACGGTGGCCCCGGGGTCTTCGGACAGCCGGGCAGCAACCACGCAACCGGCCGAACCGCCGCCCACGATCACGTAATCGAAGACGTCCCCCATCCCCTCCCCTCCGTGGCCGCCCTTGGACGCTAAATGAGTTTCCGCAGCAGCCGCCCCGCCATGTCGCTGAGCCAGCCGTAGGGCGGATAAAGCAGCCCCATGCCGTTCAGCCGCGACTGGTAGAACACCGGTTTCAGCTGCGAAAAGGTGTCGAAGCCCGCCTGTCCGTGATAGGCGCCCATGCCGCTCGCCCCCACGCCGCCGAACGGCAGCGTGTCGCTGGCCACGTGACAGAGCACGTCGTTGACGGTGACCCCTCCCGAGATGGTCGCTCCGATGATCTCGTCACGTTCCTCGGGCGCCCGCGCGAACACGTAGAGGGCAAGCGGCCGATCGCGGGAATTCACGTAGGCGATGGCCTCCTCCAGCCGGTCGTAGGCGAGGACCGGGAGGATCGGGCCGAAGATTTCCTCCCGCATCACCGCCGCCCCGTCCTCCGGCGCCACCACGATCGTGAGCGGCATCTTGCGCGCGTTCGAGGGCGGCTCGCCGGTCGGCCGCACCTCGACGAGACGATCGGCCTTCGACCGCGCGTCCTCGACCAAGGCTTGGAGCCGGGTGAAATGAGCATCGCTGACGATGCTGGTGTAGTCGGGATTGGTCGCCAGCGTGGGATAGAGCCGACGCGCAACCTTTTCAGCGGCGCCGACGAAGGCGTCGACGCGGTTGCGGGGCACCAGGGCGTAGTCGGGCGAGACGCAGATTTGCCCGGCGTTGAGCATCTTGCCGTAGACGATCTTTTCGGCCGCCGCTTCCAGATCGGCACTCGGAGCCACCACGGCCGGCGACTTGCCGCCCAACTCGAGGGTCACCGGCGTAAGGTTCTCCGCCGCCGCACGGGCCACCTGCCGGCCGACCGCGGTGGAGCCGGTAAACAGCAGATGATCGAAGGGCAGGCCGGCGAACGCGCGCCCCACGTCGGGGCCGCCGAGCACCACGGTCACCTCGGCGGGATCGAAGGCCTCGCCGATCGCCTTGGCCATCAGGGCCGCGGTGCGCGGGGTCAACTCGCTGGGCTTGAGCATCACCCGGTTGCCGGCGGCGAGGGCCGCCGACAGCCCGGAAAAGGCGAGGTACACCGGGAAGTTCCACGGCGAGATCACGCCGACCACCCCGAGCGGCTGGGGAAGCACGCGGCCGTGGCCGGGCCGCAGATGCAGCCGCGTCGGCACGCGGCGGGGCTTCATCCAGCCCTTGAGGCGCCGGCGTATCTCCTTGACGTCGCCGATGGCGGTAATGATATCGAGCAGCCGTGATTCATGCGGCGAGCGGTGGCCGAAATCCGCGCATATGGCCGCGACGAAGTCTTCTTCATAGCGTTCGAGGATCGCCGTCAACCGGTCCAGGCGATCGCAGCGCACCGCGTGGTCGGGCGGGCTCTCCTGCCGCGACGCCCGCCGCTGCCGCTCGAAGACGGCCCTCAGCTCCGAAAGGGTATCGATGGAACCCTCCATCATCCTCGCTGCCACAGCCAACGATGGCCGAGCGTTCCGAACGATACCCCTTTGTCGCGCAAGAGGAAACGAGACCCTTGCACACCAAACCCGTGCGGGGTTATGGTGCCGCCGTTATGACGCGCTTGGACCGATCCACCTTCAAGCTTTATTGGCGCCGCTGGTTCATACCGGCGGCCTAGGATCACACCTCGCGTTGTAGATACCGAAGCCGCCCTCGCCAAGGCGGCTTTCGCATTTTCGTTTCCTTTTTTCCGAAAACTTCGAATGTCCGCCGGCCGGGGCCTTGACCCAGGAGGAAGGGATGTTCGATTTCGACGTCGTCACCGGCCCATCGCAAAGTTCGCTCCCCGGCAAAGGCGGCGAATCCGCCGGCCACGATGCGCCCGGGAAACAGCCATCCCGTTCCGGCGACAGCCGAAAGCCGCCGGACGGGAAAACGCGCGACCGGGCAGACTGAGGTGTGCGGAGCGAGTACGCTATGTCCTTCGCAGGAAGTCGTAGACGTGCGTAGAGTTCGGGAACGTCACGCGCGTCGCGCCGGTCGGCCCGTCGCAGAGGCTCAGCGACGGGTAATGGGCAAGGCGGAGCATCGGGTCCGCGGAGCGATCGGTATTCCACCCCACCACCAGCAGCGAGCCGGGTCGCAGCAATCCGGACAGGACGTCGAACGCGCGGTCGATTTCGTCAGGACCGTCCAGCCCCCAACCGATGACACCGTTGAATAGAATGCCATCCACGCCCGCGGGAAAGTCCGACGCGGTCAAGTCGGTCACGCTCTTGACGACATGACGCTTGGCACCATGGCGGCCGGCCTCCGGATCGAGGTCGACGGTTGCGAAGTCACCCCCCAGTCGCTCCACCATCGCTTCGTAGTGGACGGTGTAGGCGCGGCAGCCGATCGAGACGATATGGGGACCGCTGTGCGCTACGAGCCAGGGAAGGATATGGCGCTCGAGATAGCGCCGATCCGGAAAGGTGCGGGCATACACGGCGTGCCACCGCTCATAGACGGCCTGCCGCCATTTTCTGGGCACCCACTGGGCGCAGCGCCAGAGAAAGGAATTACGCGCGAAAAGACCCTGCGGCAAGACGATCGCCCCGTTACCCTCACATTCGTCATTTTTGCGCAGAGATTAACACATTGAGGGATACTGGAAACAAATAGGAGTGCATTTCGCACGAGCAATCGGGTGAAATTATTTCGGAGTCCCGAGCCTCGCGATCGCCGCACGCACCATGTCCTCGGCTTCCGTGGCGTCGACCCAGCGCACCACCTTCACCCACTTGCCCTTCTCGAGGTCTTTGTAGTGCTCGAAGAAATGGGCGATCTGTTCGATGAGCACGGCCGGAAGGTCGGTGTAGGTTCGAATGTTGGAATAGAAGGGATGGAGGTCGTCGACGGGAACCGCCAACACCTTCTCATCGAGACCGGCCTCGTCCTGCATGAGCAACGCCCCGACCGGACGGCAGCGGATCACCGCGCCAGGAACAACCGGTACGTTGCCGACGACCAGGATGTCGCAAGGATCCCCGTCCTCGGACAGGGTGTGGGGGATGAAGCCATAGTTGCCGGGATAGAACATCGCGGTATGCAGGAACCGGTCGACGAACATGGCGCCCGAGGTTTTGTCCAACTCGTACTTGACGGGTACGCCGCCCACCGGGATTTCGATGACTGCATGCAGGTCCCTCGGCGGGTTGCGCCCGGAGCTGATTTTCGAGATGTCCATCGTGATCGCCCTTGACGGGAGTTGAAACGCGAAAGGCGCCCGTTTGGGCGCCTTTTGGATTTGGTTGCGGGGGCAGGATTTGAACCTGCGACCTTCAGGTTATGAGCCTGACGA
>JACFNC010000013.1 GCA_019455065.1 Rhodospirillales bacterium
TCATGCTGGCGTCGACCCGCCTGTGGCTCAGGGCTTATGAGTCCACGACCTAGTCCCGTCCGTCGTAGGCACCCGACGGATAGGCAGCGCCATCATCATGGTTAGCCCGGATTCGCGACGGGCATATCCATTATCCGCGTCAATGGAAGCGGTCGATCTGCCCTAAAGTTGGCCATAAACCATCGAGTGGGGCAGGCAGCGATGATCGTTTGGCGAACTGCGCATCGTCGACGGCGCGACGGGGGCGCGGTGGCGGTGCTGGTCGCCCTTCTTCTCGTGCCAATGATCGGTTTCGTCGGATTGGTCACCGACGGAGGGCGCGGATATCTGCTCCAGTCGCGCCTGTCGCAGGCGGTTGACGCGGCCGCCCTCGCCGGCGGTAGGGTGATGTTCGACTCCAATCGCGATGCCGACGTCCGCTCGTTCTTTAGGGCGAATTTCCCCAAGAATCTGATGAATGCCCGTGTCGACGGACCGCATGTTGCGGTCGACGCCCAGGGCGAGAACCTCACCCTGACCGCCAGCGCCACCATCGACACCACCTTCATGCGGATATTCAACCATAAGACCATGACCGTCGCGGCGCGCGCCGTGGTGAAACGCTCGGTGCGCGGCATGGAACTCGCACTCGTCCTGGACAATACCGGATCGATGCGGGAGGACGGTAAGATCGAGGCTTTACGGGCCGGCGCCACCGAACTCATCAACATCTTCTATGGCGAACGCGAACGCATTCCAAATTTCTGGGTAAGCCTGGTGCCCTTCGTGACCGCCGTCAATGTCGGCAACGGTCACACCGACTGGCTCGCTGCCGGGGCGATCGAAAGCAAAAACTACACGGGCGTTCCGGGAGGGTGGAAGGGATGCGTGGAAGCGCGCCACGCCCATGGCAACGACATGACCGATGCGCCACCCTCGGTGGAGCCGTTCCAGCCCTTCTATTTTCCCAGCGGAAGCGACAATTCCTATCCGCCGGTGGACGAGAGCTACGCCGCGCAGTCCCAGGCCAAAGGAAAAGGCCCCAACGTCTCCTGTCCGGCGCCAGTCTCGGCGATGGTCGATGACAAGGCCACGATCCTGGCCGCGATCGACGACCTGCGCTATTGGCGCCGCGGCGGCACGATGATCAACATGGGTCTCGTGTGGGGATGGCGCGCCTTGTCGCCGAACTGGCGCGGGTTGTGGTCCGCCGCCACGCCGCAGTTGCCGCTTGATTACGGCACTCCGTTCATGGACAAGGCGCTAGTCCTGCTCACCGACGGCAAGAACGAAATCTCCAGCGACGACTACACGTCCTACGGCCGCCTTTCATGGGGCCGGCTCGGCACGACGAACCGCAACCGGGCCACCCAGGAGGTCAATCGCCGCACGGCAGAAGCCTGCATCACGATGAAGCAGCAAGGCATCATCATCTTCACCATTGGCTTTCGGGTCGAGGACGCCGCCACCCATGCGCTTCTGCGGGACTGCGCCTCAAAGGCCGCATACTACTTCGCATCGCCCACCAACGAGGATCTCCGCCGAGCCTTCCGGACCATCGGCGCCACCCTCAGCAACCTGCGCCTGGCGCAATAGGGGGCGCAATGACTCGACGACCTCTTGTCAGGGGCGATGGCGGGGCGGCGGCCCTGGAATTCGCCTTCGTCTTCCCGGTCTTGCTGCTGTTCGTGTTCGTCCTCTTCGACCTCATGATGATCCTGTGGATGGACGCGGCGATGGAGAGCGCGGTGCGGGTGGCGTCGCGCTTCGGCATCACCGGCTATGCGCCGGCAGGAAAGACCCGTGAGGAAATCATTCTGGCGTTGATCGAGGAGCGCACCTTGGGATTCGTGAATCGATCCACGGCCACGATCTCCACCCGCATATACGACCGCTTCGATCATATCGGGGTGGGCGAACCTTTTGACGATACGGCTCCGCCGAACGGCAAATATGACTCGGGCGAACTCTTCGTGGACGTGAACGGAAACGGGGTCTGGGACGACGACCTCGGCCGGCCCGGGGTGGGCGGCCCGGGAGAGATCGTCGTTTATACCGCAACCTACAGGTTGCCATTCCTTACGCCGCTGCAGTCCTTCATCGGAGGAAGCGGCAGCACCCTGCTGAAGGCCAGCGCGGTGGTGCGGAACGAACCGTTTCAGTCTGCGGGGGGCTAGGGCGATGGGCTTGTTGCGGCGGCTGCGGCGCTTCGGAACGGTCGACGACGGCGGACCGGCGCTCGAATTCGGCCTTCTGTTGCCCTTCCTTGTCGTCTTGCTGCTCGGCGGCATCGAAGCGGGGCGGCTGTTGGTTCTTGGTCAGAAGATCGAGCGCGTGGCGGGCACGCTCGCCGATCTCGTTTCACAGGCGGAGGCCCTCACGGCCGCCGAAGTCGACGCCCTGCTGGTTGCCGCCAAGCACATCGCGTCGCCCTTCCAGTTCGAAGACGCGGGCGCCGTCATCGTGTCCTCCGTCGGTTTGGACGGCAGGGGCAGGCCGGTCGTCAACTGGCAGCGCAAAGGCGGCGGTCAACTTGCGGTAAGCAGTTCGGTCGGACGGCCCGGCCGGCGGGCAACGTTGCCGGCAGGATTCTCCATCCGGTCCGGCGAGACGGTGATCGTCGCGGAATCCTATTATGACTTCCACCCCCTGGTGTTCGGGCAGGTTTTTCCCCCTCGCATCGTTCAGCACCTCGCCCTCTTCCGTCCCCGGCTCGGGGCCCTGGAAACGCTCGATTGACGATTGGCCCCGGGGTCGCGGCGGGCGATAATGGCTCAAGGCCAGGCTTGCCGGCCGGGGGGCGCGCAGACCATATGAGAAACCCGCAAATGGAGAAAGTCCGTCGCGCGATGATCTCGTTCGCCATCACGGGAGCCCTGATCTACGTGTCGGTCGTGGGCGGCCTTGCCGTTCTCCAGCGCGACCTCCTGTTCCGCCCCTCCGGCCTTCCCGCCAGCCCGGCCGCCGCGGCCGTTCCCGAGATGCGCCCGGTCGCCGTGCGCACGGCCGACGCCTTGGAGATCGTCGGCTGGTACGCGCCGCCGCCGACCGCCGGCCGACCCGTCGTCGTCCTTTACCACGGCAACGCCGGCCACCTGGGCATGCGGGCGTTCAAGGCGCGCGCCTTTCTCGACGCCGGGTTCGGCGTCTGGCTGGCGGGCTACCGCGGCTACGGCGGCAACCCGGGGAGCCCAAGCGAGGAGGGCCTCTACGCCGATGCCCGCGCCGCGCTCGACCATCTCGCGGCGGGCGGAATCAGCGGAGAGCGGGTCGTCCTGTACGGCGAATCGCTTGGCACGGGGGTCGCGGTCCAGATGGCCACCGAACGGCCCGTGGGGGCCGTCGTCCTCGAGGCTCCCTACACCACGATACCCGACGTCGCGGCCGGCATATACCCGTTCGCCCCGGTCCATTTCCTCGCCCGCGACCGGTTCGATAGCATCTCCAAAATCGCCCGCATCGGTGCGCCGCTTCTGGTTCTGCATGGCGAGCGCGACCGGGTCGTCCCGATCGACCTGGGACGCAGGCTCTTCGAGGCCGCGGTGTCACCGAAGCGTGGAGTGTTCCTGCCGCAACCGGGGCACAACGACCTTTATGACTGGGGCGCCCTCGAGCACATCCTCGGCTTCCTCACCGGCACGCAAGGTACGTTGCGCCAATGAGCGCCTGACAAGAAAAACCCCGCCCGAAGGGCGGGGTTCAACACGCGCGGCGGCCTCGTCAGAGGGCCGACTCGACCCATTCGTAGAGTTTGCTCTTCGGCAAGGCCCCGATCTTGGTGGCCGCCACCTGCCCGTCCTTGAAGATCATCAGCGTCGGGATGCCGCGGACGCCGTATTTCGACGGGGTCATCGGGTTCTCGTCGATGTTGATCTTCGCCACGGTGACCCGGTCGGCCATGTCCTTCGACAGGTCCTCGAGGGCGGGCGCGATCTGGCGGCAGGGACCGCACCATTCCGCCCAGAAATCCACCAGCACGGGGCCGGAAGCCTTGAGCACGTCGGCGTCGAACGAGCTGTCCGTCACTTGTTTCATATTCGCTTTCCTATGCCTGACAAACCTACAGGGTGCCGCCCCGCACTCCCATTCGAGGTCACTTTAGGTAGACCGAATACACCCGTCAAGGCACGGAGCGGCGAAGCTGCTCATCCCTCGGCGAAGCCGGCCAGCGCGTCGTCGAGCCGGGCGCTGTCCAGCGTCATCAGGCGCGGCCCGTCGGTCCACAACAGCGCGCACCGCACCGCGCGGCCAGGATACACGCAGGCGAGCACCGCGCGATAGGCGGCCATCTGGCGGAGATACGCGGCGGGGACGTCCTGCTCCAGCTTGGGCGGCGGCCGATTGGTCTTGTAATCCACCACCAGCACCTCCGAGGGGCCGACGAGCAAACGGTCGACCTGGCCGGACACCACGCGCGCCCCGAGACGGCCGATCAGCGGCACCTCGGCCTGCGACCCCGGCCCGAAGATCGGGGCGAAATGCGCGTCGTCCAGGACGGCCAGGGTTTCGGCGGCGATCTCGAGCTGGGCGGCGGCCGGCAGGTTCCATGCCGGCCGCGCCAGGAAGCGGGCGGCGGCGGCGGCCCGCTGCGTGGCCGGCAACTCGGGCAGCGTCTGAAGCAGGCGGTGGATCAGGCGCCCGCGCCGGAACCGGTAGCCGTCGTCGCTCCCCATAGGCGAGCGGACCGCCGGCTCGTCGCCGTCCGGACGCGACGGCATCAGCGGCCGCGAGGGCGACGGCTCGGCCGGCGGAGGCCCGACGAGCCAATCCGGCGGTTGGGTCTCGGGGCGTCGGCCGGGGGCGTGAGGCTCGGCCGCCGCCGCCACCTCCTGCGGACAAGTCAGGCGTAGCACCGTATCGCCCTCGACCTCGTGCGACGACGCCAGGAACACATCCCGCTCCTGCGTGCCGAAGGCCGACATCGCGCCCTCGACGAGGTGGTACCAGCAATCGGGGGGCGCCGCCCGGCGCGTTTGCCAGCCGCAGATGTACAGCCGGTCCTCGGCGCGGGTCATGGCGACGTAGAGCAGGCGGCGGTATTCCTGGTCGCGCGCCGCCTTGGCCGCCCCCTTGCCCTGGCGGCAGAAGACATCCTCGACCTCGGCGCGCGGCGGCCACAGCAGCACCTCGGCGCCCCGTTCGCCCAGCCACAGCAGGCGCGGCGACTGGCTGGGCGACTGCAGGGTGTCGGGCAGGAAGACCACCGGCGCCTGCAACCCCTTGGCACCATGCACGGTCATGATCCGCACCGCGCCGCCGCCGCCCTGTTCCAGGTCGCGCTTGATCTCCACAGAGCCGCTTTCCAGCCAGCGCAGAAAGCCCTGAAGCGACGGCGCGTGGGCGCGTTCGTAGACGAGGGTCAGGTTCACGAACTCGTCGATCGCCTCCTCCGCCTCCCAGCCCAGCCGCCCGACGAGCTTGGCCCGCCCGCCCCGAACCGTAAGGACCTGGGCGTACAACTCGTGCGGCGGCATCTGGTCGGCGAGGGCCATGAGGCTCGCCAGTTCGTCGTGTGCGGCGGCGAACTCCGGGCGGCGCTTCAACTCGTCCCACAGGGATCGCTGGCCGCGCCCGTGCGCGAGGTCGAACAGCGCGTCCTCGTCCAGGCCGATCAAGGGGCTTTTCAGCACGGTGGCGAGGGTCAGGTCGTCCTCGGGCAGCAGCAGCGCATTGCCCAGCGCCATCAGGTCCATCACCGCCATCTGCTCGGTCAGCACCAGCCGGTCGCTGCCCGCCACCGGCACGTCCAGCCCCTTCAGTTCGCGGATCAGGTCGTCGACGAAGGCGTTGCGGCGCCGCACCAGCACCATGATATCGCCGGCGCCGATCGGCCGGTCGCGCGACTCCAGCCGCTCGCGGTCGCGGACCATCGCGGCGATCCTGCGGGCCACCAGACGGGCCAGCCGGCTGCGCGGCGAATCCGCCGGGATGCGCTCCACCGGCGGCTTCCACGGCTCCGGCTCGTCGGCCGGACGTGGCGCCACCGGCGGCCACGTTTCGACGAGGCCCGCCTGACCCTCGCGCACCGGCCAGTGGCGGATCTCCTCGCCGGCCAGGGCGACGCCGTCGCGGCCGGGGTCGCGGTTGAACACCGCGTCGACGGCGTCGAGCACGGCGCGGGTCGAGCGGAACGACACCTGCAGCGGCACTTCCTCCCAGCGGCGCCCGGACTCGGGCACCAGCTGCGCCAGCCGCCGGCGCATCTCCTCGAAGGCGCGCGGGTCGGCGCGCTGGAAGCTGTAGATCGACTGCTTGACGTCGCCGACCGCGAACACGGTGCGCAGCACGTCCTCGCGGGCGCCGCGCCCGGCGAAGAACTCGTCGGTGAGTGCCTTGACCACCGCCCACTGGTCGGGGTTGGTATCTTGCGCCTCGTCGATCATGACGTGGTCGATGCCGCCGTCCAGCTTGAACAGCACCCAGGCCGCCTCGCCCCGCCCGCCCGACAGAAGGCGCACCGTCGCCAGGATGAGGTCGTCGTAGTCGAGCAGCGCGCGCGCCGCCTTGTGCGATTCGTAGGCGGCCAGAAGCGCATCTCCCAGTCGCAGCAGGGCGGCGGTGGCCTGGGCCACGGTCGCCGCCCGCCAGCGTTCGACCACCGCGACCAGGCGCTCGGCCTCGGCGCGCAGTGCCGGCTCGGCGTCGAGGCAGTTCTTGGTGACGAGGTTGGCCCGAATGTCTTCCTTCTGGGTCAGGAACGCCCGGCGATAGCGCTCGAACCCCGCCGCGCGCGCCTCGGGGCCGGCCGCCAGCCATTCGGCGATGACGGCGGCGCGCTCGCCGTCGGTCTTCGTCCCCTCGCGGAGAAGGGCGGCGGCGGCACGGCAGGCATCGCCGTCGAAGGCGTCCTCGGAACAGGCGGCGGCGAGGATGGTCTCCGGAGCTTCGCCGTCCGGCACGCCCAGGCGGTCGCGCACGCTGGCGATGGCGCCTTCGAGGCCGCCGTTGGCGTCGAGGAAACGCCGCAGACGGCCGCGGTCGGCGGCCAGATCGCCCATCAGCTTGGGGAAATCGGCCTCATGCACATGGCCGGTCACCTCGGCGAGCGCGGCGGCAAGGGGCTCGTCCGCGCCGTGACGGGCGCGCACCAGCACCTCCTCCTGGGCCGCCGCCAGCATCTCGGCGGCGTCGCGCTCGTCCATGACCTGGAAATGCGGCGCCAGCCCGGCCTCGAGGGGGAAGCGCCGCAGCAGCGACTGGCAGAAGGCGTGGATGGTCTGGACCTTCATGCCCCCCGGCGTGTCCAGCACCTGCGCGAACAGGCGGCGGGCGCGGGCCAGGCAGTCGTCGTCGGCGCGCGCGCCCAGCAGGCGCGACACTTCCGCGGCCAGCGCGCGGTCGTCGGCCGTCGCCCAGTCGGCGAGACGCATGGCCACCCGGTTCGCCATCTCGGCGGCCGCCGCCTTGGTGAAGGTGAGGCAGAGCAGCTTGTGCGGCGGGGTGCCTGCCAGCAGCAGACGCAGGGTGCGGTCGATGAGCACCTTCGTCTTGCCGGTGCCCGCCGACGCCGCCACCCACGCCGACGCCCTGGGGTCGGCGGCGCGGCGCTGGGGGATTTCCGGGTCAGGGCGCTGGTGGCTCATGCGCGCATTATTCCACCACCATCGAGCGCGCGGACAGACCTTTGTGGCGGCCCCGGCTCAGACGCCTCCCCAGGCCTCCAGCATGGCGGTGGCGCAGGCGGGCCATTGGCCCCGCTCGAAGCCTTCCCAGGTGGGATAGCCGCCGCGCCAGACGTATTCCATCAGGTCCCTGAACTGCGGCGCCGAGAACGCGTAGTCCCCGATCCCGATGACCCCGCCCGAGCGCCGCTCGATGACCAGCGTCCCGGGCCTAGCGTGCTCGGCCAGCAGCGTCTCGACCGCGGGGCGGTTCTCATGCCCCGCGAGCCTCTGGCGGAAGGCGGCCGGGTCGTCGGGGAACGGCCACCGGCGATAGACTGCACCGAGCAGTCCGACGTGGCGGGTGCCGTGGATGGCGCCCATCAGGTCGCCCACCGCCTCGGCGTCCGCACACGTCCAGCCCGGCATCTCGGCCCGCGGTTGCGCGGCCACCTTGGCGACGGCGCCGCAGAAGTCGGTGCAGAAGAAGAAATGGCGGTCGAGCAGCAGACCGTCCGTCTCGATGTTGTAGAAGCCAAAGACCACGCGACCGTGGCTGAGCGAATCGAAGGCGAGCGGCATGGGGGGATCAGCGTTCGCGCGCGGGCGGCGCGTCGGGCTGGGCGCCTTGTCCGGCCATATAGGCTTCGAGCCGCATGCGCAGGTCTTCCGATATCCGTCTGGGGGTGCCGTCGTTCAGACTGATGATGACGAGAACCGACCGCGCCTCCAGCCGCATCTCGCCGTCGACCATGCCGACGAACCGCACCCGGATCGAACTGTTGCCGATGCGCTCGAGGAACAGGGTGAGATCGAGGAAGTCGCCAAGCCGGCAGGGCTTGGTGAAGGTGCATTCGGTGTGCGCCGTGGGCAGACCGAGGCGTTCGTTATTGACGAGGTCATAATAGTTCAGGCCCAGCGCCTCGTTGAACCAATCCTCCACAGCCGCCTGGAGCATTTCGAAATAGCGCGGGAAAAACACGTAGCCGGCGGGATCGGTGTGGTGGAAGCGCACCGGAATGCGCTGCGTGAACGGGGTGGTGACGGAAAGCGACATGACGGATCCCGGTCGGTTGGTGGCGTGGGCGAGGGTAGCATCGCCTCACGGGCGGGCCAAATAGATACACCGAACCCCCGATGTGGAGTTGTCATATCGAGTCGAAGGCGAACAGCCCGGTTTCGTCGCCTCGCTTCTCGAAAAGATGCGATGACGCACGCTGCCACGGCCCCCCTTATTCGCCCTCCTCGCCGCCCACCGCCCATTCCTTGACCCGCGCCAGATGCTGGTAGTCGCTGAAGCGCGGGGCGCGGTCGGGATGCGGGCGTGCGGCGTAGGGAGTTTCGGAGTCGTCGAACGCGGCGACGAGCCGGGCGAGTCCGGCCAGCGCCTGATCGGCCAGTCCCTCGGGATCGTCGCCGGCCGAGCGCTCTTCGCCACCGGCGGCGTTGCCGCTGAGGCGCCAGTAGCAGAGTGCCGCGAGCGGCCCCGGCGGGACATCGGGGAAACCGCCGGCGCGCACGATCGCCGCCTCGATGGGTAGCTGCGGCGCAAACCCCGCCGCCACCTCCTTGGCGGAGGGCGGGGCGCCGGTCTTGTAGTCGATCACCACCAGGCCGCCGTCGCGAAGCCGGTCGATGCGGTCGGCCTTGGCGCTGATGCGGAAGGGCCCGCCCGGGGCGTCGATGTCGATGCTCCCGCTGACCTCGCTGGCAACCGACGCGACCGTCGGGCGGCGGCGCGTTTCTTGCGCGACGAACCAGCGGGCGACCCGTTCGAAGCGCGGCCACCAGAACGCCCACACGCCCGGCGTCGCCAACTTCTCGCCGAAGGTCTCGCGCCCGATCTCGAGCAGGCGATCCAGCGGGTCGGAGGGCAGGGCCTCGGGGTAGGCGCGGCAGAAGTTTTCAAGCGCCTGATGAACGATCTCACCGTACTCGGCGGCGCCCGGATCGGCGTCGATGGGATCGAGCGCCTTCAGGCGCAGCACATGGCGGGCGTAGATGGCGTAGGGGTCGCGCATCCAGGTCTCGACCTGAGTGGCCCACAGATGGCGCGGCCGGGCGTCCACCGGCGGGCGCGGCGCGGGCGGCGGCAGCGGGGCGATGCGCGCCGGCCGGTCGAGGGCGGCGAACCAGTCCAGCCAGTCGCGGCGCCAGCGCCCCCGCTCGACCCCCACGGCCTTGAGCACCGCGTCCATGCGCAGCAGCCAGCGCGAGGGCACGGTGGGCGTGCCGTCGACGCGCACCGCCCGGGTCAGCACCACCTCGGGCGCGCACAGGGCCTGCGCGAAGTCATGGGCCGACAGGCCGATGCGGCGTTCGGGCAGCGGCAGCCCGAAGGCCTCACGCATGGGTCGCGACATCCAAGGGTCGGCGGCCGCCTCGGCCGGCCAAGTCCCCTCGTTGAGCCCCCCCAGGATCAGGCGGTCGGCGGACTGCATGCGCGCCTCCAGGGGGCCCCAGATGTGCAGGCGCGGATGCCCGCCCCAGGCGGGTCGCACCACCCTGGCGGCCATCAGGTCGTCGAGCAGACCCGGATACTGGGTGGGGGTTACGGCGTCGAGCACCCCGGCCGAATCCGCCAACTCCCCCACGAACAGCGCCGCCGCCTCGCCGGCGTCGCCCTTCCACAGGCGGGATGCGCCCTGCCACTGGTCGTCGGCGGCCAGCCATTCGGCGAAGGCGACATGGGCGCGCAGCAGGTCGGCCAGCGGCGCCGATGCGCGCGCCATGAGGCGCGTGAAGGGCTCGGCCGCCGCCTCCATGCCCGCCAGCCAGGAGGCGAGGCGTTCGTCCCCCACCGCCTGCCGCAATCCGCCCAGACCGGCCGCCGGGCGCGGCCCGCGCAACGCCTTGCGTTCCAGCGACCGCACGCGGGCCCGGAAGCGCCCCGCCGACAAGCCGCCGGCGGCCAGCGGGTGTTTGAGCGCCGCCAGGGTGGCATGGGGGGCGAATTCCTCGGCCACCATCGCCGCGGTCAGGCGCAGAAACACGCCGGGGGGGCACAGGCTCAGCGGCCGGCCGGCGGAGTCGTCGATGACGATGCCCCAGCGGCCGAGTTCCGCCGCGACGCGGCGGGCGAGCCCGCGGTCGGGGGTGACCAGAGCGGCCGTGCGGCCCTCGGTCTCCAGCACCTCGCGCATCATCAGGGCGATCGCTCCCGCCTCCTCGCGCGGCCCCGGGCAGTCGAGCCGGGTGAGGCCGTCGACCATCGCCGCACCCTCGGCCGCGGCGAGGGCGCGCCAGACGTCGGTGGTCGCCGAAGGCCGCATGATCTCGCGCGCCAGCATTCGGCGCGGGCCGCTCCCGTCGCCCCCGACCGGCCACGGCCGCACCGCGCGCCGCCCCACGTCCAGCCGGGCGAGAAGCTGCTTGACGCCGAACTGCGGGTGGGTGGGCTCGATAGCCTCCCAGCTGTCTTCGTCGAGGTCCTGGTCGAGCCCCGGCAGCACCAGCCGGCCGTTGGGCAGCCCGGCCACCACGGTCAGGAGGTCGGCCGTCGCCGGAATGCTGCCCGTCGAACCCGCCGCGATCACCGGCTGCGCCGGCGGGTGCGCGCGCCACGCCTCGGCCTGCGCCCGCAGCAGGAGGTTCCGCCGGGCCGCGGGATCGATGAATCCCTGCTGTCCGAGAATGGCCGGCCAGTGCTCGGTCAGGATGCCCAGGAAGTCCAGGGTGATCTGCCAGTGCGCCGCGTAGTCCGCGGGCACCAGCGTCGCCAGCCGGTCGAAGGAAAGACCCTCGGTCTGCACCTGATCGAGCAGCCGCGCCAGTTCGGCGGCGAGACGAGCGGCCTGCTCGAGGGTCGGCGACGCCCCCCCGCGCCCGCCGCCCATCGCCATGATCAGCCGTGCGAGGAGAAGCTGCCGGTGCAGGTCGGGCACCGCCGGCGGAAGCTCGAGTACGGGCCCTGCGGCCTCGCCTTCGCCCAGCGCCAGTTCATCCTCGTCGACCTCGCCCAAGGGCAGCATGCGCGGCAGCAGTAACGGCCGCCCGTCGCTCAGCCGCAGGAAGGCCTCGCGCAGCGCACGGCAGGCGCGGCGGGTGGGCAGGAGGATGGTCTGCCGCGCCAAGGCCAACGGCTCCTGCCCCGCTTCGTCGAGCAGGCCCTGGGCCAGAGTGTCGAGAAAAGGCGCCCCCGCCGGGATGGTGTAGACGTTGCGGGCCGGGGGCGGGGCGGCGATCATTTGCCGCTGCTCGAACCGCCGTCGCGCCAGCGGGCTTCGAGCTCGGCCAGCGCCACCGGCGTTCCCACGTGGAACCACTCGCCATCGTGGACGATGCCCCACAGGCGCCCCTCCTCCAACGCCCGGTCATAGAGCAGGTTGAGCGAGAAGGGGCCGGAGGGCACGTCCTTGAACAGGCGCGGATGAAGAATCTGCACGCCCGAGAACAGCAGCGGCGCCACCTCGCGCTCACGCCTGCGGCGCGGCCTGCCCAGCGGGTCGAGGAAGAAGTCGCCGAGCCCGTCATAGCCAAACGCCGCCGCGCTGCGCTGTAGCAGCAGTAGGCCGTCCATAGTGTCGTCATCCCAGGCGACGGCGAGGCGGTGGAGCGCCGGCAGCGCGCCGTTCAGCCACACGATGTCGCTGTTCACCACGTAGAACGGATCGGGTCCCAGCAAGGGCAGCGCCTTGGCCACCCCGCCGCCGGTTTCCAGCAGCACCTCTTCTTCGGAAAAGGCAATTCCGCGCCGCCCCTTGAGATGTGCGCGGATCATCTGCCCCTTGTAATGCAGGTTGACCACGATCCCCTCGACCCGCGCCGCCGCGAGATGGTCGAGTACGCGATCCAGCATCGACCGTCCGCCCACCTCGACCAGCGGCTTCGGCATGCGCTCGGTGATCGGGCGCATGCGCAGCCCCAGCCCGGCGGCCAGCACCATCGCCCGCTTTGGACCCGCCACCGGCGGCGGCGCGATCACGCGGCCGGTCGGCATGACGGCACGGTCCTTGCGGCGGGGGGCAGATGCTCGTCGATCCACGCCCGCATCTCGGCGAGGACGGGATGGGCGAGCGCGCCCTCGAGCAGGCGCCACACCCTGGGGATGTGGCCCAGATATTGCGGCTTGCCGTCGCGCCGGCACAGCCGGGTGAAGATGCCGATCACCTTGGCATGGCGCTGCGCCGCCAGTACCGCCCAGGAGGCCGCGAAGTCGCCGGGGTCGAGCTTGGGAAAGGCGGCGAGGTAGCGGGCCTTCTCGGCCGCGATCAGCGCCGGCGGAACGTCGCGCCGCGCATCTTCCAGCAGCGACATGAGATCGTAGGTTACCGGCCCCGCCACCGCGTCCTGGAAGTCGAGCAGGCCGCAGGCCGCGATCCCCGGTCGCGGCAGCCGCATCAGGTTGTCGACATGGAAGTCCCGCAGCACCAGGGTTTCGGGCACCCGCCGGGCCACCGGGAAGTGGGCCCGCCACAGCGCCGCGTATTCCTCGCGCATGCTCGGCGATGGCGCCGCCCCGGCGATCTCCGGAAGGTACCAATCGACCAGCAGCGTCGCTTCGGTCAGAAGCCGCTCGTCGTCGTAGGGCGGACAGCCGGCAGGCACCGCATCGGCGCGGCCATGCAGGTCGATCAGCAGGTCGACCGCCAGCCGGTAGAGGCCGCCCTCGTCCCCTCCCGCCGCCAAGAGGCGGGTGTAGGTGTCGTCGCCCAAATCCTCGAGGAGCAGCACGCCCCGGTCCTCGTCCGCCGCGAGCACGCGCGGCGCGCTGTAGCCGAGGCTGGCGAGATGGCGGGCAATGGAAAGGAAAGGCCGCACGTCCTCCTTGGGCGGCGGCGCGTCCATCAGGACGGCGCGCCGGTCGCGGTCGCGCAGGCGCTCATAGTGCCGGAACGAGGCATCGCCCGCCAGCCGCCCGCGCGTGGCGCCGCCCCAGCCATGCCGGTCCAGGAAGTCGCCTATGGCTGCGGCACGGTCATGCACGTCGCGACATCTCGGCTATTCTCCCGGCCCAAGGCCCGTGACCCACTAGCACCACCTTGCGCGAAGTCTCGGTGGCGCCCGCTGCCAGGGTAACGTCCAGCCGGTCCGGCGGCAACAGGGCCCCCAGGCGCTCCGGCCATTCCATCAATACGATCCCCTCGGTTAAGGCTTCCTCGATACCGAGCTCGAACGCCTCGGCGGGATCGCCCAGGCGGTAGAGATCGAAATGCCAGATGAATGCGCGCTCGGCCTCATAGGTCTGCACCAGGGTGAAGGTGGGGCTGGGCACCTCTTCGTCCGGGGCCGTGAGATGACGGATGAAGGCGCGGGCCAGCGCCGTCTTGCCGCTGCCGAGGGGGCCGCGCAGGGCGATTACGTCACCCGGCCCGGCGAGACCGGCCAGGGCCGCGGCAAGGGCGGCGGTGGCGGCTTCGTCCGCGAGGTCGAGGGCAAGGGTGGTCGGCTGCTGCATGGGACGTTTGTAGTCGTCCGCGGAGCCCTCGGCAACGCCCGCGCGGGGGTTGATTCGGCCGAGGCGGGCGGGCATTGTGCGGCCTTGTCAGATCGGGAGTGCCGCCATGTCGCCCAGCGTGTTCGAAACGGACGTCGTCATCGTCGGGGCCGGCCCGGTCGGTTTGTTCGCCGTGTTCGAGTGCGGCATGGTGCGTCTCAAGTGCCACGTCGTGGACGCCCTGGAAAGCGCGGGCGGGCAATGCGCGGCGCTGTATCCCGAGAAGCCGATCTACGACATCCCCGGCCATCCGCGTATCCTCGCCTCCGACCTCGTGGAGCGCTTGATCGAGCAGGCGGCGCCCTTCGCGCCGGTCTATCATTTCGGCCGGCGGGTCGAGACGCTGGTTCGCCAGGACGACGGACGCTGGCGGGCCGGCTTGTCGGACGGCACGGTGCTGATCGCGCCGACGGTCATCATCGCCGCGGGGGTCGGCGCCTTCGGGCCGAACCGGCCGCCGCTGGCCGGCATCCAGGAATACGAGGGCCGCGGCGTGTTCTACCTGGTGCGACGCCGCGACGATTTCAGGGACAAGCGGGTGGTCATCGCGGGCGGCGGCGATTCCGCCGTCGACTGGGCGCTGTCGCTGGCGGACGTCGCGGCGCGGGTGATGGTGGTGCATCGCCGGCCCAAGTTCCGCGCCGCCCCCAAAAGCGCGGCGCGCCTGCAACGTCTGGCGGACGAGGGCCTGATCGACCTGGTCATTCCTTTTCAGCTTCACGCCCTGGAGGGACGCGAGGGGCGCCTGTCGGCGGTCGTGGTGGCGACGCTGGAGGGCGAGGAGCGGCGGCTGGACGCCGACGTGCTGCTGCCCTTCTTCGGCCTTGCCACCAATCTGGGGCCGATCGCCGAATGGGGGCTGAACATGGAGCGCAACCTGATCGCGGTGGAGCAGTCGACCTGCGCAACCAGCGCCCCCGGGGTGTTCGCCGTCGGCGACATCGCCCACTATCCCGGCAAGCTCAAGCTGATCCTCAGCGGTTTTGCCGAGGCAGCGGCCGCCGCCCACGCCGCCCACGCCGTGGCGCGCCCGGACGAGATTCTCCGCTTCGAGTATTCGACGACCAGCGGCGTGCCGGGAAGGTAGAGGAGCATCAAGTGCCGTAGGCGGTCCGCTGGGGCTCCCAAAAAATGACAAAGGTGTGCCTGCAAGACATACTTGTTTTTCTGCAAGGCAAACAAATCTCTCGCAAGAGGTAAGTACGAAAAATACTTACAAATAAATCGATGCGCACACATTTATTATGAATGGCGTAAATATCATTTGTAATATGTTATCCTCGGCTTGACTTCTGGCCGCCGGCCCCTATATTTGCGGCCTATCGTCGAAAACATGCCAACCAGTCGTGGGGCTCAGCCGCCCCAGGGCTTCCCGGCCGGCCAACCCCCAAGACCGGAGTTCTTTTCATGTGTGGAATTTGTGGCGAGGTGACGTTCGACGGCACGCGGGCCTCGCGGGCGGCGGTCGAAGCCATGGCGGACGCCATGGCGGCCCGCGGCCCTGACGCGGAAGGATTGCTCGCCCACGGGCCGATGGCTTTCGGACACCGCCGCCTGAAGATCATTGACCTTTCGGAACAGTCGCAGCAGCCAATGGCCGATCCCGAGCTGGGCCTGGAGATCGTCTTCAACGGCTGCATCTACAATTACCGTGAATTGCGCGACGAGTTGACGGCGAAGGGATATCGCTTCTTCTCCGACGGCGATACCGAGGTCATCCTGAAGGCATGGCATGCCTGGGGCGCCGGGGCGGTGCGACGGTTCAACGGCATGTTCGCCTTTGCCTTGCGTGAACGGCAGACCGGCCGCCTCGTCCTGGGCCGCGACCGTCTTGGCATCAAGCCTCTCTACTATGCGATTCGGCGGGGCGGCGTGCGCTTCGCCTCCACCCTGCCGGCGCTCCTCGCCGGCGGCGGCATCTCGGCAGAGATCGATCCGATCGCGCTGCATCACTACATGACGTTCCATGCCGTGGTTCCGGCCCCGCATACCATTCTTGCCGAGGTTCGCAAGCTGCCGCCGGCGACGCTGATGGTCGTCGAGCCGGACGGCAGGAAGACAGAAACCCGCTACTGGGATCTCTCCTTCAATCGCACCGCCGAGGACGAAACCCGTCCGCGCGAGGAATGGCGCGCGATGGTGCTTGACGGGCTGCGCAAGGCGGTCCGGCGAAGGCTGGTTGCCGACGTGCCGGTTGGGGTGCTGCTGTCCGGCGGGCTCGATTCGAGTCTCATCACCGGCCTTGTCGCCGAGGCCGGCGTTCAGGACTTGTCGACCTTTTCGGTGGGATTCGAGGCGGTCGACGGCGAAGAGGGCGACGAGTTCCGCTACTCCGACATCGTCGCCGAGGCGTTCGCGACCCGCCATCACCGAATCTTCGTCGAAAGCCGCCGGCTCCTCGACGCGCTGCCGCATTGCATCGCGGCAATGAGCGAGCCCATGGTCAGCCACGACGCGGTCGGCTTCTACCTGCTGTCGCAGGAGGTCTCGCGGCATCTCACGGTGGTACAGTCGGGACAGGGGGCGGACGAGGTTTTCGCGGGTTATCACTGGTACCCGCCCCTGCGTCGCAGCAACGACCCCGAGGGCGACTATGTCGCGGGCTTTTTCGACCGCGACCACGCCGAATTCGCCCGCGCCGTCGCCGGCCGCCATACCGGCGCGGATCACAGCCGCGCGTTCGTCTCCCGCCACTTCCGCGCCCCGGGCGCCGACGCGCCCGTCGACAAGGCGCTCAGGCTCGACACCACGATCATGCTGGTCGACGACCCGGTGAAGCGCGTCGACAACATGACGATGGCGTGGGGATTGGAGGCCCGCGTTCCCTTTCTCGACCACGAGCTGGTGGAACTGGCGGCGCGGATTCCCGCCGAGCACAAGCTGAGCGGCGGCGGCAAGGGGATTCTCAAGGAGGCCGCGAGAGAGGTCATTCCGGCCGGCGTGATCGACCGCCCGAAGGGGTATTTTCCGGTTCCCGCGCTGAAATACCTCGAGGGGCCCGCGCTCGAATTCGTTCTCGACGTGTTGAACCAGCCGGCGGCGCGCAGCCGCGACCTGTTCCGGTCCGACTACGTTGCCGACCTGCTTGCGGATCCGAAGGGGCACATCACTCCGCTCCGCGGTTCCAAGCTGTGGCAGATCGCGGTGCTCGAGGCCTGGCTGCAGACCAACGCCCTTTGAAGAGGAGGCCATGGTGCCACGTACCAAGGCGCGTAACGCCCATCGCCTGGGGCGGACCCATCAACCCTCCCTGAAGAACTGGGGTGAGCGTCCCGTCGATCCGGCCAGCCTGCGCATGGAGGACGAGGCGGTTGTCGAGTGCGGCTGGGGCCGCCTGATCTTCGCGCACACCTTCCGGGACGGAGCGCGCCTGGCCGATGTGCTGCGCGAGGAGCGGCCGGGGCAGCGCGACATCGCGTTCTACCTGCGCGATCCCCACGTCGTGCTCTCGCTTGCGCCGCAGGAACTCTTCTTGGATCCCTCGCACACGTTCCGCCTGTGGCTGAACACCTATCGCCCGGCCCGGGCGACCGCCAAGGGCTTCACCGTGCGCAAGCTGCGCACACGTGACGAGGCCGATGCCGTCAACCGCATCTATGCCGCCCGCCGCATGGTTCCCACCGATCCGCAAACGGCGGTGAACGCTCGCAGCTCACGGGTGCTGACGATCCTGGTCGCCATCGACGACGCGTCGGGCGAGGTGGTGGGCAGCGTCACCGGCGTCGATCATGCGCTGACCTTCGGGGATCCCGAAAACGGATCCAGTCTGTGGTGCCTGGCCGTCGATCCGCAGGTCGCGCCGCCCGGCGTCGGCGAGCACTTGGTGCGGCGGTTGACCGAGCAGTTTCTGGCGCGCGGACGCTCGTTCATGGACCTGTCGGTGCTCCACGACAACGAACAGGCGATCGCCCTGTATGAGAAGCTTGGATTCCAGCGGGTTCCGGTGTTCGCCCTCAAGCGCAAGAACCCGATCAACGAGCGTCTGTTCATAGGGCCCCCGCCCGAGGGGGATCTCAACCCCTATGCCCGCATCATCGTCGACGAGGCGCGCCGGCGCGGCATCGCGGTCGACGTGCTGGACGCCGAGGCCGGATATTTCGCACTCGGCTTCGGGGGGCGCACGATCGTGTGCCGCGAGTCCCTGTCCGAGTTGACCACCGCCATCGCCATGAGCCGCTGCGACGACAAGGCCGTTACGCGGCGCCTTCTGAAGAACGCCGGTCTGAACGTCCCCGACCAGGCGGAGGCGGGGGCGCCGGCGAACGATGCCGCCTTCCTGGAGAAGCACGGACGCATCGTGGTCAAGCCGGCACGCGGCGAACAGGGGGCGGGAATCAGCGTCGATCTCTCCACCCCGGAAGCGGTGGAAACGGCGGTCGCCGCGGCCCGCAAGGTCAGCGATCGCGTCCTGCTCGAACAGTACGTGGCCGGCCAGGACCTGCGCATCGTGGTCATCGGGTATCAAGTGGTGGCGGCCGCGGTCCGCCGGCCGCCTCGGGTGGTCGGCGACGGGGTCACCACGATCCGGAGCCTGGTCGAGAAACAGAGCCGCCGCCGTACCGCGGCCACCGGCGGGGAAAGCCGCATTCCGCTCGACGACGAGGCCGTCCGGTGCATCGCCCTCCAGGGCTGGCGCCTGAACGACGTTCCGCCGGCCGGGACGGAGGTCACCGTGCGCAAGACCGCCAACCTCCACACAGGGGGAACCATTCACGACGTGACGGCCGAACTCCATGCCGACCTCGCCGACGCCGCCGTGCGTGCCGCCCGCGCGCTCGACATTCCGGTGGTCGGCCTTGACTTCCTGGTCACCGCCCCGAACGAGCCCGATTACGTCATCATCGAGGCGAACGAACGGCCCGGGCTCGCCAATCACGAACCGCAGCCGACGGCCGAGAAGTTCATCGACCTCCTGTTCCCGCAAACGGCTCCCCCGCCCGGTGCCAGGGAGGGACAGCATCCATGATCGATTCCTCCTATCTCCTGGACGTTCTCCAGCGGCTCCTGTCGGTTCCCAGCCCTTCGGGCTTCACCGACCGAGTGGTCGATCTCGTCTGCGACGAGTTGGGGGTTCTCGACATTCCCTTCGAACTAACCCGGCGCGGCGCCATTCGCGCCAATCTCGACGGCGACAGGGCCAGCCCGGACCGGGCCGTCATCGCGCACCTCGATACCCTCGGCGCCATGGTCAAGGCTTTGAAGGAAAACGGCCGGCTGGAGGTGGTGCCGATCGGCACCTGGTCGGCGCGCTTCGCCGAGGGCGCAAGGTGCAGCGTGTTCACCGACGACGGCGTGCGGCGCGGGACCCTGCTGCCGCTGAAGGCGTCGGGGCACGTCTACCACGAAGAGGTCGACACGCAGCCGGTCGCCTGGAGCAACCTGGAACTGCGCGTCGACGAGCGATGCGGCACGAGGGCCGACCTCGACGGGCTGGGCTTCCGCGTCGGCGATGCCATCGCCATCGACGCCGACCCCGAGGTTTCTCCCTCGGGGTTCATCAATTCGCGGCATCTCGACGACAAGGCTGGCGTGGCCGCGATGCTGGCCGCCGCCAGGGCTGTCCGGGAAGGCGACATGAGGCTGCCCGTCGACTGCCACCTGCTGTTCACCATTTCCGAGGAGGTCGGCGTCGGCGCGTCGGCCATCCTTCACGGTGACGTGGCCGAGATGGTGTCGGTCGACAACGGCACCATCGCGCCGGGCCAGAACACGAGCGAATACGGCGTCACCATCGCCATGCAGGATTCCTCCGGGCCCTTCGATCGCCGCCTGACCAACCGCCTGATCGATCTTTGCCGACGCGAGGGGATCGACCACAGCCGCGACGTCTTCCGCTACTATCGCAGCGACGCCGCCGCGGCCGTCGAGGCGGGCAACGACATTCGCACGGCCCTGGTGTGCTTCGGGGTCGACGCATCGCATGGATACGAGCGGGCGCACCTCTCATCGCTGGAGGCGGTCTCGCGGCTGCTGCTCGCCTACATGGCGAGCCCGCCCGTGAGCGAGTTGGACCGCATGGACCTGGCTCCGGGGCCAGTGCGTCACACCTGAACCTCCCTGTCGCGCCGGGGGCGACAGGGAGGCAGGGTGAATGCCCTAGAAGTTGACGATCGCGAACACCTGGAACAGTTTGGTGTCGTCGTTCGTCCCGCCGAACACGGCGTTGCCGCCGTCGTCAGGCTTGAAGAGGCCGGCAACCGCGCTGACCATGATGTTGTCGTTGACGATCCAGTCGACGTAGATGTCGTACTCGCTGCCGACGTCGTCGCTGGTGACCCCGAACGCGCCCGGCTCGTCCAGCGTGAACCGGAAATAGGCCGCGCTGACGAACAGGTTCTCGAGCGGCGCCACCCCGGCCATGATCATGTGGCTGTTGAGGTTGGTGTTGGCGAACATGTACTCGCCGGAAATTTCGCCCTGGAACCAGGTGCCCCAGCCGCGGACCATGCCGTAATAGGGATTGTAGAAGCCCTCCGCGGTATTGGCGGTGTTGGGATCGTCGCCGCTGAAATGCGCGTAGCGATAGGTCAGCTTCGGCGACCAGGCGACCTGCGATAGGGTGTAGCCGACCTCGGCGTACCACGCCTCGCTCTCGATGTCGCCACCGGTGAAGTCGTTGCGCTGCCAGGCGAACTCGCCGGCCAGGAAGAGGTCCGGCACGGCGGCGATGGGCGTGCCCTGGCCGCGCAGGCTGAACGTCTTCAGGCCGTCGATGGCCGGGCCGTTCTGGGTGTCGACCACCTGGTAGAACGTGCCGCCGACGGTGCCCAGCTTCTCGTCGACGTATTCGAGGTTGATGCCGGCCAGGCTGTCGGTGAAGACGAAGTCCTGTGGGTCGCTGTCGCGTCGGAGCCAGAAAACGTCGCCCCTGATGGGGTTTGTATTGAAGCGAAGGATTGCCGAGTTGGCCCAGGCCTGGTGCGGATTGAACCAGTAGGTTCCTTCCTTCGAGCCGTTGGTGTTGCCGTCGGCGATCAGAAAACCGTCGCCGACCATGAAGTTCTGGCGGCCGCCGGAAATGTCGATCGCGTCTTCGCCCAGATTCGCGAAGGTGGTGCCGGAACGCCATCCCACGAATGCGGAATCTATGTCGATGCGCTCGGGCTCGTTGGCCGTCAGGCCGATCGGTTCGCCGTCGCCGCGCGTCACCGAGGCGACGACCCTGACGCCGCCGTAGAGCGACCCGGTGCCGAGCGCGAGGGTGGCGTCCAGAGTTGGAGCAACATAACCCTCGAGCCAGGACACGTCACGCTCGCCGGTGCCCAGTTGGCCGGCGCCGAAATTGGCGTCCTGGACAGTGAAATAGCCGAGCCCCAGGCCCACCCCGGCATCAAGCTTGAAGCCGCCCGCCTCGTAGACCGTCGTCTGGGCGGCGGCAGGGCCGGCCAGGGCCGGCAGGATGAGCGCGCCGGCCGCGCCCAAAAGCAGCGAGCGGCGGAAACCCAAACCCGTCTTTCTCATTTCTCACCCCCTGAGTGATGGATTTCCGTGGGGAAACCCGCAGCAAAAAAGATGCTGCTACCTCAAAGGGAACGCGATCCCGGGTCAATTACCCAATAGGACTAAGCCGATCCGCCTTTCGTGCAGCGGAAGGCGGAGACGGGCGTAGATGCGCGCCGCGATCGTCGTCGATTTCGGGCGCGCAAATCCCCTATTCCTCGCGCGCCAGACCCCACTTCTCGGGCGAACGCCACAGGCGGGACTTCAACAACTCGCGCTCGAAAACGAACTCCTTGGGCAGGCGGTCGAAGAACTTGTCGAAGTGCTCCTCGTGCGCGCGCGCCTCGGCCTGGCCGGCGTCGCGGTCGACCGCCATCAACTCGTAAAACCTCGTCTGCGGAAAGCTGAGGCCGGCCCACTCGATGTCCTCGTGGCGCGGCATGAAACCCAGGGGGCTCTCGACGCCGTAGCCGCGGCCGTGGACGCGGTCGACGATCCACTTCAGCACCCGCATGTTCTCGCCGAAGCCAGGCCACATGAACTTGCCGTTCTCGTCCTTGCGGAACCAGTTGACCCGGAAGATCGGCGGCGGATTACGCAGGCGGCGGCCGATGTTCAGCCAGTGGTTCCAATAGTCGGCCATGTTGTAGCCGCAGAACGGCAGCATCGCCATCGGGTCGCGGCGCATCGCCGCCTGGCCGACCGCCGCCGCCGTCGCCTCCGACCCCATCGTGGCGGCAAGGTAGACGCCGTGCGCCCAGTTGAAGCCCTGGAACACCAGCGGCATGTTCTTCGATACCCGCCCGCCGAAGATGAACGCGCCGATCGGCACGCCGTTCGGGTTCTCCCAGTCCGGATCGACCGAGGGGCATTGGCTTACGGGAGCGGTGAAGCGGGCGTTGGGGTGGGCGGCCGGCGTGTTCGCGTCCGGCGTCCAGTCGTTGCCCTTCCAGTCGACGAGATGGGCGGGCGGGTTATCGGTCAGCCCTTCCCACCATACGTCACCATCGTCGGTCATGGCGACGTTGGTGAAGATGCAGTTGGCGTGCAGGGCGGCCACCGCGTTGGGATTGGTGGCGGCGCCGGTGCCGGGTGCGACGCCGAAGAAGCCGGCCTCGGGATTGATCGCATACAGGCGCCCGTCGGCGCCCGGTTTGATCCAGGCGATGTCGTCGCCGACCGTCCAGATCTTCCACCCCTCGAACCCCTTGGGTGGCACCATCATTGCGAAGTTGGTCTTGCCGCAGGCCGAGGGGAAGGCGGCGGCGACATAGGTTTTCTCGCCTTCGGGGCTCTCGACTCCGACGATCAGCATGTGCTCGGCCAGCCAGCCCTCGTCGCGCGCCATCACGCTGGCGACCCGCAGCGCGAAGCATTTCTTGCCGAGCAGCGCGTTGCCGCCATAGCCCGAGCCGTAAGACCAGATCGCCCGTTCCTCAGGGAAATGGGCGATGTGGATGTTGCCGGGATCGCAGGGCCAGGGCACGTCGGCCTCGCCCGACGCCAGCGGCTTGCCGACCGAGTGCATGCAGGGAACGAATTCGCCGTCCTTGCCGAGGACGTCCAGAACCTTCTGGCCCATCCTGGTCATGGTGCGCATGCTGACCGCAACGTAGGGGCTGTCGGTGATCTCCACGCCGATATGGGCGATGTGGGAACCCAACGGCCCCATGCTGAAGGGCACGACGTACATGGTTCGGCCACGCATGCAACCATCGAACAGTCGGTGCAGGGTGGCCTTCATCTCGCGGGGATCGGCCCAGTTGTTGGTCGGTCCGGCGTCGCTCTTGCTGTTGGAGCAGATGAAGGTGCGGTCCTCGACGCGGGCGACGTCGCGCGGGTCGGAACGGCAGAGATAGCTGTTCGGCCGCAGAGCGGGATTGAGACGGATCAGCGTGCCCTGGTCTACCATCATGGCGCACAGGGCTTCGTACTCCTGTTGGGAACCGTCGCACCAGTGAATGTTGTCGGGCTGGCACAGCCGGGCCATCTCGTCGACCCACGCCAGCAGCCGCAGGTTCGTGGTGGTTCCGCCGGCGATCCCAATTTTGGTCATCTGCTGCTCCGTGAAAATCTTCCAGCGTCGGCCGGGCGAAGCTTCGCGCCGGCCCGGCGCAGGCAGATCAAACGATCCGGTTTTCCTCTGGCGAAGGCGCCGCGGTGCCCGTCCGCCGTGGCGCGTCACACCATAATGTCAGGCTTGGGACATGGCAATCCATCGGAACCGGAAAAAGCGGCATACCGAATGGGACGGCCTGCGTCGGTTTCACCCCCGGTCATCGGACTGCGCGCCGGCCTTCGCCGCCAGGTCGGCAATCGCCCGGGTCGCTTGCGGGCCATCGCCGACAGGGCGCTCGAAATCGACACGCGCATAGGCCGGGCCGCATCGCAGGTCAAGCCCGTCGGCGTCGACTCCCGTCATAAGCCACCCCCGCTCGCTACGCCCGAGTGATCGGGCGGCTATCAGGTCCAGGCCACCGGGATCGCGGTTGGCCCGCACCAGAACGTCTTCCTCCGCTTCCGCCATCCGGCTGGCCATGGCCGCGCCGAGCGTCGGGCCACCGGCAATCCAGACTGCACGGGCGAACCCGCCCACCAAGTGGGCGCGTTCCGGGGCGAGGCGCCACGTTGCGAAATCGCTGAAGCCGGCATACAGCGCCGCGCCCGGATGGCGCGCCAGGAAGCGGCGGCGCAGGCGCTCGTTGCCGGAACGCTCGATGCGTCCCATCACGGTCAGGCGCGGTCCCTCCTGGGGATTGGGGAAGCCGTCCGTGCCGTCGAACAACAGCGCGGCCCGCGCATCCGAGCCGAGGTTGCGGGTGTGGTCGGCCAGAGTCGACAGCAACAGAATCGGTGAGCCGTCCTGGTCGAATGCCACCGTGACCAGCGAGGCGTAAGGGGCGCCGTCCTCGGCCATGGTGGTCGCCAGGACGGCCTTGCCGCAGCCGCGCATCAGACGCCGCGCCGCGAGCCGTGGGGGCGGGGTAGTTCCGGACATCGCTCGATATGTGCGGCGGCCTGCGTGCGCGGGTCAAGGGGAGGTATGGAAACGGTGGCGGCCGGCAGGCGGGTTTTGGTAATACTGGCGCCTCGCATTCTCGCGTCACGGTTTGGAGATACGAATGAACCCGGTGAAGAGTACGTTGATGGCCGGCCTGGCGATGATCCTCGCCGCCGCGGCTCCGGCCCTGGCCGGCGATGCCAAGGTGGGCGACATCGCGATAACCGGCGCCTGGGCCCGCGCTTCGGCCGGCCCGGTCCCGAACGGGGCCGCCTTCATGGCCATCGCCAATAATGGCAAGGAGGCCGACAAGCTCATGGCCGCCGACGCCGACGTGGCGAAGGCTGCCGAACTCCACACCCACATTCACGACGGCGGGGTCATGAAGATGCGCCAGGTGCCGGCCATCGACCTGCCCGCGGGTCAGACGGTAATGCTTCAGCCGGGTGGCTTTCACGTCATGTTCATGGGCCTGAAGGAGCCGCTGAAGGAGGGTGCGACCTTTCCGCTCACGCTCACCTTCGAACGCGCCGGAAAGGTCACCCTTGACGTGGCCGTGGGCGGACCGGGCGCCATGGGTCCGGCCGGCGTGAGCGGCGGCATGGGCGGTGGCATGGGAATGCAGCACGGCCACGGGGCCCGACCCTGACCGACGCCGCCTTCGACTGACGCCTTAGCGCTATCGAGGTATCGCCCGACAAGGGCGGTATCTCGAGGCGAATTTTCGATCCCCCATTCGGGCACGGGCCCACTATAATTCCGCCACACAAGGGCGCTTTCCTGGTTGCCGTTCACAACCACGGAGGCGGTCATGGGATCAATCGACGTTGCCGGAGCAGACGATTTGCCGCCGACCATCGCTCTCGTTGACGACGATCGCAACATCCTCACTTCGGTAACGATGGCTCTCGAGGCCGAGGGGTTCCGGGTGCGCACCTACATCGACGGGGCCGAGGCCCTGCGCGGCCTGACCGCGCAACCCGCCGACCTCGCCATCCTCGACATCAAGATGCCGCGGATGGACGGCATGGAACTGCTCCAGCGCCTGCGGCGGCAAAGTCACATTCCGGTGATCTTCCTGACCTCGAAAGACGACGAGGTGGACGAAGTGCTGGGCTTGCGGATGGGGGCCGACGACTATATCAAGAAGCCGTTCTCGCAGCGCCTTCTCATCGAACGCATCCGCGCCTTGTTGCGGCGCAACGAGTTGGCGCGGGACGGCGACGACGGGACCGCGGGCGTGGTCGCGCGCGGTGATTTGACGCTCGACCCCGCGCGCCATGCCTGTACGTGGCGCGGCCAGCCGGTGGACCTCACCGTCACGGAATTCCTGATCCTGAAGTCGCTGGCCATCCGGCCGGGGCATGTCAAGAACCGCGACCAGTTGATCGACGCCGCCTATGGCGAGCACATTTATGTCGACGACCGCACGATCGACAGCCACATCAAGAGGCTGCGCAAGAAGTTTCGCGAGGTCGACAACCAGTTCGCACATATCGAAACCCTCTATGGCGTCGGCTATCGCTATCGCGACGATGGCTGATTTCTGAATGCGGGCCGAGCGCGACATCCGTCCGTCACCGGCGCGCCGGCGTTCAAAGGCCCGCGTCATCTCGCCGTTGAGCCGCCGCATCCTGGCGGTCAATCTGCTCGCCCCGGTGATCCTCGTCGGAGGCCTCCTCTACCTCGATCGCTACAAGCAGGGGTTGATCGCCGCCGAGCTGGAGGCCCTTCGCACGCAGGCCGAGATGTTCGCGGCCGCGATCGGCGAGGGCGCCGTTGTCGAGGGCGGGGTCGGCGACTTCCAACTTGCCAAGGAGCCTTCGCTCCAGATGGTACGGCGTCTTGCCGAACCGGCGGGGGTCCGGGCACGCCTGTTCGACGTCAACGGGGCTTTGCTGGCCGACAGCCGCCGCCTTCTCGGCGTCGGCAGCGTCGTTCAGGTCGAGGATCTGCCGCCCCCCGACGAAGACGCGGCGACGGGGCTTATTCGCAACGTCTACGACCTCGCGGCATCGTGGCTGGCCTCCGACGACGTCCTTCCGGAATATGTCGAGCGTCCGGCCCAATCGGCGGGGGATTATCCCGAGGTGATGCGCGCGCTGGGTGGAGAGGCGGACAGCGCTCTGCGCCACGACAAGCGGCGCGGAACGATCCTCGGCATCGCCGTGCCGGTACAGCGCTACAAGCAAATCGTCGGCGCCGTCATGCTCAGCCGCACCGGCAAGGATATCGCGGACAACCTGTACCAGGTCCGGCTAAACATCATCCGGGTCTTTGGGGTCGCGCTCGGCGTCACGGTGCTCCTTTCCCTGTACATGGCGGGCACGATCGTGCGGCCGATCCGGCGGCTCGCCGCGGCTGCCGACCTGGTGCGGCGTGGCCACGGGCGGCGGCACGCCATTCCGGACCTGACCGCCCGGGGTGACGAGATCGGGGATTTGTCGGGAGCCTTGCGGGACATGACCGAGGCCCTCTGGCGCCGCATGGACGCCATCGAGGCCTTCGCCGCCGACGTCGCCCACGAGATCAAGAACCCGCTGACCTCGCTGCGTAGCGCCGTCGAGACCGTGACCAGGGTTCGCGATCCCGACCAGCAGAAGCGCCTCGTCGCGATCATCCAGGACGATGTCGAGCGGCTGAACCGCCTTATCAGCGACATTTCCGACGCCTCGCGTCTCGACGCCGAACTTTCGCGGACGGACATGGAGCCCGTCGACGTCCGCGCCATGCTGGAAACCCTGGTCGAGGTATATCGCAGCACCGGAGCCGGCGAAGGGCTCGTCTTCGCGCTGGAGGGAAACCCGGCCGACTCGCTGAAGGTCGCGGGGATGGAGGACCGGCTGGTTCAGGTCTTCCGCAATCTCATCGCCAACGCGATTTCCTTCAGCCCACAGGGCGGAACGATTCGACTGCGTGGCGCCCGCGAGGCAGGCGTGGTACGAGTCGAGGTCGAGGACGATGGACCGGGCATTCCGCCCAACAAGCTCGAAGACATCTTCCAGCGCTTCTATAGTGAGCGGCCCAAGGCCGAGAAGTTCGGTATCCATTCGGGCCTGGGGTTGAGCATTTCCAAGCAGATCGTGGAGGCCCATGGGGGAACGATACGCGCTGAGAACCGCCTCCATCCCGACGGGTCGGTCGCCGGTGCGCGTTTCGTCGTCCGCTTGCCGGCGCAGTGAGGCTGGATGGATTCGAAAACCCGGTTGATCCACGGTACGTGCGTCGACCTGGCGGGTGCCGGCGTGATCTTTCTGGGACCGCCGGGCAGCGGCAAGTCGGACCTCGCCCTGCGCCTGATCGACGGCGGCGCCCGGCTGGTCGCCGACGACCAGGTGGTGTTGCGGGTCGAAGAGGGCCGCCTGCTGGCTTCGCCGCCGGCCGCGATCGCGGGGTTGCTCGAGGTCCGCGGCGTCGGCATCGTGCGGCTGGGGTTCGTGAATGAGACCACGGTCCGGCTTCTGGTCGACCTGGTGGCCCCGGAAATGGTCGACCGCTTGCCGGACCCGGAGCGGCGGGAATTGGCCGGGGTCACGGTGCCGGTGCTCTCTCTGGCCGCGTTCGAGGCCTCGGCCGCCGCCAAGGTTCGCCTTGCGGCGGGCGCGTCGACGGGGGATATAGGTGCGCAGTGATGACCGATAAGCCTCCTTTTGAAAATTCCGCAAGCACACCCGACGGGTCTGCCGACCGCGGCACCGACCCGGGGCGCGTGGTCATCGTCACGGGGCTTTCCGGCGCGGGCAGAACCACCGCGCTCAAGGCCTTCGAGGATCTCGGCTACGAGGCGGTGGACAACCTGCCGCTGTCGCTGCTGGGAAGCCTGGTCAATCCGCGCGGGCCCCTTCCGCCCGCCCTGGCCATCGGAATCGACATCCGGACCCGCGATTTCGGCACCGGGCCGCTGCTTGAGGCGGTCGATCGGCTGCTCGCGGAAACCGGCCTCTCGGTCAAGGTTCTCTTCATCGACTGCGAGGATGACGTTTTGTGCCGGCGCTACACGGAGACGCGGCACCGTCACCCGCTGGCCGTCGATCGCCCGCTCATCGACGGCATCCTGCACGAGCGCCGGTTGATGGCGCCGCTGCGCGAGCGGGCAGACTTCATCATCGATACGTCGAACCTCTCGCCCTCGGACTTCAAGCGCTGGCTCGAGGGGCATTTCGCGCTGGGCCGCGTTCCCGGTCTTGTCGTCTTCGTTACCTCGTTCGCCTATCGCGGCGGCCTGCCGCGCGAGGCCGACCTTGTGTTCGACGTCCGCTTCCTCGACAATCCCCACTATCGTGCCCATCTTAGGCCACTGACCGGCCGCGACGGCGCGGTCGCCGATTTCGTGCGACAGGACGTGGGTTACCAGCGGTTTCTTGACGGGTTGACGAGCTTGTTGCGGCCTCTGCTGCCTCGTTACGCGGCGGAGGGAAAGAGCTACCTCACCATCGGCATCGGCTGCACGGGGGGGCGCCATCGTTCGGTGGTGGTGGCCGAGGAGTTGTCGGCCTGGCTTCGTCAGGAAGGGCTGAGAGTGGAACTCAGGCATCGTGAGTTGGAGGCGGGGTGAATTGACAGTCGGGGTGGATCAATGATCGGAATGGTCCTCGTCACTCACGGGCGTCTGGCCGAGGAATTGGTGGCGGCCCTGGAGCATGTCGTCGGTCCACAGGCCAACGTCGCCGCCGTTTGCATCGGCCCGGACGACGACATGGAGCAGCGCCGCCGGGACATTCTCGAGAGCGTTGCCCGCGTCGACGACGGCTCCGGCGTCGTGTTGCTGACCGACATGTTCGGGGGCACGCCCTCGAACCTCGCCATATCGATCATGGACAAGGCCAAGGTCGAGGTGATAGCGGGCGTCAACCTTCCCATGCTCATCAAGCTGGCCAGCGTGCGCAACAACGAACCTCTGGCCAATGCCGTCGCCAGCGCCCAGGAGGCCGGGCGCAAATATATCAACGTCGCATCGCGGTTGCTCACCCAGGACCAGTCATGAGCACCCAGCAGCCCATCGGCGACGGGGCGATACGCCGCGTCGTGACGATCACCAATCGGCGCGGACTGCATGCCCGCGCGGCGGCGAAGTTCGTGAAGCTGGCCGGGCAGTTCGACGCCGAGGTGGTGGTCGCCAAGAAGGGCATCGAGGTGTCGGGGCTGTCCATCATGGGGCTGATGATGCTCGCCGCCGGTCCGGGCTGCTCCATCGAGGTTCGGGCGGCGGGCGCCGAGGCGGCGTTGGCCATCGCCGCTCTGGCCAATTTGGTCGACAGCAAATTCGATGAAGACTGAGGTATCCGATGACCAGGGCTCCGCAGGTTCCGGTGAGCCTTTCGGCGAGACGGTTCTGGATGGTCTCGGCGTCGGCCCGGGAATCGCGATAGGGACGACGTACCTGCACGACGCCGGCGCGGTGCAAGCGCCCGAATACCGCGTCGCCACGGCCAATCTCGATGCCGAACGCGAGCGTTTCGCCGGGGCGGCCGCCCGTGCCAGCAAACAGGTGGCGAAGCTCCAGACCAAGGCGAAGACACTGCCAGGAGCCGCCGGCGAGGAACTTGGCTATCTGCTGGACGCCTATCTCCAGATGCTCAAGGGCTCGAGGCTGATTCGAGGGGTGGAGCGGCGCATCGTCGAACAGCGGATCAATGCCGAGGCGGCCGTGCAGCAGGAGATCGCCGAGATCGTTCGCGGCTTCTCGTCGGTCAACGATTCCTACCTTGCGGCGCGCATCGAGGACATCCGCGAGGTTGGCCATCGGTTGGTCAGAAACCTGCTCGGC
The DNA here is from genome assembly GCA_019455065.1 of Rhodospirillales bacterium. Taxonomy (GTDB): domain Bacteria; phylum Pseudomonadota; class Alphaproteobacteria; order Rhodospirillales; family Magnetospirillaceae; genus JACFNC01. The sequence goes on from JACFNC010000013.1 coordinate 30,225, forward strand.
ACCCCCTACAAACCCTTTTCCACGGTGCCCGCCGGCGCGGTCATACTGGCCGAGGAACTGACCCCAGCCGACACCGCGCTGTTGGACCCCAAGCGAGTGGGGGGCATCGCGACCGTCCTGGGCGGCGCCGAAAGCCATACCGCGATCATGGCGCGGTCGCTCGGCCTGCCCGCGGTCATTGGCGTCGCCGGCCTGATGCGTGGCGTCGAGCCCGGCTGCCCGGTGGTCGTCGACGGCAATGGCGGTCGGGTGGTCATCAATCCCACCCCGGAGACGCTGGCGCGTTACCGGCACAGCCGATCCTCCTTCCTGCGCGGCCGCCGCGCGCTGACGCGCCTGCGCAACGTACCGGCCGTCACCCGGGATGGCGCGCAAGTGACGCTACAGGCCAATATCGAACTCCCGTCCGAGGTCGACGCGGTGATCCAGGCCGGCGCCCAGGGCATCGGTTTGCTGCGAAGCGAATTCCTGTTCATGAACCGGGACGACGTGCCGGGCGAGGAGGAGCAGTACCAAATCCTGCGCGACCTTATCGAGCGACTCGATGGCCGGACCGTTACCATCCGCACGCTCGACGCTGGTGGCGACAAGCTTGCCCCCGCCCTAGGCACCGGAATCGGCAACAATCCGGCGCTTGGGTTGCGCGCCATACGTCTGTCGTTGCATCGCCCCGAACTGCTCGACGCTCAGTTGGCCGCCATCCTCCGGGCCGGGGCCCACGGTCCGGTGCGCATCCTGCTGCCGATGGTCAGTACGGTCGAGGAGTTGCGGCAGGTGCGGGAAGTGCTGGACCGGGTGGTGCGGCGTTTGAAGAGGCGCGGCGCCGAGTTCGCAGACCCGCTGCCGCCGCTGGGCGTGATGATCGAGGTCCCGGGGGCCGCCCTGGCCGCCGACGCCTTGGCCTGGCATTCGGACTTCTTCTCGATCGGCACCAACGATCTTACCCAGTACACGCTGGCCATCGACCGGGCCGACGAGACGGTGGCCCATCTCTACAATCCACTTCACCCTGCCGTTCTGCGCCTGATCCAGTTCGCGACCGAGGCGGCGCTGAGGGCCCGCATCCCCGTCAGCCTGTGCGGCGAAATCGCCGGCGATCCTCGGTTTACGGCGCTTCTGCTCGGCCTTGGCATTCGGGACCTCTCGATGTCGGCGGGCAACATTCCGCGCGTCAAGCAGCGCATCCGCAATCTCGACCTGGTCGCCGCCACGCGGCGGGCGCGGGTCATCATGGACCAGTCGGATTCGGGCCGAATCGCTCAGCTTCTCGACGATTTCAACAGCGCCGAACCCGATTCTCTGGCGGGATGACGGTTGCCCCTGCGGGCTGGGGTTGCTAAATAGGCCGCTGCCGCTGCGAAGGGAGGAAAAGCATGAGCTTCAGCGATTACAAGGTTGCCGACATTTCGCTCGCCGATTGGGGCCGCAAGGAAATCGCCATAGCCGAGACCGAGATGCCGGGCCTGATGGCCATCCGCGAGGAATACGGCGCCAGCAAGCCGCTCAAGGGTGCGCGCATCGCGGGCTGCCTGCACATGACCATACAGACGGCGGTGCTGATCGAGACCCTCACCCATCTCGGCGCCGAGGTTCGCTGGAGTTCGTGCAACATATTCTCGACTCAGGACCATGCCGCGTCCGCCATCGCGGCCGCCGGCATCCCGGTGTTCGCCTGGAAGGGCGAGTCGGAAGAGGAGTTTTGGTGGTGCATCGACCAGACCATCTTCGGCCCCGATGGCTGGAAGCCGAACATGATCCTCGACGATGGCGGTGACCTTACCCTGGTCATGCACCAGAAGCATGCCGACCTCATGAAGGACGTGCGCGGCATCTCGGAGGAGACGACGACCGGCGTGCACCGTCTCTACGAGATGGCCAAGGAAGGGCGCCTGCTGGTGCCCGCCATCAACATCAACGATTCGGTCACGAAGTCGAAGTTCGACAACAAGTACGGCTGCCGCGAAAGCCTGGTCGACGGCATCCGCCGCGCGACCGACGTGATGATGGCCGGCAAGGTGGCCGTGGTCGCCGGGTTCGGCGACGTCGGCAAGGGCTCGGCCGAATCCCTGCGCAACGCCGGCTGCCGGGTTCTCGTCTCCGAGATCGATCCGATCTGCGCCTTGCAGGCGGCGATGGAAGGCTACGAGGTGACCACCATGGAGGACGCGGCGCCGCGCGCCGATATCTTCGTCACCGCCACCGGCAACGTCGACGTCATTACCGTCGACCACATGCGGGCGATGAAGGACCGCGCCATCGTCTGCAACATCGGCCACTTCGATAGCGAGATCCAGATCGACGGGCTCAAGAACTACAAGTGGCATAACGTCAAGCCGCAGGTGGACGAGGTCGAGTTTGCCGACGGCAAGCGCATCATCGTTCTCGCCGAAGGCCGCCTGGTCAATCTCGGCTGTGCCACCGGCCATCCCAGCTTCGTGATGAGCGCGTCCTTCACCAATCAGGTCCTGGCGCAGCTCGAGCTGTGGAACAACGCCGAGAAATACGAGCGTCAGGTTTACGTGCTGCCCAAGCATCTCGACGAGAAGGTGGCACGTCTGCATCTGGCGAAGATTGGCGTCAAGCTCACCGAGTTGTCGCAGAAACAGGCCAAATATCTCGGCCTCTCGGTCGCTGGTCCCTACAAGCCGGACACCTATCGCTATTGAGGCCGGCGCCCCCCTCGCCCGTGATGCGCGGGCGAGGGGGGCTTCCGCGCAGCAGAACTTGAGTTTTTCGCCGCGCCCCGGCAGGCTGGCCACTGTTCCTGGTGGCGGAAAGGGTTGATGGGGGTCCATCTCTTCCTCTGGGCGGCATCGATGATGCTGGTGGCCGGTCCGGCTCTTGCCGCGTGGCCGGATGGCGGGATGCCGAGCCTGGTGGAGGTGCCGTCGCTGCTCGCTCTTCTGGCCGGTGCCGCCGGCATGGCGCCGGTGGCGCTGTGGCTGAGGTCGCGCGCCAGGAGAGCCGCGACCAAGGCGGAGGCGCGGGCGGCCGAGGCCGCGCGGCTCGAGGAGGTTCTGGCGGTCACGCCGGACGGCTACTACCTCTGGGACGCCGACGGAGGCGAACGGTGCTCCCGCCGGCTGGCAGTCACGCTTGACCTGTTCGGCGGCACCGAGGCGACCTATCAGGAAATGCGCGACTGTTTCCGGCCGTCCGAGGCCGCCGCTCTGGACGCGGCCGTCAAGGAACTGCGCGCCGAGGGCGTGGGGTTCGACCTTGAACTGATGCTGCGGAACGGTTACCGCCGCGTGCTGGTCATGGGCGTGCGGGCCGCCGCCGCCGACGGCAGGGCACTGGCCGACGTGCTATGGGTGCGCGACGTTACCGAGGAGGCCGCGGCCGTGGACCGGCTTTCGCACGCCACCAGCGACCTTGCGGCCGAGCGTGACCGGCTGCGGGCTCTGCTGGACGCTTTGCCCTATCCGGTCTGGCTGCGCGACGCCCACCTTTCCCTGGTCTATTGCAACAGCCGCTATGCCGAGGCGGCGGATGCCGCCTCGCCTGCCGAGGCAGTCGAGCATGGCGGCGAGCTCGTCGGTTCCGCGTCGGTTCGCGAGGCCAGGGCGCTGGCGGCCCGTGCGCGGGCGGCGGGGATTCCGCGTAGCGAGAGTTTTCGTCTGGTCGTGGGGGGCGCTCGGCGCCTCGTCGAGATCACCGAAGTGCCGGTGCCGGAGGGACCGTCCCGTACGGTGCTGCTGACGGCCGGCTACGCCGTGGACAACACGCGCGAGGAGGAATTGGCCGCCGAGTTGGCCCGCCATGTGGAGGCCCACGGCGCGGTGCTCGAGAAACTCGGCACCGCCATCGCCATCTTCGCGGCAGACGCCCGTCTCGGGTTCCACAACACCGCATTCCGCAGATTGTGGCACCTGGAGGAGGAGTGGCTGGACTCGCGCCCGACCTATAACGACCTGCTCGACATGCTCCGGGACCGCCGGCTGCTGCCCGAAGTGGCGGACTATCGGGCATTTCGCGAAGAGGAACTGCGCCGGTTCACCTCGTTGATCGAGCCCCTCGAAGACCTGCTTCACCTTCCGGACGAGACGACGCTGCGGCGTATCGTCTCGCCGCATCCGTTTGGGGGCCTGCTGTTCACCTACGAGGACGTCACCGACGCCCTGGTGCTCGAGCGCTCGTATAACACGTCGGTCGCTGTGCAACGGGAAACGCTCGACAACCTGCATGAAGGGGTCGCCGTGTTCGGTGGCGACGGGCGCCTGCGGCTCAGCAATCCGGCCTTCGCGGGCATCTGGCATCTGCCGGCCGAATTCCTGGCCGGAGAGCCGCACGTCACCGAGCTCGTGGCCCGCCATGCAAGCTTCTTCGGCGACGCCGATTGGCCGGCGGTCAACGCCAAACTCCTGGCACTGGTCAGGGAGCGTGAGGCCAGTCAGGGCCGGCTGGATCGCAGCGACGGCAGCATTCTGACCTACGCCAGCGTGCCGCTTCCCGACGGCAACGTGCTGACCACCTGGCTGGACGTGACCGATTCGGCTCAGGTCGAACGCGCCCTGCGCGAGCGCAACGAGGCCTTGCGGGCGGCCGACCGCTTGAAGTCGGATTTCATCGCCAACGTGTCCTGCGAGGTGCGGGCGCCGCTGACCACCATCGGCGGGTTTGCCGAGGTGTTGACGGGGGAATATTACGGCAAGCTCAACAAGAGGCAGGCCGAATACGCCCAAGGCATCGCCGCCGCCGCCGCCGCGCTGCACGCCCTGGTGGCCGACATTCTGGACCTCGCCGCGGTCGAGGCCGGCCAGATGACCCTTCACCTGAAGGCCTTCGACGTTCACTCCATGCTCGCGAACGTTTTGTCTCTGACGCGCGAGCGGATGCGGGAGAAATCCCTTCATCTCCACTTCGACTGTCCGCCGGATATCGGCTGGATGGTGGGCGACGAGCGCCGCCTGAAGCAGGTGCTCTTCAACCTGCTCTCCAACAGCGTCAAGTTCACCCCGGCCGGCGGGTCGGTGACGCTGGCGGCCCAGAGGGCCGGGGGCATGATCGTCCTTACCGTCGCCGACACGGGCATTGGCATCCCCGCCCCCGAGCAGGAGGCCGTGTTCATGGGCTTCCGGCGGGGCAGCCACCCCGAGGCGAGGCAGAACGGCGCCGGACTGGGCCTGTCCCTGGTCAAAAGCTTTGTCGAGTTACACGGTGGCCGGGTCGAGCTGGTATCCGTGCCGGGCGAGGGCACGACGGTAACCTGCACGGTTCCGGCGGGCGAGGCCGATTCGCCGGCCGAAGGCGGCATCTAACCGCGCGGGGCGGGCTGGGTGAGGCTGCCCCGCGCTTCGCTACCGGGCCAGCATCACCTCGGTGGCCTTGATGATGGCGGTGACGTCGTCACCCACTTTCAGGCCCAGGTCGTCGACCGCCTCGACCGAGATGAGCGAGGTGATCATCTGGTTGTCGCCCAGCCGCACCTTCACCTTGGCCATCACCTGCCCCTTGACGATGTCGGTGACCTTGCCGGTCAGGCCGTTGCGCGCACTCAGTTTCATGCCTGCCTCCCGTAGGAACGCCTAGGAAGTTCGGCCGCGCGCCGGACTCCATCAAGGGGAGCAAACGGGGGTGCGCTTATGGTGGGGCGAAGCCGTGGCGCGTTAACACCGCCTGTCCCTTCGCCGACAGGATGTAGTCGGCGAGAGGGCCGCCCGCCGCCTCACGCCCCTTCATCACCGTCAGGCCATAATCCGCGCCCACGTTCAGATGGCGCACACAGGCGGTTGCGTGCGAACGGCCGCACCGGACCGGCCAGGCCCTTGTCCTCCAACGCACGGGGATGGGCCATGTTGGCAGAGGCGAAGACGTCGGCCGGCTCGCCTTTCTCGATGCGCCCCTTGAGCAGTCCGGACGGGCTGAACACCGTCTTGACCTCCGCGCCGCGTTCCGCCGCGTATGCGGCGACGACCTCTGAAAGTGCCGCCTTGAGGCTGCCCGCCGCGTACAGGGTCGGCGTTTCCGCGGCCGCCGGCACCGGAGCGGCCGCCATCATGCCGGAAGCGAGCGCGATACCCACCTTCTTCCTCATCGTGCTTCCTCCCCGTCAGTTCAGGGTACGGGCGCCCGACACGGTATCCTTTCCCCACCGCGGGCCCGGCACCCTCTCGCTCACGACCAGCAAAACGCCTGCCATCTGCACCACCGCCTCAGACGGCGGTCGAGCGACGATCTCGACGATCTCGGCAGGCGCGGGCAGGCGGGAGAGGGCGTCGGCGACGCCGCCAACGTGCAGCAGCAGGGCGGGTCCCTGGCGGAGGCGGGCGACGGTGGCGGGATGGAACCGCGCCATCGCGGCCTCGGTGGCCAGGATGACGAAGCTGTTTCCGGCCCGCAGGCTGACCACGCCGTCCACGCCCATGTCGATGCGCTCGAAACCGAGGGCGAGGAACGACCGCAGCCGTTCCTCGATACGCTCGGACACCAGCAGCGGCGTGGCGCGCCGCGGCTCCACGTTGCGCGCCTAGTAGGCGATGCACACCGACTTGGTCTCGGTGTACAGGTCGATGGCGGCGCGCCCCATCTCGCGACCGTAGCCGGACTGCTTGAAGCCGCCGAAGGGCATGTTGGGGTCGATCATGTTGTGGGTGTTGACCCACACCGTCCCCGCCTTGATGCGCGGGATCAGCGACATCACCTTGCCCATGTCGTTCGACCAGATGCTGGCCCCCAGGCCGTAGACGGTGTCATTGGCGCGCTTGGCGACATCGTCGAGGTCGTCGAAGGGCATCGCCACGACGACGGGCCCGAAGATTTCCTCCTGCACCACGCTCATCGAGTGGTCGACGTCGACCAGCACCGTCGGCTTGACGAAATAGCCCGGCCCATCGCCGGGGCCGCCGCCCGCGATGGCGCGCGCACCGGCGGCCAGGCCCTGGTTGATGTAGCCGCACACCCGTTTCTGCTGACGCTCGGAGACCAGGGGATTGATCTGGTTGTTGGGATCGAAGCCGGATCCGACGGTCATCGCCGACGCCGCCTGACCGAGCGCGCCGACCACGTCGTCGAAGATGCGCTTCTGCACGTAGAGCCGCGACCCGGCCGTGCACACTTGCCCCTGATTGAAGAAGATCGACATCGCCGAGCCGCCCACGGCCATCTCGACCGGGACGTCCTCGAGCATGATCACCGGCGACTTGCCGCCCAGTTCGAGCGAGAAGCGCGTCATGTTGTCGATCGCGGCATGGCCGATCTTCTTGCCGACCTCGGTCGAACCGGTGAACGCGACCTTGTCGATGCCGGGATGGCTGACCAGCGCGGCCCCTGTGGTCTCGCCGCGGCCGGTGATCACGTTGACGACACCGGCGGGAATCCCCGCCTCGGCGCACAGTTCCGCCAGGCGCAGCGCGGTCAGCGGCGTCTCCTCGGCCGGCTTCAGCACCACCGTGCAGCCGCAGGCCAGGGCGGGGGCGATCTTCCACACCGCCATGATCAAGGGGAAGTTCCAGGGAATCACGGCTCCGACCACGCCCACCGGCTCGCGCACGGTCATGCCGCGGTAGCGCACGCCGGGCGGGAAGGCGAGCGACAGGTCCAGCGTCGAACCCTCGATCTTCGTGGCCCAGCCCGCCATGTAGCGCGTGAACTCGACCGAATGGCCGACCTCCAGCATGCGCGACATCATGATCGACTTGCCCTGGTTCAGGGTTTCGAGCTGGGCCAGCTCCTCGCCATGCGCGGCGATCAGCTCGGACAGGCGATAAAGCATCGCCTCGCGGTCGGCGGGCCGCGCCGCAGCCCATTCACCCTCAAGCGCGCGGCGTGCCGCGGCCACCGCGGCGTCGACCTCGGCGGAGGTGCCGTCAGGAACCTCGGCGATGACTTCGGCGCGCGCCGGATCGTAAACGGCAACCTTCCCGCCCTGGCCGGCGACCACCTTGTTGTCGATCCAATGACCGCGCGGTTTGGCCAGGAAGGCGGAGACGGCCGGGTCGATTTGCTGATGGGGAACTGCGGTCATGATGGGTTGGCTCCTGTTTCGACTATGGGAATGCGTCTGAAGGACAGCCGCAGCAGGCTTGTGCTTTTTTTGCGCGATTTTGAGTGAATTCTAGGCTGGTCGCGCAAGGCGCTGTCAATTAGCATTTGGTCTTACGCGACCCGGCAAATCCTAGTCCCCGCGCACAAGAACCGGCGGCCCAGCCGTGGCTCTGATCTGCATCAAGCCTCGTGTGCGGCTGTGATCCTATCCTGCGAACAACGCTTGGAAGGCGAAAAGGTCCCATTAAATCGAAAAAACCGATTGCCACACACGGAAATATCTATTGGATCGTTGGCTGCGGGCGTGGATAAGTTGGGCAGATCAACCTGGAGGACAGTTCGATGGACGAGAGCAAGGGCAAGAATTTGACGACCAACGCCGGCGCGCCGGTCGTCGACAATCAGAACGTGATGACCGCCGGCCCCCGCGGCCCGATGCTGCTGCAGGACGTGTGGTTTCTGGAAAAACTGGCCCATTTCGACCGCGAGGTGATCCCCGAACGGCGCATGCACGCGAAGGGGTCGGGGGCCTACGGCACCTTCACCGTGACCCACGACATCACGCGCTACACCCGCGCCAAGATCTTTTCGCAGATCGGGAAGCAGACCGAGTTGTTCGCCCGTTTCACCACGGTGGCGGGCGAGCGCGGCGCGGCCGACGCCGAACGCGATATCCGGGGATTCGCCGTCAAGTTCTATACCGAAGAGGGCAACTGGGATCTGGTCGGCAACAACACGCCCGTGTTCTTCCTGCGCGACCCCCTCAAGTTTCCCGACCTCAATCATGCCGTGAAACGCGACCCGCGCACCAACATGCGGAGCGCCAAGAACAACTGGGATTTTTGGACCTCGCTGCCCGAGGCGCTGCACCAGGTGACCATCGTGATGAGCGACCGCGGCATTCCCGCCACCTATCGCCACATGCACGGCTTCGGCAGCCATACGTTCAGCTTCATCAACGCGAACAACGAGCGCCACTGGGTCAAGTTCCACCTGAAATCGCAGCAGGGCATCCGCAACCTCACCGACGCCGAAGCCGAAGCGATCGTCGGCAAGGACCGCGAAAGCCACCAGCGCGACCTTTACGAAAGCCTCGAGCGCGGCGAGTTTCCGCGGTGGACCATGTACGTCCAGATCATGCCGGAGAAGGATGCGTCGAAGGTCCCCTACAATCCGTTCGACCTCACCAAGGTCTGGCCGCACCGGGACTATCCGTTGATCCCCGTCGGGGTGATGGAACTCAACCGCAATCCCGAGAATTTCTTCGCCGAGGTCGAGCAGTCGGCCTTCAATCCCGCCAACGTGGTTCCCGGCATCGGCTTCTCGCCGGACCGAATGCTCCAGGGGCGCCTGTTCTCCTATGGCGACGCCCAACGCTATCGTCTGGGGGTCAACCATCATCTGATTCCGGTGAACAGGCCGCGCTGTCCGTTTCACAGCTTCCACCGCGATGGCGCCATGCGGGTCGACGACAACCATGGAAGCACGCTCGGCTACGAACCGAACGACCAGGGCCAGTGGGCGCAGCAGCCGAACTTCGCCGAACCGCCGCTCAGCGTGGAAGGTGCGGCCGACCACTGGAACCATCGCGAGGACACCGACTACTACTCGCAGCCCGGCGCCCTGTTCCGGCTCATGACGCCGGCGCAGCAGCAGGCGCTGTTCGGGAACACGGCCCGCGCCATTGCCGAAGCTCCCCGGGAGATCCAGGTGCGGCATATCCGCAATTGCCTGCAGGCCGATCCCGCGTACGGCAAGGGCGTCGCCGACGCCCTGGGGATCCCGCTCGCGGAGACCGAATAAGCACGGCGGGAAGGCGCGGCGATGCACGGCACGCCGCGCCTGTTTCGGATTGGGGCGGGCGGTCGGCGTCACGGCGGGCGGTCGCCGAGGACATCCTCGACGTAAAGGCGGCGAACCAGCACGATGCCGGCGGCGGCAAGCGGCGTCGCCATGGCCACGCCGAGAAGTCCGAAGAACAGGCCGCCCAGAATCTGCGCCGACAGGGTGAGCGCGGGCGGCAGCGAAACGGCCCGGCGCTGCACCAGGGGAGTGAGCAGATAGCTTTCCCCCGACTGCACGGCGATGTACAGCAGGGCCACATAGGCCGCCTGTTGCGGGCCGTCGGCGAAGGCGATGGCGATGGCCGGGACGGCGGCGATGACGGGCCCGATATATGGGATGAAGTCAAGCAGGCCGGCCAGCAGCCCCAGGGTGACCGCGAGCTTGACGCCGAGCAGGGACAGTCCCAGCCAGACCAGGATCCCGACGACGACCATGGAAAAGGCGCGGCCGATCAGCCACCAGCCCAGGGTTTCTCCGAGTTCCTCGAGGATGGCGCTGGCGCGGGTGCGGCGCTGCCGGGGCACCAGACGTACGAGGCCGCCCGTGTACACCCCCGGCTCGGCCGCAATGTAGATACCGAGGAAGAGGATCACCGCGAAGGTGCCGATCAGCCCGGCGGCAACCTGAAACGCGCCGCGCAGGCCGGCGGCCAGTTCGCCCGCCGAAGAGGCCAGCCGCGAGCGGATCTCCTGGCCCCAGCCGTAGCTCTCGAGAATCCGGGCGAACCATTCCAGTCGCACCGAGAGTTGCCGCCAAAGGTCGTCGATCTGCTCGGCGACCTGCGGCCCCAATAGCCATCCGCCGGCGCCGACGACAACCAGCAGCGTCACGCCCACGACTCCCAGGGACCAGCCGCGGCCAAGGCCCGTCCAGTGGCCCAGGAAGCTGCTTAGACCATGCAGGAACACGGCCAGCAGGATGCCGGCGAAGACGGTCAGAAGGAAGCCGCCGACAACCCATGCCAGGAATAGGAAAAAGGCCGCGGCCGCGACCATTCCGAGGAAAGGGGGATGCGTTCGGCCGAGGCGGTTGGCAGTCGGCGAGGCCGGAGGCGCCCCGTCCGGCCTCCCGCCTGCGTCCGCTTCCGCCATTGCGTCCATCCTCCTCGCTGCGCCGCCCGCCGATGGTTAACGGGCGGCGGCGAGGAAGGTTGCGAAGACGCCGGCTGCCTCAGCCTTTGGTGGGGGCGGGGCTGGGGACGGAGGTCCCGGAAGCGGTGCCGGAAGCGGTCTGCGAGGAGGTCGGCGCCTGGACGCTCTTGCTGTCGCCGTGGCCCGGACAGGCGGCGAAGGCCGGCAGTGCCAGGGCGGCGGTGGCCAGGGTGGCGAGGGCGAGGGCGGTGATCTTCATCATCCAACTCCTGTGTCTGTGCCGTCAGGTGACGTGGTCACCAGAGTCGCCGGCCACCAGGGCGGTCGCCCGAAAGATCCGCCCGAGCGCTCAGCCGTGCAGGGTCGGCGGATGGCCGCCGTTGCCCCTGCGCGAACGGAAGCGGGACACCGGGCTCGCGGGCGCGGGCTGTCCCGAGGGCGTGCGCCACACTTCCCAGGCGCCGTCCCCTTGCGACAGCATGTTCTCGAGTTCCTGGAGATCCTTGAAGGTGTCGACGCCGCGCCAGAAACCCTCATGGCGATAGGCCGACAAGGCTTGGCGCTCGATGAGGCGCTGGAAGGGCGCGAGGACGAGTTCCTCGCCCGCCCGCAGGTAGTCGAAGATCTCGCGACCCAGGACGAAATAGCCTCCGTTGATCCACATGCCCGAACTCTTCACGTCGTGGATTCCGGTCACCCGACCGTCGTCCTCGATCGTGGTGACGTGGAAGCTGTGATTGGGGCGCACGGCGATGAACGTGGCGATGCCGCCTTGGCGGCGATGCCAGTCGATCAGCATGGGCAGCGGGCAGTCGGTCAGCCCGTCGCTGTAGTTGGCGAGAAACATCTCTTCGTCTTCGAGGAAGGGCTGCACCACTTTCAGCCGCTCGCCGATGTTCGACGTCAGACCGGTGTCGACGAAGGTGATGCGCCAATCGGAGATGTCGCGGCGCAGGAGTTCGACCCGCTGCCCGCCCTCGGACAGCACGAAGTCGTTGGACAGGCACTCGCTGTAGTTCAGGAAATAATCCTTGATGACGTCGCCCTTGTAGCCCAGGCACAGGATAAAGTCGCGATGGCCGTAATGCGCGTAGTATTTCATCACATGCCAGATGATCGGCCGGTAGCGGAGGGGCACCATGGGTTTCGGGATGGTGTGCGAGTAGTCGCGCAGCCGCATGCCCAGGCCGCCGCAGAACAACACCACTTTCATCGAAGGCTCCTCATACTGCCGGCCATCGTCATGGACAGATTTCGACCCGAGGTATGGGGACCACGCATCGGCCGCCCCAGGTACGGATGTAGGCCAGTTGGGCCACGATCTCGTCCTTGAGGTTCCACGGCAGGATCAGCACGTAGTCGGGCCGGGTGGCGGCGATGCGGTCCGGCGGATAGATGGGAATATGGGTCCCGGGAAGGAACTTCCCGTGCTTGTAAGGGTTGCGGTCGACCGTGAAGTCCAGGAAGTCCGTGCGGATGCCGCAGTAGTTGAGCAGCGTGTTGCCCTTGCCGGGCGCGCCATAGCCCACCACCCGCTTGCCCGCGCGCTTGACCCCGATGAGGAAGTCGAGAAGGTCGCGCTTTGCCGCTTTCGCCTTTTCTCCGAAATCCGCATAGGTTTCCAGCCGTGCGTAGCCGGCGTCGTGCTCGCGCCGGCGCAGCGCCGAAACCGCCTGCCCGGTCGGCCGATCGGCCGCCGCATGGCAGGCGTAGAGGCGTAGCGAGCCGCCGTGTGTCCAGATTTCCTCGACGTCGAACACCCGCAGGCCGTGGGCGGCGAAGATGCGCTCGGCCGTGGTGAACGAGAAGTACGAGAAATGCTCGTGATAGATGGTGTCGTACTGCCCATCGGCGATCAGGCGCATCAGGTGCGGGAACTCAACCGTCGCCACGCCTTCGGGCGCGAGGACGATCCGCATTCCCGCCACGAAGTCGTTGAGGTCCGGGACCTGCGCCAGCACGTTGTTGCCGATCAGCAGGTCCGCCACCTTGCCATCGGCCACCATGCGGCGCGCCGTTTCGGCGCCGAAGAACACGACGTCGGTCGGGATGCCGCGGGCAATGGCCGCTTGCGCCACGTTGGCGGCGGGTTCCACGCCCAGCACAGGCACGCCCTTACCCAGGAAGTGCTGCAGCAGGTAGCCGTCGTTGCTGGCCAGTTCGACGACCAGGCTGCGGTCGCTCAGGCCCAGGCGCTCCACGATCATCTCGGCATAGGCCTTGCCGTGGGCCACATAGGCATCCGAATAGGACGAGAAATAGGCGTATTCGGTGAAGATCGCCTCGGGGTTGACGTACTGGGGCAACTGGACGAGGAAGCACGTCCCGCAAACCATGACGTCGAGGGGGTAAAAGGCCTCCATCGCGTGCAGCCGGTCGGCAGGCACGAAGCTCTCGCAAAGCGGCGACATCCCGAGATCGACGAAGGGATGCAGGTGGCCGCCGCAAAACCGGCACACCCTGGCCGTCGCCTCCGGTGGCCGTGCCTGATCGACCGACGCGGATCCTTCCACCTTCACACCCGTTCGGTTTCGATTTCCCGCAACCATCAAACCACCCGGAAAGCGGCGGATAAAACCGAGCAACCGGCGATACCTCCAACGTGAGCGGTTACCGCCTATGGCAGGTTTTCCTCCCCATGTGATCGTTTCCCGACGGGTGACCAACGGCCTTAGGCTGGGCCCGTCTTCGGCTCTGGGGAGGGCGGATGCGGGTCGCGGTTATCGGTACGGGTTACGTGGGCCTCGTTACGGGGGCCTGCCTCGCGGAGGCGGGCCACGCGGTGGTCTGCGTCGACCGCGACCCGACGCGCGTCACCGCCATCGCGTCGGGCCGGACCCCCATCCACGAAGCCGGCCTGCCCGAACTGGTCGCCCGCAATGTCGCCGCTGGGCGGCTGTCGGCCAGCCTCGACGTCGAGAACACAGTCGCCGACAGTGAATTGTCCTTGATTTGCGTCGGTACCCCGTCGACCGAGGGGCGTATCGACCTGTCCGCGGTGCTGTCGGCGGCCAAGCAGATCGGCCGGGGCCTGCGCCGCCGGCCCGGCTACCACGTGGTGGCGGTGAAGAGCACAGTGGTTCCGGGAACCACCGACGGGCCGGTGCGCCAGGCGGTGGAGGAGGCTTCGGGCCGCCCCGTCGGCGCCGCTTTCGGACTGGCCATGAATCCCGAATTCCTGAGTCAGGGCGCCGCGGTGGACGACTTCCGCCGCCCCGACCGCATCGTCATCGGCGAATGGGACCGGCGCTCGGGCGACGCAGTGGCCGCTCTGTATGGCGGCGGCGCCTGCCCGATCCTGCGCACCGGGCTGCGCGACGCCGAGATGATCAAGTACGCCGCCAATGCCTTGCAGGCGACCTTGATCTCGTTCTCCAACCAGATTGCGGCGGTATGCGAGCGCCTGCCGGGCGCCGACGAGGCGGTGGTCATGGCCGGGGTTCATCTCGACCGCGGCTTCGCGGCCGATGCCGCCGGCGGGCGGGCGCCGATGGTGCGCTTCCTGCGCGGCGGCGTCGGCTTCGGCGGCAGCTGCTTTCCCAAGGATTTGATGGCGTTGCGGCACTTCGCCCACGACCTGGGCGCCCCCACCACCATGATCGACGCCGTCATTGCCACCAATCGCAGCCGCGCCGGTCAGGTGGTCGACCTGCTCGCCGCCGAGCTGGGCGGCCTTGCAGGCCGCACGGTCGCCGTGCTGGGCTTGGCTTTCAAACCCGACACCGACGACCTGCGCGAATCCCCGGGCCTGGCGTTGATGCGCCGGCTGCTCGATCTGGGCGCGGCCGCGCGGGGATTCGACCCGCTGCCCGCGGCCCTCGAGGGGGCGGCGCGCAGCGCCGATCGCCGGGCCGTCTTGGCCGCGTCGCCGGAAGAGGCGTTGCGTAATGCCGACGCCGCCCTGATCGCCACCGCCTGGCCCGTCTTCGCGACCTGGGACTGGGCGAAGCTCGCGACCGTCATGCGCCGGCCGCTCGTTTTCGACGGCCGCGGTGTCTTGAGCGGGATCCGACTGCCGCCCTGGCTGCAATACCGCAGGGTCGGAGTCGGCTACGCGCATCTTCAACCCCGAGCCGACGTTCCGGAACAGCGAAAGGGAGTCGCATGATCACGCACATCATCGAACAGGATGCGGAGCGGGTGGCGGCCGAACTGGCCGAAACCCTGCGGCCCCTGTCCGGCTCCCGCGTGCTGGTGACCGGCGCCAGCGGCTTCCTGGGCAGCTTTTTCCTGGACGTGCTGGCCGCCTTCAACCGCGCCGCCGGCGAGCCTTGCCGCATCGTCGCCGTCGACAATGCCAAGGTGGGGTTGCCCGCGCGGGTGCGTCACCTGCAGGACGACCGCCGCATCGCCTTCTTGCGCCACGACGTCAGCCAACCCTTGCCCGAAGACGTCGCCCCCGATTACGTCATCCATTGCGCCGGCATCGCCTCGCCCTCGATCTACCGGGCGTTTCCCCTGGAAACCATCGCGGTCAACGTCGGCGGCACGCACAACGTGCTCGAATTGGCGAGGCGCAGTGGCGCCCGCAGCATGCTGTCGTTCAGCAGCAGCGAAATCTACGGCGACCCCGATCCGGCCTTTGTGCCGACGCCCGAAACCTACCGCGGCAACGTTTCCTGCACCGGGCCGCGCGCCTGCTACGACGAATCCAAACGCATGAACGAGACGTTGTGCGTGACCTATTTCCGGTCGTTCGGCACGCCGGTGAAGATCATCCGGCCGTTCAACGTCTACGGACCGGGCCAACGCATCGACGACGGGCGCATCATCCCCGACCTCATGAAGGCCGCCATCGACGGGGGGCCGCTGGTGCTGTACAGCGACGGTCGCGCGACCCGCTCGTTCTGCTACGTGGCCGACTTCGTCACCGCCTGCCTGCTGGTGATGATGTCGAATGCCGACGGCGAACCGTTCAACGTCGGCAACGATCACGAGATCAGTATCGGTGAACTGGCGACGATGATGGCCGAGGTGGCCGCCGACCCACCGCTTGCCGTCGAGCATCGGGTCAGCGGCGACGCCGACTACCTCGTCGACAACCCGCAGCGGCGCTGCCCCGACCTCACCAAGCTGCGCACCGCCACCGGCTGGTCGCCCCGTGTGGGGCTGCGGGAGGGGCTGCGTCGGACCCTTGAGTCGTATCGAGAGGAGAGCCATCTCGCCGCCGCGCAATGACCATGCTGCCGCTGCGCCTCGCCGCCCGTCCGCTCACCGTGCTTTGCCTGGGAGCGCATTGCGACGACATCGAGATCGGCTGCGCCGCCACCCTGCTGGGCTTAGCCGCCGAGCGGCCGTCGCTGACGGTGCGCTGGGTGGTGTTCAGCGGCAACGCCGTCCGCCGCGAGGAGGCGCGCGCCAGCGCCGAGGCGCTGCTGGCGGGCGCCGCTCGCACGCATCTGGAGTTCCACTCCTTCCGCGAGAGCTACTTTCCTTATCATGGGGCCGAGATCAAGGAGAGCTTCGAGCGGCTGAAGGGCGAGATCGCCCCCGATCTGGTCTTCACGCACTGGAAGGCCGACCAGCACCAGGATCACCGGACGATCGCGGAGCTGACCTGGAATTCCTTCCGCGATCACCTGATCCTGGAATACGAGATTCCCAAGTACGACGGCGACCTCGGCAACCCCAATCTCTTCTTGCCACTGCCGCGTGCGCTCGCCGAACGCAAGGCGGCGCATTTGCTGACCCATTTTCCCAGCCAGCGGACCCGCGCGTGGTTCACGCCGGACACCTTCCTCGCCCTGATGCGGTTGCGTGGCACGCAATGCAACGCCCCTTCAGGGCTGGCCGAGGGTTTCCACTGCCGCAAGATGGTCTTCGCCGCCTAGCTTGGCCCGAGTCTGCGCGGCAGCAGCAGGGCCCGCGACCGCGACAGCCATTGGCGCAGGCGGTGCACGATCACGCGTCGCCGGCCGGTGACCATTCCCGGCCGAATCTTTACGGGATGCCACAACATGTTCGGCTCGGGGCCGGCGCTGGCCATGACCGGCCGGAACGTCATCGAGCCGGGGAAGTGATCGCGCGTCTTCGGGGTGTTGCGGTAGAAGCGGTTCACGTTGCCGGGGGCGGTGAACTCGCCCTCGCCGCCGATATCCTCAAGGCGCATACCGGCATGGGCGAGAACGGTCGGCACCGTGACCTCGCAATGGCCGCCCCAGCCGTTCCGGTACGCGCGGTCGAGTTCGGCCAGGGCGCGGCGGGAAATGCGGTAGATCGGAATGAAGGCGCGGATCATGTCGTGGGGGGACAGCGGTACCGGGGCGATGAGGGAGCGCCAGTTCACCCAGTCGGGGTTGAACGGATGGCGGTACAGAGTGGTGCCGAGGAGGTCGGCCGGGTTGTCCGCGAACGCCTCGAAAAGCACACTCCAATCGCCGGAGAAACGGACGTCATACTCCATTGCCCAGTAGTACTCGAAGGCGGGGTTCTGCCGGTAGAAGTTCAGCAGAAACAACTCCACATTGTACGAACTCAGGCTTGTGTCCTTGCTTCGGTAGTCGAGCCGCCGCAGATCGCCGGCGTTGAATGCGAACACTTCGACGTCCGCGGGAAGATCCCTCGGCAGCGGCGTCTCAGTGGTATTGTAAAGCAGTCGCACATTGCCGAAGACGCCCGCATCCCGCTTGAGCTTGCGGTATTCCCCCAGGATCACGGGGTCGATGAAGTGGGTCTGGTAAAGGATCGCCGTGGATGGGCGCTGCGCACTCATGTTCGCAAGTTCCCCGGGAAACACAGGCCATGTTCAAGTAGATGGAAAAAGAAGTCGAGACTGCTATAGGGATAGCCGTAATGTCCCGGTGAACTACCACCAATAGACGGCAAGAGAGATTCGTGATGGTTTGATTGGTTTGCTGGCTCCGTGCGGGCTGTGGCCCGAACTTGAAGCTGAAACACTGTGACGGGCGTCGCAAGAACTTTCTCTCGCTTACACCGGGGCGTCAAGGGCGCGACGGACGGCGCGGGCCAGTTCCTCTTTCTGGAATGGTTTGGCGAGCAGCGGGGTGGGCTCGCCGGCGGATGAGACGGCCTCGTCGGGATAGCCCGACATGAACAGCACGCGCAGTTCGGGGCGGCGGCGCCGGGCGCGGTGCGCGAGGTCGGGGCCGCTCAGGCCTCCCGGCATCATGACGTCGGTCAGCAGCAGCGCCACCCCGTCCTCATGCTTGAGTACCGACAGCGCGGCGCGCCCGCCGGCCGCCTCGACCACGTCGTAACCCAGGTTGCGCAGCGCGTTGGCCGCGAATCGACGGACCTCGCTATCGTCCTCGACGACCAGGATACGTTCCGTACCGGTGGGCACGTCGGCCCGCGCCGGCGCCTCGCGCGC
This sequence comes from Rhodospirillales bacterium, assembly GCA_019455065.1. Lineage (GTDB taxonomy): Bacteria > Pseudomonadota > Alphaproteobacteria > Rhodospirillales > Magnetospirillaceae > JACFNC01. The sequence goes on from JACFNC010000013.1 coordinate 48,477, forward strand.
CGCCTCGGCGTCGATGTCGGTGCTGCGCGGCAGGAAAAGGCGGACCGTGGTGCCTCCGCCCACGCGGCTGTCGATCTCGGCATGCCCCCCCGACTGGCGCACCAAGCCGTAGACCATGCTCAGGCCCATGCCGCTGCCCTGGCCGATGTCCTTGGTGGTGAAAAAGGGTTCGAAGGCCCGTTCGACCACTTCGGGGCGCATTCCATGGCCGTTGTCGGCGACGCTGATGACCACATAGTCGCCCGGCGCCGCGTCGGGGCGGCGCAGGGCATAGGCGTCGTCGATGCGGGCATGGCGCACCGCGATCTCCAGTCGTCCGCCGCCGGGCATGGCGTCACGGCCATTGATCGCGAGGTTGAGGATCGCGTTCTCCAACTGGTGCGGATCGGCCCGAACCGGCCACAGCGCGCCCGGGAGGTCAAAGGACACTTCGATCGCGGCCCCGAGGCTCTGGCGCAGCAACTGTGCCATGCCGGCAACCAGGCCGCCGACGTCGATGACTTTCTGTTGCAGCGGATGCTGCCGGGCGAAGGAAAGCAGGCGCTTGACGAGTTGGGCGCCGCGGCGGGCGGCATCGAGGGCGGGATCGAGCAGATCGTGGGCCGAGCCGTCGCCGATCTCCTCGTGCAGTACGGCGAGGTTGCCGATGATGATGGTGAGCAGATTGTTGAAATCATGTGCAAGGCCGCCGGTGAGCTGGCCGACGGCCTTCATTTTCTGGGCTTGACGCAGGGCCGCCTCGGACTGCCGCCGCTCGGTGATGTCCTGGCCGAGAATGAAATAGCCATGCACCGCTCCGCCCTCGTCGACATGCGGGATCAGCGTGGTGGCGGCACGAATCTCGCGGCCATCGGCGACCACGAGCGGGAATTCCGCGGTCACCGTGCGCCCCGAAAGGACCATTTTCATGCGCGGCTCGTGGGCGCGGTAATGTTCGGGGCCCAGCACTTCGCGCGAGCTGCGGCCGACGATCTCGGCGGGCGGACGGCCGAACCACTCTTGGAATCGGCGGTTGGCGAAGCGGTAGGTTTCGCCGGCGTCGACGTAGCCGATCAGCGCCGGCACGGTGTCCGCCACCAGACGCACCCATTCTTCGCTTTCGCGCAGCGCCTCCAGGGCGCGACGGCGCTCGGCGACCTCGCGGGTGAGCCGCTCGTTCAGGGATTCCAGCGTTGCGGTGCGCTCCGCCACCCGCCGCTCGAGCTCGTTCTTGGCTTCCTGCAGGGCATGTTCGGCGCGTTTGCGCTCGGTGATGTCCTTGTAGATGGTGACGAAGCCGACGCCGGGAATCGGGTTGCCGCGAATCTCGAGGACCGTACCGTTGGGGCGCACCCGCTCGAACGAATGCGGCAGGAACCTGCGGGCCAACTCGACACGCTCGCGCACCAGCGCCTCGGGATCGCCGGGGCCGTATTCGCCGCGCAGCACGTTGTAGCGGACGAAGGCCTCGAACGGCTCTCCGATCCGGGCGTAATCCTCGGGAAACTCCATCAGCGCCAGGAAGCGGGCGTTCCACGCGATCAGGCGGAGGTCGCTATCGTACAGCGAAAACCCGTCGTCGAGCCGATCGAGCGCCGCCTGGACACTGGCCCAGCGCTGCGACGCGTCGCCGCCGGGCGGATCGCTGGGGGGCGGCGTGGCGGCTTCCTCGGCCATCGCGTCGAACCGCGGCCTGATCGCCCGCTTTCCCATGCGCCCTTCGCTCCCGAGCCAACCGTGACGACGCATTATAGCATGGCTCGCGACGGCGGGCGGACACTGGGCCGCCTTGGTTACAAAGCTTTACAATCCTTCACGGCACCCCAAATTGCGCGACATGACCGCTTTACATTCGTTGGGCATCCTTGCCACATCCGAAAGGGCCTGCCCCCAAGGGGCGCACCCCTTCGGGTCCTTGCTTGATCGGGTGAGGGATTTGGGCTTCACTGGTACCCTCGGTTGCCGCAATAAGAACTGACACCGCCAATGGTGTCTCCGGCCGCCGAAGCTTGGGAGGATAACGAGGCGATGGCCGAATCGGCATCGATTCTCGAGGCGCGAGACATCTCGTTGCAGTTCGGCGGCGTGCGGGCGCTGTCGGAGGTGAGTTTCCAGGTCAAGAACGGCGAGTTGTTCTCAATCATCGGCCCGAACGGTGCCGGCAAGACCTCGATGCTGAACTGCATCTCCGGCCGCTACCGCCCAACCGCCGGCCAAGTGTTCTTCAAGGGCCGCGACATCACCCCGCTCACCCCCAACCAGCGGGCGGCGCGCGGACTCGGCCGAACGTTCCAGAACCTTGCCCTGTTCAGCCACATGTCGGTGCTCGACAACATCATGGTCGGGCGCCATCACCTGCTGCGCAACAACTTCCTCTCAGGCGCGATCTATTGGTTCGGCGGCGCGCAGCGCGAGGAGCTGGAACATCGCCGCGCGGTCGAGGACATCATCGACTTCCTCGAGATCAGCCACATTCGGAAGGCGACGGCGGGTACGCTCCCCTACGGTTTGCGCAAGCGCGTCGAGCTTGCTCGCGCGGTGGCCATCAAGCCCGACCTCATCCTGCTCGACGAGCCGATGGCCGGCATGAACCTCGAGGAAAAGGAGGACATGGCCCGCTACATCGTCGACCTCAACGAGGAATGGGGGATGACGGTGATCATGATCGAGCATGACATGGGGGTGGTGATGGACATCTCCCATCGCATCATGGTGCTCGACTTCGGGCGCAAGATCGCCGACGGCCTGCCCGGCGAGATCATGAGCAACGAACACGTCAAGAAGGCCTATCTGGGGGAAGAGGACGACGTCGTGGGGGAAGTCGCCTGATGCAATCCGAATACGGCGACGTTTCCAAATTCGACACCTTTCCCAAGCTGCTCCAGCACAACGCCGCGTCCTGGCCCGACGAAGTCGCCATGCGCGAGAAGGAGTTCGGGATCTGGAACGAGTACTCGTGGTCGCACTGTGCCCGCCAGGTCCGCCTCATCGCGCTCGGCCTTCACGCCCTGGGTTTCCACCGCGGCGCGGTCCTTGGCCTCATTGGCAAGAATCGGCCGCATTGGGTGTGGAGCGAGGTGGCCGCCCACGCTCTGGGCGGCTCGTCGCTGGGCATCTATCAGGACTCGATGGGCGCCGAGGTCGTCTACCTCATCAACTACGCCGAGACGCGCATCATCGTCGCCGAGGACGAGGAACAGGTCGACAAGCTGCTCGAGATCGCCGACCAGATCCCCTGCGTTCAGCGCATCGTCTACTGCGATCCGCGCGGAATGCGGAAGTACGAGGATCCACGCCTGCTCAGCCTGGAGGAGTTGCAGAAGTTGGGCGAGCGCCTCGATGGCGAGCAACCCGGCCTGTACGAGGCCGAGGTGGCGGCCGGCGGCGCCGCCGATGTCGCCATCCTGTGCACCACCTCCGGCACGGTGTCCAATCCCAAGCTGGCGATGCTCCAGGCGGGGCCGTTCCTGGCCCACTGCCTGTCCTATCTGCGGGCCGACCCGAAGCTGCCTTCGGACGACTACGTCTCCGTGCTGCCGCTTCCCTGGATCATGGAGCAGGTCTACGCCGTCGCGCAGTGGCTCATCAGCCGCATCACCGTCAACTTCGTCGAGGAGCCGGAGACGATGATGGCGGATTTGCGCGAGATCGGCCCGACCTTCGTGCTGTTGGCTCCCCGCGTGTGGGAAGGAATCGCCGCTGACGTGCGCGCCCGCATGATGGACGCCACCCGGTTCAAGCAGTGGATGTTCGATCTGGGGATGAAGCTCGGCATGCGCGCGCTCGACCAGGGGCGGCGTAGCCGGCTTGCGCATCACATCCTGTTCCGTGCCCTCAAGGACCGCCTCGGCTTCACCTATCTGAAGTCGGCGGCGACCGGCGGCGCCGCGCTGGGGCCCGATACCTTCCGCTTCTTCCAGGCCATGGGGGTGCCGCTGCGCCAGATCTACGGCCAGACCGAGTTGTCGGGGGCCTATACGGTCCACCGCTCCGACGACATCGACTTCGATACCGTCGGTGTGCCCTTCGACGATGCCGAGGTGCGCATCGAGGAGCCTGACGCCAACGGTGTCGGCGAGATCGTGGCGCGCGGCGTGGGCATGTTCCTCGGCTATTACAGGAACGAGGAGGCCACCAAGGGCGATCTGCGCGACGGCTGGATGTTCACCGGCGATGCCGGCTATTTCAAGCAGGAGAACAACCACCTCGTCGTCATCGACCGCATCAAGGATCTGGCCGTCACGGCCACCGGCTCTCGGTTCTCGCCGCAGTTCATCGAGAACAAGCTGAAATTCTCGCCCTTCATCGCCGAGGCGGTGATCCTCGGGCACCAGCGCGAATTCCTGACGGCAATCATCTGCATCCGCTTCTCGATCGTCTCGAAATGGGCCGAGCAGCGGACCATCGCCTTCACCAACTATACGAACCTGTCGGCGCGGCCGGAAGTGTACGATCTTTTGCGCGCCGAGGTCGAAAAGGTCAACGCGACCCTTCCGGAGCCGCACCGCATCCGCAAGTTCGTGCTTCTCTACAAGGAGCTGGACGCCGACGACGGCGAGCTGACCCGCACCCGCAAGGTGCGCCGCGGCGTCATCAACGAGAAATACGCCGACATCATCGAGGCGCTGTACGGCGATACGCCGTCGGTGCACGTCGACACCATGATCACCTTCCAGGACGGCACCAAGTCGCGCATCCAGACCGACCTCAAGGTGGTGACCCTGGAACTCCCCGAGGCGCCGGCCGACCGCCGGCCGCAGGCGGCGGAATAGGGAAGGGCCGCATGAACACCCAGCTTCTCGTCCAGCTTCTCATCAACGGCCTGATCATCGGCACGCTGTACGGCGTGGTCGCCATGTGCTTCGTGCTGATCTACAAGTCGACGCAGGTCGTGAACTTCGCCCAGGGCGAATTCCTGCTCATCGGCGCCTGGGTGTGCTGGTGGTTGCTCACCGACTTCGGCTTGCCGTTCTGGATCGGCTTCCCCGTAACCCTGCTCTTCATGGTCGCATTCGGGGTCTTGCTGCAGGTCGTCGTCCTGCGACCGCTGATCGGCGAACCGATCATATCGGTGATCATGGTCACCATCGGGTTGTCGATCTTCTTCCAGGCCATCATGAAGTGGATTTTCGGAACCTGGGCGAAGCCGTTTCCGCAGGTCTTCGCGACCAAGGCGGTGAATATCGGCGGGCTGCAGGTGCAGACGGCCTATGTCATGAGCGTGGTGATCTCGCTGATCATCATGGTCGGCTTCGCCTGGTTCTTCAAATACTCGCGCATGGGGCTGGCGATGCGCGCCACGGCATTCAACCAGCAGGTGGCGCAGAGCCTGGGCATCTCGGTGAAGCAGGTGTTCGCCATGGCATGGGCGATTTCGGCCATGGTGTCGGCCCTGGCCGGGGTCGTCGTGGGCATGGTCAACGGGGTGTCCTCGGCCCTGTCGTTCTTCGGGATCAAGGTGTTTCCGGCGGTCATTCTGGGCGGCCTGGATTCGATCGTGGGCGCCATCATCGGCGGGCTGATCGTCGGCGTTTTGGAGAACATGGCCGAGTTCGTCGATGGCCAGTATCTCAACTTCGGAAATCTCTACACCGTCGCGCCGTTCTACGTGCTGGTGATCATCCTGATGATCAAGCCATACGGCCTGTTCGGCACCCAGCAGATCGAGAGGGTCTAGCCAGATGGCTGCGGCGGCGTTCATCCCTTGTGGCCAGTTCAAGACCACCTACGCCAAGGACACCACGATCTTTCCGACGCCCGTTTCCCGCGCCTTCGCGGTGCTGGCGCTGGTGCTGCTCTGTCTGGTGCCGCTGGTGGCCAGCCGCTATCAGCTCAATCTCGCCATCCAGATTGGTTATTACGGGATCGCCGCGCTGGGGCTGAACATCCTGGTCGGTTCGACCGGGCAGATTTCCCTCGGCCACGCCGCGTTCTTTGGGTTCGGAGCCTTCACCTCGGCCTATCTCAACAACGCCTACGGCATTCCGGTGTTTTTCGCGATCCCGCTGGCCGGGCTGATCACCACGGCGGTGGGCTTGGTGTTCGGCATCCCGGCCGGACGGATCAAGGGGTTGTACCTGGCCATCGCCACCTTCGCGTCGCAGTTCATTCTCGAGGATTTCTTCGCGCGCGCCGACTGGTTCACGGGCGGTTCGGCCGGCTCGATCGCCAGCCCCTTCGGTCTCTTCGGCTACGAGTTCAGCTCCGACCAGTCGTACTTCTACGTGGTTCTCGCCTATCTGGTGGTGATGTTCCTGCTGGGCGCCAACCTGCTGCGCAGCCGCGACGGGCGGGCCTTCGTGGCGCTGCGGGACCATTACCTGTCGGCCGAGGTGATGGGCATCAACCTCACCAAGTATCGCATTTTGTCGTTCGGCATCTCGTCGTTCTATGCCGGCATCGGAGGGGCCCTGTTCGGCCATTACCTCGGGTACGTTTCGGCTGAGGCGTTCACCATTCTTTTGTCCATCCAATTCCTCGGCATGATCATCATCGGCGGGCTCGGAAGCGTCATGGGCACCCTGATGGGCACGGCGTTCATGGTGCTTCTGCCCGAGGTGATGGAGGCGGGCGTGCAAAACCTGGGCGGGATACTCCCCGGCATGAGCGACGCGCTGGCCTTCATCAAGCAAGCCGCCATCGGGCTGGCCATCGTGTTGTTCCTGATTTTCGAACCCGACGGGCTGGCCCACCGCTGGCGGATGATCAAGGCCTATTGGAAGCTTTATCCGTTCTCGTACTGATTTTGACCTCGATAACAAGCATCGCAGAGGAGGAGACATGAAGAGTCGTTACCTAGCAGGCGCCGCGGTGGCGGCGCTCGTTGTCACCAGCGTTCCGGCGCTGGCCCAGGACATCAAGGTCGGCCTGCTGGTTGACTTCACCGGCCCGACCTCGGACGTCGGCAAGGTGTATGGCCAGGGCGTCGCGGACGCCATGAACCACATCAACAAGACGGGCGGGGTCGCCGGCAAGAAGCTGGACTTCGAGATGGTCGACTACTCCTATAAGGCGCCGGATGCCATCGCGACCTACAAGAAGTGGGTCGACGCGAAGGTCACGGCGATCCAGGGGTGGGGCACCGCGGACACCGAGGCCCTCGTGCAGTCGGTGGCGAAGGACCAGATCCCCTACTACTCGGCCTCGTACTCGGGCCACCTGACCGACCCGACAGGCAAGGGGCCCAAGGGATCGAAGGCCGCCCCGTACAACTTCTTCTACGGCCCGTCCTATTCGGACTCCTGCCGGGCGCTGGTGCAGTGGGCGGCCAGCGACGCAAAGAAGAAGGGCATTGCTCAGCCGAAGTTTGTTCACATGGGCGACAACCATCCCTATCCGAACGCGCCGAAGGCGGCCTGCGCCGACTACGCCAAGGAACTGGGCTTCCAGGTCTCGGATCCGATCCAATACTCGTTGAAGCCCGGCGATTTCAAAGCCCAGTGCCTGACGCTGAAGGAATCGGGGGCGAACTACGCGTTCCTCGCCAATACCGGCGGCTCGACCATCTCGCTGCTGAAGTCCTGCGAGACCGTGGGCGTCAACACCCAGTTCCTCGCGAACGTGTGGGGCATGGATGAGAACGCGATGAAGGCCGCCGGCGAATCCGCCGACGGCGTCGTCTTCGCGGTGGGCGCCGCTGACTGGAAGTCCGATGCGCCCGGCATGAAGCTGGTCCGTGAGGTCTCGAAGGTATCCGACCCCTCGGGCAACGCGTACCGCGCCGTTCACTACATGCGCGGCATCTGCTCTGCCTACTACATGAAGGACGCCATGGAGGCGGCGGCCAAGGCCGGCGGCATCACCGGCCCCAATATCAAGGCCGCCATGGAAAAGATGAAGGACCACGTACCGGCCGGGCTCGAGGGCGTCTGCATCCCCTCCACCTGGACGCCCGAGGACCATCGCGGCACCACCAAGGTCTTCCTCTACCAGGCGCAGACCAAGGGCCAGCAGGCGATCGCGAAGGTCGGCGAGGCCGATGTTCCGCGCAAGCCGGAATGGCTCGGCTGGTAAGCGCATGACGGTGTCCCGCGCCTTCCTGACGAAGGAGGGCGCGGGATGTCCCAGGGCATCCGAATGAGCAGGCGGAGATCATGATGGCGGAAGCAGCGGCCAAGGTTCCCCCCAAACCGGCCCGGGAACCGCTCCTGTCCGTCAACAACATCGAGGTCGTCTACGACGACGTCATCCTGGTGCTGCGCGGCGTCAGCCTCGAGGTGCCGGAGGGTGAGATCGTCACCCTGCTCGGTCCCAATGGGGCCGGCAAATCGACCACCTTGAAGGCGATCTCCGGGCTCTTGCAGACCGAGGACGGCGAGGTCACCCGGGGCAGCATCACCTTCATGGGCGAGAACATCGCCAACCGGCCGCCGGAACAGATCGTGCGGCAGGGCATCTTCCAGGTGATGGAGGGCCGCCGCATCGTCGAGGACATGACGGTGATCGAGAACCTGCGTCTCGGCGCGTATACGCGCAGGGATTCGGGCGTCCGCCAGGATATCGACATGGTGTTCAATTTCTTCCCGCGCCTGAAGGAACGCACCGGTCTGGCGGGCTATCTCTCGGGCGGCGAGCAGCAGATGCTGGCGATCGGCCGCGCGCTGATGGCCAAGCCGAAGATGATCCTGCTCGACGAACCGTCGATGGGCTTGTCGCCCATGCTGGTCAAGGAAGTCTTCGGCATCATCCGCCAGCTCAACCAGGAACTCGGAATCACGATCCTGCTGGTCGAGCAGAACGCCCGTATGGCGCTTACCGCCGCCAGCTACGGCTACATCATGGAATCGGGAAAGATCGTTCTCGACGGAAGCCAGGCCGAACTGGTGAACAACGAGGACGTCAAGGAATTCTACCTCGGCGGCGGCGGCGAAGAGCGGAAGTCGTTCAAGAACCTTAAGTCCTACAAGCGGCGTAAACGCTGGCTCTGACGAAAGGCATTTCATGGCCGAATATTACGATAGCCTCGAGATTCGCGATCCCGAGGAACGGGAGCGGCAACTCTTCGCGGCGCTGGGAGATCAGGTTGCGCGCGCCAAATCCCAGTCACCCTTCTTCGCCGAGCTGCTGGACGGCGTTGACGCCGCGGCGCTGACCGACCGGAACGCGTTGGCCGCCCTGCCGGTGACGCGCAAGTCTCAGCTCATCGACCTTCAACGGCAGGCGGAACCCTTTGGCGGGATGATTACCGTCGCGCCCGGAGCCCTGGCCCGCATCTTCCAGTCGCCGGGACCGATCTACGATCCGGAAAGCCGGCGTGCCGACTATTGGCGCTTCGCCCGCGCCCTGTTCGCTGCGGGTTTCCGGGGGGGCGACATCGTTCATAACTCGTTTTCCTATCACCTGACGCCTGGGGCATGGATGGTGGAGGGCGGCGCCCAGGCGCTTGGCTGTGCGGTATTCCCCGGCGGCACCGGCAACACCGAGCTTCAGGTCCGGGCCATTGCCGACGTTCGTCCCACCGGCTACGCCGGCACCCCGTCATTCCTGGGAATCCTGCTCGACAAGGCCGGCGAGATGGGCCTCGACGCAACGTCACTGCGCCGGGCGCTGGTTTCCGGCGAGGCCTTCACCCCGGCCATGCGCGCCGACTTCCAGCGGCGCGGGGTGGCCGCCGTGCAGTGCTACGCCAGCGCCGATCTCGGCTTGATGGCCTACGAGAGCGAGGCGCACGAGGGCATGATCATCGACGAGAACGTGATCGTTGAAATCGTGCGTCCGGGTACCGGCGATCCCGTTTCCGACGGCGAGGTCGGCGAGGTGGTGGTGACGACGCTAGTGCCCGAATACCCCCTGATCCGGTTCGGCACCGGGGATCTGTCCGCCATCCTGCCGGGGCGCAGCCCATGCGGCCGCACCAATGGACGCATCAAGGGCTGGATGGGACGCGCCGACCAGACGACGAAGATCAAAGGCATGTTCGTCCACCCGCAGCAAATCGCCGAGGTCCTTCGGCGCCATCCCGAAATCGCCAAGGCTCGCCTCGTGGTCGGGCGCGAGTCCGCCAAGGATGTCATGGTCCTGCGCTGCGAGGTCGCGGCAGGCACGGATTCGGGGTTGGCAGCGGCCATCGCCCAGACCGTCAACGCCCTCATGAAGCTGAAGGGAGGGGTGGAACTCGTCCCGCCCGGCAGTCTGCCCAATGACGGCAAGGTGATCGAGGACGCGCGTCCGGCCTAGCCTGCGCGCCACTCCTAGGTTCGATCAGGCGCCGCCCTAGTCCGTGCTGCGGGACGCGCCGTCACGACGGCCGGACTCTCGGCTTTCGCAGCGGCGCGGCGGCGCCCCTCGCCGAGCAGGCGGACCTCGTATTTGACGTTGTGGGGGTCGAGATCGCCGCCGCAGCGGTCGCAGACCACGGCCATCTCCAGACGGTGCCCGCAGGGCTTGTGATAAAGCAGCATCGGCGGCCCGGCCTTCTCGGCCAGCCAGCGGTCGCCCCAAGCCAGCAGTGACGCGACGAGCGGATAGAGGTCGAGGCCCTTGGGGGTCAGGACGTATTCGAAGCGGTCGGGACCCTGCTGATACAGGCGACGCTGAACCACCCCCGACTCGAGCAGTCGCTTCAGGCGATCGGCCAGGATGTTGGTGGCGATCTTCCATTCGCGCACGATGTCGTCGTGCCGCCTTATGCCCATGAAGAACGAGGCCAGGACGAGCTGGGTCCAGCGGTCGCCGATGAGGTCCACGGCCTCGCCGAACAGGGTCTGCGAGCCGCCGCCTTCGGTCGGCGCCGAGGCTCGCCGGCTGTGGCGCGGCGGCGCCTTGCTGGTCAGTCCCGCGCCAGGGCCGTCCTCGTAACGCACCTCATGCGCCCGCACCTCCTTGCCGCAGGCCCGGCAGATGAGCTGCGGCACCATCTCCTGGCCGCAATCCAGATGGGTCAGGGTCGAGGTGTGCGCCCGGTTGGCCGACCAGTTGCGGGCGAAACGCCAGACCATGAGGGCCGTCGGATAGAGGTCGCGCCCCATCTGGGTGAGGCGGTACTCGGAACTGCGCGCCCCGCCGTCGCGGGTGACCGGTGTCAGGCAGCCGGCCGCGACCAGCCGTTTCAGGCGATCGGTCAGCACGTTGCTGGCGATGCCGATGCGGTCGCGCCAGTCGGTGAAGCGGCGCGTCCCCATGAAGGCTTCGCTGAGAATGAGGAGCGACCAGCGGTCGCCGACGACATTGAGGGCGCGCGCGACGGAATTCGCGCGCACCATTTGCGAGGTTGGCATGGCGGCAGACTACATCGCCGGTCATACCACCGCAACCGAAGAATGGTTGCGTGATGAAAGTTAGTTGCCTAGACTGCGCCTGCCGCTCGAATCGGCGTGTCGGGGGGGCTGCAAGGGGCTTTAAGATGGATTTCGAGTACTCGGAAAAGGTCGAGGCGCTGCGGCGCCGCGTTCGCGATTTCATGGACGCCTACATCGTCCCTGCGGTGCCGCGCTGGCACCAGGAGACGTCGGCCGGCGAGGCGCATCCGGCATTCATGGAGGACCTCAAGGCGCTGGCCCGCGAGGAGGGGCTCTGGAACCTTTTCCTGCCAGGCCTGAGGTCCGACGAGCCGGGGCAGGCGCTGACCAACCTCGAATACGCCCCACTGGCCGAGATCATGGGCCAGGTGGTCTGGGCCTCGGAAATCTTCAATTGCAGCGCCCCCGACACCGGCAACATGGAGATCCTTCACCTGTTCGCGACGGCGGAACAGAACGAGCGCTGGCTGCGGCCGCTGCTCGAAGGAAAGATCCGCTCCTGCTTCGCGATGACCGAGCCCGACGTCGCGTCCTCCGACGCCACCAACATCCAGACGCGCATCGTGCGCGACGGCGACGACTACGTCATCAACGGCCGCAAGTGGTTCATCTCGGGCGCCACCCACCCGCTGTGCCGCTTCGCCGTCGTGATGGGCCAGACCGATCCGGAGGCCGAGGTCCATCGCCGGCAAAGCATGATCATCGTGCCCATGGACACGCCGGGCGTAACCGTGCTGCGCAACATCACGGTGATGCACCACCATCAGCCGGAGGGCCATTGCGAGATCGTCTTCCGCAACGTCCGGGTGCCGGCCGCCAACCTGATCCATGAGGAGGGCGCGGGTTTCGCCATCGCCCAGGCGCGGCTAGGGCCGGGGCGCATCCATCACTGCATGCGGTCCATCGGCCAATGCGAACTCGCCCTTGCGCTGATGTGCGAACGCGCCGCCGAGCGCAAGGCGTTCGGCCGCTACCTGCACCAGCACGGCACCATCGCCGAGTGGATCGCGCTGTCCCGCGCCGAGATCGACCAGGCCCGCCTGCTGGTTCTGCGCGCCGCCTGGATGATCGACAAGTACGGCGCCAAGGCGGCGGCCAAGGAGATCGCCATGATCAAGGCGGTGGTGCCGCGCGTGCAGCAGGCGGTGTGCGACCGCGCCATGCAGACGTTCGGCGCCATGGGCTTGAGCCCCGACACGCCGCTGGCCGAATTCTGGACCTGGGGCCGCGTGCTGCGCATCGCCGACGGTCCCGACGAGGTGCATCTGCGCACCGTGGCGCGTCAGGAGATGAAGGCCGCCCAGGAGAACCTGGGGTCGATGTCGCGTTTCCTGATCCCGCCCCGTTACCAGGACGCAACCTAGGTCAGCATGCGAACGAATGAGCGCATCCGTCAGGTCACCCCCGGGCTTGACCCCGGGGGTCCGAGAAGATGGCCGGGTCGAGCCCGGCCATGTCGGAATTCATGAGAGAGGTAAAATGACCAACGAGATTCCGGGTGCCGGCCCAGTGCGGGCGGGCCATGCCTTCGACGAGACGGCGCTGGCGCGCCGTCTGGAGAGCACCATCCCCGGCTTCCACGGGCCGCTCAGCGTCAACCAGTTCGATGGCGGCCAGTCGAATCCGACCTTCCACCTGCGCTCCGCAGGCGGCGACTACGTGCTGCGCAAGCGACCCCCGGGCAAGCTGCTGCCGTCGGCGCACGCCATCGACCGCGAGTACCGGGTGATGAAGGCTTTGGCCGACAGCGACGTGCCGGTGCCGCGCATGCTCGCCTATTGCGACGACGACAGCGTGATCGGAACCGCCTTCTACGTGATGGACTACGTTCCCGGCCGGATCCTCACCGATCCGCTGTTGCCCGGGATGCCGCCGGCCGAGCGCGCGGCCATCTACGACGCCATGAACGACACCCTGGCGCGCCTCCATCGCTTCGACTGGCGCGCCGCCGGGCTCGCCGATTACGGCAGGCCCGAGAATTACCTTGCCCGCCAGCTCGCGCGCTGGGCCAAGCAGTACGACGCCACGCGCACCGAGGACGTTCCGGCCATGGACCGCCTGAGAGGCTGGCTCGAGGCCAACATGCCGGCCGACGAGGAGCCCACGATCGCGCATGGCGACTTCCGCATCGGCAATCTCGTCTTCCATCCGACCGAACCAAGGGTTCTGGCCATCCTCGACTGGGAGCTGTCGACCCTGGGCGCGCCCCTCGGCGACCTCGCCTTCAACTGCATGACCTACCATCTGCCGGCGGGCCACCGCATCTCCGGCGGATTCGTCGGGGCGGACACGGCCGCCCTCGGCATTCCCGACGAAACGAGCTACCTGGACGCCTATTGCCGCCGCACCGGCCGCGACGCCATTCCGGCCTGGCGCTATTACATGGCGTTCAGCCTCTACCGTACCGCCGCGATCCAGCAGGGCGTCTACGCCCGCGCCCTGCAGGGGAACGCCAGCTCGTCTTTCGCCAAGGCATTCGGCGAGAGCTGGCGGATGGTCGCAGAGACCGGCTGGGCGCTGGTGGCGGCCGACTGAGCCGCCACACCTCTCACTCTCTCACGCCTCGACCCCCGGCCAAGCCGGGGGTCTCTTTTTTTTTCAGGCGGGCACCTGGGCCACCATTTCGCGCAGGTTGCTGCGCACCACCTTGCCGAGCTGGTTGCGCGGCAGGGCGGGTACGCTGACCACACGCTCCGGCCACTTGTAGATGGCGACGTGGCGTTCCTTGAGGTGGGCGGTGATGTCCTCGAGGGTCACGGTTTCGCCCGGCCGCGGTACGACCACGGCGCAGACGCGCTCGCCCATGATCTCGTCGGGGATGCCGACCACCGCCGCCTCTGCGATCTTGGGATGCCCGTCGATCAAGCCGTCGATCTCGGCGGGAGAGATGTTCTGGCCGCCGCGGATGATGATCTCCTTGAGGCGGCCGACGAAGTGGTAGAATTGCGGCCTGTCGCCATCGCCGGCGATGGTGAACAGATCGCCGGTGCGGAAGAAGCCCTCGTCGTCGAAGGCGGACCGGTTCAACTCCTCGTCGCCGTAATAGCCGTCGAACACGGTCGCCCCGCGCAGCCGCAGCTCGCCCTCGGCCCCGGGGTCGGTGACCACGCGGCCGGTGGCCGGGTCGACGAGCTGCGTCTCGAGGGTCAGCACGTCGCTGCACGCCCAGGTGAAGCCCTCCACTCCGAAGCGGGGGAAGAAATGAGCGCGTTGCTCGGGGTCGGGCACGTCGATGGCGCTGCTGACCAGGGCGCAGCCCTCGTTCGAGCCGAACAGGTTGACCACGTTGATGCCGTAGTCCTCCTGCCAGGCCTTCATCATCCACGGCGCCAGGGGCGCCGAGCCAGAACCCACTGCCCGCAGGTTGCTGAAATCGAGATTGGCCCACAGGGCGGATTGCTTGAGCAGCATGTTGAGGACGGCCGGCGGCGCCAGGTTGTAGTTGATCCGTTCCTCCGCCGTCTGTTGCAGGAAGGTGGGCAGATGGAACGGCTGGTGCAGCACCATCGTCCCCTGGTACAGCAGCCAGGGCAGCACCACGCCGCCGATCGAGGCCATGTTGACCATCGGGAAAGGGTTGAGGATGCGGTAGCCGTTCTGCACGCCGACGGTGGTCGCCACGATCTTGCCGATGGCGATCCAGTGGTTGTGGCTGCGCGGCACCCCCTTGGGGCGCGACTCGGTGCCCGAGGTCCAGCAGACGGTGACGATGTCGTTGGCGTCGAGAGGATGCGCGGCGAGATGGGCGGCCACCCTTTCGTCGGCGGCGCGGCTCCCGGCCAGGTCGTCGAGCGCGAGGGCGCCGTCGGGCACGTCGTTGCCCCAGGCCAGGATGGCGCCCAGCGAGGGCACCTGCATCCCCGCCACCAGCCGCGCCGGATTGTGGCCGCCGACATTGGTGATGGTGACGAAGGCCTTGGGCTTGAGCACCCGGAAGATGTGTTCGAGCTCGTTCTCGCGATATTGCACGGCGATCGGGCTGAGGACCGCCCCGATGCGCGAGCAGGCGAGCAGCACCGCGGCGGCCTCGACGATGTTCGGCAACTGCATGGTGACGATGTCGTCCTTGTCGATGCCGCTGCGTAGCAGGCGGTCGGCGACGGCGTTCACATAGGCATCGAGTTCCGCGAAGTTCAGGCGACGCGGATCGCCGTCGGTGAAGGTGGCGCGATTGGGCGCGTCCGCGACCGCCTCGCGGTCCGGCACGTCGGCGACCGCCCGGCGGAACAGGCTGTCGATGGTTTCATGCCCCCACCAACCCTTGGCGGTGAGAGCGCGGATCTTTTCCTGCGGCGACAAGATCATTTGAGCCTCCCCTCTGCCGCCCTTTGCGGGCGTTTCTTTGCTTCCGGCATCGGCCGAAAGACTTTCATAGTGCAACAAATATATCCTGAAACGGCGTCTGCGCGCCACCTCATTTGGTGGCCAGCCGCAGCCGTCCGGCGATGTTGTTGCGCTGCATGTTGGACGAGCCGCCGACGATGGGCATGCAGACGATGTCGCGCACGTAGCGCTCCATGTCGTACTCGCGCGCGCAGCCATAGGCGCCCATCACCCGCTGGCAGGCCAGCACGATGTCGGGGGCGTTCTCGCCCACGAACAGCTTGGCCATCGAGCTCTCGACGCTGCAATCGGCGCCCGAGGTGGCGAGCCAGGCGGCGTGGTAGAGCATGTGCCGGCAGGCCACCAGCTTGGTGCGGGCGTCGACCAGGGCGTTGCGGACCGCCTGATGCCCCGAGATCACCCGCCCGAACTGGGCGCGTTCCTGGGCGTAACGCCAGGCGTCTTCGACGGCCGCCGTGGCGATGCCCAAGGCCACCGCCGTGATCTCCAGCCGCTCGACGTCGAGACCGCGGCCGACCAGCATCGGCCAGCCCTGGTTCCATTTCTCGGGTCCGCCGACGATGTTCTCGACCAGCACCTCGGCGTCCTCGAAAATCACGTCGCAGGTGGTCGCATAGCGCAGGCCGATGTGGTCGATGTCGACGATGCTTAGGCCGGGGGTATCGGTGGGCACCAGCAGCATGGTCAGGTTCCGATAGCGGTCCTCCTTGGGGCCGCTGCGCACCAGAGTGTAGACGTAGTCGGCGATCCGCGCGCCCGTGCACCAGCGCTTGGTGCCGTTGATGCGCACCCGCTTGCCGTCCGGGGTCAGCGCCGCGGTCACCCGCGCCGAGGCCAGGTCGCCGCCGACGTCGGGCTCGCTCAGGCCGTAGGCGAACAGGATTTCGCCCTTGGCCAGCCGCGGCAGATACTCCCGCTTCTGCGCCTCGCTGGCGTTCTCGACCATGTTCATGCCGCCGTAGAAGGCGCAGTGGATGAAGGGCCCGGCCAGCGACGTGCCGCGCTGGGCGAGTTCCTCGATCACCGCGATGGCGGCGACGATGTCGATGCCCGCCCCGCCGTATTCCTCGGGGATGGTCAGCCCGGTGACGCCCAGCTCGCACAGCTTGCGGAAGGCATCACGCGAGAAGTCGGCGGCGGCGTCAAGCTCGCGCGCCCGCTCGCGCGGCATTTCGGCGTCGAGGAAGCGGCGCACGCTTTCGCGCAGCATGGCGACGTGTTCGGGTTCCTGGTAATGCATGTTTTCCCCTCAGCGCGAACTTGGTTCAATGGGACAACCCGCCCTCCCGTCATGGCCGGGTTTGACCCGGCCATTTCCTCGGTGGCCCCCCGGGTCAAGCCCGGGGGTGACGGGAGAGGCGATTTCGTCCAATGGCATTGTGACCTGGCGTTAGATCTTGCGGTCGCGACCTTCCCAGCAGCGGGTGCGGATCGCCTTCTTGTCGACCTTGCCGAGGTTGGTGAGCGGAATGGCCGGCCAGAAGACCACGGATTTCGGCGCAACCAGGCTGCCCTTGCGTTCCTTGACGAACGAAATCAGTTCGTCGGCGCTGGCCGACTTGCCTTCGTGCAGGACGACCACCGCCCGCACCTCCTCGCCCCACTTGTCGCTGGGCACACCCACCACCGCCGCCTGTTTGACGGCCGGATGCTCGAACAGCACGTCCTCGATCTCGCGGGGATAGATGTTGAAGCCGCCGCTGATGATCATGTCCTTCTTGCGGTCGACGATCGAGATGAAGCCGGCCTCGTCCATGCGCCCGATGTCGCCGGTGTGCAGCCATCCGTCGCGGATGGCTTCGGCGGTGGCCTCGGGATTGTCGAGATAGCCGCTCATCATGTTGGCGGCGCGCGCGACCACCTCGCCGCATTCGCCCGCCGGCACCTCGCGGCCGTCGTCGTCGAGCAGCCGAATTTCGGTGCCGTAGGTGGCGCGGCCGGCCGAACTCAGGATGGCCAGCCGGCGCTCGCCGGTGGCCTCGACATGGGTGTGGCGCGGCAGGGCGGTGAGCGCCATTGGCGCCTCGGTCTGCCCGTAGAACTGGGTGAAGATGGGGCCGAAACGCTGAATCGCTTGCTCAAGACGCTCGGGCGCGATGACCGAGGCCCCGTAGAGCACGTTGCGCAGGCTGCCCAGATCGTAGTCGCCTAGGCGCGGATGGTCGAGCAAGGCATAGATCATCGTCGGCACCAGCAGCGTGCTGGTGGCCCGCTCGCGCGCGATCGTGTCCAGCAGCAGGTCGGGCTCGAAATGGTCGACCACCACGCAGCGGCCGCCGCGCAGCAGCACCGGCAGGATCAGGCAGCCGCCGGCATGGGTCAGCGGCGTGGTGAAGACGAAGGTCTCGTTCCAGCCGATGTCGAAGTCGAAGGATTCCATCCAGTAGGTGTAGGCCCAGGAGCGGTGCGACAGCATCACGCCCTTGGGCCGGCCGGTGGTGCCGCCGGTGAAGTAGATGCCGGCGATGTCCTCGGGGTCGACCGGGGGGGCCGGCGGGGCTTGCCGCCCGGCGCCCTGCGCCATCAGATCGTCGAGGCCCAGATGTCCGGCCGGCGGCGGACCGCCGACGCAGATCAAGCGCGTCACGGTGGTCAGTTTCGGCTGCATGGCGAGCACGCGCTCGGTGAAGCGCGCGTGATAGATGAGAGTCGTGCAGCCGGCGAAATTCATCATGTAGACGTGGTCGTCCGGGGCCAGCAGCACGGCCAGGGGCACGCGCGTGGCGCCGCTCTTGGCGACGGCGTATTCGCAGAAGACGTATTCGGCGCAGTTGGCCATCAGGAAGGCGATGCGTTCCTTTGGCCGCACGCCCAGAGCGCCCAGCGTGGTGCGCAGGGTTTCGGCCGATTCGCCCAGTTGGGCGTAGGTCATCGACCGCCCACCGCAGGTCACAGCGACGCGGGCCGCGTAATGCTGGACGCAACGGTCGTAAAGATCGCCGATGGTCGCGCGGATGAACATTTCGTCCTCCTCCCTTCCGCCGCGCGGCGTCACGCGCCCCGCATGTGGAACATCATCTTGTAGTCGAAGCTCAGGATCGGCTCGTTGCGCTGGTTGGTCACCGTGTAGCGCCAGGTCTGGATGCCGCGCTTCGGGTCCTTGGTCGGCCGCTGCTCCTTGACCTCGACGGTGGTGCGGATGGTGTCACCGATGCGCACCGGCCCGGTCATGCGCATGTCGTCGCAGCCCAGCCAGGCGATCACCGAGTCCGCACCGATCCCCGACAGCGCCACCATTCCGACGGCCAGGCCGAAGATCATCGGCCCGTGGGCGAGGCGCTCGCCGAATTGCGTCTGGGCGGCATATTCGGCGTCCATGTGCAAGGGGTAGAAGTCCCCGGTGAGGCCGGCCCAGTTGACCACGTGGGTTTCGGTCACAGTGATGGCCGGGGTGGTGAACACCTGCCCGAGGTGGAAGTCGTCGCCGTATTTCTGTCGCGTCATCGTGATGGCCTCTCTCGTCAGGGGCGTACCGGGCGGAACTTCGGTAGCGTGAATTCGTCGTCGAGCTTCTCGAAGACCACCTCCACCGGCATGTCGCAGGCGAGATGTTCAGGGTCGCAGTCGACGACGTTGCTCAGCATCTGCACGCCCTCGTCCAGGCGGATCACCGCGACGACGTAGGGGACGTCGGCGGCGAAGGCCGACGGGGCGTTGCTCATCACGACCGTATGGCTGTAGACGGTGCCGCGCCCCGAGGACTGGACCCAGGCAAGGTCTTCGGCGAAGCAGTCGGGGCAGCTCAGGCGCGGATAGAAGACATGATGTCCGCACGCGCCGCATTTCTGAATCAGCAGCTTTCCCTGCCGCGTTCCTTCCCAGAAGGGCCTGGACCAGGGATTGACCACCGGCCGCGGTTTCGCCGGCGGGGCGGGGGTGCCGGGGTTGGCTTGCATCGGCCGCTCTCCTCTCAGGGAATTTCGTTGCCCAGGATGGTGACCTGGGCGTCCATGTACGTGCCGCCGGTCGCCGTCTCGATGGCGAAGCGGCAGTTGGGCACCTGACGCCCGCCGGCCTTGCCCATGACCTGGCGGGCCGCCTCGATCATCAGCGATACCGAACCGCCGGCGCCGATGTGCCCCTTGGACAGCATGCCGCCGTCGGTGGTCGTGGGCAGCCGGCCGTCCGGCCAGGTATCCCCGCGCAGCACCGCCGGCCCGGCCTCGCCGCGCGGGTACAGGCCGCATTCCTCGAGTCCGATGATCTGGTAGATCGGATAGGAATCGTAGATTTCGGCGACGTCGATGTCGGCCGGGGTCACGCCGGCCTGCTCGAACGCCTGCCGCGCCGCCTGCGCCCAGCCGAAGCGGGTCAGGTCGGGCTCCTGCGAATAGGCGAAATGCGTGACCGCGCCGCCCTCGCCCAGCACGAAGGCCGGTTTGTCGGTCAGGTCCCTGGCGCGCTCGGCGGAGGTGACGACGAAAGCGCCGCCGCCGTCGAACAGCATGTTCGACTGCTTCGCCCGCAGCGGCGTCGCGAGCATCTTCGAGGCCATCACCTCGTCGATGGTCAGCGGCTTGCGGAAGAAAGCGTGCGGATTTAGTTCCGCCCATTTGCGGTTCGACACGCACACCGCCGACAGCATCTCGTCGGTGCAGCCGGTCTCGTGCTTGTAGCGGGTGGTGGCCAGGGCGGCGACCGTCGAATAGTGCTGGCCGAAGGGCACCTCCCATTCGGCCGAGATGCCGGCGGTGGAGAACAGGTCGATCCCGCCCTGGGCGGTCACCCCGGTGCCCAGCTTGTCGGTGTGCACGAACAGCACGTGGCTGGCCTCGCCGGCGGCGATCATGGCGCCGGCCACCTGAAGGGCGTTGGAGCTGCTCGATCCCCCGGAGAAGACCTGGAAGTTGCGCCGCACATTCCGAAGGCCGAGTTCCTCGACCAGGCGGCAGGTGGCCAGTTCGTTGCTGAACTGGTTGCTGAACAGCGAACCGGTGGGGATGACGACGTCGATGTCATCCTTGCCGATGCCCGCATCGAGAATTGCCTGGCGCGCCGACTCGACTGCGAATGCTATGGCGCTGGTTTCGGGAAAGCGGCCCGTCGGCACCTCGCCGATGCCGACGATGGCGCTCCGGCCTCGCGACTTGGACACTGCGGCCTCCTATTTCCGATGGTATGGGCGAAAGGCGGGGCGGTGCGATGCCGCCCCGCCCCTGATCAGGCCGCGACCTCGGGCACGCCGCGATGGTAGGCGGGGAAGATATCGTCTTCCTGATTGCCGCCCAGCATCTTGTCGACGCACATCACCGCCGAGAGCGCGGCGCCGTCGACGCCGCCGCCCCACAGCCGCCTGCCGTACTGGTCGCCGGCGAAGTACAGGCCCTTCACCCACGGCGACGTGACGTCGGGACGGTCCTCGCCGACCGGACGCCACAGGCCGTAGGCCTCCGGTGAGGGGGTCCAGATGCAGAAGTCGAGAATGTCGTCCCAGTCCTTGAAGGTGCGCCGTGCCCAGTCCTCGCACAGCTCGATCACGCGATTGACGCGCGCCGGGTTGCGCATCTCCTCGTCGGTCAGCGCGGTGGAGAAGATGAAGTCGTGCTTGCCCTCGGGTCCGCGCTTGGCGTTGCGCTGTCCCCAAGCGGTGAACTCGGCCATCACCATGTCGACGCAGCCGATGTAGCCTTCGTCGCGGATGACGCCCGGCATGTAGATGAAGCTGCGGTCATCGATGCCGATGTCCTTCCACACGCTGCGCTTCAGTCCGGCCCAGCCGGTGAGCAGGCCGGCGCCCCAGAACTTCTGGCTGAGAAGCTCGACCCACTCGGCGGGGAAGGCTTCGCGCGGCAGCACCTTGAAGATGTATTTGGGCGGAATGGTGCAGATGACGTTGTCGGCCAGCAGCACCCGCTCCTGTTCGTAGTCGTTGTCCTCGGCCTTGATGCGCACGCCCTTGACGGTGCCATTCTCGATGATGACCTGGCGCACCGGCGTGTTGCGGTAGACCTTGCCGCCGTGGGCCAGCAGAACTTCCTCGAACTTCTGCGGGATGGCGATGCAACCGGGCTCGGCGGCGGTGGCCACCGACCCGGTCACCAGGTTCATGCGGATCTGGCCGGCGATGGCCATGTAGCCCAGGAAGTCGCCGGCCGGGGTCATCGCCGGCTCGGCCTGCGCCGTCTGCGACGCGGCCAGGACCTTGATGTAGTCGTAGGCCTCGGGATGCATGTTGCGCTTTTCGAGCCAGCCCTGGAGCGGCGTCTTCATCAGCCGGGCCATGTCCTCGAACGAGGTGGTGCTCATGCTGTAGAGCTGCTCCATGGTGGCCTTGAAGCCCTCTTCGGTCATCCACGGATAGGGCTGGCCCTTCTGGACCTGATAGGCGGTGGTGGGCTTGTCCTCGGCGTCCCATTTGACGAAGCCCAGGCCCTGGTTGAGCGGCAGCTCGTGGCCGGTGCCCAGATGGCGCATCAGATAGCCGATGCGCCCGTTCTCGCCCCAGAACAGGCCGTGGCCGCCCGCCTCGAAGGTCCAGCCGTCGAGCAGGCCCTTTTCGAAGATGGTATCGAGGTCCGGCGTGGTCTTGCCGAGGTAGCAGTGCGCGTAGGGGAGGGATTTGCGAAACTCGCGGGCATCCATCTCGATGCCGTCGGCGACGACCTTGTTGCCTTTGCCGACATAGGACAGCGTGCGGCCGCCGATGAAGGGCGCGCGCTCCAGCACCAGCACCTTCTTCCCGTGATCCTTGGCCAGCAGCGCGGCCGCCCCCAGGCCGGCGACGCCGGCGCCGATGACGATCACGTCATATTTTTCGAGTGCACTCATCTCCTGCCCCTCCTCGGGCCTTCTTGTCGGAACCGAAAGCGGGCGCATATGCCGGTGCCGCAATGCTAGCTCGCGGCCAGCGCCCCTGCTTGCGGCCGATCCTAAACCGAACTTGTTTCGTTATGCAAGCGACGATCTGAGCTGCCGGCCGTCAGGTGGAAGTCCCCGGAGATGCCGCTCGAATGAAAGCGGTTTGCAACTAGGCGCGATCGCCCATCTCTTCGTCATTGCCGGGCTTGACCCGGCAGTCCAATGGTCCCCCGGAGCGCGCCTGGAGGTGACGCGAAGAGGGTTGAGGGTGCGAGCAAATGCCGACCGCTTTAGGATCGAAAAAAAGCGCTGGCACTCGAATCCTATCACTTGCATAATGCAACAACATTCAAATCGCAACGAGGGGAACATGCTGGATCTGTTCGATCTGACCGGAAAGGTCGCCATCATCACCGGGTCAAGCCGCGGCATCGGCCGGTCGATCGCCGAGTGCATGGCGAAGGCCGGGGCCAAGGTGGTGATTTCCAGCCGCAAGGCCGAGGCCTGCGAGGCGGTGGCGGCCGCGATCCGAGAGGCGGGCGGTGAAGCCATCGCCATCCCCTGCAACGTCTCGCACCGCGAGCAGCTTCAGGCCCTCGTTGACGGCGCCGTCGAAACTTGGGGGCGTATCGACGTCCTGGTGTGCAATGCGGCGGTCAATCCGTATTACGGCCCGATGGCCAAGATGCCCGACGACGCCTACGACAAGATCATGAACAGCAATGTCAAAAGCAATTTCTGGCTGTGCAACATGGCGGCACCGCACATCGTGGCGTCCGGCGGCGGCAGCATCCTGATCGTCTCCAGCATCGGCGGCGACCAGGGCAGCGCCACGCTCGGCGTCTACGGCATTTCCAAGGCCGCGGACTTCGCGCTCACCCGCAACCTCGCCATCGAGTGGGGCCCGCAGGGCATCCGTGCCAATTGCATCGCCCCGGGGCTGATCAAGACCGACTTCTCGCGCGCCCTTTGGGAGAACGAAAAGCTGGCGCGCGCCGTGGAACAGGGAACCCCGGTGCGCCGCATGGGCGTGCCCGAGGATATCGGGGGCGTCGCGGTGTTCCTGGCTTCGCGGGCCGCGGCCTACGTTACCGGCCAGGTGCTGGTCGTGGACGGCGGCGTCACGGTCAAGGAACCCGCTTGATCCGGACGGCTTACCGAAGTCTCATGGCACGAACGCACCAGCCTGCCGGCCGCGGGCCGCTAAGAGGATGACATGCCCGAAGCGATGATCTACGACGCCGTGCGCACGCCGCGCGGCAAGGGAAAGAAAGATGGCGCCCTGCATGAGGTCAAGGCCGTCTCGCTGCTCAAGACCGTTCTGGATGGGCTGACGGCGCGCAATGCGTTCGATACGGGCCGCGTCGACGACGTGGTGATGGGCTGCGTGACGCCCGTTGACGACCAGGGCGGCTGCATTCCCAAGATCGCCGCCTTGGCCGCGGGCTGGGACTGGAAGGCATCGGGGGTGCAGATCAATCGATTCTGCGCCTCCGGCCTCGAGGCGGTCAACCTCGCGGCGCAGAAGGTACGCTCGGGCTGGGAGGATCTGGTGGTGGCCGGCGGCGTCGAGTCGATGTCGCGGGTGCCGATGGGTTCGGACGGCGCGCCCTGGTATACCGACCCGGAAACCAACATCGCCACCAGCTTCGTGCCCCAGGGCATCGGCGCCGACCTCATCGCCACGCTGGACGGTTACGGCCGCGAGGATGTCGACCGCTTCGCCCTCGACAGCCATCGCAAGGCCGCCGCCGCCCGCCGTGACCGCCGTTTCGAGCGCTCGCTCGTGGCGGTGCGCGACGTCAACGGACTGCCCGTGCTCGACCATGACCAGCTGATCCGCGAGGATGCCACCCTCGAGGGACTGTCAACCCTCAAACCCTCGTTCGAGGGGCCCGGCAAGATGGGCTTCGACTCAGTCGCCATCCAGCGCTACCCGCATGTCGAGCGCATCCGTCACGTCCACACGGCCGGCAATTCCTCGGGCATCGTCGATGGCGCCGCCGCCGTGCTCATCGGCAACGAGGAGGTCGGCCGCAGCTTCGGCCTGACGCCGCGCGGCCGTATCGTCTCGACGGCCCTGACCGGCACCGAGCCGGCAATCATGCTAACCGGTCCCGCCCCCGCCACGCGCAAGGCGCTGGCCAAGGCCAGGCTGGATGTCTCCGATATCGACCTGTTCGAGGTGAACGAAGCCTTCGCCTCGGTGGTGCTGCGCTTCATCAACGAAATGAAGGTTCCACCCGAGAAGGTGAACGTCAACGGCGGCGCCATCGCCATGGGCCATCCACTGGGTGCTACCGGGGCCATGCTGATCGGCACCCTGCTCGACGAGCTCGAGCGCCGCAGGTTGCGTTACGGCCTCGTCACCCTGTGCGTCGGCGGCGGCATGGGCATCGCCACCGTCATCGAACGAGTTTGAGGACCTGACCATGACCGTATTCCAGTGGCACCGCGACGATGCCGGCATCGTCACCCTCACCATGGATGCGCCGGGGCAATCGGCGAACACCATGAACGGCGCCTTCCGCGCCGACCTGGGCGCCGCCGTCGAAAGGCTGCGCGGCGAAAGGGAAGCCGTGCGCGGCGTCATCGTCACCTCGGCCAAGGATTCCTTCCTGGCTGGCGGCGACCTCGACGAGTTGCTCACTTTCGGCCCCGAACAGGCCGACGCCTTCTTCGCGTCCCTCGAACAGATGAAGGGCTGGCTGCGCGAGTTGGAGACCTTTGGCTTTCCCGTGGTGGCCGCCCTCAACGGGACCGCACTCGGCGGCGGCTGGGAGATCGCCCTGGCCTGCCACCATCGCATCGCCATCGATTCTCCAAGAAGCCGATTCGGCCTGCCGGAAGTCACCCTCGGCCTGATGCCGGGCGCCGGCGGCGTCACGAGAATGGTCCGCCTGCTCGGCTTGCAGGAGGCGATGCCCTACCTGATGGAGGGCAAGCAGGTGAAGCCGGCGGACGCTCTGAAGGCCGGGCTGGTCCAGGACCTCGCCGTCGACGCCGCGGACATGATGGCCAAGGCCAGGGCCTGGATCGCGGCCAATCCCGCGCCGCGCCAACCCTGGGACCGCGACAACTACCGGATGCCGGGCGGCCTGCCGTCCAGCCCCAAGGTCGCCGGCCTTCTCACCGTCGCTCCGGCGATGCTGCGCGACAAAACCAAGGGATGCTATCCGGCGCCGGAGGCGATCCTCGCTTCGGCGGTCGAGGGGGCGAGGGTCGCCTTCGATACCGCCTGCCGCATCGAATCGCGCTACATGACCAGCCTTACGGTCGGCCCGGTCGCCAAGAACATGATCACCGCCTTCTGGCAGCAGATGCGGGCCCTGAAGTCGGGCGTCAGCCGGCCCGCCGGCGTCCCCTCGTGGCGGGCCGCACAGGTCGGCGTGCTGGGCGCCGGCATGATGGGTTCCGGCATCGCCTACGCGGCGGCCAGCAAGGGCCTGCCGGTCGTGCTCAAGGACGTCAGTCTGGAGGCGGCCGAGAAGGGCAAGGGCTACAGTCGCGCCCTTCTGGAAAAAAGCGTCGAGCGCGGCCGGCTCACCACCGAGGCGATGAACAAGACGCTTAACTTGATCCGGCCCACGGTGGACGCCGCCGACCTTGCCGGCTGCGACCTGATTATCGAGGCTGTCTTCGAGAGCGTCGAGCTCAAGGCGCGTGTCACCGCCGAGGCCGAGGCGCTACTCGGCCCCGACGCCATCATGGCCTCCAACACCTCGACGCTGCCGATATCGAAGCTCGCGGATGCCTCGAAGCGCCCCGCGAATTTCATCGGCCTGCACTTCTTCTCGCCGGTCGACAAGATGCAGCTGGTGGAGATCGTCGTCGGGCGCCAGACCTCGCCCGAGACCTTGGCGCGCGCCTTCGACTTCGTACTCCAGATCGGCAAGCTGCCGATCGTCGTCAACGACAGCCGCGGCTTCTTCACCAGCCGGGTGTTCACCGCGTTCGTGATGGAGGGCATCGTCATGCTGGGCGAGGGGCGGCCGCCGGCGGCCATCGAGAATGCCGCCCTGATGGCCGGCATGCCGGTCGGCCCGCTGGCCATCTCGGACGAAATCTCCCTCAGCCTCTATGCCGCCATCGCCGCCCAGAACAAGGCCGGCGTCGAGGCCGAGGGCGGGGTCTACGTGCGGCACCCGGGAGAGGACGTGGTCGAACGCATGGTCGGCGAGTTCAAGCGCCCGGGCAAGGCGGCGGGTGCGGGGTTTTACGAATATCCCAAGGACGGACGCAAGCACCTGTGGCCGGGCCTCGCCCAGCACTATCCCGTGGCAGCCGAAGAGGCGCCCTTCGACGACCTGCGCGACCGCATCCTCTACATCCAGGCGATCGAGGCGGTCCGCTGCTACGAAGAGGGCGTGCTCCGCTCGGTGGGCGACGCCAATCTGGGCTCCATCTTCGGGATCGGCTTCCCCGGCTGGACGGGCGGGGTTCTACAATTCATCAACCACGTCGGCCCGGCCGCCTTCGTCGCCCGCGCCCGCCAGTTGGCCGAACGCTACGGCATACGATTCGAATCCCCGCAACGGCTGATCGAGATGGCCGAAACCGGTGCGCGCTTCACCAACGAGGCGGCGTAAAGGTAGCCAACCACCCTTCTCCCGCCGGGAGAGGGTGGTTGGGTTAGGCGGCCAATTCGCGTCACCCCGGGCTTTGCCCGGGTATTCCTCGATCGCCGGGTCACGCCCGGCGATATCGCGAATGGCAACGCATTGCCAGCGCCGCCCGTAAGGCGGTCAGCAACCCTCTTCCAGCGCCGGAGCGCGAAGGCCCAGCCGCTCTTCGCGCCGCCGGAACAGGCAGGCGATGGCCGGTAACAGCACCACTGCCCCCAGCATGTTCCACAAGAACATGAAGGTCAGCAGGATGCCCATGTCGGCCTGGAACTTGATCGGCGACCACGCCCAGGTGCCGACGCCGATGGCCAGCGTGGCTCCGGTCAGGATCACCGCCTTCCCCGTGCTGCGCAGCGTCTGCAGATAGGCGTCGATCAGCGGCAGTCCCTCTTTCAGGAAACCTTCCAGGCGGCTGTAGATGTAGATGCCGTAATCCACGCCGATGCCCACGCCCAGCGCGATCACCGGCAGGGTTGCCACCTTTACGCCGATTCCCAGGAAGGTCATCAGCGCCTGGCAGAGCGCCGAGGTGAGGGCGAGGGGAAGCACGATGCTGAACAACGCCACCCACGAGCGGAAGGTGGCGAGCACCAACAGGCCGACCACCAGATAGACCCAGGCCAGCATCTCGTACTGGGCGGTGGCGATGACGCTGTTGGTGGCCGCCTCGATTCCGGCATTGCCGGCGGCGAGCAGGAAACGGACTTCGGCGGTGTCATGTTCGGCGGCGAATGCCTCGACGGTGTCGACGACGCGCTGAAGGGTTCCGGCCTTGTGGTCCTGCAGGTAGACGAGAATGGGAATCAGGCTGCATTCGCCGTTGATCACCCCTGGCGGCGCCGCCACCGAGGCGGAGTCCATGACCTGCTGGTTGCTGGTCAGCGAGAAGAACTTGAGGCTTCCCTCGTTGCGCGCCGAGATGATCATCCTGGCGACATTGGCCAGCGACGCCACCGACTGCACCTCCGGCATGTTCTCGAGGCGCCATTGGAGCTGATCGACGCGATAGACGGCGTCGGTGGCCGAACAGCGCTGCGGCGCCGTCTTGGCCATCACCACCAGGATGTCGGTGCTGCTGGCGTAATGGTCGATGAGGAACTGGTTGTCGCGGTTGTAGCGCGAATCCGCCCGCAGTTCCGGGGCGCCCCGGTCGAGGTCGCCGATCTGCAGGTCGCGGCCCTGCCAGAGTCCGCCCGCGAACAGCAGCGCGGCGATGGCGGCGGTCGCCATCGCCGGCCGCCGGCGGGCGAAGGTGGCGAGTACCGACCACAGGGCGAACGGCTTGGCCTCGCCGGCGCCGCGCCAGCGTTTCAGCGAGCGGTCGCTGACGCCGAAATAGGAAAGCAGGATCGGCAACAGCATCAGGTTGGTGACGATCACCACCGCCACGCCCAGGCTTGCCCCGATGGCCAGCTCGCGGATCACCTGGATGTCGATGATCAGCAGGGTGGCGAAGCCGATTCCATCGCTGACAAGGGCGATGAGGCCGGGGACGTAAAGGGCGCGGAAGGCCCGCCTGGCCGCATGCAGCCGGTTCGCGCCCCGGGCCAGTTCGTTCTTGACGGCGTTGACCACCTGCACCCCATGGCTGACGCCGATGGCGAACACCAGGAAGGGCACCAGCATGGAGTAGGGATCGAGCCCGTAGCCCAGGGCGTTGAGCAGCCCCAACTGCCAGACGACGGCGATCGTCGAGCACATCACCACGGCGATCGAGCCGCGCAGGCAGCGGCCGAAGAACGCGAACAGGATGGCCAGCGTGATCACGAAGGCGAAGGCGAAGAAGTAGACGACCTTTTCCAGACCCTCGATGAGGTCCCCGACGACCTTGGCGAACCCGGTGATGTGGATGCGGATCGCGCCCGTCTGGAACGGAGTCCTGATCTTGGTTTCGAGCGCATCAGACAACTCGGCGTAGCTCAGCTTTTCGCCGGTTTCCGGATCGACGTCGAGAATCGGGGCGTAGATGACGGCGGACTGGTGGTCGTTGGCGACCAGTCGGCCGATCTGGCCGGAGCGCGCGACGTTCCTGCGAACCGCCTCGACGGCACCGGGGCTGCCGTCATAGGCGTCGGAAATGACCGGACCGCCGGCGAACCCATCCTCGGTGACCTCCATCCAGCGGACCGCCGGTGTCCACAGCGACTGCATGTTCGCGCGGTCGACACCCTTGACGAAAAAGGCTTCGTCGTTGATCTGCTTGAGCTTCTCCAGAAAATCTGCGGAATAGATGTCGCCTTCGGTATTCTCGACGATGATGCGCACCACGTTGCCGAGCGCCCGCAAATCGTGCTTGTGGTCGAAGTAGTTGGCGATGAACGGGTGGTGGGCCGGAATCATCTTTTCGAAACTGGCATCCGGCCCAAGTCTGGTCGCCTGGTACGCAAGCAGGACGGTCACCAAGCCGACGAGGGCGACGACCGCGGCGCGCCATCCGAACAGCAGGCGTTCGACGATAGGCGCCCTATCTTGGGTGTCGTGCGTCATCTCAGCACCCTCCAGCACTAACCAGTGGCGGCGTGATCCGCCGGACGCCGACGATTCCCACCGTAACCAAGCTGCCGTCCCGCGCCGGGAGCACCGCGGCGAACGGCGGGCCGGGGCGCTCCGTCAGCGGCGCGAGGGCATCGCACCCGACGTGGCCAAGGCGCGCGGCGCCGCCCATGCCGACCAGAGCGTAACGGCCGCCGTCGAGAAAGGCGCCGCCGGCCAGTGTCTGTTCCGTTCCCGTCCGTATCTCCAGCCACCGGTCGCCGCCGTCGTCGGAAAGGAAGGCATGACCACGCAACCCGAACATCGCCACCGTCGTCGAGGCTGGGTCGGCGGCGATGTTGAAAAGGGTGCCGTTATAGGGAACATCGAGGCGTTCGAAGGCTTTCGCGCCGGCACTGCGGCGGAACGCCAGGCCACCTTCGCCGGCCAGATAGACGCGGCCCGCATCGCCGGTAACGGCGTAGAGGTTCAGGCCGTCCGGGTTTTCGAGCTGGTCAAACACGGCCCGCCAGGTGGCCCCGCCGTCGGTGGTCTCGAAGATCTGGCCGAGGGCACCGACCACGATCCCCCGCTCGGCGTCGGCGAACCAGACGTCAAGGAGCGCGCGGGTCGGCCCTTCGGCCATTGCCTGCTCGGCGTCCTCGGCGAAGAACTCCCAGACCTCGGCTTCCGGTCCGTCATCGGCCTCCGCCAGAAGCTGCTCGGCGCGCTCCCGGACCAGCCGGTTGAACAGGTTGCCGTCGGCTATCTTCTCCCACCCAGCGCCGCCGTCCACGGTCTTCAGGACGACGCCGCCATGGCCGACCGCCCAGCCCAACCGGGCGTCGACGAAATGGACCCCGGTCAGCAGGGTACGGACCGGCGAGGGCGCCTGTCGCCATGTGACGCCTTCGTCATCGGACAGCACGATGTGCCCCCGCTCGCCCACCGCCACCAGCCGGTCGCCGGCGCGCGCGACATCGAGGAGCAAACGCTTGGCCGCCAGGGGCGAAGGGATGGACGGACTGTTCAGCGGATCGACGGACGCGGGCGCGGCAAGCCCCGACCCCGCAAACGCCACGGCCAGTGCCGCGGACAGCAAAAAGGATCTCATGGTCGACATGCTCAGAGTGGCTGGCATCGCGCGCCGGAACCGATCCGGCGAAGGCTGGGCCGGCCGGACGCCGTCGCGTCCGGCCGGTCTCTGGTCAGTGCAGGCTGAGCGCGCGCACGTTGGCCGGCGTGTAGAACGTCTCCGGCCGGGTCTGCTCGTGGTATTTCACCCCTTCGACGTCGAGGATGTTGGCCGTGCTGACGCCGGACAGCAGATCGCCGTGGAAATAGGTGCGTTGGACGGTGCCGGGCAGGTCGTAGTGGTTCATCAGCGGGGCGATGCCGACCCGCCACAGGTTGCCGCGCCCGTCATAGGCGTCCGACAGGGCCGCCACCCAGGAGTCCTCGTCGAGATAGAAGCGGCGCTTGCCGTAGATATGCCGCTTGTCTCCCTTGAGTTCGGCCTCGACCACCCACACCCGGTGCAGTTCCCAGCGCAGATAGTCGGGGTTGGGGTGGCCCACCGACAGGAGGGCGGTCGAATCCTCGAACTTCTGATTGGATCGGTAGTTGTTGTAGACGATCAGCTTTTCCTGCTTGCCCAACAGCTTCCAGTCATAGCGGTCGAGCGCGCCGTTGAAGAGATAGACGTCGTCGAAGGTCACCTGACCGGCCTGGCCCGAGACGGGCGTGTCGTAGGCGATCGTCGGGCCGCGGCGGACGCGGCGCTGGCCGGGAATGTACTGCCAGGCCTCGCGCGGATTGGCGACCTGGTTGAGGTATTCGACGACCATCAAAACCTCGCCCTTGCGGCGCAACGGCGCGTCGAACGACAGGATGACCTGGTAAAAGGTGTCGGTCTCCTTGTCGCGCGACACGTAGTAGGGGTACTGGTCCCAGTTCTTCTGTCCGCCGACGCTGGTCGTTCCGTTGGGGAAACGCGTCGGCGCCACTGTGTGGGCGTCCACGGTCTGGCCCTGCCAGCGCAACAGATGGTTCCAGATGGCTTCGGCGCCGTTCTTGGGTGCGGGGAACGGGATGCCGGCGATGGCGCCGGAGACGCTGTTGCCGTCGTCGACCAGCTTGGCGCGCGTGGCGTTGGCCTTGGTGTTGGCGTAGACCCAGTCGGGCGCCGCGTGCGTGCGGCGGCTCGGGTAAACGTCCATCCGCCAAGTCTGCGGGTATTTCTTGAAGAACGCCTTCACGCCTTCCGACAACTGGCCGTCGTACTTGGCGGCAGTGTCGGCGGTGATGGTGAACAAGGGCTTGTCGGCGGCGAAGGGATCCTTGCGGAAGCCGTCGGCGTCGATGCCGCCGCCCTCGGGTATGCCCCGCAAGCCGCCGGTCCAGGCGGGAATCGAGCCGCTGGCGTTGCCCGCCTTTTCGGCGCCCATGGGGGTGAGGTCGGCTCCCAGACGCGCGGCTTCCTGCTCGGACACCGCCGCAACGGCCGCCGAGGCGGCGACGGCGAAGGCCGCGCCGACGGCGATCCCGCCGAATTTCGAGATGAGGTTCCTGGACACGGACGTTCTCCCTGATTTCTTCGTCTTGTCAGAAGCGGTATTTGAGGATCAGCGACAGGAAATCGCGATCCGCGTTGAGATGGGCGAGCTCGAGCTTCGCCCCGCCGATGTCGCTGGGGTTCGTCAGGTAGTTCGTGTAGCGAAGCTCGGCGGAATACTGGTTGTAGGTGAGCTCGGCGGCGAGGCTGAGCTGCTTGACCCCCTCGGTGAAGGTGAAGGGGACCGCTGACTTGCCCCTGACGTCCTGGCGATAGGTCGAGCCCACCGTCAGGTTGACGCCCTGGTAGACGTTGTACCACTCGCCCTTGACCGAGGCGATGAAGCCCCAGGCGCTGCGGTCGTTGTCCAGGGCCTCCTCGGTCGAGCGGTTGACCAGCCGCCGGGGGTCGTCGATGCCGACCACGTAGTTCCAGCCGACCTCGCCGATGAAACTGAGGTTGTCCCACATCGAGGACGGGCCGAAGACGTGGATGACCGACGCCTGCGCCTGCACGGTGCGCGCCGGCGCGTAGTAGAAGGCGCCGGGGATGGCAAGCTGCACCGGCTGGCCGTCGCGGTAGTTGACCTCGCCGCTGACGTTGGTGTCGCCGATCGTCGTGCCGAAGCTGGCGCCGTAGAGTTTGACGTCCTCGAAATAGTCGATGACCAGCCGCGGCCCGAACACGGCGGGCAGCAGCTGCACGGACGGCAGCGTGTCGTCGTAGTTGATGTGGTAGAGACCGAACTCGGTGCTGTTCAGCCAGTCCGCCAGATAGCGTACCGCGACGCCGTAGCCCTGTTCGTTGTCGGGTTCCTGCGACACCACCGGCAGCCGCGCGAAAATTCCGGGGCCGACCGGGATGAGCACGCGCTCGGCGCCCTCGCCCACGAAGTCGGCGGTGCCCATGTAGCTGCCGGGCGCGTCGATGCGGCTGCGCTGGTAACCCCAGCGGTAGTAGCCCTCGAGGCTGAGGCTGGGCGTGAGGGTGAGCAGGGCGCGCGCCGACTCCTGCGGCAGGAACGCTTCCTTCAACTCGGTGCCGGGGATGTTCAGCTTCGAAACGTCGAGCGGGTTCTGGGCGGCCGAGATGCCGCCGTGCAGGAACATGCTCTCGCCCCAGCTGATGACCTGGCGGCCCGCGCGTAGCGACAAATTCGAGTCGCTGGGCAGGTTGAAGTCCGTGTAGACGAAGGCGTCGAGGATCTCGGCCCGCTTCTTGTGGTAGTCCTCGACGGCGTCCGAGAAGGTGGCGCAGCTGCCCGTGGCGCGGTTGCAGGTGCCGGTGGTGCTGGCGTTGCCGGACGCCGGATCGCCGGCGTAGACGAAGTCGTACCAGGCCCGGCCGCGCACGAACACGCCGCCGTAGTCCTGGTGATTGAGGTTCAGGTCGGTGACCGCTGTGAAGCGGTTCGTGGTCAGGTCGCCCTTGTCGAAGTTGCGGTTACCGTCGTCGGCGTTGGGGCCGATGATGGGATTGCCGGTCAGCAGCACGGCGCTCGGGCTTTCCATGCGGCGGGCGACGCTGTAGGCCAACGTGGTGTCGAGGTCGAGCGACAGGCCGTCGCCGTTGTTCCATTCCAACGCATGCGCGCCGAGGGGCGCGAGAAGCGGAAAGGCGGCAGCGGCCAGGCTGGTCGCGACCTTGCCGGGGCGCTGGTGAAGACGCTGTTTCATCGAATGTGATCCCCCCTGACCGTGTCGTTTTTTGCCGGCGTTCTTGAATGGGCGCCTCGTCCGTCGTCACGGCTGAAATCGGCGCATCGGCGCGCCGCCCGTTCTCCGGCTGCGGTCACTATCGCTTTACTAGTTCGTTTATGCAAGCTAAAAAGTTGCGTTATGCAAGTGATGTGGAGAGGGATAATGCCGTCGAGCAAACTGAGTGCGAAGCTGCGCCTGCCGGTCATCGTGGCGCCGATGTTCCTGATTTCGGGATCCGAGCTGGTGGTGGCCTCGTGCCGGGCCGGCGTGATCGGTTCGTTCCCCACCCAGAACGCGCGCACGGCCGAGGAACTCGACGCCTGGATGGGCCGCATCAATGACGAGCTGGCCACCGCGCCGGAGGCCGCGCCGTGGATGGTCAACATCATCGCCAACCCCAACTATCCGCGCCGCGACGCCGACCTCGCCTTGATCCTCAAGCATCGGCCGCCGGTCGTGGTGACCGCCCTCGGCAACCCGCGCGACGTGGTCGAGGCCATCCACGGCTATGGGGGAATCGTGCTCGCCGACGTCATCAACCCGCGCTTCGCGCGCAAGGCGATCGAGGCGGGGGTGGACGGCCTTGTGCTGGTCGCCGCCGGCGCGGGCGGGCACACCGGGCAGCTATCCGGTTTCGTGTTCGTCCAGGAGGTTCGCGAATTCTGGGACGGCCCGCTGGTGCTCGGCGGCGGCATCGCCACCGGCCGCGCCGTCAAGGCCGCGCAGGTGCTGGGCGCCGACCTCGCCTATATGGGCACCCACTTCATTCCCACCCGCGAGAGCATGGCCGACGAGCGCTACAAGCGCATGATCGTCGACGCCGACTGCGAGGACATCGTGTGCTCCGACGCCATCACCGGCGTGAAGGCGAACTGGCTGCGCCCGTCACTGATCGCAGCCGGCCTCGACCCCGACCACCTGCCCCCGGCCGGCACCATCGATTTCGCCAAGGCCGACACCCAGTACAAGCGCTGGAAGACCATCTGGTCGGCCGGCCAGGGCGTGGGCTCGGCCCACGCCGTGCTGAGCGTCGCCGAGGTGGTGGACCGGCTGGTCGCGGAGTACCGGGCGGCGTGAGACGGCTGGGCTCCGAATCCCAGGTTAAGGGACAGTTGATGCGGCGCCTACTTACCCCGTCATGCCCGCGAAGGCGGGCATCCATCTCTCCACAGGCACCGCCTCCAGTCGATATTCGCGGCGTCTGGATGCCCGCCTTCGCGGGCATGACGACGATATTAATCATTTCTCAATTCGAGTTCGGAGCCCTGAGATCGGCCGGGGGCTCCGCCTGTGGCTCGGACCTATGGGGCTTACCGCCCTCCCCGTTACTCCGCCGCCTTCTCCGCCCCCGCGAACGCCGCGATCTGGTCGAAGTTCATGTAGCGGTAGATGTCGGCGGCCTTCTGGTTCACCACCCCCACCTGGGCCAGGTACTCCGCCGGCGTCGGGATGCGGCCCAAGAGCGCGCACACCGCCGCCAGCTCGGCGGAGCCGAGATAGACACGGGTGTCGATGCCCAGCCGGTTGGGGAAGTTGCGGGTCGACGTGCTCATCGCCGTCGAGCCCTTGCGGATCTGCGCCTGGTTGCCCATGCACAGGGAACAGCCGGGCAGTTCCATCCGCGCCCCGGCGCGCCCCAGGATGCCGTAATAGCCCTCCTCGGTCAGGATCATGGCGTCCATCTTGGTGGGCGGGGCGATCCACAGCCGGGTGGGGAGGTCGCTCTTGCCCTCGAGCACCCGGGCGGCGGCGCGGAAATGGCCGATGTTGGTCATGCAGGAGCCGATGAACACCTCGTCGATCGTGTCGCCCGCCACCTCGGACAGCGGCTTGACGTCGTCGGGGTCGTTGGGGCAGGCGACGATCGGCTCCTTGATGTCGGCGAGGTCGATCTCGATCACCGCGGCGTACTCGGCGTCGGCGTCGGGGGCCAGCAGCTTCGGGTCGGCGATCCACGCCTCCATGGCGGCGATGCGGCGCTCGAGCGTGCGCGCGTCCTGATAGCCGTTGGCGATCATCCAGCGCATCAGGGCGATGTTGGAGCGCAGGTATTCGAGGATCGGTTCCTTGTCGAGGCGCACCGTGCAGGCCGCCGCCGAGCGCTCGGCCGAGGCGTCGGACAGCTCGAAGGCCTGCTCCACCTTGAGGTCGGGCAGGCCCTCGATCTCCAGGATGCGGCCCGAGAAAACGTTCTTCTTGCCCTTCTTCTCCACCGTCAGCAGGCCCTGGCGGATGGCGTAGAGGGGAATGGCGTTGACCAGGTCGCGCAGGGTGACGCCGGGCTGCATGGTGCCCTTGAAGCGCACCAGCACCGATTCCGGCATGTCGAGCGGCATCACGCCGGTGGCGGCGGCGAAGGCGACGAGGCCGGAGCCCGCCGGGAACGAGATGCCGATGGGAAAGCGGGTGTGCGAATCGCCGCCGGTGCCCACGGTGTCGGGCAGCAGCAGGCGGTTCAGCCAGCTATGGATGACGCCGTCGCCAGGGCGCAGGGAAACGCCGCCGCGGGTCGAGATGAAGCCGGGCAGGGTCTTGTGGGTCTCGACGTCGACCAGCTTGGGATAGGCGGCGGTGTGGCAGAAGGACTGCATCACCAAGTCCGCCGAGAAGCCCAGGCAGGCGAGGTCCTTGAGCTCGTCGCGGGTCATCGGCCCGGTGGTGTCCTGCGAGCCCACGGTGGTCATGCGCGGCTCGCAATAGGTGCCGGGGCGCATCCCCTGGCCTTCGGGCAGGCCGCAGGCGCGCCCCACCATCTTCTGGGCCAGGGTGAAGCCCTTGCCGGTGTCGTTGGGCTGGGCCGGCAGGCGGAACAGGGTCGAGGGCGGAAGGCCCAGGGCCTCGCGCGCCTTGGCCGTGAGGCCGCGGCCGATGATCAGCGGAATGCGGCCGCCGGCGCGCACCTCGTCGAAGATCACCGGCGACTTGACGGTGAACTCGGCGATCACCCGGCCGTCCTTCACCGCCTTGCCGTCATAGGGGCGCAGCTCGACGACGTCGCCGGTCTCCATCTGCCCGACATCGAGCTCGATGGGCAGGGCGCCGGCGTCCTCCATGGTGTTGTAGAAGATCGGCGCGATCTTGGTGCCCAGGCAGACGCCGCCGAAGCGCTTGTTCGGAACGAAGGGGATGTCCTCGCCGGTCCACCACAGCACCGAATTGGTGGCCGATTTGCGCGACGAGCCGGTGCCGACGACGTCGCCGACATAGGCCACGAGATGGCCCTTGGCCTTCAGTTCCTCGAGCTGCGCGATGGGGCCGCGCACGCCGGGTTCCTCCGGCGTGATGCCGGGGCGCGGATTCTTCAGCATCGCCAGCGCGTGCAGCGGAATGTCGGGGCGGCTCCAGGCGTCGGGGGCCGGCGACAAATCGTCGGTGTTGGTCTCGCCCGGCACCTTGAACACGGTCAGCGTCAGGCTGTCCGGCACCGCCGGGCGGGCGGTGAACCACTCGGCCTCGGCCCATGACGCCAGCACGGCCTTCGCATTGGCGTCGCCCTTGTCCGCCAGCGCCTTGACGTCGTGGAAATAGTCGAACATCAGCAGCGTGGTCTTCAGCCCGGCGGCGGCCGCGGCGCCGCATTCGGGGTCGGCCAGCAGCGCGATCAGCGGCTGGATGTTGAAGCCGCCCAGCATGGTGCCCAGAAGCTCGGTGGCCTTGACGCGGGAAATCAGGCGGTTGGCTTCCTCGCCCGTGGCGACGGCGGCCAGGAACGCCGCCTTGACCTTCGCCGCGTCGTCGACGCCGGCCGGCACGCGATGCGTCAGCAGTTCCACCAGGAACGCCTCCTCGCCCGCCGGCGGTTCGCGCAACAGCGCGACCAGCGCCTCGGTCTGGGCGGCGGACAGGGCGAGCGGGGGAATGCCGAGCGCGGCACGCTCGGCGACATGCTGACGATAGGCTGCGAGCACGGGCCGGGTCCTTCTCTACATGCGCGAGGAGCGACCCACCCGAAGGAGCGGGGCCACCCCACCATTGACATGCGCTTCCTACCACTGCCGGCGCGCGAAGGGAAGATTCTCGTCGCCGATGGCTTGGGGAAAGTACGGATGCGGGAAGCGTCGCGAACCGGTTTCCTCGACGCGCCGGCCGCTCTACCATGCGGCCCCAAGCGCATCCGCATGGGAACCGACCGCATGACCCTGACCGTCGCCGACGCCGAACGCATCCTGCGCGACAACTTCGCCCCCTGGATCCAGGATCTGGGAATCGTCTTCGACGCCGTGGGCGACGGGCAGGCGACCTTGCGCGTCGCCTCCTCGGAACGATTGAAGCGCACCGGCGACATCGTCTGCGGCCAGGCGCTGATGGCGCTGGCCGACACCGCCATGGTGTTCGCCGTGGCCTCGGCGGCCGGGGGGCTGGTGCCGATGACCACGGTGTCGCAGAACACCACCTTTCTGCGCCCCGCCGGCCCGGCCGACGTCAGCGCGGTGGCCCGGGTGGTGCGCCTGGGCCGCAGCGTCGTCTACGGCGAGATCACCCTGCATTGCGGCGATGCCGCCAGGCCGGTCGCCCACGCCACCACCACCTACATGCTGCTGTAGCGCGGGCGGCGCGCGGCCCCTCAGCGCGGCATCGCCTCCGCGGCCCGAACCCGGGGCGCACGGGGGTGTTTCTTCTTTCGATGGGGGCGGTCTCCGCGCCCCACCCGCCATCGGAGGTGCCTCATGGCCCAGGAAACCACGTACCGCTCCGCCGCCGCGGCCCATCGGACGGAGACCGCCGGCTGGCGCGACGGCGCGCTGCTGGCCGCCCGCCTGCTGCTGGGGTCGATCTTCGTGCAAAGCGGCTTCGGCAAGCTCACCAACCTCGGCGGCTTCGCGGCCGGGCTGGAGGGAATGGGCGTGCCGCTGCCCTACGTGGCCGGCACGGTGGGGGCGCTGATCGAGTTCTTCGCCGGCGTCGCCCTGGTGCTCGGCGCCTGGACCTGGCTGGCGGCGCTGCTGCTGATCCTGTTCACCGCGGCGGCCACGGCGATCGCCCACCGCTTCTGGGAGTATCCGCCCGAGCAGCAGATGATCCAGTCGATCATGTTCATGAAAAACCTGGCCATCATCGGCGGCTTCCTCGCCGTGCTCGCCGCCGGCCCCGGCCGCTACGGCGTCGACGGCTGGCGCGGCCGGGCGTGAGCCGGGAGCGAAGGGCGTTGCGTCCCGCGGCCCCGCGCGCTATATCAACCCTTCGCTCGTCAGGGCCCCGGCGCACCCGTAGCTCAGCTGGATAGAGCGTTGCCCTCCGAAGGCAGAGGTCACAGGTTCGAATCCTGTCGGGTGCGCCAAACCTCCAAGTTTCCAGTCCCAGACACCTTCCCTCCCCCCAGCTTCGTCAGCGGGCCCCTACGGACCACGGGGACGTTCCTCACGCCGTCGCCGGTGCCGCCGCCGTCTCGGCAGCCAGCTTGGCGGCGATGACGGCGCGCAGTTCCCGGCGCAGGATCTTTCCGGCCGGGCTGATGGGGAAGGAATCGACGATTTCCAGGCGCTCGGGCAGCTTGAACTTGGCGATCTTGCGCGCCGCCATGAAATCGACCAGTCCTCGGAAATCCAGGCTGTGCCCCGGCCGCAGGATGACGAACGCGCAGGCCTTCTCGCCGTAGGCCGGGTCCGGCATGGCGACCACGCAGGCGCCCGAAACGGCGGGATGCGCCAGGATGTGATCCTCGACCTCCTCGCAGCTGATCTTCTCGCCGCCGCGGTTGACCTGATCCTTCATCCGCCCCTCGACGTAGAGG
Organism: Rhodospirillales bacterium; assembly: GCA_019455065.1. Lineage (GTDB taxonomy): Bacteria > Pseudomonadota > Alphaproteobacteria > Rhodospirillales > Magnetospirillaceae > JACFNC01. The sequence goes on from JACFNC010000013.1 coordinate 87,917, forward strand.
TTGCCGTCGATGCGCTTGACCACGTCGCCCATGCGGTAGAATCCGTCGGCGGTGAAGGCATTGGCGTTGGTCTCCGGGGCCTTGTAGTAGCCGCGGATGGTGTAGGGCCCGCGCGCCAGCAGTTCCCCCGGCACGCCGTCCGGCACCTCGTTGCCGTAGGGATCGACGATGCGAATTTCGTCCTCGGGCGAGATCGGCCGCCCGGCGCTGTGAAAGCGGACCTCTTCGGGATCGTCGTAGCGGGTGTTGCACAGCAGCCCCTCGCCGGTGCCGAAACTCTCCATGAACCGGCAGCCGAACCGCTCCTCGACGCGGCGGCGCAACTCGGGCACCAGCTTGGCCCCGCCGTTCATCAGCACCTCGAGCGACGACAGGTCGTGTTGCGCGGGCACCGACGAATTGAGCCACGAGGTCACCAGCGGCACGGCGGTGCAAACCATGGTGACGCGGTGGCGCTCGATCAGGGGGAACACCGCCTCGGGAGTCGGCGAGCGCGCCACGACCACCGTGCCGCCCACCGAAAAGGCGGCGAGGATGCCGGGCGAGGCCAGGGTGAAGTTGTGCGCCATCGGCAACACCGCGAGGTAAACGATGTCGCGCCTGAACCCCGTGGCCTTGCCGCATTGGGTGCAGTTGTAGACGTAGTCGTCGTGGGTGCGCGGGATCATCTTCGGTATCGCCGTGGTGCCGCCCGACAGCAGCAACAGCGCCACCTCGCCCGCATCGGGCCGGCGCGCCGCCAGGGTTTCGCGGATGATGTCCGCGGGCGCCGGCTCCGCGATCATGGCGCGCAGGTCGTGCTGGCCGGCGTTGGGCGTGCCGGAGACAAAGACGTGCCGCAAGCTCGCGCAGTTCGGCGCCAGTTCCTCCGCCATCGCCCGGAAGTCGAAGCCCCGCACCACGTCCGGGATCAGATAGGCGACCGCTTCGGCATGGGCGAGAAAGTGCCCGATCTCGCTCTGCCGGTGCGCCGGCAGCGCCATCACCGGGATGACGCCGGCCTTGATCAGGCCGAGGAACGCCACCACCATGTCGACGCCGTTGCCGAGCTGGAAGACGGCGCGGTCGAGCGGCCGCAGGCCGCGGCGGACGAACGCGTAGGCCAGCCGGTCGACGGCCTCACCAAGCTGGGCGTAGGTCAGCCGCATCTCGCCGTCGATCACCGCCACCTTGTCGGGCACCTCGGCGATGGTTCGCTCCAGCATCTCGGGCAGGGTGATGCCCTGCCAGATGCCTTTGGAGCGATAGCGGGCGGTGGCCTCCTCCGGCCAGGGCACGCACCCGGCCAGCATGTCAGGCCTCGGTCCTTGCCCGGCCGGCGGTGGCGTCGGCCGGCATTTCAGGCGCGAGATGAACCGTGTTCGACGGCGGGCTGGCGTCGCCGGTGGGGCCGCAGGCGCGGACGTAGTAGCGATAGCTCATCCCGGCCATGATGGTGTTGTCCACCCAGCGCGTCACCTTGACGGCGTCCTCGACGGTGACTTCGCCGTCGTCGGCGGCGCGATAGACGTCGTAACGGGCGGCGCCGGGGGTCTTGGTCCAGGTCAGGACGGCGGCGCCGCCCTCCTGTCTGATCTTCAGATTGCCCTTGTCGGAACCCCAGGCGGGGGCGGTGGTCACGGCATCGTCGGCCGGCGCCTGCAGGTCGCCCTTCGGCCACAGGAAACAAACGACCTTCTTGTGGGTGCCGTCGAGATGTTTGCAGACGTTGCAGTAGTCGCACCGGATGATGCGGTCGAGTTGGCCCGCCCTGACCTTGTTGACCCAGTCGGGGTCCGCGAGCAGCCCGCGCGCGATGGCGACGAAGTCCATCGCCCCCTCGGTGAGTACCCGCTCGGCGTCGGCGGGGTCGGAAATCTTGCCGGCGGCGGCGACCGGGGTGGCGTATCCTTTGGCGTTGACGAAGGCCTTGATCTCGCCGGCCAGTCCCGCATGCAGCGCCGGCGGATACCAGGCGCCAGGCATGCAGCGGTCGCCGGAATAGCCGGTATAGGGATAGGGCACCTGGCCGGGTACGTGCTCGGCGTCCTCGAACTTGCCGCCCACCGAAAGCGACAGATAGGCGAAGCCGAGTTGCGCCAAACGCAGGGCGATCAGCTTGGACTCGTTGACCGTGTAGCCGTCCTTGATGAACTCCTCGGACAGGAAGCGGATGCCGACGGGGAAGTCGTCGCCCACCTTGCGCAGTATGTTCTCCCTGACGCGCCCGATCAGATGAAGCCGGCCCTCCAGCGTGCCGCCATAATCGTCGGTGCGCGGGTTGCGGCGCGACAGGAACGAGGCCAGCGTGTAGGCGTGGGCGGAGTGCAACTCGGCGCCGTCGAAGCCGGCCTCGCGCGCCCGGGCGACGGCGTCGCCGAATTGCTCGACGATGCGGTCGATGTCCTCCAGCGACAGCATGTCGATCGTCTGTCGCCATCCCGACCGTGCCACCTTCATGAAGTGAATGATCTGCGGAACGACCTTGGAATCCGAGGTGTCGTGAATCCGCTCGACCATTCCGGCCAGGCCGGGGATGAACCGGTCGTCGGATATGCGCAGCAGCGGTCCCGAGTTCGAATGATGGATCGCCATCGCCTCGACGACGATCAGGCCCACCCCGCCCTTGGCGTAGCGCACGTAGCGGTCGGCGATGTCCTGGGTGACCCAGCCGTCCTCGTCGGCCAGCCGTGTGACCATCGCCGGCACCATGACGCGGTTCGGCAAACTCATGCTCCCGATGGCCATCGGTTCGAGCAGCTTCATGGGATTTGCTCCTGTTCCTGGACCGGCGGTTGGCTTCGCAACGCGCCATGAGGCCGTTTGGTTATGGCGGTGTTGGCCGCGAGGGTGGTCTTGAGTGTTCCGAGAATGTGGTGGAGTTGGCCCATCGTCGCCTCGTCCATCCCTGCCATCAGGCCCTCGAGGCAACGGCGATGCACCGGCAGCATGCGCGCCAGCAGGGCGCGTCCCGCCGGCGTCAGGTGGACGTGCTGGACCCGACCGTCGCCCGGGTCCGGGTGGCGTTGGACCAACCCCTTTCCCTCCATCCGCTCGACGAGGTCGGTCACGTTTCCCTTGCTCACCATCAGCCGCTGCGACAATTCGCTCATCGTCGGCCCCTCGGGTGGGCGACTCACCTGCGCCAGCAGGTCGAAGGCGGGCATGGTGACACCGAACTCGCCATGGAGCGTCCGCCGGAGATGGCGCAGCACGATGTTGGCGTTGGCCAGCAGCCGAATCCAGACGCGGACCTCGATGGGGCCGGCGACGCTCCGTTCGTCGCTGTTGGACAGGCTCAGGACCTCGGCCATCACATGAGTTCCCCGCCCGCCACCAGGATGCTTTGGCCGGTCACGGAACCGCTGCCCGGCCGGCACAGCCACGCCACCGCGTCGGCGACCTCGCGCGGCTCGATCAGTCTGCCCTGTGGGTTGTGGGAGACGATTTCGGCCAACGCCTGCTCGCGGGGCATCCCCGTCTTGGCGGTGATGTTGTCCAGGGCGTTGGTCACGATGTCGGTGTCGGTGTAGCCGGGGCAGACGCAGTTCACCGTGACGCCGGTCTTGGCCACCTCGCGCGCCAACGCCCGGGTCATCCCGATCGTCGCATGCTTGGCTGCGCAATAGGCCGCGACGTATGGGTAACCGGTGAGCCCGGCGGTCGACGAGATGGTGACGATGCGGCCGAAGCCGGCCCCGATCATTCCCTTCAAGACCTGACGGGTGCACAGGAACGGGGCCGTGGCGTCGACCGCGAAGACCTTGTTCCACAGGTGCAGGTCGGTTCGGTGAAAGGGGGCGGGCAGGGCAATGCCGGCGTTGTTGACGAGCACGGTGGGAGGGCCGAGGCGCGCCGTCGCCGAGGCGAACGCGTGCTCGATCTGTGCCGGATCGGCCAGATCGACCACCTCGAATGCCGATGGGCGGCCATGTTCCGCCTCGAGGCCGGCTGCGTGCGATTGCAGGTTATCGCGGTTTCGTCCCATCACGGTGACTGCGGCCCCTTGCGCCGCCAGGGCGGCCGCGACGGCGGCGCCGATGCCCCGCCCGCCTCCGGTGACCACCGCGTGCCGCCCGTCGAGCGGCTTCTGCCCTTCCGTTCCGGCCGCCCTTGTCGCAAGCATGATGACCTCTCTTGTTCCCTGTTGAAGCCGTTCTCGTTCGCTACTAGCCGGCACCGTTCGCGACGGTGTCGAGTGCCGGCGCGGCCGCCGCCTCCGCCTTGGTGCCCAGGCGCATGCGTCGCCGTGTCGGGAAGAGGTGGAGGTCGTAGCGATGCGCCACCCATCCCCAGATTCCCTTCGGAGCCTTCAGCATCACGACCACCGCGACCGCGCCCAGTACCACCAGATACCAGGTGCCGAAATCGGCCAGGAGGTAACGCAGCAGGAAATAGACGGCGGTGCCGACGATGGGGCCCTCGATGGTGCCGATTCCGCCGATGGTGACGATGAAGATCATCAGCACCGTCCATTCGATCGAAAACGCCGCATCCGGGGAAATCCGCAGCTTGATCAGATAGATGAGGGCGCCCACCAGTCCCAGTCCGGCGGCCGAGGCGACGTACACGAGCAGCTTGACGCGGTCCACCTCGACGCCAAGGCTGGCCGATGCCGCCTCGCTGTCGCGGATGGCGGTAAGGGCGAGGCCGTGCCGGAAGGTCAGGAAAAGGTACATCCCCATGGTCAGGCCCACGCCCGCGGCCAGCGCCATCCAGTAGATGACCGCCTCGCGCTCCCACGCCGGCACGCCGACGATGACGCTGGTCAGGCTCTCGCCCGAACCGCCGCCGAGCGCGGGGACGTTGGCCATCACCAGCCGCAGGACGTCCGCCACGACCCAGGTGCCGATGGCGAAGTAAGGGCCCTTGAGCACGAACACCAGACGCGACAGCGGCGCCGCCATGACGGCCGCGACCAACCCGGCCACGGGAACGGCGAGGAACGGATGGACGCCGGCGTGCAGCGACAGGATGAGAAGCGCATAGGCGCCGATGCCCACATAGGCGTGCTGTCCGATCGAAATCATCCCGCCGTACCCGGCGAGGAGGTTCCACATCTGGGCCAGGGCGATCAGATAGGCGAATTCCGCGATCAGGCGCAGCTCGCCGCGCCCGAGCCACCACGGCGCGGCCGCCAGCACCAGAATCAGCAGGGTTGCGACCAGCCAGAAGCCGCGGGACAGGGGGGTGGCGCGTTCGACGACGGTGCCTTTCATGCGTCCCTCGTTCGCGCGAACAAACCTTGCGGGCGCATGACCAGCACGGCAAGGAACGCCAGGTGCCCGGTCAGGATGCCCCAGCCGGGGTCGAGCCGGAAGCCGATCGACTGCGACACTCCCAGCAGCACGCCTCCCGCCAGGGTGCCCCACAGCGAGCCCATGCCGCCGATGATCACGGCCTCGAAGGCGAACAGAAGCTGGCTGGGGCCCATCATCGGGCCGAACGTCGTTCGGATCGCCAGATAGATCCCGGCGATGCCGGTCACCGCGCAGGCCAGGGCCATCGCCACGGCATAGAGGTGGCGATTGTCGATACCCATGAGCTGCGCCACGGTCTGGTCGTCCGAGGTGGCCCGGAAGGCGCGTCCCAGCGGCGTGCGCGACAGCAGCAACTCCAGGCCGGCGATCACCGCCACGGCGCTCGCGAACACGAGCAGCGGCAGCCAGCCCACGGCCAGATCGCCCCCCAGCGCGAGACTGGCCGTCTCGATCACCCCGGCGTCGATGCCACGCGCGTCGGCAGAGAAGCCCTCGAGCAGGAGGTTCTGGATGATCACCGACAGGCCGAAGGTGACCAGCAACGGCGGCAGCGGATCGTCGCTCAGGACCGGATTGAGGACGTAGCGCTGCAAACCATAGCCGACGACCGTCATCGCCGGCACGACGACCAGGGCCGCCGCGAACGCGTTCATGCCCAACGTGGCGACCGTGACCCAGGCCAGGTAGGAGGCGAGGATGATCAAATCGCCATGCGCCACGTTCACCATGCGCATGATGCCGAAGCTCAGCGACAGCCCGGTCGCGAACAGGGCGTACAGCCCCCCCAGCAGCACCCCTTGCAGAATCGTGTCGATCGCCGCCGCCATCGTCACACCCCGAAATAGGCTGCCGTTATCTGCTCGCGCGTCAGCGAGGCCGGGCGGCCGTGCAGCGAAACCCTGCCTTCCTGCAGGCAATAGACACGGTCGGCCACGGCCAGGGCCCGGCCCACGTCCTGCTCGACCAGGATGATTGTCGTTCCGTCGGCACGGATGCCGGGAATGGCCTCGTAGATGCTCTTGACGACCACCGGCGCGAGACCGAGCGAGATTTCGTCGCACAGCAGCAACGCGGGGTTCGACATCAGCGCCCGGCCGATCGCCACCATCTGCTGCTGACCGCCCGAGAGCAGCGTCGCGGGCGTCGTCCGGCGCGGCGCCAGAGCCGGGAAAAGATCGAGCACGCGATCGACCGTCCATGGCCCGGGCCGGCGGGTATGGGCGCCGACCAGCAGATTCTCCTCGACGGACAGGCTCGGGAACAGGCGGCGTCCCTCGGGCACCATGGCGATGCCGGCGGCGACCACGGCCGGTGCGGAAAGGCCCGCGATGGGCGCGCCGCGGAATCGGATGCTTCCGGGCGGCGGCCGGACGAGGCCCGAGATGGATTTGAGGAGCGTCGACTTGCCGGCCCCGTTGGCGCCGATGATGGCGACGGCCTCGCCCTCGGCGACCTCGAAATCGATGCCGAACAGGGCGCGAAAATCGCCGTAGCCGGCTTCTAGCTTGTGCGTCGACAAGAAACTCATGCCGCGGTGCCGATTCCCAGATACACCTGCTGCACGTCTGGGCGCGCCATCACCTCGGCGGGCGGACCCTGGCAGAGCTCGCGCCCGGAGTCCATCGCCAGCAAGCGGTCGATCACGCTCATCAGCGCATGGACGATATGTTCGATCCAGATGATGGAGACCCCGCTCGCCCGGATGGCGTTGATGATGTCGACCAATTGCCTGACCTCGGCGTCGGTGAGTCCGCCGGCGATCTCGTCGAGAAGAAGAAGTTTGGGCTGGGTGGCCAGCGCCCGGGCCAATTCCAGTCGCTTGCGGTCCAGCAGGGTGAGGCTGCCGGCCACCACGTTGGCCTTGTCCGACAGACCGACCCGCCGAAGGATTTCGGCGCAAAGGCCGTAGGAATTGCGTTCGCCTTGGCCGCCCCCGAAGACGGCGCCGACCACCGTGTTCTCGAACACCGTCATCCCCGAGAACGGATGCGGAATCTGATGGGTCCGGCCGATGCCGCCGCGGCAGCGCGCGGCCGGTGAGTCGCCGCCGATGTCGCGCCCCTCGAAACGGATCGTCCCGCGGGTCGGCTTCATGCTGCCGGCGATCAGGTTGAACACGGTGGTCTTTCCCGCACCGTTGGGGCCGATGATCCCCAGCGCCTCGCCTTCGGCCAGTTGGAACGAAACGTCGTCCACGGCCATCAACGAGCCGAACGACTTCGACACGGCCTGAAAGGCCAGCATGACCACCTCGTTCTCCCTTCTCACCTGTTCTCGACGGGCGCCGGGCGGGGCGGCGCCACCACCCGGCGGTTCCGTCCCCCCGCAAGAGCGGGGGACCCTTCAGCTCTTGTACTCGATCGGCTCCAGCCGTCCCTGGGTGGGGATGCCGGGGGCCGCGTTGTTGCTGACCACGGCAAGCTCGTATTTGTGCTTCCCGCCCCGGCGCCACTGTCCGCCGACCAGCGGGGTCTTGGAGACATTCTTGACCGGCCCGGCCCCCCAGGCGATGGGACCCACGATGCTGTTGATCTTCGTCGCGGCCAGGCTGTCGCGGATGGCCTCGCGCTTGAGGTCCTGAGTGCGCCCCAGGACGTCGGCCGCGACCTCGAACAGCGCGTGGGCAAACCCGATGGGCTGGGTCCACTGCTTGCCGAGGGCGGCCTCGTAGGCCTGGGAAAGGTCCATCGCCGACTGTTTGGTCAGGGATGACGAGAACGGGTGGTTGGGCGTCCACCACACCTCCGACGAGACCCCGTTGCCGGTGTCGCCCAGGGCCTCGACGGCCACGGGGAACAGCAGCGCCTTGCCGACGGTGGCCACCTTCGGGCGGAAGCCCTGCTGCATGCCCTGGTTCCAGAACGTCGTGAAGTCGGGGGGAATCGGCACCCCTGTGAGTATCTCCGCCTCGCCGCGCTTGTATGCCGCGATCTGGGCGGAGTAGTCGTTCGTGAGGTTCTGGTAGCGGCCGGGGTCGATCACCCTGTAGCCGTTCTTTGCCAGCACCGGCGGGAAGCCGATTTTGGCGTCGCCCCAGGCGTTGCCGTCGCCGTCGTTGGGCCACAGGCCGGCGACGACCTTGTTGGTCGCCACCGAGTTCCACATGTCGGCGAAGACGCCGATGATGTCCTCGAGGCCCCAGAAGAAGTGATAGGTCCAGTTGAAGCCGGTCTCGGGCTTGCCGCCCCGGGTGAAGAACCAGGGCTGCCACGGGGCCACCGTCGAGATGCAGGGGACCTCGTTCAGTTCGCACTGGTCCGATACCGGATTCGTGGTCTCCGGCGTCGAGGCGACCAGCATCAGGTCGACCTTGTCCTTGACGATCAGATCGGCGGCGACGTCGGCGGCGCGGTTGGGGTTCGACTGGCTGTCCTTGACGATGATCTCAAGGGGATGCGAGGTCGCGCCGACGCGAATTCCCTTGGCGAAATGCTTGCGAATTTCGGTGATGACGAAGACGTCGGCCTCGGCGAACGCGGCCAGCGGCCCCGTGCGCGGCGTGACGTAACCGATCTTGATGGTGCGCGGCGCGGCGATCGCCGGCCGCCACGCCGCCGCCGTCACGGCGGCGAGGGCCGCGCCGGCGCCGGCCTTGGCGAATTCACGGCGGCTCATCCTGCGGCCAATCATCTTGCGGGCCATTCCTTCCCCCATGTCGTTGTCGCCGCGCATGCGGCTGTTGGTCATTGTGCAGCCAACGAAACCACCGCCCTCTTTAGTGGCTCTTTAGGAAACCGGCCGCCCCGCTTCCCGGAAAAGGATGCGCTCCCGCAGCCGCGCCACCATTTCGCGGCCGCCGGCCAGCACCGGCTCGGGGACCGGCCGGCGGTCCTTCAGTTCGGCCAGCGAAACCGGCCGGCCCGAGGCGTATTCGATGACTCCGCCGGTCCTGGCGAGCAGGAGGGCGGGCAGGGCGAGGTCCCACAGGTTGATGACCGGACCGAAGAAGAAGGCCTTGGCCGAACCCTTGGCGAGCAGGCACATCTGGTAGATCGGCGCGCCCAGGCAGTAGACGCGCCCGGGGAAGTCGATCGTGCATATGCGGTGATGGTCGGTCGGCCCGAAAATGAACGTGTTGGGCTTGAATTCGGGGGCGTAGTCCGGCGCCAGGACCCGCTCGTTGCACCAGGCGGGACCGTCTTCGGCCGCCCAGAACAGCTCGTCGGTGACCGGATTGAACGAGGCCCCGGCAACCGGCACGTCGCCCCGCATCAGGCACACCGTGGGCGTCCAAAGTGGCATGCCGGCGGCGAAGGCGCGGCTGCCGTCGAGGGCGTCGACGATCCAGTAATGCGTCTCGCCCTCGGCCGCCGGTCGCGTCTCCTCGGTCTCCTCGCCGAGATAGCCGTAGGCCGGGGCGAGCGCGGTCAGCGCCAGCTTCAGGAAGTTCTCGACGGCCCCGTCGGCCTCGGTGACCACGCTGAGGTCGGCCTTCACGCCCTTCGAGACCTTGCCGTAATACAGCAGGGCGAGCTGCCCGGCCTCGCGCACGAGGCGTTTGATGTCCTCGACGTCGACGGTCATGCGCAGGCGCTCGCCAGGATCTCGACGGTGCCCGCGGCGCCGTCCATGCGGATCAGGTCGCCGTCCTGAATCGACGCCGTCGCGTTCCAGGTGCCCACGACCGCCGGGATGCCGTATTCACGGGCGGCGATGGCGGCGTGGGTGAGCATGCCGCCGGTATCCGTCACGACGCCGGCAACCTTCAGGAACAGCGGCGTCCAAGCGGTGCCGGTGTAGGGGCAGACCAGTATTTCGCCGGCCTGCACGTTCGGGAAATCCTCGAACCGCAGCACCACCCGCGCGCGGCCCTCGACCACGCCGGGCGAGGCCGCGAAGCCTTCGAGCTTCTTCGAAACCTCTTTCTCGCCCTTGGGGTGCAGGACCTCGTCGATGATCCCGAACACCTTGATGGCGATGGGGTCGGTCATGGTCTCGGGCACGGCGCCCACGGTCAGCGGCGCCTCCAGTTGCGGCACCGTGCCCCACATCTCCTTGCGCTCGGCGACCAGGGGGCCGACCTGCGGCGCGTGGTGGTAGATTCCGATCTTCTCGTTTCGCGCGAGGTCGTCGAGGATTTCGGAGAGTTCGGCGAAGGTCAGGAAGAACACGTCCTCGGGCTGCCACAGCAGGCCGCAGCGCGCGAGGCGACGGCCGCAGCCCATCAGCGCGTAGTGAAGGGCGGCGGTCGAACCCTGGTCGATGTAGAAGCCGTGGTCCTCCTGATAGGCGTAGACCTTCTGGGCCACCGGCAGCAGGTCGCGGAAGGCCGCGAGATCGGCCGGCGCAAGGGTCTTCTCGAAGGCGGCGATGGCCGCTTCGCGCTCACGGTTGACCTGCTGGCGCTGTGCCGCAAGGTCCCATCCCTCGTCGATGCGCCGGAAATAGCTTCGCACCGTCTCGAACACAGGTACCGGATCTTCGCGCCACGTCGGGAAGATGACGTCGAGATGGGCGGCGCTGATACGATTGCCGTAGGCGGCAAGGAACGCGTCGAAGTGGACCAACCAGTCGCGGCCGGCGGCGCTGGCCTCGAGCGCGGCGCGCGCCTCCTTGGCCGGCGCGTCGAGCAGCACCTTGTCGAGCCCGGCGGCGCGGGCCGCCTTCGCCAGTTCCCAAAGAGCCTCGTCGGTCTTGGCCGGCATGCCGTGGAAGCCCTTGAGCAGGGCGATCATCCCCGCTTCGTCGAGTCCGTGTTCCTTGCAGAAGGCCTCGAAGCCGAGATAGAGGGCGTCGGCCGGATACATCAGGATGAAATGAATCTCCCAATTCCGCCGGTTGATGTCGTCGGCCCGCCTCAGATGCTCGGCCAGATGCCGCATGCTGAGCCGGTCGGTGTCGACCGCCGCCAGGGTGTCGAGCCCGGCGCAAACCTCGGCGATGTAACCACGATAGAAGTCGTCCCAGTGGGTCTTGCAGTAATCGAGAAGCTCGTTGAACTTCTCGGCGCGATCGGCGATCTCAGCCTGATCGTCGATGAGCGCGAAACCGAGATAGACGCGGCCCTTGAAGATCTTCACGTAGGCGCCCTTCGACGGGGGCAGCGAGGTCTGCTCGGCCGCCACGTGATAGCCCCAGGCGTGGTGCTTCTGGATGGTGGTCATCCCCATCGGCGAAATCGCCACCGGCTGGTGAAGGTCGTCGCGGAACCAGAAGATCGCGCTGTCGTGTTCGGGGCGCAGCTTGCGCAGCGCGCTGATGCTCGTATCAATCATGACTTACCTCCCTGACGTCATGCCGGATGACGGTTGGGGGCGGCAGCGGGCCGCCCCCTCCGCCATTCATCGTCGTTGGTCAGCGCGACTTGCCCGGCATGGGCGGCAGATTGAACAGCTTCTCGGCGTTGCGGCCGAGAATGTTGTCGATCTGGTCCTGGGTCAGTCGGAGCTGGTCGCCGAGGTCGAGGATGCTCTTGATGGCCCCTTCGGGGTCGCCCACGCGGTGCGCATAGTCGGTGCCGACCATCATGTGCTCGTCGCCCACCCATTCCAGGCAGCACTTCATCGCCGGCAGGTAGAACGAGGTTGTGTCGGGATAGACCTGGCGCTGGTAGATCAGATCGGGATACTCGTCGAGTTCGAGACCCCATTCCTTCGAGTAGCCCTTCCACGAGTCGCGCAGGCGGCGCACCAGGTACGGCACCATGCCGCCCAGGTGGGCGTGGATCATCCGCAGCTTCTTGTGGCGCGAAAAGACGCCATGGAAGATCAGGCTGATCACCGCCATCGTGGTGTCGAACGTGTAGCCGTAGAGCTGGTAGGGGATCTTCATCTTGTCGAGGATCGAACCCGTCAGCGGCACGGTGGGATGCATCAGGATGGGCAGCCCGTACTCGGCCGCCATCTGGAAGAGCGGCTCGAACTGCGGGTCGTGCATCGGCGTGCCCTGGACGTTCGAAAACATCTGGATGCCCTTGACGCCCAGGTCCCTGTAGCAGCGCTCGAGCTCCTTGCAGGCGGCGTCGACGTCCTGATAAGGCAGGGCGGCGTAGGCATAGAGGCGGTGCGGGTATTTCTGGACCGCCTCGGCGTGGGCGTCGTTGATGCGCTTGGCCCAGTACACGCCCTCCTCGGGCTCGAGCAACTCCGGCCCGGGCACGGTCTTGGACATGATCTGCGTGTCCATCCCGGCCTTGTCGAGGTCGCGGATGCGCGCGTCGATGTCATAGTGGCCGGGCCGGTCGATGTGGGCGACGATCACATCGCCGCAGTACATGACGTAGGAATTGGGTCCGGTCTGCTTGGCGCGCACCTTTCCCGGGCGCGCGTTCAAATGCATCAGGTAGTCCCAGGGATAGTAGTGATTGTGAACATCGATGGTTCTGTACATGGTCGTTCCTTTGCTGGGCTAAGTGTTGGTGTTACTCAGTCCTGCAGATCCCTGATCTTGCGCGCTTGCAGGATGAAGAGTGTCGGGCCTTGGTAGGCCCATTCGACGTCGACGCTGAATCCGTAGGCTCGTTCGATGCGCATGCCGGTCTCGGCCAGTTCCCGCAGTTGTCCGTCCGACAGGGTGGGTTTTTCGGCGAGGTGCGGGGGCACTGGCCGTTCGACGCGGCCGCTGCCGCGGCCGTCGTCCATGACGACGCACAGGGTCTTGCGGGCGATCTTGCGCTGGCGCAGGCCGAGGCCATCCTTGTCGATGACGAAATAGTCGTTCATCGAACGGCCCGAGACGACGGACTCGCCCAGGCCCCAGTTGGCCTCGATCATGATCTCGCCTCGGTCCTTGGTCACCGGATTGGCGGTGAAGAGCACGCCGGCGGTGTCCGGATTGACCATCAGCTGGATCACCGGCGCGATCACGTTCTGGTGGTGGGGAATGCGTTTGTGATGGCGAAGATAGGCGGCGCGGGCGGACCACAGCGAAGCCCAGCACTCGCGCACCTTGTCGAGGACGTCGTCTTCGCCCACCACGTAATGATAGGTGTCCATCATCCCGGGAAAGCTGGAGATGGCGCTGTCCTTCACGGCCACGGAGGAGCGCACGGCCACATAGGGGTTCGCGGACGACACCAGGTCGCGATACGCGGCGGCGATGCCGTCGCGCAGAGAGGCGGGAAGGAGGGCGTTCGCGATCATGCCGCGAATCTCGGCGGTGCCCGCCTCGATCGCCTCGAAGGAATCGAAATCGAGTTGCCGTGTCGCCGACTCGATGGGCGCGATCAGGCCATTCTCTTCGAGGGTCGCGGTGAGCGCCTCGGCCAGGACGCAGAATCCGGGCGGCACGTTCACGCCGAGTTTGGTCAGCTTGCCGAGATTGGCGGCCTTTCCGCCGCAACTTTCGACGTGGTCGTCGTGCAATTCGGGCAATGACCGCAGCCAACTATTTGTCATATCTCTCCTCGCGGAGACTTTCGAAGCATCGTGTTTTCTCTAAAACACCCCCACCTTTAGCCGATCTTTAGGATGCGAATATTCTTGCTGATCTAATTGCGGCGGACCGTACGCAGCCGCCCGCATCGCCGATCGGGCGTGCGGCGCGGGGCGTCGGCGTGCGGCGCGACGGCCGCCCTGAACCGAAGGCGAAGGGACGAAGGCCCGAAGGCCCGAAGGCCCGCCGAGGAGGCTGCTAAGACACGAGGCGCTGGAAGAGGACGCGGGTGTTCGCCGAGGGGGCGCGTTCCTCGTAGCGCTTGAGGGCCCCGCAGCACAGCTTGTACTGGCGCTCCAGGGCGTCGCGCCGGCCGATGGCGTGGAAGGCGCGCATCAGTTCCTGGTGGGCCAGTTCGAAGCAGGGGTCGATGACCAGGACCCGCTCGGCATAGGACAGGGCGCGTTCGATATTGCCCTGCTGCCGAAAGATCGTGGCCATGGTGCTCAGCATCTTGACGTAGATCTCCTCCAGCCAGTAGCGCCGGCTCCAGCACCAGTCGCGTTCCATGTTCTCGGCGTATTCGACCGGGATGTCGGCGAACAGGGGCCCGGTGTACAGCTTTTCGGCGGCGAGGTGGCAGGTCAGTGACTCTTCGAGTCTGTTCTCGCGCAGCAGCTTTTCGCCGCGGCGGCTGAACTGCTCAAAGATGGGAATGTCGACCCAAGTGCCCTCCGGGAGGGCCAAGTAGTAGCGATGGTCGTTGCTGATGACGAACGGGGAATCGCGGCTGCTCGACAGGTCGGGGCTCAAAGCCATGCGTAGGCAGTGGATGGTGTGGTACAGGCGGTTCAGCGACTGCGCCGTGGACTCGGCGTCAGGCCACAGAAGATCGGCGATCTCTTCGGCGCTCGCTCCTTTCGAGCCGCAATGGAGGAGATAGGCGAACAGCGTCTTGGTCTTGATCGTGGCGCCGTTGACCACGTTCCAGCGCACCGGCGTCCCGTCCTCGCGGTAGATCCGCAGGTTGCCCAGGCAGCGAATCTTCCACCGTCGGCGCGAGGCGGGCGCCTCGCTGAGGCTGGCCAGGGGATCGAAGCCGGCGCCCCGACGACTGGCGCGGCCCTCCGGAAGCAGAGAGAACAGGGTGCCCGCGGCCGACCCTTCGAGCTCCGTCGGCCGCCTTGCGCCCTCCTGCGACGCGAGCGCCTCGATGAAATACTCCGCCCCCGGCCCAAGACTTGTCAGCCAGCAGCGCAGCTTGTCGGTCGGATCGCTGCTCAGGAACGCCGCCGGTGGGAGAAAATGCGGATTGCGGCGAGGGCCCTCGGCCGACTGCACGTAGGGATGTGTGCGCATGGCGTCGAGCATGAGGGCCGCCGGGAAGATCGGCAGGTGGTAGAGGCAGAGCGCGTGCAGATGCGAAGTCTCGGTCAGCTCGTGCAGCGCGGCCTCGAACTCTCCATGATGGGCGATGCCCGAGGGAGTGTTCAGCAGCCAGGTCATGTCGATCAGCAGCAGTAGGCCCGCATGCCCGGCGCGCACCGTCTCCTCGGCCAGCAATCTCAACCGCGCGATGATCGCGTTCACGGAGATCGGCACATCGCACATACCCAACTGCGCGGCGTCGATCAACGCGTCCGGCGGAAAGGCGGCGGTCCGGTGCGGTGGGCTGGCGGGCTCCTGTGCGACGTGACGCCATCTGATTCCGGCCCGCTCGGCCGCGCGGATGCTGGGCATGCAAAGATCCCAGCGCTGGTCCTCCGAGCTGAAGAAAACGCAGGAGTGATGGTCCGTGAGCACTGTTACCTCCCATCTCCGCTTTCCTTTCTGCTCTGCGACTGGTGGTCGTCGCGAGCCGTTCGCCGCTCTCCGGCGGCGTTGCGACAGGGGACCGCCGCCACCCGCCACCGCGGCAATCGCCCTGCAAGTCCAAAATCAAATCACGCCCGGGCCTGGAATTACAACAGGACCTCCGGTCAGGCCGGACGATGATTCAAGTTTGAACAATCGCCGGCCAATTCTTGAATGCGATCTTTAGGAAACCTTTAGCGGCTACGATACCGCACAATTGCGGCCCCGGCGCCTGCTACGCTAGTGCCCGCCCTGCGCCCGGATGAACGTAGCCAAGTGCTTGTCGATCCGGGTGCTGTGACTGATCAGCCAGTCGTAGAGGAACAGGTTGATGCGGAAAAGCGAGAGCAGCCGGTTGCGCGGCCGGACACCGCCTCCTCCCGGGTGCGGGCGAATGCGCGAATGAACGCGGCGTGCTCTTGGCCGTGCTCGGCCGCGAACGGATAGCCGCATTTCCTCATGTAAGCGCCCTCCATCCGAAAATGCTCGATGCAGTAGCGCTCGATGAAGGCGAACACGGCGTCTATGCGCGCCACGTCGTCGGTCTTGATCGCGGCGGACAGCGCGTTGATGTTCTCGAGCAGCACCCTGTGCTGGGTATCGATCTCCTCGATTTTCGTATCGTACGCTTCACGCCATTCGAGGTGATCGAGCAGCTCGCCAGGGCCCTCGAACGTGCCGTCGTCGAGGAATCGGCGGCAACGATCGAGATAGACCTCGACCACACTGTCGTCGCGTGCCGCCGCCTTGCACGCCTCGAACAGCGGAAGCGCCTTGTCCACTTCGCGCAGATGGTAGTAGGCGACCGCGTTCTCGAACTGATCGACGTTTTCCAGCTTGGCGCGCGCAAGGTCCGGGTGGTCGCCGTCGAATACTTCATAGATCGAAATTGGCCGAGCGCGCCCCTTGACGCGCACGCGATCGACGGACCGGATCGAAAAATCTTGGGCGTTGTTCAAGGCGGCAAGCGTATCCTCGCTGATCAGCACGGCCGCCCTGTAGATCTTCGTCAGTCCCTCGATTCGCTGCGCCACGTTGACGGCATCGCCGATTATGGTGGATTCCATTCGTTCGAGATGGCCGAGGATGCCGAGCGTGGTCAGCCCCGTGTTCAGTCCTATTCCGGTCTCGATCGGCGGCTGGCCGCTCCTGCGGCGGCCCTGGTTGTACGACCGGAGGGCGTCGCGCATGGCGATCGCGGCCTTCACGGCGTCGTTGGCCCGGTCGGGGAACAGCGCCATCACGGCGTCGCCGATGTACTTGTCGACGATGCCGCCATGGCCTTGGACGGCCGGTTCCATGTGGCTCAGATAGTCGTTCAGAAACTCGAAGACCTGACGCGAGGTCAGTTTCCGACAAGGTCGTGAAATCGCGGATGTCCGAGAACATAACCGTGATTTTCTTCTCGACCTCGTCGCCGAGCCGCACGTTGAGGATGTCCTCGGCGCCCAGCAGCTTCAAAAAGTCTCGCGGGACGAAGCGTCCATAGGCGCCCTGCATCTTGCGCAGGAAGTAGAGGGACTGCCGGTATTCGGCGTGGATGCGTCGCTCCTCGTCTTCCGGGACCTCCGTCCGGGAGGCGTCGCCATCGCCCCGCGCCGTCGACCTTCTCCGTGCCATTAGCGTCGCGCCCCCCGCCACTCCCAAGAGTAGAGGGGATCATAGTCGCACGGATGTGTCCGGGGAATGGTCGCATTGCTCACCCAATGCCGGCCATGTCTTTTCCGAGGCCCTGACCTGCCGCGCGCCGCGATTCCCGAGTTGCGCCGCATGCGCTACAAGGAATGGCTGGCGGGTCAGTCAGCCCGATCGGCGGAGGATTTGGCATGACGGAAACGGCGGGCGTGCGGCGGCGCGAGGCGGCGGTGATCGGGTTGGTGAGCTTCGCCCATCTGCTCAGCCACGTCTATCTTATCGCCCTGCCGCCGCTGTTCCCGGCCATCCGCGCCGATCTCGGCGTCGGCTACGCGGAACTCGGGCTGATCATGGCAATCTATGCCGTGGCTACCGGGGCCTTGCAGACGCCCATGGGCTTCGCCTGCGAGCGCCTGGGGGCCCGCCCCGTCCTGGCGGCCGGGCTGCTGATCAACGGGCTGGCCATCGCCCTCGTCGCCTTCGCCGGTTCGTTCCGGGAGCTGGCGGCTCTGGCGCTGATCGCAGGCGTCGGCAATTCGGTGTTCCACCCGGCGGACTATTCGCTCCTCTCACGGTCGGTCGACGGCAAGCGCCTCGGGATGGCCTTCGGAATTCACACGTTCGGCGGTTCGGCCGGCTTCGCGGTGGCGCCGGCGGTAATGGTGGGACTGGCGGCCCTCGGCGACTGGCGAGGGGCGATGCTGGCGGTGGGGCTGACCGGTGTGGGGCTGGCGGCGGCGGTTCAGTTTTCCGGGCGGTTGTTCGGGGCTGGCGGCCAGCCGGTCAAGGCACGGCCGGCGGCGGGCGGAGTGTGGCGCACGCTGCTGACCTCGCGGCCGATCCTCATGTTCCTGGTGTTCAATTTCGGTTTCGCGGCGGCGAACTCCGGCGTCAGCCAGTTCGGGGTGGCGGCGTTGACCGAGGGTTACGGCCTGTCGTTGGCGGCGGCCAACACCGCGCTCACCCTCTATCTCGGGGGATCTCTGGTGGCCACCCTGCCGGGCGGCTGGCTGGCCGATCGCACGACCCGCCACAATCTGATTTTGATCGTATGCTTCGGCGTGTCGTCGCTCTTCATCGCGGCCATTGGCCTGGGCAGCCTGCCCTTCGCCATCATCGCCGGCGCTTTGTTGGCGGGCGGGGCCCTACGCGGCCTGTCGATGTCGGCGCGCGACGTGCTGGTGCGCCGCGCCGCCGGCGACGTGCCGGTGGGAACCGTGTTCGCCTTCGTCACCACCGGTTTCTCGGTGGGCGGTGCGATCGCTCCGGTGATCTACGGCCTGCTCGTCGAATGGGGCTCGCCGCAGGCGGTGTTCTGGGCGTCGGCCGGTTTCGGCCTGATCTGCGTGGCGACGGTGGTGCCCGAGCGGTGGATGGCGGCGGCCGCGACCGCGCGGAAGGCTTCGGCGGCGGCGGAGCAGTCCTGACTCTCCTCGTCAGGGTGTGAAGCGGGCAAGCAAGGCGGACACGTCGGGCATGGCGTTCGGCGGCAGGTGGTTGAGCGGCCCCTCCAAGACCAACAGCACGAAACCATGGACCAGCGACCAGGCGGCGACGGTCGATGCGCTTACGGCCGCCGTATCGCCGTCGGGGGGGCGGCAGGCGGCCACCGCCTCGGTGAGGGTGGCCAACGAGCGTCCGGACTGCTCGAGCAGGCGCGGTGTCGGCGGCAAGGACGGGCGTGCGGCGGTGAACATCAGCCGGTACAGATCGGGATGCGCCAGGGCGAAGGCGACGTAGGCCTCGCCAAGGCACCTCAGTCGCTCGTCCGGCGCCGACGCCGGCACTGTGGCGAAGGCGGCGTTGAGGGCGGCGAAGCCCTCCGCCGCGATTTCCATCAGCAAAGCATTCTTGTCGGCGAAATGGCGGTAGACCGCGGTCGGAGACACGGCGGCCCGCTTCGCCACCTCGCGCAAGCTGAGCGCGCCGACGCCTTCCGCCTCGACCAGCCCCAGCGCCTCCGCCACCAGAACCGGCGCAAGGTTGCCGTGGTGATAACGCCCCTTTGACACCCGCGATGTTGACACTGTGCACATCCTAATGTTAACGTAGTCAACATTAGGTTAAGGGCCGCGCCATTGCAACCGGGGTCTCCGCCATGGACATCTATTTCGCCCTCAAGACGCTGCACATACTCGGGGTGGTGCTGTTCGTCGGCAACATCATCGTGACCGGCTGGTGGAAGACGATGGCCGACCGCACCCGCGAACCCCGCATCGTCGCTTTCGCCCAGCGCCAGGTCGCGCTGACCGACTGGGTGTTCACCTTCGGCGGCATCGTGATGGTGGTGATCGGCGGATGGGGCAACGCCTATTGGCACGGCATCCCGTTGAGCACGCCCTGGCTCGCCCTCGGCCAGTCGCTGTTCATCATCTCGGGTGTGGTGTGGGTGGCGGTCCTGGTGCCGTTGCAGATCAAGCTGGGCCGCATGGCGCGCGCCTTCGCGACGGCCGGCGGCATACCAGATGCCTACTGGTCGTTGTCGCGCCTGTGGCTATGGTTCGGAATCGTGGCCACGATTCTGCCGTTGTCGGTAATCCCGGTGATGGTGCTGAAGCTCGGCTGACGGGGGGCTGGCCTCATGCGTGCCATCTTGCGGCGCAGATGGCGGGTGAGCATGTCCAACGCGCGGCGGGCGCGTTGGCTGTCCATCTGTCGTGCAGGCGGTGCCGGCGGCGCGGCGCCCTAAGCCAAGCGCGCGGCCGCTTTCCAAGGCGGAGTAATCCGACGCGGCGTGCTCTCACCGCGCGTCCTTTGTGCGAAGCTTGGCCACTAAGGCGAAGCGGGTGAGGTGACGCCATGGCCGAGGATTGGACCGCCCAAGTGAAAAAGTACGTTCCCGATGCAGACGACAAGGCGATCGCCGGCATCGTCCGTCATGTGTGGACGGCCCCTGCGGCGCAAGGGAAAAATGACTGACGAAGGTG
>JACFNC010000014.1 GCA_019455065.1 Rhodospirillales bacterium
TTTGAATCACAGCCGCGCCCCGAAGGGAATCGTTTTATGGGTACAGTACCTAGTCCTCGAAACGGCCCTCGGCCTCGGGCTGCTGGAGGATGGAAAGCACGGTCAGCCGCTTGCGCCGGCCGTCGAGGGTCCGCCATTCCGTCGATTGACCCGCGGACAAGCCAACCAAGGCACTCCCCACCGGGGTCAGTACCGAGATGCGCCCCAGAGCGCTGTCCTCCTCGCCGGGATAGACGACGGTGACCGACCGGACCACGCCACTGTCGTCGTCGCGGAAGGTAAGCCGGGTGTTCATGGTCACCACGTCGGGATTGACGCGTTCCGAGGGGACGATCACGGCGCGGTCGAGCACTCCCTCGAGGAACTGCGCCAGCGGCGCCGAGTGCCCGGCGGACCAGGCCTGGACAAGGTCTTGCAAGCGGGTGAAATCGCGGTTGGTGACGATGGTTGCGTCGCTCATCTCTCTCAAGCCTCGAAGCATTGCCTGACCGGGTGCCGTTGGCTCAGGCAACCAGTATTGGCGAAGTTGTTTAACGAAAGACGGTAATCCGCTGGCCGGCCCGTGGCAGCGCAGCAAGGTTCAACCGTGGTCGATCAGGAAGAGGCGATCCCCAGGCTCGAAATACGCGCGCGCGTCAAGCCTGGGGCCGATTGCCCGCGAGGATACATCCGGCGTGAGCGAGATGACGAATTGTGCGCGCGTTCTTTCGCATGACGTCAAATCTAGGCAGCGAACAGACCAAAGTCAATCAGCCGGCCGCCTGCCGCCGGCCGAGGCGGATGGCGCCCCTGGCGGCGGTCGTGGTTTCGGCGACGGGCCCTTCCACCCAGAACAGATCATACCATTCGGCCAGGAGGAGAAGGTTCCAGAGTTTCTCGGGGACGGGGCGTCCCTCGCGATGCTCGCGCAGCAGATGCTGGCACCGCCGCTGGTCGAGGACGCCGTCTTCGAAGAGCCTGGACTTGCCGAGTATTTCCTCGAACGCCCCGGCCACCGCCGAGGCGTCGCCGAACCCGATCGGGGCACCGCCCTGGGTCTTGGGCGACGGGGGCGGAATCAGGTCGGACACCGCCTGGCTGAGCAGGGGGCTCGACCACCGCCCGACTGTTCGGACTTCACCGGGGATCGCCAGGAGGTAGTCGACGAGTTGGTCGTCGAGGAAGGGGCAGCGCATCTCGACTCCGTGAGCCATCGCCATCTTGTCCAGCCGCATCAACTGCTTCTCGGCCAGCCGCATGCGAAGCTCGAAATAGCTTGCGCAGGCCAAGCTGTCCTCGCCCAGCCACGTGGGCATTTCGCCGAGAACGCGACTGGCCTCGGCATGGGCGGCCCGGCCCCGCAACAGGTCGCGCATCGCCTGGCCCAGCAGCACCCACTTCTCCGGCTCGCCGAACACCGTCTCCGCGCCGAGGAAGGCGTTGCTGCCGGCCCAGCCGCCGCGCAGATGGTCGTGCGGCCGGGGCGCTTCCGGAGGCTTCGGCGAAGGCCGCAGGCGGGCGGTCATCCGCTCGAGTACGCGGCGGGCGAGGGCGCGCCTGCGCAGCCCGACATAAGCCGGACCCTCGGGCAGGGTGGCTTCCGCGCCCTCGCCGACCAGCGCGACCGACAGGCCGTTGTCCCGACAGAAGCGCGCGCTCCACCACGATCTCATGGCGTGGGAGTCGCCAATCGGCTCGTCGAGATGGCGGGCATAGTCGGGCAGGTAACCGAGCGCCTGCGAGGCCGTGACCGTCACCTCGTGATAGCGGGCCCCGAGCCGGCGGGCGATCACGCGCAGCGGCGGTTCGTGGCCCTGGGCCTGCGGGTCGAGGACCCCGATGGCCTCCACGGGCCGGCTGATCAGGCGGCACATGATCGCCACCACGCACCGGCTGGCCAGACGGTCATCGAGCAGGGCGCCGAACGGCACGTCGGAAACCAGGCGATCGGCGACGCTGCTTTCCAGGAGAGTGCGCAGGTTGGCGACGTGCTGATCGGCGGTCAGTCCACGAATGATGGCCGCCTTGCGCCCGTCGCGGCCCGGCCGCCACCAGGTTCGCCGTTCCGGCGGGCCGCCACGTTCGACGATCAGCGCTTCGCCGGCCGCCAGCTTGTAGACCCCCTCGAACATGGTGAGGGGCGGCATGACGAAGCCATAGGAAAGATATTGAGAAAGCGCCCAGGGCTCGAGGCGGCGGCGGAACGGCACCGCGGCCGTCAGCGCCTTGATCTCGGAGGCGAAGGCCAGGAAGTCGCCGTGCTGGGTGTAATAGAGCGGCTTCTTGCCGAGGCGGTCGCGGGCCAGGACGAGGCGGCCCAGGCGATCGTCCCACAGGGCGATGGCGAACATGCCCCGCAGATGCTGCAGGAAGTCCAGGCCATATTGCTCGTAGGCGTGAACGATCACCTCGCTGTCGCCGGCGGACCGGAACGCGTGGCCGGCGAGCCCGAGGCTGTGGCGCAGTTCCCGGAAATTGTAGATCTCGCCATTGAAGCTGAGCCAGATGTCGCCGCGCTCGTTGGGCATCGGCATCTGGGCGTCGTCACTCAGGTCGAGGATCGCCAGCCTGCGGTTCGCAAGCACCAGCTTGTCGCCGGGCGAGCGATAGAGGCCGCAGTCGTCGGGACCGCGGTGGTGCAGCAGGTTGCTCATCCGCTCGACCAATCCGACGGTGTCGTTGCCCTGGGAGGTCTTGAGGGTGATGATTCCGGCGATACCCGACATACACGCACGCTCCCTTTGCGACGCCGCGGCCATCGGCGACGGATCGGCGCCGCAACGACCGTGATTCTCCGGCTCGCAAGCGGACCGTCTCAATCCCCGCATGCGGGGTATCCTGGGCGCGTTCGGAAAGTGGAGGGCCGGAACGGGGTATGCGGTTCCGGCGGTCCGGGGCGTGGTGCGGTGGGTTCCCGCATGGCAAGCGGCAAGGCCATAGGCGCTCCGGCAGTGGCCGGGGGCGGCGGTCCCGGCATGCCCCTCCGCGACCTCCGGCCGGGTGCGGGGCGGCGCTCGGAACGAAAGGCATGGCCGGCGCCGGCGCTCGGGTCCGGTCATGTGCGCCAGATCACCTCGACAGTGCCGGTCCGCCGCCTCATCTCATCTGACCTAGGGTCAGCACCAGGAGGTCGCCATGCCGTTCCTGATCACCAGCGCCGCCTTCGCTCCCAACAAGGAGATTCCGAGGCATTACACCTGCGATGGGATGGACGTCTCGCCGCCGCTCAACTGGTCCGGGGCGCCCCGTGGCACGCGCAGTTTTGCTTTGGTGTGCAGCGATCCGGATGCCCCATCGGGCACCTTCCAGCATTGGGCGGCTTGGGACATTCCTGCCGACTATTCGGGCCTGCCGGAGGACTTTCCCAAGGAGGGGCGCGACGGCATCCGCCAAGCGGTCAACGACTTCGGTCGCGTGGGCTTCGGTGGCCCCTGCCCACCGCAGAATCATGGCATCCACCACTATCATTTCCGCCTCTACGCCCTCGACGTAGACATGCTGCCAAATCCCGGCAAAAGCCCTTCTTGCCGGGATGTCGAGCGGGCCCTGCGGCCGCACGTCCTGGCCGAAGCGGAGGTGGTCGGTCTGTACCAGCGATGATCTGAACCGTCCGCGTGCTTCCGTCATCCCCCCGGCACCCCTCCGCCGGGGTGCGCCGGTCGTTGTCACTGCCCCGCCCGAGTATGTCGTGGCGCGCGGAATCGCGTCGCGCGGCAGCCGTGCGCAGCTTTCGGCTGGCTCACAAGAACATCTGTAAAAGCGGCTCGAAGTGATTACTGATTACAGTACGTCTTCGACCAGATGAGGGCGGATGAGATTCCCATTTCGGCAATTTTTCGCGATCCCGATTCCAATAGTTGCCCCTTAGCCATTTCGAATAGGGAGGACTTGATGCCGAAGACAGCTTTCAAAGTGGACTTGAGGCGCCCTCCGGAGCAGGCGGAGGTCAAGACCCACAACCGCTGGCATCCCGACATTCCCATGGTCGAGACGTTCAAACCCGGTTCCGAGTTCCGGGTGGAGTGCTTCGATTGGACGGGCGGCCAGATCGACAACGATGACAACGCGAACGACATCCGCGACGTCGACCTCACCAAGGTCCACTATCTCAGCGGGCCCTTCGCGGTCGAAGGCGCCGAGCCGGGCGACCTCATGGTGGTCGATCTGCTCGATATCGGCTACCTGCCGGAGTCGCCGTGGGGCTTCACCGGAATCTTCGCCAAGGAAAATGGCGGCGGGTTCCTGACCGAGCACTACCCGCAGGCCCGCAAGGCGTGCTGGGACTTCCACGGCATCTATACGCAATCCCGGCATGTCCCGGGGGTGCGATGGGCGGGCATCATCCATCCCGGTCTGATCGGCTGCCTGCCGAGCCGCGAGCTGCTGGACCGCGCCAACCGGCGCGAGGCGGAACTGCTGTCCACCGACCCCAACCGGGTGCCGCCGCTCCTGGCCCCGCCCTATGCCGACACCGCGCTCATGGGCCAGATGACCGGCTCGAAGGCCCAGCAGGCGGCGTCGGAGGCGTGGCGCACGGTGCCGCCGCGCGAACACGGCGGCAACTGCGACATCAAGAACCTGTCGCGCGGCTCGCGCATCTACTTCCCGGTCTACGTCAAGGGCGGTGGGCTGTCGATGGGCGACATCCACTGGTCGCAAGGAGACGGCGAAATCACCTTCTGCGGTGCCATCGAGATGGCCGGCTGGATCGACATACACGTCGATCTCATCAAGGGCGGTATCAGCAAGTACGGGATCACCAATCCCATCTTCCGGCCCAGCCCGATCGAGCCGAGGTTCGCCGAGTACCTCGTGTTCGAGGGCATCTCGGTCGATGAGACGTCGGGCAAGCAGTACTACCTCGACGCCCACGTCGCCTATCGTCGGGCCTGCCTCAACGCCATCGAGTACCTGAAGAAGTTCGGTTACACCGGCGAGCAGGCCTACGTGATCCTGGGCACCGCACCGGTCGAGGGCCGCATCAGCGGCATCGTCGACATCCCCAACGCCTGCTGCACCCTGGCGATTCCGACTGAGATCTTCGACTTCGACATCAAGCCCAACACCTCGGGGCCGTCGCGCGAGGTGCCGACGGGAAGCGACATCGCGGCCTGCCACTGACCGCCGGGCGGCGCGGGCGGTTTTCGTCCGCGCCGTATCCGCGGGTCGGCCATCCGGCTGAACCGGGTGGCCACTCACATGACGGGAGGATGCGATGCTGCTCGGGCTTACCCTGTTCTGGGTCGGTGCGGTCCTGTTTCTGAACGGCATCTGGCTGCTCGGCAAGATCGGCGACAGCGAAATCGCGGTGATCGACGTGTTCGTCGGCTTCGTCACCCTGGCCGTTTCGCTGTATCTCGCCTTCGGCCCGGGCGCCGATGCCGACACCATCCGCGCCGCCGCACTGACGCTGCTGTTCACGTTCACCTATTTCTGGGTCGCCTGGAACCGCTGGAACAAGGCCGATGGACGCGGGCTGGGCTGGTTCTGCCTGTTCGTGGCGGTCACCTGCGTTCCCGTGTTCCTGCAAAGCCTGTTCGCGATCCAGACCACCTGGGACGTGTGGTGGACCATCAACTGGGCGTCGTGGGGCGTGCTCTGGTTCCTGTTCTTCCTCATCCTCGCCCTCGGCCGGACGGAACTCACCCGGACCACCGGTCTGATCTGTTCGGCGCAGGGCATCTACACCGGCTGGATTCCCGGCTACCTGCTGCTGATCGGGGCGATGCCGGGCTTTCCCATGACCGCCGCGTAAGGAGGGGCGATGCCGCTTTACGATTACGAATGCCCGGTCTGCGGGCCGTTTCGCGAATGGCGGGCCATGAGCGCCTCGGCCGAGCCCGCGCCCTGCCCGACCTGCGCCCGGGAGGCGGCGCGCAGCGTGTCCGTGCCGATGCTGGCGATGTTGCCGCGCAACACCCGGATCGCCCACGAACGCAACGAACGGAGCGCGCATGAGCCCAGGGTGATGCGCCGTGAGGACCTGCCAGCCGAGCCCGGCCATCATCACCACCATCACGGCGGGCGGGTAGACGAGGAGCGGCGCAGGAAGCAGTTCGGCCACGTTCACGAGGCGCGCTCCCACCGCCCGTGGATGGTCGGGCATTGACCGGGCTCTAGCCCCTGGCGGAGACCACCGGGGGGACCTATCTGGCTAGGGGTGGCGCTCCGACGCGAATGGTCGCGCGGCGCGCGTGAACCGTGGTCGAGGTCCAGCCGAGATGCCCGATCCCAGCCCCCTCCCGATGCAGGCGCCGGCGCGCCGCCCCGGCGCCGGGCGACGGAATGCGACCGCGTTTCCCAAAGGTCGTCAGCTCGACCCCCAGGCGCTGGCCGAGGTGCGGGAGATTCTCGGCGACCGGCCGCGGCGACCGGACCTTCTGATCGAGCTTCTTCATCTTCTGCAGGAGGCTTACCACGCCCTGCACGCCCGCCACCTCGTGGCGCTGGCCGAGGAGATGCGGCTGGCGCTGGCCGAGGTCTACGAGGTGGCCACGTTCTACGCCCATTTCGACATCGTCAAGGAGGGCGGAGACCCGCCGCCGGCGTTGACCGTGCGCGTCTGCGACGGCATCGCCTGCATGCTGGCCGGGGCTGAGAGCCTGCTCGGGACGCTGCCGGCGCGGCTCGGTCCGGGCGTGCGCGTGGTTCGGGCCCCGTGCATGGGCGCCTGCGACAAGGCGCCGGCCGCCCTGATCGGACAGGCGCCGCACGCGCCGGCCTCGGCGGACGGCGTCTCGGCGGCGGTGGTGGCCGGTGCGGTGGTGCCCGCGATCCCCGATTACAGGGGCCTCGCGGCCTATCGTGCGGACGGGGGATACCGGCTGCTCGAGGACTGCCGCTCGGGTCGGCGCGAGTTAGAGGAGGTGCTGACGGCGCTGGAGGCCTCGGCGCTGCGGGGGCTGGGGGGCGCCGGTTTTCCCACCGGGCGGAAGTGGCGTTTGGTGCGCGGCTACCCGCGCCCGCGCCTGATGGCGGTCAACGCCGACGAGGGCGAACCGGGCACCTTCAAGGACCGCCATTTCCTCGAGACGGATCCCCACCGCTTCCTCGAAGGCATGCTGATTGGCGCCTGGGCGGTCGAGGCCGACGCCGTCTACATCTATCTCCGCGACGAATACCCGCAGTGCCGCGAAATCCTGCTTGCAGAGATCGCGGCGCTCGAGGCCGCGGCACTGACCGGGGGCACCCAAATCCATCTGCGGCGGGGCGCCGGCGCCTATATCTGCGGCGAGGAGTCGGCGATGCTCGAAAGCATCGAGGGCCGCCGCGGCCTGCCCCGCCACAAGCCGCCGTTTCCCGCCGAGGTCGGCCTGTTCGGGCGCCCGACCCTCATCAACAACGTCGAAACCCTGTACTGGGTGCGGGACATCGTCGAGAAGGGACCCGCCTGGTACGACGGCAAGGGGCGGCGCGGGCGCAAGGGACCGCGCACCTTCTCGGTCTCGGGCCGCGTCAAGATCCCGGGAATCAAGATCGCGCCGGCCGGAATCACGGCACGCGAGATCATCGACGAGTATTGCGGCGGCATGCTGGACGGGCATGCGTTCAAGGCCTATCTGCCGGGCGGCGCGTCGGGCGGCATTCTGCCCGCCGCGATGGCCGACCTGCCGCTCGATTTCGGCACGCTGGAGCCCCATGGCAGCTTCATCGGCTCGGCCGGGATCGTCGTGTTGTCGGACCGCGACGACATGCGCGCGGTCGCGCTCAACCTGCTGCGATTCTTCGAGGACGAAAGCTGTGGGCAGTGCACGCCATGTCGCGTGGGTACCGAAAAAGCGGTGGCCCTGATGTCGGCGCCGGAGTGGGACGAGGGACTGCTGACCGATCTGGCGCGGGTGATGGGGGACGCCTCGATCTGCGGGCTGGGGCAGGCGGCGATGAATCCCGTGAAGGCGGTGCTCAGGCATTTCGGCGGCGAGGTGAAGGGCCACGAGGCGAAAGGACCGACGGGATGACGGTGGTGACGGACGTCGTGGGCGAGCCGGTGCGCTTCCTTCTCGACGGGCGCGAGGTCGAGGCGCGGGCGGGCGAGACGATCTGGCAGGTGGCGCGGCGCGAGCAAATCGAGATTCCCCATCTGTGCCACAGTCCGGCGCCGGGCTACCGGCCGGACGGCAACTGCCGCGCCTGCATGGTCGAGATCGAGGGCGAGCGGGTGCTCGCCGCCTCCTGCATCCGCCGGCCGCAGCCGGGCATGAAGGTCCACACCGCCAGCGAGCGGGCGAAATTCTCACGCCGGATGGTGTTCGAACTGCTGGTCGGCGACCATCCGGCGCGCGATGTGGCACACGATCCGAACTCGCGGTTCTGGCGGTGGTCGGAGCGGGTGAACGTGCTGAGCAGCCGCTTCCCGATGCGCGCGCAGCCGCCGCCCGATCGCAGCCATCCCGCGATGGCGGTCAATCTCGACGCCTGCATCCAGTGCGGGCTGTGCGTGCGCGCCTGCCGCGAGGTGCAGGTGAACGACGTCATCGGCATGGCGGGGCGCGGCCATCGAGAGAAGATCGTCTTCGACTTCGACGACCCGATGGGGGGCAGCACCTGCGTCGCCTGCGGCGAGTGCGTCCAGGCCTGCCCGACCGGGGCGCTGCTGCCGGCGACCCTGGTCGACGCCGACAACCGCTTTGCGGGCGATGCCGACCGCATGGTGGACAGCGTCTGCCCCTATTGCGGCGTCGGCTGCCAGATCACCTACGCGATCAGGGACGACCGCGTCCTGTACGTCCACGGCCGCGACGGCCCGGCGAACCGCAACCGGCTGTGCGTCAAGGGGCGCTTCGGGCTCGACTATTCGCGCCATCCCCACCGGCTGACCGAACCCCTGATCCGCCTGCCCGGCGCACCGAAGGACGCGAACGCGGCGATCGACCCGGGGAATCCGTGGACGCATTTCCGCACGGCCTCGTGGGAGGAGGCCCTGGACGCGGCGGCGGCGGGCCTGCGGCGCATCCGGGAACGGGACGGCGGTACCGCCCTCGCCGGATTCGGCTCGGCCAAATGCTCCAACGAGGAGGCCTATCTGTTCCAGAAGCTGGTGCGCACCGGCTTCGGCACCAACAACGTCGATCACTGCACGCGGCTGTGCCACGCCTCGTCGGTGGCGGCCCTGATGGAGGGGATCGGCTCCGGCGCCGTCACTGCCCCCTTCAACGCGGCGCTGGACGCCGACGTCATCGTGGTGATCGGCGCCAATCCGACGGAGAATCATCCGGTCGCGGCGACTTTCTTCAAGAACGCCGCCAAACGGGGGGCGACGCTGATCGTGATGGACCCACGCGGCCAGGCCCTGCGCCGCCACGCCACCCACATGCTGCAGTTCACCCCCGGCCGCGACGTGGCGCTGCTCAACGCCCTGCTCAACGTCATCGTCGCCGAGGGCCTGTACGACCGGCAGTACGTCGAGGCCCATACCGAGGACTTCGAGGCGCTGCGCCGCTCCGTCGCCGCCTATCCGCCCGAGAAGATGGCGCCTGTTTGCGGCATCGACGCGGAAACCTTGCGCCTGGTCGCGCGCACTTACGCCCGGGCGCGGGCCGCGATCATCTTCTGGGGCATGGGGATATCGCAGCACGTCCATGGCACCGACAATTCCCGCTGTCTGATCGCGCTTTCCCTGATCACCGGGCAGGTCGGGCGGCCGGGCACCGGCCTGCATCCCCTGCGCGGACAGAACAACGTGCAGGGCGCCTCCGACGCCGGCCTCATTCCCATGGTCTATCCCGACTACCGGCCGGTGGAGGACGAGGCGACGCGGCGCTTCTACGAAGACCTATGGGGCATGCCGCTGTCGCCGACGCGGGGCCTGACGGTGGTCGAGATCGTCAACGCGGCCCATGCCGGCGCCATTCGCGGCATGTACATCATGGGTGAGAACCCGGCCATGTCGGACCCCGACCTGCGGCACGCCCGCGAGGCGCTGGCCAACCTGGAGCATCTGGTGGTGCAGGACATCTTCCTCACCGAGACGGCGTTCCATGCCGACGTGGTGCTGCCCGCCTCGGCGTGGCCCGAAAAGGAGGGCACGGTCACCAACACCAATCGCCAGGTCCAGCTCGGCCGCCGGGCGCTGCCGCTGCCGGGAAACGCGCGGCTCGACTGGGAGATAATCCAGGAGATGGCGCGGCGCCTGGGGCTGGACTGGCGCTACGCGCATCCGCGCGACGTGTTCGCCGAGATGAAGCGGGGCATGCGCTCGCTCGACCACATCACTTGGGAGCGGCTCGAACGCGAGCACTCGGTCACCTATCCCGTCACCGCCGACGACCGGCCGGGCGAGGACATCGTGTTCGGCGACGGCTTCCCGACGCCCAGCCGGCGCGGCCGGCTGGTTCCCGTGGAGCCCTCGCCGCCGGCCGAGGAGCCGGACGCCGACTATCCGATGGTGCTGACCACGGGACGCCAGCTCGAACACTGGCACACCGGCGCCATGACGCGGCGGGCGAGCGTGCTCGACGACCTCGAGCCCGAGGCGGTGGCCAGCCTGTCGCCGGGCGAGCTGCGGCGGCTGGGCGTGCGCCCCGGCGAGCGCATCCGCGTCGCCACCCGCCGCGGCGCCATCGAGCTGACGGCGCGCGCCGACTTCGCCGTCCCGGCCGGGATGGTGTTCATCCCCTTCTGCTACGTCGAGGCGGCGGCCAACATCCTGACCAACCCGCAGTTGGACCCCATCGCGAAGATCCCGGAATACAAGTTCTGCGCCGCGCGGGTGGAACCCTTGGCGGCGGGGCGGGGGGCGTGATGCTCAGCCGCCGCAACCTTATCGGCTCCGGGCTGCTCATGGCGACGGCGGCCGTGCTCGCGGCGCGGCGCGTTGCGGCGCAATCCCCCGCCTGCCGGCCGTCACCGCCCGCCGTCGAGGGGCCGTTCTACCGCCCCGGCACGCCGCTCCGCGCCTCGTTGCTGGAGCCCGGCATCCCCGGCGAGCGGGTGGTCCTGGAGGGGCGGGTGCTGGACACCGCCTGCCGGCCGGTGGCGGGCGCCGTGGTCGATCTGTGGCAGGCCGACGGGTCCGGCGAATACGACCTTGCCGGCTATCGCTGCCGCGGCCACCAGTTCACCGACGACGGGGGCCGCTTCCGGTTCGAGACCGTCATTCCAGGCCGCTACGGACCGCGCACGCCCCATTTTCACGTCAAGGTGGGCCGGCAGGGCGGGCCGCTGCTGACGACCCAGCTCTACTTCCCCGGCGAAAGCCGCAACGCCGCCGATCCCTTGTTCGATTCCCGCCTGCTCGTGGCGCGCGAGGATGGTACGGTGCGCTACGACTTCGTTATCGACGGGGTGGCGTGATGCGCCTGTCCTTGCTCGTGGTGCTGGCCGTTCTCACCGCGTTTCCGGCCGCCGGGGAGGTGCGCGTGCAGAGCTACGAGGTCCCGCGCGGCGACCACCCGCACGACGTCGCGCCAGCCGCCGACGGGCGGGTGTGGTACACGGCGCAGATGCGGGGCGCGCTGGGGCTGCTCGATCCCGCGACCGGCAAGGTGGAGCGCGTTCCCCTCGGCGAGGGATCGCGGCCGCACGGCGTGATCGTCGGGCCCGACGGCACCGCCTGGGTGACCGACGGCGGCCTCAACGCCATCGTCGCCGTCGATTCCAAGACCCTGGCGGTCAGGCGGTACCCGCTGCCCGCGGGCAGCGGGCATGCCAACCTCAACACCGCCGCCTTCGATGGCGACGGCATCCTGTGGTTCACCGGGCAGGCCGGCATCTATGGCCGCCTCGACCCCGCCTCGGGCGAGATGCGGGTGTTCAAGGCGCCGCGCGGACGGGGACCCTACGGCATCGCCGCCACGCCGGAGGGCACGGTGTGGTACGCCTCGCTGGCCGGCAATCACATCGCCCGCATCGAGGGCGACAGCGGCGAGGCGACGGTGGTCGAGCCGCCCACGCGGGAGTCGGGTCCGCGCCGCGTGTGGTCGGACTCCAACGGCGTGCTGTGGGTCAGCCAATGGCATGCCGGCCAGGTGGCCGCCTATGATCCGCGCACCGACAAGTGGCGGGAATGGAGGCTGCCGGGCGGCGATCCCGCGGCCTATTCCGTCTATGTGGACGAGCGCGACATGGTGTGGGTCACGGACTTCGGCGCCAACGCGGTGGTGCGCTTCGATCCCGCCTCCGAGACCTTCCAGTCGTTTCCCCTTCCGCGTGACGGCGCCGCCGTGCGGCAGATGCTGGGGCGGCCCGGCGAGGCCTGGGCGCCGGAATCGGCCACCGACCGCTTGACCGTGTTCCGCTGGGAATAGCGGATTTCAGCTGACAGAACCTTGTTGCCCGGGGAGATAGTTTGGTATACAAACTAATAATAGTTTGATAGGCAAACTAGTTCGGAGGATGTCATGAGCCTTTCGCGTCGCCGCTTTATGGGTGGGTCCGCCGCGGTCGGGTTGGCGGGAGCGGCGTTGCGGGCGGGGCCTGTCATCGCGGCGGCACGGCCCGAACTGCTTCCGCCACCGCGCGGCAAGCGGGTGGTGATCTGCGGCGGCGGCTGGGGCGGCATCACGGCCGCCAAGTACATGCGGATGGCGGCTCCGGACGCCGAAGTGGTGCTCCTGGAACGAAACCCCACGTTCTTCTCCTGTCCCATGAGCAACAAGTGGCTGGTCGACTTCGTCGACACGAACTACCTGACCCACGACTATCTGACCCCGGCGCGCCTTCACGGTTTCCACTTCATCCAGACCGAGGTGTCGGCCATCGAACGCGATCGAAAGCTGGTCCACACGGCCTCGGGGAAGATCCAATACGACTATCTCATCCTGGCGGCCGGCATCCGTTACAACTATGCCGCCTGGTTCGGGGACGATCGGCAGGGCGCCAATTTCACCAGGACCCATTATCCGGCCGCCTACATCCCGAGCGCCGAGCATTTCGCCCTGAAGCGCAAGATCCACACCTTCGCCAAGGGCGACTTGGTGATGGTCCTGCCGCCGCCGCCGCATCGCTGCCCGCCATCACCCTACGAACGCGCGTGCCTGATCGCTTGGCATTTCAAGAACAAGCGGATTCCGGGGCGGGTAGTCATCCTCGATCCCAAGCCGGCTCCGGCGCCGATCGGCGAAGGCTATCGCCGGGCTTTCGATGAACTCTACCGCGACCAGATCGCCTACGTGCCGAACGCCAAACTCACCAGCGTCGATCCCTACGCCAAAAAAGTCGTCACCGCCGCCGGCGAATTCCGGTTCGACGACGCCATCCTGATGGCGCCGCATCAGGCCGGCGAAATGGTGTGGATGGCCGACCTCATCGGCAGGACGAAGGAGGGCGGGCCGACCGGCTGGGCGGACCAGGATCCCCTCTACCTCCATGCCAAGAGCGACCCGGACGTGTTCATCGTCGGAGACTCGGTTGGCCGCGCTTCGGACCTGTTCGGCTTCTATCCCAAGGCCGGTCATGTGGCGAACCGGCTGGCGAAGATCGCCGTCCGGCACATCGCGGCGCGCATGGCCGGCAAGGACCCGGAAAAGCTCCTGCCCGACAACCTCTGCTTCATGATGGTGAACGGAAGCCCCAAACAGTCGATCGCGGTGCAGTTCGCCTACGACCTGACCGGCTTCGACGAAATCCAGCAGCAGACTTCGGAAATCCACGACCGCAGCGAATCATTGGCCGAGACCGATTTCGCATGGGCAGAGGACTTGTATCGGGACATGTTCGCCTGAAGGCCGGTCACCCGCGCGGCGCTTGAGAAGCCGCCTCTTTTCGCCTACATGCTGGGCAACCATTGGGCGAGGGAGGCGGATCATGAAGCTGTGGGCGATCCTTGCCACGCTGGCGATGGGCGCGGCGTGGTCCTGGAACGCCTCGGCGCAGGAGCGGGTGCTCGACACCGAGCAGGGCCGCATCCGCGTCGAGGACTTCGCCCAGGGCCTGTCGCATCCCTGGAGCCTCGCCTTCCTGCCCGACGGCCGGGCCCTGGTCACCGAGCGGCTGGGCCGCCTGCGCCTCGTCGGCGCCGACGGGGTACTGTCGGAGCCGCTGGCCGGCGTGCCGGAGGTGTTCGCGCGGGGGCAGGGCGGGCTGCTCGACGTCGCGCTTTCGCCCGACTTCGCGGAAAGCCGCATGGTCTACCTCTCCTTCGCCGAGCCCGGCGAGGGCGGGGCGGGCACGGCGGTGGCGCGCGGACGGCTGGGCGAGGGGCGGCTGGAGGAGATGCAGGTCGTCTTCCGCATGCGGCCGAAGGTCGACGGCCCCAACCACTTCGGCTCGCGCCTCGCCTTCGCGCCGGACGGCCGCCTGTTCGTCACTCTGGGCGAGCGCTTCAAGTTCGAGCCGGCGCAGGACGTCTCGAACCATCTCGGCACCATCGTCCGCATCGAGCCGGACGGCGGCGTGCCCCCGGACAACCCCTTCGTCGGCCGCGCCGGCGCCCTGCCCGAGATCTGGTCCTACGGGCACCGCAACGTGCAGGGGGCGGCCATCCATCCCGAGACCGGGGCGCTGTGGACCCACGAGTTCGGGCCGCGCGGCGGCGACGAGCTGAACATTCCCCAGCCCGGCCGCAACTACGGCTGGCCGCTGGTGAGCTGGGGGCGGCACTACGGCGGCACGTCGATTCCCGACCCGCCGACGCGCCCCGACCTCGCCCCGTCGATCCATCACTGGACCCCGGCCATCTCGCCCTCGGGCATGGCCTTCTACACGGCGACCGCGATTCCCGGCTGGCGGGGCAACCTGCTGATCGGCGGCCTGGGCTCGGAGGCCCTGGTGCGGCTCACCCTCGACGGCGAGCGGGTGACGGGCGAGGAGCGCATGCCGATGGACGCGCGCATCCGCGACGTGCGCCAGGGGCCGGACGGCGCCGTCTACCTGCTGACCGATGCCGACGACGGCAAGATTTTGAGGCTGACCGCGGCGCGGTGACCGCCCGATCACGCTACTTGGTCGCCACCGCGTTGATGCCCATGAGGAATTGCGCGAACGGCACGACGTGTCGCCGCACGCTCGGGGGAAGGCCGAGAAGGCCGATCTCGATGCCGCGGAGGATCGGGTATGGGGGCGTGCCCAGCGAGCGGTTGCGCACCGTCACCGGGAAGCGAACCTGGCTGAAGCCGGCGCGACCGAACGTTTCGCGGATCATCCGGTAGTCGTATTCCCGCAGGTGAAAGCCGGTCGCCGTATCGTCGAAATATCGCGAAACATCGTGCGGACCGGTGACACGGTTGGGCGTGGTGCAATAGTACCGGCCGCCCGGTTTGAGGACGCGAAAAATTTCCCGCAGTTGGTCCTCGACGTCGTCGCCATGCAGGTGTTCCATCAATTGGTTCGAATAGGCGAAGTCCACCGAGTCCGCGAGCAACGGGACGTCGACCCCCGAGCTTCGCAGGAAGGCGAAGTTGCGCGGCGCGGCCGAATGGTCGACGAGTGCGTCCGTGACGTCCAGCCCATAGGCCCGCGCCACCTTCGCCGCCATTGCGAAGGCCATCGTCGCGTCGCCGCAGCCGATCTCGAGATATACCGAGCGGCCGTGGACATAGGGCAGGAGCAGCGGAAGCTTCTTTTGCCGGCGAGAGGCGACGGCGGCCGGATTGCGCGTCCTCTGGGGATGGTCGGGCAGGGCGTCGAACAACTCGCCGTACAGGCGCGGATACAGGGCCGCCCGCTCCTCGCGCGTCGATTGGCGGAGGCGGTCGGCCAGTCGGCGCTCGAGCTGGTAATGCGCGACGATGCGCTCCGGCGTCCGCTGGTCGCCCGCCGCCTTCTGGAGCGAGCGGTAGTACGGCTTGAACTTCGGTTCGAAATGTCCCGCGTCTGCCATTGGTCACCGTCGCTGGCGCCGCCTTGCCGACGGACGGCGCGGAGTGCACGGTCTTCGGCGGCTGCCTGCCGCATGGTACCTGCCGTCGAACGGCCGTGCATGCTGGCCGGGCGTTTGACCGACGCGCTTAAAGGGGGTAGGGCGCCGCTTCCGGCGGTACCGCGGTTTTCCGTGGCCAATCCATTCGGCTAGGGGCCCGCCGGCGGTCCGGCATCCCGTCCCTTGCGCCACGGCAGGCGGCCCTCGATCTCGACTTCGAGCGAGAAGCTGAGGAAGGTGCGTATGGCGACGATCAAGGCCAGCGTCGCCAGATTGCCCAAGGTCGGCTCGACCGCGACCGTGCCGATGATGTCGGCGGCAACGAGAAACTCGAGGCCGAGCAGGATCCCGCGCGCGAGGGTGGTGCGGAAGTTCCGGTAGAGATCGCTCTTCGCACCGCCGGCCAAAAGATCGCGGGCCAGCGCCGCCGCCGCCACCGCCGCCCCCAACAGAATGACCGCCACGCCGGCCGCCTCCAGGGCGAGGGCGATCCAGTGCAACGCCGAGTCGAACCAGACGGCGCCCATTCCAGCCGGTTCGTCCATCCGCCCCTCCGTCCCGTCGGTCTCCTCAGGTTTACGGGCGGGGGCCGGGAAGGTTCGCCGGTCAAAATTTCAGACTGGGGGCGGGCGGGGGCGGTCGGCGTTGGCCCGGTAGGCCGCCCAGTAGCTGAGCGCCACCCCGCCGCCGCCGCCGATGACGTTGCCGATGGTCACCCACAGCAGGTTGTCGGCGATGCCGGCCAGACCGACCGGGGCGCCGGCGAGCATGCCGAAGGGCAGCAGGAACATGTTGGCGATGCTGTGCTCGAAGCCCAGCGCCACGAAGGCCGCGATGGGTGGGATGATGACCAGCACCTTGCTGCCCGCGTCGCGCGCCGCGAAGCTCAGCCACACGGCGAGGCAGACCAGCACGTTGCACAGGATGCCGCGCGCCAGCAGCTCGACCGGGCCCAGCGCCAGCTTGGCCTCGGCGATCCTGCCCGCCGTGGCGGCCAGCGCGCCCTCGTGCAGACCGGCCAGCCACACCAGCGCCAGGATGGTGACGGCGCCGGCGAAATTGGCGAGATAGACGATCACCCAGTTGCGCGCCACCGCCCCGGTGCTCACCAGCCCGTCCACCCAGGCGATCACCAGGAGCGCATTGCCGGTGAACAGCTCGGCCCCGCCGACGATGACCAGGATCAGCCCCAGCGAGAAGGCGACGCCGGCGGCGAAGCGCACCGGCCCGGAGCCGGGATCGGCGCCGGTGAGCACCACCAGATAGAACAGCGCCCCGAAGGCGATGAAGGCGCCGGCGAGGCTGCCGAGCGCCACCTGCGAGAGCAGCGGCAGACGGGTCTTGGTGACCCCGGCGCTCTCGACCATCTTCGCGATCTCGGAGGGTTTGTAGGCGTCGAGGCCGGTGGGGCTGATCGCCGCCGGCATGCGCTCGCTGTCCTTCATGCGGTTCCCCTTGGTTTCATGCCCGTCTATGGAGCCATGTTCCGGGGCGTGAGGCCAGGGGGAATCCCCTCGTTGCGGGGTGCGCGGCGCCGTGGTGGTCAAAGCTGTCCGCCAGCGGCGCTCTCTCATGCAAACACTGTTAGAATTTGATGTTCACTCCGCTGTAGATCGAGCGGCCCATGCCGGGGACGGTCACACCCCAAGGAACGAGGCCTGCCCTCGGAGGCATGGTGGCCCCCTGGCCGGTGTAAGCGCCGCCCAGCGGGTGGCTGTAGAACTCGTCGAACAAATTCTCCACCCCGATGTCGAAACGCACCCGGTTCCATTGGTAACTACTGCGGAGGTGCACGAGGTTGTAGCTGCCAGTCGGCACCTCGTTTCTGACCTGCGAGACCTTGTCCTTCTCGTCAACCCATTCAAATTCGACCGAGTTGGTCCAACCCTTCAACCGTTGGGTCACCCCAAGTTTCACGGTGAGGGGCATGATGTTGTAGAGGTTGTCTCCGGTGGTCCGGTTCTCTCCCCGGACATAGCTTAGAACGCCGGAGGCGGTGAATTCACCGTAGCCTTCGGATTTCGCCAGTGGGATGTGACCGGAAACGTCCAAACCGTACAAGCTGGCCGACTGGTTGACGAATTGCAGAAAGACGAAATCGTCGGTGACGCCATTGCTTCGCGCGAGCCGCTCCGCATCGATATAGTCGGTGACGCGGGTGTAGTAGGGGGTCACCTTCAATCCCCAATTCTGTTGCGCCGCATCGTGCCAGTCGAAGGTGGCGCTGAGGGTATGGGCGACTTCCGGTTCCAGGTCGAGATTGCCAACGTATCCGTTGCCGTCTCCCGCCATGTTGACCATGTACATCGCCATGCCGCCCGTCGACCATGCGTAGCGTTCATAGAGGTTCGGCGAGCGGGTCTTGCGGGCGAAGCCGAATTCGACCGCGCGCGTCGCGTCGTGGGTGAAGCGGGCCAGGGCGGTGAAGTCGACGTTGTTGTCGGTGCGCTTGCGGTCGGCGAGGTTGAACGCGGTGGCGTCGGCATTGTAGCCGGCGTTGTACCCTTGCACCTCACCGGCGTTCATCTCGACGCGCTCACCCCGGATTCCAAGCTGGGTCAGCCATTGTCCATTCCAGCGCGCTTCCCATTCCGTGAAGATGCCCAGGCGGTCCCGCTGCCCATTTTTGATGTTCCAGAACGTGTTGGGCCACATTCCCTTGCCCGAGGGCTCCCACCAGTCATCCAGGCGATAGCGCTGGCCCTCGAAACCGAGACGGATCAGGTCGCGCTCGGAAAGGTTGACGGTCGCGTTGAGGGCGAGGCCCCTGTTGTCGCCCTCGGTATCCATCGGCATGCCGGCCGCGCAGCCGCCCGGGCTCGGGCCGATGGCGCAGGGGACGCCGCTGTCCGCGAAATTCGCGGGCGCTCTGGGGCCATACCAGTAGAGTTTGTCATCCCCAAACTGCATTTCGTGGCGTGTCTTCTCCGCGTAGAGACGTCCCTCCACGGCACCCCACTCCCACTCGGCCGTGTGGCTCAGATTTATCTGAGTGGAGTCATTTCGGGTCATGTCCATGCGCTGGTTTGGCCAGTACTGGTATGGAATATCCTGCATCCCGAGCTTCAGCTCGGTGAGGTGGTTGGCGCGGCGCAGGGCGACGTCGAGCGAGTGGTTCCTGGACCGGTAGGCCGTCGAGCCGACTTCATCACCGTCCAGCCATTCTCTTCCGGGCGCAGCCAGTCCCGGACGCTTGAAGGTCCCGGCCGCCGAGTAGTTGTCGGATTCCGCCGTGGAACCGGCGTAGGTCATGCTGACGGTCTGGTTGGCGACGGTCGCGGACACGTTGGCGCCCTTGGCATTGCCATTGCTGCGGTAATAGGCGCCGGTTTCCCCCTTCATCAGGGTGCCCTCGCCGTCGGCGGCGAATTCGGGTGCGGGCGATGCCGCCACGATCGTGCCTCCGATGCTGTCACCACCCAGGCTGACCGGTGTGATGGCGGCAAACACTTGGATATGCGAGACATTGGTCGGATCAAGGTAGGACAGGGGCGGATTCATGTGATTGCCGC
This sequence comes from Rhodospirillales bacterium, assembly GCA_019455065.1. Classification (GTDB taxonomy): domain Bacteria; phylum Pseudomonadota; class Alphaproteobacteria; order Rhodospirillales; family Magnetospirillaceae; genus JACFNC01. The sequence continues at coordinate 19,288 of JACFNC010000014.1, forward strand.
AGGCCGAGATGAGATCCATTCCGTCAACCTTTATGCGCAGACGATCATCCGCGAGGCCGTGGATCGCCGGAAGGCTGGAGACGCCACCGGCCCCATAGAGGCTGAGTCCGGGCAGGTTCTTCAGGAGGCTTGCCGTGTCACTGGTAGAGGGCCGCCGAGACCGCAACTCGGCCCCGCCGAGTTCGGTCGTGTTGAGAGGCTGCGATTCAGTGATCTTTGGTGCGGTGACGATCACTTCGCCCAGTTTCGGCGCGGCGGCGTCCTGCGCCAAGGCGGCATCGGCGCCCCATGCCGCGCACGCGAAGGCACATATCGTTGTAATTCTCGTTTTGCCCATAATCCTGCTCCGACACGCGATGTAGTGCGCGCCCAAAGCAATACCCGGGCCAGTATTGCAATCACGGGATTACCGCCAACGCTTGAACATTCTGTCGCGTCCAGCTGCGGTATATGACGATGTCAGGTGATCAAATGCCCCAAGCGAGGGCGTCAATCCGATTATGGACTTGCGAAGCGTTGGCTGGGGGACCTGGACCCCCACCAGAGTTGCGCAGAGCCAGCGCCTGCAAGGCGGTGACGCGGTGTCTGCGGCGATCGTGGACCAGCATACCGGCACGGGCAACGTCGCAAAGGGAGTCGCAAAGGGATAGGGAGGGGAGGTCGACCGGACCGCTCGGAGAAGGCCGCCGATCGGCCGCGATTCGCCGGAAGCCCTGGAACGACGATCCCCAGGCCCGGCCCCGTCCTGCGTGCCTCGAAGGGATGTCGCCTTGAGGGCCGGACGGGCGGCTGGCAAGTCCGCGGGCGGTTCCTCACGGCGAGCGCGGTGATGCGCAATCTTAGTAAGCGGCAAATCCGCTCAAGCGCGCATGCGCATAATCTGCAAGCCGCCGGGCGTCGCGCGACCGCACGGAGGTTTGGAAGTCGTCGATCGCGATGGTGCCGGCCGAAGCCACCCGAATGGTTGGGCGGCGTGCCGGAACGCGCCACCATGGAGTGCCCTTGGTCAGGGTAATGGGGTGGCAGGAGATGGAAACGACGAAGATGTCTGCCCGGGCCATCAGGGCGATATTGGCAAAGCCGCGGTGCAGGCGCAAAGGCCTCCCCGGTTGGGTTCTCGTTCCTTCGGGAAAAATGATCAGGTTGTCGCCTGCCGCCAAGGCCGCCCCGCAAGCCTCGGTCAACTCATCGGCGGACAGATCGTTGCGGATGTAGCCTGCGGCCTGAACCACGCCCTTCAGGAAGGGGTTGTGCCACAATTCGCCTTTGACGATGCACTTGGTCCGCGCGTTGAGCGCCATGAGTAGCACGACATCGAGAAGAGTTGGGTGGTTGGCGATGATCACTTTGCCGCGGCACGTTCGGATTTCCTGAGCGCCTTCGACCCGCAGTTCGATAAGCCCGAGCGCCTCGAGGACGCGGATGTAGCCCCGAAAGGAGAGATGGACGAGTTCCTGAACGCGTCTGCTCCTCTCCGCCCGATCGCGAATCGATAAGGACAGCGCTGGAAATACGGTCGCTGCGAGAAAACTGCCGCCAAGTCCGAGAATTGCGAAGCAGAGGCCTGTCATGGACACGCGCCACGCCAAATCCAATGGCCTGTACCTCGGGAAGGACACCGATAGTTTCTCTGCCACCAGTTTCTATTCGTTGCCTAGGGAGCCAGGAAGAAGAGGACATCGTATTCGCGCGAAAGGGCCGCCTTGGACTTGCACGCTTCCTTCCGCCCTTCGAAAAATTCACATTCAGCCACACCCTGTTTTGCATCAAGCCGATGACAGGGCTCGACCCCACCTAGCTGCTCTGGCTGCTTCGGCGCGACGAAGTGGTGGCGTGGCTTACCAACGAGATGAACCAAAACACCGGCGTGCCTACGCTTGGCAAGGCCAAGACCGAACGGCTGCCAATACCCCTCCCGCCCCTTGCCGAACAGCACCGCATCGTCGCCAAGGTCGATGCCCTGATGAAGCTCTGCGACCAGCTTGAGTCCGCCCTGACCACCGCCGACACCACCCGGCGCCGCCTGCTAGAAACCCTGCTGCACGAGGCGCTGGCGCCGGCCGAGGACGCCCTGGTGGCGGCGCAATGACGCCCGCCTGACCATTGCCTGCCGACGGAGACCGCATGAGCACCTTCGACAGCACCAGGCGCCTGTTGCCCGGCATCCGGCTGGTCTGGGATGACTGAGCATGGCTGCTGATCAGCGTTGCGTGCCTCCTTCCCGGTTGGCGCCATCATGCTGCTGGAGACCGGCGGCGAGGCGCGGTTCCAGGTGCGGCCGGTTGGAGAACGCACCCAGGTGGTTGGATCGTGGAAGACTTCAAAGGTAAATTGGGATCATCGATTGTATGATTTTCCTGCATTTCAGTCCTATAAGACCTCATGAAACTGGATCTAAATCGCTGCCTGTTTGTTGATATAGAAGCCTCTGGGTTGCACAGGAACTCCTATCCGATTGAGATAGGATGGTGCGATATCAGTGGGGTGGGCGAAGCTCTGCTGATTCGGCCAGAGTCGTCCTGGACGCATTGGGATCCTGAGGCTGAGCGGCTGCACGGCATTTCCAGGCTGGCAATTGAGCGGCAAGGCCTGCCGCGCGAGCAAGTTGCCGCGAGATTCCGTGCGTTTTCCGACGGCCGGGTGATACTCGTCGACTCGCCCGAATACGATTCACGCTGGCTGAGTATGCTGGTTGGTGAACCGGTCAATGCTGAGAATTCTCGCGAGCTCGCTGCGACCATCGCGCAACACGCCGACGCCAGCTGGCCGTCGATCAAACTGGAGGCTGCGAGACTCGCCAGAATTACGCATCGGGCCCTAGACGATGCGCGGCACTCAGCGGCGCTTGTGCGAGTTGCTGCGTCGAAAAGAGGACGGAGAGGACGAGGAGGTTAAGGGCGTAAGTGTGAGTTTTCGTTTTTTTTCGGGCTTGGCCACACAAGGAACTGTTTGCAGACGGTCCATTACAATCGCTGACGCGCTTTTGACCCGGCTTGACTGATCGACGACGTCAGGTGGCGACAGGCAGCGATCGACGTAGCAGATTCGGTGTAGTGGTTCGTCGTTGTCGCGCTTCGATGGCCGAGGGCAACCTGGGCCAGGTCTGGGCGATTGGGATCGGCCTCGACGAGAGCGATGGCCACGCCGTTGCGGAAGAAATGGGGTGGCAATCTGCGGCCCATATAGCGCTCCGTGGTGCGGCAAGCGGCTGCGTAGAATGCTGCGCCGCCGAGCGGGCGTCCACCTTTGCCAATCAACAAAGCGTCATGGGTCTGGACTCCGCGAAGAGTAATGTATTCAGCGAGCAGGGGTGCGAGTTCCGAAGGAAGCAGGCGTATGCGGGACTCGCCGGTTTTCATCCGGTCGGGCGAGAAACGGATGGTAGAGGCCTCCATATCAATGTCTCTGAGCGAAATGCCGACGAGCGCCCGACGTCGTTCGGGAACCCAAACTGCCAGCAGCAGCGCCAGGCCGTCACGAAAATGCTGAACCCGGCGCCAGCCACTCATTTGCCGGGCTGCCGCGATACCGCATTTTGCTGCCGCAACGATCTCGACCGCGCTCACCATGCGCGACCGCCGCTGCTTCGGTGTGCGGCTGGCGACATTTGCAAGCCGCTCCCGGGTCCGATAGAGCCAATCGAACTGGCCGACTCGCACCGCACCTGGCCACAGGAGTGTCGCTACAAGGAGCAACTGGTGCACGTAGCCGTGAATGCTGCGGGCGCTGGCCCCTCCTCGCGTTGCCCCGCGAATAAACGCCCGGAGACCGGCCGGGGTGACCTCGGGCGTTGGCGCTGCCGATAGGTATCGCCCGAAAACTGCGCCGTAGGTGCGAATCGTCACAGGCTTCCAGCCAACGCCAGTTTCGTCGTGATGTGCCGCAATCCAGCGCTCAGCCAATTCTGGCGGCCAAGTTGTCGCCACTTGTCGGGCCACGTCCGCCGTATTCATGGCCTCTGCCGCTCGCCATTTTCGATCGCCTGGCGCAGCAGATCCTGCCACAGGCGTTGGGCCAGGGCGTCGTTGGCCTCGGCGTAATAAGCCTCGGTCGTGGCGATACGCCTGTGTCCCAACACGGTTTGCACAAGCGCCATTTTCGTCGGGTCTTGGTCCAGGATGATTTTGGCGGTCAAGTGTCGGGCGAGATGGAGGTTCTGTAGAAATCCTCCTACACGCCGGTTGACATGGACGAAGCTCCTGTTGAGGAGTGTGGGAGCGCGGTGACTTTGTTCTGCGGCCGGAAACAGGAACGGGTTGTCCGGTGCCGAGCCCACTGCGCGAACGAGTAGCGGTCGTACATCTTGAATAAACCACCGGACGACCGCCACAGAGCTATCGGTGAGTTCCACGAAAAGGTCTTTGCCGTTTTTGACCTCGTGCCAAGGAATTTCAATGCGGCCACGGCCCGCTGGTGGCAGATGGAGATTGCGGCTAGGCCCATATATGCGGAGGGTCGAAAGATTTGCCCGGCGCAGAGGTGCGGCTCTTAAGATGGCATGAAGCGTCGCGACCAAGGCCAGATTCATAGCCTCGAGATCGGCAGGGTGTTTCGCTAATCTGTGTCGCGCCATCTCGATAAGCCGATCGGGGAGGGCATACCACGCGTAGAGTGTCCTCGGATCTCCGAATGCTCTCAGGCGCTCGGCATGGCGGCTCCCCATCCGGGTGGTTGCGAACGTGCGCCTCACCTTACCCGTTCGTGGGTCGGTGCGTTTGTTGATGAGTGCAGGGTCGACCCGATCCCGCAATACACAAATTTGCTCAATCTCTTCGCTTGAACTGCCAGCGCTTGCGGCGAAAGCGAGCATCGCAGTGGCGGTGGATTTCTTGTAGCTGCTCTTGAATTCATAGGCCTTACCGGCGGCCTCGGACCTCGTACGTTGACGGAGCCCGATGTCGGCGATCAGGAGGCGCAATGTCTGAGCGGTTGCGAACTGCCGCAAGCCTGTTGGCCAGTGACCGGTGTCGGCATAGAAGGTCGTAACCGCCATCACGAAGATGCTGCGCTGGTGAACCAGGGTGCTCGCGGAATAGAGCCCGCCGCCACCGTCGAAGGGACGATCCAACAGTCCCAATTCTGCGGCGAGATCCGTGGGCTCTACGACCAGGTCGGCGAGGTCGACCTCGCCGATATCTGTGCGCGCCATGCGGCGGGCGTAGTCCTCCCAGATTTGTTGTACTGCTGGGGGAAGCTCCCTGAATCGCGGATAGGTGCGCCTGCGGCCGTCGGCATACAGGCGTGAAAGGGTGCGACGTGGCCATGACGGGACGGCGCTTTGTAGGCGTTCCCAGCCGTAGATGGTGTTGCGGAGGAGCTCAAAGACGTTCACTCGCTGCTGCCGCTCCAGGTCCTTGCCGAATTTTCTCACAATTTCGTCATCCACGGAGTAAGGGGGGAGGGTTTCCCGCACGCAGTAGGCGACCAGCCCCCAGATCTTGGCAAGCGCACCGCGGGTTCCCGGGAGGCGGTCTGCTGCCTCGACGAGTTGCCGCCATTCGGGGGGGAGAGCGGCGGCCGACAGGCGAGTCCGCGCATTGCGGTCGACCAGCCTGACAGCGCGGAGGATGCGGCTCCGCATTGTTGCCATAGTGCTCGGGGCCACCCCCATTGCGGTTGCCGGCACATTCCTGAGCCGAGGCCGAATGACTCTTTCGAACGCCGGAATCATGGCAGGGGCTTCACCGACAGCGTCGGCGAAACGCCTAATAGCAGTGACCACACTCTGTCGTTCGTTGGCCGGCCAGGGCTGGACCTGGACCGCTGCAATGGCATCCGCCAGAGTCGCCTGGGCGCGCCAGATTCGGTTCGTCACCTCGGTGGGCAGCGGAGGCAGAAGGGCTAGGTGGCGGAGGGCGCTAATCTCGTCGCGAATGCGGGAGTTAACAAAAGTTTGATTCGCCAGGGCTTGCAGTTCCGCAACCGGATCGTTCGACACTACATCATTTGCATCTCGCCCGGCAGATTCAGCCAACCGGCGGAGCCCTCGCCGAGCCGCCATGTACACGCCGCGGGAGGGAAACGAGCTGGCATGCACCTGAGCCAGAGCGTCGTGGGCGGCGATGGATGCCATGGTCGTCCCGCTCAATGTAAGACGATAGTACGCCCGCAACGCGACACGAGCGGGCATGAGTTGACACTATGAACAGGGAGTAAGGACGGTGTGTTCCAATAAGATCCGAATGGGGACGCCCCGTTTTTACACTCTTGCTCTAATCTTGCGACAGTATTTGACATGGACGGACTCACGAACGATCGCCATGTTTGCTTGTATTATGTTTATTAGGGCTGATGGTGCGATATTGCATTCCTAAAAATAGCTCGAACTCCCTGGGGTCTATACGCACGAGGCGCGTGCCTTTTCTCGCCCTCAGCGCGCCACTCGCGATCGCGCGATCGATGGTTCGGCGGTGAACGCCCAAAATGCGGGCGCATTCGGATACGGTCAAGAAGTGTTCCATAGTGAATCCCCAAGACAATGGCAGATGAATGTGACATAGGTCCTTGATCGGAAAGGCCAAGCGCTCAGTGTTAGGTTTTCTAAAAGTTTGCGTTTCTGGGCATAGATGTATGAGCCGCAGGCGGCCACATCGTTATGACAACTATGAAAACATCGGATTTTGCTTTGGAAAATCAGTCCAAGACCAGATCACCATTGGTGCGAGCAAGAATTAACTTGCGGTTCTGTCGGATGCGCCTCCAGGCTTCTTGGATTATACCAGCCTGCGCTGACGTCGACTCACGGCGGGGATTCCCAAGAGCGGCCGAATGTGAGTCACCCTGGCAAACAGCCGGAGATTTGCCGTGGCAGCGCCAATTCCCCTTCGCCCCGATTATGATGGAGTTGATCTGAGGGCTCTTTCCCGACAATCGAGGGATGGCGACCAGGTCCGGCGGTTGCTGGCCCTGGCATCGATCTACGACGGTGGCAGCAGGAGGTCGGCGGCCAAGCTGGGCGGGGTTGGGCTGCAAATCATTCGGGACTGGGTTCTGCGCTTCAACGTACACGGGCCGGAGGGGCTGATCGATCGCAAGGCGCCAGGCCAAGCGCGGAAGCTGAATGCCGCCTGTCGCCAAGCCCTGGCCGAGAAGGTGGAGCGCGGGCCCATCCCGGCGGTCGACGGCGTGGTTCGCTGGCGGCTCAAGGATCTGGTGCAGTGGGTCGTCGAAGAGTTCGGCATCTCGCTGGACGAGACGACGGTGGGCCGCGAGTTGAGGGCGATGGGGTTCCGCAAGCTGTCGGCCCGCCCTCGCCACTACGATCAGAGCGGCGAAGCCATTGAGGATTTTAAAAAAACTTCCCCGTCGAGCTGGCAGCGGTCCGGACCTCCTTGCCCCCCGGAACCGACATAGAGGTGTGGTGGCAGGACGAAGCCCGGGTCGGGCAGAAGAACAAGATCACGCGGCGCTGGGCCAAGCGCGGGACGCGCCCCGTAGCGCCCCACGACCAGCGTACCAGGGAGGCGATCTGCTCGCCGAGGATGGATGCTGTGACTGCCTGCCAGGCTTGGTCTCCATAGGCCGCCTTTCTCATTATGAGACATGAGATGGCGCTCAATACAACTGTTCCCGCATTTTAGCTGTTCTTGCCCAGCGCTCATATTGGCAACCACTCCGATTCCCGTTCTGGCCCAAGTCAGTCGGCGGCGCTTTTCCACGCAACGACCGTTGTCGGGGATCGGCGTGGCCCACTGAATAGCGAGATGGGCGCAGGGCAGTCCCGATGGGCCGGAAGCGGTCGATCTGCTTTTGGCGCGAACGCTCAGGAAAGCGGACAGGATCGGCGGAGGCTATAGCCTAGGCTAATCAGCTGATCCGCCGATCCGCTCCCCACTCAAAGCCGCACCCAACGCAGCCGCAGCGCATTGCCTATCACCGAGACCGAACTCAAGGACATCGCCGCCGCGGCGATGATCGGGCTCAAGAGCCAGCCGAACACCGGATACAGCACGCCGGCGGCGAGCGGCACGCCGAGGGCGTTGTAGACGAAGGCCAGGAACAGGTTCTGGCGGATGTTGCGCATCGTCGCAAGGCTGAGGTTGCGGGCGCGGGCGATGCCGGCGAGATCGCCCTTGACCAGGGTGACGCCGGCCGACTGGATCGCCACCTCGGTGCCGGTGCCCATGGCGACGCCGACATCCGCCGCGGCGAGACCCGGTGCGTCGTTGACGCCGTCGCCGGCCATGGCGACGACCGCACCCTGTTCCTTGAAGCGCTGCACGACCTTGCCCTTGTCCTCGGGCAGCACCTCGGCCACCACCTCGTCGATGCCGAGGGTCTTCGCCACCGCCTTGGCCGTCGTCTCGTTGTCGCCGGTCAGCATGACGATGCGCACGCCGTGGCGGCGCAGGTCATCGAGCGCCGCCGGCGTCGTCTCCTTGACCGGGTCGGCGACGGCCAGCACGCCGGCCGGCTTGCCGTCGACCGCGACATACATCGCGGTGGCGCCGCCGCGGCGCAGGTCCTCGGCCCGATCGCGCAAGCCAGCGAGATCGACGCCGGCGTCCCGCATCATCGCGGCGTTGCCGAGCGCGATCTTGCGGCCGGCGACGCTGCCGGCGACGCCTTTGCCGGTGGTGGAGGCGAAGTCCGTCACCTCTTCCAGCGCCAGCCCCTTCTGCTTGGCGGCGGCGACAATGGCGGCGGCCAGCGGATGCTCGCTGGCGCGCTCCAGGCTGGCCGCCAGTTTCAGCACCTCGTCGGCGGTCATGCCGACGGCCGGCACGATCTCGGTCACCGTCGGCTTGCCCAGGGTCAGGGTGCCGGTCTTGTCGACGACCAGCGTGTCGACCTTCTCGAACCGCTCCAGCGCCTCGGCCGACTTGATCAGCACGCCCATCTGGGCGCCGCGGCCGACCCCGACCATGATCGACATCGGCGTCGCCAAGCCCAGCGCGCAGGGGCAGGCGATGATCAGTACCGAGACGGCGGCGATCAGGGCGTAGGCGAAGGCCGGCGCCGGCCCCCAGAAGGCCCAGACCACGAAGGCGAGCACGGCGATGATCATCACCGCCGGCACGAACCACGCCGAGACCAGATCGGCGAGGCGCTGGATCGGCGCGCGGCTGCGCTGCGCCTCGGCGACCATCTCGACGATGCGCGACAGCATGGTGTCGCTGCCGACCTTCTCGGCGCGCATCACCAGGCTGCCGGTGCCGTTGACGGTGCCGCCGATGACCTTGTCGCCGGGCTGCTTGTCGACCGGCATCGATTCGCCGGTGACCATCGACTCGTCCACCGCGCTGCGGCCCTCGACCACGACGCCGTCGACCGGCACGCCGTCGCCAGGTCGCACCCGCAGGGAATCGCCGACCATCACCTCGGCGAGCGGAATCTCCTCGTCATGGCCGTCCGGCTTCAGGCGTCGCGCCGTCTTCGGCGCCAGGTTGAGCAGCGCGCGGATGGCGCCGCCGGTCTTCTCGCGGGCACGCAGCTCCAGCACCTGGCCGAGCAGCACCAGCACGGTGATCACCGCCGCCGCCTCGTAATAGACCGCGACCACCCCTTCGGCGCCGCGGAAACCGGCGGGGAAGACGCCGGGCGCGAAGGTGGCGACCAGGCTGAACACGTAGGCCGCCGAGACGCCCAGCGCGATCAGCGAGAACATGTTCAGCCGCCAGGTCGTGAACGACTGCCAGCCGCGCACCAGAAGCGGCCAGCCGGCCCACAGCACCACGGGCGTCGCCAGCGCGAATTGCACCAAGACCGCGAGCGACGGCGAAATCCAGTCGTGCAGACCGAACGCCGGAATGTGCTCGGCCATCACCATGATCATCAGCGGAGTCGCCAATGCGGCGCCGACCCAGAAGCGCCGGGTCATGTCGATGAGCTCGTGATTGGGCTCGGCCTCGGCGGTCACCGTCGCCGGTTCCAGCGCCATGCCGCAGATCGGGCAGTTGCCCGGGCCCTCCTGGCGGATCTCGGGATGCATCGGGCAGGTGTAGATGACGCCCTTTTGCGGCGAGGGCTGCTCCTGCTTCGGCGCCAGCCAGCGTTCGGGCTCGGCCACGAAGCGCTCGCGGCACTTGGCGCTGCAAAAATGATAGTCGGTGCCGGCGTGCTCGGCGTGGTGCGCCGTGGCGGCGGGATCGACGTCCATGCCGCAGACGGGATCCTTCACCGTCGTGGCGCGCGCACCGTGTTCATGATGATGATGTCCTGCGTGCTCATGGGCGTTCATCGCGGCCCTCCATGATCTCAATCGGCCAACGGCTTCGGGACCGTAGGGTTCCGAGCCGCCTCATCACCCATGCTCAACCTTCCAGTCATTGGAAGGTCAAGAAGCGAATTGACCTTGCAGCGACTGGAAGGCGCAGGCTCGGTGCAGGCTGATGACAGGAGGGCACGATGGCCCGCTCCACACTCGCAGACCAGGTCTTGACGGCGTTCCGGCAGGCCTGCCGCGATGGGCGGCTCGAGGTCGCCGAACATTTGTTCGCGGCATTGGAGGCGATGCCGGAAGCGGATTTCCCTCGCGCATGCCGCGAACTGCAAGGCGCCACAAACCGACACAAATTCCCGCCCGGACCGACAAAGTTGCGTCGCAACTGACAGCCATCATCGCAGGCGAATCAGAGGAGGCCGGCATGTCGCACCACCATTCGGATGATTGGCGCAGCTTCCTGCGTTCGCGGACAGGTATCGCGCTGCTGTCGTTCCTGGCTTTGGTGATCGGACTCGCCGTGTACGAGCACCGGGCGCATATCTTCGGCAGTCAGATCGGACTACTCGCTCTGTTGCTGCTCTGCCCGCTGATGCACCTGTTCATGCACGGTGGTCACCGGAGCCACGGAACTCACGAAAACCAAAGCGCCCGTGACGGTGCCGAAGGCCGACGCGACCAGTAGCAAGCGGGTGATGTTATGGAAGAGACGCAGGCATACGGGCTATGGCCGCTGGTGATCGTGAATGCCGGTATCTTCGTCATGTTCGCGTTCAGCTTTGCCAAGCCCAAGTCTCCCCGCGATTGGCGCTCGCTCGGCGCCTTCTCTGCCTTCGTGCTCGCCCTATTCACCGAGATGTACGGTTTTCCCCTCACGATCTACCTGCTTTCTGGCTGGCTCTCCGAGTTACGGCCCCACCTCGACCTGTTCTCGCATGAAGCCGGCCATCTCTGGTCGACCCTTTCGGGCAGCGCCGATGATCCGCATTTTACGCTGCCGCATCTGATCTCGAACATCCTGATCGTCGCCGGCTTCATCATCGTGGCAAGGTCCTGGCGTGTCCTCCATGCGGCTCAGCGAGTCGGAATGCTCGCGACGAGCGGCCCTTACGCCCGCGTCAGGCATCCGCAATACGGCGGTTTCGTGCTCGTGATGCTCGGTCTGCTGTTCCAGTGGCCGACACTGGTGACCGCGGCGATGTTTCCCATTCTGGTCGTTGCCTACGTCAGACTGGCCCGCGCCGAGGAGCGGAGCGCCCTGGCGGAATTCGGTGAGGCATACCGGTCCTACATGAAAGAAGTTCCTGGTTTCATCCCGCACCTCGGTTCGCCGAGCAATCGAAGCGGCAGTTCCGGAGCGCTTCAGGATGGATGAGCCTCGGACATCGCGGCTTCTGAACGAGCGCATAAAGATCCTCGTCATAACGGCGGCAAGCCTGCTGCCGCTAGCGGTGATCGTCGTGCTGGTCGTCGCCGGGGTCTACGTGCCGGTGTTTCGTGCGCTGGGCGATTTGGCGACCCAGACGATGGACGAGATGATACCGCTGCACGAACTCGAACTCGCGTTGCACAGGTCCACGATGGCGGCCCGCGATCCCTTCGACCCGGTGGTATTCGATGCCTCCGTATCTTCTGCCGCCGAGCACTACGGACGTCTTCTGGAGGTAATTCCGTCGAAAGACGGACAGGCAGTCCTGCAGTCGTCTCGGAGGCGATGGAAGACCGCGGAACGGACCTTCCGTGATGCGGCACCGGAGTCCTTGGAGGTTGCGGCAGCTCGATATGCTGCAGAGATCGAGCACCTTTCCAGTGAACTCGATGGCCTCCACGCAGGCCTGCACGACGAGATCATTGACCAGATCGAGACCGCGAGTGCCGCGGAACGGCGCGGGATCCTCCTGATCACCGGCGCGGTTGCCCTGTCTCTGGGCGTCGGGCTAGTCGGCAGCGTTCTGATCACCCGGGACCGACGGCGCCTCGTGGACAATGCACTCACCGACGGACTCACGGGCACCGCAAACCGGAAGGCATTCGAATCCAAATTCGGCGAAATGGCGGCGAAGAACGGGCCATTCGCCCTCATCTTGTTCGACATCGATCGCTTCAAAACGATCAACGACACCCATGGCCATGCGACGGGTGACGCCGCCTTGCTGGCCGTCGTGGAAAGTGCAGGAGCCTCGTTGCGAGAGAACGATTATCTCACGCGGCTCGGTGGCGACGAATTCGCAGTCTTGGCTCCGGGCGTGCGCAAGGGGGAGGCCGTGGCAATGGCGGAACGCATCCGACGCGCCGTTGGCGCCAGAACCGTCATCGCGCCGGATGGCGGCGCCTTCACGGTGAAGTTGTCGATGGGTGTCGCCGAGTGGCCTGCGAACGGGCGAACGCTGTCCGAACTGTCGCATGCAGCGGATCTGGCTCTGTATGCGGCCAAGAGATCGGGGCGCGACATGGTCATCGACGCTCCTGACCAGCCTGAACGATGTGTGGCGATGGGTGGCAGCGGGAGATGACGGGCGGCGCTGCGACGCCGCAGCCAGCAAGACGGAGGCGACAGATGGAATTCACGACCCGCGACGAGGTCAAGAATGTCTACGAACGGCGCGCCGCTTGGTACGACCTCACCGCCAACCTCTACTACCTGCTCGGCTTTCGCGAACAGGCCTATCGGCGCCGGGCCGCCGAGGCGCTGGCGGTCGGGCCGGGCGACGCCGTGGTCGAAATCGGCTGCGGCACCGGACTGAACTTCGCCCTGATCGAGCGGCGGATCGGCGCCGGCGGCCGCCTGATCGGCGTCGATCTTACCCAAGCGATGCTGGATGGCGCTCGTCGACGCGTCGTCGCCAACGATTGGCGGAACGTGGAGCTGGTGTGTACGCCGGCGGCCGAGTTCCGGTTTCCGGCGCAAGTCGATGCCGTGTTGTCGACCTTCGCCCTGACGCTGGAACCCGACTTCGAGGCGGTGATCGCAGAAGCGGCCCGAGCGCTGAAACCGGGTGGACGCTTCGTCCTGCTTGATCTGAAGATTCCCGATGGCTGGCTGGGGCGGCTGGCGCCGCTTCTGCTGCCGCTGGTCCGGCCGTTCGCCGTTTCGATGGCGGTCGCCCGACGGCAGCCGTGGCGCGCGATGGAACGTCACTTCGCGCAGGTGCGGCGGTCCGGACTCTATTTCGGTATCGCCTATTTGGCCGTGGGGGTGCGATGAACTGGGCGCGCGACCGGCGGCTGCTCGAGTCGCTGATGATCATGGGGGCGGTCGTCGAGGCCCGCGACCCCTTCACCGGCGGCCATCTTTGGCGCACATCCGAGATCGCCAAGCTGCTGGCGCAGCGGGCCGGGCTCGGCGAGGAGACCGTGTTCGCCGCGACGGTGGGCGGCTGGCTGCACGACCTCGGCAAGGTCGGCATTCCCGATGCCGTCCTGCTCAAACGCGGCCGCCTCGACGAAGAAGAATACGCGGTGGCCCGTCGGCATCCCGAGATCGGGCGCGCCATCCTGGCGCCGCATCCACTCGCCGGCCTCGTCGTCGATACCGTCGCCCATCATCACGAGCGCTGGGACGGCGATGGCTACCCCGACCGGCTCGCGGGCGAGGCCATTCCGCTGGTCGCGCGCCTCGTGGCCATCGCCGATGCCTTCGACGCCATGACCAGCGTAAGGCCGTACCGGCAACCGCTCGACGTGCCGACCGCCTTGGGCCGCATGAAGGCGGAGGGCGGCCGTCAGTTCGATCCCGGCCTACTCGATGCTTTCGCCGAAATCGCCGAAGCCGGCCTGCTCGACCATATTGTCGGCCACAGTGGTTTCGAGCGCCCCCTCGTACTGTGCCCGCATTGCGGCCCGGTGATCGCGCTGCCGCGCTCCGCCAAGGCGGGCGACCTGCATCACTGCCAGTCCTGCGTCGGCGAATACCGGCTGGAGGCCGAGGGCCTGACGTTCGTCGCGACGGCAACCGGCCGACCGGCCCGAGGCGGCGCCACACCGAATCTGGCCGAAGTCGACGAGATGCTGAAGGCCCTCGAAGGCTTCCTGCGGCGCCCGTGACACACCTTGTCACAGTTTTCCGCGGTACCGACAAACTCTGGTGACAGGCACGGACCACTCTGCTCGCCGAACGAAACGCCTCCTTTGCCGCCGCCCGCGTCTCCTACTCCGCGGGCGGCGGATTTTTTTGCCCGCTGCCCGGCGACGAAACCATTTGTCACAAAAAACGCCTGCAGCGGACACACTCTGGCGACATCAGTCGCCCATCCTCATCGTGTCGGAAGTGAGGTCCCCCCGCCGGTCGCCCGCCGGCTCTCCATCCCCGGAGCATGCGGGCGGCCGGTTCCCCACGGAGCCTGGCATGAACGAGACCATTTCGTCCTGGACGCCGGAACTGGCGAGCGGCGTCCGCAGCATCGATGCCGGTGCCGAAGGACTGTTCTTCCTGCTCAACAACCTGTTCCAGCCGGGCGTCGAGTGCCACCAGGGCACCAGCGCCTGTCGCGATCTCGGCTGCGGCAAGATCGCCGCGATCCGCCGCTATCTCGTCCGACGGTTCGCGGAGGAAGAGCGGATGATGCGGGCTTCGGGCTACCCCGACGCCCGCCAACATGCCGACGACCATGCCCACATGCTGACGCGGCTCGAAGCACTGCTCGCCGCGCACAAATGCGGCCAGTGCGACGAGGCCGAGATCCGCCAGTTCGTCGCCGCCTGGTCGCTGGACCATATCTTTGCCCGCGACAAGCAGTACGGCACCTGGGCGCGGGCGGAATCAACGGTTTGAACCTCGATCAAGAACGCCAACGGCTGTTCGGCCGCCGCGCCGCCATCTTGGCCGGCGGTCAATTGGTCCTGGCGTCGGCGCTGGTCGGCCGGATGTACTACCTACAGGTCGTCGAGGCCGACAAGTATCGTACGCTGGCCGAGGACAACCGCATATCCCTGCGGCTGCTGGCGCCGCCGCGCGGCCGCGTCCTCGATCGCCACGGCACGCCCCTGGCCGTCAATAGGCAGAACTTCCGCGTTCTGGTGATCGCCGAACGCGCCGCCGATCTCGAAGGCACGCTGGCCGCGCTAGGCCGGATCATTCCCCTGGATGCCGAGGAGCGCCGCCGCATCCTGCGCGACGCCGCCCGCCGCCGCGATTTCGTGCCGGTGCTGGTTCGCGAGAATCTCTCTTGGCAGGAGGTGTCGCGCATCGAGGTCAACGCCCCCGATCTGCCCGGCGTCGAAATCGCCGTCGGCCCCAGCCGGGCCTACCCGCTGCAGAAGGTCGCCGCTCACGTCGTCGGCTATGTCGGCGCCGTGTCCGAGGCCGATGCGGCGGCCGGCTCCGACCCTGTTCTGGAACTGCCCGATTTTCGCATCGGCAGGGCGGGCATCGAGCGCACCTATGACGGCGTGCTGCGCGGCGGCGCGGGCACCAGCCGCGTCGAGGTTAATTCGGTCGGCCGCACCATCCGCGAACTCGCGCGCCAAGACCCGCGCCCCGGCCGCGATCTCCGCCTCGCTCTCGACTCAGCGCTGCAGGAATTCGCGAGCCGTCGCCTGGGCGACGAGAGCGCCGCGGCAACCGTGATGCACGTCCATTCCGGAGAGGTTCTGGTGATGGCGTCGACCCCTGGCTACGATCCCAACCTGTTCGCGCAGGGCATGAGCGCGGCGGATTGGAAGGCACTGATCACCGACGAGCGCGCGCCGCTGACCAACAAGGCGATCGCCGGCCAGTTCGCCCCCGGCTCGACGTTCAAGATGATCACCGGGCTGGCCGCGCTGCAGGGCGGGGCAACCGATCCCAGCCAACGGGTGTTCTGCCCCGGCTATTACGAACTCGGCAACGCCCGTTTCCACTGCTGGAAACGCTCCGGCCACGGCAGTCTCGACCTCGAAGGAGCGCTCAAGCACTCCTGCGACGTCTATTTCTACGAGATCGCCCGCCGCACCGGCATCGACCGGGTCGCCGCGATGGCGCGGCGCCTGGGTCTGGGCAGCGCCACCGGCATCGACCTGCCGGGCGAGCGCCCCGGCACCATCCCCGATCGCGCCTGGAAGCGGGCGACGCTCGGGACGCCGTGGTATCCCGGCGAGACCCTGGTCAACGGCATCGGCCAGGGCTTCGTCACCGCAACTGCGCTGCAACTGGCGACGATGACCGCTCGGCTGGCCAATGGCGGCTTGGCGGTGTCGCCACGCCTGGTCGCCGGCCCGCCGGCGGCCCCGGCGTCGCTCGGGCTCGACCCAAAGCATCTGGCGGTCATCCGGCGCGGCATGGCGGCGGTCACCAACGAGCCGGGCGGCACCGCCTTCGCGGCGCGCATCGACAATCCGGCCATACGGATGGACGGCAAGACCGGCACCGCGCAGGTGCGCCGGATTACCCAGCGCGAGCGCCGGAGCGGCGTACTCAAGAACGAGGACCTGCCGTGGAAGCGGCGCGACCACGCGCTGTTCGTCGGCTATGCGCCGTCCGATCAGCCGCGGTTCGCCTGCGCGGTCATAGTCGAGCACGGCGGCGGCGGCTCGGCCGTGGCGGCGCCGATCGCCCGCGACATCCTGATCGAAACGCAGAAGGCGCATCCGCCGGCGCCGCCGCCCATCACCGAAGGGAGCTGACATGCCGTTTCCCGAGATCGACCCGATCGCCATCCAACTCGGCCCCATCGCCATCCGCTGGTACGCCCTGGCCTATATCGCCGGGCTGTTCGGCGGCTGGGGCTATCTGCGCTTCCTGGCGAAACGCCCGCCGTACCCGATGACCATAACCCAGGCCGACGACTACCTGACCTGGGCGACGCTCGGCGTCGTGCTCGGCGGCCGGCTGGGCTACGTGCTGTTCTACAAGCCGCTCTATTTCCTGGGCTCGCCGTGGGAGATCGTGATGGTCTGGCACGGCGGCATGTCGTTCCACGGCGGGCTGCTCGGCGTCGCCGCCGCCACCATCCTCTATGCCCGTCGCCACGGCCTGCGCCTGTTGGCCGTCGCCGACGCGCTGGCGGTGATCGCGCCGATCGGCTTGTTCTTCGGCCGGATCGCCAACTTCGTCAACGGCGAGCTGTTCGGCCGCCCGGCGCCGGATGTGCCTTGGGCGATGGTCTTTCCCCATGGCGGGCCGGTGCCGCGCCATCCCAGCCAGCTCTACGAGGCGGCGCTGGAAGGCCTGGTTCTCGCCGTCCTGCTGCATCTGCTGTGGCGGATTCCGGCGGTGCGGCTGCGCCCCGGCACCCTGACCGGCACCTTCCTGTGCGGTTATGCCGCCGCGCGCATCACCGTCGAGTTCTTCCGCGAGCCCGACGCCTATCTCGGCTATCTGTGGGGCGGCGCCACGATGGGCCAGCTGCTGTCGCTGCCGATGGCGGCACTCGGACTCGCGCTGGTCCTGCGCGGCCGCAGGGCGGCGCCCCAGCGCGGTTGAGTCAGTCGGGTTCGAGCAGGAACGTCGCGATGGCCTGGCGATCGGCATCCGTCAGCCAGGCCGTGCCCTCGCGCACGACCTCGCCCATGCCGCCGCCGAAGACGTCGCCGTCCGGCTTGAGGCCACTGCGCAGCGCCGCCGCCAGGCTGCCGGCGTCCCAGCCCTCGGCGCGCAGCGCCGCGGCGGTGATTGCCGGCACGGTCTTGCCGCCCGGACCATCTTTGCCGCCGGCCAGGAAGCGTTCCTGGTCGCGGCCGCCGAGCACGCCGCGCGGCGTGTGGCAGGCACCGCAATGCCCCGGCCCACGGACGATGTAGGCGCCACGGTTCCACGCCTCGGAGCGGGTCGGATCCGGCACGAACCGTTCGGGCTCGAAATACAGCGCCCGCCAGAGGTAAAGCCCCTGGCGCACCGAGAACGGAAACCGCAGATCATTGCCGCTCCGCCCGCCTTCGGCCGGCGCCACCGTGCGGAACGCCGCCCACAGGTCGGCGACGTCCTGATCGCTCAGACGCGTGTACATGGCGTAGGGAAAGGCCGGGTAGTACGGCGCCCCCTCGGGCGACCGCCCCTGCCGCAGAGCGCGGGCGAAGTCGGCGACCGACCAGGCGCCGATGCCGTCGCGGCGATGCTGGGTGATGTTCGGCGGCACGAAGCTGCCGAAGCGCGTGGCGATGGCGGCGCCGCCAGCCAACGGCTTGCCGCCGTTCGCCGCATCCGTATGGCAGCCGATGCAGCCGGCCATGCGCGCCAGATAGGCGCCACGACCGGCATCGCCTTCGGGAAAGCGGTCCGGCTCGGCGCCGCCGCCGCCAAATCCGGCGACGGCCGCCAGCCCCGCCGCGACCGCGGCGAGGGCCAGCACGGGCAAACGCCGGCGCATCAGTCCTTCTCCGCCCGATAGCGGTCGTGGCAGGCCCCGCAGGTGTCGGTCAGGCGCTGGAACGCCGCCTGCGGCGGCATCGTCGCCAGGGCCGCCGGGTCGCCGCCAATCATTGCGCCCGGCGCGCCGCCCATCATCGCCTGCGGACCGCCACCGCCCATCATCGCCGCCATGTCGGCGGGCGCGCTCGCCATCGGGCCCGGTCGCGGGTTGTCGGCCGCCGCCGACAGCGCCTCGGCATAGGCGACGAGGTCGTCGGCGAGACGGCGGAAGCGCTGGGGCTCCCGCCAGATGCTCGGCAGGGCCTCCGACGGCGGATCCCCGGTATCTTCGGGAAACAGGTCGGTCAGCGCCGCGCCGCCGCGCGCGGCGATCGCGCCGGCCTCGCGGCGAACGGAAGCGGCGTCGTAGGGGGCTTGCCCCTGCAGCATGCGCGACAGCGTCTTCATGCTCTCGCCCATCGCCTTCATTTGGTCCATGCGCTCCTTGACGACGCCGGTGGCGCCGCCATGCGCCGATGCGGCAGAGACGGCCAGCATGGCGCCGGCGCCCACGACGGCCGCCGCGAGCACGAAATTGATACGGTTCATGTCGAAATCCTCTTGGCGTGGCGGTTCGGGAACTCACGTCGCGAGGAAAGCGCGGGGCGGCGGCGGGTCCGGTGACGGGGCGGTGCCGCGACTTGCGTCTGCGACGCGCCGGTCGCCTGGAACCGCCATCGGGATCGGCCCCATTGCGCCGGACGGCTGAACCAGGACGGCCGCGACCGTCTGGCAGGTGGGATCGCAATGCTGGTCGGCATGGTCGGAGGCCGACTCGTCGCCAGCCTGATGCAGATGCGCGCGGGCATCGGCCACGCGCTCCTGCGCCGCCTCCAGGAGCGGCGGATTGAGGGCGACGATCACAGCCAGCAACAGTGCCGCGAGGCGTGTGAGGGCGAGGCGCGACATCGGTCCATGCTGCCACAGGCGCGTCCCGGCGGGAACCCGAACCCGACACAGCCTCATGGGCTACGCACCGGCACAGCGCCGGACGAGATAGCGGAACACGCCCGCCTCGGCCGAGGTCGCGACCAATTCGTGCCCGAGGCGGTGCACCCCGACCGGGATGTCGAAGCGACTCGCCGAATCGGTGGCGACGATCTCGACCACGCCGCCCACCGGCACCCGCAGCAGCGCCTTGGCCGTCTCGGCCATCGGCACCGGGCAGCAGCGCCCCCGGGCGTCGACGACCAGATCCGGCCGCGGCAGCACGTCGGTCTTCGTCATCAACCCGCCTGCCGTTCCAGCGCCTCGATGCGCTGGCGCAGATCGGGCAGCCACGGCGCGTCTGCCGGCGTGTCGGCCTCCAGAGCCCGCCAGGTCGCCAGCGCCTTGTCCGTCTCGCCCGGCGACGCCGCCAGCGCGAGGCCGTAATAGAACCGCGCCTTGGGATTGGCGGCGTCCTCGGTTAGCACCTGCTCCAGCGGCTCGCGCAGGCTGGCGTCGGCGACGCCATCCTTGGCGATCAGCAGCGCCTCGGCATAGTCGAGCCCGACATTCTCGTGGCGCGGATCGAGCTCGTAGGCACGGGCCAGGGCTTCGACGCTGTCGTCGATCCGCTCCAGCACCCGATACGAACGGCCCAGCATGTGCCAACCGCCGGGATCCTCGGGACTCGATTCCAGCTTGGCGGCGAGGCTGTCGGCCATCGCGTTGAAGCGCTCGTATTCGGCGGCGTAGCGCTGTTCCTCGCCGCGGTCGGCCAAAGGCAGGTCGGGCAGGCCCGGCTGGCCGAGATACAGGTAAAGGCCGGCGGCGCCGAGTGGCGCCGCCACCAGCGCCGCGACGGCCGCCATCCGCGTCGCCCAGGGCGCGATGCTCCGGCCGCCGTCGGCCTTCTCGCCCTCGACCGCCGCCAGCAGGCGGCGCTGCAGTTCGATGCGGCTCGCCGCCGCCTGGGGCGGCGCGATCAGTCCGTTCTCCGCCTCGCGCTCCAGTTCGTCGAGTTGGCGGGCGTAGAAATCGGCGCCGCTGCGTTCCGGCGCCGCCGTGGCGGCACGGAACAGCGGCAGCACCAGGGCGACCGCCGCCACAACGGTCACGAGGCCGGCGATCAGCAAAAACATGGTCATGTCGGTTCTCCCCGTTGCGCCCGCCAAGCATCGAGCCGCGCCTGCTCGGCGGCGCTCAAGGGCGGCGGCGGCTCGGCCACGGAGCGCCCGCGCCGGCGCAGGTACGCTACGCCGGCGGTACCGGCGATGCCGGCCAGCGCCAGCGGCCCCAGCCACAGGACGTAGGTCGCCGGCTTGAACGGCGGATTGAGCAGGACGTAGTCGCCGTAACGATCGACCAGCCAGGCCTTGGCCTCCTCGTCGCTGTCGCCGGCGACCAGGCGCTGGCGCAGCAGGATGCGCAGGTCGCGGGCGAGCTCGGCATTCGACTCCTCGATCGACTGGTTCTGGCACACCAGGCAGCGCAGTTCCTTTCCCAGTTCCTGGGCGCGCTGCTCCAGCACCGGATCGGCCAGCATCTCGTCGGGCTCGACCGCGGCGGCGGGCGCGGCGGCGAGCAGGAGAGCGAGGACGGCAATCGATAGCTTGCGCATGATCAGACCCTCCTGGCGCCGGCGGGAACGGCGGTGCGCACCGGCGCCCCGATACGGAAGCGGCGGTCGGCCAGCGACAGCAGTCCGCCGAGGCCGAGCAGCACCGAGCCGAGCCACAGCATGCCGACCAGCGGCTTCCAGTACAGGCGCACCGTCCAGCCGCCCTTTTCGTCGGGATCGCCGATCACCGCGTAGAGGTCGCCGACCAGGCTGCTTTGGATCGCCGCCTCGGAGGTCGGCTGGCCGCGCACCGTATAGACGCGCTTCTCGGGCTCCAGCACCGCCACGGCGGCACCGTCGCGGGTCACCGTGAATGTCGCCTGGGTGGTGGTGTAGTTGGGGCCGGTGCCGTCGCGGACCGCGTCCAGGGTGAAGCGGTAGTCGGCCACCGCCACGCTCTCGCCGATGCGCATGGTCTCGATTTTCTCGACCTGCCACAGCGAGGCGCCGGTGATGCCGAGGATCACCACCGCCAGTCCGAAATGCGCCGTCGCCATGCCCCAGGTGCCGCCGGGCAGCCGCGCCAGCCGGCGTAGCGTCTCGGCCGGCGGGGCGCGGAATAGGCGGACGCGCTCGGCGAGGTCGGTCAGGGTGCCGACGCCGAGCCAGGCCGCCAGGCCGAGACCGAGCGCCGCCCAGGCGGCATCGGCGTCGGCGCTGAGCCAGATGCCGACAAAGGCGGCGATTAGGGCGGTGACGCCGGCCACGGTCAGGCGCTGCAGCGCGCCGGAAAGGTCGCCGCGCTTCCAGGCCAGCAGCGGCCCGAGGGCCATGACCAGGACCAGCGGCACCATCATCGGCAGGAAGGAGGCGTTGAAGAACGGCGGTCCGACCGAGATCTTGCCGCCGCCGAACACGTCGACGAACAGCGGGTACAGCGTGCCGAGCAGCACGGTCGCGGCGGCGGCGCTCATGATGACGTTGTTGAGCACCAGGCCGCCCTCGCGGCTGACCGGCGCGAACAGACCGCCGCCGCTGACCGCCTGGGCGCGGCGCGCGAACAGGGTCAGCGAGCCGCCGACGGTGGCGACCAGGAGCAGCAGGATGAAGGTGCCGCGGGTCGGATCCGTGGCGAAGGCATGGACGCTGGTCAGCACGCCCGAGCGCACCAGGAAGGTGCCGAGCAGGCTGAGCGAGAACGCGACGATCGCCAGCAGGATGGTCCAGCTTTTCAGGGTCTCGCGCTTCTCGACGACGATCGCCGAGTGCAAGAGCGCGGTGCCGGCCAGCCACGGCATGAACGATGCGTTCTCGACCGGATCCCAGTACCACCAGCCGCCCCAGCCGAGCTCGTAATACGCCCACCACGAGCCCAGCGCGATGCCGGCAGTCAGAAAGACCCAGGCGGCCAAGGTCCAGGGACGCACCCAGCGCGCCCACGCGGCGTCGACGCGGCCTTCCAGCAAGGCGGCGATGGCGAAGGAGAAGGCGATCGAGAAGCCGACATAGCCGAGATAGAGGAACGGCGGGTGCAGCACCAGGCCGATGTCCTGCAACAGCGGATTGAGGTCGTTGCCGTCGAGCGGCGGCCGGCCGACGCGCAGGAACGGATTCGAGGTGAACAGGATGAAGGCGGCGAAGCCGACGGCGATCATCGCCTGCACCGCCAACACCCGCGCCCGCAGGCCGGTGCGCAGGTTGCGCCCGAACGCCGCCACCGCCCAGCCGAACGCCGCCAGGATCAGTACCCACAGCAGCAGCGAGCCCTCGTGGTTCGCCCACACGCCGGAGATCTTGTAGAACAGCGGCTTGGTCGAGTGCGAGTTTTCGGCGACGTTGAGGACCGAGAAGTCGGAAACGACGTAGGCCCAGGTCAGGGCGGCGTAGGACGCGCCGACCAGCAGGAACTGGACCAACGCCGCCGGGCCGGCGGCGTTCATCCAGCGCAGGTCGCCGCGCCCGGCGCCGACCAGCGGCACCACCGCCTGGAACAGCGCGACGAATAGGGCAAGAACCAGGGCGTAATGCCCCAACTCGACGATCATCGGGATCCCCCTCGGATGCGAGATTGTTCACGCATCCCAGCCGAAAACTGTCGCCGGAGTTTGTCCTCGGGATCCCGATTTGGTGACAAACTGTGACTAAGCCGGACGACGGCCGCCCAATCTTGTCCGCATGAGAAGCGGAACGGTCCGCACGCCCGCCGTCGGCACCAACACCTGCTTCTCGCCGTGACGATTCCGTGGCCGCTGTTGCGTGATCCCACAGTTTTTGCGCTAGGATGACGAGGCTACACCCTGCCTGACCATCCGTGGGTTGCAGATCGGGAAGATGAGACTCCACTCCCCCGTCGCCGTCGCGCTGGCCTCCGCCGCGCTGTTCGGCGCCAGCACGCCCTTCGCCAAGTTGCTTCTCGGCACGATGGAACTGTGGCTGCTGGCCGGCCTTTTGTATCTCGGCGCGGGCGTCGGTCTGGCGGGGTTCCGGATGATGCGCGGCAAGGCCTACGCCGAAACGCCGCTGCGGCGCCGCGACCTGCCTTGGATGGCCCTGGTGGTGCTGTTCGGCGGCGTGCTCGGGCCGCTGCTCCTGATGGCCGGCTTGGCGCGGACCGCCGCCGCCCCTGCCGCGCTGCTGCTCAATCTCGAGGGACTCGCCACGCTGGCCATCGCCTGGCTGGTCTTCGGCGAGAACGTCGACCGGCGCATTCTCGCCGGCGCCGCCGCCATCCTGGGCGGCGCGGTGCTGCTGTCGTGGACTCCCGGCCAGGGGCTGGCGCTCGGCTGGGGCGGCCTCGCCATCGTCGGTGCCTGCGTCGCCTGGGCCATCGACAACAATCTGACCCGCAAGGTTTCGGCCTCGGACCCGATCGAGGTTGCCGCGGTCAAGGGGCTGGTGGCCGGCAGCGTCAACGTCGCCATCGCCCTGGCACAGGGCGCGACGCTGCCGCCGCCCGGCGCCATCGCCGCCGCCGGGCTGGTCGGGTTTGCGGGCTACGGCGTCAGCCTCGCCCTGTTCATCGTGGCGCTGCGCCACCTCGGCACCGCCCGCACCGGCGCCTATTTCGCCACGGCGCCGTTCCTCGGCGCGGCGCTCGCCGTGGCGCTGTTCGCGGAACCGCTGTCGCCGACGCTGATCGCCGCCGGCCTGCTGATGGCGGCCGGCGTGTACCTGCACGTCATCGAGCGTCACGAGCACGAGCACGTCCACGAGCCGCTGGAACACGAGCACCGCCACGTCCACGATCGGCACCACCGCCACGACCATGGCCCCGAAACGCCGCCGGGCGAGCCGCACACGCATGTGCATCGCCACGCGCGGATGATCCATCGCCACCCGCATTATCCGGATCTCCACCACCGGCATCCACATTGAGCGGATCAGATCGGGCTAAATTAGCGGGAACAAATCCTCCGCCCGGCCATTGGCTCGTGAGACCCAAGGCAAAGGAGGACCCGATGCGATCCATTCTCCTGACGGGAGCGCTTGTGCTTGCGGTGCCCGCGTCCGCGAACGCCGCCGAGCAGGCCGGCTTCGGCCAGATCGACGCCGACAACGACGGCGCCGTCACCTGGACCGAAGTTCTCGATCGTCACCGCACGGCGTTCGAGCGCATGGACAAGAACGGGAACGGCACCGTCGATCAGGCCGAATTCGCCGCATTTCCCGGCATCGTCGCCGGCGGCCGTGGTCAGGACCAGGCGATGCGCGATCGCCGGTTCCAGCGGTTCGACGGCAACGGCGACGGCCGCCTCGGCTTCGACGAATATTCCGGCGGCCACCGCCGCATGTTCGACCGTGCCGACGCCAACGACGACGGCCGCGTGACGCGACAGGAGTTCGCCGATCTGCGTCAGGCCCGCCGTCAGCAGGCGCGGGGGCAGTGACATGAGCTATTTCGAAGCCAGGCTGCTGAGCGGCGAAACCGTCGCCGGCGCCACCGCTCGCGTGACCGAGGCACTGAAGGCGCAGGGCTTCGGCGTGCTGACGACCATCGACGTCAAGGAGACGCTGAAGGCCAAGATCGGCGCCGACTTCCGGCCGTACACCATCCTCGGCGCCTGCAATCCCGCCCTGGCGCATCAGGCGCTGCAGGCCGAGGAGCACATCGGGCTGATGCTGCCGTGCAACGTCGTCGTCCAGGAGAAGGACGGCGGCGCCGAGGTCGCCGCGGTCGACCCGGTGGCCTCGATGGCGGCGGTCGGCAATCCGACCCTCGCGGGCATCGCCGAACAGGTTCGCGACCGCCTGCGCCAGGTCGTTCAGGCGCTGTAACAACGGCGTGCAGGGGCGCCGGGCGCCCCTGCTCAGTCGCCGTCGCCGTCCGCCGGCGGCGCCGCCTGGCTCGCCAGTTCCTGCTGCGACACCCTGGCGGCATAGACGACCATGTTCTTGCCGGCGACCAGCTCCTCGAGCGGCACCACCACGCGCTCATTGCCGAAATCGATGAAGCCGAACCAGTCGATGGCGCCGCCGGTCTTCAGCACGGCATAGCTCCGGCCGTCCTGCCGGCGCACGACCTCGTCGATCTCGGCGATGCGGTGGCCTTCGGCATTGACCACGTCCTTGCCGGGGCCGTCGTCCGCGTCGATCTTCGGCGGGGCGGTAACGACGCCTGGATCGGCGGCTCGGAGCGCGGCGGCGCTGGCGGCGAGCACCTCGGCGGCCTTTGCGGGATCGCCGTTCTGCAGCGCCTGCCGCGCGTGCTTCATCGCCCCCGACGCCTGCTTCGCCAAAGCCGCGAGTGGTGGCGGCGCGGCGTGATCGAAGACAAGCGCAACCCGCTCGGCCGCATCGAGCGCCTTGGTCGCCTCCAGCCGCGCATCCTGCTCGCGCAAGGCTTCGGCGGCGCGGTCGGCGGAACTCGCCAAGCCGTCGATCAGCGTCGCGAACCGGCCCGCGACCGGCGCCTCGGCAGCGGCAAGCGGCGCAGCCGAGACAAGGGCGGCGAATGCCATGGTCATTGCGAGTTTCCGCATCTGCCTCACCCGTGCTGCTGTTTCATCTGCTTGAGCATGTGCTCGTGACCTTGTCCGTGCTTCCAGCCGATGGCGACCAGCCAGTAGTTCATCGGATAGGTCAGGACGAAGCCCACGATCAGCCCCAGCGCGCCGAAGGTCCAAAACGCGAAGGTGTTCGGCATCGGCTGCGCCCCGACCACCGAGGGCGTCACCTGCGCCATCACCAGCCCCATGCCGAGCATCACCGTGATCATCGAGAAAAACTCGGCGCGGCCGCCCTTCCAGATCGCCGCGAACCAGCCGTTGCCGTGCAGCCGCATCGCCCAGGTCTGAAAGATGAACCAGCCCAGAAGGTAACCGATCAGGTATTCGAACCAGAACTCGCGCCAGAACGGAAAGCCGAACACGCGGGCGAGCACCATGGCGGTCATGATGCCGAGACCGTCGCCGCCGACGCAGTGGATGGCCGAGGCCACGACCTTGCGCCAGGTCGGCTGCGAGTATTCGGTGAAGCGCTTCATCTTCGCTTCGTGGCCCTCGTACCGGGCGATGTCGGAGGGCCGCGACGTCACCAGATAGAGCACGATGCCGATCGCCGAAAAGAAAAAGATGATGATCGGCCAAGCGACCTTCAGCGGCGGATTGAGCGCGCTGTTGGCGGTCTGCGCGTCGTAGACCATCCACACCACGCCCAGGGTGCCGATCGCGTACCAGGTGATCGCGAACCACGGTTCGGCCATGAACGGCAATGTCTCGGCCAGGAAGCTCAGCATCTCGATCTCCGGTGACAGGCTGCGATCCCTTGGCGAAACAACGGAAACGGCTTGGTGTTCCGGCCGGTGGGGCGGCGTCACAATTCGAAACACTTTCCCGCCGGGCAGACAAAAACTGGCGACGCATCGCGGATAGGCTCGACGCCATGATGGAACGACACTCCCGCCGCCGCCTGCTCGCCCTCGCCCTGTTCGGCGCCGGCATGTACGGCCTCGGCCTCGAGACGCCGCGCATCCTGCGGCTGTTCGAGCGCGACCACCTCGGCGAGGCGGCGCGGGCGGTGATCCCAGACGCGCCGGTCTGGACCGGGATGACGCTCGGGCAGGCCATGGTGCGGCTGGTCGCGGGCGGGGTGATCGATCCGAACAAGATGGCGGCGACCTACGAGCGACGCGGCGGCCTGCCGGGCTGGGCGGCGCAGGCGCTGAAGGCGGCCTCGCCCGAGGCGGTGGTGCTGTCGCCGCGGACGGCGCCGGTGCTGCTCAACCTGCTCTGGGCACTGGGGTTGGCCAACCGCATGGAGGCCAACGCGACCAGCCGCCTTGCCGGTCCCGACGGCGCCGGCTTCGCCAGCACCGGCGGCTGGACGCTGGGCCGTGCCGAAACGGGCGGCGGCTACTTCAACACCGTCGCGGCCGTGCCGCTGACGCCTTCGCAGGAGGCGCGGGTGGTGGCGATCGCCGACGCCACCTACCGGCCGTGCTGCGACAACTCGGCCTTCTTTCAGGACTGCAATCATGGCTCGGCGATGCTGGGGCTGATCCAGCTCGCCGTCGCCCATGGCTTGAGCGATGACGCGGTCTGGCGCCTGGCCAAGGCGGCCAACGGCCTGTGGTACCCCGAGCAATACGTCGAGATGGCGGTGTGGTTCCGCGAATACGAGGGCACCGCCTGGGCGGCCGTCGAGCCGCGCCGCGCCTTGGGCCGCGAGATGTCGTCGCTGACCGCCTGGCGCAGAACCGTCCACGACCGTCTCGTCCGCGACGGCCTGATCGCCGAGCAGCGGCCGTCGGGCGG
The DNA here is from genome assembly GCA_019455065.1 of Rhodospirillales bacterium. Classification (GTDB taxonomy): domain Bacteria; phylum Pseudomonadota; class Alphaproteobacteria; order Rhodospirillales; family Magnetospirillaceae; genus JACFNC01. The sequence continues at coordinate 47,010 of JACFNC010000014.1, forward strand.
CGGCGGCTGCGCCGTCTGAACCAACGAATAAGGGAGGAGAGGCATGAACGAGACCAACATCGTCAAGCGCAAGATCAAGGTCGCGGGCCTGGACGACTGTAGTCGCGACGTCGGCGAATGGCTGCGTTCGGTCGACGGCGTCGTCGATGCCGAGGCCAGCCCGGATACCGGCCGCGTGACCGTGTCATACGACCTGCGCCAATGCACCCTGCCGCAGGTCGCCGAGCGCCTGGAGGCGATCGGACTGCGGCCGTCGAACCACGTGCTCGACCGGCTGCGCCGCGGCTGGGCCTCGTTCACCGAAGACAACATCCGCTCCAGCCTCGGCCACCAGGGCCATTGCTGTTCGAAACCGCCGGCCGGCCGCTAAAGGAGACCCGCCATGAACCTGAATTCCCTGCTGCGCTCGCCGATGGGCCTGTGCATCATCCTGATGGGCGGCCTCGCGGTCGTGTTCTTCGCCGGCAGCGGCGGCGAAGCGACGGCCGGCGCCGAGCAGCCGTCGCTGTGGATATCGCTGCTGCCGATGCTGCTGTGCGTCGGCGTGCACCTCTTGATGTGCGGCGGCCACAAGCATGGCAAGGACGGCGCGTCCTGCCACAAGGACAAGAAGACCGCCGAGGCACCGGAAAGCACGCCGGCCCTGGTTACCAAACCTGCCGACGGCGGCTGAGGCCTTTGAAGGGAGGCGCATCATGGATTACGTGCTGCCAGCCGTCTTCGCCGTCGGAATCGCGTGGCTCCTGATGCGCACCATCGTCGACAGCCAGGACGCCGACCCGCCGAACGCCAAGGACAAACCCAAGGGACCCGCGACATGAGGCTCACCATCCTGCTTGCCGGCGGCGGGGCTGGGCTGGCACTGGCCGCCGCCCTCGGCGGCTGGCTGGCGCTGGCGCCGGCGGCCGGCGCCGATCCGAGCGATCCGGCGCAAGTCGCGCGCGGCCAAGCCGTGTACGCCGACTTCTGCGCCTCTTGTCACGGCGCCGACCTTGAAGGCCAGCCGGACTGGAAGACCCGCAACGCCGCGGGCCGCCTGCCGGCGCCGCCGCACGACGTCACCGGCCATACCTGGCACCACCCGGACGCGATGCTGTTCGACATCACGAAGAACGGCATCGCCGCCATCGCGCCGCCCGGCTACGAGAGCGACATGCCCGGCTTCGGCGAAGCGCTGTCGGACGACGACATCTGGGCGGCGCTCGCCTTCATCAAGAGCCGCTGGCCCGCCGAAACCCTGCGCCGACAGCAGGCGGTTGGTGGCTGAGCGAAAGCGGTCGCCACAGACTGTCACAAAGTACCGCCGTGCCGACGAACTTCAGTAACAGTCATAGACTGAAATTGCGGATATGAACAGCGATCGGGAGATTGCCATGTCCGCCACGAGCGAAACCGAGATCGGCCACGCCCGCCCACGGTTCGGCGGCCTCGTCCCGGTGGCGGTCTTCGCGGTTCTTGCCGTGGTGTTCGCCGTGGGGCTGACCCTCAATCCGCGCGAGCTTCCTTCGGCGCTGATCGGCAAGCCGGTGCCGGAGTTCGCGCTGCCGCCGGTCCAGGGCCGCGCCGCCGGATTATCGACCGCCGATCTGCGCGGCGAGGTCTCGCTAGTCAATGTCTTCGCGTCGTGGTGCGCCGAGTGCAAGCGCGAGCATCCGTTCCTGATGGAACTGTCGCGCTCCGGAATCGTGCCGCTGCACGGGTTGAACTACAAGGACAAGCCCGCCGACGCGCAAGGCTGGCTCGACGGATTGGGCGATCCCTATGTGCGCACCGGCGCCGACCTCGACGGCCGCGTCGCCATCGATTTCGGCGTCTACGGCGTGCCCGAGACCTTCGTCATCGGCAAGGACGGCCGCATCGCCTACAAGCACATCGGCGCGATGACGCCCGAGATCTTCGACCGCGACATCCTGCCGCGCATTCGCGAACTGCAGGCGGCGCGATGAGCCTGGAACTCTCCGGCATCGCGATCTCCTCGGCCTTCCTGGCCGGCATGATCTCATTCCTGTCGCCCTGCGTGCTGCCGCTGGTGCCCGGCTACGTCTCCTACGTCGCCGGCCAGTCGCTCGAGGACATGCGGGCCGAGCGGCGCAGCCTGCGCGCCCGGCTCGACGCGCTGATACTGGCCAGCTTCTTCGTCGCCGGCTTCTCGCTGATCTTCATCGCGCTGGGCGCCAGCGCCACGGCGCTGGGGCAGGCGCTGCAGTCGTGGCGCGGCGCCGCCAACCTCGTCGCCGGCTCGATCGTGACCCTGTTCGGGCTGCACATGCTCGGGCTGCTGCCGCTCGCCCGGCTGCAGCGCGAATGGCGCTTCGGCGCCGGCATCAAGGGTGGCCGGCCGGTCGGCGCGTTGGCACTGGGCGGCGCCTTCGCCTTCGGCTGGACGCCCTGCATCGGCCCGATCCTCGGCGCCATCCTCACCCTCGGCGCCTCGACCCTGGGCGTCGCCTCGGGCGTGCAGTTGCTGGCGATCTATTCCGCCGGGCTGGCGGTACCGTTCCTGCTGGTGGCGCTGTTCACCGACGCCTTCATGGCGCGGCTAGCCCCTTTCCGCCGCCTCGGCCGCATCGCCCACCTCGCCGCCGGCGGCCTGCTGGTCGCGGTCGGCATCGCCATGGCGACCGGCTGGCTCGCCAGCATCGGCACCTGGCTATTGCTGCGCTTCCCCGGCTTCCAGGAGATTCTGCTGTGAAGGCGCTGATACTCGTCGCGGCGCTCGCTGCCGCCCCCGCCGCGGCCGCCGACCACGGCGCCGCCATCTACGACCGCGCCTGCGCCGTCTGCCACGGCTACGACGGCACCGGCGCCATGCCCGGCGTCGCCGACCTTACCGATCCCGCCGGCGCCCTTGCCAAGTCCGATGCCGAGCTGATGCGCAGCCTGCGCGACGGCGTCGAAGGCGATGCCGCCGCCATGCCGCCGCGCGGCGGCGACGATTCCCTGACCGACGGCGACCTCGCCGCCGTCCTCGCCCATATCCGCGCCGCCTTTGGCGGCTCGCAAGGAGACAAGCCATGACCCGCCCGTTCCTCGCCGCCCTGGCCGCCGGCCTCATGACCTCGGCCGCCGCCCTGGCCGAGCCCACCGTCTACGTCGCCGGCGGCACCTCGAACGAGGTCTTCGTCGTCGACGCCGCCACCGACCAGGTGGTGGAATCCTTCCCCGGCTTCGCCAACGCCCACGGCCTGGTGGCGACGCCGGACGGTGAATACGTCGTCGCCGGCAGCCTGAAAGAGGACCCGAAGGCCGACAAGGCCGAGAACAGCGGCCTGTACATCCTGCATCCGGCGCACGGCCACGTGATGTCGGTGATTCCGGTCGCCGGCATGACTCACCACCAGGCGATCACCCCCGACGGCCGCTGGGTGCTGTCGACCCACATGACCCGCGGCGCCGTCTCGGTGATGGACATGCAGAGCGGCGAGATCGTCGCCACGGTGAGCACCGGCCCCGGCCCCAACTACACGCTTGTCAGCGCCGACGGCAGTACCGCCTTCGTCTCCAACAGCGGCAACGGCACGATCAGCGAGATCGCCGTCGCCGACTGGTCGGTGCGCCGCACGCTGGAGGCCGGTCCGGCGCCCGAGCACATGGTGTTCGCGCCCGACGAGCAGACCATCTTCGTGACCAATCCGCGCGGCGGCACCGTCTCGGCGGTGTCGGTGGCCGGCGGCGCGGTGGCGCGGTCGTATCAGGTCGGCCCCGACGTGCACGGGCTCGACATTTCCGACGACGGCAAGACGCTGTTCGTGACCTCGAAAAAGGACCAGAAGCTCACCGCCATCGACATCGCCAGCGATGCCCGCCGCAGCCTGGCGCTCGAACCGTCGCCGTATCACCTGACGGCGATCCGCGGCACCGGCAAGCTCTACGTCTCGTCGAGCAAGGCGCCGACGCTCTGGATCGTCGACCAGGCCGACCTGTCGCTGAAGGGCGAGATCGCCATTCGCGGCGAGGGCCATCAGATGTCGATCGTCTCGGCGCAGTAGGAGAGCGGCCATGGCCATCGCGATCACGCGCCGCCGCGTGCTCGGGCTCGCCGCCGCCGCGGCAGCGGCGGGCGCGATGCCTGCCTTGGCCGCGCCGGAGGCGGTAGCGGCCAACGCCGCCGCCCTTTACGACGACCCCGACGCGCCGGTCGGCGGCAATCCCGACGGCGACGTCACCCTGGTCGAGTTCTTCGACTACCGCTGCGGCGCCTGCAAGGCGGTGGCGCCGACGATCACCCGCCTGCTCGCCGAGGACGGCAACATCCGCCTGGTCTACAAGGAGTGGCCGATCATCGGCCATTTCTCGCGCTCGGCCGCCGAAGCGGCGCTGGCCGCCGACCGGCTCGGGCGCTACGTGCCGCTGCACGAGGCGCTGATGGGCCATCCCGGGTTGCCCTATCCGGGCAAAGTCATGGAACTGGCCGAGAGCGTCGGCGTCGCCCCAGACGTGCTGAAACGAACGATGGCCGCCGAGGCGCCGCGCATCGCGGCGGCGATCGAGCGCAATCTCGACCTGGCGCGCCGGCTCGCCCTGCCCGGCACGCCGGCCTTCGTGATCGGCGGCGAGATCGTGCTCGGCAGCAAGGATCTCGCCAGCCTCAAGCGCCTCGTCGACGACGCCCGGCGCAAGACGATCGGCTGAACGAAAGGGAGGAGACATGCGCCTGAAATTCTGGTTTCCGGTGATCGTCCTGCTGATCGCGGCGACGCCGGCGGCCGCCGCCGAGCCGCTGACCGAGGACGACGTCGCCGACATCGTCGAGCGCACCTTGCGCGACAAGCCGGAACTGGTGCTGGAGGCGATCGAGGAACTGCAGCGCCGCGACATCGCGGCCACCGAGCGGCGGGTGATCGCCGAACGCGCCGCCGAGATCTTCGACGATCCCGCGGCACCGGTCGGCGGCAACCCGCAGGGCGACATCGCCCTGGTCGAGTTCTTCGACTACCGCTGCGGCTACTGCAAGCGCGTGCATCCGGTGATCGAGAAGCTGCTGGCCGAGGACGGCAACATCCGCTTCGTCTACAAGGAATTCCCGATCCTCGGGCCGGACAGCGACTATGCCGCCCGCGCGGCACTGGCCTCGCGGCCGCAGGGCAAGTACCAGGCGTTCAGCGACGCGCTGATGTCGGCGCGCGGCAATCTCGACCAGGCGCGGGTGCACGCGATCGCCGCCGAGGTCGGACTCGACCTTGCCGAGTTGAAGCAAACGATGACCGCGCAACGCACCGAGATCGACAAGGCGATCGCCCTCAATCACGACCTCGCCCGCGACCTTGCCATCAACGGCACCCCGGCGTTCGTCCTGGGCGAGACCGTGGTGCGCGGCGCCGTCGATTACGACACGATCAAGCGGCTGGTCGCGGAGACGCGGGCCAAGCAGCAACGGCAATGACCGCTCAGCGGCCGAGATCCTTCTTCTTCTGCAGGAACTCGTCGCGGTCGATTTCGCCGTTGGCGTAGCGCTCCTCGAGCCGCGCCAACGCCGACGACCCGGTCGCGCGTGCCCCGTCGTGTCCGAGGGCGCGGACCACCAGGACCGCGCCCCCGATCACCAGCGCCAACAGGATCAGCCAGCCCAGGCCGTGGAACATCAGCCCCTCCGGGCCGTGCATGTAGCCGTATCCGCCGTACATCTCAGTCGATGCGCTGCGGCCGGCCGGTGTCCTTGTCGAAGGCCAGCTTGTCGACGACGGCACCGTCCTGGGTGACGATCTCGGCGACGATGGCGTCCTGCTGCTCGGTGACCGCGCCGATCTTCAGCCGCTCGTTGCCCATCATCGCCAGATGGCGCTGCAGCCGCTGGGTGACCGCGTCGGTGGTCAGCGGCTCGGCGGTCTGCCAGCCCATGCCGGGACCGCCGCCCCAGCCCTGCATCATTCCCGGTCCCATGCCCGTGCCGGGGCCGCCGCCCCAGCCCTGCATCATCCCGGGTCCCATGCCCCAACCGGGACCGCCGCCCCAGCCCTGCATCATTCCCGGTCCCATGCCCATGCCGGGGCCGCCGCCCCAGCCCTGCATCATCGGGCAAGGCCCCCAACCGGCGCCGGCGCCGCCCTGCGGGCCATGCGCCAGCGCCGTGCCGCCAATCGTCAGCGCGATGGCTGCCGAAGACGCCAGTACGAGGAATTTGTTCATGACAGTCCTCCTGTTCGCGTCGTCAAGGCGAATACTAGCATCCGCGGCGCCTTCTTCTTAGCTAGGCATCGGCATCATCCAAGCGGATGAGGCCTTTTCATCATCGAGACAGGTCCTGGCGCCGCTGCAGGAACTCGTCGCGGCCGATCTCGCCGTTGGCGTAGCGGGTCTCCAGCGCCGCCAAAGCCCCGCCGCCGCGCCGGACGCCGCCGGCGGCGAGCCGGACGATCACCACGATGCCGAGTACGAGAAGTCCGATCCACAGCAGCGACATCGCGCCGTGCATCGCCATCGGCCAGAACCAGCCGTCGCCGAAATAGCCCATGTGGTTCCACATGACGACCTCCTGTGCTCGGGATCAGTCGACGCGCTTGCGCGTATGGGTGCGGGGATCGATGGCGAACTTGTCGACCACGGCCCCCTCGGCGCGGGTGACGATGGTGGCGACGATGGTGCCGTCGTCCTGGGCGGCGACGTCGCCGACCTTCAGGCGCTCGTTGCCGGTCATCGCGACGTGGCCTTCGAGATGCTGGCGCACGGTGTCCGGCGTCAGCTCGGCCGTCTGCTCCATGTCGGGACACGGCATCGCGCCCGCGCCGCCGCCCATCATGCCCATCATCGGTATGCCGCCGCCCATGCCGCCGCCCATGCCGCCCATGTGCTGCATCATCTGCTGCATCATCTGCGGGTTCATCATGCCGGCCATCATCCCCATCATGCCGCCGGGGGCGGCGCCGTCGGGATGGTGCTGGGCGTGCATCTCGGCCGCATTCGCCGTCGGCTCGGCCGCGGCTTCCGGCGCCTGCATCTGAGCCGCCGCCGTTCCGGCGACGATCACGGCGAGAGCCGTCGTGGCGGCGGCGATCCGGATTTTGTTCATGGTCGGCATCCTCTGGTTCGTTCGATGCCTTCATTCCACACCGCATTTGTCACCGGCGTGCGTCCGGAACCCGGAAAAGTGCAACCGTTTGCGACTGGGGCCGCGGCCCGCCACAGTCCGTCACAAATTTCGCCGATGCAGGCGCCGACGCGCGCGCTATCATCCGGCCATGGACAACGCCCCCCACATCCTGGTCGTCGACGACAATCGCGACATCCGCGACCTGCTCGGCAAGTTCCTGGTCAAGCACGGCTTCCGCGTCACCACCGCCGCCGACGGCCGCGAGATGTGGCGCAAGCTGGAGGCGGCGCGCATCGATCTGATCGTGCTCGACCTGATGCTGCCCGGCGAGGACGGCCTGACGCTGTGCCGCAACCTGCGCGCCAAGTCGAGCCTGCCGGTGGTGATGCTGACCGCGATGGGCGAGGAGACCGACCGCATCGTCGGCCTGGAGATGGGCGCCGACGACTACGTCCCGAAGCCGTTCAACCCGCGCGAACTGATGGCCCGCATCAAGGCGGTGCTGCGCCGGACCCAAGGCGGCGGCCAGCCCGAGCAGCCGAGCGACGGCACCGTCTACCGCTTCGCCGACTGGCGCTTCGATGCCAGCCGGCGCGAGCTCGCCGGCGAGGACGGCGTCGCGGTGCCGTTGTCCACCGGCGAGTTCGAACTGCTGCTGGCGCTGGTCCAGCGCCCCGGCCGGGTGCTCAACCGCGACCAGCTCCTCGATCTGGCGCGCGGCCGCTCGGCGACGCCGTTCGACCGCAGCATCGACACCCAGATCAGCCGCCTGCGCCGCAAGATCGAGCCCGACCAGAAGAACCCGCAGCTCATCAAGACGGTGTGGGGCGAAGGCTACGTCTTCACGCCGCAGGTCGTGCGCGAATGAGGCTGCTGCCGCGCACCCTGGCCGGCCAGACCGTGCTGGTGCTGCTGATCGGGCTGACGGTGTCGCATCTGGCCAGCATGTGGATCTATTCCACCGATCGCGTCCAGGTGCTGACCCAGCTCGGCGGCTTCAACGTCGCCACCCGCGTCGCCGAGATCACCCATCTGGTCGAGGACACGCCGCCCGAGTGGCGCGAGCGGCTGCTGCGCGCCGTCGAGAGCCCGAGCTTGAGCGTCGCCGTGACGCCCGAGAGCATGGTGGTGCCCGGCGAGCACGACTGGCAGGAGCGCGCGCTGGAGGCGTTGCTGGCCCAGGACCTCGGCGGCCGGCCGATCATCGTTCGCCTGCACGAGCCCGCCGATTCCGGTCCGACCTCCGGCTTCGAGCGGACCGCCGGTTGGCTGCACATGCACATGATGCGCGGCGTCCACGGCTGGCCGGTCGGGCAGAGCCTGAACGTCTCGGTGCGGCTGGAGGACGGCGCCTGGATCAATTTTGCCACCGCCATCCCGCAGTCGGAAAGCCTGTGGTCGAGCGCCTCGACCCTGTCGATGGTGCTGATGACGGCCGGGGTGCTGGTGGTGTCGATCTGGGCGGTGCGGCGGCTGACGCGGCCGTTGGCCGGCTTCGCCCGCGCCGCCGAACGGCTGGGCCGCGACGTCGGGGCGCCGCCGCTGGCGGTCGCCGGCCCGATCGAGGTGCAGCGCGCCGCCGAGGCCTTCAACGACATGCAGGCGCGCATCCGCCGCCTGGTCGAGAACCGCACGCTGATGCTGGCGGCGATCAGCCACGACCTGCGCACGCCGATCACCACCCTGAAGCTGCGCGCCGAGTTCGTCGACGACGACGAGGAACGCGCGCGCATGCTGGCGACCCTGGCCGAGATGGAGGCTCTGGTCGGCGAGACCCTGGCCTTCGCGCGCGACGAGGCGGTGCGCGAGGACCGCCGCCGCGTCGACCTGGTCGCCCTGGTCGCCAGCGTCGTCGACGACCTGGCCGACGCCGGCGCGCCGGTGACCCTGACCGCGCCGGCCAAGCTGCCCTACGACTGCCGGCCGCTGGCGCTCAAGCGGGTGTTCCAGAACCTGATCGAGAACGCGGTGAAATACGGCGAAACCGCCGCGGTGAACGTCGCCGCCGACGACCATGCCGTAACCATCTCGGTCGACGACCGCGGCCCCGGCATTGCCGATGCCGAGCTCGCCAAGGTGTTCACGCCGTTCTACCGCATCGAGGCCTCGCGCTCGCGCGAGACCGGCGGCGTCGGGCTCGGCCTCGCGGTGGCGCTGTCGATCGTCCACGCCCATGGCGGCGAGCTTCGGCTCGCCAACCGTCTTGAGGGCGGCCTGCGCGCCGCCGTCGAGCTGCCGCGCTAAAGGCCTACATGCGGTGTTCGCGGTAGACGATGCCGTTGGCGACCTGCAGCTCGCGCACGTATTGGATGACCGCCTGCATCGACAGCCGGTTCATCTGCGGCTGCGGCGGCATGTCGCCGAACATCCAATGGTGCCGCGGCACGCCGTTCTTGGCGGCGCGGTAGAACGCCTCGTCGGCATGATGACCGGGATTGTAGATGTCGTGCACCAGCGGCGGTCCCTGATCGGTGCCGGAAGCGTTGGCGCCGTGGCACGAGGCGCAATTGACCTCGTATTCCTTGGCCCCGGCCAGCGCGATCTGGCTGAACTGCGCCGGGATATTCACCGCCACGGTCGGCGCCGCGTCGGAAGGCGAAGTGAAAGCGTTGTAGCCCACGGCCAGAGCCCCGAGGGCAAAAACTCCGAGGACCGCGTATTTGGGGAGATTGTCGGAAAGCTTCGACATCGGACACCTGCAAATCTGCTTCGCGGCGAATGTGGCAGACGGATGTCGCGCGATTATGACTGGAGGTCGGGAGATTGTGACAAAGTGTGCCTCACCGGGTTCTGCCACATGCGCCTATAGAACGGGCGCTAGCAATGTCCGCATTCAGGAAGCGGCACATCTGATCTCAATGGCGGGGATGGGCGCAAAGCGGTCGTCCGCGTCGAACCGCGCCAGCGCCGTCTCCTCGGCGGCGGCGACATGTAAACGCCCTCCCGTCGCCGTCCGCTAATTCTGCTGAGTTAGCAATACTAGCAGACGCACTACGCCCCGGCGGCCAAACGCCAGGCATATCCGGCCTACCGGCACTTCCCGTCCCAGCAGGACCTGCTGACGAACGTCACCTTCATTGTATCCCTCCGGCGAGGGCCGCCTTCTCAGCCGAGTCGCTGACAGGGATTCTGACTGCTCGATCAACTTCGGCCGGTGGGAAAGGTGTCCACGAAATCGTTTATGGACAGAAATTCGGAGGGGCGGCGGCGGTATCGGTCGTGGCCGGAGGAGCTGAAGCGCGAGATCGTCGCGGCGACGTATGAACCCGGCGCCTCGGTGGCGGGGGTGGCGTGGCGGTATGGGGTCAACGACAACCAGATCTTCGCCTGGCGCAAGCGCCTGGGACCGCTGCCTGCAGACGCGGCCCGTCTGGTGCCGGTGATACTGACGGCGGAGACGCCGGGCGCCGGCGCGCCTCGCGACGAGCGGATCGAGATCGAGTTGGCCGGTGGCTACCGCGTCCGGGTCGGCGCCGGTTTCGACGGTCCGGCCCTGCGGCGCGTCGTCGACATGCTGGAGCGGCGATAATCCCGGTGCCCTCCGGCGTCCGGGTATGGCTGGCGGTCGGCCGCACCGACATGCGGCGCGGCATGAACGGACTGGCGCTGCAGGTTCAGGAAGCCTTGGGCCGTGATCCCCATGCCGGCGATTTCTCCGTGTTCCGCGGCGGCCGGGGCGATCTGATCAAGATCCTCTGGCTGGCCGATGTCCTTGCCCGCATCGCCGAGCATCCGGCTCACCGGCTCGACGATCTCCTGCCCTGGAACTGGCGCCAGCAAAGCGCCGACGCAAGCCGGGCGGCCTGACGCGCGGCAAGCCGAGGACCCCTGCGCTCTTCACCGGATGCTTACCCTTCATTTCGGCAATTTTCGAAACGGACGCCTCGGTTTCCGTCGCTTCCGCCACGGACCTACCTCCTGCCGTACAACAATCCTGGAGTGAAGACCCGTGAACATACTGAAGAAGTTGCTCGCCCGTGTCCCTGCGGCTCCGCTGCCGCCCTTCGTGCCTGCGGATCGGGAGGCGCCTCGCCCGCTCGTCCGTTGCCTGCCCGATGCCCTGCCATTCCCAATTCTTGCGGTCGGACGCCCGGCGGCTGACGTTATCGCTGCGATCGAGGAGATCTCCCAGGCGCCGACCGCCCTCTGTGCGCAATCGGTCATAGCCAGCGCGGCGCTGGCGCTGCAGGGGCACGCCGACGTGGTTCTGCCCACACATGCCGTCCGACCGCTGTCTCAAAACTTGATCAGCATCGCCGCTTCGGGGGAACGAAAGTCCACCGTCGACGACTTGGCCACGCGCCCTATCAAGGTGTACCAGGATCGGTTGCGCGACCAGTACGCTGCCGACATGCGCATTTGTCTAAAGCAGGAAAGGGAGAGCAGAAGGGCTGCGGTTCCCGACGACGCGGGCGAGCCGGCCGAGCGGCCGCTGTTCCCAAACTGTCTGCTTCAGGAGCCGACATTCGAAGCATTGTGCCGCATGCTGTGTGACGGCCAGCCCAGCGTTGGCTTGTTTTCAGACGAAGGGGGGCGCTTTCTGAGTGGCTACAGCATGAAGCCCGAAGAACGGCTGAAAACGTTCGCTGGCCTCTCCAAATTTTGGGATGGGGACGCGGTAACTCGCGAACGCGTCAAGGAGCCGCCAAGCATTCTCGCGGGCAAGCGGGTGTCTGTGCATTTGCTGGTGCAGCCGGGCGTGTCCAGCCAGTTTCTCGGCGATGCTACGGCGATGGACCAGGGCATTTTGTCGCGCTGCCTGGTCTCGGCGCCGCCGAGCCGCATCGGCAGCAGGGAATTCCGTCCGGCTTCCGACGGGGCGAGACAAATCCTCCATGACTATGAGCGGCGGTTGCTCGAGATACTCTCGCTTCCTCTTTCGCTGCGGCCGGGAACGCGCAACGAACTGGCGTTGCGCCCCCTGCCGCTGTCTGCCGCTGCGGAGCGGGCCTGGATCGCATTCGTCGGCGAGTGTGAGCGCCTCATGCGGCCCGACGGCGATTACAGCGATATTCGCGGCCTGGCCTCCAAGCTCGGCGAACACGCGGCGCGACTGGCTGGCGTGATCACGTTGTTCTCCGACTTCGAGAGCGGCGACGTCAATGCCGAGGCAATGGATGGCGGCATCGCCTTGGCCCGCTTCTATGCGCTCGAAGCGAAGCGCCTCTTCGGGGCCGTCGCCCTTTCAGTTGAATTGCAGGCCGCGCAAAGGACCCTCGAGTGGTTGCAGGGGCGCTGGGACAGGCGCACCATCAGCCTGGTCGAGTTGTACCAGCGGGGACCGAATGCCATACGCGACAAGAAGTCGGCGACGAGGATCGCGAGAATTCTCGAGGACCATGGATGGCTGGTCCGCGCGAGCAACCGGTCGCGAACACCGGAATGGTTGGTGGTGCGGTAACTCCCGGCTCTCAGCCTGCACGGATTGTCCGGCAACATCGTTGACAGGCTGACCAGCATCGGGGCGGGCCCGTCGCCCAGACGGGCTCACCGCCGTGCTGCAGCGGCGGAGACGGTGGCGGCGCAGCGGGCGCCGGGCATGATCGGCGCGCGGGTGTCGCCGAGCCGGCGCTGGCTCGTCTCAGAAGGAGGGCAGATCCGGCTCCAGCGGCCGGCCCAGCCGATAGAAGCGCGACAGCGTCCGCACGAATCCACGATCGGGCGCTGCCACCCACAGATCCGAGGTCACGACCGGTCCTCGGCAACGCGGGTGGTTCTCGACCTTTCCGATCAGGCAGGCAACGGCCCGTGTCGCCAGGCGATAGTCGTGGAGCACCGGCGCCGCGGCCAGGCGCTCTGCCGCCGGCAGCGAGCCGCGGGCCAGCGCGCGCAGATCGTCGAGCAGCGATTGCAGCCGGTCGATTTCGCTCGCGAGGTCGCCGTGCGTGCCGCGGCTGTCGATGATGATCATGATATTTTTCCGTCCATCAGTAGAAAACGCGGACGACATCCAGCGCGCGCCCCAGGCCCCAGGCGTTGAGCGCGGCGCAGACGTGCAGGACGTGCTCGAACGGCGGCTCGCCGGCGCCGGCGGCGGCCAGGGCATAGTGGTTGTTGGCCGTACGCGCGGAGCGAGTCTCGAGATCGAGGCCGCTGACGCGGGACGTGATCCACGATTCGGTTCGCTCCGTCGTGCCCAAAAGGTGCAGGCTGGCGTTGCCGTCGGCGACGATCGCGATCAGGCGCCAGTCGGCGAGGGTGTGGCGCGCCCTGGCCGCCGGCAGGGCGGTGTGCAGAGCGTCGAACTCCGCGGCGCTGGCCAGGCGAATCTGGCAGCGGTCGCGCTGGCGGCGCACGATGTCGTCGAGCCGGCGCGGCAGGGCGTTGGTGGCGTAGTCGTCTCGGTCGCTCATGTCCGCTCCTCTCGGTCCTCATTCGTTAAGCCCGGTGCGTCGCGGGCCTCGGCGGCGGCCATCGCGCGCCGCACGCACAGCGCCACCAGATCTGCGGCGAGGCGGCTCCAGGCAGCGGCGACGCGACGACTCAGTTCCGCGATCTCCGGATCGCCGGCGGCGGCGGTCTCGCCACGCATCCGGTCGACGGCGGCACGCAGGCGATCCCAGCGGCCGCCGCCGAGGCGCCGGCGCACCGCCGCCACCGTCAGTCTTTCGTCGGCCGCCAGAATCTCTCGGCACGCCTCTTCGATCATGTCGTCGCTGTATTCCCGTGGCCGCATCCGATGTCACTCCAATAAACGCGAAGAGAAACCGAAGTAAAGTTTGTTACATCGGCCTCTCGATCAAACAATGAGCCGGTCGTTCGCGGGAGTCGGCGTCATCGGGCGGCTGCTCGCGGGCGATGTGCCAGGCGCCGTCGCGCTCCTCGAAGAGCAATCCGAAATCCAATCTCTCGATCGCCTCGCGCAGGCGCTGCAGCTTGGCCCCCTTGTAGTAGCGCCCCGCCGTCTCGCCGGGGGAGGCGTGGCCCATCAGCTCGGCGACCCGCACCGTCGGCACGTCGCGGTCGTGCAGATGCGTGTCGAAAAAGTGCCGCAGCGAATGGGCGTCCTTGTGCTTCTCGTAGGCCCCGATGCGGCGCCGGTATTCGGTGAACCACTTGCTGACGGCGCCGCCGAGGCGGCCGCGCGCGTCGCGCTCGAGATGGGGAAAGACGCGGGTGCGGCCGTCGGCGCGCATGCGCTCGACATGCTCGAGGAAGCCGAGGCGGATCAGGGTCGAGTGGACGGGGACGATGCGGGCGCTGGAGTCGGATTTGGTGGTGCGCAAGGCGTTGTCGCCGCGCACGATCAGGCAGGCGATGCCGTCGAGGGTGGCGACGTCGTCGCAGAACAGCTGGCTCGCCTCCTCGAGGCGCAGGCTGGCGAAGGCCATGAGCAGCGGAATCCAGTAGCGCGCGTCCTTGACCACCAGGGCGCCCGGCTGCCAGCGGCGGTGCGGCGAGGCGCAGCCGGTCCACAGCGGCGTGGCGAACAGCCGGCGCAACTCGCCGTCGGTGAAGCTCTGGCGTTGGTCGCGGGCCCGCTTGGCCCGCACCCTCTTGGAGAAGGGAATGCCGGCGAAGGGGCTGGGCAGCTTGAGGTGGCGCTCCTGGTCGAGCCAGGCGAACAGCGTGCTGAGCGGGCTCAGATAGCGATTGACCGTCGTCAGGCTGAGCCGCTCGACCCGCGCCGCCTGGCGGGCGCGGTCGTGGTCTTCGCCGAGCAGCCGGCCGGCTGCCCGCGATGCGGCCACCGCGGCCAGCTGCTCGGCTTCGAGAGCCTCGGCCTTGGCGATGGCCTCGGCCAGAGTCAGGCCGGCGTACAGCCCCTTGCCGTTGAGTTTGGGCACGCGCAACAGCTGGCTGCGCATCCGGGCGGCGTCGATGGCGGTGATGGCGGCGAGGGGCTTGTCGCCGACGAAGTCGCGGAAGGCGCGCAGCGCCTTGTCGGCGTCGCGTTCCTGCTCCTTCGCTTTCCAGTCGGCCTCGCGTTTGGCTGCCACGAACACCGGCCAGGCGACGCTGAGCAGAGTCTCCGCGGTGATGGTGCCGTCGGTCGCCGGTACGGCGGTCGCGGCCGGTTGGGCGGCCGGCGTCGCGGGCGGCGTGATGGCCGGCTCGGCGGCCGGCGAAGAGGCCGCGCGCGGCAAGATGCGGGCGGGCGCCGGCGGAGGCCCGCCGGGCCCGTCGTCTTCGCCGTAGAAGCCGAGTTCGCGCTCGGCATTGGCGAGGTGGACGCGGCGCTGGGCGCGCAGCGCCTCGCGGCCGGCGATGCGCCAGTCCGGGCTGTCGGCGGCGACGGCGATGCCGAGGCGGGCGAGGGCGCCGGCGAGCGGCGCGGCGATGGGAGCGAGATCATTGCGGCGCAACGCCGCCGTCAGGGCCTCGGCCTGAGCGCGTTCGGCGGCGGCGGCGGCCGCCGCCGCGGAGTCGCTGCGCGGGCCGGCGCAGGCGCGCGCCCGCTCGGCGCGCTCGAGCTCATGGGACATGAGCTCGCGCACCAGAACGTCCAGGGTGTCCCGGGAAAGGGTGGTCCCCGCCTGCATTGCCTCGCCAACGATCGCAAACACGGCGTCGAGGACGACCGCCAAGCGGCGGGCTCGTCCCGAGGCCTCGGCGGGCATATTGGTGCGCAGGGAGCAGCGAAGTTCAGCGCGAAAAAAAACGAAAAGCAGGGGGGCCGGGACGGTGCGGCGAAACCAGTAGCGGGTGCCGCGGCGATAGACATAGGCAGGCAGGCGCATGGCGTCCTCCGCGCCGCCGCCGGCCTGCCGGCGAAGCCTGCCGGCACAGCATTCCGGCACGGCATTCCGGCACAGGCGCGGACGGCGGCAAAGGGCGTCGCCGATCTTGCGAATCGGGTGAGGCGTTCTGCGAAACTGGCTGGGGGACCTGGATTCGAACCAGGGCTGGCCGGTCCAGAGCCGGCAGTTCTACCGCTAAACTATCCCCCAGCGGGACGGCGCCACGGGGGCGCGCGGGCGGCGCGGCCGGGGCCGCGAAGGCGGTTCTTCTAACACATCGCCACCGCCTTGTGTAGCGTCAATGTCCGGGCCGCCGGGAATCGCGCGCGGCGGCCCGGAAAACCCCTTCCGGTGGCCCCCCCGAGTCCTCTATCCTGTTCCCATCGTGGGCCCGCGCGGGCCGACGCCACGCCGTTTCCGGGGAGGTTCCGTGTCCGACGCGATCGCCGTCCACAGCCTGCCGCGGGGCGCCGAAAGGCGGCCCAGGGCACCGCTGGACGGGGTCTACGCGGCGCTCGATCTCGGCACCAACAACTGCCGCATGCTGGTCGCCCGCCCCCACGGCCGCGGCTTTCGCGTCATCGACGCCTTTTCGCGCATCACCCGCCTGGGCGAGGGGCTGACGGCGTCGGGGGCGCTGTCGGCGGCGGCCATGGGGCGCACCGTCGACGCCCTGGCCGCCTGCGCCGAGAAGATGGTGCGCCGCGGCGTCACCCGCGCCCGCCACGTCGCCACCGAGGCCTGCCGCCAGGCGACCAATTGCGACCATTTCCTGTCGCGCGTCGCGGCGGAGACCGGAATCGAGATCGAGATCATCACCGCCGAGGAGGAGGCCGGACTGGCGCTGGCCGGGTGCGCCGCCCTGCTCGACCGGCGGCTGTCCGACGCGCTGGTGTTCGACATCGGCGGCGGCAGCACCGAGCTGATGTGGGTGCGCGTCGAGCGCGGCCGGCCGCCGCGCATCGAGGCATTCACCTCGTTGCCCATCGGCGTCGTCTCGCTGGCCGAGCAGCGTGCCGGCGATCTGGGCGGCATCGCCGGCTATCGCCGCGTCCTCGGCGAGGTGACCGCGCGTTTCGCCCCCTTCGAGGAGCGCTGCCGCCTGCGGCGCAGCATCCGCGCCCATAGTTTGCAGGTTCTGGGGACCTCGGGCACGGTCACCACGCTGGGCGGCGTTCATCTCGGACTGCCGCGCTACGAGCGCGCCGCCGTCGACGGCCTGCTCATGCCCTTCCACGCCATCCACGCCGTCAGCCGCCGCCTTGCCGCCATGGATCACGCCGAGCGCGCGGCGCAGCCCTGCGTCGGCCCCGAGCGGGCGGACCTGGTGGTGGCCGGCTGCGTGATCCTGGAGGCGATCTGCAACCTGTGGCCGGTGGGGCGGCTGCGGGTGGCCGACCGCGGCCTGCGCGAAGGCATGCTGCTCGGCATGATGCGTGCCGACGCGTTTTCCCCCCACGCCCTGGCCAGCGCAGCCGAATGACGGCCAAGTCGGGCGGACGCGGCAAACGCGATGGCGGCGGCGGGCGCCGCGTTCTTGCGCAGCGGGTGCGCACCGCGCGTGGCCGCACGCTGTCGTCGACGCGCTGGCTGGAGCGCCAGCTCAACGACCCCTACGTGACCGAGGCGCGCCGCCTGGGCTACCGCTCGCGCGCCGCCTTCAAGCTGACGCAGCTCGACGACCGCTTCCATTTCCTGCGGCCCGGCAAGCGGGTGGTCGACCTCGGCGCGGCGCCCGGCGGATGGACCCAGGTGGCGGTGGCCCGCGTCAAGGCCGGCGAGCCG
Organism: Rhodospirillales bacterium; assembly: GCA_019455065.1. GTDB lineage: Bacteria > Pseudomonadota > Alphaproteobacteria > Rhodospirillales > Magnetospirillaceae > JACFNC01. The sequence goes on from JACFNC010000014.1 coordinate 64,503, forward strand.
GGCGGCGGCAAGGTCGTCGGCATCGACATCGCCGAGTGGGAGCCGGTGGCGGGCGCCACCCATCTGCAGCACGACTTCCTGGACGACGCCGCGCCGGCGCTGCTGCGCGAGGCGCTGGCCGGGCCGGCCGACGTGGTGCTGAGCGACATGGCGGCGCCCGCCACCGGCCATCCGCAGACCGACCATCTGCGCATCATCGCCCTGTGCGAGGCGGCGCTGGCCTTCGCCCAGGAGGTGCTGGCCCCGGGGGGCGCCTTCGTCGCCAAGGTGTTCCAGGGCGGCGCGGAAAAGGAATTGCTGGACGCCCTCAAGCGCGACTTCGCCACCGTGCGCCACGCCAAGCCCCCGGCCAGCCGCTCGGAGTCGGCCGAGACCTATGTCGTGGCCATGGGTTTCCGGGGGGCGAAAGCGGAGCAGTGACGCGGCGAACGCGGGCCGGCCGCTACCGCATGGCAAACAATTCCTGGTGAAAGAACCGCTGCGCCGGCAGGCCGTGGGCGGCGAAATCGGTGCGGAGGGCCTGGCCGAAGCCGGCGGGGCCGCAGAACCACAGGCTGGCCTCCCGCCATTGTGGGACCGCGGCCCGGATGCGGTCGCCGGACAGACGGCCGTCGCGGGAATCGACCAGGACATGCAGGCGCACCCCGGCGGCGTCGGCGTCGGCGGTCAGCTTGGCGATCGCTTCCTCGTCGTAATCGGCGGTGGTGTGGAAGAGATCGACGCGCTGCCGAGGCCGGTCCACGGTGGTCGCCAGATGCTTCATGCGGGCGATGAACGGCGTGATGCCGATGCCCCCGCCTACCCAGATCTGGTGCGAACGGGTATCGTCGAAGGTGAAGCAGCCGTAAGGCCCCTCGACGGTCACGTCTTGGCCGACCTTCAACGTCTTGCGCAGGTGCTGGGTGTAGTCGCCCAACTCCTTGACGATGAAGGTGACGAGGCGGTCGGCATCGTTCCACGCCGAGGCGATCGTGTAAGGGTGGGCGCCTTCCGACTCATGGGCGGTGACGAACGCAAACTGGCCGGGCTGGTGTCCCGGCCAACCTTTCGGGATTCCGATCACCACCTCCAGCACACGGACGCCGGGATAGTAGTGGAGGGCATCGATTCTGCCTCCAACTTGCCGGCGCGCGGCGACGCGGCGCAGCAGCACGACGCCGGCTGCCCAAGTGCCGAAGCCCATCAACCCAGCCATCACCAGGCCGAGGGGCGTCGGCCAGTAGGCAAATTTGGTCAGAACCACGGCATGGAAGACCAGCACCAGATAGACGACGGCCAGCAGGCGATGCGTCGTGAAGAACCAGCGGTAAGGGAACCGTTTGACGAGGGCGAGCGCGATCAGCGCCACGGCCGCGTAGAACGCCCATTCGCCGATGCCCTCGGCGGGGCCGCGCAAGGTGGAGAGGAACTGCTCGACCGGATTGTCGAAGACTGGCCGCGGCCCGCGTTGCGGCCGCTGCAGCCAGCCCCAGCCGACCGCCCATTTCGGTCCCTGCGCCCACAGCCAATGGCCGACGCCGATCGCCAGGGCAGCGATGCCCAGCCATTTGTGCAGCCGGTACATCTTGTCCAGGCCGTTCAGCCGTCGTTCGGGCCAGCGCGGCCGCAAGGCCAGGATCATGGCCACGCTCATGCAGGCCATGGCGATGACGCCGCTGTACTGCACCATGTGGTCGCGGAGAGCGAAAAACGTTTTCGCCTGCAGGGCGGCAGGGTCCGCCGCCAGCCACAGGACGGTCAGCAACGCAAGCAGGCTCCACAACGTGATCTTGATGTTCCGCACGGCCAATCCCTGGGTTAGCAGTCCGCCGGCTGCCGGCATCGACGGTCGCCGACCGAAAGCATCCTCGGTGGGAAATGTAACAGGATGATGTCAGGGGCCATCCGCAACGGACGGGTTACGCTTCTCGGAATCTTGGCTCCGGAGCATGGCTTGGCTTCGCCGTGTCGCGATGACACCACCGCCGCGATAATCTCTTGCGTCAGTCCAACTGCACCGCGCCACCGAGATGTTCCGACAACCGCAGGGCGTCGAGATGGGTGAGGTCCTTGTTGATCTCGGCGACCACCAGACGGGCCGCGTTCTTGCCGAGGTCGTCGCGCAGAAAACCGAGAATCTCGGGCGCCGCCACCAAGACCAGCCGGTCGTAGGCGTTGCGGTTCGCCCCCTGTTCCAGTTCGCGGGCGAGGGCCTTGGAAAACATCTGCTTCTCGTGGGTCTGCCAGTCGACCTCGCGCTCCATGGCGTGGCGTCCCTGGCCGGCGCTGTCGAAGCTGCGGCCCGGCTTGTCGGAGTCGGCGGCGCGATTGGGGGCGCGGGTCGGCGCCGCGAATTCGTGGGCGAACACCGGCTTGAGATCGAGTGCGCGGCCCTCGGTGGCGTAGATGCGGGCGCGGGCGCCGTCGGCAACCAGGAACCACGTCGTCTTGGGGCGCATGCGATCCTCCGGAACACGACTCATCTCCGGAAATATTAGGGCGGCGGCGCCCCGCCGCAACGGTTCCGAACGCGGGCCGCCGCCGCCCCTTTGCCGCGCTTGGCATGGCCGGCGATATGTGTATGATGGCGCGCCTATCCCATCTCGGAGGCGGCATGCAGATCAAGGAAGCCCTCACGTTCGACGACGTGCTTCTGGTGCCTGCCGAATCCAGCGTCCTTCCCGCCCAGGCCGACACCCGCACCCGCCTGACCCGCTCGATCGAGCTGGGGATTCCGATAATCTCGGCGGCCATGGACACGGTGACGGAAAGCAGGCTTGCCATCGCCCTGGCCCAGGCCGGCGGCATCGGCATCGTGCACAAGAACCTCGACGCGGCGCGGCAGGCCGACGAGGTGCGCAAGGTCAAGAAATTCGAATCCGGCATGGTGGTCAATCCGGTCACCATCCATCCCGACCAGACCCTGGCCGACGTGTTGAGCCAGATGGCCGAGTACCGCATTTCCGGCGTGCCGGTGGTCGAGCGCGACACCAACCGTCTGGTCGGCATCATCACCAACCGCGACGTCCGCTTCGCCAGCAACGCCAACCAGCCGGTCCGCGAGCTGATGACCAGGACGAATCTGGTGACGGTGCGCGAGGGGGTGAGCCAGGACGAGGCGCGCCGCCTGCTTCACCAGCATCGCATCGAGAAGCTGCTGGTGGTCGACGAGGAATATCGCTGCATCGGCCTCATCACGGTCAAGGACATGGAGAAGGCCCAGGCCTATCCCAACGCCTGCAAGGACGACAAGGGACGCCTGCGCGTCGGCGCCGCCACCGGGGTCGGGCCGGACGGCTTGGCGCGCGCCGAGGCGCTGCTGGACGCCGGCGTCGACCTCATCGTCGTCGATACCGCCCACGGGCATTCGCGCGGTGTCATCCAGGCTGTGGCCGACATAAAGAAGCTGTCTAACTACGCCCAGGTGGTGGCCGGCAACATCGCCACCCCGGAGGCCGCCGAGGCGCTGATCGGCGCCGGCGCGGACGCCGTCAAGGTGGGGATCGGCCCGGGCACCATCTGCACCACGCGCATGGTGGCCGGCGTCGGCGTGCCGCAACTCAGCGCCATCATGGAGGTGGCCGAGGTGGCGCGGCGGACGGACACGCCGGTGATCGCCGACGGCGGGATCAAATATTCGGGCGACATCGCCAAGGCCATCGCCGCCGGCGCCGACTGCGTGATGATCGGCTCGCTGTTCGCCGGCACCGAGGAGAGCCCCGGCGAAGTGTTCCTGTATCAGGGCCGCTCCTACAAGTCGTACCGGGGCATGGGTTCCATCGGCGCCATGGCGCGCGGCTCGGCCGATCGCTACTTCCAGGCCGAGGTCGGCGACGCCCTCAAGCTGGTGCCGGAAGGTATCGAGGGGCGGGTGCCGTACAAGGGGCCGGTGGCCAACGTCATCCATCAGCTCGTCGGGGGACTACGTTCGGGCATGGGCTATACCGGCAACCGCACCATCGCCGCCATGCAGAAGAACTGCCGGTTCCGGCGCATCACCAATGCCGGGCTGCGCGAGAGCCACGTCCACGACGTGGCCATCACCCGCGAGGCCCCCAACTACCGTAACGACAGCTAGCACCTTCAAATGCCCGCGGCGCAAGCGACATGACCCCGGCGGCGCGGCTGCAGGCCGTCATCGACGTGCTCGAGGCCGTTGCCGCGACCGATCGGCCGGCCGACGGCGTCATCGGCGCGTGGTTCAAGGAGCGGCGCTTCGTCGGTTCGAAGGACCGGCGCGACATCGCCGAGCGCGTATACGGAATCCTGCGCCGCCGCGCCCGGCTCGACTGGTGGCTGGCGCGCATCGGAATCGTGAAACCCACGGCCCGACGGTGGCTGCTTGCCGATCTGGCGATCGGCGAGCGGGCGATGCCCGAGGACCTGCAACCGCTGTTCGGGCGGGAAACCTATGGCCCGCCCACGCTCACCCCCGACGAGCGCGGGCTCGTGGCGCGCCTGAGCGGCCAACCCCTCTCCCATGGCGACATGCCGGATTGGGTGCGCGGCGAATATCCCGGATGGATCGAGCCGGCGCTGCGGGCGGCGTTCGGTGAGGACTTCGCCGCCGAAGTGGCCGCCATGCGCGAGGAGGCGCCGCTCGATCTGCGGGTGAACACTTTGAAAGCCACGCGCGACGAGGCGATCGCCGCTCTGGCGGACGAAGGCGTCACGGCGCAACCGACGGTCCTGTCGCCCATCGGCCTGCGTCTCGACGGGCGGGTCGCGCTCTCGGCCCTGAAAGCTTTTCGCGACGGGCTGGTCGAGGTGCAGGACGAAGGTTCGCAACTGGTCGCCCTGCTGACCGACGCGCGGCCCGGCCAGGCGGTGGTCGACTACTGCGCCGGGGCCGGCGGCAAGACGCTGGCCCTGGCCGCCGCCATGCGCAACAAGGGGCGGCTGATCGCCTGCGACGTCTACGAGAACCGCATGGCGCGTGCCCAGGAGCGCATGCGGCGGGCCGGGGTGCACAACGTCACGCGGCGTCTGCTGGGGGCCGAGGGCGACAAATGGATGAAGCGCAACGCGGGGAGCTTCGATCGCGTGCTGGTCGACGCGCCGTGCAGCGGCACCGGAACCTGGCGCCGCAATCCCGATGCCCGCTGGCGGCTGCTTCCTGAGGACCTGGACCGGCTGGCGGCGTTGCAGGCCGACATTCTCGCCCGGGCGGCAAAGTTGGTGCGTCCGGGCGGCAGGCTGATCTATGCCACCTGTTCGGTTCTGGCCGTCGAGAACGAGGGCCAGGTGCGGTCGTTTCTGGCTGCCGCGCCCAATTTCGGCCCGCAGTCGCTCTCTGCCGTGTGGACGTCCGTCATCGGCGGTGCGTGCCCGTCGGACGGCCCGTGGCTGCGCCTGTCGCCGGCGCGCCACGGTACCGACGGCTTCTTCGTCGCCGTCATGGAGCGGGCACTAGATTCGCGGTCGGCGCCCGCGGATCAGCCCGACCACCAGGGCGATGACGAAAAGAACCAGAAACACGAAGAATAGGATCTGGGCGATCTCGATCGCGGCGCCGGCGACGCCCCCAAAACCGAAAAGGGCTGCCACGATCGCGATGACCAGGAATATCGCCGCCCAATAGAGCATGCAGCCTCCATCGCTTGTGACTAACTCGACCTGTCCCTGCATATACTTCCGACTAGAGATGTTTTGCAGGGGTGCAGACGGCTGAGACACTAAAGAGCTAGGAAGAGTTGTCGGCTTGCCAAAATGGAAATAAAGGTTTGTTTGAATGGAGCGATTATTTCAGAACTCCAGCGAATACGGCATTATTCCATGGTTGCCGGCAATGGTTATATATCGATAGTGGACAAGGTCATACACGGGCTTGCGTGACGGCGGCCGAGACACGACATCAAGCACTCGGTTGGTTCACGGGGCGATGGTTCATGCAGACCTTGATCACGGGCCTGCTCTCGATCGGAGTGGCGGGATTGTTCCTGGGGTGGATGGCCTATCAGGTCGGTGAATGGCCACTCGTGGTCGTCGTCTTGATCGGCATCGCGGGGATGCTCGCCGACGTCATCCAGAATTTGCGCCGGCCGGACAACAACGTCTAGGGAAGGGCGGTTTCGGCCAGCCAGCGGGCCAGGCGCAGCAGGCGCGCGTCGTCGCCGCGGGCACCCACCAGTTGCACGCCGATGGGAAGGCCGTTGGGCCCGCTCAGCAACGGCACGGTCACCGCCGGCAGGCCGCACAGCGTCCAGATGGTGCAGAAGGCCGGATCGCCGGTCGATTCCAGACCCGGCGGCGCCTCGCCCGTCGCGGCCGGCGTCAGGATGGCGTCGCAAAAGGCGAACACGTCGTCGAGCAGGGCGTTCAGCACGTCAGCGCGGGCCAGCGCGCGATTGTAGTCGATGGCCAGGGTGGTCCGACCGCGTTCGATCATGCCGCGCAGGATTACACTCAACTGGTCGGCCCCCCGCTCGTACTCGTCGGCAAAGCTGAGGGCGAGGTCGGCTTCCATGATGGTGCGGTGAAGCTCGAGCGCGCGATCGAACGGACTGGGTAGATCGGTCACGCCGACACGCTCGCCCAGGGCTTCGACGAGGTCCGCGAACGCGACCCGCAAACCGGCGTCCGTCCGATCCCAGGTCGGCCCGCGTACGAAGGCCAGGCGCGGGGCGACCGGCGGCTCCTGGGCGACGACGGCGGTCAGGTCGGGTGCCGGCCGCGGCCTCATGTCGGGATCGCGGGCGTCGAAGGCCATCAGGGGCTGGGCGAGCAAGGCGAGATCCGGGGCGCTGCGGGCGAAGACGCCGACATGGTCGAGGCGGCGCGACAGGGCGAGGACGCCGGCGCGGGAAATCGCCCCGTGGGACGGCTTGTAGCCGAACACCCCGCAATACGAGGCCGGCCGGATCATGGAGCCGTTGGTCTGGCTTCCGAGGGCGAGCGGCACCATGCCGGCGGCCACCGCCGCCGCCGAGCCGCTGGAAGAACCGCCGGGGGTCCGGTCGGGGGCATGCGGATTGCGGGTCTTGCCCGGCGCGTAGACCGCAAGCTCGGTGGTCACCGTCTTTCCCAGGATCACCGCACCCGCTCGTCGGAGAAGGGAGACGACGGTCGCGTCCTCGCAAGGCCGGCGCCCGGCATGAAGCACGGTTCCGTCCTCGGTGGGCATGTCGGCGGTATCGAAGATGTCCTTCACCCCCACCGGGAGCCCGTGCAGCGGCCCCAGGGCTTCGCCGCGGCGGCGGCGGGCATCGGCCTCGCGCGCCTGGCCGAGGGCATGGTCGGGGTCGAGATACGCCCAGGCGCCGATGCCATCCTCGGCCGCCGCGATGCGGTCGAGACAGGCCGCGGTCAACTCCTCGGCCGAGATTTCCCCGCCCGCCAAAGCTCCCGCCGCCTCGGTTGCGGAAAGCCGCCAAAGCTCGAAGTCATCGGCCATAGATGTACCCTGGCAACCAAAGGACGATCTCAGGATAAAGGTACAGCGCGGCCATGGCGACGAATACCAAGCTGAGGAACGGCATCACGCCCTTGAAGATGTCCATGAGCTGGATGTGGGGTGGCGCCACGCCCTTGAGATAATAGGCCGCCATCGCCATCGGCGGTGTCAGGAACGAGGTCTGCAGGTTGAGGGCCACGAGGACGCCGAAGATCAGCGGGTCGATCTCGAAGTGCGGCAACAGCGGCAGGAAGATGGGCACGAAGATGATGATGATCTCGGTCCACTCCAGAGGCCATCCCAGCAGGAAGATGATCAACTGGGCCATGATCAGGAAGCCGACCGGGCTCAAGTCCAGCCCCAGGACCAACTCCTCGACGACGTGATGGCCCCCGAGATACGAGAACACCGACGAGAACGTCCACGATCCGATGAACAGATAGCAGACCATCGCCGAGGTGCGCGCGGTGAGGAACACCGCCTCCTTCAGCCGCTCCCAGGTCAGCGCCCGGTAGGCCGACGCGAGCACGAGGCCGCCCAGCGCGCCGACCGCCGCCGCCTCCGACGGCGTGGCGAGCCCGAACAGAATCGCCCCCAGCACCGACAGGATGAGGACGGCGAGGGGAAAGAACGAGGTGAGGAGATCGAAGACGATGGTGAGGAACGGAAGATCGGTCTGTTCCTTGGGCAGCTTCGGCGCCAGGCGCGGATTGATGAGCGCCCGCGCCACCACGTAGACCATGTACAGCCCGGCCAGCAGGAACCCGGGCAGCAGCGCCCCGGCATAGAGCTTGACCACCGAGATGCCGGCCGCCGCCGAGTAGAGGATCAGCATGATACTGGGCGGGATGAGGATGCCCAGGCAGCCGCCGGCGCAGATCACCCCCGCCGAGAGCCGCGTGTCGTAGCCGGCCTTGAGCATCACCGGGAAGGCCAGCAGCCCCATCAGCGTGACCACCGCGCCGACGATGCCGGTGGCGGTGGCGAACATCGCGCAGGTCGCCAGCGCCGCCACCGCCATCGGCGCCGGGATGGCCCGCGCCGCGACGTTCAAGCTGTGGAACAGACGATTGATGATGTTCGCACGCTCGACGATGTAGCCCATGAACAGGAACAGCGGCACCGCCACCAGCACCTCGTTGGCCATGACGTCATAGGTGTTCTGGACGAGGAGCTGGAAGATGATGTCGCCCATCGCGTAGTAGCCGAAGATCACGCCCATCGCCATCAGCGTGAAGGCGACCGGGAAGCCGAGAAGGATGATGAAGATGAACAGCCCCATCATCATCACGGCGACCTGAGGGTCGGTCATGGTGCCCGCTCCCGCGTCGCCTCGGCCTGATGGAGGATCGCGGTTTCCAGTTCCTCGACGTCGTGCAGCCGCTGCGGCCACGTTCCGGTGCGCAGGCAATAGGCGCAACGGATGACCTCGATGATTCCCTGGAGGAGCAACAGAATTCCCGCCACCGGGATGAGCATCTTGAGGGGGTAGACGGGCACCCCGGCGGGGCTGAAGATGCTGGTCTCCTTGAACGTCCAGGACATCTTGGCGAAGCCGTAGCCGGAATAGATGAGGGCCAGGACGCCGGGGAAGTAGAAGATGAAGTAGAGGACGAAGTCGATGCCGGCTTGGCCGCGCGGCGGCAGCAGGCGATAGATGACGTCGCCCCGCACGTGGCCGTCGCGCGACAGCGTATAGGCGCCGGCCATGATGAACAGGGCGCCGTACATGACGTAGCTGATGTCGTAGGCCCAGCTGGTAGGGGCGCGCAGGGCGTAGCGGACGAAGACCTCGTAGCTGACGCCGAAGGTCAGGACAAGGATGCACCAGGCAAAGGATTTGCCCATCCACATGCTCAGGCGCTCGACGAAGTAGATGAAGGCTTGCATGGGCCGCCGCTCGGCAAGAGGGACGAGGGGGCGGCCCTGGCGGGGCCGCCCCGGCAGCATCAGGCCTTGCCGAAGAAGTGGTTGTAGGCCAGCTCCATGTCCTGACGGTTGTTGAGCTCGTAGAAGCCGACCCGCTGGGCCCAGGCCTTCTGCGAGTCCACGCACTTGGCGAAGAACGGGTCCTTCACCAGGGAAACGAGGATTTTGTCCCAGGCTTCGAGTTGGGCCTCCATCACGGATTGGGGGGTCCGGTGAATCGTGACCCCGTCCTTTTCGATGAGGGCCTGCAAGTCCCGGGAATAGTTGTCCTGGGCCTTCCACGACATGTCGGAGGAGGCGGCCTCGGCGGCGTAGCGCAGGACGGCCTGATGCTCCTTGGGAAGGGCGTTGTATTTCGCCTTGTTGAAAATGATCTCGAAGGCCTCCATCGCCTGATGGTAGCTGCCCATCATGTAGACCTTGGAGACGTCCTGGGCCCCGAACCGGCGGTCGGAGGTCGGGTTGTTGTACTCGAAGGCGTCGATGACGCCGCGTTCGAGGGCGGGAATGATCTCACCGCCCGGCAACTGCGTGACCGCCGCTCCCATCGCCTGCATGAGGTCGGCGGCGAGGCCGACGGTTCGGTATTTGAGGCCGCGCATCTGGTCGGCCGATTCGATGGGTTTGCGGAACCATCCCAGCGGCTGGGTGGGCATCGGCCCGCTGAGGAAACCCACGATGTTGAGCCCGAGGACGTTGTCCATCAGTTCCGCGTACAGCTTGTCGCCGCCACCGTAGTAGAACCAGCCCAGCATGTGGTTGGCGTCCCAACCCCAGGCGGGGCCGCTGCCGAACAGCGAGGCCGCCTTGTGCTTGCCATACCAATAGGCGGCGACGGTGTGGCCGCCATCGAGAATCCCCGAGTGGACGGCGTCATGCACGCTGAACGGTTTGACGACCGAGCCGCCCAGCAAGTAGTCGATGCGCAGGCGATTGCCGGCCATCTCGTTGACGCGGCGAACGTAGTCCTCGGCGAATTCGTTGAAGATGTCCTTCGCGCCCCACGCTCCCTGGATCTTCAGGGTGGTGGTCTGGGCCCGGGAGACGTTGGGCATCGAAACCATGGTGGCGGCGCCGGCGACGGCCGCGACGCCGCCACTCAGGAATTTCCGGCGCGATTTCCCCGCCGGGGCATCCACAGCTTTTCCTTCCAGGCCATCCTTGCCGATCATCGACATCTCTCATCCTCCCTAGGGTGAATCCGTACCTCTGCCAAATGCCGCAGCGGGAAGCTTCTCCATCTCGTCACTTGGTCAGCGGCCGTTCGTTGTTGGATCGTGCCGGGCCGGGTACCGCGCTTCCGGCAGACCGACGGACCAATGCGCCATCGGCCGCCTTGGCCGCCTTGCTGTAGGTGGATATTGGGTTCTCGGGCGGGGACATCCAGTGTCGATTCCCCGGTGCGTGAACCAGCGGCGCATCGTTCGCCGTGGTGATGTCAAACGCTCTGCGCCAATTGAAGGCGCTGCCGGTGCGTTCGTCGCTCATAGGCGACACTGTAATCGTTCAGCGGACCACGATCATTATTCCATTGATCTCTATAACATTGCGCAGAACAACTCACGGTCATGCGCAATCCGCTTATGAGGAATGGAGCGGTTCCAGCGAATATATTGTATATTATTAGGTATGGGGCGGAGCGGCGCCGGCTCGGGCGAAACCGTCGAGCGCCGCCGCCCGCCCGCCTATCCTTCAGTCTAGGCGGAGAGGAAGAGTTAGGCCGCGTGGTGCTTCAGCGCCGCATAAATGACCCGGTGAACGGGCACGGCGAGCGACCGGGCCGCGGCGCGCTGCACCACCGCCCCGGAAAGCCAGGGCAGTTCCAGGCGCGTCCCGCGCTCGAGGTCCCCCAGCATAGACGACTTCATCTCGCCTGGAAGGCCGTCGACAAAAGCCATCACGCGGGTGGTCTGGTCGGCGGGCAGGGGAACGCCGCTGGCATGGGCAAGCGCCACCGCTTCGGCCACGGCGTCGGCGAACAGGCTGCGCGTGTCGGGGTCGGTCCGTATCGGGCCGATGGGCAGGCGGGTGAGGGCGGTCACGCCGCTGAAAGGGGCGAGGAAGACGAATTTCTCCCAGATGGCCCGGCCGATGTCGTCGGCCATGTGGAACTCGATTCCCGCCTGCCGGGCGAGCGCGGCGAAGTCGGACAATGGCCGTTCCTGCTCGGGAAAGAGGCTGCCCGCGAACAGGCGCGCCAGCGTGCCGGTGTGTTGGATGACCCCCGGGCGGGCGATCGCCGCCGCGATGTGGCAGACGCCGCCAGCCACATGCCGGGGCCCGATGACCGACCCGATGCGCTCGACCGAATCGACCCCGTTCTGGAACGTCACGACGACGGTGTCCTGCCCGATCATGGGCTTGAGCGCCTCTGCGGCGCTTTCCGTATCCCACAACTTGACCGCGAACAGCACGAGGTCGACGGGGCCGATCTCCGCCGGATCGGCCGTGGCATTGACCGGGTGGAGATGAACGTCGCCGTTCGCACTGTTCACGCGCAGGCCGTCGCGGCGCATGGCTTCGAGATGCCGGCCGCGCGCAATGAACACCACGTCATGGCCGGCCGCCGCGAGGCGCCCCCCGAAATATCCACCGACTCCGCCCACTCCCATCACCGCCACGCGCATTGCTTCCTCCTGCCCTCCAATCGGTGGGCACTATAGCGGCGGCCGCATTCGGCATGCCAGTTGCCGTTGCCCGATTAAGTCTTCGGTGATATTCGATGGGCCGGCCCCTGGCGGCGGGAAAATGCATGGTACGTTCCTCCAGATTGCTGACCTTCGGCCTGCCGTTGCTGATTTTGGCTCTGGCGGCCGCCTTCGCGCTGTTCCTGAAGGCGACCAAGCCTCAGGTGGCCGCGAAACCGGCCACGGAGACGGTGTGGCCGGTTTCGGTCATGCCGGTGCAACTGGGCGATCGCCGGCCTGTGGTGATTCTCGAAGGACAGGTGGTCGCGGCGCGAATCGCCGAGCTGCGCCCCTTGGTTGCCGGACCGATCGTCGCGGTGGCACCAAATTTCCGCGAGGCGGGCCAGGTCGCCGCCGGCGAGATGCTGGTGGCGGTCGACGCCTTCAACTATGAGGCCGCGCTGCGCGAGCGTGAGGCCGAGATCGCCGAGAACAGGGCGCGGATCGCCGAACTCGAAGCCGACCTGGAGGTTGACCGACGCCAGCTCGTGCGCGACGAGGAGCAGAACGCGCTGAGCCAGGCCGAACTGAAGCGGCGCGAGGCGCTACGCCGCGCCGGCACCATCTCGGACAAGGCGTTGGACGATGCCCGCATCGTCGCCAGCGAGCGGCAACAGCGGGTGCTCGCCCGCCAACAGAGCATCGCGCGCACGACGGCCCGCCTGGAGCAGGCGAAGGCGGCGGGTGAGCGCCTGTCCTCCGCCCTCGACCGGGCCGGCCGAAGCCTTGCCGACACCAAGCTGACGGCCCCGTTCGCGGGCTTCGCCTACGACGTCGACGCCGCCATCGGCAAGCAGGTGGGCGGCAACGACCGGCTGGGCCGGCTGGTCGACGCGAGTTCGCTGGAAGTCCGCTTTCACGCTCCCGACGAGGTCTTCGGCCAATTGCTCAAAGGCGGCGGGCTGATCGGCAGCCCCGCCGAGGTCGTCTGGCGGGTCGGCAGCGAAAGCTATCGGTTCGCGGCGCGCATCGACCGCATCGGAACCCGGATCGAGGCGGCGAGCGGCGGCGTCGACCTGTACGCCGCGCTGCCGGGCATCAACGTCGAAACCCCTCTGCGCCCGGGCGCGTTCGTCACCGTCGAACTGGCCGGCCCCGTGTATCGGCAGGTCGCCAAGCTGCCGTTGCGGTCCCTGCACGAGAACAGCCGCGTGTACGTCGTCAAGGAGAGCCGCCTGGAGGCGCGCGAGGTCGAGCTTGTGGCCAGGGACCAGAGCGACGTGCTTCTGCGCGGCCAACTGGCGGACGGCGACCCCGTGGTGCTGACCCGCTTTCCCGAGATCGGACCCGGCCTGAAGGTCGCGCTGCCGTGAGCAACCGGCGGGAAACCGGGCGGGGCGGCGGCTTTATCCGCACCTTCGTCCGCCACCCGAATGCCGCCAACCTGCTGATGGCGCTGTTCATTCTTGGCGGCATCGTCGGCCTGATGCGCCTCAATACCCAGTTCTTCCCCGACCTCGGCATCGATGTCATCCAGGTGTCGGTGGTGTGGTCGGGCGCCGCGGCGGAGGACGTGGATCAGGCCGTGGTGCAGGCCATCGAGCCGGAGGTGCGCTTCCTCGACGGCGTCAAGCGCGTGCGCTCGACCTCCACCGAGGGCAAGGGCGTGGTGACCATCGAGTACGAGCCGGGCACCGACATGCAGGGGGCCCTGGCCGATGCCGAAACGGCCGTCGCCCAGGTGACGACGTTGCCGGAAAGCAGCGAGCGGCCGGTGGTGCGCCGGTACGTCCGCTACGACACGATCAGCCGCATCATCGTCTCCGGCCCCTTTACCGATACCGCGCTCAAGGCGTTCGCGAAGCGCATGCGCGACGACCTGCTCATGCGCGGCATCGACAAGGTGGATCTTGTCGGGGTGCGGGACGAGGAGGTCTGGGTCGAACTCGGGCCGCAAACGCTGCGCCAGCTGAACCTGACGGCGAACGACGTCGCCCGGCAAATCGCCGCGGCCTCGCTGGACCTGCCGGCCGGCGGCACGCGCGGAGGCAGCGAGCGCCAGGTGCGCGCGCTGGGGCTGGCGGAGACCGCGCAGGAGGTCGGCGAGATCAAGCTGACCCTGGCCGGGGGCGTTACCACGCGCCTGCGCGAGATCGCCAACGTATACGACAGCCATGCCGAGGGCGGCGTGACCGCCAGCCGCGACGGCGCGCCGGCCATGGAACTGCACATTCAGCGGGCCCTGAACGCCGATGCGCTCGATCTCGCCGACACCGTCAACCAGTACCTGGACGAGATCGCCCCGACGCTGCCGCCCAATCTGAAGGTCGCTCAGCACGACATCGCGGCCGACCTCATCCGCAGCCGCATCGAGTTGCTGCTGCGGAACGGCGCCACCGGCCTGGTCCTGGTCCTGCTGATGCTGCTGATCTTCCTGAACGGCCGCGTCGCCGTGTGGGTGGCGTCGGGCATCTTCATCGCCGTGATGGGCACGCTGCTCATCATGCTGGCGACCGGGCAATCGATCAACATGGTCAGCCTTTTCGCCCTGATCATGGCCCTCGGCCTTGTGGTCGATGACGCGATCGTGGTCGCCGAGCATTCCGAGACTCTGCGGCGCAAGGGTTTCGCCCCGATGCTCGCGGCCGAAACCGGAGCTCGCCGCATGGCCATTCCGATTTTCGCCTCGGTGCTGACCACCATCGTCGCCTTTGCGCCCCTGCTCCTGATCTCCGACGTCATCGGACAGGTGATCGCGGCCATACCGCTGGTGATCATCGCGGCGCTGACCGCAAGCCTGATCGAGTGCTATCTCATCCTGCCGGGGCATATGAAGACGGCGCTGAAGTCGAAGGAGATGGCGTCGAGCCGTTTCCGGAAGTGGTTCGACCAGCGCTTCGACGAGTTCCGCGACGGCCGTTTCCGGCGAATGGTCGCGGCCTGCCTGCGCTGGCGCTATGCGACGCTTGCCGTGGCCATCGGGTCGGTGATCGTGAGTGCCGGCATGATGGCCGGCGGCCGCGTCGGCTTCGTGTTCTTCGACGCCCCCGAAGCCGACAAGGTCTATGCCAACCTCGAGATGGTGTCGGGCACGCCGCGCGCCGAAACCGAGGCCATGCTGGCCGAGGCCAACCGGGCGCTGAGGGCGGTCGAGACGCGATTGACGAACGGGAACGGGGGGCTGGTGATCATGGCCGTCGGCCTGACCGGCAGCACGGCCGGCGCCCTGACCCCCGACCTGGGCGACAACATGGCCAGCATGGCGGTGGAACTGAAGCCGAGCGACGAGCGCGCGGTCACGGCGCGTCAGTTCATCGACTCGTGGCGGAACGAAATCCGCCGCCTGCCGGGACTTGAGCGCCTGACCATCCGCCCCGCCGTCGGCGGCCCGCCCGGCGCCGACATCGACGTGCGGTTCAGCGGCGGCGAGGCCGCGCGTCTCAAGGCGGCGGCGGAGGAGGTGGCGGCCCTGCTGGCGCGCTATCCGGGCGTATCGAACATCGAGGACGACCTGCCGCTGGGCAAGGAGGAGATACGCGTCTCGCTCACCGATCGCGGGCAGGCCATGGGCTTCACCACCGAGACCGTGGCGCGCCAGTTGCGCGACGTTCTCGAGGGCGCCATCGCCAAGCGCTTTCCGCGGGGGGACGAGGAGGTCGAGGTGCGGGTGCTGTATCCCCGCGCCGCCATCCCGGCCAACGTTCTGGACGACGTTTATCTGCGCGGCCCGACCGGCCTGGAGGCGCCGCTGTCGACGATCGTGGCGCAAACCGAAGAAACCGGTTTCGCCCGCATCCGGCGCGAGGACGGCGTCAGGCAGGTTTCGGTGACGGCCGAGATCAGCAAGGACATCACCACCAACGGCAAGATACTGGAGGCGCTGGAGCGCGACGGGATCGCCGAGATCGCGGCGCGTCACGGCTTGAACTACCGCTTCGCCGGCAAGGCCGAGGAACAGGCGCAGACCTTGGCGGACATGCGACTGGGCGCCTCGCTCGCCCTGCTCGCCATCTACATCATCCTGGCTTGGGTGTTCGGCAGCTATGCCAAACCCCTCATCGTCATGGCGGTCATCCCGCTCGGGTTCGTGGGCACGGTGTTCGGGCACTGGCTGCTGGGCTACAACATGAGCGTGCTCAGCCTGGTTGCGCTGATCGGCCTGTCGGGAGTGGTGGTGAACGATTCCATCATTCTGGTCGGCACCATCAAGGAAAAGCTGGATGCCGACGAGCACGAGACCGAGTTCCACGCCATCGTCGAGGGGACCCGAGACCGCCTCCGCGCCGTGATCCTGACTTCCGCCACCACCATTGGGGGGCTGGCGCCGATGATGTTCGAGCGCAGCCTACAGGCGCGGTTCCTCATTCCCATGGCCATAACGATCTGCTTCGGCCTTGTCGTGACGACGGTTCTGGTGCTGCTCGTCGTGCCGGCGCTGATGGGGGTGAAGACCGACCTTGCCAAGGCGGTGGACAGGCTGGTCGGCCGGCGGCCGCGCGAGCGGCGGGCGGTCAAGGTCCCGGCTCCGTGACGTGCGCCGGACATAGCTGTGCTGCGGGGAGCGGGCCTTGGTCCGAAGGGCGCCGCGGGTTAGCTTGCGTTCGGCCATAACGATCCCGCCGACATGCAGCCCCCTCGCAAGCTTCGCCGCTTTCTCCTGTCGCCCTATCTGCTGCTGCTGCTTCCTTCGCTGTTTTGGGCGGGAAACGCGGTGATCGGACGCGGCGCGGTGGGCATCGTGCCGCCGTTCGGGCTGTCGTTCTGGCGATGGGCGACGGCGTTGGCGATCCTTCTGCCGTTCACGCTGCCGCGGGTGTGGGCGCAGCGCGCCCTGGTGCGGCGCCATATCGCCGAGTTGTTCGCCCTCGCCGCCACCAGCGTGGCGGCCTACAACACCTTCCTCTATCTCGCCCTGCAGACGACCACCGCGATCAACGCCACCCTCGTCGCCTCATCGCTGCCCATCGTCATCGTCGGGCTGTCATGGCTTTGGCTCGGCGAGCGCGTGACCCTGCGGCAGGCGGGCGGCATCCTGGCTTCGATGGTCGGCGTGTTGTTCGTCATCAGCCATGGCGACCCGGCGATCCTGCTCGAAATGCGCCTGACCCGGGGCGACGCCTGGGTATTGGCGGCGACCCTGGCCTGGGCGGCGTATTCCGTGCTGCTGCGGCGGTATCTGCTGCCGTTCGACCCGTTCACCCTTCTCACCCTGCTGATGGTCATCGGCACGCCGATGATCCTGCCCTTCTATCTTTGGGAGATGGCCTCGGGCATCGCGTTCGACTGGCGCTGGGAATCGGTGCTGATCATCGGCTATGTGGCGCTGTTTCCGTCCATCGCCGCCTACTACCTGTGGAACCAGGGGATCGCCACCGTAGGGGCCAACCTGGCCGGGCTCTATTCCAACGTCGTGCCGGTGTTCGCGGCCGTCCTGTCCACGGTCTTTCTGGGCGAATACTTCCGCTGGTACCACCTGCTCGGGCTGGTGCTCAGCTTCCTGGGCATCTGGCTGGCGACGCGGCCGTCGGCACGCTGAGGAAGCGCAGGGCGGATTGCCGCTTGAACCTCTGCCCGACTCGCCTACGTGGTGCGGAGGCAAGGAACGGAGGTTGGCATGAGGCAAATCAGCGACACCGCCATCGGCTTGGCCGCCCTCTCGATCTGCGAAAACCTCCTGGCGGTGCTGATGGACCGCAAGGTCATCAGCCACGAGGACATCGAGGAATTGCTCGGCGATGCGGCCGGCCTGCAGCATTCGGTCGATAACGGCGATGCCGAGGTCAACGAGGAGGCCGCGGAAATCATTCAGCAGGTGCTCGACGGCCTGGCAACCCACCGAGGATAGCGGCGCCCCGGCGCCCGAGGCGCGCCCACGCCCCCACGGGAAAGAAAGAAGGCAGGCGCCAGGGAGGACGCCTGCCTGAGTGGATGGCGATGTCGCCATCGGTTTCCTGCTTTTTTGTACGATTTTTCCGAACCGACTGTCAATATCCGCGTTTGACGCGTCTCCCGGCGGGAGGATATGGTCGTCGGGAATGCGCGCTTTGGCCAGGAAAGTACCGGCCATCGGGGGCGGGAAAAACGCGTTTGTAGAATGCCTTGAGAGGCGCGCCATTGAGGGGTCGTGGCCGTCTGGCCGACCATCGCCGGCGCCGGCCCCCCCTCATTGGGCGATGTTCGCCACATGAATGGTCATAACAAAACCGTGGCGCGGTGGAAAAATAATCCCAAAATCGTATTTGTTATGCATAATGCCGCCGCCTGACGGACGGTGCCATGAATGATTTCTCCGACGCCTTCGCTACCGCGCTGTCGCTGATCCTGAATCTCGACCAGGACCTGGCCGAGATCGTGCTGCTTTCGTTGCGGGTCAGCCTCACGGCCGTGCTCGTTGCCGCCGTCATCGGCCTGCCGCTCGGGGCCGCCCTGGCGCTGTTCCGCTTTCCAGGCCGATCCGCCGCCATCGTCATCGTGAACGCGTTGATGGGACTGCCGCCCGTGGTGGTCGGCCTGGTCGTGTATCTGCTGCTGTCGCGTTCCGGCCCGCTCGGGCCGCTCGGGCTGCTGTTCAGTCCGGCGGCGATGATCATCGCTCAGGCCGTCCTGGTCACCCCCATCGTCGCCGCGCTCACGCGCCAAGTGGTCGAGGACTTGTGGGCCGAGTACGAGGAACAACTGCGTTCGCTCGGAGCGACGCCGGCCAGGGCGATCGGCACGCTGTTGTGGGACGGCCGGTTCAGCCTGGTTACCGCCGTCCTCGCCGGTTTCGGCCGGGCCAGCGCCGAAGTCGGCGCGGTGATGATCGTCGGCGGCAACATCGCGCACGTCACGCGCGTCATGACCACCACCATCGCCCTCGAGGTCAGCAAGGGCGACCTTGCCCTGGCGCTCGGCCTGGGCATCATCCTCATCGCCCTGTCGCTGGCGGTCAACGGAGCCGCCAGCCTGATTCGCGAGACGGCGCGCCGCTACCAGGGGGCGCTGGCGTGATGGCGACCTTCCCGCCGATCACGCCGCTGTCGGTCGAGGGCCTCGCCTTCGCGGTCGACGGCAAGCAACTGCTCAGCGAGATTTCCTTTACCCTGGAGGCCCACCGCACCGCGTTGGTGCTGGGGCCGAACGGCGCCGGCAAGAGTCTCTTGCTGCGCCTGTGCCACGGCCTATTGCAACCGACCGCCGGCCGCGTCTCGTGGCAGGGCGCCGGAGCCGATCAGGCGTCGGCGCATCAGGCCATGGTGTTCCAGCGCCCTGTGATGCTGCGCCGCTCCGCCGCCGCCAACATCGACTATGCCCTCTCCCTTCGAGGCGTGCCGGCGCGCCAGCGATCCAGTCTGACCGCCGAGGCGCTGGAGAGGGCCGGGCTGTCCGCGCTCGCCAAGCGTCCCGCCCGCGTTCTTTCGGGCGGGGAACAACAGCGCCTCGCCCTGGCCAGAGCCTGGTCAGTGCGGCCGCAGGTGTTGTTTTTGGACGAGCCGACCGCGAGCCTGGATCCTGCGGCGACGCGCGCCGTCGAGGAACTGATCGGGCGCATCCGCGCCGACGGCACGACCATCGTGATGACCACCCACGATCTTGGCCAGGCGCGTCGCCTTGCCGACGAGATCATCTTTCTGCATCGCGGACGTCTGGTCGAAAAGACCGCGGCCGCGGACTTCTTCAGCAACCCGCAAAGCCAGGAGGCACGCGCCTTCGTGGCCGGCGAACTGCTCTGGTAGAAAAGGAGAAAATCGCATGAGAACGATCATCAGGCTCCTGGCCGGGCTGGCGACGACCGCCGCCCTCTTGTTCCCCGCGCACGCCGCCGACAAGTACATCACCGTGGCGTCGACGACCTCGACCGAGCAATCGGGCCTGTTCGGCCATCTGCTCCCCAAATTCACCGCCAAGACCGGCATCGAGGTGCGGGTGATCGCGCAGGGAACCGGGCAAGCCCTGAAGACCGGGCGCCAGGGCGATGCCGACGTGCTCTTCGTCCACGACCCCGTCGCCGAGAAGAAGTTCGTCGAAGAAGGCTATGGCGTTGGCCGCCGCGAGGTCATGTACAACGACTTCGTCGTCGTCGGTCCCAAGAGCGATCCCGCCGGCGTCAAGGGCGCCAAGAGCACGGCCGAGGCCCTGAAGCGCATCGCGGACGCGCAAGCGGGCTTCGCCTCGCGCGGCGACAAGAGCGGCACCCACGCCGCCGAACTGCGCCATTGGAAGGCGGCCGGCGTCGACGTTGCGGCGGCGTCCGGCAGCTGGTACCGCGAGACCGGCTCCGGCATGGGGCCCACGCTCAACACCGCCGCCGCCATGGAGGCCTATTCGCTCACCGACCGGGGCACCTGGCTCAACTTCAAGAACCGCAAAAACCTGGAGATCGTGTTCGAGGGCGACCCCAGCCTGTTCAACCAGTACGGCGTGATCCTGGTCAATCCCGACAAGCACGCGCACGTCAAGAAGGACATGGGGCAAACGTTCATGAACTGGCTGACTTCGGCGGAAGGCCAGCAGACCATCGCCGACTACAAGATCAACGGCGAGCAGCTGTTCTTCCCCAACTACAAGCCGGGATCCTGACGCCTAGGGGCCGTTGTGGCGTACCGTTCCCAGGCCGGAGAGGTCGTATCCGCCCAACGCCTTCGCCCTTTCGGCGAAGGCCGCGGTGCGGGTGACGGCCAGGAATGCCTGGAACGGCGGCTCGAAGTAGTCGCGTCGCCGCACCGCAAGATCGTAACGCTCGCGCGTCAGAGGGACGAAATCGAGGCGCAGGGATGCGGCCACGGCGGCGATGGCGATGCCGGCATCGGCCCGCCCCTCGATGACCGCGAGTCCGACGTCGGTCTCGCTGCGGGCCGGCGCGGCGAGCAGGTTCAGGTCCTGTTTCCGCATTCCGGCCGCCGACAGCAGGTGCTCAAAAAGGACCTGGCTGCCCGCCCCCGGCTGGCGCGCGATCACGCGCGCCTTGCCGGCCGCGAGATCGGCCACGCCTTGGATGCCCAGCGGATTGCCGTTGGCCACGACCAGCCCTTGTTCCCGCCAAGCCCATTCGATGACGACGATGTCCTGGCCGGCGAGTTCGCGCCGGACATGGGGCACATTGTATTCGCCGGTCTGCTCGTCGCGCAGGTGGATGCCCGCGGCGATGGCCTGCCGTGCGGCCAGCTTGAGCAGCCCGTCCTGGCTGCCGCCCGGCATCATCGCCAGGCCGCAGTGGGCTTCGCGCAGGCACCAGTCGAGCAGCGGGTCGTGGCTTCCGGCGATGACCGGCGGCGAGGCGGTCAGCGTTCCCGCCTCGGCCGCGCCGTAGTCGGAGTTTTGGCGGAGCCATTCGTCAATCAGCCTGCGCGGGAACAGCCACTTCCCGGTTACCCGCGTGCACGGAATGCGCCGCTCGCGCAGCAACTCGTAAATCTTGCGTTCCTTGACCTTGAGGTATTTCGCGACCTCATGGGTGTCCATCAGTTCGCCGGGAACTTCGTCCGCGGCGTCACGGATCTCGCTCGAGCGCTTGGATGGCATCAATCTTCTCCAGGCCCTGCGGACCTCGGGTCAACGCGCCGTGAACTTGGTGACGGACTCGGAAATCTCATGCGCCACCTGCTTGGTCGTTTGCTGGGGCTCGAACGCCCGCGCCAGCGCCTGCGAGATCTTGGGCAGCAACTCGACGTCCCGGTGGTCGGGTTGATCCAGGGTCTCAAGCATGCGCTCCGCGAGCTTGATCAGCGACAGCGTGAGTTCGGAGATGTAGGCGAAGGGCGTGCCCCGCACGCGGCGGGCCAGATCCTCGGCCACCGTGCAGAGGTATTTGAGATCGTCCTCGCAGGCGCGGACGCTCTTGTCGAGTTGGTAACGCGACAGGATGCGGTCGATCAGGTAGCCGACCTGCACCGCGTAGCGTTCCATCTTCTGCTGGTTGATGCGTGCGATGGCGGTGTCGATCATCCGCTGCAGGCTCGACGGCTCGGTATGCGTTACCGCCTTCGCCCGCAAGGGGTTCGGGACCGGAAGCAGCGGTATCTGTTCGCAATCGAGACGCGCCTTCTTGCGCCGGTCGGGGCCGATGTAGTCATGGGTGACGACGAAAGGCTTGCGCCCCTTCGCCAGCACCTGCACCCGCTCGACCAGCGCATCCGCCGAGAACGGCTTCACGATCAGGTCGTCCGCACCCGAATCGACGATCTTGCGGACCAGATCCTGGGTCGGATTGCCGGTCAGGGTGATGGCGAGCAGGAAAGGGTTCTTGCCCAGCCGATGATGACGCACCGCCCGCAGCATGGCGCAGAAGTCGCCGCCGGGAAGCGAGGCATCCGCGATCACCATGTCGGTCGTTTTATTGGCCAGATGATCGCGTAGTGTTTCGCAATCGCTGAAATCCGCGATTTCTCGAAAGCCGGACGAATAAAGAATGCTGCGGATGCTGTGCCGAAGCTGGGGATTGCTCTCGCCGACAGCGAGGCAAACGTCGCCGAACCGATACTCCACTATACCCACCCCCACTGGTCTTCCCACTGGCGGGAAAACCATTCCAACTCTAGCGGCGTAACGCATTGTTAGCAATCGGCCGGGATGTCGCAGGCCGTTCACCATCGAACCGTGCCGTCGACCCCGTGGATGGCGCCGTTCGGCGTGAAGGCGCGGAAGGCGAAAGCGAACGGGTTGACATGGGCGACGTCGCGCAGCCGGTCGCCGTCGCGCCGTTGCACGGTCACCGACCCGATGTCCTCGCCGGCGGCGATCCGGCGCGGCCCGAGCGCCGATGCCCGCCCCGGGCGCCAGCGGATCGTCAAGTCCCCGGCCTCGATCAGCCCCTTGCCGCGCACCAAATCCAGCGTCCACGCCTGGTCGCCCACCGCCACCACCCGTTCCATCAGGTCCATGTCCGCCGGCGGTGCGCCCTGAAACAGGAAGGGTTTGGGTGCGCTTTCGTAGCCGACGTAAGGGGTTTCGCCGTAAGGACGGGAGCCCGGCTCCGTCGGCACCATCACCCGACCGCGCGGCGCACGGCGTTGAAAATCGCCGAGCGACTCGAGGCGGGCGGGCAGCGGAGCCAGGCGCTGACCGGTCAACGCTCCCACCACCGCCTGGCCGGTGAACTGCTGCCACCAGCTTTCGGTCTCGCGGTCGTACAGCAGCGAATTCGAGTGGCGGAGCTTTCCAGTGGTTCCGAACTCGAGCGTCCGCCCTTCCAGCCCGCGTCCGTACACCACCGCCGAGTCGCACAAGGGCGAATAGGTGACCACCACGGGCATCCCGGCGACCACGTCGTTGACGACCTCGTGCCAGATCAGGATGCGCAAGGGGTAGGCGCGGGAGTCGCCCTCGATGTCCAGGGCGACGACCGGCTCCTCGGGCGGAATGTCGGCGGCCTCGAAGGCGCCGACGAAGCGCGGTCGGTCGATCGGGCGGATGGCGTCGCGCCGCGGCCCGCCGGCGATGACGTCGGCGTAGTCGATGGCGTGCCGGGCGAAGTCGGTGCGCGGCCATTCGGCGCGCCAATGCTCAGGCTCGGCGGCGGTCTGGGCGCGCATGAAGACGATGCCCACTGTGGCGCCGACCGCGAGCAGGAACGCAATCGCCGCCAGCACCCAGAACCGCGCGCCCACGCCCGCCCCGCCGCGGTCAGCCGACGGGATTGAGCGGCGGGCGCCCGGCCAGGACCGCGTCGACGTTGTCGACCGCCATCATGCCCATGGCGGTACGGGTCTCCAGGGTGGCGGTTCCCAGATGCGGCAGCAGGAAGGTGTTGGGCAGATCCTTGTAGCCCGGATGCACCCGCGGCTCGTTCTGGTAGACGTCGAGGCCCGCCGCGGCGATCTGCCCCGAGGAGAGGGCGGCGATCAGGTCGTCGTCCTTGACCACGTCGCCGCGCGCGGTGTTCACCACCACCGCGCCCCGGGGCAGCAGAGCGATCGTCTCGGCGTTCAGGAGGTGGCGGGTCTCCGGCGTCGACGGGCTGTGCAGGGAGAGGAACTGGCTGACCGCGAGCAGGCCTCGCAGGCTGTCGTGAAAGATGGCGCCCTGTTCGGACTCGGGGGGCAGGCGGCGGCGGTTGTGATAGTGGATTTCCATGCCGAACGGCTTCATGCGCCGCGCCACCGCCTGGCCGATGCGGCCCATGCCGACGATGCCCAGGCGCTTGCCGGCAAGCTGGATGCCGAGAAGCTGGGTCGGCGCCCAGCCGCTCCAGGTGCCGGCGCGCATCATGGCCTCGCCCTCGCCGGCCCGCCGGGCGGCGCCCAGCAGCAGCAGGGCGGCGATCTCGGCCGTGGCCTCGGTGACCGCGCCCGGGGTGTTGGTGACCGGCAGGCCGCGGGCGCGGGCGGCGGCGACGTCGATATGGTCGGTGCCGACGGAGAACGTGGCCAGGATGCGGAGCGTTTCCGGCAGGCGCGCGATCAGCGCCGCGTCGATGCGGTCGGTGATGGTCACCAGCAGCGCGTCGCCGCCGGCCGAGCGGGCGACGATCTCGTCCTGGGCGTAGGGCCGGTCGTCGGCGTTGAGGTCGGCGTCGTAGTCGCGCGCCAGGCGCTCCTCGACGGCCGGCGGCAGCTTGCGGGTGACGAGAACCCTGGGGCGGGCGGGCATCGGCCGGAACCTCGGCTTGGTTGCGGGAGTCTCAGGCTATCAACCGGCGCCGGCCTTCGGCAAGGTCGAGTGGGGGGTGCTGGGCCGCGCCCGTCCTTGCGACTCGCCCTCGCACAAAAGGCATGTGGTCCGTTCCGGCAGCTACCATGATCGTCATGCCCGGACTTGATCCGGGCATCCACGCCCATCCGGTCGCCCAGTGCCGAAGCCGTGGCACCACGTGGATGCGCGGGTCGAGCCCGCGCATGACGGTGATATCCCCGCGCAAGCGGGGCCGTGGCATGGATTCCCGCTTTCGCGGGAATGGCGGGAAACGCTCCAGGACGCGGTGTGTCGTCCATCCCTTACGAAATCAGCGCCTCCAGCGCCTCCAGGCGGTCGGCCTCGGCGGCGGGTTTGTCCCAGCGGATGCGGGCGATGCGGGGGAAGCGCAGGGCGACGCCCGACTTGTGGCGGCCCGAGGCATGCACGCTGTCGAAGGCCACCTCGAACACCAGACCGGGGCGCACCTCGCGCACCGGGCCGAAGCGGTTGACGGTGTTGGCGCGCACCCAGCGGTCGATCTGCAGCAACTCCTCGTCGGTGAAGCCGAAATAGGCCTTGCCCACCGGCACCAGGGCGCCGCCCGACCAGGCGCCGAAGGTGTAGTCGCTGTAATAGGAACTGCGCTTGCCGTGGCCGCGCTGGGCGTACATCAGCACCGCATCGACCGTCAGGGCGTCGCGCTTCCATTTGAACCACGGGCCCTTGGGGCGGCCGGACAGATAGGGGCTGTCCTTGCGCTTCAGCATCAGTCCCTCGATGCCGTTCTGGCGGGCCGCGTCGCGCAGCGCGGCCAGTTGGTCCCAGCTCTCGAACGGCAGCAGCGGCGACAGGTCGAGCCGGGGGCGCGGCCGCGCGAACCAGCGCTCCAGCCGTGCCCGCCGCTCGGCGAAGGGCAGCGGCCGCAAGTCCTCGCCCTCGCAGAACAGCATGTCGTAGACGCGCACATGCGCCGGGTAGTCGCGCAGCATCTTCGGCGTCACGGTCTTGCGGTTGAGGCGCTGCTGGAGATGGTTGAAGGAGGCCGGCTCGCCGTCCGGCGCCACCACCAGAAGCTCGCCGTCGATGACCGCGTCGAAGGTGGCCGCCTCCAGAATATCGGGGAAGGCGCCGCCGACGTCGTCGCCCGAGCGGGCGAACAGCCGGCGCGTCCCGCCCCGCGCCGCCACCTGGACCCGAATGCCGTCCCATTTCCACTCGGCGGCGAAGTCGGCCGGGTCGAGGCCCGCCAGGTCCCGCTCCTCCAGCGGGGTGGCCAGCATGAACGGCCTGAAGGTGGCGCCGTCTTCGACCGCCGGCCGGTCGGCCAAGCCCTCGGCCCAGGCGAACAGGCCGGCATAGGGCGGCTTCAGGCCGTGCCACACCTCCTCGATCTCGGCCGCGTCGCGGCCGCCCCATTCGGCCACCGCGGTCTTGGCGAGGCGCGCCGACACACCCACGCGCAGGCCGCCGGTGATCAGCTTCAGCAGCGCCCAGCGGCCGGTCGCGTCCAGGCTGTCGAGCCAGCCCTCGAGCAGCCCCGCCACGCCGTCCTTGGGGGTGAGGCGCAGGGCCTCGACGATCTCGCCCAGCTCGGGCACGTGCGCCGCGGGCTGCGGCCGTTCCGGCCAGATCAGGGCCACCGTCTCGGCGAGGTCGCCGACATAGTCGTAGGACATCGCGAACAGCACCGGATCGACCCGCCGCGCCGCCAGGTCGCGGATCAGGGCCGGCTTGGCGTTGGGAAAGTCCAGGCCGCCGGTCAGGGCCGCCAGGGCGTAGCCGCGGTCGGGATCGGGGGCATGGGTGAAGTAGTCGGCCATCAGCCGCAGCTTGGCGTTGCGCCCGCCGGTGTAGACCAGCGAATCGAGCAGGCGCGCGAACGCCATCATGCCGCCTCTTCCTCCTCGTAGCCCTCCAGGTACAAGGCGCGGGCCGCGATGCCCTTCTGCCCGGCGACATGCACCAGCGCGTCCTCGTTGCCGTGCGTCACCCACAGCTCCGGCGCCCCCACCTCGTCGATCGTGCGGCACAGCTCGTCCCAATCGGCATGGTCCGAGATCACCAGCGGCAGCTCGACGCCGCGCTGGCGGGCGCGCAGACGCACCCGCATCCAGCCCGAGGCCAAGGCCGTCACCGGGTCGGGCAGCCGCCGCGCCCAGCGGTCGGCGAGGGCCGAGGGGGGCGCGAGGACGATCTGGCCCTTCAACTCGTCGGCGCTCGGGCCGGTGGCGAGGCGCAATTCGCCCAGCGCCACGCCCCATTCCTCGTAGAGGCGGCACATCTCGACCAGCCCGCCATGCACGTAGATCGGCTGGTCGTAGCCGGCGGCGCGCAGCAGGCGGATGACGCGCTGGCACTTGCCCAGGGCGTAGACGCCGACGAGGTGGCAGCGCTCGGGGAACAGGGCCACCGAATGCAGCAGGCGGGCGATCTCGTCGGCGTCGTCGGGATGGCGGAACACCGGCAGGCCGAAGGTGGCCTCGGTGACGAAGAGGTCGCAGGGCACCGGCTCGAAGGGCAAGCAGGTGGGATCGGGGCGGCGCTTGTAGTCGCCCGACACCACCGCGCGGGTTCCCTCGTACTCCAGCACGACCTGGGCGCTGCCCAGCACGTGTCCGGCCGGCGCTAGGCGCACCGACACGTCGCCGATGCGCACGCTGCGGCCGTAGTCCAGGCCCTGGCCGCGCTCGGGCGCCGCGCCGCGCGCCGCCATGATGGCCAGCGTCGGCGGCGTCGCCAGCACGGCGGCGTGGCCGGCGCGCGCGTGGTCGGAATGGCCGTGCGTGACCACCGCCCGCGCCACAGGCTGCCAGGGGTCGATGTGAAAGCCGCCGGGCACGCAGCACAAGCCCTGCGGCGTCACCCTAAGCCAGTTCTCGATGTCCATGCGCCAGTTCTCCCGCCGTCCAAGATAGGGGGCGGGGCGGCCGGATCAACGCTCGTCGGGCTCAGGCTCGCCCGCCCGCAGCCGAAGCGGGATCACGCCCGCCCATACCGGAAAAACCAAGTCGTCGTCCGGGTCGGTCGGCGGTCCCGAGCGCATCTTGACCGACGCCTCCTGGAGCGGGAAGGCGAGCACCGAAGTCGCCCTCAACTCGGCCGCGCTGGGCGGGCGCACCTCGGCCATGCGGCCCGGCGACACCCGCTCGATGAAGGCGGCCAGCGCCGCCTCCTTCTCCGCCGCCTCGACGACCCGCGCCCGGCCGAACACCATCACCGAGCGGTAGTTCATCGAGTGGCGAAAGGCGGACCGCGCCATCACCAAGCCGTCGAGCAGGGTGACCGTGACGCAGGCCTCGGCCCCGGCGGCCAATAGGCGCACCAGCCGCGAGCTGCTTGCGCCGTGGATCAGCAGCTCGTCGCCCACCCGCCAGTACGATGTCGGGATGACCACGGGCCCGCCGTCGGCGACCAAGCCGACATGGGCCACCCAGGCCTCGTCGAGGATGGCGTAGGCGGCGTTCCGGTCGTAGCTGCCCCGTTTCGGAGCCCTCACGAAGCGGGTGCGGGGGGTTTGGGGGAAGGAGGTCATGGCTGGTCCTCTGGAATACTGGCCGGAGGCTACCCGATCCCCGAATCCCTGTCATTCCCAGCATGCGAGGCAATTCGGCTCCGGCGGCCGGCCTGGATTGCTTCGTCGGCTACGCCTCCTCGCAATGCCCAGGCTATCTCCCCCGCCAAGCGGGGGCGAGGGAGAAAGGTGAAAACCCTCTCCCCCATGCATGGGGGAGAGGGTAGGGTGAGGGGGTCCAGAAGATGGGACGACATGGCCGATCCGCGCACCCTCCGCCGCAATCAGACCGACGCCGAGCGCCGGCTGTGGGCCGAGTTGCGCGGTCGGCGGCTGGGTGGCTTGAAGTTCCGTCGCCAGCATCCCATCGGCCCCTATGTAGCCGATTTCGCCTGCCCGGAGGCAAAGATCGTGGTCGAAGTTGACGGCGGACAGCATGCGCGGCAGGCGGCATGGGACCTCATGCGCTCTCAGTGGATGGAAACCGACGGCTACCGGGTATTGCGCTTCTGGAACAACGAAGTGCTGGGCAATCTGGTGGGCGTGCTGGAAACCATCCTGCGCGCCTGCCGCGAAGCAACACCCCCTCACCCCGCCCCTCTCCCCCGCCAAGCGGGGGAGAGGGAGACATGAGGAGAATCAAGACCGATGTTCCATCTCCATGAGCGGCTGGCCGCCGATACCGTCGAGGTGACGCGGTGGCCGCTGTGCCGGGTGCTGCTGATGAACGACCGCACCTATCCCTGGCTGATCCTGGTGCCGCAGCGCGCCGAGGTTCGCGAGATCCACCAACTCGCCGCCGCCGACCGGGCACGCCTGACCGAGGAGGTGGCCGCCGCCGCGCGGGCTCTGGAAACCGAGTGCGGCGCCGACAAGATGAACGTCGCGGCTCTCGGCAACGTGGTGGCGCAGCTTCACGTCCACGTCATTGCCCGCTTCCGCTCCGACCCGGCATGGCCGCGCCCGGTGTGGGGCGTGGTGCCGTCCGAGGCCTACGATACGGAGGGCATGGCCGCGATGATGGCGAGGTTGCGCCCGGCGCTGTCGGCCGCCGCCGAGTCCTTGGGGGAAATTTAACCGCCGCTTGTCATATCTTGCCGCGGTCGAACAGGGACTGGGCGAGATGGGGCTAAAGGGACGGTTGCTGCTGGTGGAACCCGAGAGCATGGTGGCGCTCGGGATGAAGGTTTTTCTGTCGGAACTCGGCTACGAGATCTGCGGCATCGCGCGGAATGCCCTGGAGGCGTTGCGGCTTGCCGAGGCGCTGCGCCCCAACCTGGCGCTGGTCGACCACCAGCTCGACCCCGCCTGCGACGGCCTGACGGTGGCGCGCGAGCTGGACCGCCGGTTCTCCATCCCCTCGGTGCTCATCAGCGACCGGATCGACGAGGCCCTCACGCAGGAGGGCTGCATCCTGGCTTTCCTGTCCAAGCCCTTCGCGCCCGAACACCTGACGCGGGTGGTCGAGGCCGGCCTCGACTGGCTGCGCAACGAAACCCTCCTGGAATGGCGGGCCCCCGGTCTGCTAATACCGTGGCGTAGACGCCACTGAGCTTCGACGGAGGGCGATGGGTGCCCGACTGACCGCCGATCACGCCCTTCTGCCCGCCACATTCGCCCGCTGGTTCAGGGCGCGCGGGTGGGCGCCGCACGCCCATCAGACGGCGATGCTGGAGGCCGCCGCCGCCGGCCGCTCGACCCTCTTGATGGCGCCGACCGGGGGCGGCAAGACCCTGGCCGGGTTCCTTCCCTCGCTGGTCGAACTGGCGGGGCAATCCTTCACCGGCCTGCACACCCTATACGTCTCGCCGCTGAAGGCCCTGACCGTCGACATCGCGCGCAATCTGGAACGCCCGATCGCCGAACTCGGCCTGCCGATCGCCTGCGAGACGCGCACCGGCGACACCCCGCAGTCAAAACGGCTGCGCCAGCGGCGAAGACCGCCGCACATGCTGCTGACGACGCCCGAGTCGCTGGCGCTGCTGCTGTCCTATCCCGACGGCGAGCGCATGTTCGGCGGCTTGCGGCGGGTGGTCGTGGACGAACTGCACGCGCTGGCCGGCACCAAGCGCGGCGACCAGCTCGCCCTGTGCCTCGCACGCCTGGCGCGGCTGGCGCCGGACAGCCGCCGCATCGGGCTGTCGGCCACCGTGGCGTGGCCCGAGCACATGCGCCGCTTTCTCGGCGAGGACACGGTGCTGATCGAGGGCGAGCCCGGTGTGCGGCCGCGCATCGACATCCTGGTGGCGGGCGGCGAGGTGCCGTGGGCCGGCCATTCGGCCCGCCACGCCATGCCCGATGTGTACGAGGCGATCCGCCGCAATCGCACCACCATCGTATTCGTCAACACCCGCTCGCAGGCCGAGATCGTGTTTCAGGAGCTGTGGCGGCTGAACGACGCCGTGCTGCCCATCGCCCTGCATCACGGCAGCCTGGCGGTCGAGCAGCGGCGCAAGGTGGAGGCGGCGATGGCGCGCGGCGACCTGCGCGCCGTGGTCGCCACTTCGTCGCTCGACCTCGGCGTCGACTGGGCGGCGGTCGACCTCGTGGTGCAGATCGGCGCGCCCAAGGGCTCGACGCGGCTGATCCAGCGGGTGGGGCGGGCCAACCACCGCCTGAACGAGCCGAGCCGCGCCTTGCAGGTGCCCGGCAACCGCTTCGAGTACATCGAGTGCCGCGCCGCCCTGGAGGCGGTGACCGAGGGCGCCCTCGACGGCGACCCGCCGCGCCCCGGCGCCCTCGACGTGCTGGCCCAGCACATCCTGGGGACGGCCTGCGCCGGCCCCTTCCGGGCCGACGACCTCTTTGCCGAGGTGCGGTCCGCAAACCCCTACGCCGACCTCTCGCGCCAGGACTTCGACGACACCCTGGCCTTCGTCGCCGACGGCGGCTACGCGCTGCGCAGCTACGACCGCTTC
Source organism: Rhodospirillales bacterium (assembly GCA_019455065.1). Lineage (GTDB taxonomy): Bacteria > Pseudomonadota > Alphaproteobacteria > Rhodospirillales > Magnetospirillaceae > JACFNC01. Next base: position 95,451 of record JACFNC010000014.1, read on the forward strand.
CGCCGCCTGCGCCGCGACACCGAGGGCGACTGGCGGGTGGCCGGCCAGCAGGCGGTGCGCCAGTTCCGCATGAACGTCGGCACCATCGTCGAGGCGCCGATGCTGCGCGTGCAGATCCGCCGCGGCAAGGTGCTGGGCGAGGTCGAGGAGTCGTTCATCCAGGCGCTCAGCCCCGGCGACACCTTCGCCTTCGCCGGCCAGATCCTGCGTTTCGAGGGCCTGCGCGAGACCACCGCCGAGGTCAGCCGCGCCGCCGGCGCCGACCCCAAGGTGCCGGCCTATCTCGGCGGCCGCTTCGCGCTCACCAGCCATATCGCCGAGCGGGTGCGGTCGATCCTGGCCGATCCGCGGCGGTGGGCGGTGCTTCCCGACGACGTGCGGGCGTGGCTGGCGTTGCAGGCCCGCCGCTCGGTGCTGCCCAGCGCCGACGGCATGCTGGTCGAGACGTTCGCGCGGGGGCGGCGGCATTTCCTGGTCGCCTACGGTTTCGCCGGCCGCAACGCCCATCAGACCCTGGGCATGCTGCTGACCCGGCGCATGCAGCGGGCGGGATGCGCGCCCCTCGGCTTCGTCGCCAGCGACTACGCCATCGCCGTGTGGAGCCTGCGCCCGGTCGGCGCCGTCGACGCCCTGTTCGACCAGGACATGCTGACCGACGACCTGGAGGAGTGGCTGGCCGAGTCGAGCATGCTGCGGCGGACCTTCCGCAACGTCGCCGTCATCGCCGGGCTGGTCGAGCGCCGCCATCCGGGCCAGGAGAAGACCGGACGGCAGGTGACCTTCAGCGCCGACCTCATCTACGACGTGCTGCGCCGCCACGAGCCCGGCCACGTGCTGCTGCGGGCCACCCGGGCCGAGGCCGAGCACGGCCTGACCGACGTGGCGCGCCTCGCCGACCTGCTGGCCCGTGTCCAGGGCCGCATCGAGCATCGGCCCCTGCCGCGGGTGTCGCCGCTGGCCGTGCCGGTGCTGCTCGACATCGGGCAGGAGAGCGTGGCCGGCGCCTCGGTCGACGACCTGCTGGCGCACGCCGCCGAGGAACTGGTGGCCGAGGCCCTGGCCGAGTAACATGCCGGCCGCCCGCGCCAGCAGGTCGTCATTGCCGGGCTCGACCCGGCAATCAATGGACCCCCGGGACGAGCCCGGGGGTGACGTTGGCGGGCGGTTCCGAACGTATCCAAGAGGCATCACCACACCACCATGCTCGTCAACGGCGTCCATCTTCTTCCCGACCTCAGCGGCGCCGTGTACTGGCCGGCGCGGCGGTTGCTCGCGGTGGCCGACCTGCATCTGGAGAAGGGCTCGGCGCTGGCCCGGCGCGGCGTGCTTCTGCCGCCCTACGACACGCGCGCCACGCTCGACCGGCTGGGCGGACTCCTGCGGCGGCACGCGCCGCGCACCGTGGTGTGCCTGGGCGACAGCTTCCACGACGCCGGCGGGCCGGGGCGCATGGTCGAGGCGGAGGCCGAGGAGTTGCGGCGCATGGTGGCGGCGCGGGAATGGATCTGGATCGCCGGCAACCACGACCCGGCGCCGGCCGGCGATCTGGGCGGCGAATGGGCGCCCGAGCTCGCCGTCGACGGGCTGGTCTTCCGCCACGCCCCGCTGCCCGACGCCGCCCCGGGCGAGGTGGCCGGGCACCTGCACCCCAAGGCCACCGTCGGCGTCGGCGGCCAGCGGGTGTCGCGCCCCTGCTTCGTGACCGACGGCCGCCGCCTCGTCCTGCCCGCCTTCGGCGCCTATGCCGGCGGGCTGGACGTGCTCGATCCGGCATGGCGGCCGCTGTTTCCGCGGCGCGCCTTCGACGTCGTGATGCTCGGCGGCGACCGCCTGCACACCCTGCCGCGCGGCCGCCTGCTCGCCGGCTGAGGGCCGACGAGATGCCGGGTCGAGCCCGGCCATCCCGCAAGGCGCTAGGCGTAGGTGTCGAGCAGGGCCTCGCCGACCGTGCCGCGGCTGCCGTCATCGCGCTCGAAGACCGAGGCGGCCACCCACAACCCGCCCTCGACCGTCCGGTTCAGGGGCTTGACGAGGTCGAGGCGGATGCGGGCGACGCCCTCGTCGGCCAGGCGCGTGACGTCGCCGCCCTCGCGCAGCAGCAGCAGCGAGGGATAGATCGCATCGTCCGCGTCGATCACGCCGTCGCCGTCGTCGTCGTAGCGCGCCAGTTCGGCGAAACCGTCGGCCGCGCCGTTCTGGTCGCCGAACAACTCCCTGCCGCTGGTGATGCGGCCGTCGCCGTCGCGATCGAAGGCCAGCAGGGCATCGTCGCCCCGCACCCAGGCCGTCCGCTCGGCGCGGCCGTCGCCGTCGAGGTCGAAGGTGGCGGCGTTCGGCGCGAGGGCGAAGCCGTCGCCGGCCATGTCGAGGATCAGCGGATCCTGGCGCCCGGCCACGAGGCCGACCACCGTCCGCTCGACATAGGTGAAGGACACGCTCTGGAAGCTGACGTCGATGGCGGTGTCGCCGTGGCGGATGGTGATGTCGATCTTCTCGACCGACAGGGCCAGCGAACGGCTCTGCATCACGAAGCCGCCGGCCGGGCGATGCACCGCATCGCGCAGCCGCCCCTCGACCTGGCTTCCGAGCTGGGACTTGACCTTGTCCGCCGTGGGCTCGTCGAAACCGAGGTTGCGCAGCAGGAGGCGCACCTCCTCCATGGCCTCGTCGAACGCCTGTCTGAGGCGGTCGCCGGCGGCCCGCGCGGCATCGACGCCGTCGGCCAATCCCTCGCTCATCCGTTCGCCACGCCGGAAAGCCCGTTCGAAGCCCTCGGCAATGCGGGTGGCGAAGTCGGAAAGGGTTATTTCATCACGGCGGCGGCCAAGGGCCGGCGCATGGTCGGGTGGGGCTTCGCGTGCGGCCAACGCCTCCCGGCGGGCGCTCATCGGAGCGGCCGGAAGGGATTCGGCGACCGACGCCAGCAGTTCTGCGGCGTGCATCGGACGTCTCCAAAGGCATTTCTTGCCAAGCGCATTCGCGCAAAGAAAATACTACTTATGGCGAGGCGCGAACGCAATGCCGGCGAGATGCGTCACATCTCGGCGACGCCGACGATGCGATGCACGGCGAGGACGCGCTCGGCCGGCCATTCGATGTCGCCGGCCGGATTGTACTGGCGGACCACCAGGCGCCCCGCCGCGTGGCGCACGAATTCCTTGATGTAGCAGAGCGGCACCGCCTCGCCGTCGGCGGGGCGGACCTGGACCACCACGCCGCAGCCCGCCGTCAGCGGGCGGTTGGGATTGACGTGCACCACCCAGCCCGGCTGGAACATCGGCCGCATGCTGTCGCCGGTGACGTAGACGGCGTAGGCGTTGCGCACCCCTTGCAGCGCGGGCGGGCGCTCGAGGAACTCATGCACCTCGCCGTTCATCTCGAAGGCACCGTCAGGCCCGCCGACGGCGGCGCCGAACACCGGCAGGTTGCGCGGCAGCTCGGCCGGCTGCGGAACGGCCACGGGCCGGGCGACGAAGCCGTCGGCGGGCCCGGCGGCGGCGCCGGCGGCGCGCAACACCTCGTCGACGCCGCATTCCAGCAGGGCGGCGAGGCGGGCCGCCTCGGCGCCCTTGAGCTGGCGTTCGCCCTTGAGCAGGCGGGTCACCGCCGAGGCGTCTAGGTCGAGCTGGCGCGCCAGCTCGGCCTGGGTCCTGCCCAAGGCATGCAACCTGTCGCGGAACCACTGTCTGTCCATTGCGCCATGGTGGCGCACTTCTGGCGAAAACGCAATACGGTTGACAGAGGAATTGCGATAACAGCAATATCGGCCATCCTCTCATCAGCCCGGACGCGCATCATGACCGACCCGCAAACCCCCATCCGTACCAGCCTGCAAGGCCGCATTCCGCCCGCACTCACCCCCGAACAGGTGCGCGAGCGCGCCCGCCGCGAAGCGGTGCGGGCCTGGAACAGCGAGGCCCGCATCCTCATCGTGGCGGTCGACGACGCGCGCCTGACCTGGCCGGAGCGCGAACTCGTGCGCCAGCTCGGCGACAAGCTGGCCGGCCAGGGGAGGGGGCGATGATGTGGACCGCGACCATGGTCGAGGAGCGCCTGCGCGAGGCCGCGGCCACCCTGCGCCATCTGCCGGCCGACCGCCCGCGCGGCTTTCGCAGCGCCATGCCGGCGCCGGTCCGCAGCGCCCAAGAGGCCTATGGCTGGCATGAGACCCGCGTGCGCCCGGCGCCGCCCAGCCCCGGCGCCGTGGACCGCCTGGACGAGGTGCTGGGCTGGATGGGATGGCTGGACGAGGACCAGATCCGCGTGCTGTGGGCGCGCGCCAACGGGGTGCCGTGGCGCCCCATCTGTCGGCGCCTGGGCTGCGGCCGCACCAAGGCGTGGCAGACCTGGGTGGCCGCGCTGGTGGTGCTCAAGGTGCGGCTCAACGAAATTGCGATTGGCGCAAATTTACCCTTGAACAGCGTGAACAAAACGAGTACACATGGCAACCATGATGGCGCGATGCGCGCGGGGAACGGCGCGACGGCGCGGCCGATTGCGGATGTGACCCGGGTCACTTCCAGGCGGTTGTCCGGCTGATAGGTTGCTCCCACGTTCGTCGCGGAACGTTACTTCATGCAACTCCTCGACGCCCGGGTCTCACGGCCCGGGCGTTTTTTTCTTCGCGGTGGCTCATGACACACGTCCGCTGGACCCGCCTGGCGCGGCAAGCGTTCCTGGACCTTCTGCGGCGCACCGGCAACGTCAGCGGCGCGGCGCGCGCCGTCGGCCTGTCGCGCTCGCGCGCCTATCAGCTGCGCCAGCGCGACCGCGAGTTCGCCGCCGCCTGGGACGACGCCGAGCAGGAGGCGGTCGACCTGCTGGAGGGCGAGGCCCGGCGGCGCGCCGCCGAGGGCGTCGAGCAGCCGTTGGTCAGCGGCGGCCGGCTGGTGCGCGACGACGACGGCCGAGTGGTCACGGTGCGCCGCTACAACGACCGCCTGCTCGAGTTCCTGCTGCGGGCGCACCGGCCCGACAAGTTCAAGACCGACAGCGAGGGGGCGGGCAAGAATGCCAAGGCGATCACCACCATGCCGCCCGTCACCATCACCATCGCCGCTGAGCCTGACGCTCCACCCCAAACAGGGAAAGGCGCTGCTGACGACGGCGACTGAGGTGCTGTACGGCGGCGCGGCGGGCGGCGGCAAGTCGCACCTCCTGCGCGTCGCCGCCATCACCTGGTGCCGCGCCGTGGCCGGGCTGCAGATCTATCTGTTCCGCCGAGAGTTTCCGGACCTCTACAAGAACCACATGGACGGGCCGGCGGGCTTCCCGGCCCTGCTGGCGGCGTGGACGCGGGAGGGCTTCGCCCGATTCAACCGCTCGGACCATCACGTCGCCTTCGCCAACGGCTCGAAGATCCATCTCTGCCATTGCCAGCGCCAGCACGACGTCTACGCCTATCAGGGCGCGGACATCCACGTGCTGATGATCGACGAGCTGACGCAGTGGACGGCCGCCATGTACGCCTTCCTGCGCGGCCGGCTGCGGCTGGGCGGCCTGGCGGTGCCGGCGGCGTGGCAGGGGCGCTTCCCGCGCGCCCTGTGCGGGGCCAATCCCGGCGGCATCGGCCACAACTGGGTCAAGGCGGCGTTCGTCGACCTCGCCCCGCCCGGCGCCGTCACCCCGATGCCGGCCGCCGAGGGCGGCATGGCGCGGCAGTACCTACCGGCGCGGCTGGAGGACAACCCGACCCTGCTCGGCAACGATCCCGCCTATGCGGCGCGCCTCGAAGGCCTGGGCGACCCGGCCCTGGTGCGGGCGATGCGGCAGGGCGACTGGAACATCGTCGCGGGCGGCATGTTCGACGATCTGTGGCGGCCGGAAACCCATGTGGTGGCCCCGTTCGGGGTGCCCGCCGGCTGGCGCATCGACCGCAGCTTCGACTGGGGCTCGAGCCGGCCGTTCAGCGTGGGCTGGTGGGCGGAATCGGACGGCACCGACCTGACGATGCCCGATGGCGAGGTGCGGCCGACGGTGCCCGGCGACTTGTTCCGCATCGCCGAGTGGTACGGCTGGAACGGCCGTCCCGATGCGGGCTGCCGCATGCTGGCCGCCGAGATCGCCCGCGGCATCCTGGCCCGCGAGGCGGCGATGGGGCTGGCCGGGCGGGTGCGGCCGGGGCCGGCCGACAGCTCGATCTTCGATGTCGAGAACGGCAATTCGATCGCCGACGACATGGGCCGCGCGGGCGTGCGCTGGCTGCGCGCCGACAAGTCGCCGGGCTCCCGCCGCCAGGGCTGGCAGCGCCTGCGCGCCCTGCTCAAAGGTGCGGGCAGCGGCGAGGCGCCGGGGCTGTACGTGGCCGAGACCTGCCGCCACTTCATCCGCACCGTGCCGGTGCTGCCGCGCTCCGACCGCCGCCCCGACGACGTCGACAGCGCCGCCGAGGACCACGTCGCCGACGAGACCCGCTACCGGGTGCTGGCCGGCCGGCGCGGCAACGCGGCGGGGGAACTGTGGTGAGGGGGGACGGGCTGGGCGGGGTGGTTGAAGGGTGAACCGCCAAGGCGCCAGGGACTCCAAGGCGTCGCCAAGAGACCCGCTACCGGGTGCTGGCCGGGCGGCGGGGCAACGCGGCGGGGGAGCTGTGGTGAGGGGGGCCGGGCGGGGTGGTTGAAGGGTGAACCGCCAAGGCGCCGAGGGGGTAGGCGTCATTCCCGCGTAAGCGGGAATCCATTCGCCGCCAGTGTCTATGGACCCCCGCTTGCGCGGGGGTGACGGATGGAACGCGGGCTGCTTCGCCTCTCGGCTCGCAATGACGGCCTTTGGATGGAAGGTGCTGCTTCGCCTGCGGCTCGCAATGACGGGTTTTCGGGTCGTCATGCCCGGACTTTTTCCCGGCACCATGGATTGCCGGGTCAGGCCCGGCAATGACGGAGTATTGGGCGCTTGGCGCCTTGGCGGTTTCTCTTTGTAGAGAGGACAAGCGAATGCTCGATCCATCCATGCCCTGCGCCGCCTATCGGCGGATGGCGGGGCGGTGGGAGTTGCCGCGGGCGCTGATGGGCGGCACGCCCGCCATGCGCGCCGCCGGGGCCCGCTGGCTGCCGCGCCATCCGGCGGAGAGCCAGCGCCACTACGCGGCGCGGCTGCAGCGCACGGTGCTGCGCAACTTCTTCCGCCGCACCGTGCAGACGCTGACCGGCAAGGTCTTCGCCAGGCCGCTGGTGCTGGCCGACGACGTGCCGGCGGCGCTGCGGGCGCTGATGGAGGACGTGGACCTCAACGGGCGGCATTTGCAGGTGTTCGCCCGCGACGTCTTCGCCGAGGCCATGGTGGCCGGGCTGTCGCACATCCTGGTCGACTATCCGGCGGCGGCGCCGGGCCGGACGCTGGCCGACGAGCGCGCCGCCGGGGGCCGTCCCTACGCCGTGCATCTGCGCGCCGACGACGTCATCGGCTGGCGCACCGCGCTGGTCGGCGGGCGGCCGGTGCTGGCGCAACTGCGGGTGCGCGAAACGGCGCTGGTGCCCGACGGCGCCTATGGCGAGCGGCGCGTCGAGCGGGTGCGGGTGCTGGAGCCGGGGCGCTGGACGCTGTGGCAGCGGCCGGAAGACGGCGACTGGCAGGTGGCGGGCGAGGGACGGACCTCGCTGCCGGTGATCCCGCTGGTCACCGTGTACACCGGGCGCACCGGGATGCTGGAGGCCGAGCCGCCGCTCGAGGATTTGGCCTGGCTCAACCTCGAGCACTGGCAGATCCGCAGCGACCAGCGCAACGCGCTCAACGTCACCTCGTTCCCGATCCTGGCGGCGGCCGGCTGGAACAAGGACGGCGACGGGCAGGTCGAGTTCGGCCCCAACAAGTTCCTGGCCACCGGCGATCCCGCCGGGCGTTTCTACTACGTGGAATCGGGGGGCGCGCATCTGGCGGCGGGGCGGGCCGAGCTGGAGGCCCTGGAGGACGCCATGCGCCTGTTCGGGCTGCAGTTCGAGCTGCGCCCGCAACAGGCCACCGCCACCGGCCGCGCCATCGACGCCGCCGAAGGGGCGGCGCCGTTGCAGGCCTGGGCGCTGGGGCTGGCGGACGCGCTGGAGCAGATGCTGGGCCTGTTCGCCCGCTGGCTGGGGCTTGGCGAGGACGGCGGATCGGTTTCCATCGACCTGTCGGCGGTGCCGGGTGAGGGGGCCGATCTCGACGCCCTGCTGCGGGCGCGCGCCCAGGGCGACATCGACCGTTCGACGCTGCTGGCGGAACTGCGGCGGCGCGGGGTTCTGGCCGAGGATGCGGGCGGCGTGGCGGGGTGAGGGCGGGGGCGGGGACGAACCGCCAAGGCGCCAAGGGCGCCGGAGGTGACGCCAAGAGGCCGTTACGCCGCCCCACGTCATTTTGATGGATCCCACTCTCTCGTCATGCCCGGACTTGTTCCGGGCATCCATGGATTGCCGGGGCAAGCCCGGCATGACGGAGGTAGGTAGGGTTCCGTCATGTGTGGACGGCCCCTGCGGCGCAAGGGAAAAATGACTGACGAAGGTG
>JACFNC010000015.1 GCA_019455065.1 Rhodospirillales bacterium
CGGCCCCACCGGGGTCGGCAAGACCGAGATCGCGCGCCGCCTGGCGCGGCTGGCCCAGGCCCCGTTCCTCAAGGTCGAGGCGACGAAGTTCACCGAGGTCGGCTATGTCGGGCGGGACGTCGAGCAGATCGTCCGCGACCTCGTCGAGGTGTCGATCGCCATGACCCGCGAACGGCTGCGCAAGCAGGTGCAGGCGAAGGCCGAGGTGGCGGCCGAGGAACGGGTGCTCGACGCCCTGGTCGGCGAGGCGGCGAGCGCCGAGACGCGGCAGAAGTTCCGCAAGATGCTGCGGGAAGGGTCGCTCGATCAGAAGGAGATCGAGGTCCAGGTCGCCGACACCGGCGCCGGGGCCCTGCCGACCTTCGACATTCCCGGCATGCCCGGTGCCCAGATGGGCATGATCAACCTGTCCGACATCTTCGGCAAGGCGTTCGGCGGCCGCACCAGGCCGCGCCGCATGACGGTCGCCGAGTCCCACGAAATCCTGGTTGCCGAGGAGAGCGACAAGCTTCTCGACCAGGAAAAGGTGGTCAAGGAGGCGATCGCCGCCGTCGAGAACAACGCCATCGTCTTTCTCGACGAAATCGACAAGATCTGCGCCCGTTCCGGCGAGTGGCGGGGCGGCGACGTCAGCCGCGAGGGCGTGCAGCGCGACCTGCTGCCCCTGATCGAGGGCACGACGGTGGCCACCAAACACGGGGCGGTGAAGACCGATCACATCCTGTTCATCGCCTCCGGCGCCTTCCACCTCGCCAAGCCGGCCGATCTCCTGCCGGAGCTGCAGGGCCGCCTGCCCATCCGGGTCGAACTCAAGGCGCTTACCCGCGAGGACTTCGTGCGCATCCTGACCGAGCCCGAAGCCAGCCTGATCAAGCAGTACAAGGCGTTGCTGAAGACCGAGGAGGTGTCGCTGGAGTTCACCGACGACGCCATCGTCGCCATCGCCGACCTCGCGGCCGAGATCAATCGCGGAGTCGAGAACATCGGCGCCCGGCGCCTGCACACCGTGCTCGAGCGCCTGCTCGAGGAGATCAGCTTCACCGCCACCGATCAGGCCGGCGCGACCATCGTCATCGACGAGCACATGGTGCGCGGAACGGTCGGCGAATTGGCCAAGAACGCCGACCTGTCGAAGTTCATACTCTAGGCCGCCGCCCGGATTGCCGGGCCGGGCGCCCGGCAACGACGGCTGACTTGCTAGCGCTCGCCGCCCGGGGTTGCCCGCAACTCGGCCAGCATCCTGCGCACCACGTCCTCTGGCAGGTCGCGGATGGTGCGCGCCAGGCGGTTGGCGAGTTCCGTGGCGGCGGGGTCGAGCCCCGTGGTATCGACGACGACGCGCGGATGGGAGATCTCGGCCAGCCGCTTCAGCTCCTCGACCTCGTCCCAGATGATGCCGAGGCAGCCCGCGACCTGCATGACCAGCCCCGGGCTCGGCCGCCCGCGTCGCCCGTGTTCCAGCGCCGAAAGATAGGCCGGGGAGACGTGGAGCTGGGCCGCCATGCGCTTCAGCGTGATGCCACGCTCGGCGCGCAGGCGGCGCAGCCTCTCGCCGAACGGCGTCACGTGCGCTGCCGCTTTAGCAGAACGTAGAGGGCACCCTCGCCTCCGTCCTTGGGTCGGGCATGGGAGAACCCGAGGACCAGGCGGCGCAGCGCCGGCTCGTTGAGCCAGCGCGGCACCATGGCGCGCAGCACGCCCGTGCCTTCGCGCAGGCCCTTGCCGGTCACCACGAGGACGCAACGTTTGCCGACACCCTGGCTGCGCGTCACGAAGTCGGAGAGCGCCGCGTATGCGGCGCCCTGGGTGAGGCCATGGAGGTCGAGCTTCGCTTCGACCGGGAGACGGCCCCGCCGTAGACGCGTCGCCGTCGCGCGGTCCAGCCCCGACGAATCCCCGTGGCCCGGAAGATCGGCCGGCGTCTGGCGGAAAGCGCGCGCCGGCCCGGCACTCGGCGGGGCGATGGGATCGGGTTTGGCGGAAGGGGCTGGCGCGGGGGGCGCCTCGTCCTCCGGCGGGGGGCGCCCGTCCAGCGGCACCGCGTCGCGCACCACCGCCCGCCAGACCCTCAGCTCCTCGGCGGTGACGCTGCGCAGGCGCCGGACCCGGCCGTCGTCAGCCATCGACGATCACGATGTGCAGCCGGCGCGGCCCGTGGGCGCCGAGTTGGATGGTCTGTTCGATGTCGCCGGTGCGCGATGGCCCGGTGACCATGTTGACGGTGCGCGGCATTCCCGTCGGCAGGGCGCGAATTCTTCGCCATGCCTCCTCGTAGGTGCCGACGATATCGCGCGCGGCCAACACTACGACGTGGGTGTCGGGCAGGAAGTTGAGGCCGGTCGGAGTGTCCGGAGCCGACAGCAGGACCAGCGTGCCGGTTTCCGCCACCCCGGCGAACGCCGGCACGACCGCCGCCTGGTCCTCCGGCCCCGCGTTGGCGAAGCGCGGGGCGAGTCCCGCCGCCGCCCAGTCGCAGGCGCCCTCGAGGGCGGGCGCCGCCACCAGGCCGGGCGGAGGCTCGTGCTGCACCAGATAGCTCGCCACCGCCGCCGGCACGTCCGCGGGCGTCGGCACCCGGACCACGGTCGATGCCACCTCGGCGGCCATGGCCGCGAACATCTCGACTTGGCGGTCGGGCGAAACCTGGGCCCGTGCCGGCACCGGATTGGCCGGCGGCCGGGCAAGCCGCTCCCGGACCCCGCGCAGGCGCTCAGCCGACGCTTCGCCGCGACCGAGCGCGCGGCGGATGGTCGAGAGAACGCGGTCGCGGTCGTTCATGGTCAGCCCTCCGCCTGGACCAGCGTTTCGCGCACGAACCGCCGCCAATTGCCCTTTGGGGCGAGACAGCTTTGCGGCCGCGGCCCGCGCAGGATCAGGGCCACTCCGCCGCCGCCCCAAAGGGCGTCCAGCGCCTCGGGGCCGGCCCGCAGCAGGGCCGTTGCGCGCTGGCCGATGCGATAGGCGACCCAGCGCCGCAGTCCCAGCAGCAGCACCGGTACGCTGACCGCCATCGACGCGATGCCGCCCGCCAGGCCGGTGAACACCAGCACCCCGAGATTGCCCAGCATCAGGAGCAGCAGCGGCCCCAGACTGTCCCATTCGCTGTGCACGGGAGAACCCGGGCGCGCCAGCGCCGCAGGGTCGGTCGCCAAAGTCACGAGGCCGGTCCGGTGCGCCGTGCAAAGCACGTCGTGGAGCCGGTCGTCGGGGTGCACGGTGGCATCCATCGGCGTCAGGGCCTCCGTTTCCCGGCCGCCCACTGGCTCAGGAAGGTGCGCCCTTGCGGCGCGGGAAGGTCGCGCGCCCGCGTCCATCCGCCGGCCAGGGGCAGCTTGGCGAAGCGGCCGCCGCGGCGCCGCGCGAGCCAGGCCAGCCCCGCCATGCCGGCGTCCGCGAACAGCCGGTAGAGGGCCGGCCGCCGTGCCAGCCACGCCCACAGGCGCAGCGCCGCGCGGGCGCGAAGCGGCGGCAGGTGGCGCTCGAATTCGCGCTCGCGCCAGTGCCGCAGCATCTTGGGCAGCGGTATGCGCATCGGACACACCGCCTCGCAACGGCCGCACAGGCTGGACGCGTTGGGCAGGTGGTGGGCTTCCTCGAGCCCGACCAGGGCCGGCGTCAGCACCGAACCCATCGGGCCGGAATAGACCCAGCCATAGGCATGGCCGCCGGCGGCGCCGTAGACGGGGCAATGGTTGAGGCAGGCGGCGCAGCGGATGCACCGCAGCATGTCCTGAAACTCTCCGCCCAGCATGTTGCTGCGCCCGTTGTCGAGCAGCACCACGTGAAACTGCTCCGGCCCGTCGAGGTCGCCCGGCCGACGAGGCCCGGCGACGAAGGTTGTATAGGACGAGAACTCCTGCCCGGTGGCGGACCGCGCCAGCAGCCGCAACACCGTCATGGCGTCATCGAGCGTCGGCACGACCTTTTCGATGCCGGTGAGCACGATGTGCACCCGGGGCAAGGTCATGGTGAGATCGGCGTTTCCCTCGTTGGTGACGAGAGCGACCGAGCCGGTTTCCGCGATCAGCAGGTTCGCCCCGGTGATGCCGACGTCGGCGGCCAGGAAGCGCTGGCGCAGCACCGCGCGGGCCTCATCGAGCAGTTGCCGCGGCTCGTCGAGGGGCCGCTCCGGCGGCAGGTCGCGGTGATTGGCCATGAAGGCGTCGGCGACGTGCCGGCGGTTCAGGTGAATGGCGGGGGCGATGATGTGGCTCGGCGGTTCGTCGCGCAGCTGGATGATGTACTCGCCGAGATCGGTCTCGATGGGCTCGACGGCGTGCCGCTCGAGGAACGGGTTGAGGGCGATCTCCTCGGCCACCATCGACTTGCTCTTGGTGACCGTGCGGGCGCCGGCGGCACGGCAGATGTCGAGGATGACCTGCCGCGCCGATGCGGCGTCGCGGCACCAGTGGACCTTGCCGCCCTGCTCGACGACCTTTGCCTCGAACGCCTCGAGGTAGAGGTCGAGGTTATCCAGCGTATGGTTCTTGAGATCGCGGGCGACGTCGCGCAATTGCTCGAATTCGGGCATGCGGCGGGCCGCCACGCCGCGCTTCACCCGGAATCCGGTCTTGAGCATGCCCAGGGCCTGCTGGAGCGCGGCGTCGTCCAGCGCCCGGCGCGCCCCCTCGCGAAAGGCGTGGCTGGTGGGAAGCATCAGCCCTCCTCCGCCTCGCCGATCGCCGGCCCCGTGGCGGCGCCCGCCAGCACCTCGGCGACGTGGCGCACCTTCACCGGCGAGCCCATGCGCTGCAGCCGGCCGGCGATGTTCATCAGGCAACCGAGATCGCCGGCCAGCAGCGTATCGGCGCCGGTGGCCACGACGTCCTCGGCCTTGTCGCCGACCATTTTTTCGGAAATCTCCGGGTACTTGACGCAGAAGGTCCCGCCGAAGCCGCAGCATTCCTCGGGCTGCGCCAGCTCCTTGATCTCCAGGCCGCTCACCTTGCGCAACAGGCGGCGCGGCTGCTCGCGCACGCCCAGCTCGCGCAACCCGGAGCAGGAATCGTGGTAGGCGACGGTGCCGGCGTACCCGACCGGACCAAGCTCGATCTCGAGCATATCGGACAAGAAGGACGTCAGCTCCCAGGTCCGGCCGGCCAGGTCGTCGGCACGGCCGCGCATCTCGGGGTCGTCGGCGAACAGAGCAGGGTAATGCCGGCGGATCATCGCCGCGCAGGAACCGGACGGCACCACCACGTAATCGTAGCCGGCGAAAACGGTGATGACCCGTCGCGCAAGTTCGGTGGCGTCGGTTCGGTCACCCGAATTGTAGGCCGGCTGGCCGCAGCAGGTCTGCGCCGCCGGCACCTCGACCAGGCAACCCGCGTCCTCCAGCAGCTTGACCGCGGAAAAGCCCACGGTCGGCCGGAACAGATCGACGAGGCAGGTCACGAACAGGCCGACCCGGGGTCTTGACGGCATGGTTTTTCGTCCTCAGCGCGCGGCGGCATCCTTCAGCGTCCGCCCCTCAGGATGTTCCCCGGCGGCGGCAATGGCAAGCCCGCGACCGGACATCGCCGGCGCCGTGGCGCGCGGCAACAGCAGGTAGTATTCACCGCGGCTCTTCATGCGCCCCGCCTTTTCGAAGGCCGCGGCGCCGAAGCCCCAGAAGAAGTCGCCGCGCACGGGACCGGTAATGGCGGACCCGGTGTCCTGGGCCACCATCAGCCGGTCGAGTGGGCGGCCATCGGGATCGCGCGCGCTGAGCCAGAGGGGTATCCCCAGCGGGACGTGGCGGAGATCAACGGCGAGGCTGCGTTCCGGGGTCAGAGCCACGCCCTGCGCGCCGATCGGACCCTCGCCCTCGAGTTCCCGGAAGAAAATGTAGCGCCCGTTCCTGGCCAACAGGCCGGGGGCCTCGTCGGGATGGGCGCGCAGCCAGGCCAGGATCGACTGCATGGACGCCTCGCCGGGACGGATGCGGCCGGTATCGAGAAGCAGCCGGCCGATGCCCAGAAAGGGCTGGCCGTTGCTGGCGGCAAAGCCCACATGGGCCGTACCGCCGTCGTCCAGGGTGACGCGGCCGGAACCCTGGATGTGCAGGAGCAGGGCGTCGAGCGGGTCATCCACCCAGAGGATTGGCTGCGCCATGCCGTCGAGCGCGCCACTCTCGATCTCGGCGCGGGTGGGGTAGGGCCGCAGCTTGCCGGCGGCGAGCTGGCCGGTGATGGTCTCGCCCTTCCACGCCGGCTTGAACTGTCCCAGATCGACGGTCACGAGGTCGCTCGGCCGGCCGTGGATGGGCACCGTGTACCGCCCGCCCGCCTGACGGGAGCCGCGCAGTTCGGCGACGTAGTAGCCGGTGAAAAGCCCGTCGCTGCGCCCGTTGTTGGCGGCCCGATACGGTACGAACCACGCTGCGAGCCAGGCGCGCACGGCCGCCTCGTCGCCATCCGGAACGCCGTTCAGGGCATTGCAGGGCAGGCGCCAGTCGGCGCCGGTTCCGCCCAAATCGCGCGGCCCGACCGGCCGTTCGGGCGGCAACGCCAAAAGCCGCGCGCAGGAACGCCGAAGCGCCGGCAGCGCCTCGGCGACGCGATCGTCGCGCCATCCGGGCAGGGAAGAAAAATCCACGCGCTGCAGGGTAAGCCTGTCGGCCGGCGGCGGGGCTTCCGCGCACGAGGCCAGCGCCAGCAGGGCCGCGCCGGCGGCCAGCCGCCACCAGCGCACGGCTCAGTCTTCCGGACTGCGGGTGGCGACGAGAAACCAGTTGGGGTCGCGCGAACGGGTGTCGCGCGAGAAGGTCCAGATGTCGATGACCTCGGCGATCCGCGTGGGATCCCCTTCGATGACCTCGCCATTGGCGTCGCGGACCGCGTTGATCTGTTCGCTGACGAATTTCAACGTGACCACGGCGTTGCGGCCATCGATCTTGGCCTCCTCGAAATCCACGGACTTGATGGACACCAGTTCGGTCTGCAACGTCTCGCCGGCCGCCTTGCGGGCCTGAACAGCGGCCTCGAAATTGGCGAACACCTGATCTTCGAGCAGCGGGCGCAGGACCTCGGTATCGCCCGCGGCATAGGCTCCGACGATCATGCCGAAGGCCGCCCGCGCGCCTTCGAGGAAGCCCTCGGGCGAAAACGACGGATCAGCGATCTGTATCTGCGTCAGTCCGGCGGCAGCCGGTCCCCCATAGGTCGCCGCCACCGCGTCGCCGGTCTGCCGGCGCCGGTCGGGCAGCTCGACCACGTTGTCCTTGGCTGGCGCCTGCTGCCCGCGCGCGAACGGATCCGGGCGCTGGCGCTCATGGCCGGTACGCCGGCCCAGCACGCTGCGCAGACGCAGCACCAGGAAGGCAGCCACCATGGCGAAAAAAATGATATCTATGAACTGAAAGCCGTCGTTCATGGTTCCCACATTCAGGACGCGTCCGCGGGATGGCGGCGGCTTATCCTGAGCTTTGGCCTCAACTGGTCAGGTCCCCCTCAATCGGAGACCGGCGGCGGACTCCGTACTGTAAATAAGCGGTTGGTAGGTAAAGAGCAAGCATGGGCTGGTTGACAATCGGGGCGATTCTCCTGGTGCCCCTCATCGAGATCGCGGTTTTCATCCAGGTCGCGGGGCTGATCGGCCTGGGCTCGGCAATCCTGTTGGCGATCGGCGCCGGGGTGGCCGGAATTTGGCTGGTCCGCCGGCAGGGCTTCTCGGTGCTGAGCCGCGCACAGGCCAGCATCGAGCGGGGCGAGGCGCCGGTGGCGGAGGTGTTCGACGGGCTTTGTCTGCTCATCGCTGGCGGGCTGCTTCTGCTTCCAGGGCTGGTCAGCGACGTCTTCGCGATTCTGTTGCTCGTACCCGCGCTACGTGCCTGGCTGCGCATCTGGCTGGGCCGGCAGGCCAAGGCGCGGCATGAGGTGGTGGTGACGGAAGGCCGGCGCACGACGACCATCGTCGAGGGAGATTTCCGCGTTCTGGACGAAGACGAGCGCCGCTGAATTTTCCGTGCGGTTGTACGGCGGCCTGATCCGTGCTAGCCGTTGGCCACGACAAGGGGAGTGTCCATGACCGAAGAGAACGCCACACCGACCGCGCCCTCGATCAGCATCAACGGGCAATATATCAAGGATCTTTCTTTCGAAGCGCCCAACGCGCCGGCCATCTTCTCAGAGCTCGGCCGGTCGGCGCCCGAGATCCCGATCCAGATCGACATCCGTGCCACGCAATTGCAGGACAATACCTACGAAGCGGTCCTGAACATTCACGTCGAGGGCAAGGTCGCCGACAAGACGGCGTTCATCGTCGAGCTGGCCTATGCGGGGGTGTTCACCGTCAGCGTTCCGCAAGAGCATTTGCAGCCGGTGCTGCTGATCGAATGCCCGCGGCTGCTGTTCCCCTTTGCGCGCAACATCATCGCCGAGGTCACCCGCGACGGGGGATTCCCGCCCCTGATGATGCAGCCGGTCGATTTCGTGGCGCTCTATCGCCAGCGCATGGAACGGGTGGCGGCCGAACAACAGCAGGGCGGGCCGACGCTGGGCACCGCCTAGGTCACTCCGCCTGTGACCACAAGGCGTTCTTGAGCTTGGCGACGAAGGCCTGATGCGCCTCCAGCTCGTCCGGGCTGGGGGCGTGGGGCCGAGCCGGCCGCGGCTCGCGGACGATCGCCGTCGGCGACGCGATGGCCGCCCGCACGGCGGCCAGCTCCAACCCCGGCTGGCGCCCCCCGATCAGTTCCAGATAGACCTCGGCCAGGAGTTCCGCATCGAGCAGCGCCCCGTGTTTCGTGCGGGACGAGTTGTCGATCTCGAACCGGCGGCACAGCGCGTCGAGGTTGGCCTGGGCGCCGGGAAACCGTCGCCGTGCGATGGCCACCGTGTCGACCGCGCGTTGCCGCGGCAGCGGCGGGAAGCCGAGCCGCCCGATCTCGGCATTCACGAACCCCATGTCGAAGTCGGCGTTATGGATGACGAGGGGGTCGTTGCCGATGAATTCCAGGAAATCGCCCACCACTTCGGCGAATACCGGATGGCCGGCCAGGAATTCGGCCGACAGGCCATGAACGGCGAAGGCCTCGGTCGGCATGTCGCGCTCGGGATTGACGTATCGGTGGAAGTGACGGCCGGTCGGCAGATGGTTGATCAGCTCGACACAGCCGATCTCGACGATGCGATGACCGGCCGCCGGATCGAGGCCCGTCGTTTCCGTATCAAGGACGATTTCGCGCATGCCCCCGCCGCCGCTTTCGGCCGCGGCGGCCATTTGCCGCCGCGCCAGCCTCGCAGCATGGTGACGATTCGGGCTAGTTGACGCAAGCTTTGTCGGTAGCCGAGGCCGCTGTGGACGACGAAGTCCGCCCGCCGCCTTTTTTCCGCGTCAGGCATCTGCTGGCGCAGGACCGCTTGAAGTTTCTCCGGAGTCATCGCGGGGCGACCGAGTACCCGCTGGCGTTGCAGAAAGGCCGGGGCGGAGACCACGATGACCGCGTTGCAGCGGCGCTGGCCGCAGGTCTCGAACAGCAACGGAACATCTAGGGCGACCAGCGACAGGCGCCGCCGCGACGACCGCCTGAGGAACGCCTGCTCGGCGTCGCGCACCAGCGGATGCAGGATGGCTTCGAGCCGCCGGAGGGCGGGTCCGTCGCCGAACACCCGTGCGCCGAGGGCGCGCCGGTCGACCGCCCCGTCGACGACCACGCCCGGGAACGCCGCCGCGATTGGCGCCACGGCCCGACCGCCGCGGCCGAGCAGGCGGTGCACCACGGCATCGGCATCATGGACGGCGACGCCGAGGCGGCGAAGCTGCGCGGCCGCGGTGCTCTTGCCCATGCCGATCGAACCGGTGAGGCCGACAATGACCATCGCTACGTATCCCGCAGCACTTCGGCGCGCAGGTCGGGGGTGACCTCGGGAAGCACGCCAAACCAGGCGGCGAAGGCCGGGCGCGCCTGGTGAAGCAGCATGCCCAAACCGTCGACGGCGAGCAGGCGGCGCCGCCGCGCGGCGGCCAGCAGCGGCGTCTCCAGCGGCGTGTAGACGACGTCGGTCACCACCGCGTCCTCCGGCAGCGCCCCGAGATCGAGGTCGAGCGGCGGTGCCCCCGACATTCCCAGCGTGGTTCCGTTGACGACGAGCCCGGCGCCTTCCAGGCAACGGCCGCGTTCGTTCCAGGCCACCACTCGGATCGGCCCGGCAAGATCCGCCGCCAGCGCCTGCGCACGTTCGAGCGTGCGGTTCACCAGCCGGATTTCCGGCACCCCGGCATCCATCAGCGCCACGCACACCGCGCGTGCCGCGCCGCCGGCGCCCACCACCACGGCGGGCGCCGCAGCGGGTTGCCAGCGCGGCGCCTCGGCGCGAAGGTTCTCCAAGAAGCCGAAGGCATCGGTGTTGCGGCCCGCGATGCGGCCGTCCTCGAGGACGACGATGGTGTTCACAGCGCCGATGCGCCGCGCCAACGCATCGACCTCGTCGACCGCCGCCAGCGCCGCCTCCTTATGCGGCACGGTCACATTGGCGCCGACGAATCCCATCGCCGGCAGGCAGCGCAGCACGCGCTCGAAATCGGTCGGGCGGACGGGCAGGGGAACGTACACGGCGTCGATGCCAAGCCGCTCGAGCCACCAGTTGTGCAGCCGCGGGGACCGCGAATGGCCGACGGGCCAGCCGATCACGGCCGCGAGCCTGGTATGACCGCCGATCCTCATGTGGCCAAGACACCCTGGCCACGGAGGAATTCGAGGAGCGGCAGCAGCGGCAGGCCGAGAATGGTGAAATGGTCGCCTTCGACCCGGTCGAACAATTGCGCCCCCAGATCCTCAAGCTGATAGGCGCCCACCGAGGCGAACGCCGCCGCGCCGGCCGATTCGAGATACGCATCGAGGAAGGCGTCCGTGAACACCCTCATGGTCAGATGCGCCTCGTCGTGGCATCCCCACAGGCGCTCGCCGCCCCGCACCGCCACCACCGCGCTGGCCAGAGTGTGGCGGCGGCCGCGCAACGCGATGAGCTGGCGGCGGGCGTCTTCGCGGCACGTCGGCTTGTCGTACCAGCGCCCGTCGCACTCCAGCATCTGGTCGGCGCCGAGCACGAAAGCTTCGGGGTGGCGGGTGGCGACCTCCCTGGCCTTGAGGAGCGCCACCGCCTCCGCGGCCTCGGATGCCGTGGCGTCACGTTCCTTCAGCGCCGCCTTGGCCACGCCCTCGTCGAGGGCGGCGGGATCGGCGGTGAAATGCACCCCGGCGGCGCGCAGCAGACGGGCGCGGGTGGCGCTGGCCGAGGCAAGGACGAGCGTCTTACTGCCCATTGCCGTTTCGTCTTTGTATGAGTTGCAGGATGGCGGCGGCGGCCTCCTCGATCGACTTGCGGGTCACGTCGATCACCGGCCATCCATGTTTCGAGAACAGACGGCGGGCCGCCTGGACCTCCTCGCGCACCTTCTCGACGTCGGCGTAGTCGCCCTCCTCGCTCTGGTTCAGGAAGCGAAGCCGGTTGCGGCGGATGTCGGACAGGCTGCGCGGCTCCTTGGTCAACCCGACAACGAGGGGCCGATGGGCCGCCAGCAGTTGCTCGGGAACGGGCACGCCCGGTACCAGCGGCACGTTGGCCGCGCGGACGCCGCGATTGGCGAGATACATGCAGGTGGGCGTCTTGGAGGTGCGCGAAACGCCGACGAGCACGACGTCGGCGTTGTCGATCTCGGCCAGATTCTGGCCGTCGTCATGGGCGATGGTGAACTGCATCGCCTCGATGCGGTCGAAATACTCGGCGTCGAGAACGTGCTGGCGCCCCGGAAGCGCGCTTACCTGTTCGCCGAGCAGATTGGCAAGCGCCACCATGACCGGGTCGAGAAGCGGGACGCAGGGCACGTGCATCTGCCGGCAGGCCTCCTCGAGGAGCGCGCGGACGCCGCTGTCGACGATGGTGTAGATGACCAGGCCGGGATTGGCCTCGATACCCGCAACCACACGCTCGACCTGGCCTTGCGTGCGCACGAGCCACCACAGATGCTGGACGGCGTGCACGTTCTCGAACTGCACGAGGCAGGCGCGGGCGGCGCTGGATACCGTTTCGCCGGTGGCGTCGGAGACGAGATGCAGATGGAAGCTCTTCATGGCCTGTGCACAAGTCCCCGCAGCGGGGATAAACCCGGGTCGGCGGCGATTGTGCCTTTTTCGCTCCCCGTTCGCCACCGACTCGTCCACCTGGATGGCCCTCTGGGGAAAGAATCGGCGCCGGTCCATGCCACGTGCGGATAAAACCCGTTCCAGGGGAACCATCCCCGCTTTCCACCCTCTTGCATCAGGCGGTCGCCAACGTTGCGCGCCGGTTCTCCACACCCGGCCGCCAAGCCCCAGGAATCGCCACGGAATGTGGATGGTGCCGGGGACGATTCGGCATCCCCGCTTTCCACACGGATCAACAATCACTGCAACCTTTCCATATGAATTCAAAGCTTGTATGAGGGGTACCGCATTACCATCGAGGGTCCCTTGTCCAGCAGCACCTCCGGCACCAAGCCCATGCTCCGCGCCTTGGCGGGCGAAACCGTCTCGCCGGCGCCCTTCTGGCTCATGCGCCAGGCCGGCCGCTACCTTCCGGAATACCGCGAGGTGCGGTCGCGTCTGTCCGGTTTCCTGGAACTGTGCTACACGCCGGAACTGGCCACGGAAGTGACCTTGCAGCCTCTGCGCCGCTACGGCATGGACGCCGCCATCCTGTTCTCGGACATCCTGGTGATCCCCGACGCCCTGGGGCAGAACGTGGCGTTCCGTGAGGGCGAGGGGCCGTCGCTGACCCCGATCCGGTCGGCCGCCGACCTGGACAAGCTCGATCCGTCGCGCCTGCATACCCATCTGGCGCCGGTCTACGAAACGGTGCGTCGCCTGAGCAAGGCGATCCCGCCGCAGACAACGCTGATCGGCTTCGCGGGGGCCCCGTGGACGATCGCGACCTACATGTTCGAGGGCGGCGGCAGCCGTGATTTCATCGACGTAAAGACGGCGGCCTATGGGCAGCCCGGCCTTTTTCAGGCGGCCATCGACCTGGTCGTCGAAGCGACCGCGGACTATCTCGTCGCCCAGATCGAGGCCGGCGCCGAAGCGGTGCAGTTGTTCGACAGCTGGGCAGGGGTGCTGCCCGAAGAGGAGTTCCGCCGCTGGGTGATCGCGCCCAACCGCGCAATCGTCGAGAAGGTGAAGAGCCGCAAACCGGGGATTCCGGTGATCGGCTTTCCGCGTGGCGCCGGGCCGCTTTACGAGGCCTTCGCGGCGGAGACGGGGGTCGACGCGGTGAGCCTGGACACGACAGTGCCGCTGTCATGGGCGGCCGAGCGCTTGCAGACGAAATGCGCCGTCCAGGGCAATCTGGATCCGATCATGCTGGTGGTCGGCGGCGAGGCGATGGATGGGGCGATCGACCGCATTCTCGAGGCCTTCGGCAAAGGCCCGTTCAGCTTCAACCTGGGGCACGGCATCCTGCAGACGACGCCGCCAGAAAATGTGGCGCGGCTGGCCGAGCGGGTCAAACGACGGCGCTAGGCGACCATGGCGCGGCTGGCGGTCGTACTGTTCAACCTTGGAGGGCCAGACGGCCCGGAGGCCGTCCAGCCGTTCCTGTTCAACCTGTTCAACGACCCCGCCATCATCGGACTGCCGACGCCCCTGCGCTGGCTGGTGGCGAAGCTGATCTCGCGGCGGCGGGCGCCGGTGGCGCGGGCGATCTACGAGCGCATCGGCGGGCGGTCGCCGCTGCTCGACCTGACCCGAAAACAGGCCGAAGCGCTCGAGGCGGCCGTCGGTGGCGAGGTCAAGGCGTTCATCGCCATGCGTTATTGGCATCCGATGACCGCCGAGGCGGCGGCGGCGGTGAAGGACTGGCGGCCGGACCGGGTCATCCTGCTGCCGCTCTATCCGCAGTTTTCGACCACCACCACCGGCTCGTCGATGACGGCGTGGGTGGCAGCGGCGCGCGACGCCGGTCTCTCCGTGCCCACGACCACCGTCTGCTGCTATGCCACGCAGGAAGGATTCGTCGCAGCCCAGGCGCGCCTGATCGCCTCGGCGCTGGCCGAAGCCGGCGTCCATGGGCGGCCGCGCGTGCTGTTCTCGGCGCACGGTCTGCCGAAAAAGGTGATCGCTGGCGGCGATCCCTACCAGTGGCAGGTCGAGCGGACGGCCGCGGCGGTGGTGGCGGCGCTGGGCGAGGGCGATCTCGACTGGACGGTATGCTATCAGAGCCGCGTCGGACCGCTGGAGTGGATCGGACCATCGACGGAGGACGAGATTCGCAGGGCGGGAGGCGATGGCGTGCCGCTGGTGGTGGTGCCGATCGCCTTTGTGTCGGAGCATTCGGAAACCCTGGTGGAACTCGACATCGAATACCGCGAAATGGCCCACGCGGCCGGGGTGCCGGGGTTCGTGCGGATACCGGCGGTGGGAACGGCGCCGGAGTTCATCGCCGGGCTGGCGGACATGGTGCGGCGCGCGGCGGCACAGCCCTCGCAGACGGTGGCGTCCGGAGGCGGGGAGTCGTGTCCGGCGGAGTGGGGGAAGTGCCCGCGCAGGGGGGGAGCCGATGATCGCGTTGTCGGGTGAGGGATATCTGTGGGTCAAGGCGCTGCACGTCATCAGCATCATCGCCTGGATGGCCGGCCTTCTCTATCTGCCGCGGCTGTACGTCTACCACACCCAGGTCGAGGCGGGTTCGGCGACGTCGGAACTGTTCAAGGTGATGGAGCGCCGGCTGGTGCGCGCCATCATGACGCCGGCCATGGTGGCGTCGTGGGTGTTCGGCCTGTGGATGGCCGCAAACCTCGACTGGTCGGCCGGCTGGCTGCATGCCAAGCTCGCCCTGGTCGTGGCGATGACGGTGATGCATGTCGCGCTGATGCAGTGGGGCCGCGACTTCGCCGCCGACAGCAACGTGCGTAGCACCAAGTTCTACCGCGTCGCTAACGAGATACCCACCCTGTTCATGCTGGGCATCGTCATCCTGGTCATCCTCAAGCCTTTCTGAGGCCCCGAACAGGCGACAAGGCCCGCCACCGGCCACCGATTCTTTTGTTTGACACCATTTTGGTCTTTCGCTAATGCTTGGCAAAAATCCCCTGGGCACCATGCCCGAACTCCGAGTATTTCCACACCCGCGTCGGACATGCGTGCCGGGCTTCTGATCGCCACAAGGCGCGCGCCTGTCATAGGTTTCTTCCCTTTCGCCCGCTCGACTCGTCAGGACACCGATGAATCTTCAGGAGCTTAAGAGCAAATCCCCTGCCGACCTCCTCGCCTATGCCGAGGAGCTGCAGATCGAGAATGCGAGCACGCTGCGGAAGCAGGACATGATGTTCGCGATCCTCAAGCAGCTGGCGGAGAACGATACGCCGATCTATGGCGACGGCGTTCTCGAGATCCTGCAGGACGGTTTCGGCTTCCTTCGCTCGCCGGAGGCGAACTACCTGCCCGGGCCGGACGACATCTACGTCTCGCCCAGCCAGGTGCGGCGATTCGGGCTGCGCACCGGAGACACGGTCGAGGGCCAGATCCGCTCGCCGAAGGACGGCGAGCGCTATTTCGCCCTGCTCAAGGTCAACACCATCAATTTCGAGCCGCCCGAGAACGTCCGGCACCGCATCAACTTCGACAACCTCACGCCCCTCTATCCCGACGAGAAGCTGCGCCTGGAAATCGACGATCCGACCAGCAAGGACCTGACCACCCGGGTCATCGACCTCGTGGCGCCGCTCGGCAAGGGGCAGCGCGCGCTGATCGTGGCGCCGCCCCGCACCGGCAAGACGGTGATGCTGCAGAATATCGCCCACGCCGTCGCCGCCAACCAACCCGAGGTCTATCTCATCGTCCTGCTGATCGACGAGCGGCCGGAAGAGGTGACCGACATGGCGCGCTCGGTGCGCGGCGAAGTGGTCAGCTCGACCTTCGACGAGCCGGCCTCGCGCCACGTGCAGGTCGCCGAGATGGTGATCGAAAAGGCCAAGCGCCTGGTCGAGCACAAGCGCGACGTGGTCATCCTGCTGGACTCGATCACCCGCCTCGCGCGGGCCTACAACACGGTCGTCCCCTCGTCGGGCAAGGTGCTCACCGGCGGCGTCGACGCCAACGCCCTGCAGCGCCCGAAACGCTTCTTCGGCGCGGCGCGCAACATCGAGGAGGGCGGCTCGCTGACCATCGTCGCCACCGCCCTGATCGACACCGGCTCGCGCATGGACGAGGTGATCTTCGAAGAGTTCAAGGGCACGGGCAACTCCGAAATCATTCTCGATCGCAAACTCACCGACAAGCGCACCTTCCCCTCGATCGACATCACCCGCTCCGGCACCCGCAAGGAGGAGCTGCTGGTCGACAAGGGGGTGCTGGCCAAGATGTGGGTTCTGCGCCGCGTGCTCATGCCCATGGGCGTGGTCGACGCCATGGAGTTCCTGGTCGACAAGCTCAAGCACTCGAAGAACAACGCCGACTTCTTCGACGCGATGAACAGCTAGGCGGCAAGCGGACCGCCCTTACCCCCTGTTCCGTCACCCCTGGGCTCGACCCGGGGGTCCAGGCATGGATTGCCGGGCCAAGCCCGGCAATGACGATGAGGGCTTTACGGCAGCAGGATCGTCGAGCCGGTGGTCTTGCGGGCCTCGAGATCGCGATGGGCGGTCACCGCGTCCTTCAGCGCATAGGTCTGGTTGATCTCGATCTTCACGAAACCGCGGCGCACCACGTCGAACAGCTCCGAGGCGCTGGCCATCAGGTCCTCGCGCTTGGCGGTGTAGGTCATCAGTGTCGGGCGCGTCACGAACAGCGATCCCTTGGTGGCCAGGATACCGAGGTCGAAGGGCGGTACAACGCCCGAGGCCTGGCCGAACAGGACCATCATGCCCAAGGGCTGCAGGCAGTCGAGCGAGCGCATGACGGTGTCGCGGCCGACCGAATCGTAGACGACAGGGACCTTCGCGCCGCCCGTGAGCACGTTGACGCGCTCGACGAAATCCTCGCGCGTGTAGACGATCGGGTGGTCGCAGCCATGGGCGCGGGCGATCTCGGCCTTGGCGTCGCTGCCCACGGTGCCGATCACCGTGGCCCCGAGATGCTTCGCCCACTGGCAGAGGATAAGGCCGACGCCGCCGGCCGCGGCGTGCACCAGGATGGTGTCGCCGGCGCGCACCGGGAAGGTACGGCGCAGCAGGTACTGCGCGGTCATGCCCTGGAGCATCATCGCCGCGGCCTGACGGTCGGTGATGTCGTGGGGCAGGGGGACGAGGCGGTCCGCCGGTATCAGCCTGACCTCACAATAGGCCCCGATGGGCGGTGCGGCATAGGCGACACGCTCTCCGACCCGGACCTCGCCGGCGCCCTCACCCACCGCCTCCACCACGCCGACGCCTTCGAGGCCCGGGGTGAAGGGAAGCGCGGCCACGGGATAGAGGCCGGTGCGATGATAGACGTCGATGAAGTTGAGGCCGATCGCGGTATGGCGAATGCGGGCCTGGCCGGGGCCGGGATCGCCGACCGCGACGTCCTCCCACAGCATGGCTTCGGGCCCGCCGGTTTGATGGATGCGTATTGCCTTGGGCAAGGGAACCTCCTCGGCGGTGGGGCTAAAGGCGGGCGCCTTCGAGCCGCAGAAGGAAACGCTTGGTCTCGATGCCGTCGTCCCCGGAATAGCCGCCCAGGCCGCCGTTGCCGCCGACCACGCGATGGCAGGGAATGACGATGGGAATGGGGTTGCGGCCGCAGGCGCTGCCGACGGCGCGCGAACCGCTGCCCAGGGCGCGGGCGACGTCGCCGTAGCGGCGGGTCTCGCCGAAGGGGATGCCGAGCAAAGCGTCCCAGACCCGGCGTTGGTACGGCGTGCCGGCGGGATCCAGGGGAAGGTCGAAGGCGGCCAGGCGGCCGTCGAAATAGGCCTCGATCTGCTCGCGGGCCCGTTCCAGCAGCGGCGTTTCGCGACTGTCCTCGACCCATCCCCAGTCGATCGACACGATGCGGCCGTCCTCCTCGCTGACGGTCAGCATGCCGATGGGACTGTGGAAGGAAAGCTGAGGCATGCCGCGACTCTAGCGCGCGGCAAGCCGCTCGCGCAATGCCTTGGGTGTGGTCGCGGGCGGCGCACAGACGGGCCCGACGCACACATAGGCGGCCGGCTGGCCGTCGATCTCCGTCTTGCCGTGGGCGGGATGGCCCTCGGGCACAGCGCCATTGGGCCGGAGGACGACCAGGATTCGGCTGGGCAGGGCGGTTTCGGCGACGACCCGGGTCAGTTCGCGTGTCTCGCGCCGCTCGGGGTCGCCGACGATCACCACCTGACGGGCGGCAATCAGAGTTTCGTACCCGCTTGCGAGGGTTGCGAGATTGGGGAACTGCTGGCCGAACTGCCCGGAAAAGGCGGCGATGGTGCGCTCGGCGCGCGCCCGGTGATCGTCCGCGCCGGTCAGGTGGAAGAGGCGAGCCAGCACCTCGACCATCATGCCGTTGCCCGAGGGAACCGCGGTGTCGAGGGCGGTCTTGGTCCGCAAGGGTACGTCGGTCGCGTCGTCGGCGGTGAAGAAATAGCCGCCGGCCGCGTCGTCCCAGTAATGGCGGTTGGCGGTGGCCACCCAGCGTTCGGCTTGTGCCACGTAATCCTGGTCGCCCGTGGCTTCGAACAGGTTGAGGGCGGCCCGCGCCATGGCGGCGTAGTCGTCGAGCATGGCGGCGTCCTGCCGCCGGCCGGCGCGGTAGGAGTGCACGAGCCGGTCGCCGTCGCCGAGCTTTGCCCGGATCGTGTCGAAGGCCAGGCGCGCCGCGTCGCGCCAGCGCGGGACGTCGAAGACGAAGGCGGCGTTGGCCAGGGCGGCGATCATCATACCGTTCCAGTCGGCGAGGATCTTGTCGTCGCGGCCGGGGCGCGGCCGCCGGTCGCGCTCGCGCAGCAGGAGGTCGCGGCACTCGGCGAGGATCGCCTCGAATTTGGCGCCGCCGGCGGGTTGGGGCTTGTTGCGGTCGAGCACGATCTTGCCTTCGAAGTTGCCCTCGGGCCGGATGTCGTAGGCGTCCTTGAAGGCGCGGGCGTAGTCCTCGTTCGGCATCAGGCGGAAGATCTCGCCATAGTCCCAGACGTAATAGGCGCCCTCTCGCCCCTCGCTGTCGGCGTCGAGGGTGGCCGCGAAGGCGCCGCCTTCGGCGATCATCTCGCGCAGGGCCCATTCAACGGTTTCGGCCACGCGCTGCGCGTAGAGCCCGTCATGGGTGCCCTGCCAGACGAAGGTCAGGAGGTCGACCAGGGCGGCGTTGTCGTAGAGCATCTTCTCGAAATGCGGCACCGTCCACCGGTCGTCGACGGCGTAGCGATGGAAACCCCCGCCCAGATGGTCGTAGATGCCGCCGTGGCACATGCGGTCCAGGGTGAGCGTGACGGCCTCGCGCAGGCGCTCGTCGCCGGTGCGCAGCGCCGCCCGCCAGAGGAAAGCGAACAGGAAGGGCTGGGGGAACTTCGGGGCGCCCTGGAGGCCGCCGTTGTCGATGTCGATCATGGGCAGAATCTGGCCGGCGGCGCGGTCGAGGAGTTCGGTGGTGATGGGGGCGCCGGGCGCCGGCGCGAAGAAGCGGCCGAGGCCGGTGCGCAGGGCGTCGATGTTCTGGCGCACCTTGTCGGGCTGGGCGCGGTAGGCCTCGGCGACGCCGCGCAGCACGTCGCGGAAGGCGGGGCGGCCGTAGCGCGGCTCCGGCGGAAAGTAGGTGCCGCCCCAGAACGGCTCGCCGGCCGGGGAGAGGAACATGGTCAGCGGCCAGCCGCCGCTTTCGCCGAGCATGGCGAGCGCCGTCTGGTAGATGGCGTCGAGGTCGGGGCGTTCCTCGCGGTCGACCTTGACGTTCACGAACAGCTCGTTCATCAGCGCCGCCGTCTCGGGGTCCTCGAAGCTCTCATGGGCCATGACGTGGCACCAGTGGCAGGCGGCGTAGCCGACCGACAGCAGGATCGGCTTGCCGGTCGTCGCGGCCTCGGCGAGGGTTTCCGGGTTCCATGCCCGCCAGGCGACGGGATTGTCCTGGTGCTGGAGCAGATAGGGGCTGGTCTCATGGGCGAGCTGGTTGGGCATGACCTCTTCCGGACGAGCGTTGCACAAGGGTTGCCAAATGCTTAGTTTGGGTTACCGGACCTCCGGTACAACCCGACCACCTCCGAGCCGAGGCGCCATGAAGATCACGGTCAACGTGGATTGCACGCCCGAGGAGGCGCGAGCCTTCTTCGGCCTGCCCGATGTCAAGCCCATGCAGGACGCGCTACTGCGGCAGGCGCAGGACCGGCTGAGCGCGGCGATGGCGGCCATGGACCCCGAGGCGATGATGCGCGCCTGGCTGCCGCCCGGCATGCAGAGCTTCGACCAGTTCCAGAAGTTCTGGGCGCAGATGGCGGGCGCGCCGCCGAGGAAGGAGCCGTGAGCGGCCGACCCGAGGACCCGCCGCCCTATTACCGGGCGCATGTGTTCTGCTGCACCAACCAGCGGCCGGCCGGGCATCCGCGCGGCTCGTGTGCGGCCAAGGGCTCGGAGGGGTTGCGGGATTACATGAAGGCGCGGGCCAAGGAGTTCGGGCTGGGCGACGTGCGGATCAACAGCGCCGGCTGCCTCGACCGCTGCGAGCTTGGCCCGACCATGGTCATCTATCCCGAGGGGGTGTGGTACGCCTGCCGGACGCGGGAGGACGTGGACGAGATCCTGCG
This sequence comes from Rhodospirillales bacterium, assembly GCA_019455065.1. Classification (GTDB taxonomy): domain Bacteria; phylum Pseudomonadota; class Alphaproteobacteria; order Rhodospirillales; family Magnetospirillaceae; genus JACFNC01. The sequence continues at coordinate 20,643 of JACFNC010000015.1, forward strand.
CACCCACCTGATCGAAGGCGGGCGGGTCGGGCGGCTGATGCTGCGGCCGGAGGACGGCCCGGGCAAGTGACCGCCGGCTTCGCGACGCAGACGATCTTCGCCCTGGCCAGCGGCGCGGGCCGCGCGGGCGTGGCGGTGATCCGTGTTTCCGGCCCCGAGGCGGGGGCGATTCTCGACGAGTTGACGGGGCGCGATCGGCCGCCGGCGCGGCGGGCGATGCGGGTGCGCCTGCGGGGAGCCGCCGACGAGGTGCTCGACGACGGCCTGGCGCTGTGGTTCCCGGCACCGCACAGCTTCACCGGCGAGGACGTGGCCGAGCTGCACCTGCATGGCGGGCGGGCGGTGATCGCCGCGGTGGGCGAGGCGCTGACGGGGCTGGGCGCCCGGCCTGCGGAGCCGGGCGAATTCACCCGGCGGGCGTTCGACAACGGCAAAATGGACCTCACCGCCGCCGAAGGCTTGGCGGACCTGGTGGCGGCCGAGACGGCGGCGCAGCGGCGCCAGGCCCTGCGGCAGATGGACGGCGCGCTGGCGGCGCTCTACGACGATTGGCGGGAACGGCTGGTCCGCGCCCAGGCCCATTTCGAGGCCGCCATCGACTTCGCCGACGAGGACTTGCCGCCCGGCGTCGAGGCGGAGGTGCGGGGCGCCCTGGCCGGGCTGGCCGACGTGATCGCCGGCCACCTCGCCGACGGGCATCGGGGCGAGCGGCTGCGTGACGGGGTCGAGGTGGCCATCGTGGGCGCGCCCAACGTGGGCAAGTCGAGCCTGCTCAACCGGCTGGCCCGGCGCGAGGCGGCGATCGTCTCGGCGACGGCGGGCACCACCCGCGACGTGCTCGAGGTGCATCTCGACCTCGGGGGCTATCCGGTGATCCTCGCCGACACCGCCGGCCTGCGGGCGGCGGCGGAGGAGGTCGAGGTTGAGGGCATCAGGCGCGCGCGGGCCCGGGCGGCGCGGGCCGATCTGCGTCTGGCCGTGTTCGACGCCGCGGCGGGGGAGCCCGATGCCGAGACCCGCGCCCTGCTGAATGGCGACACGCTGGTCGTGATGAACAAGGCCGATCTCGGGGCGCCGGCGCTCGATCGTCTTGACGGCCGGCCCGTGCTCGGGGTATCGGCGCGCACGGGGGAGGGAATGGAGGCCCTGCTGGCGGCGCTCGAGGCCGAAGTGGCGCGGCGCTTCGGCGAGGGTGGACCGGCCCCGAGCCGGTTGCGCTACCGGGTGGCGCTGGAGGAGGCCGAAGGGGCGATCCGGCGGGCGTTGGCGACCGGGGAGGCGGAACTGGCGGCGGAGGACCTGCGGCTGGCGGCGCGGGCCATCGGCCGGATCACCGGCCGGGTCGACGTCGAGGACCTGCTCGACGTGATCTTCCGGGATTTCTGCATCGGCAAATGAGCGTTTCACGTGAAACAGTGTGAGGAAGTCTTCGACGTCATCGTGATCGGGGCCGGCCATGCGGGCTGCGAGGCGGCGGCCGCGGCGGCGCGGGTGGGCGCGCGGACCCTGCTGCTCACGCATCGCCTCGACACCATCGGCGAGATGTCGTGCAACCCGGCCATCGGCGGCCTCGCCAAGGGGCATCTGGTGCGCGAGATCGACGCCCTCGACGGCCTGATGGCGCGGGTCACCGACGCCGCCGGCATCCAGTTCCGCATCCTCAACCGCAGCAAGGGGCCCGCGGTGCAGGGGCCGCGCGCCCAGGCCGACCGCAAGCTCTATCGCCAGGCGATGCAAGGGGCACTGGCGGCGCAGTCGGGGCTTCAGGTGCGGGCCGCGGCCGCCGAGGACCTGATCGTCGATGCGGGGGGCCGCGCCGCCGGGGTGGTCACGGCCGCTGGCCGGCGCCTCGGCGCCGGGGCGGTGGTGCTGACCACCGGGACCTTCCTGCGTGGCGTCATCCACATCGGCGAGAACACCTATGCGGCCGGCCGCATGGGCGACGAACCCGCCATCGGGCTCGCCCATACCCTGGCGCGGCTGGGCTTCGCCCTGGGACGGCTGAAGACGGGAACGCCGCCCCGCCTCGACGGGCGGACGATCGACTGGGAGGAGCTCGAGCGGCAGGAGGGGGACGACCCGCCGCAGCCCTTCTCGTTTCTCACCGAACGGATCGCGACCCCGCAGGTGGCCTGCGGCATCACCGGCACGACCGTGGCCACGCACGAAATCATCCGCGCCAATCTGCACCGGGCGCCGATGTATTCGGGGCAGATCCAGAGCACGGGCCCCCGCTATTGCCCGAGCATCGAGGACAAGGTGGTGCGGTTCGCCGACCGCGAGCGCCACCAGATCTTCCTCGAGCCCGAGGGCCTGGACGACGACACCGTGTATCCCAACGGCATCTCGACCTCGTTGCCCGAGGAGGTGCAGCGCGCGCTGCTGGCGACCATCCCGGGGCTCGAACGGGCGGAAACGCTGCGCCCCGGCTACGCCATCGAATACGACTACGTGGATCCCCGCGAGCTCGGGCCCAGCCTGGAGACGCGGCGCCTGCCCGGGCTGTTCCTCGCCGGTCAGATCAACGGCACCACCGGCTACGAAGAGGCGGCGGCGCAGGGCATCGTCGCCGGCGTCAACGCCGCCAAGGCGGCGGGAGGCGGGGCGGCGCTGACGCTGGACCGCGCCGACGCCTATATCGGGGTGCTCATCGACGACCTCGTCACCCGGGGCACCAGCGAGCCCTATCGCATGTTCACCTCGCGCGCGGAGTACCGCCTGCTGCTGCGCGCCGACAACGCCGATCTGCGCCTCACCGACAAGGGCATCGCCGCCGGCTGCGTGGGTGGCGAGCGGGCGGCGGCGTTCGCCGCCAGGAAGGCGGCGCTGGAGGCGGGGCGGGCGCTGATCGGGAGGTTGCGCGCCACACCCACCGAGCTGTGCCGGAAGGGCATCCCGGTGAATCAGGATGGCGTGGCCCGCAGCGTGTCCGACCTGCTCGGCTATCCCGGCATCGACATGGCGCGGCTGGCGGAACTGTGGCCGGAGCTGCGCGGCCTGTCGCCATCGGTCGCCGAGCAGCTCGAGACCGAAGGCCGCTATGCCGGGTACCTCGGGCGCCAGGTGGCCGACATTCGCGCCTTCCGCCGCGACGAAGGGCTGGAGCTTCCGGCCGACCTCGACTATCGGGCGGTGGGGAGCCTGTCGAACGAGATCCGCGCCAAGCTGGAGCGCGCCCGCCCGGCGACTCTGGGCGCCGCGTCGCGCATCCCCGGGGTGACGCCGGCCGCCCTCACGGCCCTGCTTGCGCATGTGCGCCGGCGGCCCGACGCCGGGACGGCGGCCTGACATGGCAACGCCTCTGACGCCCGCCGCCTTCGCCACGGCGGCGGATGTTTCACGTGAAACACTGGCCCGGCTCGAGGCTTACGCCGCCCTTCTCGTCAAGTGGCAGGCGCGCATCAACCTGGTCGGCGGCGCCACCCTGGCCGATCTGTGGCGCCGGCATATGCTCGATTCCGCGCAACTCCACCGCCTGCTGCCCGCGCAGGCGCGGGTTCTCGTCGATCTCGGCAGCGGGGCCGGCTTTCCCGGCTTGGTGCTGGCGGCCATGGGGGTTCCCGAGGTCCACCTGATCGAGGCCGACGCCCGCAAATGCGCCTTCCTGCGCGAGGCGGCGCGGGTGATGGGGGTGGCGGTCACCGTCCACAACCGGCGCATCGCCGAGGTGGCGCCGTTCGCCGCCGACGTGGTGACCGCCCGCGCCCTCGCCCCGCTGCGCGAACTGCTGGTCCTGGCGGCGCCGTTTCTCGGCCCCGACACCATGTGTCTGTTCCTGAAAGGGCGGGGTGTCGAAGATGAATTGACCGAGGCTGCGAAAGATTGGACAATCCACGCCGAAATGATTGCCAGTCTTTCGGACCCCTTGGGCAGTATTCTTCGAATCGGAGAGGTCAAACGTGGGCGAGCGACGGCCTGACGACGGGCGCAGCGCCCGCCCCCGCATCATCGCCATCGCCAACCAGAAGGGCGGCGTCGGCAAGACGACGACGGCCATCAATCTGGCGACGGCGCTCGCCGCCACCGGCGAGCGTGTCCTGATCGTCGACTCCGACCCGCAGGGCAACGCCAGCACCGGGCTGGGCGTGCCGCCGGCGGCGCGGCGGGTCAACACCTATCACATGCTGATCGGCGAGGCGCGCCTCGAGGACGCCGCCCGCGCCACGGCCATTCCCAATCTCAGCCTGGTGCCGGCCGGGGTAGACCTGTCGGGGGCCGAGATCGAGCTGGTCGAGATGCCGCGCCGGGAGTGCCGGCTGCGTGACGCCCTGGCCGGGGACTGTGCCGCCTACGACTATGTCCTCATCGACTGTCCGCCGGCGCTCGGCCTGCTCACCCTCAACGCCCTGGTGGCGGCGCAGGCCGTGATGGTGCCGCTGCAATGCGAGTTCTTCGCCCTCGAAGGGGTCAGCCATCTCGTGCGCACCATCGACCGGGTCAAGAAGGCGTTCAATCCCGGGCTCGAGCTGCAAGGCATCGTGCTCACCATGTTTGACCGACGCAACAACCTGTCCGACGCCGTGGCCGCCGACGTGCGGGGGCATTTCGGCGACAAGGTCTACAAGACCGTGATCCCGCGCAACGTGCGGGTGTCGGAGGCGCCGTCGCACGGCAAGCCCGTGCTGCTCTACGACATCCGCTGCGCCGGGGCCGAGGCGTATCTGCACCTCGCCTCGGAAGTCATCAAGCGCGAGCGGGAGCTGGTGGCGTGACGGCGGTGGAGGAGGGCAAGCGCCGCGGTCTCGGGCGCGGCCTGTCGGCGCTGCTGGGCGAGGTCGCCGAGGAGGCGGAGGGCGGCGAGGCTGCCCCCCGGAACCTGCGCAACGTGGGCATCGACCGCCTGCGGCCGGGCCGCTACCAGCCGCGCCAGAGCTTCGACGACGACGCCATTTCCGATCTCGTGGACTCGATCCGCGAGAAGGGCATCCTGCAGCCGATCCTGGTGCGCCGCCTCGACGACGGCGACGGCTTCGAGATCATCGCCGGGGAGCGGCGCTGGCGCGCCGCCCAGCGCGCGGGGCTGCACGAGGTGCCGGTCCTCGTCAAGGACTTCAGCGACCGCGAAGCCCTCGAGGTGGCGCTGGTCGAGAACCTGCAACGCCAGGATCTGTCGGCCCTCGAGGAGGCGCAAGGCTATCGGCGCCTGCTCGAGGAGTTCGGCAACACCCAGGAGGAACTGGCGCGCGCCGTGGGCAAGAGCCGCAGCCACGTCGCCAACACCATGCGTCTGCTGGCGCTGCCCGATCCGGTCAAGCTCATGGTCGAGGCCGGCGAGCTGACCGCCGGCCACGCCCGCGCCCTGCTCGCCACCGACGATCCCCTGGCGGTGGCCCGCCAGGTCGTGGCGCGCGGCCTCAACGTCCGGCAGACCGAGAAACTGGCGCAAAAGCCCCCGCGGCGCCAGCCGAAGGCGCCCCGCGACGAGCACAAGGACGCCGACACCCGCGCCCTCGAACGCGACCTTTCGGCGCTGCTCGGCCTCAAGGTGACCATCGAATTCCACGGCCGCGGCGGCGAGTTGACCATCCACTACGGAACACTGGAACAACTCGACGACATCCTGCACCGCCTCAGCCACGCGCCGCCGCCCGGTGCGGCCCGCGCCGCCGCCGACATGGACGCCGACCTGGACCCCGCCGCCTGGCCGGAAATCGAGGAGGCCGAAGAGGCGGCGGACTAACGTCCATCCGTGTGCGGCTTTCGGGCGCCAGCGGCCCCTTATCCCCGCCGTCTTGGCCGGGCGTGGCCCGGCCATCACGGCCCCTTTTCGTCATCCCCCCGGGCTCGATCCGGGGGTCCGCGCCGTCTTCGGTGTGGTCGCCGCCGTGGATACGCGGGTCGAGCCCGCGCATGACGGTCAAAGGTCGCGGTCGCCTCCGTGGTCGCGACCAACCGCGGCCCGGCCTTCAGGGTTCCTTTTCGTCACCCCGGGTTCGACCCGGGGGTCCAAAAGCCATTGATGTGCGGGGATTCCTCTTTTGCGGAACGGACGAGCTATGCGGCCTATCGGCGCGGCGCGGCGCGGCCGGCGGCGGTGGCGATCTGGATGAGGGCGCGGCCGCAGATTTCGGGGGCCGGCAGGCCCGTGGTCTTGCAGTCGAGTTCGGCCGCCACCAGCAGGTCGAAGGCGCCGGCGATTCGCTCGGCCGGCCAGCGTCGGAGGTTGGCGCGGAAGCGGTCCGTGTGCTTGAAGATCACCCGGGGCTTGAGCGCCGCCATGGCTTGGTCCGGCGTCCGCCCCTGGGCCATCAGCCCGGCGGCCAGATGCAGCCGCTGGAAGTGCCTGGCCACACCGCGCAGGATCGAGACCGGACTGGTGCCCTCGCGCAACAGCCGCTCGAGCACCCGCTGCACGGCGGCCTGATTGCCGTCGGCGGTGGCGAAGGCGAGATCGTCGAGCGACAGACCGGCGGCGTCGCCCACCGCGGCAAGCACGTGTTCCAGGGTCACCGGCCCGGGCTCGCCGACATAGACCGCCAGCTTCTCCAGTTCGGACCGGGTGAGGCGGCGGTCGCCGCCGAGATGGTCGACCAGCCATGCCAGGGCGTCGTTGTCGGGGCGCAGACCGTTTCGGCGCAGGCTGTCCAGGATCACCGCCTCCAGGCTGCCGCCGTCGTCGGCGTAACAGGCGATGGCGGCGCCATTGGTCGCGCCTTCGAACAGGCTGCGCAGGCTCGATCGCGCGCCGAGATCGCCGGCCTCGACCACGATCAGGGCATCGCCGGGCGGATCGCCGAGGAACGCCTGCAACAGCGTCGTGAGGGCGTCGCCGGCCTCGCGTATCCGCACCACGCGGCGGCCGCCGGTAAAGGCGATGGCGGCGGCCTCGTCGGCAAGGCGCGCCGGGTCGTCGCGCAGCTGCCCCGGCGTCAGCTCGGCGGTGCGAAAGGGGTCGCCGAGGTCGGGAACGACGGAACGCGCCAGCCGGTCGGCGCGCTCGCGCACCAGTCCCGCGTCGGGGCCGAAGATCAACGCCGCCCGCACCCCGGGCTCGGGGGACTTGAGGAAGGTCTCGACCTGGCCCGGCTTGAACTTCACCGCGCGCCGTCGCCGCGGTCGGCGAAATACATGCCGAGCCGCAAAGCGATCTCGTCGGCGAGCTGCTGGGCGATCCGCTCCTCGGCGTCGCGCTCGGCAACGACGGTGGCATAGGGGGCGCGCAACAGGTCGTAGGAGGAGATGGCGCGGCTCTCGCCGCTGGTCAGAACCGTGTCGCCGTGGCGCAGGGTATAGCGCGCGTCATAGGTGAGGCGCGCCAGGGTCGCCGTCTCGTCCTTGCGGAAGGCGAGCTCGTCGACATTGCGCCGGTACGCGACCTCCAGCCAGTAGAGACGGTCGGCCGCGGCGCCGCCGGGGGCAAGGCGGTCGCGCAGGCGGTGGCGCAGCACCTGCCCGAACCGGTCCTCGATCAGCGCCACCTCGATGGCGGCGAGCTGGGCGGCGACGCCGGCCTCGGGCCCGGCCGCGCGACCGGCGTAGAGCGGCCGGTATCCGCAGGCGCCGAGGCCCGTGAGCAGGAGCAACACGAGGAAGCTAGAGCGGAACGCGGTCAAACGGCATCGCCCTCCCGTCCGTCAAGGTTCGGCCTTCTCCCCGCGGGTGCGGCCCCCGGGTTCAACTCCGGGGATCGCGCGAGACGTGGGCCCGCCAGTTTCATCTCGTCCTAGACCACCACATTGACGATCCGGTTGGGCACCACGATCACCTTGCGCGGCGTCTTGCCCGCCATCGCGGCGGCCACCGGCCCGAGCGCCAGCGCCGCCTGCTCGGCGGCGGCGCGGTCGACGTCGACCGGGAGGTCGACGGTCCCCCGCAGCTTGCCGTTCACCTGCACCGCCACCGTGACCAGCGACTCGACGAGGAGCGCCGGCTCGGCCGTCGGCCAGTCGGTGTCGGCGAGCAGGTCTTCATGGCCCAGGCGCCGCCACAGCTCCTCGGCCAAATGCGGCATCATCGGGCCGAACAGGCGCACCGCCGCCTCGAGCCCCTCGCGCAGCGCCCAGGGCTCGCCGGGGCCGTCCACCCCGGCAGACAGGCGTTCGGACAGCAGGTTGGTCAGCTCGCGGACGCGGGCCACCGCCTTGTTGAAGTGGAAGCGCTCGAGATCCTCGGTCACCGCGGCGATGGTCTTGTGGGTGGCCCGCCGCACGGCCACGGCCCGCTCCGACACCTCGGCCGGGGCCGCGGCGCCGGCCGGCGGCAGGGCTCCGGAGGCCAGGGCGTCGCCGACCATCCGCCACAGGCGGTTGACGTAGCGCCAGGCGCCGTCGACGCCGGCGTCGGTCCATTCCAGGTCGCGCTCGGGCGGCGAGTCCGACAGCATGAACAGCCGCGCCGTGTCGGCGCCGTAGGTGCCGATGATGTGCTCGGGGTCGACGACGTTCTTCTTGGATTTGGACATCTTCTCGACGCGGCCGACGGTGACCGGCCTGCCGGTCGTCGCCTCGATCAGGCCGCCGTCGGCGGTCTTGGCGACGTCGGATGGGAAGAGCCAGCGCCCCTCCTCGCCGCGATAGGTCTCATGGCACACCATGCCCTGGGTGAGCAGCCCGGCGAACGGCTCGTCCACCCCCAGATAGCCGCACTGCTTCATGGCGCGGGTGAAGAACCGCGAATAGAGCAGATGCAGCACCGCGTGCTCGATGCCGCCGATGTACTGATCGACCGGCAGCCAGTAGTCTGCGGCGGCGCGGTCGAACGGCCTGTCGCTCACCTGGGGCGAGCAGAAGCGGGCGAAGTACCAGGAGGATTCGAAGAAAGTGTCGAAGGTGTCGGTCTCGCGGCGTGCCGGGGCGCCGCAGGTCGGGCAGGCGACGTCCTTCCAGGTCGGGTGATGGTCGAGGGGGTTGCCCGGCTTGTCGAAGGTCACGTCTTCGGGCAGCACCACGGGCAGGTCTTGTTCCGGCACCGGAACGATGCCGCATTTCGCACAATGGATGATGGGAATCGGGCAGCCCCAATAACGCTGCCGCGAGACCCCCCAGTCGCGCAGGCGGTAGTTCACCGAGCGTTCGCCGACGCCCTCGGCCTCCAGGCGGTCGATCACGGCGCGCTTCGCCTCGGGCACCGTCTTGCCGTTCAGGAAGCCGGAATTGACGAGCAGGCCGTCGCCGGTGTAGGGGGCGTCGCCCACCGTGACGCCCGCCGGGTCCATGCCCGGCGGCGCCACCACGGGCACAATGGGCAGGCCGTACTTGCGGGCGAAGTCGAAGTCTCGCTGGTCGTGGGCGGGGCAGCCGAAGATGGCGCCGGTGCCGTATTCCATGAGCACGAAATTGGCGACGTAGACCGGCAGCCGCTGCTCGGGGCGCACCGGGTTGAGGGCCAACAGGCCGGTGGCGAAACCCTTCTTCTCGGCGGTCTCGATGGCCGCCTCGCTGGTGCTCATGCGGTTGCACTCGGCCACGAACTCGGCCAGCGCGGGATTGTCGGCGGCCAGCTCGGCGGCCAGGGGATGATTGGCGGCAATGGCGCAGAACGAGGCGCCGAACAGCGTGTCCGGGCGGGTCGTGTAGACCTCGAGGCCGTCGATGCGGCCCTCGAGGGCGAAGCGCACGCGGGCGCCCTCCGAGCGGCCGATCCAGTTCTCCTGCATCAGCCGCACCCGGTCGGGCCAGCGTTCGAGATCCGTCAGCGCCTCTAACAGCTCGTCGGCGAAGGCGGTGATGCGCAGGAACCACTGCGACAGCAGGCGCTTCTCGACCGCCGCGCCGGAACGCCAGCCGCGCCCGTCGATGACCTGCTCGTTGGCCAGCACCGTGTTCTCGACCGGGTCCCAGTTGACCCACGACTCGCGGCGGTAGACGAGGCCCGCCTCGAGGAAGTCCAGGAACATCTTCTGTTCGTGGCGATAGTATTCGGGCTCGCAGGTGGCGACCTCGCGCCCCCAGTCGTAGGACAGGCCCATCGACTTGAGCTGCTCGCGCATGGCGGCGATGTTCTCGCGCGTCCACTTGGCCGGATGCACGTTGTTCTGGATGGCGGCGTTCTCGGCCGGCAGCCCGAAGGCGTCCCAGCCCATGGGGTGCAGCACGTTGAAGCCCCGCGCCTTCTTGTAGCGGGCGACGACGTCGCCGAGCGTGTAGTTGCGCACGTGCCCCATGTGAATCCGCCCCGACGGGTACGGGAACATTTCGAGCACATAGTATTTGGGGCGGTCGGCGTGTTCGACGGCGCGGAAGGTGCCGCGCCGCTCCCATTCGGCCTGCCACGCCGCCTCGGTTTCCTTGACGTTGTAACGGTCCTCGGTATGCGACATGGGGATGAGCTATCCTGAAAGAATAACCACCGCAGGCGGATCGCGCGGACCGGCGTGCGGGCGGGCGATCAGCCTATTTCTGCACCGAGACGGTGCGCAACTGACGGGCGCGCGTGAGAATGGCGTTTTCGACCTCGGTCACCGTCTTGGCCTCGACCGGCCGGTCCAGCCAGTTGCCCGCCGCGTCGCGCACCTGCCGGAACACCGTCACCTTGACGCCGTCCGCGCGCAGCGTGCGGTCGAGGATGAAGACGTTGAGCTTGAAGCGCTCGTTCGCGGTCTCGGGCGGCGAATACCAGTCGGTGATGATGACGCCGCCGAAGGGGTCGGCCGAGGCCAGCGGCATGAACCCCACCGTGTCCAGCGAGGCCCGCCACAGATAGCCGTTGACGCCGACGCCGACGCCGCCTTCGGCCGCCCGCTTCTTGGTTTCACCGAACAAATCCTTCAACCCGCCCGGGCCGAACACGGTTTCCCGGGGCTGGTTGGAATAGGTCGCCTGGTCGTCGCCGGGGCGGCGATCCGGATACACCGCCTCGCCCTGTCCGCAGGCGGCGAGCGTCACCGCGGCCACGCAGGCCAGAACCATCGGGCGTGCGATTCGTCTTGCCTTCGACATCTGCTCCTGACCTCCAATCCCCATGGCCCTTTGCCACCGCCCACACGGTGGCATAGGCTTAACCCATCCCTGGTCGCCTGTTAAGCGCGAATGCTTTCCGTCGGGGCGGGTATGGCTGTTGCACGTGTGCCACAGTGCGCGGCTTTCGTCACAGGCATGCCGCCCCCTCCCTTGACTTACCCCTTTCGGCGTGGCTCCATCCTTCCCGTTTATCTGTTCTGGGGGACGGGTGCTCCTTTTGCGCAGCCGACAACCAAGATCAAGAGAGAGGAGATAGCATGAAGAAGGTTCTCTTTGCCAGCACCGCGCTGGCCGCGGTCGCCCTGACCGGCACCGCCCAGGCTGCCGACCCGATCAAGCTGGGTCTGGGTGGCTACTTCAACCTGCAGGCCATCAACGTCAGCCAGGACAACGACGCCGGCCGTCGCACCATGGACATCTGGCGTGAGGGCGAGGTGTTCTTCGTCGGCTCGACCAAGCTGGACAACGGCATCACCGTCGGCGTGAACGTGCAGCTCGAGGCCGAGACCTGCGGCGACCAGATCGACGAGAGCTTCGTCTTCTTCAGCGGCGGCTTCGGTCAGATCGAGGCCGGTGCCGTGCGCGGCCCGGGCTTCAAGCTGACGGTTTCCCCGCCGGCCTCCGACCCGAACTTCGACGGCCTGCTGCCCAACTTCGTGCCCGTGGCGCAGCCCGCCGGCAACTCGGTGACGACCACCTTCGTCCTGCCCGGCACCCTGGGCAGCGGCGCCGGCACCGCCGAGAAGCTCTCCTACATGACGCCGAAGTTCGGCGGCTTCCAGGCCGGTGTGGCGTGGACCCCGAATTCGACCTGCGAATGGGGCACCTGCGGCACGGGCGGCTTCCCCTCGCAGGAGAGCACCGGCGCCGGGCAGCTTGACGACATGATCCAGGTCGGCGCCCAGTTCGGCGGCGACTTCGGTGGCGCCAAGGTCGCCATCGGCGGCGGCTACGAGACCGGCGAGGCCGGCGGCACCGCGTCCGACGGCACCATCTGGGGCTTCGGCGCCCGCGCCGCGATGGCGGGCTTCGCCGTCGGCGCCTACTACGGCAAGACCGAGCTCCCCGGCAGCACCCTCGACCAGACCAACTGGCAGCTGGGCGCCAGCTACACCGCCGGTGCGCTTACCGGCGGCGCGACCTACACGAAGCTCGAGCGTGACACCGGCGGCACCGACGACGAGCTGAGCCGCATCCAGCTCGGCGCCGTCTACTCGATGGGCCCGGGCGTCGACCTGCGCGGCAGCGTCGGCTTCTACCAGTTCGACGGCGCCACCGCCGCGGACCAGAGCGACGCCACCGTGTTCGCCCTCGGCACCCGCATGGCGTTCTGATCGGACTTCCGTCCGCAGAGAGAAGGGGGGCCTCCGGGCCCCCCTTTTTCGTTGCAGCCTCCACAAACCCCGTCGTCGCGCGGCCCGCAGGCAAATACCGTCTTGGATGCGCGGGACAAGCCTGCGCATGACGGACGGGAAGAAGACGTCTAAACGGGTCCTGTAATCACATCCCCCGCCGCGCCGCGAGGTCGGCGAGCACCGCCGCCGCCAGGGCGTCGCGCTGCTCGGCGAGGGCGGCGACACAAGGCACCGGGGCGTCCATGAGGCGTGCCACCGCCGCCGCGTCGGACGCCTGGGCGGTGGTCGGCAGCGCCGCCAGCGGCACCCCCAGCGAGCCCATGCACCCGACCGCGCCGTCCACCGTCCGGCGCAGCTTGGCGAGGCCGCAAGGGGCCTTGCAGTGGGGCCCCTCCCAATCCACCGTCCAGCGCGCGAGGTTGGTGAAGCGCCCCTGCAGCACCTCGCCCGGCGCCGCCGTGTAGACTGCGAGCCCTGGCGTCGCGAACAGCTTGCTCATATGCGCCGGGCCGCTGTCGGCGAACACCGCGTAGTCGCAGCCGCGCAGGGTGCGCAGCAGGCCGCCGATCGATTCGGCGCCGCGAGTCACCCGCACCGTTTCCGGCAGCGTTCCCAGCCGTTCCAGATACAGCCGGCCCTGCTGCTGGAGGTCGTTGAGGCTGAGCAGCACGTCGCCCTCGGGCGCCAGGGCGCGGCAAAGCGTCTCGGTCACCGCCACCGGCAGCGTGCGCAGCGGCGACGACGCCAGGGGGAACACGCCGATGCGCGGGCGCCGGCCCCCCGGGAGCGGCCGCGCCTCCGGCGGATAGGCGCGGCTGGGGGGCAGGGCGAACGCGGCCAGCAGCTCGGCCTCCATCTCCACCGGCCAGACGTCGACGTCGCGCCGGCTCTCGAGCTGGCCAAGGTCGATCAGCACGTCGTGGCGGTCGACCTCCTCCCTGGGCAGCCACAGCTCGAAGCAGCGGATCTCGCGGTCCAGCGCGTAGATGTCGGCCGCCGACCGGGCGCAGAACACCGACATCTGCCTCGGTTTGTGATGGTCGCGGAAGGCGCGCAGGAACAAGAGCGTGCACACGTTGCTGCCGAGCGCCTCGGACGGCAGCAGGAACAGCACCCTGCGTCCGCGAAAGCTTTCTTCGGCCCAGCGGGCCGGCGGCAGGCACGGCAGGCGCACCTTGCCGTCGACCACCCGCAGCGGCCCGGCGCCGTTGGCCAGCACCGAGCGCGCGAAGGGCGCCGAATTGGTCAGGTAGAGCCCCGGCCGTCCCCGCTGCGTCGCCGACACGTTGTTCTGCCGGAACTGGAACGGCCGCGTGGCCTCGAACGCCACCAGGGGGGTGAGGGTTTCGGCCCGGGTCATCGGCCGGCCTTCCCGCCTTCACCGGCGCCACCCCCGGGCTCGGCCCGGGGGTCCGCTCCTTGGATCGGCGGGGCGGCCCGCGTGGATGGCCGGGTCAAACCCGGCCATGACGAGACGGGGGTTATCGCCCCGCAGGGCCGAGCTTGCCGTCTCATCCCGCGTCATCCTTCCGCACCCGGAGCACGATCTCAACCTCGCGGATGACGTTGTTGTAGAGGCGCATGGCCTGATGCAGGTCGGCGTTCGAAATCCTGCCCTCGCGCAGCCGCCCGGCCCAGGGTTCGTCGGGATGCATGGTCACCTTGGCCAGCTCGAAGTCCACGTCGAGCTGCAGCGCCAAGGGCGTGTTGGCCAGCCCCGCGGCGATCCATTCGCGGTTGCGCGCCTTGGAGAACATCTCCAGCCCCGCCGGGGTCACCGGGCGGACGTGCGTCGGGTCGTTGAGAAAGCTGTCGTGGCGGGGATGCGGGACGACGATGGTGATCGTCGCCCCGTCGCGGCACACGCGGTAAAGCTCGCGCATGATGCCCAGATACACTCCGGGCTCCTGGCCGAGATGCTCGAGCACGTGGCGCAACGTGACCTCGTCGGCCGAGTCGTCGGCGAACGGCCAGGGAAGCCGCTCCAGGTCGACCAGGTGGTCGGGCTCGCAGTGCGGCGCGGAGTCGACGTTGACGAAGCCCTCCAGCTTGTGGTGCCCGCAGCCGAGATTGAGTTTCATGCCGTGTCCTTCGGTTGGGGCGTCGCGCCGGCGGCGCCGACCACGGCCACGCCCGCCGCGCCATTGCCGGCGAGGCGGTGAACCGTCGCGTTGGTCACGCCGCCCAGCGCATAGACGGGAAGCGACGCCCGCCGCACCCAGGCGGCGAAGCGCAGGGAACCCAGCGGCCGGGCCAGGGGATGGCTGGCGGTGGCGAACACCGGCGACAGCAGGGCGGCGTCGGCGCCGGCGCGGGCCGCCCGCCGCAGCGCCGCCGGTCCGTGGGCGGCCGCCGTCACCAGCCAGCCGTGGCGCCGCCGGCGGCGGGGACGGACCAGACCTTCGGGCCAGTGTACTCCGTCGGCACCGACGCGCAGCGCCAGGGCGTCGTCGCCCGCCACCAGGAACAAACGCCGCCGTCGCCGGCAGACGCGCGCCAGACTCCGCGCCAGCGCCTCGCGGCCGGGCGCGCCGTAATGGCGCAAGACCAGGGCGCTGCCGCGAGGCAGTCGTTCCGCCACCGCAACGGGTTCGGCCAGACGTTCAGGGTCGGTGAGCACCAGCAGCCCAGGCAGCCGGCACGCGGCGCGCGGGCGGCGCAGTCGACGGGCGAGCGTCGTCAGATCGGGCGTCATGGCCTCCAGGTCCTTCCCCTGCGGCCGGTCGGGCCGCCGGCCGGCATTCTAAGGCGCCGCCGGGCCTGCGGACAAACCCGAACTTCCACCGCCGGCGCTCGTGAATTGTGGGACGCGTCAGGCTTTGCTAGGTTTCCCCTGTTCCTTGAGCGGATGGGCCCATGAGTAGCGAAGACGTCGCCGCCAACCTTCGCCACGTTCTCGACGCCGTCGCGGCGGCCGAAGCGGCGGCCGGCCGGCCGGCGGGCTCGGTCCGGCTGGTGGCGGTGTCCAAGACCCAGCCCGCGGCGGTCATCCGTCCGGCGCTCGCCGCCGGCCACCGCCGCTTCGGCGAGAACCGGGTGCAGGAGGCCGAGGGCAAGTGGCCGGACCTGCGCGCCGAGTACCCCGGCATCGAGCTGCATCTGATCGGCCCGCTGCAGACCAACAAGGTGCGCGAGGCGGTGGCGCTGTTCGACGTCATCGAGACCGTCGACCGCCCCAAGCTGGCCCGCGCCCTGGCCATCGAGATGACGCGCAGCGGCCGACGCCCCGACTGCTACGTGCAGGTCAACACCGGCGAAGAGCCGCAGAAGGCCGGCATACTGCCGGCCGAGGCCGAGGCCTTCGTTACGGCCTGCCGCGACGAACACGGCCTGCCGGTCACGGGCCTGATGTGCATCCCCCCCGCCGACGAGGACCCCGAGCCGCATTTCCGCCTGCTGCGCGACCTCGCGCGCCGCACCGGCCTTGGCGTGCTGAGCATGGGCATGAGCGGCGATTTTCCGGCCGCCATCGCCTGCGGCGCCACCCATGTGCGCATCGGCACCGCCATCTTCGGGGCGCGTCCGCGCCCCTAGGGACCGGGCTCCACACGGAGCGTGTCACCCGCGCTCGCGTCACGCAATACCGTCAGCAGGTCGGGCAGCGACAGGGCGACGCAGCCTTCGGT
Source organism: Rhodospirillales bacterium (assembly GCA_019455065.1). Classification (GTDB taxonomy): domain Bacteria; phylum Pseudomonadota; class Alphaproteobacteria; order Rhodospirillales; family Magnetospirillaceae; genus JACFNC01. The sequence continues at coordinate 36,522 of JACFNC010000015.1, forward strand.
CGAGGCGTAGCCGGGCCGCGCGACGTGCAGGAAGATGGCGCTGCCCCGGCCGGCGACGACGGGGTCGTCGTTGTAGCCGAGAACGACGATGACGTCGTAGATGGCGTCGTCGCGCCACAAAGCCTCGCAGCGCGCCGGATGCGGCAGGCGCACCATGCGGTTGTAGTCCCCATGGGCGGGATCGTCGCACCAGCCGTCGTTTGGCGACAGGGCCGCGACCGGCAGCCCGGTGACCGGCGGCGTCACGCGATCGGGGCGGTAGAGGACCCGGCGCAGCGGATGCCGACCGGCCGGCGTCGCGCCGTCGCCTTCGACCTTGGCGGTCAGCACCCCGCCGCGCCCCAGGGCGCAACGATGGTTCCGCCCCCGCCACCGCAGCCGCCCGGCCGGGTCGACGAGCATGTCGGTCATGGCGCCGCTTCCAGGCGGGCGCCGCGCCGGTATTTCTCCAGGGCGTCCATGGCGCGGCCGGTGAACCAGTCGGCACCGTCTTCGGCCGACCGCGTTTCGGCGGCGCGGATGAGCGGGTGGTCGGCCGCGGCGGCCGGCGCGCGGGGCGCGGCGCTGGCGTCGAGCGGCAGGAACGCGGGCACGGCGCGCGAACCGCGTGGCGGCACCGGGAAGAAGCGGGGTTCCGCCGCCGCGGTCCGGGTTGCGGGCTCGGGTGGGATCGCCGAACCGTCCGCGCCGAGGGGCGGTGGCGCGGGGGCCGCCTCGGCGGTCCGCGGCGGGGCGGGGGACCGGTCGCCGAACAGGGCGATGACGTGCTCGCCGGCGTCACGCCCGGTCAGCCCTTCCAGGATCATGTTGACGAAGGCGGCGCCGAGGCCGATCAGCCCGCCGAACAGCGCCCCGCCGGCCAGCCGCGGCCCGGTGCCGATGGCGTCGCCGGTCAGCTCGCGATACAGGGACCCGACGACGGGGATGTGATGCAGCGGATTGACGACGTCGAGCACGTCCCAGAAGCTCGGCCCCTCGGCTTCGGCGAAGGGCGTGGGCGGCGTTCGGTCGCGCGCCGCGGGCGGCGCGGACGGAGGGCCTGGCTGCGGCGCGGCGGGGTCGATCATCCGGACGGTTCCATCTGTTCGCTCGCCGGGGTATCTGCAAGCCGCGTGCCGGGCCGATCTCCCCACCGGCCTCGGACGATGACCCGGTGATTCTCCCGCTCTTCTCCGGGATTGTGCCGGGCATCCATGGATCGCCGGATCAGGTCCGGCGATGACGGCAAGGGGGGTGCGCCCGGTAATTCTTGCCCGGACGATGCTGCCGTGCCGGACTAGAACAGATGGCCGCTGCGCACCGCCTTGGTGCGCAGATAGTATTCGTTGTGGTCGTTGGCCGGGAAGACGTGCGGCACGCGCTCGCTGACCTCGATGTCGTGGCGGGCCAGCGCCTCGACCTTCTGCGGGTTGTTGGTGAGCAGGCGAACGCGCGCGATCCCCAGCTGGCGCAGCATCTCGGCGGCCGGCAGGTAGATCCGCTCGTCGTCGTCGAAGCCCAGCTGCTCGTTGGCGTCCAGGGTGTCGAAGCCGAGATCCTGCAGGCGATAGGCGCGCAGCTTGTTGACCAGGCCGATGCCGCGCCCCTCCTGCGCCAGATAGAGCAGCACGCCGCTGCCGTCCTGGGCGATCTCGGAGATGGCGCCGCGCAACTGGTCGCCGCAGTCGCAGCGCAGGCTGCCCAAGAGGTCGCCGGTGAAGCATTCCGAATGCAGCCGGGTGAGCACCGGCCGGTCGCGGTCGGGCTCGCCGATGATGATGGCCAGGTGCTCGACGCCGCCGTCGCTCGGCCGGAAGGCGACGATGCGGGTCTGCGGCGCCCCGGCCAGCGGCACCTGCGCCTCCGACACCGGGCGCAGCGTGCGCGCGGCGGTCTGCTGGTAGGACAGCACCTCGGCCACGGTGACGCGGAACAGGTCCTGCCGCTCGGCCGGCAGGCGTCCGTCGCCGGTCAGGCGGGTCACCACGGCGGCGGGCAGCAGGCGCGCCAGCTTGGCCAGGGCCACGGCGCCGGTGACCGCCGAGTCCGCCTCGGCGGCGGCTACGACAAGTCCGGCCGGAAGATCGCCGGCGTCCGCTGCGCAGGGATCGGCGAGCCGGCGCACCGCGGCGGCGTCGAAGCCGGAGGGCACCTTGACGACGACCACCGCGCCGCCCGGCTCGGCCAGCCCCAGCACGGCGGCGCGCCGGCCGGTGACCGCCAGGGCCAGCGTGCCACCGCCCAGGGCTTCCAGGCGGGCCATCGTCTCCGGTGTCGCCGCCTCGGCGGCCTGTGCGGCGACGGCGTGGCCGGCGGCATCGCAGACGATGACGGTGCCCCCGCGGCGCAGCTCGGCCAGCGCGCGGTCGATCGCCTGCAACGTGGGCGGCGGGGGCGGGACGGGTTCGGGGGCGACGGTCAGCGGTCTGGTCATCGGCTTCGGTCTTCGGCGCCCATCGGGGGCGCGACTTCGGGCTGTTTCACGGGCATCGGCAGGGCCGCGTGCCTCTATTAGCATGTCCGCTACTGAGAGCCCTAGAAATAAGATAGCATGGCGGCGGCCTGAACAGCATGTTGCGGGGCGGAAAGCTGTCCATGAGCAAACACGTGCTCGTCGTCGTCGCCGATCCGGCGCTTCGCCGGTCCCTCGGCGAACAGCTCGCGGCCGAGGGATTCTCCGTCGCCGAGGCGGGGGGCGCCGCGGAGGGGCTGGGACGGGCCGAAGCGGGATTCGACGTCATGCTTCTCGACGCCGAGCTGCCCGACGGCGACGGCCGCGTCCTGTGCCGGCGGCTGCGCGAGTGCGGCCAGACGGCCCCCGTCATCCTGCTGACCGAATCGGAAGCCGGGCCGGAGGCCGACGACGCGGGGGTGGACGACGTCCTTGCCAAGCCCTTTCGGCTGGGCACGCTGCTGGCGCGTCTGCGCGCCCAGTTGCGGCGGCACGAGCTGGGGCCCGCCGCCGCCGTGGCGGTCGGCCCCTACAGCTTTCACCCTGCCGCCAAGATCCTGTCCGACGGGCGCGGCCGCCGCATCCACCTGACCGAGAAGGAGACGGCGATCCTTGCCTTTCTCCATCGGGCGGGCAGCCGGGTGGTGGCGCGCGAGGTGCTGCTGCACGAGGTCTGGGGGTACAATCCCGAGGCCACGACCCATACCGTGGAGACGCACGTCTACCGCCTGCGCCGCAAGATCGAACCCGATCCGGCGCAGGCGCGCATCCTGGTGACCGAGCCCGGTGGCTATCGGCTGGTAACCTGAGTTTTCGGCATGGCCAGCGTCACCGCCACCGGCACATGGTCGGAGGGCGGCTGCCAGTTCCGCGCCTCGCGGACCACGCGCGCCGCAATCAGGCGGCCCTTCAGCGCCGGCGTCACCCAGACGTGGTCCAGACGCCGCCCGCGGTCGCTCTTCGCCCAGTCGGCGGCGCGGTAGCTCCACCAGGTATAGAGTCGTTGCGGCGCCGGAACGAAATGGCGGACCGCGTCGACCCAGTCCAGCGAGGCGGCCAACGCGCCCAGCGCCTCCACCTCGACCGGGGTGTGGCTGACCACCTTGAGAAGCTGGCGGTGCGACCAGACGTCGCTCTCCAGCGGCGCCACGTTGAGGTCGCCCACCAGCACCAGCGGCCGCGCGGGATCGCAGGTCCGCGCGTACCAGTCGGTAAGCTCGCGCAGGAACTGGAGCTTGTGCGCGAATTTCGGATTGGCGGCCGGATCGGGCACGTCTCCGCCGGAAGGGACGTAGACGCAGTGGATCTCGATGCCGGCGATGGTGACGACGAGGTGGCGGCAGTCCTGGCGGCCGCACCAGTGGGGCGTGCCGATGGCCTCGATTGGCAGCCGCGACAGGACCGCGACTCCGTTGTAGCCCTTCATGCCGTGGGCGGCGACGTGGCGATAGCCGAGCGCGACCATGGCGTCGCGCGGAAACAGCGCGTCCGTCACCTTGGTTTCCTGCAGGCAGATCACGTCCGGCCGCAGTTCGGCACTCAGCCGCGCCAGCTGCTCGGTGCGCAGGCGGATGGAATTGACGTTCCAGGTGACGACGGTGAGCGTCACGTCAGCCGACCACGACCTCGAGCCTGCCGACCCCTTCGATGCGCGCCAGCAATCTATCGCCACGGCGCACCGGCCCGACGCCGGCCGGCGTGCCGGTGAAGATCAGGTCGCCCGCCTCGAGGGCGACGAGGGCCGAGAGTTGGGCGATGACGTCGGCCACCGGCCAGATCATGGCCCCCAGATCGCCGCTCTGGCGACCCTCGCCATTGACCTCGAGGGCGATCGCGCCGGCGGCCGGGTGACCGATTTCGGTTGCCGGCCGCACCACGCCGCAGGGGGCGGAGTGGTCGAAACCCTTGGCCATGTCCCACGGGCGTCCGGCCTTCCTGGCTAGCTCCTGAAGATCCCGCCGCGTCAGGTCGATGCCCACGGTATAACCGAAGACGTGCTCCAGGGCGTGGGCCGCCGGAATGTCCACGCCGCCCCGGCCAACCACCGCCACCAGCTCGACTTCGTGATGAAGGTCGGCGGTGGCCGGCGGAAAGGGAATGCGGGCGGCGGTGGTCACCGCGTCGGCCGGCTTGGAAAAGAAGAATGGCGGCTCGCGCGCTGGGTCGCCGCCCATTTCGCGTGCGTGCGCGCCGTAGTTGCGGCCGACGCAGTACACGCGCCGGACGGCGACGAGGTCGCCGGTGGCGGTGGCGAGGACGGTGGGGGCGTGGGGCGGAAGGAGGAAACGCGGCATGGACGGGACTGAATGCAAACCGAAGGTTCGGCGTCACTATAGGCCGGGGCGCGCGGCTTGTCGTCCAGGCAAACAAAAAGAGCGCCCGGTCAGGGGGGTAACCGGGCGCCCTGAATGCTCCCTACGGAGCGTGGGAATGGCAGGGGAAACCATCCCCACCGGCCGCGACCATTGCGGTAGCGGCCGTCTGACCTTGAATTGGGCAGGACGGGAAAGAGCCACAACCGCACGCCGCGCATGACGGCCATGCGGAAAGCGAATAGCCAGCGGATTTCGCCGCGCATGCTGGTGATCGGGCTCGCCCTCGCGGCGTTTGCCGGGGTGCCGGCCGGCTCGGCCGCCGAGCAGGCGCCTCCACTGTTCGAGGCGGGCCTCGCCGCCGGCGTCGGTTTCCTCCCGGATTACCCCGGCTCAGACCAGAATCACCTGCGCGCCCTGGTCCTGCCCTATCTTCGCTACCGGGGCGAGATCATTCGCAGCGACGAGAGGGGCCTGCTGCGGGGTCGCCTGCTGCGCCGGACCGGCATCGAACTGGATCTCAGCCTGAGCGGCTCGTTCCCCACCCGTGCGGACGAGAACGATGCCCGGCGCGGCATGCCCGACCTCGACTGGCTGGGCGAGATCGGCCCGCGCCTGCAGATCATCCTGGCGCGCCCGTCGGCGCGTTCCACCATCGAACTCGAACTGCCGTTGCGGGCGGCCTTCTCGACCGACTTCTCCGGCGTCGACTATCGCGGCCTGGTGGCCGCGCCGACCATCGCCTACCAGGCGGCCGATCCCGGCGGCTGGCCGGTGCGGACGAAGGTGGGCGCGGGGCCGGTGTTCGCGACCGACGCGCTGATGGACTATTTCTACGCGGTCGCCCCGCGCCATGCGATCGAAGGGCGGCCGGCCTACGACGCGTCGGCCGGCTATCTCGGGACGCTGCTCACCGCCTCGGTTAGCCATCCGCTGACAGAGCGGATTTCGCTCCTGGGCGTCGCGCGCTGGGCCGTGCTGACCGGCGCCGCCAACCGCGACAGCCCGCTGTTCCGCCGCGACCACAACGTCGCCGTCGGCTTCGGCGTCACCGTGTCCCTCTACCGCAGCGCGCGCCGCGCCGCCGCCGATTAGCCGATCGCGCTTCCGGGGTTTAATTCGGCGGCCTCTTGGTCCAAGTTGTGACCATGGAGGGCCAGACGCTTCACTTGGGCGCCGTCGGCGACCTGGCCGCCGTCGTGTTCGACCTCGACGGGGTGATCACCCGCACCGCCGGCATCCACTACGCCGCCTGGAAGGCGCTGTTCGACGACTTCCTGGCTCGCCGCGCCGGCGGCGGCGCCTTCGCGCCGTTTCGCCCCAATGACTACGCGCGTTTCGTCGACGGGCGGCCGCGCTATGAAGGCGTGCGCACCTTCCTCGCCTCGCGGGGGATCGAACTGCCCGACGGCGATCCGGCCGACCCGCCCGGCGATGACACGGTCTGCGCCCTCGGCAACCGCAAGAACGTCATGTTCCGCGAGGCGCTCGGGCGCCTCGGCGCCGAGGTCTATCCGGGGTCGCGCCGTCTTCTCGAGGCGATGCGCCCGGCGGGGCTGCGCGCGGCGCTGGTCACGTCGTCGAAGAACGGACGCGACGTGCTCAAGGCGGCCGGGCTGAGCGACGCCTTCGACGCGGTGATCGACGGCAACGACGCCCTCCGCCATGGCCTGCGCGGCAAGCCGCATCCCGACACCTTCGTCCATGCGGCGGGCCTGATGGGACTGCCGCCCGGCCGTTGCGTTGTGATCGAGGACGCGGTGGCCGGCGTGCAGGCCGGCCGCGCCGGCGCCTTCCGCCTGGTCATCGGAGTCGATCGCGGCGCCGGTCGGCGGTCGCTCGCCGAGGCGGGAGCCGACGTCGTCGTCAACGACCTGGGAGAAATCGATGTCTGAACGCCCGATCGCCGCGCTGCCCTCCGCCCTCGACGACTTCGCCTCTCTCGAAGCCCGCCTCGGGGGGCGCCGGGCGGCCGTGTTCCTGGACTACGACGGCACCCTGACGCCCATCGTCGACCGCCCCGACATGGCGATCCTTTCGCCCGAGGCGCGGGCCGTGGTCGCGGCCCTGGCGCGGCGCCTGCCGGTGGCGGTGATCAGCGGGCGCGACCGGGCCGACGTCGAGCGGCTGGTCGGGGTGGACGGCCTCGTTTACGCCGGCAGCCACGGCTTCGACATCCGCCTGCCCGACGGGCGGGAGCTGCGGCACGAGGCGGCCGGCGACGTGGCGCCGCTGCTCGACCGCGCCGCGCGCCGGCTGGAACGCGCCTTGAGCGAGATTCCCGGCGCCCTTATCGAACGCAAGCGGTTCAGCCTCGCGGCCCATTACCGTCTGGTGGCGCCGGCCCGGGCCGCCGCGGTGCGGGCCGCGGTGGATGACGCCCTCGCCGCCGAACCGGGCCGCCTCAAGGTCAAGCCCGGTAAGATGGTGTTCGAGGTGCAGCCCGCCATGGACTGGGACAAGGGCAAGGCGCTGTTATGGCTGCTGCGTGCCCTCGGCCTCGACGACGCCGGGGTGGCGCCGCTCTTCCTCGGCGACGACGTCACCGACGAGGACGCCTTCGCCGTGCTGCGCGACCGGGGTGTGGGGATCGTCGTGGCCGCCGCCCATGAGGTCGACGGGCGGGCGACGCGGGCCGACTTCCGCCTCGCCGACCCCGGTGAGGTCCTGTCCTTCCTGCGCCGCCTGGAGGGCCTGCGATGAGCCGCTGGTCGCTCGTCTACGAGACCTTCGATTCGCAGGCGCAGGGGGTGCGCGAGGCGCTGTGCGCCGTCGGCAACGGCTACTACTGCACGCGCGGCGCCTTCGAATGGGCCGAGGCGGACGCGACCAACTATCCCGGCACCTATCTGGCCGGCGGGTACAACCGCCTTCAGACCGAGATCGCCGGGCGCGTCATCGAGAACGAGGATCTGGTCAACCTGCCGAACTGGCTGTGCCTGCGCTGGCGCGTCGCCGGGGGCGACTGGTTCAACCTGATGGCGGTCGACGTGCTGTCGTTCCGGCAGGAACTCGACCTCCGGCAGGGGCAGCTCTCCCTGGCCCTTCACGTCCGCGACCGCGCCGGGCGCGAAACGCGGATCGAGAGCCGCCGTATCGCCCACATGGAAGACCCCCATCTCGGCGCCCTCTATTGCGCCATCACCCCGCTCAACTGGTCGGATTCGGTCGAGGTCCGCTCCTCGCTCGACGGCCGGGTGATCAACGCCGGCGTGAAGCGCTACCGCGATCTCAACGGCACCCATCTGGTGCCGATCCATGCCGGGGTGTTCGGCGGCGAGGCGGGCGGCGAGACGCTGTTGCTGCTGATCACCGAGACCGTGCAGTCGAAGCTGCGGGTGGCGCAGGCGGCCCGCACGCGCGTCCGCCTGGACGGCGGTCCGCCCATACCGGGAGCCACCGCGGCCGACCGCGATCACGTCGCCCAGACCGTCACCGTCCCCCTGGCCGCGGGGCAGACCCTGCGCGTCGAAAAGGTGGTGAGCCTGTTCAATGGCAAGGACGTCGCCATCGCCTCACCCGACCTTGCCGCCCAGGAGGCGGTGGCGCGCGCCGGGAATTTCGACGAGCTGCTCACAACCCATGTGCGGGCCTGGCGCCGACTGTGGGATCGCTGCGACATCGTCGTCCATGACGGCAGCGACGTGCAGATGGCGCTGCGACTGCATATTTTCCAACTGCTCCAGACCCTCTCGCCCAACAGTATCGATCTCGACGTCGGTGTGCCGGCGCGGGGCTGGCACGGCGAGGCCTATCGCGGCCACGTGTTTTGGGACGAGCTCTTCATCCTGCCGTTTGTGGATTTCCGCCTGCCGGCGCTCAGCCGCGCCATGCTGCGCTATCGCTACAACCGTCTGCCCATGGCGCGACGAATGGCGACGGCGACCGGCCAGCGCGGCGCGATGTATCCGTGGCAGAGCGGCAGCGACGGTCGCGAGGAGACCCAGGTCATGCACCTCAATCCGCGCTCCGGCCGATGGCTGCCCGATTTCAGCTCGCGGCAGCGGCATGTCGGTCTCGCCGTCGCCTACAATGTCTGGCAGTACTACATGGCGACCGGCGAGCGGCAGTTCATGGCCCTGCGCGGGGCCGAGATGCTGGTCGAGATCGCCCGCTTCTTCGCCGGGCTGGCGGTGCCCGAGGGCGGCGGCCGCTTCGGCATCCACGGGGTGATGGGTCCCGACGAATACCATGACGCCTATCCCGACGCCGAGACGCCCGGCCTCGACAACAACGCCTACACCAACGTCCTGGTCGCCTGGCTGATGGAGACGGTGCCGGCGGCGCTGGCCGTGCTCGACGACGCCCAGCGCCATGAACTGCGCGACCGGCTGGGGCTCGACGACGCCGAACTCGCCGATTGGGACCGGATCGGACGTGGCATGGTCGTGCCCTTCCACGACGGCGACATCATCAGCCAGTTCGCCGGGTACGAGAAGTTGGACGAATTCGACTGGGACCACTACCGCGCCAAATACGGCGACATTCAGCGTCTCGATCGAATCCTCGAGGCCGAGGGCGACAGCACCAACCGCTACAAGCTGTCGAAACAGGCCGATGTGCTGATGCTGTTCTACCTGTTCTCGCCGGCCCGCCTGGCCGCCCTGTTCGGCCGCCTGGGCTACCGCTTCGACGAGGCGATGTGGCGCCGCAACATCGACTACTACATCGCCCGCACGTCGCACGGCTCGACGCTCAGCTACGTCGTGCACTCCTGGGTGCTGGCGCGCTCGCAACCGGAAAAGGCGTGGGAGCTGTTCGCCCAGGCGCTGCGCGCCGACATCTCCGACATTCAGGGCGGCACCACGGCCGAGGGCATCCACCTGGGCGCCATGGCCGGCACGGTCGACCTCGTGCAGCGCGGCTTCACCGGGTTCGAGATTCGGGAAGGGGCGCTACATTTCGACCCGGTGCTGATGGACCGCCTGCAAACGGTGCGCCTGCGCCTGCGCCATCTCGGCCACTGGTTGGACGTGTTGCTGACCGGCGAGGACTTGACGCTGACCGTGGGTCCCGGCTGGACGGCGGCGGTGCCGGTCTGCGTGGACGGCCAGCACCGCAGCATGGCCCCCGGCGAGACCTTCTGCTTCCGCCTCGGCCCGAACGCGTGCGGGTGACGCGGAACGTCCTTCAATCCAGCTGCAGTGTCAGCGACTTGAGGTAGCCGGACTCCGGCAGGAATGGATGCACCGGGTGGTCGGCGGCGGCGCCGGCGGCGCGCAGGATGCGGCCGTTGCGGCCGGCCAGCGACAGGCCGTGCCGCACCTCCTCGGCAAACAAATCCGGGCTCATGTGATGCGAGCACGAGGCCACGAACAGGAAACCGCCGGGCTCGACCAGCGCCGCGGCGAGGCGCGTCATCTTGCGGTAGCCCTTGGCGCCTGCCGCCAGCTGTTTCTTGGCCTTGACGAAAGCCGGCGGGTCGGCGACGACGACGCCGAACCGCTCGCCCGCTGACGCCCGCCGCTCCATATCGGCGAAGGCGTCCGCCCGTTCGAAGCGGCAGCGAGCGCTCACCCCGTTGAGGTCCGCCGACCGGGCGGCGAGCGCCAGCGAGGCCTCGGAACGGTCGACGGCGACGACCTCGGCGGCGCCGGCCCGCGCCGCCTGGATCGCGAAGCCGCCCGCGTAGCTGTAGAAGTCGGCGACCCGGCGCCCGGTGCTGAGGGCGGCGACGAAGGCGCGATTGTCGCGCTGATCGTAGAACCATCCGGTCTTCTGGCCTTCGGTGAGGTCGGCGAGGAAGCGCCCACCGTTCTCCTCGAGCTCCACCGGTTCCGACAAATCGCCCTTCGCGATGCGATGGTACAGGTCCAGCCCCTCGAGCGTGCGCACCGGGCTGTCGTTGCGCAGCACCACGACGCGCGGCGCGATGGCGGCGTCCAGGGCTTCCAGGACGTGGGGCAGCAGGGCCTCCATGCCGGCGGAATTCACCTGGCAGGCGACGACGTCGCCGTAGCGGTCGATGACCAGCCCGGGCAGTCGGTCGGCCTCGGAATGCGCCAGCCGGTAATGCGGCGAGCGGTACAGCGCCTCGCGCAGGGCCGCCGCCCGCTCCAGCCGCTCGCGCAGGAACGCGGCGTCGATGCGGTCCTGGGCGCGCCGCGATAGCAGGCGCAGAGCGATCAAGGAGTGCGGACTGAAGGTGCCGACGCCCAGAACCTCGCCGCCCGCGTCGACCACGTTCACTAGGCAGCCGGGCGGCAAGGCCTTCGCCTCCGGGGTCATGTCGACCTCGTTCGAAAAGGCCCAGGGGTGGCCGGCGCGAAGGCGGCGGCTGTGGCCGCGCAGCAGATGGACGGCGGGGCGGCTGGCGGGATCGTCGGAGTGGGCGGTCATCGGCGGCAGTCTATCGGTTCCGCGGGTCACGACAAGCCGTTTGCCGGCCACTGTAAAATTCCGCAGCTGTTTTCTGTGAAAAAAAGATGCTTTGATTTGAATCAATGGCTGCCCGGGTGGCCTGCTGCATAGTGCGCCCGATTTCGAACGGGACGGCTCGATCGCGGTCCGTGGCGCGCAGCGCGGGCGGACGGTCGGGCGGCGGCGGAGGGGGACCGCCCGGCGGTCGGTTCGTACGACTTTCATTGGTCGAGACAGGAGTTCGGCATGACCCACGCGACCATGGCGCACGGCGTCCAGCGGGACGCTTCGCCTTACCTCGAGGACGTCGTCAAGAAATTCGCCTTGGCGGCGACGTTCTGGGGCGTCGTTGGCTTCATCGTGGGCGACTACATCGCCTTCCAGCTGGCCTACCCGGTGCTGAACCTGGACCTCGAATGGTTCTCGTTCGGCCGCCTGCGGCCGCTGCACACCTCGGCGGTCATCTTCGCCTTCGGCGGCAACGTCCTTCTGGGCACGTCGTTCTACGTGGTGCAGCGGACCTGCCGCGCGTCGCTGTTCGGGGGGCCGGCGCTGGCCAACTTCGTCTTCTGGGGCTACCAGCTGTTCATCGTCATGGCCGGCCTCGGCTATGTGCTGGGCGTGACCCAGGGTCGCGAATATGCCGAACCCGAATGGTTCGTCGACCTGTGGATCACCGTGGTGTGGGTCGCCTATCTGGTCGCCTTCGCGGGCACGCTGATCAAGCGCAAGGAACCGCACATCTACGTCGCCAACTGGTTCTACCTGGCGTTCATCGTCACCATCGCCATGCTGCATCTCGGCAACAATCTGGCGGTGCCGGTGTCGCTGACCGGAATCAAGAGCTACTCGCTGTTCTCCGGCGTGCAGGACGCGCTGACGCAGTGGTGGTACGGCCATAACGCGGTGGGCTTCTTCCTGACCGCCGGCTTCCTGGCCATCATGTACTACTTCGTGCCCAAGCGCGCCGAGCGGCCGGTGTACTCGTACCGCCTGTCGATCGTGCACTTCTGGGCGCTGATCTTCCTCTACATCTGGGCCGGGCCGCACCACCTGCACTACACCGCCCTGCCCGACTGGGCGCAGACCCTCGGCATGACCTTCTCGATCATGCTGTGGATGCCGTCCTGGGGCGGCATGATCAACGGCCTGATGACCCTGTCCGGCGCCTGGGACAAGCTGCGCACCGACCCGGTGATGCGCTTCCTGGTCACCTCGGTGGCGTTCTACGGCATGAGCACCTTCGAGGGGCCGATGATGTCGATCAAGGCCGTCAACTCGCTCAGCCACTACACCGACTGGACCGTGGGGCACGTGCATTCGGGCGCCCTGGGCTGGGTGGCCTTCGTCAGCTTCGGCGCCCTCTACTTCCTGGTGCCGGTGCTGTGGAAGCGCAAGCAGCTCTATTCGATGCGCCTGGTCAGCCTGCATTTCTGGATCGCCACCATCGGCATCCTCCTCTACATCACCGCGATGTGGATCTCGGGGATCATGCAGGGCCTGATGTGGCGGGCCTATGACAGCCTGGGCTTCCTCCAGTACTCGTTCATCGAGACCGTCGAAGCCATGCATCCCTACTACGTCATCCGCGCCGTCGGCGGCCTGCTGTTCGTGATCGGCGGCCTGATCATGGCCTACAACTTCTGGCGCACCATCCGTGGCGACGTCCGCACCGAGGTGCCCTACGAGGCGCCGCACGCCGCGGTCGCCGGCGCTCGCTGAGGAGGACCCGCGATGTCACTGATGAAGCATCACGCGAAAGTGGAGACCAACGTCTTCCTGCTGCTGATCGGCATCCTGGTCACCGTGGCGATCGGCGGCCTGGTCGAGATCGTGCCCCTGTTCACGATCGAGTCCACCATCGAGAAGGTGAAGGGGGTGCGCCCCTACTCGCCGCTCGAACTGGCCGGTCGCAACATCTACATCCGCGAAGGCTGCTACAACTGCCACAGCCAGATGATCCGCCCCTTCCGTGACGAGGTCGAACGCTACGGGCATTACAGCCTGGCGGCGGAGAGCATGTACGACCATCCCTTCCAGTGGGGCTCGAAGCGCACCGGTCCGGATCTCGCCCGGGTCGGCGGCAAGTACTCCAACGACTGGCACGTGCGTCACCTGATCGACCCGCGCGAAGTGGTTCCGGAATCGATCATGCCGGGGTACCGCCATCTCGCCAAGCGGCCGCTGGATTTCGCCGACGCGTCCGATCACCTGAAGACGCTGCGTCTCGTCGGCGTTCCCTACACCGACGAGATGATCGTCAACGCCAAGGCGGACCTCGAGGCGCAGGCCGCGCCCGATGCCGACACCGAGGGCGTTGCCGCGCGCTATCCCAAGGCAAGTTTGGGCGATGCCGACGGCAACCCCGCGATCACCGAGATGGACGCGCTGGTCGCGTATCTGCAGGTGCTGGGGCGGATGGTCGACTTCGAGACCTTCAAGCCCGAGCAGGCCTTGCGCTAGGGGGCGGGAGTGACGCTGCAGGAGCTGGTCGACTTCCTCCGCTCCCTCTGGGGGCTGTGGCTGATGATCTTTTTCCTCGGGATCGTCTTCTACGCCTTCCGGCCGAAGAACAAGAAGCGGCTGGAAAGCTACGGCGACATTCCCTTGAGGGACGACGACGACAAGGAGCGCTAACATGGCGACCACGGAAAAGGATGCCGTCACCGGCCGTTACACGACCGGTCACGAGTGGGACGGGATCAAGGAACTGAACACGCCGCTGCCGAGGTGGTGGGTGTACGTCTTCTACGCGACCATCGTGTGGTCGATCGGCTACTGGGTCGTCTACCCGGCCTGGCCCAGCCTGACCGGCTACACCAAGGGCCTGTGGAACTGGAGCGCGCGCGGCGATCTCGTCACCGAGATGGCGACGGTGCAGGCCGGCAAGCAGGTGTGGAACGCCAGGTTCGACGGCGCGTCGTTGTCCGACATCGTCAAGGATCGCGAGCTGCTGACCTACGCCATCGCCGGCGGGCGCACCGTGTTCGCCGAGAACTGCGCGCCCTGCCATGGCTCCGGCGGAGCCGGCGCCTTCGGCTACCCCACCCTGGCCGACGACGAGTGGATCTGGGGCGGCACCCTGGACGATATCCACCAGACGATCGCCTACGGGGTGCGTAACGCCAACGAGGAATCGCGACAGGGCGAGATGCCGCGATTCGGCACCGACCAGATTCTCGACGCCCAGCAGATCGGCGCTGTCGCCGACTATGTCGTGTCCCTGTCAAAGGGCGCGTCGGACGCCGCCGCGGCCAAGGCCGGCGAGACGCTGTTCGCCGAAAACTGTTCGTCCTGCCACGGCGAACGCGGCGAGGGGATGGCCGCGCTGGGCGCCCCGGCGCTCGACAACGCGATCTGGCTGTACAAGGGCGGCAAGGACGCCATCGCGGCGCAGATCGCCAACCCGCGCCATGGCTCGATGCCCGCCTGGTCGGAGCGCCTGGACGCGACGACGATCAAGCAGCTGGCCGTCTACGTGCATTCGCTGGGCGGCGGCAAATAAGCTTTGATGCCGGGGAGCCGACGCGCTATGACATCGGCTCCCCATCCCCCCGGGTGGGGAAAAGTCGTGACATATGCGTTTTTCCTTATATAATTCAAATTCAAGACGCAGGGCGGTGTTCTCGCTCGGCGCTCACCATTCCGCCCCATGGCGCCACCGCGCTTTTTCTCGTTCGCCCGGCGGGGCGACATGAACTGTCGGGACGACGGCAGATGGCCAGGCAAGCCGCACTGAAGATCAAGCCACCGGAGCCCGAAGAGTCGGGCGAACAGCTTTATGCCGACTATGTGAAGGTGCACCCGCGCAAGGTCAGCGGCACCTTCCGCACCTTGAAATGGGCCACCCTGAGCGTCCTGCTCGGTCTCTACTACATCGCGCCATTTCTGCGCTGGGACCGTGGCCCCGGCGCCCCGGACCAGGCCATTCTCATCGACATGCCCGGCCGCCGGGCCTATTTCTTCGCCGTCGAGATCTGGCCGCAGGAGGTCTACTACCTTACCGGGCTGCTGATCATCGGGGCCGTCGGCTTGTTCCTGGTGACCGCCCTGCTGGGACGCGTGTGGTGCGGATATGCGTGTCCGCAGACCGTGTGGACCGACCTCTTCGTCTGGGTGGAGAGCCTGTTCGAGGGCGATCGCAACGCCCGCATCCGGCTCGACCGCCAGCCGTGGACGGCCGGCAAGGTCTTGCGCAAGATCGGCAAGCATGCGGTGTGGCTGCTGGTGTCGCTGCTGACCGGCGGCGCCTGGATTTTGTATTTCAACGACGTCCGCATCGTCATCCCCGAGTTGTTCCAGGGGACGGCGGGCGCCGGCGTCTACGGTTTCCTGTTCCTGTTCACCGCCACCACCTACGTGCTCGCCGGTTGGGCGCGCGAGCAGGTGTGCATCTACATGTGCCCGTGGCCCCGCTTCCAGGCGGCGATGTTCGACGAGGACACGCTGATGGTCACCTACGAGGCCTGGCGCGGCGAGCCGCGCGGCAGCGCCAAGGTGGGCCAGTCCTTCGAGGGCCGCGGCCACTGCATCGACTGCCGCATGTGCGTGCAGGTCTGCCCCACCGGCATCGACATTCGCGAGGGCTCGCAGCTCGCCTGTATCGGCTGCGCCCTGTGCGTCGACGCCTGCAACGGCATCATGGACAAGATGGGCCTGCCGCGCGATCTCATCACCTGGGATTCGATCAACAATCAGGCGGCCCGCGAGCACGGCAACAAGACGGGTTATCGCTTCATCCGGCCGCGCACCGTCGTCTACGCGTTGATCCTGATGCTCGTCGCCGGTCTGATGGGGTATGGCCTGGTTGCCCGCACGACCACCGGGCTGAATGTTCTGCACGAACGCAGCCCGCTGTTCGTCACCATGTCGGACGGCAGCATCCGGAACGGCTACACGGTCAAAGTGCTGAACATGGTGCGCGAAAACCGCGACTACCGCCTCCAGATCGCCGGCATTCCCGAGGCCGCGATGTCGGTGGTCGGCCTCGAAAACACCGGGCGCGACCAAACGCTGCTTCCGGTGCCCGGGGATTCGGTGGGCACGTTCCAGGTGTACGTCTCGGCAGGTCCCGAGCGCCTGGACGGCAAGTCCACGGAGCTGGTGTTCGTGCTCATCGACATGGCGACCGGGAACACGATCGAGAACGCGACCATGTTCGCCGGGCCCGGGAGTTAGAAATGAACGCAGGGCAGCGCCGACCCGGTTGGTGGTACCCGCACATCTTCACCGCCGGATTTGCCGTGGTGATCGCCGTCAACGCGGCGCTGGTGTACTTCGCGACCTCGACCTTCGCCGGCCTGGAGACCGAGGGCGCCTACGACAAGGGTCTGAAATACAATCAGACGCTGGCGGCCGCCGAGGCCCAGCGGACGCTCGGCTGGACGGCGACCGCCGAGGTCGGCGCCGTCGGCCTTCCCGCGCCGGGCGCCGGGCGCACCGCCACGCTGACCGTCACCCTGCGCGACCGCCACGGCGGCGCGCTCGGCGGACTCGAGGTGCAGGCGGTGCTGACTCGTCCCACCAACGCCGGCCATGACCGCGAGATGCGCCTGGAAGACCTCGGCGGCGGGCGCTATGGCGCGACCGTGGACCTGCCGATGCCCGGCCAGTGGGATCTGCGGGTCGACGCCGCCGGTGCGGCCGGGACCTACCGGCTGGCCAAGCGGGTGATGTTGCCGTGACGACGTGCCCCCTCCCGCGCGGCGGGAAGGGGGTTCGAGGTATGGACCGTTGATCATGACCGCCGCCCTTCCCGCCGCGCCGGACGCGCGCGCCGCTTGCCGGCACTGCGGATCGCCGGTGCCAGCCGACGCCTCCGACGGCCCGGAATTCTGCTGTTCGGGCTGCGAGGCCGCCTACGGACTGGTGCAGGGCCTGGGGCTCGTCCAGTACTATCAGCGGCGCTGCATCGACCCTGCCGTGCGGCCGCTGCGCCCTGACGACGAGGTTGCGGTCGACTACTCCGCCCACGTCACCGCCGAGCCGGACGGTACGGCGGTGCTTCACCTCATGGTCGAGGGCATCCACTGCGCGGCCTGCGTGTGGCTGATCGAATCCCTGCTGTCGCGCCAGCCGGGGGTCATCGGCGCGCGGGTCAACATGACCACGCGCCGGCTGGTGCTGCGCTGGGATCCGGCGCAGGCGGACGCCAATGCGGTGGTGGCGCCGGTGGCCAGCGTCGGCTACCGGCTCGTTCCCTACGATCCGGCCCGCCTCGGCAAGGAAACCGAGAGGACCGAGAGGGACCTGCTGCGCGGCATGGCGGTGGCGGGCTTCGCCGCCGCCAACGTCATGCTGCTGTCGGTGTCGGTGTGGGCCGGGCATGCGGGGGGCATGGGGCCGGCGACGCGGGGGCTGATGCACTGGGTCTCGGCGCTCATTGCGCTGCCCGCCATCGCCTACGCCATCCGCCCGTTCTTCCGCTCGGCCCTGAACGCTTTGCGCGCCGGCCGCACCAATATGGACGTCCCGATCACCGTCGGCGTGCTGCTCGCGACCGGCATGAGCCTGGCCGAGACCGTCACCGGCGGCGAGCACGCCTATTTCGACTCGGCGGTCAGCCTGCTGTTCTTCCTGCTCATCGGCCGCTATCTCGACAGCCGCGCCCGCGGCCGGGCGCGCTCCGCCGCCGAGCATCTCCTGTCGCTGTCCGCGACCGCGGTCACCGTGCTCGATGCGGATGGCGGGCGGCGACTGCTGCCGCCCAGCCAGGTTGCCGAGGGGATGACCGTGCTGGTGGCCGCGGGCGAGCGCGTCGGCGTCGACGGCCGCGTCGTCGAGGGCGTCTCCGACCTCGACGCCAGCCTGCTCACCGGCGAGACCGTGCCCGCCGTGGTTCGCCCGGGAGACCGCGTCTTCGCCGGCACGCTCAATCTGTCGGCGCCGTTGCGCCTCGCGGTGGTGGCGGTGGGCGAGAGCACGCTGCTGGCCGAGATCGTGCGCATGATGGAGGTGGCGGAGCAGGGGCGGGCGCGCTACGTGGCGCTGGCCGACCGCGTCGCCCGCCACTACGCCCCGGTGGTTCACACGCTGGCGCTCGCCACGTTCTTCGGCTGGCTGCTGATCGGGGGAATCGGCTGGCAGTCGGCCCTGATGAATGCGGTGGCGGTGCTCATCATCACCTGCCCCTGCGCTTTGGCGTTGGCGGTGCCGGTGGTGCAGGTGGTGGCGAGCGGGCGGCTGCTGCGCCAGGGCGTGTTGCTGAAGTCGGCGACGGCGCTGGAGCGCGTGGCCGAGACCGACACCGTCGTCTTTGACAAGACCGGCACGCTGACCCTGGGCCGTCTCGAGCTGGTGCGTGACGGAGACTGGACGGACGAGGATCTGCACGAAGCCGCCGCGATGGCCGCCAACAGCCACCATCCGCTGGCCCGCGCCCTGTTGCGGGCCGCCCCGACCGTCGCCGCGGCGGCGGGAGTTGCCGAGGTCGCGGGCTGCGGCCTGGAGGCGGGCGGAATGAAACTCGGCAGCCGCCAGTGGTGCGGCGTGTGCGAGGACGAGTCCGCCGGGCCCGAGCTGTGGTTCCGCCGCCCGGGCCGTGACCCCGTGCGATTCGCTTTCATGGACGAGCCGCGGCCCGACGCCGCCCAGGTGGTGGCCGCCCTGCGCCGGCGCGGTCTCGCGGTGGCGCTGATGTCCGGCGACCGGCCGGCGACGGTGGCGGCGCTGGCCGGCAGGCTGGGCATCGACGACTGGCGGGCCGGCTGCACGCCCGGCGACAAGCGCGACCGCCTGGCCGAACTCGGCCGCTCCGGTCGCCGCGTGATGATGGTCGGCGATGGGCTGAACGACGCCCCGGCGCTGGCCGCCGCCCACGTCTCGGTATCGCCGTCGACGGCGGTGGACGTCAGCCAGACGGCGGCCGACGTGGTGTTCCAGGGCCACCGCCTGGGTCCCGTGGTCGAGGTGCTGGAGGTGGCGAAAAGGGGGGACCGGCTGGTCAAGCAGAATTTCGGGCTGGCCTTTCTCTACAATGCGGCTACCGTGCCGCTGGCCGTGGCCGGCATGGTGACGCCCCTGATCGCGGCCATCGCCATGTCGAGTTCGTCGCTGGTGGTCATCCTCAACGCCTTGCGCCTGGCAAGGCGGAGCGTGCCGTGAACAACCTGCTGCTGCTCATTCCCGTCGCCCTGCTGCTGGGCCTGCTCGGCCTCGTGGCGTTCCTGTGGGCGCTGCGTTCCGGCCAGTTCGACGATCTCGACGGGGCCGCGCACCGCATTCTGTTCGAAGACGACGACCCTCCGCCGCCCGCCGGCCGGCAAGACGGGCGCGACTAAACCGCCATTGCGGTGGGCGTCGGAAAGCCGTTATAAAAAATGGTTCGCATTCCAATCGGTCTTATTGCGATAAATGAACGAGTCGCGGGCCATGCCGCCTCTTGACGACGCACCGGTCCGTGGCCACGGAGGCTTCGGGCTCTCCTGCGTCCATTGCTTCGTGAGCGACTCGGCCTTCTGCGCCGGCCTGCCGGCCAACGACGTGCAGCGGCTGTCGGCCATCGTTTCTCAGGTCCAGTTCGCCGCCCACGCCACCATCTTCGAGGAGGGCGAGCAGGCCGGCTTCCTCTACAGCATCGCCGGCGGCTCGGTGAAGCTCTACAAGCTGCTGCCCGACGGGCGACGGCAGATCACCGCCTTCCTGTTTCCCGGCGAGTTCTTCGGGCTCGCCCTCGACGGCGGCTACGCCTACACCGCCGAGGCGCTGACGCCGGTGGTGCTCTGCCGGTTTCCGCGCCGCAAGCTGGACCTCGTGCTGGAAAACGCGCCGCGCATCGAGAAGCGGCTGCTGGGCCTGGCGATCAACGAACTTGCCGCCGCGCACGAGCAGATGCTGCTGCTCGGACGCAAGACGGCGCGCGAGAAGGTGGCGACCTTTCTGATGATGCTGTCGCGGCGCGCCGAGCGCCGTGGCCTGCCGGCCACGCCCATCGCGTTGCCCATGGGCCGCACCGATATCGCGGATTATCTTGGTTTGACCATCGAGACGGTGAGCCGGACTCTGACCCAGTTCAAGCGAGAAGGGGTGATCGCCCTGCCCGATGCGGGCCACGCCGAACTGCTGGTGCCCCAGCAACTTTGCTGCATCGCCGAAGGCGGCTGATACATTTCCGTTTCTCGCGGTTGCGAAATGTAATAAACGATCACGGTGGAAGTCTCGCCGTGGGAGGGTTAGCCCGTGAGCTCCGAAGTCAAGACGAAGCGGACCACGACCCGCGATATCCGCCTTCGCAAGGGCAGCGATCCGATCGTGGTGCTGACCGCGTATTCGGCCCCGATCGCGCGCCTGCTCGATCCCCATGTCGACATGCTGCTGGTGGGCGATTCCCTGGGCATGACCGTCTATGGCCTCGACACCACGCTCGGCGTCACCCTCGACATGATGATCGCCCACGGTGCGGCGGTCGTGCGCGGCTCGTCCAAAGCCTGCGTCATCGTCGACCTCCCCTTTGCCTCCTATCAGGAAAGTCCGCAGCAGGCCTTTCGCACCTCCGCCCGGGTGATGGCCGAGACCGGCTGCGCCGGCGTCAAGCTGGAGGGCGGCGCCGAGATGGCGGAGACCATCGCCTTCCTCACCGCGCGCGGCGTTCCGGTGCTGGCCCATATCGGGCTCAAGCCGCAGTCGGTGCACAGCGCTGGCGGATTCCGGTCACACGGCCGCGACGAGAAGGAGGCGGCCGCCATCCGCTCCGACGCCCGCGCCATCACCGAAGCCGGCGCCTTTGCCGTGGTCGTCGAAGGTACGGTCGAACCCGTCGCCAGGGCGGTGACCCAGGAGATCGCCATTCCCACCATCGGCATCGGCGCGTCGCCGGCGTGCGACGGACAGGTTCTGGTCATCGACGACGTGCTCGGCCTGTTCAGCGAGTTCACGCCCAAGTTCGTCAAGCGCTATGCCGAGCTCGGCCCGACCGTGGCGGCTGCCGCCGCCGACTATGCCGCGGACGTCAAGGCGCGCGCCTTCCCCGGACCGGAGCATTGCTTCGCGGCCAAGCCGCAGCGGCGCGACTGACCCCCCATGACCGCCGTGGCCGCCTTGCCCGTGGTGCGCACCGTCCCCGACCTCCGGGGGCGGGTTGCGGCCTGGCGGACGGAAGGACTGCGCGTCGCGCTCGTGCCGACCATGGGCGCCCTGCACGAGGGGCATCTGTCCCTGGTGCGCCAGGCGCGCCGCGAGGCCGACCGGGTGGTGGCGACGATCTTCGTCAATCCGCGCCAGTTCGGCCCCAGCGAGGATTTCTCGCGCTATCCCCGGCGCGAGGCCGAGGATGCCGGCCTGCTGGCCGGCGCGGGGACGGATCTGCTGTTCGCGCCCGCCGTCGAGGCCATGTATCCGCCCGGCTTCGCCACCACGGTCTCGGTGGCGGGGGTCAGCGCGGGATTGTGCGGTGCGGCAAGGCCCGGGCATTTCGACGGGGTTGCCACGGTGGTGGCCAAGCTGCTGCTCCAGGCCCTGCCCGACGTCGCCCTGTTCGGCGAGAAGGATTATCAGCAGCTCAAGGTGATCGAGCGCATGGTGCGCGACCTCGACATCCCGGTGGCGGTGCGCGGCGTGCCCACGGTGCGCGAGCCCGACGGCCTCGCCCTGTCGTCGCGCAACGCCTACCTGACGCCGGACGAGCGCGCCGTGGCGCCCGCCCTTCATCGCGTCCTCGCGGGCATCGCGGATGCCCTGGCCGCCGGACGCGGGTCCGCGGCGACGCTGACCGCGCGCGGCAAGGCCGAACTCGAAGCCGCGGGCTTCGCCAAGGTCGACTACCTCGAGGTGCGCGACGCCGAAACCCTGGTCGCCGTCGAAACGGCCGAGCGCCCGGTGCGGGTGCTGGCCGCCGCCTGGCTCGGCCGGGCCCGGCTGATCGACAACGTTCCGGTCCCGTCCCGGTAAACGCCGCTTCCGCTGCGGCCGACTTGTTCCCGGCCCCGCGCAGCCTGTAGACTGACGGGGGATTGACGGAGGCAGAGCTTGGTGCAGCGCAGCGGAGAGCGTCGCCGGGCTCTCGAACGGGCGGTGTTCCTCGGCGCCGACCACTTCATGGTCGTCACCGATTCAAATGGCGTTATCGTCGACATGAATCCCGCGGCGGAGCGGGACCTCGGGTACGCTCGCGAGGAGCTGATCGGCCGCGCCCGGCCAAATATCTTTCACGACCGCGACGAGATCACCGCCCATGCCGCCGAGAGGGGTTTTCCGGTGGGTGGCACCGAGGGGGGCCGGCTGGCCTACCTTCGGGCGATGCGGGGGCAGCGCGAATGGACCTTCGTGCGCAAGGACGGCAGCCGCTTTCCCGCATTGTTGACGATCACGTCGCTATTCGATGACGACGGCAGCCTGCTCGGCTTCCTTGGCGTCGGCCAGGATCTCACCGAGCGCAAGGCGCTCGAAGACAAGGCGCATCGCGCCACGCAGCGCCTCGCCGCGGCCATGGATGCCATGTCCGAGGGGTTCATGCTGTTCGATGCCGCTGAGCGCATCGTGGTGTGCAGCGAGCGGGCCAAGCAGCTCTATCCCCTGGTCGCCGACCTCATGGTGCCGGGTGCCAAGTTCGAGGACGTGCTTCGGGCCGGCGTGGCGCTCGGACAGTACGATCTGGGCGGCATGACCGGCGAGGAGTGGATCGCCGACCGCTTAACCCGGCATCGAAATCCCGGCCCGCCCTTCGAACAGCAGCTCGCGGACGGCCGCTGGCTCCAGATCAGCGAATGCCGTCTAGACGACGGCGGCACGGTGGGTCTCCGCACCGACATCACGCGCCTCAAGCGGAGTGAAGAGGCGCTGCGCGCGGCGGCGGAATTCAGGGCGGCCATGCTTGCCGCGGCGCCGCTGGCCATCATCTCGTCGGACCGGAACGGGCGCATCATCCTTTGGGAAGGGGCGGCCGAAGCCCTCTTCGGCTGGCGGGCCGACGAGGTTCTCGGGCGGTCGAATCCGATCGTCCCGGCGGATGCCTGGGCCGAATACATGGTCGCGATCGAGACCCAGATCCGCGAAGGGCGCTCGTTGCACGGCGTCGAAACGGTTCGTCGGCGCAAGGACGGCAGCCTCGTCGAGGTCAGTATCTCGACCGCGCCGCTGTACGACGGCACCGGCGCGATCGTCGGCGCGATCGCGGTGATCGCCGACATAACCGAGCGGCGCCGGGCGCAGGCCGCGCAACGCGAGTATCAGGACAGGCTCCGGGTCGCGCTCGAGGGCGCCGATCTCGGCACCTGGGACTACGATCCCGTCACCGACATCGTGCATTGGGACGAACGCGCCCGGCGGCTCTTCGGGAGCGACCAGGAAACCATCGCTTACGAGGAGGTGATGGGCCTGATCCATCCCGACGATCGCGACTGCGTGCGCCAGGCGGTCGAGATTGCGCAGGATGCAAATGGCGACGGATGGTTCCAGGCGGAATACCGGGTGGTGCGCAAGGACGCGTCGCAGCGATGGGTGATGGCGCGCGGCCGCGCCTTTTTCGCCGAGCAGGGCGAGCGCGGGCTCGTGCGCTTTATCGGTACGGTGGCCGACGTGACCGAACGCAGAGCGGTCGAAGAGCGGCAGGCCAGGGCACGCAAGGCGCTCGAGATCGCGCAGCGCATGGAGGCGCTGGGCCAGCTCGCCGCCGGCATGGCGCATGAGATGAACAACGCGCTTACCCCGATCATCGGGCTGACCGAGATCGCGATCCAGGACGTGGCGCCGGAGCAGGCCGAGGGTCTGCGGACCGTCCTCACCGCCGCCAAGCGCGCCGCGGAGACCGTCAAGCGGGTTTTGGCGTTCGGGCGACAGGCGGAATCGTCGCCTGGCCCCCACGACTTGCGGGCGGCCCTCCAGGAGGCGAACCGGCTGGTGCGCACGGCCCTGCCGGGCAGCGTGACCATCAACGCCGCTCTGGACGACGCCGCGCCGTGGACGGCGTGCGACCCCAGCGAGGTGCAACAGGTGATGCTCAACCTCGCCTCCAACGCCGCGGCCGCGTTGAAAGGCCGGCATGGCCGCCTGTCCGTTCGCCTCGACGGCGTCGATATCGCCCAGGGTACGAGCCTGCTTCCGCCGGGGCGGTATGCGCGGCTGGTGGTCGCGGACGACGGCAAGGGAATGGACGCGCAGACCCAGGCCAAGGTGTTCGAGCCCTTCTTCACCACCAAGGCGGTGGGCGAGGGATCGGGTCTGGGGTTGGCCGTGGTGCATGGCATCGTCACCGGACACGGCGGCGCCGTCTCCGTCGACAGCGCCCCCGGCCGCGGCGCGACGTTCACGATTCTCCTTCCGGCCCTTCCGCCGCCCGTTCCGGGCGAGGTGGGTCAGCCGGCGTCCGAATCCCAGGGGAACTCCAGCCACACCCCCTGATCGACGGCGACCTGCCAGACATCGACGTCGGGACGCCCCAGCGGTTTCGCGTAGACGACCGCGTAGCGCGCCTTGGGCAGCATCGTCCGCACCGTTCGCGCCGTCAGCCCGCTGTCCGCCAGGTCGTCGACGACCAGCCAGCCATCCCCGTCGCCTTGCAGCGGCTTCAGCACCTCGACGCCGCCCTGGCGGCGATGCTCGTAGCTGGCCACGCAGACGGTGTCGACGAGCCGCAGCCGCAGGCGGCGGGCGACGATCGCGGCCGGCACCAGCCCGCCGCGGGCGACCGCGACGATACCGCGAAAGGGCCCGAGCGATTCCAGCCGGTCGGCGAGGGCGAGGGAGTCGCGATGGATGTCCCGCCAGTCCAGGAATAAGGTGTCGCTGGCCGTATAATCGTGGGTCATGCGCGCCTCGTCTCGCCGGTGAAGCGGCAGATATAAGGCCGGCGGCGCCGGGCGGCAACATTCTGGACGCGGGCGGCCCGATGTACCAGAATCGCGAGGCTATGGTGGGGATGGGGAGATGCTGAACACTCCGAGGGCGACGCGCGGCATGGTGTCCGCGCCACATCATCTGGCCGCGCAGGCCGGCCTGGCGGTGCTGCGCGACGGCGGCAACGCCATCGAGGCGGCGGTGGCGGCGGCGGCCGTCGCCTCGGTGGTCTATCCCCACATGTCCGGGCTGGGGGGCGACGGCTTCTGGTTGATCGCCGAACCCGGGCGGATGGCGGTATGCATCGACGCCAGCGGCGCGGCCGGCATCCAGGCGCGCCCCGAACTCTACCGCGACCAGGGCCTGAACGCCGTCCCGCGGCACGGAGCGCTGGCCGCCAACACCGTCGCCGGCGCGGTGTCGGGATGGCAGGCGGCGCTGGACATCAGCGCCCGCTGGGGGGGGCGCTTGCCGCTGTCGCGCCTGTTCGAGGACGCCATCCACTACGCCCGCGGCGGCTGGTCGGTGACCGAGGGACAGGCCGCCGCCAGCCGGCGCCAGCTGGCCGGCCTGGCCGGGGCGCCCAATTTCGCCGCGCACTTCCTGGCGGGCTCGGACGCGCCGTCCGCCGGCTCGCGCATGGCACTGCCGGCGCTCGCCGCAACCCTCGAGCGGCTTGCCGCGGCAGGCCTGGACGATTTCTACCGCGGGGCCATCGGACAGGCGATGGCCGCCGAACTGCAGCGCCTGGGCAGCGTACTCACCTCCGACGACCTGGCCCGCCACCGTTCGGTGCGCCGGCGGCCCCTGTCGCTGGCGCTCGAC
Source organism: Rhodospirillales bacterium (assembly GCA_019455065.1). Lineage (GTDB taxonomy): Bacteria > Pseudomonadota > Alphaproteobacteria > Rhodospirillales > Magnetospirillaceae > JACFNC01. The sequence goes on from JACFNC010000015.1 coordinate 62,217, forward strand.
TGCGGCGTCGCCTACAATCTGCCGCCACCCACACAGGGGCTGGCCTCGCTGATGGTGCTGGGGCTGTTCCAGCGTCTGAAGGTCGGGCGGGCGGACGGGTTCGAGTACCTCCACGGCCTCGTCGAGGCGACGAAGCGCGCCTTCATCGTGCGCGACGCCCACGTCACCGACCCCGCCTACATGGCGGTGCACGCGACCACCTATCTCAGCGACGGCGTGCTCGACCGCCTGGCGGCGCGCATCGACCCGCGCCGCGCCCTCGCCTGGCCCGAGGGGACGGACGACGGCGACACCGTGTGGCTGGGCGTCGTCGACGGCCAGGGCCGCGCCGTCAGCTACATCCAGAGCCTCGCTCAGGCGTTCGGTTCGGGAGTCATGCTCGCCGACACCGGTATCCTGTGGCACAACCGCGGCCACGCGTTCACCCTCGACGAAAGCGGCCTGCATTTGCTGAAGCCACGGCGCAAGCCCTTCCACACGCTCAATCCGGCGCTGGTCCAGCTCAAGGACGGCCGCCTCATGGTCTACGGCTGCATGGGCGGGCACGGCCAGCCGCAGACCCAGGCGGCGGTGTTCACCCGCTATGCCCTGTACGGCCAGGACTTGCAGGCCGCCGTTACGGCGCCGCGCTGGGCGCTCGGGCGCGACTGGGCGGCGCCGTCGAGCGACCTCAAAATCGAAGAGGGCTTCCCGGACGAGGTGGTCGCGGCGCTGCGCAAGGCCGGCCACGAGGTGCGGATGGTGCCGCGCTTCGATTCCCTGATGGGCCATGCGGGAGCGGTGGTGCGCCGCCCCGACGGCCTGCTCGAGGGTGCCGCCGACCCGCGCGGCGACGGGGTGGTGGCGGCGTTCTAGTCCAGGGCGCCGGCCGCCTGGGGGATCAACCCCCCAGGGCGTCGATCTGCTTCTGGAGATCCGCCCGTCCGGGCGAGTCCGGCGGCATCTGGTCGCGCAGCTGGGTCCACATCGCGCGGGCCTTCGCGACGTCTCCGGCCTGCGCTTCGGCCAGCCCCACGAAATACAGGGCGTCGGCGTTGTCCGGGGCGAGCGTCTGCACCTGGCGCATCACGGCGACGAACTGCTCGGGCAGGCGGGTCGCGTCCTGCGGCATCTCCGACAACAGCACCTCGGCGAGGCCGAGCTTGATGTTCACGTCGAAGGGATTGAGGTCCTGGGCCTTCGCATAGGCCGCCTTGGCGTTGGCGATCTCGTTCAGCATGAGGTACGAGCGCCCCAGGCGGCTCCAGCCCGCCGCGTCATCGGGCTCCTCCTTCAGGCGGGAGGCAAGCTGATCGACCATTTCGCGGATCTTGGCCTTGTCGGTTCCCCCCGAACCGGCGCCCGGCGCGGGCGCTCCGACGTCGGGCGGGGCGGGCGCGATGGTCGATGGATCGACCGCGGCCCGTTCCGCCGCCGCCGCGATTCTCGCGCGCACGGAGTCCAGCCACTCCGCATCGGCGGGGGCGTCCTTCTCGAGGTCCCGCCAAATGGCGATGGCGCCCTTGGCGTCGCCCTGCTGCAGGCGCGCCTCGCCCAGATAGTAGCGGGCGCTCGCCTCACCGGGCAGGGCGCGCAGGGCCTCGGCGAAGGCCTCGGCTGCCTCCGCCGTGACTTCGCCGTGATTGGACATGACGATGGCCTCGCCGAGCCCGGCGAATACGGTCCCGTCATGAACGCCCAGCGAAATCAGGTGACGGAAGGCGTCGACCGCCTCGGCATGGCGGCCCAGCGCCAGGTAGGAGCGCGCCAGCATCATCCAGCCCTGCTGGTCGTTGGGGTCGTCGGCAAGGCGCGCGGCCAGCTTGTCGACCAGCTCGATCATGCGCTGCGCCTCGGGCTGCGGCATGTCGAGGCGCTGTGCCTGGCGTTCGACATAGGGCTGGTCGGGAAGATCGGGCGATCCAAGGATGGCATAGAGGCCGAACCCGCCCAGCGGCACCACGACGGCGATCGCCAGGGCGCCCGCCAGTGCCGACGTGCCGCCGCGGGCGCGCTCAGCCTTGTCGTCGCCGGCCGCCGCGGCGAGCATGCGGCGCTTCACCTCGGTGCGGGCGGCGTCCGCCTCCTCCGCCGTGAGCAGACCGCGCTCGACGTCGAGATCGACCTCGCGCAGCTGTTCGCGGTAAACCGCCAAGTCGTATTCCAGCCGCGCCGCCCCGCTCTTCGCGCGGCCAAGCAGCGGGCGCAGGAGCAGGGCGATCACCACCGCGCTCAGGGCGGCGAAGGCCATCCACAGGATCATTTCAGCGGTCGTCCTTCAGAAGCTTGTCGAGGCGCCGCCGTTCCTCGTCGGTCAGGTCCGCCGGCGCCTTCGCCGGGGCGGCCGCCCGCCCGCGGTAAAAGGACACGACGGCGAACACGGCGGCCAGCAGCAGGGCGATGGGCCCGAACCACAGCACGTAGGTGGTGGCCTTGAATGGCGGTTTGAGCAGCACGTAGTCGCCATAGCGGTCGACCACGAAATCCATGACCTGGGCGTCGGAGTCGCCGGCGACCAGACGCTCGCGCACGATCAGCCGCAAATCGCGGGCAAGGTCGGCGTCGGAATCGTCGATCGACTGGTTCTGGCAGACCACGCAGCGCAGCCCCTTGCTGATGTCGCGAGCACGCTCCTCCAGAACCGGATCGTCCAGCACCTCGTCGGGGTTCACCGCGCCGGCGGGGGTGACCGCCGCCAGCCCCAGGATCATCAGCACGAACGGCAGCAGGGCACGTCTCACCGCGACAACTCCTTGATCATCGGCAGCAGGGTGTCTTCCCAGATCTCTTCGGTGATCGGCCCGACGTGCTTGTAGCGGATGTGGCCTTCACGATCGACGACGAAGGTCTCCGGCGCGCCGGTGACCCCGAAGTCGATGGCCGCGTGGCTGTCCGGATCGGCGCCGACGCGGTCGTAGGGATCGCCGTTCTTCCTCAGCCAGGCGGCGCCCTTGGCGGGGTCGTCGCGCCAGTCGATGCCGTGAATGGGCACGATGCCCGTCTTGCGGATCTTCAGCAGCATCGGATGCTCGGCCACGCAGGCCACGCACCACGAGCCGAAGATGTTGACCAGCGACACCTGCCCCTTGATGTCGGCGGTGCGCAGGCCCACCTCGTCGCGCCCGGGCAGGGGCGGCAGGTTCAGTTCGGGTATCGGCTTGTCGATCAGCACCGAGGGGATGTGCTTGGGGTCGAGCTGCAGGCCGCGCAGGAAGAACAGGCTGACGACCACGAACACCGCGACCGGCAGAATGTAGGCGATGCGACCCATGGTTCGCCCCTATTCCGCCGGTTGCAGGGTCTTGGCCGGGCGCACCTGGCGGCGCGACGGCGCGCCCACCCTGTGGCGTCGGTCGCTGAGCGAGACCAGGCCGCCCACCACCATCGTCAACGCGCCGATCCACAGCCACGGGATCAGCGGATTGTGGTAGAGGCGGGTGACGTAGCCGCCGCGATTGTCGGCGTCTGCGATCACCGCGTACAAGTCGGCCCAGCCGTTCGTCCAGATGGCCGCCTCGGTGGTCGGGCGCGGCGGCTGGGTGTACTGCCGCCGCTCGGGCTCCAGCACGGTGACCGGGCGGCCGTCGCGCGTGACCTCGAAGACGCCGCGCAGGCCGCTGTAGTTGGGCCCGCGGAACGAGTTGACGGATTTGAGCGTGTAGTCGTAGCCGGCCACCTCGACCGTGTCGCCCGGGCGCATGACCTGGACGCTCTCGATCTTCCACGCCTCCGACCCGGTGATGCCGGCGATGACGACGGCCAGGCCGGCATGGGTTATGGTCATGCCGTAGGCGGCGCGGGGCAAGTGGCGCGCCCGCCGCAGGCTTTCGCCAAGCGGAGCGCGGAACAGGCGGATGCGCTCGCCGTACTCGACCAGGGTGCCGACCAACAACCACGCCGCCAGGGCGATGCCGCCGACGGCGCCCACCGTCGCCCCGTCGCCGCCGACCAGCAGCCAGGTCGCCACCGCGGCGGCGGCGGCGGCGGCGAAGGCCAGCTTGAGCCGGGCCAGGGTTCCGCCGAGGTCGCCGCGCTTCCACGCCAGCATCGGCCCGATCGCCATCGCCACCACCATGGGCACCATCAGGGGCACGAACACGGCGTTGAAGAAAGGCGGTCCGACCGAGACCTTGCCCAGGTTCAGGGCGTCGGCGAACAGCGGATAGAGGGTGCCGAGCAGGACGGTGCCGGCGGCGGTGGACATCAGCAGATTGTTGAGAACCAGGCCGCCCTCGCGCGAGACCGGCGCGAACAGCCCGCCGCCCTTGAGCGCCGGGGCACGCACCGCGTACAGGGTCAGCGAGCCGCCGGTGCAGGCGATGAGCAGGGCGAGGATGAACACGCCGCGAGTCGGGTCGGCGGCGAAGGAGTGCACCGAGGTCAGCACGCCCGAGCGCACCAGGAAGGTGCCCAGCAGGCTGAGGCTGAAGGTGATGATGGCGAGCAGGATCGTCCAGCTCTTCAGCGCGTCGCGCTTCTCGACCACAACCGCCGAATGCAGCAGCGCGGTTCCCGCCAGCCAGGGCATGAACGAGGCGTTCTCGACCGGGTCCCAGTACCACCAGCCGCCCCAGCCGAGCTCGTAATAGGCCCACCAGCTTCCCAGCGCGATGCCGCAGGTCAGGAACACCCACGCGGCCAGGGTCCACGGCCGCACCCAGCGCGCCCAGGCGGCGTCGACGCGGCCCTCGATGAGCGCGGCGACGGCGAAGGAAAAGGCCATCGAGAACCCGACATAGCCGAGATAGAGGAACGGCGGGTGGAAGGCCAGCCCGGGGTCCTGGAGCAGCGGGTTGAGGCCGCTGCCGTCGGCGGGCGCCGGGTCCAGACGCTCGAAGGGATTGGAGGTGAACAGGATGAACAGCAGAAAGCCGACGGTGATCATCGCCTGCACCGACAGCACCCGCGCCCGCAGGGCCGGCGGCAGGTTGCGGCCGAACACGCCGACCGCCATGCCGAACACCGCCAGGATCGTGATCCACAGCAGCAGCGAGCCCTCGTGGTTGCCCCACACGCCGCTCACCTTGTAGAGCATCGGCTTGGCGGTGTGCGAATTGGTGGCGACGTTCAGCACCGAGAAGTCGCTGACGACATAGGCGTAGGTGAGGGCGGCGAAGGCGACTCCGATGCACAGGAACTGCGCGGTGGCCGCGGCGCCCGCCATATTCGTCCAGGCCTGGTTGCCGCGCTGCGCCCCGATCAGCGGCACGGTGGCCTGCACCAGGGCGACGAACACGGCAAGGATAAGGGCGAAATGCCCCAGCTCGACGATCACTCCTTCGGCCCCCCTTCCTTGCCGTCCTGCCAGTGGCCGGAAGCCTTGAGGGCGTCGGACACCTCCTTGGGCATGTAGTTCTCGTCGTGCTTGGCCAGCACATCGGCGGCAACGAACACGCCGTCGGTTCCCATCTTGCCCTCGGCCACCACCCCCTGCTCCTCGCGGAACAGGTCGGGCAGGATGCCGTTGTAGGTGACGGGCACGGCATTGACCATGTCGGTCACCCGGAATCGCACCAGTTGGCCGTCACGCTGGATGCTGCCCTTCTCGACCAATCCGCCGATGCGGACGCGCCGCTCGGGCGGCACGCCTTTCTCGGCCAGTTCGGTGGGGCTGTGGAAATAAACCAGATTGTCGTTGAAGGCGGTGAGGACCAGCGCCGTGGCGGCGCCCAGGGCCAGCATGCCGAGAACGACGAAATAGAGCCGCCTTTGCTTACGCGTCACCGGCGGCCTCCGCGTTGCCCGCCGCGGGGGTCTGGCGGCGGCGGGGCCGCTCCGGGCGGGCCTGCTGAAGAACACGCAACTCGGCCTCGCGATTGCGCAGGGTGCGCAGGCTGGCGACCAGCAGGGCGCCCATCACGACCGCCGTGACGGCATAGGCGGGCCATACATAGCCCGCGTAACCGCCCATCTCGAAAAAGCTTGCCATGGACTGTCTCTTTGCCTCGCGCTCAGCCGACGCCCTGACCGCGGACCTGGGTCAGGCGAATCGCGCGTATCTTAGCCGCCAGAATCTCGGCCCGTACCCGAAGGAACAGGACGGTCACGAAGAAGGTAGTGAACCCCACGCCCATGAGCAACAAGGGAGCCAGCATGCTGGGGTCGATGGCGGGGCCGCCCATCTTCACCACGCTGGCCGGCTGATGGAGGGTGTTCCACCAGTCGACGGAGAACTTGATGATGGGGACGTTGACGAAGCCGGCCAGGGCCAGGATGGCCGCCGCGCGTGCCCCCCGCGTCGGGTCGTCGAAGGCGTCGACCAAGGCCATGTGGCCCAGATACAGGAAGAACAGGATCAGCATGCTGGTCAGGCGCGCGTCCCAGGCCCACCATGTGCCCCACATCGGCTTGCCCCACAGGGCGCCCGTGACCAGGCACACCAGGGTGAAGCCGGCGCCGATCGGGGCCGCCGACTTGGCCACCAGATCGGCCAGCGGATGCTTCCAGATCAGCGCCGTGGCGCTGGCCACCGCCATCGTCGTGTAGACGAACAGGCCCATCCATGCCGATGGCACGTGAACGTACATGATGCGCACGGTGTCGCCCTGCTGGTAGTCCGCCGGCGAGGCGACCAGGCCGAAGAACAGCCCCGCGGCGATCAGCAGGACGGTGGCGCCCGCGGTCCATGGCATCACCACGGCGGCCAGGCGCAGGAAGCGGGCGGGATTGGCGAAACGATGCATGACGCTGTTCTACTGCGGTTCGATGGCAAATTCCAGAGTAGCCTATTACCTTAGTATGTAATCCGGAGCGTGTAATGCTTATTCGATAGCCTGACGCACCGCCGCCGAGGCCGCCCACGGGCACAGCGGCAGGGCGACCAGCAGCAACGCGCCCAGAACCATCAGATGCGCGTCCGGGCTGAACCCGTGTATCGCGGCGTCCACCGCTCCCACTCCGAAGATCAGCACAGGGATGTAGAGCGGCAGGATGAGCAGCGACAGCAGCACCCCGCCGCGGCGGGCTCCCAGCACGAGCGCGGCCCCGATCGAACCGATCAGGCTGAGCGACGGGGTTCCCAGCAGCATGGCCAACAGCAGGGTGACGAAGCCGGCGCCGTCCATGTGCAGCAGCACCGCGAGCAGTGGGGCCGCGACGATGAGCGGCAGGCCGGTGGTCAGCCAGTGGGCGGCGATCTTGGCCACCACCACGATCTCCATGGCGGTCGGCGTCAGCGTCAGCAGTTCCAGGCTGCCGTCGTCATAATCGGTCTGGAACAGCCGATCCAGAGACAGCATCGAGGCCAGCAGCGCGGTGACCCACAGGATGCCCGCGCTCACCCGCTCCAGGATGTTGACCTCGGGGCCGATGCCGAACGGGAACAGCACGACCGTCAGGACGAAGAAGGTGACGACCATGATGCTGTCGCTGCCCTGCCGCAGCGCCAACCTGAGCTCGCGCCGGATGACTCCGGCGAAAGTGGCGCCTAGAGCCATGTGCCCAACTCCGCGTTCCAGGTTGCGGTAACGGCGTAGTCGGCCATCTGCAGCTCGCGCCCACCCGGCAGATCGATGTCGGCATGCGTCGAGACCGCCACCATGCCGCCGCCCGCGCGGTGCTCGGCGATGATCTCCTCCAGCACCCGCACCGAGGCGCGGTCCAGGGCGACGCTGGGCTCGTCGAGCAGCCACAGCGGCGCGGGCGCGGCCAGCAACCGGGCCAGGTTGAGGCGCCGCTTCTGGCCGGCCGACAGCAGCTTGCCGGGCGTGCCCGCAAGGTGGTCGAGGCCCAGCCGCTCGAGCGCCGCGTCGGTCTTGTCGTCGCTCTCGGCGCCATGCAGCCGCGCCCAGAACGCCAGGTTCTCGATCACCGTCAGCACCGGTTTGATGGCGTCGTGGTGGCCGACGTAATGGATGCGCCCGGCATGGCGCTCGCGGTCGGCGGCCACCGCCTCGCCGTTCCACGACAGTTCGCCGGCGGCGGGGCGGATCAATCCCGCCATCAGGCGCAACAGGCTGGACTTGCCGCTGCCGTTGGGGCCCAGGAGGATGAGGGCGTCGCCCGCGTTGAGCGAAAAGTCGAGGCCGGTGAAGACGACGCGCTCGCCCCGGACGCAGGTGAGGGAGGTTCCAGCGAAGGACGAGGTCAGGGTGCCGTTTCTCATGGGCGGCAACCATAGCAAATTCACGTCGATGGAACAGCGCAATCAGCGCCGAAGGAAAGCGGCCGGCGGGCTTTGCGCCGCCGGCCGCCAAGACCCGAGGAAAAGCCGCTTCGGGGGGTCGGGGGGCGCGGCGCTCCTCCTGGGGTGCGGATCCTATTCAAAGCCTCGAATGTGGCGGGAATGGGGACCGCATTTGGGCATGTTGAAGACGGATTGGAGGGGATGCGGCAAATTGCCGCAGGCCTAGAAGCGGAAGCCCAGGCCGGCGCCGAGATGGAAGCGGTTGGGTTCGGGGCCGTTGGAACCCTCGGAAAGCTCGGTCAGGACGCGTTTGGCGCCCGCGATTCCGGCGACGTAGAAGCTGGGCGTGATGTCGTGGGTGAACGACACCGCCACGCTGACGTCCCGATAGCCCGCCAACCCGTCGGCATCGGCGCCGAACGCGGAGAGGGCCGGGCTGACACTGAAATAGGATCCGCTCTGGTCGCCGTTCGCCCACTCGGCGCCCAGGCGGACGCGATAGACGGTGCCCAGCCCCGGCAGGCGGGACTCGAAGGCGGCACCGAGGTCGGCGACGAACCCTTCACGGTTGCCGCCGCTCAAGCTGCCGTCGAAGCGGAACTGGTCGTAGGCGATCTCGACGAAGCCGCCCAGCGCCATCGGCCGCGAGCCGGCGGCCGCCTGGGCGGCGTTGCGGGCGACGGAGACGACGGGACCGACGGTGACGTTGCGCGACAGGCTGAGATTCAGGCGGAACTTGTCGATCCCCTCGCTCTCGGCGGCGCCGATCGCCTTGGCGGCGGCATCGGGGACGTTGCGGTCGAGGAGCGCGCGCGGCATCGAGCCGGGGATCAGGGGCGACTCGCGCATCGGCCCGGCGACGGCCGGCCACGACAGCGCACTGAACACGACGGACAAGGTTGCCACGGACCTGAACACGGAGAACCCCTCGCTAATCCTTTCGATCCCTTCTAGACCCTAATCCGATTCCAAATCCAATGCGAATCGTGAATGGGTGCCCCACGCAAAAGGGTTACTCAGCCTTTCAGTTCGGGCAGGTCGCGGTATAGATCGAGAGCCTCGGGGTTGGCAAGGGCCTCCTTGTTCTTGACGGGCCGCCCATGCACCACGTCGCGCACCGCCAGTTCGACCATCTTTCCGCTCTTGGTGCGCGGGATGTCGGCCACCTGCACGATGCGCGCCGGCACGTGGCGCGGGGTGGTGTTCTCGCGAATCTTGCGCTTGATCCTGTCGATCAGGGACTGGTCCAGTTTGAGGTCGTCGCGCAGGCGCACGAACAGCACGACGCGGACGTCGTTGTCCCAGTCCTGGCCGATGACCAGGCTCTCCACCACCTCGTCGAGTTGCTCGACCTGGCGGTAGATTTCGGCCGTGCCGATGCGCACGCCGCCGGGGTTGAGGGTGGCGTCGGACCTGCCGTAGATGATGATGCCGCCGGTCGGCGTCAGCTCGCACCAGTCGCCGTGCGTCCATACCCCGGGGAAGCGGGTGAAATAGGCGTTGCGGTACTTCTCGCCGTCGGGGTCGTTCCAGAACCCCACCGGCATCGAGGGAAACGCCATGCTGCAAACCAGTTCGCCCTTCTCGCCGACGAGCGGCCGGGCGGCGTCGTCGAACACCTCGACCTTCATGCCCAGGCCGCGGCACTGGATCTCGCCGCGGTACACCGGACCGGTGGGATTGCCGAGCACGAAGCAGCCCATGATGTCGGTGCCGCCCGAGATCGACGACAGCTGGATGTCCTTCTTGATCTTGTCGTAGACGTAATCGAACCCTTCCGGGGCCAGCACCGAGCCGGTCGAGGTCATCGTCCGCACGCTGGCCAGATTGTGGGTCTTCGCGGGCTCCAACCCCTGCTTGGCGACGGCGTCGAGCCACTTGGCCGAGGTGCCGAACAAGGTCATGTTCTCGGCGTCGGCGTAGTCGAACAGAATGCGGCTGTCGCGCAGGCCGGGCGAGCCGTCATACAGCAGCAGGGTGGCCTCCGAGGCCAGCGCGCCGGCCAGCCAGTTCCACATCATCCAGCCGCAGGTGGTGAAGTAGAAGACGCGGTCGCCCGGCTTGATGTCGCAGTGCAGCTTGTGCTCCTTGAGATGCTGGAGCAGCGAGCCGCCGGTGCCGTGGACGATGCATTTCGGCACGCCCGTGGTCCCCGAGGAATACATGATGTAGAGCGGGTGCTCGAACGGCACGCGCGCAAAGTCGATGGCGCCGCCCGGCTGGGCGCCGACGAAGTCGTCGTATTGCACGGCCTTGGGCAGACCCGAAAGATCGGGCCGCTCGGTGGTGTAGGAAACCACCACCAGCCGGCGCACGCTCGGCATGCCCGCCATGATCCCCTCCAGGCGCGCGAGCGAATCGTGGGTCTTGCCGCCGTAGAAATAGCCGTCGGCCGACAGCAGCACGGCGGGCTCGATCTGGCCGAAGCGGTCGAGCACACCCTGGACGCCGAAGTCCGGCGATGCCGACGACCACACCGCGCCGATGCTGGCGGTGGCCAGCATGCCGATCACCGCCTCGGGCATGTTGGGCAGGAAACCCGCCACCCGGTCGCCGGCCCGCACCCCCTCGGCTTTCAGCGCCTGGGCGAGGCGCGAAACCTGGTCGAAGAGCTGGTCGTGGGACAGGCGGCGCTGCACCTTGTCCTCGCCCCAGAAAACGATGGCGTCCTCGGGGCCGCGCCGGCGCAGCAGGTTCTCGGCGAAGTTCAGTCGCGTTCCGGGGAACCACCGCGCCCCCGGCATTTCGTAGACGTCCCGGACCACCTCCGAACCGCGCTCGCCAATCACGCCGGCGAAGTCCCAGAGCGCCGACCAGAAGCGCTGCGGATGGTCGATCGACCACTGATAAAGGGTCGCGTAGTCCGCCACCCCGGCATTCCAGCGCCTGTTCACGTCGGCGATGAAGGCCGTCACGTTCGTCTGGGCGACGCGTTCGGCGGAAGGTTGCCAAAGCATCACGGACATCGTCATCTCCCTCCTGGTCTGGGTGCCTAAGCTCTAACGCACCGACGCGCTCTCGCCAAGGCCCCGCCGCCGCGCTATCAAGAGAATGCGGCCGCGAGGCCCGATGCGTGAAAGGCCCAGCCGTGCCAAACGCCCTTCGCGGCGATCCGTTCCTCCCGCTGCCCGGCAACGTGCGCGGCGCCCTGTGGCTGCTGCTCTCGGCGCTGGCCTTTTCCGGCATGAACGGCCTGATCAAGGGACTGGGCAGCGACGTCCACCCCTTTCAGATCGCCTTCTTCCGTAGCCTGTTCGGGCTGGCCGTCGTCCTGCCCTTCGTCGTTCGCGCCGGCTGGCGGGGCATGGCGACGGCGCGGCCCGGCATCCATGCCGCGCGCGCCCTCTTCGGCGTCAGCGCCATGTGGTGCAGCTTCTACGCCTTGGCCCACCTTCCGCTCGCCACCGCCGTCGCCATCATGTTCGCCAAGCCGCTGTTCATGATCGTGCTGGCGGTGCTGTTCCTGGGCGAAACCGTACGCTGGCGGCGCTGGTCGGCCACCGCGGTCGGCATGGCCGGCGTTCTGGTGATGCTGCGGCCGGGCGGCGGCGAGACCTTCGCGGCGCTGATGGCGCTGGCCGCGGCCCTGTTCGCGGCCATGGCGTTCGCCACGGTGAAGCGGATGACCGCCACCGAGCGGCCGATGGTCGTGCTGTTCTGGTTTTCGGTCCTTGCCACCGTGGGCACCCTGCCGCCCGCCTTGTTCGTGTGGCGCATGCCTTCGGGCGCGGCGTTCGCCCTGCTGCTGGCGGTGGGGGCGCTGGGCAGCCTCGCGCAGTATTTCCTGGTGCGCGCCTTCACGGTCGGCGAGGCGACGGCGGTGGTGCCCGTCGACTATCTGACCCTGCTGTTCTCCGGCCTCATCGGATACCTCGTTTTCGCGGAAGTGCCGGACGGCGCGACGATAATGGGCGGGGCGATCGTGGTGGCCAGCACGCTCTACATCGTCGGTCGCGAGACGCGCTTGGGCGCGGGCGAACGCCCACGCCCGCCCGACTAGCGACGCAGCGACTCGGCTGCCCTGGCGCGGTGTTCGGCCGTGATGTGGGGGGTAACCGCACGAATGGCCGCGAACAGGGCGGCCGCGTCATCGGTGAAGCCGAGGCCGGCCACGAAGTCGGGAATGAGATCGGCCGGCATCACGAAATACGCCACCGCCGCCAGCAGGATGCCCTTTGCGCGGGCCGGCGTGCGCGGGTCGAGGGCGCAGTACCAGGCGGCCACCAGTTCGGTCGCGAACGGCACGCGGCCGGCCGTGCGACGCATCTTGCTCCAGAACTCGGAGTCTCGGACGGGAGAAAGGTTCACCCATGCCTCCGCAAACACGTCCCCGCCCATATGGCGGCGACGGAGCATCTTCGCAACGCCCCGCCCGATCTGCTATCACCATGTCCGTCTTTACGAATTCTACAAGGGAAGCGGACCATGCAGGTACGGGGAGAAGCCGCCATCGTCACCGGGGCGGCGTCGGGGCTGGGCGCCGCGACGGCCAGGGCGTTGGCGGCGGCGGGCGCGAAGGTCGCCCTGTTCGACGTGAATCTGGAGGCGGCCGCCGCCACGGCGGCGGAGATCGGGGGGCTCGGTGTGCGCTGCGACGTGGCCGACGCCGCCGATGCCGAGGCCGCGATCGCCAAGGCGCGCGCGGCGCACGGACCGGCCCGCGTCCTGGTCAACTGCGCCGGCATCGCCCCGGCGGCCCGCATCGTGGGCAAGGACGGGCCGATGGCCCTCGACGCCTTCGCCCGGGTCATTCAGGTCAACCTCATCGGCACCTTCAACATGATGCGCCTGGCCGCCGCCGACATGTCGGGCCTGGCGGCACTGGACGACGGCGAGCGCGGGGTGATCGTCAACACCGCCTCGGTGGCGGCCTTCGAGGGGCAGATCGGCCAGGCGGCCTATGCCGCGTCGAAGGGCGGCGTGGCCTCGCTGACCCTGCCGGCGGCCCGCGAGTTCGCCCGTTTCGGGGTGCGGGTCATGACCATCGCGCCGGGCTTGTTCCTGACTCCGATGATGAAGGGCCTGCCGCCGGCGGCACAGGAGAGCCTGGCCGCCAGCGTTCCCTTCCCGACGCGGCTGGGCAAGCCCGAGGAGTACGCGGCCACGGTCATGCACATCGTCGCCAGCGCGATGCTCAACGGCAGCGTCATCCGCCTCGACGGCGCCCTGCGCATGCAGCCCAAGTGAGGCCTGGTCACCGGCCGGTCCATGCCTGAGCTGCCCGAGGTCGAAACCGTCCGCCGCGGCCTCGCCGCCGCGCTGGAGGGACGCGTGCTGGCGTGGGTGCGGGCCTTCCGGCCCGACCTGCGCAGGCCGCTGCCGCCCAACTTTTCCGAACGCCTGACGGGTCGGCGGGTGAAGCGGCTGTGGCGGCGCGCGAAATACCTTCTCGTCGAAATGGACGACGGCCTTGTGCTGATCGTTCATCTCGGCATGTCGGGCCGCATGACCGTGGGTCGGCCGACGGCCGGCGTCCTGGACGCCCACGACCACGTCGCCTTCGTCACCGACGACGGCACGCAGGTGACGTTCCGCGATCCGCGCCGCTTCGGCTTGATGACCTTCTGCGACCGCGACTCGTGGCCGGGCCATCCGTTGCTTCGCGACCTCGGCCCCGAGCCCCTCGACGAGGCCTTCACCGGCGCCGCCCTGGCCGCCCGGCTCGCCGGCCGCCGATCGCCGCTCAAGACCGCCCTCATGGACCAGCGCGTGGTGGCGGGCATCGGCAACATCTATGCCTGCGAATCCCTCTATCGGGCCGGGCTGTCGCCGCGCCGCCGCGCCGACACGGTGTCGGGCGCCCGTGCCGACCGGCTCGCCGCCGCCATCAAGGCGGTGCTGAGCGAGGCCGTGGCCGCCGGCGGCTCGACGCTCCGCGATCACCAGCAACCGTCGGGAGAGCTTGGCTACTTCCAGCATCGCTTCGCGGTCTACGGGCGCGAGGGGCAGCCGTGCCCGGCGTGCGTGCCGGGGTCGTCCTGCGGCGGCATCCGCCGCATCGTGCAGGCCGGCCGCTCAACTTTTTTTTGCGCCAAACGACAGCGCTGATGGTATAGCGGGGCCCATGGCGACGCGTTATCTGCCCGTGGTCGCTCTGGCCGCCCTTCTGACGGCGGCCGCGCCCGGGCACGCCGAGAACTTTCTGTCGGAAATCGACGACCTGCCGCTGATGCCCGGTCTGCGCGAGCGGCCGTCCGCGGGGCTGCTGTTCGACACGCCCGCCGGCCGCATCGCCGAATCGCATGCAGAGGGGGCCGTCGCCGCAGACCGCGTCATCGCCTTCTACGCCGCCACTCTGCCCGAACTCGGCTGGGTGGCGGTCGGCCCGCAGCAGTATCGTCGTGACAACGAGGCGTTGCGGATCGAGGTGGCGGTCGAGCGCGGCGCCACCCGGGTTCGCTTCATAGTAACGCCGGCCGCTGCGCCGTAACCGAGATACTTGCCCAACGTCGAAACGGGGGAGAGTCGTATGCCGTATGAAACCATCATCGTCGAAACCAAGGGCCGGGTCGGCCTGATCACCCTCAACCGGCCGAAGGCCATGAATGCCCTGTCGGCCACCCTGATGCGCGAGCTGCACGCCGCGTTGGACGCCTTCGAGGCCGACGACGAGATCGGCGCCATCGTCCTGACCGGCAGCGAAAAGGCCTTCGCGGCCGGCGCCGACATCAAGGAGATGGCCAGCAAGTCCTACATGGACGTGTATCTCGACGACTTCATCACCAAGGACTGGGAGCGGGTAACCACCTGCCGCAAGCCGGTGATCGCGGCGGTCGCCGGCTACGCGCTGGGCGGGGGCTGCGAACTGGCGATGATGTGCGACTTCATCCTGGCCGCCGACACCGCCAAGTTCGGACAACCCGAAATCACCATCGGCACCATACCGGGGGCCGGCGGCACGCAGCGGCTGACCCGCTTCGCCGGCAAGTCGAAGGCGATGGAAATGATCCTCACCGGCCGCATGATGGACGCCGCCGAGGCCGAGCGCAGTGGCGTCGTCAGCCGCGTGGTGCCGGCCAGCGACCTGATCGACGAGGCGCTGCGCGTCGCCGACCGAATCGCGGGGATGTCGCGCCCGGCGGTGATGATGGCCAAGGAGGCGGTCAATCGCGCCTATGAGACGACGCTGAGCGAGGGCGTGCGGTTCGAGCGGCGCCTGTTCCACTCGACCTTCGCCACCGAGGACCAGAAGGAGGGCATGGCGGCCTTCGCCGAGAAGCGCCAGCCCAATTTCCGCAACCGCTGAGCGGCGGCGGCCATGGCGTTCCGCACCATCGTGGTCGAGCGGCACGGGCGGGTCGGCCTCGTCCGCCTCAACCGTCCCCAGGCCTTCAACGCCCTGTCGTCGGAGCTGGTGGGCGAATTGGGGGCGGCGCTCGCGGCGTTCGACGCCGACGACGCCGTCGGCTGCATGGTGCTGACGGGTGGCGACAGGGCCTTCGCGGCGGGGGCCGATATCGCCGAGATGAAGGCAATGTCCTTCACCGACGCCTTTTTCGGCGACTACAGCGGCGACGACTGGGACCGTGTCGGCCGCTGCCGCAAGCCCCTGATCGCCGCGGTGGCGGGCTACGCGCTGGGCGGGGGCTGCGAGATCGCGATGATGTGCGACTTCGTGCTGGCCGCCGACACGGCGCGGTTCGGCCATCCCGAGATCACCATCGGCACCCTGTCGGGGGCGGGCGGCACGCAACGTCCCGCCCGCATCGCCGGCAAGTCGAAGGCCATGGAGATGGCCCTCACCGGCCGCATGATGGACGCCGTCGAGGCCGAGCGCTGCGGCCTGGTCAGCCGCGTGGTGCCCGCCGCCGAGCTTCTCGACGAGGCGCTGCGGGTGGCCGAGGTCATCGCGGGCCTGTCGCGTTCGGCGGTGATGATGGCCAAGGAGGCGGTCAATCGCGCCTACGAAACCACTCTGAGCGAGGGCGTGCGGCTCGAGCGGCGCCTGTTCCACGTGACCTTCGCCACCGAGGACCAGAAGGAGGGCATGGCCGCGTTCATCGAGAAGCGCCCGCCCGACTTCCGCAACCGCTGAAGCGGCGGCCGGCCATTTACCTTATTGACGCCTGCGGGTTGGGGCTCTATATACCCGCCTTCGTTCGAGTTCGTGAGAGAGTAGGTTTCGTTCCATGGCCCATCATGAGTCGGCAAAGAAGCGCATCCGGCAGACCGAGAAGCGCACGGCCGTCAACCGCGCCCGCGTCAGCCGCATCCGCACCTTCGTCAAGAAGGTCGAGAGCGCCATCGCCAGCGGCAACAAGGACGAGGCCGTCGCCGCCCTGCGCGCCGCCGAACCCGAGCTGATGCGCGGGGCGAAGACCGGCGTCCTGCACCGCAACACGGCATCCCGCAAGGTCTCCCGCCTGTCGGCGCGCGTCCGCGCCCTCTGATTTCAAGCTTTCCGTTGGAAAGGCTGCATCCCCTGGGGCTGCGGCCTTTTTTGCGTTGCGAAAAGTGAACGCGGAAAAAAATTCCGCGTTCGCTTTTCGGTCACGTTGCTTTCCCCGGATGCGCTCGGTACAGTCTGAGCCTCGCCAGAATGGCACTCGTAACGAGGACTTTTCTCAACTTTAGAAGTATTGACCCGAAGAGCGGCAGACTCGGCGGGGTGAATCGCTGTGTTGAAGAATACAAATAAAATTTTATGCAATGTGGCATAGATACTTGGGCAGGGTGGTTGCCTGGACAACGAAGGCCGAAGCGCCGGACAGGCAATCGCGGCGACTGGGGGGCAGGGAAAATGGCTGACACATTCCCTTGTCGAAACTCCGGCCGAGCGAAGTCTCGGCGCGCATGCGTGGCGGGCGTTCGGCGCCGGTAGTTGGCGGGCATGGCCTCGGGGATCGACATGATGTTTGACGCACAGTGGGACCGGGTGCGCGGCCGTCTGCGCGACGAGTTCGGCGAAGCGGCCTTCAAGAGCTGGCTGAAACCCTTGATGCTGCGGGAGGTGCGTGACGACAGCGTGCGCATCAGCGTGCCGACGCGCTTCCTTCGAGACTGGGTGATAACGCATTACGGAGAGCGGATTCGTACGTTGTGGAGCGGCGAGAACGCGAAGATCCGCAACGTCGAAATCGTCGTCCAGGCCGCCGCGGGCGAACGCCGCGCGGCCATGGCGGCGGCCACGCCGGTGGCTCCGGCGCCGGTGGCGCCGCCGGTCGAGACCGCGCCTTCCATCGACGAGATCAGCGCCCCCCTTGACCCGCGCTTCACCTTTGACAACTTCGTGGTCGGCAAACCCAACGAGTTCGCCTACGCGGCGGCGCGTCGTGTCGCCGAGGCCGAGCAGGTGACCCTCAACCCGCTGTTCCTTTACGGCGGTGTGGGTCTCGGCAAGACCCACCTCATGCACGCCATCGCGTGGCATATCCGCGAGCGCGCGCCCCACCGCACGGTGGTCTATCTGTCGGCGGAAAAGTTCATGTACCGCTTCGTGCGCGCCCTGCGCTATCAGGATACGATGGCGTTCAAGGAGCAGTTCCGCTCGGTCGACGTCCTGATGGTCGATGACGTGCAATTCATCGGCGGCAAGGATTCGACCCAGGAGGAATTCTTCCACACCTTCAACTCCCTGGTCGATCAGGGGCGACAGATCGTCATCTCGGCCGACAAGTCGCCCTCCGATCTGGAGGGGATGGAGGAGCGCCTGCGCTCGCGCATGAACTCGGGTCTGGTCGCCGACATCCACGCCACGACCTATGAACTGCGCCTGGGCATCCTGGACTCGAAGTCCGAACAGCTTGGCGCGACGATGCCGCGCAAGGTCATGGAGTTCCTGGCCCACAAGATCACCTCCAATGTCCGCGAGCTCGAGGGGGCGCTCAATCGGGTGGTCGCGCACGCGCAGCTCGTCGGCCGTGCGATCACGCTCGAGACCACCCAGGAGGTGCTGCACGATATGCTGCGCGCCAACGACCGGCGGATCACCATCGAGGAGATCCAGAAGCGGGTGGCCGAGCATTTCAACATCCGCGTCGCCGACATGCACTCGGCCCGCCGCTCGCGCCAGGTGGCGCGGCCGCGCCAGGTCGCCATGTACCTGGCCAAGCAGCTCACCTCGCGTTCCCTGCCCGAGATCGGCCGCAAGTTCGGCGGGCGCGACCACACCACGGTCATGCATGCCGTCAAGAAGATCGACGAACTGCGCGAGACCGATACCGCCTTCGCGGAAGATATCGAGCTGCTGCGCCGCATGCTGGAGAGTTGAGCGCGCCGCTGGCGGCGCGCGGCCTTCGGCCACCGGTGTCGCATCCCGCAGGGATGGGAAAACACTTCGTGATACAAAGGGTTCTGCTATACTGGCCGGCCCCGCGATTGGGCGGGGATCGATTGCAACCATAGCCCGCAGACGCCATGAAGCTGACGATCGAACGAGCCGCCCTGTTGAAGTCCCTCGCCCACGTGCAAAGTGTCGTCGAGCGGCGCAACACAATTCCGATTCTGTCGAACGTCAAGCTTGAAGGCAGATCCGGGGCCCTCAGCCTCAACGCCACCGACATGGACCTCGACATCATCGAGACGGTGTCGGCCGAGGTGTCGCAACCAGGGGCGACGACGGCGCCGGCGCATACGCTCTACGACATCGTGCGCAAGCTGCCCGACGGTTCTCAGATCGAACTCGAGCAGACCGGCGACGACGGCCAGCTGACGTTGCGCTCGGGGCGCTCCAAGTTCACCCTCGCCTGCCTGCCGGTCGAGGATTTCCCGGTGATGTCGGGGGGCGAGCTGCCCAACGTGTTCACCCTCTCGGCGGCCGAGCTGCGGGCCCTGATCGATCGCACGCGCTTTGCCATCTCGACCGAGGAAACGCGCTACTATCTCAACGGCATCTACGTGCACACGGCGCGCAACATGGGCGTCGACGTGCTTCGCGCGGTGGCCACCGACGGCCATCGCCTGGCGCGCTTCGAGGTGCCGCTGCCCGAGGGGGCGGAGGGCATGCCCGGCGTCATCGTGCCGCGCAAGACGGTGGGCGAGCTGCGCAAGCTGATCGACGAGACGGCCGTCGAGGTCACCGTGTCGCTGTCGGAGAGCAAGATCCGCTTCGCCTTCGACGAGGCGGTTCTGACCTCGAAGCTGATCGACGGCACCTTCCCCGACTACGAGCGCGTCATTCCCGCCGACAACGACAAGAACCTCGAGGTCGACTGCCGCACTTTCGCGCAGGCGGTGGACCGCGTCTCCGCCATTTCGACCGAAAAGTCGCGTGCCATCAAGCTCAGCATCGAGAAGGGCGCGCTGGTGCTGTCGGCCTCCAGTCCCGAGAACGGCAGCGCCGTCGAGGAGATCGAGGCGGTGTATTCGTCGACGCCCCTGGAGATCGGCTTCAACTCGCGCTATCTGTTGGACATCCTGGCGCAGGTCGAGGGGGATGCGGTGCGCTTCACGATGTCCGACGCGGCGTCGCCGACCGTGGTGCGCGAGGTCGCCGACGGCAGCGCCGTCTATGTCCTGATGCCGATGCGGGTGTGATCGTCACCGACCGTGCCAGCGGGGCGCGGCGGCTGGCGATCCTGCGCCTCACCCTCAGCGACTTCCGCTGCTATCGATTTCTCAGGATGGACATGGATTCCCGCCCCGTGGTGCTCACCGGCCCCAATGGCGCCGGCAAGACGAATATTTTGGAGGCGTTGTCACTGCTGACGCCTGGGCGCGGCATGCGCGGCGCCCGCATCGCCGAGATCGGCCGCCGGGATGCCGGCGAGGGCGCCGCCTGGGGGGTGGCCGCGGCGCTGCGCGGTCCCGACGGCGAGGTCGAGATCGCCACCGGCCGCGAGGCCGGGGCCGAGCGCCGGAGCGTGCGCATCGACGGCCAGCCGGCCCGCAACCAGATGGTTCTCGGCGAAACCATGAGCGCGATCTGGCTGACGCCGGCGATGGACCGGCTGTTTCTCGAAGGCTCGGCCGGGCGCCGGCGCTTCCTCGACCGCCTGGTCCTCGGCGCCGATCCCGGCCATGCGGCGCGTGCCGCGGCCTACGAACACGCCTTGCGCGAACGCGCCCGGCTGTTGCGCGCCGGCGGTGCCGACGCGCGCTGGCTGGCGACGTTGGAGGAGGCGATGGCCGAGCGCGGCGCCGCCATGGCGGCGGCGCGGCGGTCGGCGGTCGGCCGGCTCAATACCCGCTGTGCGGCCGGGCGCGGCCCGTTTCCGGCCGCCGCCCTGACGGTGGCGGGCGTCGAGGAATGGCTGGACGAGGATGGCGAGGAGGGAGTGGCGGGCCGGCTGCGCCAGGCGCTGGCGGCCTCGCGCCGCCGCGACGCCGAGGCCGGCGGCGCCGCCGAGGGACCGCACCGCAGCGACCTCAAGGTCGTCCATGTGGCCAACGGGGTGGCGGCCGAAAGCTGTTCGACGGGCGAGCAGAAGGCCCTGCTCATCGCCATCCTGCTCGCCCATGCCCAGGTGCTGGCCGAGGAACGCGGCGCGGCGCCGATCCTGCTGCTCGACGAGGTGGCGGCCCATCTCGACGCCGATCGGCGCGCCGCCCTGTTCGACGAACTGCGCGGCCTGGACGCGCAGAGCTGGCTGACCGGCACCGACGAGGCCGTGTTCGCCGGCCTGGGCGCCGACGCCCAGTTCTTTCGCGTGGCCGCGGCGACCGCGACGCGGGTGGCGCAGTGAGGTAATATTCCCTCCTCCCGGTTGCGGGAGAGAGGAAGATCTGGTCAGAGATTAGAAAGTGAACGGAATGACCCAGCAGCCAGCCAGCGAAACCCCCAAGGGCGAGGCATACGACGCCGGTTCGATCAAGGTGCTGCGCGGCCTCGACGCCGTACGCAAGCGGCCTGGCATGTACATCGGCGATACCGACGACGGCTCGGGCCTGCATCACATGGTCTACGAGGTGGTCGACAACGCCATCGACGAGGCGCTGGCGGGCTACGCCGACCGGGTCGACGTGGTACTCAACGGCGACGGCTCGGTGACCGTGCGCGACAACGGCCGCGGCATCCCGGTCGACATCCACCATGAGGAAGGCGTGTCGGCGGCCGAGGTCATCATGACCCAGCTCCACGCCGGCGGGAAATTCGACCAGAACGCCTACAAGGTGTCGGGCGGACTGCACGGGGTGGGCGTTTCGGTGGTCAACGCGCTGTCGGAGTTCCTCGATTTGCGCATCTGGCGCGACGGCGCCGAGCACTACATGCGCTTTCGCCACGGCGAGCCGGAGGCGCCGCTGGCGGTGGTCGGCGCGGCCGACGGCAAGAGCGGCACCGAGGTCACCTTCATGCCCTCGACCCAGACCTTCACCATGACCGAGTTCGATTACGGCACGCTCGAGCACCGCCTGCGCGAGCTCGCCTTCCTCAATTCCGGGGTGTTCCTGCGCCTGACGGACGCCCGCCACGCCGAGATCAAGACCGTGGATCTGCATTACGAGGGCGGCATCGAGGCCTTCGTGCGCTACCTCGACCGCTCGAAGAACGCCCTGCACAGCCCGCCCATCGCCATCATCGGCGAGGTCCCGGTCAGCCCCGACGGCCGCCTCAAGATCCGCGTCGAGGTGGCGATGGAGTGGACCGACAGCTACCACGAGACGCAGCTCTGCTTCACCAACAACATCCCGCAAAAGGACGGCGGCACCCATCTCGCTGGTTTCCGCGCGGCGCTCACCCGCACCGTCAACGCCTATGCCCAGGAAAGCGGCATCGCCAAGAAGGAAAAGGTGTCGCTGTCGGGCGACGACATGCGCGAGGGGCTGACCTGCGTGCTGTCGGTGCAGGTGCCCGACCCCAAATTCTCCTCGCAGACCAAGGAGAAGCTGGTGTCGTCCGAGGTGCGTCCCGTGGTCGAGGGCATCGTCGGCGACAAGCTGTCGCAGTGGTTCGAGGAGCATCCGGCCGAGGCCCGCAAGATCGTCGGCAAGGTGGTCGAGGCGGCGGCGGCGCGCGAGGCGGCGCGCAAGGCGCGCGAGCTGACCCGCCGCAAGGGCGCGCTCGACATCGCCACCCTGCCCGGCAAGCTGGCCGACTGCCAGGAGCGCGACCCGGCGGCCTCGGAGCTGTTCCTGGTCGAGGGCGATTCGGCCGGCGGCTCGGCCAAGCAGGGGCGCAACCGCGCCTTCCAGGCGATCCTGCCCCTGCGCGGCAAGATCCTCAACGTCGAGCGGGCGCGCTTCGACAAGATGCTGTCCTCGGCCGAGATCGGCACCCTGATCGCGGCGCTGGGCACCGGCATCGGGCGCGAGGACTTCGACGTCGGCAAGGCCCGCTACCACAAGATCATCATCATGACCGACGCCGACGTCGACGGCAGCCACATCCGCACCCTGCTGCTCACCTTCTTCTACCGCCAGATGCCCGACCTGATCGAGAAGGGCTATCTCTACATCGCCCAGCCGCCGCTCTACCGCGCCAAACGCGGCAACTCCGAGGTCTACCTCAAGGACGACCGGGCGCTGGAGAACTACCTGATCGACAACGGCCTATCCGATACCGTGCTCACCCTGCACGACGGCGCCCAGGTGGCGGGGCAGGACCTGCGCGCCCTGGCCGACCGCGCCCGCTCGGTCAAGGGCCTGTTGCAGCCGCTGGCGCGGCGCGTGCCGATGCGGGTGGTCGAGCAGGTGGCGATCGCCGGCGCGCTGGCCGCCGACATCCTGTCGGACCGCGCCATGGGCGCCGACGCCGCGGCCTACGTGGCGCGCCGCCTCGACGCGCTCGAGGCACCCACCGAGCGCGGCTGGCAGGGCAGCCTGAGCTCGGACGGCGGGTTGTTGTTCATGCGCACCCTGCGCGGCGTCACCGAGGCCCACCACATCGACGCCACCATCCTGCGCAGCCTCGAGGCGCGGCGCCTCGACGAGATGGCGGCCGAACTCCAGGCCAGCTACGGCCATCACGCCACCCTGGTGCACAAGGAGCGCCAGACGCCGATCACCGGCCCGGTATCGCTGCTCGAGGCGGTGATGGAGGCCGGCAAGAAGGGCATCGGCATCCAGCGCTACAAGGGCCTGGGCGAGATGAACCCGGATCAGCTGTGGGAGACCACCCTCGATCCCAACGCCCGCTCGCTGCTGCAGGTGCGCGTCAACCACGCCGACGACGCCGAGGAGGTGTTCTCGACCCTCATGGGCGACGTGGTCGAACCCCGGCGCGAGTTCATCCAGACCAACGCGCTGAAGGTGGCCAATCTCGACGTGTAGATTGACGGCGCTGAGCGGAACGGATAAGCAATGATCCGATGCGCAGCGCGTTTTCACAGGCCCTGTTCGCCCTCGCCATGCTGGCCTATCTGCTGGCCGGCCTGCCGGTGTATTCGGGCATGGCTTTGGCGCAAGAGCCGGTTCCCCACGCGCATCACGCTGCTTCCGGCCACCCCGACGCGCCCCATAAGGGTCATCACGGCGAGGACGGCGCGGCGGCTTCCGAGCGGCTGTGCCAGACCAACCATCAGCAACTCCCCGCCACCGATGGCGACGCCTGTCACTGCCCGGCCGGGTTGGGCGGCGCCACGTTGAGTGACGGCGCTCCCGGGGTGGCGGCAGCCGCCTGGCGGGGCCATGTCCACGGCCTGCCGCCCTCGGATCAGATCGCCGATTCGGGCGCCTTCCTGCCGCCCCTCCGCCCGCCGCGCGCCTGACCCCTCGCGGCGCCGGCCGCAAATCCCGCTTCCGAAACTGACTGACTGAGCCGGCCACTCGGGCCGGCATGCGAGGACTGCATGAACACGCGGCAGATTTTTGCCGTGGCCACCCTCGTCGGCGCCGTCTTGGCGTCGGCCTCGGCAGCCATGGCCCATTCCGGACATGAGCACGCCGCCGAACCCCCGCCCCCCGTCGCCCGAAGCGGCCTGGGTGCGGCAGGTCTCGGCGAACATTTCGAGATCGTCATCAAGGTTGCCGACGGCGGCGGGAGCCTGGTGTATCTGGCCGACCTTGACACCAGCGCGCCCGTCGCCGGTGCCGCCGTCGAGGTCGAGGCCGAGGGAACGGCGATGATCGCCGCGCCGACCGCCTCGCCGGGCATCTACCGCCTGGCCTGGGAGATGCCGGCCCGGCCGGTCGATCTCACCGTCACCGTGTCCGCCGCCGGGCGGGACGACCTGCTGCTGCTGACCGGGGTGGCCCGTCCGGTCGCACCCCAATCCGCGGCGGTCGCGGCGGGTTTCGCGTCGCCGGCGGATTGGAAGGGCTGGCTGGCCGGCGGCGGCGCCGTCGCGGCGTTGCTCGGCGTCGGCATGATCGCCCGGCGTCGCGGCTTCGCCGGCGCCGCGTTGGTTCTGCTGGGCCTTGCGGCCGCCGGCCCGGCCTTCGCCCATGCCGGCGAGGATCACGGCGACGGCGGCGCGCCCACGACGCAAGCCGCCGTCGTCCCCGGCCGCGCCGTAACGATGCCCAAGGAGTCGCAGTTCCTGCTCGGCGTGCGCACCGGCCGGGCCGAGGCCCGCGAGGTGGCGGAGGCGGTGCGGCTGGTCGGTCGCGTCGTGCCCGACCCCACCGGCTACGCCCGCGTCCAGCCGGCGCAGGCGGGGCGGGTCGTATGGGACCCCGACCATCCCCTCCCGGTGCCCGGCCAGTCGGTGAAGCGCGGCGACGTGCTGGCGGTGATCGAACCCAACCTGACCGCCCTGGAACGCAGCGACCAGAGGGCGGCTCTGTATCGGGTGGAGACGGCGATCGCCCAGACCGAGCGCCAGATTCGGCGCTGGGAACAGATGGGCGACGCGGCGCGCCGCAAGGACCTCGACGACGCCCGCCTCGATCTCGCCCGGCTGGTCAAGGAGCGGGAACAGATCGCCGGCACCGCCCTGGGGCGCGAGTATCTGCGGGCGCCGCTCGACGGCGTCGTCACCGACGTGCACGTCGTGCCGGGCGAAGTGATCGCGCCCGAAACCACGGCCATCGAGGTCGTCGATCCTGAACGCCTGCGCGTCGAGGCGGTCCTGCACGACCTCGCGCTTGCCGACCGGATCGCCGGCGGGCAGGCCTCGACGCGGCTGCTCAAGGATCACGTGTTCAGCCTTTCCCTCATCGGTTCGGGCGGCCGCATCGATCCGCGGGACCAGGGGCTGCACTTGATCTTCGCGGTGACCGACGGGGCGCGCCTCTTGAAGCTGGGCCTGCCGCTCGACGTGCTGGCCCACACCGGGGGCAGCAGCCTGCGCGTGTCGGTGCCGCGCGAGGCAATTGCCGACGCCGGCGGCCGGCCGGTCGTCTTCGTCAAGACCGCCCCCGAGATCTTCGAGGCCCGGCCGGTGAGGCTGGGGCGCGTCGTCGGCGGCTGGGCCGAGGTCGCCGAGGACGTCGCGCCTGGCGAGCGGGTGGTGGTGCGGGGCGCGGCGCAACTTGCGGCGACGAGGTAGGGCCATGTTCGACCGCGTCATCGAATTTTCGTTGCGCCAGCGCTTGTTCGTGCTGGCCGCCGCCGCCGTGCTGATGGTCTATGGCACCTTCGTCCTGGGGCGGCTTCCCGTCGACGTCTTCCCCGACCTCAACCGCCCCACCGTCACCATCATGACCGAGGCCGAGGGGCTGGCGCCCGAGGAGGTGGAAAGTCTGGTGACCCTGCCGCTGGAAACGGCGCTCAACGGCGCCCCCGGGGTGACCCGGGTGCGCTCGACCTCGGGCGTCGGGCTCGCCGTGGTCTATGTCGAGTTCGACTGGGGCACCGACGTCTACCGCAACCGCCAACTGGTGGCCGAACGGCTCGCCACCGTCGAGGGGCGGTTGCCGGCCGGGGTCATGCCGGTCATGGGGCCGGTCAGCTCGATCATGGGCGAGATCATGCTCATCGGCGTGCGCTCGGAAACCGGCGCCACCAGCCCGATGGAGGTGCGCAGCCTGGCGGATTGGGTGCTGCGGCAGCGGCTGCTGGCCATTCCCGGCATCGCCCAGGTCATTCCCATCGGCGGCGAGGTGCGGCAATTCCAGGTGCTGGCGATGCCGCAGCGCCTCCAGGCCCACGGCGTGTCGTTCGAGGACCTCGAGAAGGCGCTGGCGAACTTCGCCCGGAACTCGACCGGCGGCTTCGTGGATCAGCGCGCCCAGGAGTTCATGATCCGCAACGTCGGCCAGACCACCAGCTTGGACGACCTGCGCCACACTGTCGTCGCCTGGAGGGACGGCGCGCCCGTCGTCGTCGACCAGATCGCCGAGGTGCGTTTCGGCCCCGGCGTCAAACGCGGCGACGCCTCGGTGAACGCCACGCCGGCGGTGATCCTCGCGGTGCAGAAGCAGCCCGGCGCCGACACCGTGGCCCTCACCCGCGACGTCGAGCGGGTCCTGGCGGAGTTGCAAAGGACGTTGCCCGCCGACGTCCGCGCCGATCAGGTCCTGTTCAAGCAGGCCGACTTCATCGAGCGCGCCATCGACAACGTCGAGGAGGCGCTGCGCGACGGAGCCATCCTGGTCGCCATCGTGTTGTTCCTCTTCCTGATGAACGTGCGCACCACGGTCATCAGTCTGACCGCGATACCGCTGTCCATCGTGATGACGGCGCTGGTGTTCCAGTGGATGGGCCTGTCGATCAACACCATGACCCTGGGCGGCCTGGCGGTGGCGATCGGCGAGCTCGTCGACGACGCCGTGGTCGACGTCGAGAACGTGTTCCGCCGCCTGCGCGAGAACCGAGCCCTGGCCCGTCCCCGTCCGGCGGTCGCGGTGATCCGCGACGCCTCGTCCGAGGTGCGCAACTCCATCGTCTACGCCACCGTCATCGTGGTGCTGGTGTTCGTGCCATTGTTTTTCCTCTCGGGCATCGAGGGGCGGCTGTTCGCGCCGCTCGGCGTGGCCTACATCGTTTCGATCGTGGCCTCGCTGCTGGTCGCCCTGACCGTGACCCCGGTGCTTTGCTACTACCTGCTGCCCCGGGCGAAGGCGGTGGCGCATGGCGACTCCTGGCTCGTGCGCCGGCTCAAGGTCTGGGACCGCCGTCTTTTGAACTGGTCGATCGACCACCCGGGGGCGGTCATCCTGCCCGCCGTCGTCATGGTCGCCATCGCCGCCGCCTCGGTGCCCTTCCTCGGTCGCTCGTTCCTGCCGGCCTTCAACGAGGGCACGGTGACGGTCAACGTGCTGTTGCCGCCCGGCACGGCGCTGTCGGAATCCAACCGCATCGGCACCATCGCCGAAACGCTTCTCCTCCAGGTTCCCGAGGTTGTTTCGACCGGCCGGCGGACCGGCCGCGCCGAGCTCGACGAGCATGCCGAGGGCGTGCACTACACCGAGATCGACGTCGACCTGACGCCGTCCGGACGGGGGCGCGAGGCGATCCTGGGCGACATGCGCGCGCGGCTGGCGCTGATCCCCGGCGTCGCCGTCAACATCGGCCAGCCCATCTCGCACCGCCTCGACCATCTGCTTTCGGGCGTGCGCGCCGAGATCGCCGTGAAGATCTTCGGCGACGACCTCGACCTGCTGCGGACCAAGGCCGAGGAGGCGCGGGCGCTGATCGCCGGTGTGTCCGGCATCGCCGACCTCCAGGTCGAGAAGCAGGTCCTGATCCCGCAGCTTCAAATCCGCCTCGACCGCGCCGAAGCCAGGAAATACGGCCTCGACGTCAACCAGCTCACCGAGGTGCTGCAGGCGGCGCTCCACGGCAAGGTCGTCAGCCAGGTTCTGGACGGGCAGAGGACCTTCGACGTGGTGCTGCGGCTGGCCGAGGACTGGCGCAGCCACACCGGCGACTTCGACCGCATTCTGATCGACACGCCGGCCGGCAAGGTGCCCTTGGGCCTCGTCGCCGACGTGGTCGAGACGACGGGGCCGAACGTCATCAACCGCGACGACGTGCGGCGACGCATCGTGGTGCTCGCCAACACGCAAGGGCGCGACATCGGGGCGGTCATCGCCGACGTGCGGGGTCGGTTGGCCGGGCTGGCACTGCCGCCCGGCTACTTCCTGTCCTACGAGGGACAATTCCGAAGCCAGCAGGAGGCCAGCCGCCTGATCGCCATGCTGGCGGTTCTGTCGCTGACGGGCACGTTCCTGGTGCTCTACGGCCACTTTCGCTCGGGCGTACTGGCGCTGGTGGTCATGGCGAACGTGCCCCTGGCACTGATCGGCTCGGTTGCGGCCATCTGGCTGTCCGACGCCACGCTGTCGGTGGCTTCGCTGGTCGGCTTCATCACGCTCACCGGCATCGCCGCCCGCAACGGCATCATGAAGGTCTCGCACTACCTCCACCTGATGGAACGGGAAGGCGAGGGCTTCACCCGGGAGATGGTGGTCCGTGGCTCGCTGGAGCGGCTGACCCCGGTGCTGATGACCGCCCTGGTGGCGGCGCTGGCGTTAATTCCCCTGGTGCTGTCGGCCGGCGAGCCGGGCAAGGAGATTCTCCACCCCGTCGCCGTCGTCATCTTCGGCGGCCTGATCTCGTCCACCGTCCTCGATACCATCGTCACCCCCGTCGTGTTCTGGCTGGTCGGCCGGAACGCCTGTCTCGATCGCACGGCGACGGCCACCGCCGTGCCGGCACCCGCCGAATAGGAGTCTTCGAAATGCGCAAGAAAGTGATCTACGCCACCCTCGCCCTCATCGCCGCGGCGCCGGCGCTGGCCGACCATCCGCCGGTCGCCCACCAGGGCGGCCGGCTCGCCGAGGCCCACGGGCACCGCATGGAGCTGATTACCACTGGTTCGTCGTTCGAGGTCCTGCTGAAGGACGAGCACGACCGGCCGATGCCCGCACAGGGCTTCGGCGGCAAAGCCATCGTGCTGGCGCCAGGCGGCAAGGCCGAGGTGCCGCTGCGACCGGACGGCGACAAGCTGACCGGACCGTTGCCGGCCGGCGCCGAACTGGCGGCGGCGGTAGTGTCGCTGAGGGCCGGCGACGGCCACGTGATGAACGCCCGCTTCCGGGCCTTGCCGCCGGCCACGGCGCCGTCCCCCGCCCTGGCGGCCAAGGGACGGGCGGTCTACGAGGCGCAGTGCGCGTCCTGCCACGGGGCCAGATTGGAGGGACAGGACGGCTGGCGGACCCAACCGGCGGCGTCGGCGGCGAAGCTGGCGCCGCCGCTCGATGCCACCGGCCACGGCTGGCAGCACGACGACGAGCAGCTTGCGAATACCATTCGCAAGGGTGCGGCGCCGATGCCACCCTTCGCGGGGGTGTTGAGCGAGCAGGACATCCAGGCGGTGATCGCCTATTTCAAGTCGAGCTGGCCGGCCGCCACGCTGGCGCAGCAGCCGAAGCCGCCGGCGGCGGAAAGCCCGGTCCGGCCCGCCGCGAGCGGCGGTTCAGGCCATCACGCGGGGCATTGAGGAGAGGCGGGGCGACGGCGTCCGGTCGTCGCCTACCGCCCCTCGAACAGCACGCAGCCGAATTCGTTGCGGGTCTGCAGGCGGGCGTACTCGTCGTCGCTGCGCGCCAGGGCGCGCGTCGGGTTGGCCTTCATCTGCTGGAAGCGCTCGCAGAGCCCGAAGCCGTCCTGCTCGTCGGGGCTCTGGAACTGGGGATTGGATTCGAACTGCCAGTAGCGGCAGTCGCCACAGAAGCTCATCGCGTCCCCCTTCACGCCGCGCCCGCCCCTGCGGGCCAAGGATGGTGCTGCCTGTCAGACTCGAACTGACGACCTGCTGATTACGAATCAGCTGCTCTACCAACTGAGCTAAGGCAGCCCCGGGCGGCCGCCGGTCGCGGCCAGAGGGCCGGAAGATAAGGCCTTGGCGGGAAGAGCGCAAGTCGCATGGTGGGAGCGGCCGGCGCCTGCCGGATTCGACGCCTTGGGGAAAGTGTGCGGCGCACCAAATTTTTTGTTGACAGGAAATCGGTAATCCAGTACCAATTAACCATTATGCCTCCCGGGCAGATACCTCACCTCCGGCGCAGGCCGCTCTCTCCAGCGGACCTGCGCTTTTTTTTCGTTCTCGGCAAAGCAGCACCCATACGCACCGCTCCACAGGCTGTCGACCGCGCGGCAGTGTGCGGCGCAGAAAAAAACCTGTTGACCTTAAACAGGCATTCTGGTACCACAATGTCAGTTATGCCTCCCGGGCAGATACTCCAGACTTCAAGGCCGCCGCATGGCGGCCTTATTTTTTGCGAAATCCGGAAGGCGCCTCAGGGGGCGATGACGGCGGGCGCCGCCGCGGGCAGGGCCGGCGGCGGATGCAGCGGGTCGCTCCAGGCGATGCCGTCGAGGGCATGGCAGGTCGGGCACAGGCTCGACCATCGCGGCGCCACGCCGCCGCATTGGCGGCACAGCCAGATGGGATCGGGCGCCGCCGCCGCCGCCTTGGCCAGCCAGTCGCGCACCGCCGCCGCGTCGCCGCCCTCGGCCTCCTCCACCTCGGCCAGCAGCCGATAGACCCTGGCCGTCGGCCGCGCCTCCGCCGCCGCCGTCAGATGCGCCCGCGCCTGTCCCCACAGCTTGGCCCGCAGCGCCTGCTCGCCGACCGCGAGGTGGCTTTCCGGATGGTCGGGATTGGCGGCCGCAAGCTTTTCGGCGCGTTGCAGCCGGCGCAGGGCGTCGTCGGCGGGCGAGAGCCCCAGATGCGCCGCCATGACGTCGGGATGCGGCGCCACCCGCCAGGTGTCGGCCAACGCCGTTGCCGCCTTGCGCTCCTTGCCCTCGGCCATCAGCAGCTCGGCGAGGCGAACGGCGGCGGCGGGGAAGGCGGGATCGGCCTCGTGCGCCTGCCGGGCCTGGCGCAGCGCCTCCCTGCGGTCGCCCGCCGCCTGCGCCTGCCCGGCGCGCTCATAGGCGACGATGGCCCGCTTGCGGGCCGCGTCCTCGGGCGGGAAGACGTGGCGCTTGGCCGCGTCCCGCAGCGTTTGCGCGGCCTCGCCCCACAGCCCGGCGCGCGCCTGCAGGTCGAACAGGGTGGCGGTCAGCCAGCCGGCGTCGGGATTGACGGCATGGGCGCGCCGCGCGTAGTCGAGGGCGGCGGCCTGGTCGCCGGCCCGCAGCGCCTGGGTGAGCAGGCCGCGCAAGCCCAGGAATTCGGTCTCCGGCCGCTCCACCAGCCGCGCGAAATGGTTCTTTGCCGCGTCGGCGTCGCCGCTCAACTGGGCGGCCTGGGCCGACAGCAGCAAGGTTAGCGGCGGATCGTTGAGCAGCCCGTCGGCCCGCCGCGCATTCTTGCGCGCCCGCCCGGCGTCGCCGGCGGCCACCGCCGCCAGGCCATCGGTCAACGCCAGATAACCCTGCCGCCGGCGCTTCTCGCGGCGCCGCTCCGCCAGCCGCCCGGGCAGGCCCACGACGAGGCGCCAGAAGCGGATCACGGCCGAGAACAGCACCACCACGAGGAACAGGCCGATCAGCAGCACCGGCACCGAGGTTTCGATCCGCCAGCCCAGCCAGTCGACGGCCACCGCGCCCGGGCGGTCGGCCAGCCAGACCGCCGCCGCGATCAGGATCGCCAGCGTGACGAGATAGATCAACAGCCGCAGCATCGGGCTAGCCTTCGCCGCGGGCGGTCACCGCCACGGCCTCGGACGTCAGGTCGGACAGCGCGCGGTCGGCGGCGACGCGCGCGCGGGCGTCCGCCATCCACGGGCCGGCCGTCTCGAGGGCAGGGCCCTCGAGGGCTCCCAATTCGGCAACCGCTCCGGCCAGGTCGCCGGTGGCCAGCTTGGCCTCGGCGCGCGCCACGACGGCCGCCGTCGAGCGGTCGGCGGCCTCGCCCTCGGTGCGCCGGATGGTCACCAGCGAGGCCAGCCGCTGCACCGTCTGCCGCCACCAGCCGTCACGGTCGGGGCCGAGGCCGGCGCGCACGATGCGGCCGGCAAGGTCGGGGAAGGCGGCGATCAGGCGCGACCGCGTGGGAATCCCCTGGGCGGCGTGCCGGGCCAGCTTCTCGAGTTCGCCGCCGGCCGCGTCGTCGCCGTCGAGGATGGCGCCCAGCGCCCGAAGTTCGGCGGCGAACGGCTCGCCGCGGTTGACCGCCTCGCGCAACTGGCCAACCGCCAGCAACAGAGCCTGCGCCGATCCGCGTTGCGCCGCCGCCTCGCGGGCGGCCGTCTCGGCGGCCTCGACCCGCTGCGACAGCCGAAGCACGGCGCCGGCGTCGGCGGCGGTCTTGCGCAGCGTCTCCACGCTCTCGCGCAGTTCGGCCAGTTCGCGGCCGAGGCGTTCGGCGTCGCTGGCCAGCGACGCAACCGTCTCGGAGGTCGGCCCCTTGCCGCTCGCCTGCGCCTGTTCCTCCAAGACCGCGATGCGCCGGGCCAGGTCTTGGACGTCGGCGCCGGCCGACGGCGCGCCGGCCGCCCCGTCGAGGGCGGTCAGCTCGCCGCGCAGGCCGGTAAGGGCGGACTCGAAATCGTCCATGCGCGCGGACAGCCGTGCGAGGTCCTGCCGAAGGTCTGCGGTCCCGGCCTCCACGGCGGCGACACGTTCCGCCGCGGCGAGGCCCGCGAGCCCCGCCAGTCGCGGCGCCCACAGCGGCGCCGCCACGGCCACCGCGCCCACCACCAGGATGGCCACCACGGCGCTCGCGATCAGGCCCGCCAGCAGGCCGCTGCCTTGCGTCCGCGGCTCGCCGCCGGCCACCGCGGGCTCGGCCTCTGACGGGCGCTCAGTCTCCGCCCCGGCCTCGGCGGCCGGAGCGGCGGCTTCCTCCGCCGCCGGGGCCTCGGCCTCCGCGGGGGCGGTCTGGTGTTCCGCCGTCGTCTCGCCGTCCTTCGCCGTGCCGTCCTCGCGGTCGCGTTCCTGGGTCATGGATTCAACCCCGCTGTCGATCCTTCGCCCGCGTCAGGTCCTCGTCGACGAGGGCCATCAGGGCCTCCATTTCCGGGCGCGCCGCCACCCGGACGTTGCGCCAGCGCAGCGGCGCCAGCCCCCGCGCGACCGCCGCGCTCAGGCAATAGGCGTCGATCGCGCGGCATGCCTCGCCAAGCGATGCGCCGCCAATCAGGTTAGCAAACGTCGCCGCCGTGCGGGGAGAGAAAAAGAGTGCGAGATCAATGGCCTTGTCGCGCAGCGCCGCAACCAGCGCGGGACTCGGCTCGGGCGCGGGCCGCGCCTCGTAGAGCACGACGCGGCGCACCGTGAAGCCCGCCTCACCGAGTTGCCCGGCCAGGTCGCCGGCCACCTGCGAGGCCGCGGCGTGCAGCAGGGCGCCCTGGTCCGGCGACAGGCGGCGCCGGACCAGCGCCGCCAGGCTGTCGACGTCGCCCTCGGCGCTGACCACGTCGCCGAAGCCCGCCTCGCGCGCCTTGCGCGCGCTCGCCTCGCCGACGGCCAGGACCGGCAGCGCCCGTTCCGTCGTGGCGGCGGCCAGGGCGCGCACGCCGTTGGCGCTGGTCACCAGCAGGGCCTGCACGCCGTTCAGATCGACGGTGGCGCCGAGGATCGGCACGATCTCGAGCAGGGGCTCGACCTGCACCTCGACCCCGCGCTGGCGCAGCAACTCCGCCACCCCTTCGGCATCCTCCCGGGGGCGGGTGACGAGGGCGCGCATGCCCTCAGCCCGCCTTGAAGTCGAAGAAGCCGGGCCCGGCGCGTCCGAGAAGCTCCTGGCCGGCATCGGCGCCGAGGGCGGCCGCATCGCCCGCCGGTCCGCGGCGTTCGGTCTCATGGGCCAGCGTGCCGTCGGGGCGGATGACCAGGCCGCGCAGCCGCACCTCGCCGCCCTCCAGTTCGGCCAGCGCCGCGATGGGCGTGCGGCACGAGCCGTCGAGCACCGCCAGCAAGGCGCGCTCGGCGGCGACGCGGGTGGCCGAGGCAGGGTCGTTGAGCGTGGCCAGCCAGCGATGGGCGGCTTCGTCGCCGGTGCGGCAGGTGATGCCGATGGCGCCCTGCGCCACCGCCGGCAGCATGTCCTCGGGCGCCAGCACCGCGGTGGCGTGCTCGGCCATGCCCAGGCGGCGCAGTCCGGCCAAGGCCAGCAGCGTGGCGTCCACCGCCCCCTCCTGCAGCCGGCGCAGGCGGGTCTGGACGTTGCCGCGCAGCGGCACCACCTTGAGGTCGGGCCGGCGCCACAGGATCTGGGCGCCGCGCCGCAGCGAGGCGGTGCCGATCACCGCGCCGGCCGGCAGCGCCGCCAGGGCCGGCGCCTTCAGGCACACGAAAGCGTCGCGCGGGTCCTCGCGGGGCAGGATGCAGGGCAGGACGATGCCGTCCGGCAGGACGGTGGCCACGTCCTTCATGGAATGCACCGCGATGTCGATGCGGCCGGCCAGCATGGCCTCGTCGATTTCCTTGGTGAACAGGCCCTTGCCGCCGATCTCGGCGAGCGTGCGGTCGAGCACCATGTCGCCGGTGGTCTTGATGACCACGATCTCGATGGCG
Source organism: Rhodospirillales bacterium (assembly GCA_019455065.1). Taxonomy (GTDB): domain Bacteria; phylum Pseudomonadota; class Alphaproteobacteria; order Rhodospirillales; family Magnetospirillaceae; genus JACFNC01. The sequence continues at coordinate 96,494 of JACFNC010000015.1, forward strand.
CCGGGTTGGGCCAGCGCGGGATGGGCGGCGCCCAGGCGGTCGCGGACCTCATGGGCCTGGGCCAGGGCCAGCGGGCTGCCGCGGGTGCCGATGCGAAGGATGGGTTGTGTGCTCATGGGGGCGTTTGTAGTGTCTGGATCGCAACAAGAAAAGGGATTATTGCCTGTGGTCCCGGCCGATCGGGCGGGCGGGAGCGACGGGGACGCGCGATGATCGTGCTCGGCATCGAAACCAGTTGCGACGAGACCGCGGCCGCGGTGGTCGACGACGGCCGCCATGTGCTGGCCGACGTGGTTCTGTCCCAGCTTGACGAGCATCGCCCCTATGGCGGAATCGTGCCCGAAATCGCGGCCCGCTCGCATCTCGAGCACCTCGATCAGGTGATCGCCGAGGCGATGCGCCGCGCCCGGGTGGACTTCCCGGATCTGGCCGCCGTGGCTGCGACCGGCGGCCCCGGTTTGATCGGCGGGGTGATGGTGGGGGTGACCACGGCCAAGGCGATCGCCGCCGTGCACGGCAAGCCCTTCGTCGCCGTCAACCATCTCGAGGGCCACGCGCTGACGGCGCGCCTCACCGACGGCCTGGATTTTCCCTACCTGCTGCTGCTGGTGTCGGGCGGCCATTGCCAGCTCCTGGTGGTCGAGGGCGTGGGGCGCTACCGCCGCCTCGGCACCACCATCGACGATGCCGCGGGCGAGGCCTTCGACAAGGTCGCAAAGATGCTGGACCTCGACTATCCGGGCGGACCCGCCGTGCAGCGCGCCGCAGAGGCCGGCAATGCGGCGCGTTTCGCCCTGCCGCGGCCGATGAAGGGCCGGCGTGACTGCGACTTCTCCTTCTCCGGCCTCAAGACGGCGGTGCGCATGGCGATCGAAGGACTGGGGCGGGCCCCGACCACCGAGGAGGTCGCCGACCTTGCCGCCTCGTTCCAGGAGGCGGTGGCGGACGCCGTCGCCGACCGCTGTGCCCGCGCCCTCGACACCTTTCGTGCTGAATTCCCGCACGGTGCGGCGCTGGTCGTCGCCGGCGGCGTGGCCGCCAACCGGCGTCTGCGCGAGCGCCTGACCGCGCTGGCCGCGTCGCAAGGCGTGCGGCTGGTCGCCCCGCCGCTGGCGCTGTGCACCGACAACGGGGCGATGATCGCCTGGGCCGGCCTCGAGCGCTTTCGTCTCGGCCATTCCGACCCTCTCGATTTCGCCCCCCGGCCGCGCTGGCCCTTGGACCCCGCCGCCCGGAAGGCGCGCGGTGCCGGCGTCAAGGCGTGAGCTGTCCCGCGCGGTAGCTGCCAAGCGTGTGCCGCACCGCCTCGCTGAGCGGCGTCGGGCGGAAATCGGGCAGCAGCGCCCGGCGCGCCGGATCGTCCAGGATCACCGCCTCGTCGAACAGATAGCGCAGCTCCATCAGTTCGCGCACGACCGGCGAGAAAAGGCCGATCAGGCGCATCGCCGCCCACGGCATGCGGCGTACGGGAATGCCGGGCGCGCCGGCCTCGCGCGCCACCACCGCCAGGAAGTCACGCTGCCGCGGCACCACGTGGCCGGCGAAATGGACCACCGCGAACGGCGCGAGGCGCCCTTCCAGGGCAAGCACGTCGACGGCGCAGCGGGCGAGGTCGGGGCCGTAGGCCCACTGGTGCGGCGCCTCGAGATTTCCGAACACGGTCATCCGCCGCTTTGCCAGGGCGGACTTGAAGATCGGATCGACAAGGCCATTGCGCACGGTGGGGCCGAAATAGTCGCCGGCGCGAACCACCAGGGTCCGGGCGCCGTCGTCCGCGGCCTGCCGCAGCATGTTCTCGAGATCCACCCGCAGCCGTCCCTTGCGGGAGCACGGCGTCATGGGCGCCGTCTCGGGCAGCGGTGCCGACGTCTGGCGGCCCAGCCCGTAGACGTTGCCGGGGAACAGGATGGTGGCGCCGGCCTCGCGGGCGGCGGCGACGACGTTGGCGGTGGCGGTCACCATGTGCGGGCGCCATTGATCATAGGGATAGTTCACCCCGTGCACGATCACGCCGCACCCTGCGGCCGCCCGGCGCAATGCGGCGGCGTCCTGCGCGTCGCCGGTCACCGTCTCGGCGTGTTCATGGGTGGCGAAGCGGGCCGACGCCTTGGCCGGGTCGCGAACCAGCAGGCGCACCGGGTGGCCTCGCGCCAGCATCTCGCGGGCGACGCCGCCGCCGAAGCTGCCGGTGGCGCCCAGGATCAGGGCGGGTCGCATGCGAAGCCGATCCGCCGAGCGGCCTTGCCGGGGTCGCCTGCGGCGTGCATAACGATGGAAGACTGAGGGACAGGATGGAAGGCGGCATGGACAAGCTTGCCATCATCGGCGCCGGGGCCTGGGGGACGGCGCTTGCCGTCACCGCCCGCCGGGCCGGCCGCGAGGTGGTGCTGTGGGCGCGCGAGGCCGAGGTGGCCCGGGCCATCAACGCCGGCCGCGAGAACACGGCGTTCCTGCCGGGGGTACAGCTTCCGCCGGGCGTCGTGGCCACCACCGACCTGGCCGACGCGGCCGTCGCCGATGCAATCTTCCTGGTCACGCCGGCCCAGCATCTGCGCCAGGTGGCCGGCCGGCTGGCCGCCCATTGGCGTGCCGGTACGCCCGCCGTCGTCTGCGCCAAGGGCGTCGAGGGCGGAACCCTGGCGCTGATGACCGAGGTGGTGGCCGAGGCCCTGCCGGGGGCCGTTCCGGCGGTGTTGTCGGGCCCGACGTTCGCAATCGAGGTGGCGCGTGGTTTGCCCACCGCCGTCACCTTGGCCTGCGCCGACCGCGCGCTCGGCGAGGCCCTGGTCGGCGCCATCGGCACCCAGACCTTCCGTCCCTACCTCGCCGACGACCTGGTCGGCGTCCAGGTCGGTGGCGCGGTCAAGAACGTGCTGGCCATCGCCTGCGGCATCGTCGAGGGCTGCGCCCTCGGCGACAACGCCCGGGCCGCCCTGGTCACCCGCGGCCTTGCCGAGATGATGCGCCTGGCCGCCGCGAAGGGCGGGCGCCGCGAGACCCTGATGGGGCTGTCGGGCCTCGGCGACCTGATCCTCACCGCCAACAGCCACCAGTCGCGCAACTATTCGCTCGGCGTCGCGCTCGGCCGCGGCGAAACCTTGGGCGCCATCCTGGGGAAGCGCGCCTCGGTGACCGAAGGGGTCGCCAGCGCGGCCTCGGTCGCCGCCCTGGCGCGACGGCTGACCGTCGACATGCCGATCTGCTTCGCGGTGGATTCGCTGCTGCATCACGGGGCCAGCCTCTCCGCGACCATCGCGGGCCTGCTGGCCCGCCCGTTCAAGAACGAAACGACCGATTCAACCATTTGAGGCGCCTGCGCGCCGGGAGCCACCATGCTGTTCGTTTTGTACTGCGTCGACAAGCCCGATCACGGGCATGTCCGCGCCGCCAACCGGCCGGCGCATCTCGACTACATTCGCGGCCATGCCGAACAAGTGGTGATCGGCGGCCCGATGTTGAGCGAGGACGGCGGCGGCATGATCGGCAGCATGGCGGTGCTCGACGTCCCGGACCGCGCCGCGGCCGAGGCCTTCGCCCGCGACGACCCCTACGCCCGGGCCGGACTGTTCGAGAGCGTGATCATCCGCCGCTACCGCAAGGTGTTTCCGGAGGGTTGAGCCGTGGCGTACTGGCTGCTCAAGACCGAACCCGGGCACTGGTCGTGGGAGGACCAGTGGCGCAAGGAAGTCGAGCACTGGGACGGCGTGCGGAATTACCAGGCCGCCGCCAACCTCAAGGCGATGCGCGTCGGCGATCGCGCCTTTTTCTACCACTCGGTCAACGAGAAGCGCATCGTCGGCATCGTCGAGGTGGTTCGGGAATACTACCCCGATCCCACCGACGCGTCGGGCCGCTTCGGCATGGTCGACGTGAAGGCCGTCGAGCCCTTGCCGCGCCCGGTGACGCTGGAAGAGATCAAGGCCGATCCGCGCCTCGCGCATCTGGCGCTGGTGCGCCAGTCGCGGCTGTCGGTGATGCCCGTCGATCCGGCGTCGTGGGACCTGATCCTGGCGCGCGGCGGGCTGGCCGGAAAGGCCGGGTGACGGCGCCGCCGGCCGCCACTTACCCCATCCGGCAGGCTCTTCTTTTTCTTTGCCGACCCGGCAATTAACTGTCCGATAGGTGGCCGTTTTCGGCGTGCGGCGGCTTGTTTGCGACCGACGGATTGACCATAATCGTGCGGTTGCATTGCCCGCGCCGCGCTCCATCGCGTGCCCACAACGATAAGGGAGACGTCTGTACTATGTCAGAGGCCCAAGTCTTTCCCGTGCAGCCCGAGGTCGCGAAGGCGGCTTGGGTCGACGAACGCAAATACTTCGAGATGTACGAACGTAGCGTCAAGGATCCGGAGGGGTTCTGGGGCGAGCAGGGCAAGCGCATCGACTGGATCAAGCCCTACACCAAGGTCAAGGACGTATCGTTCCAGAACGACGTGCATATCCGCTGGTACGAGGACGGCACCCTGAACGTCGCGGCCAACTGCCTCGACCGGCATCTCGCCACGCGCGGCGACCAGACCGCCATCATCTGGGAGGGGGACGACCCCAAGGAAAGCGCGCATATCAGCTATCGCGACCTGCATGAGCGCGTCTGCCGCCTCGCCAACGCCATGCAGTCGATGGGCATCAAGAAGGGCGACCGCGTCACCATCTATCTGCCGATGATCCCCGAGGCGGCGGTGGCGATGCTGGCCTGCGCCCGCATCGGCGCCGTTCATTCCGTGGTGTTCGGAGGGTTCTCGCCCGACTCCCTGGCCGGGCGCATCCAGGACTGCGATTCGAATCTGCTGATCACCGCCGACGAGGGGCTGCGCGGCGGGCGCAAGGTGCCGCTCAAGGCCAATGCCGACAAGGCGCTGGAGAGCTGCCCGTCGATCAAGAACGTCATCGTCGTGCGCCGCACCGGGGGGGCCGTCAACATGGCCGCCGGCCGCGACGTCTGGTACGAAGACGTCGTCGGCGCCGCCTCGCCGGTTCATCAGCCGGTGGAGATGGGCGCCGAGGACCCGCTGTTCATCCTCTACACCTCGGGTTCCACCGGCAAGCCGAAGGGCGTGCTGCACACCTCCGGCGGCTATCTCGTCTATGTCGCGATGACCCACCAGTACGTCTTCGACTATCACGACGGCGACATCTACTGGTGCACCGCCGACGTCGGCTGGGTCACGGGCCACAGCTACATCGTCTACGGGCCGCTGGCCAACGGCGCCGTCAGCCTGATGTTCGAGGGGGTGCCCAACTACCCCACCTCGTCGCGCTTCTGGGAGGTGATCGACAAGCACAAGGTCAACATCTTCTACACCGCGCCCACGGCCATCCGGGCGCTGATGCGCGAGGGCGAGGGCCCGGTGAAGAAGACCGGCCGCCAGTCGTTGCGCCTGCTCGGCACGGTCGGCGAGCCGATCAATCCCGAAGCCTGGCTGTGGTACCACAACGTGGTCGGCGACGCCCGCGTGCCGATCGTCGACACCTGGTGGCAGACCGAGACCGGCGGCATCCTGATCACGCCCTTGCCCGGCGCCACGCCGCTGAAGCCCGGTTCGGCGACGCGTCCCTTCTTCGGGGTCGTGCCGCTGATCGTCGACGCCGAGGGCAACGAACTCAAGGGGCCCTGCGAGGGCAACCTGTGCATCGCCGATTCCTGGCCGGGGCAGATGCGCACGGTGTTCGGCGACCACGAGCGCTTCGTGCAGACCTATTTCAGCACCTACAAGGGCCTGTACTTCACGGGTGATGGGTGCCGACGCGACGACGACGGCTACTACTGGATCACCGGGCGCGTCGACGACGTCATCAACGTCTCCGGCCACCGCATGGGCACCGCCGAGGTGGAGAGCGCCCTCGTCGCCCATCCCAAGGTCGCCGAGGCGGCCGTCGTCGGCTATCCGCACGACATCAAGGGGCAGGGCATCTATGCCTACGTCACCCTGGTGGCCGGCGAAAATCCGAGCGAGGAACTGCGCAAGGAGCTGGGGGCCTGGGTGCGCAAGGAAATCGGACCGATCGCCACGCCCGACCTCATCCAATGGGCGCCGGGCCTGCCGAAGACCCGTTCGGGCAAGATCATGCGCCGCATCCTGCGCAAGATCGCGGCGAACGAGTACGACAGCCTGGGCGACACGTCGACCCTCGCCGATCCCGCCGTGGTCGACGACCTGGTCGACAACCGCATGAACCGTTAGGTCGCGGCGAAGGCGTGGGCGCAGGCGGCGGGGCCGGGCCCCGCCGCCTTTCTTTTTCGTTCAAGATCGCAACGCAAGCATACGCGGTTGCTTGTGACTGTCCGGCCTATTACCATCGGCGATGCTTTTTCTAATACGATCGGAGCAACCGCCGTTGGGGAGGAGGGCTTTTGCCGACTAGGTCGTGGACTCATAAGCCCTGAGCCACAGGCGGGTCGACGCCAGCATGA
>JACFNC010000016.1 GCA_019455065.1 Rhodospirillales bacterium
TCATGCTGGCGTCGACCCGCCTGTGGCTCAGGGCTTATGAGTCCACGACCTAGCCCCGGACCGTATTCTCAGCAACTTGACCGGGGGTGGACGCGCCGCTAGGTTTCATCGATTTTCGCTGTCCACCCCTGGCTGACATTCATGGCGCCTCGCCCAAGCTTCCAGTCGCTGATCCTGACCCTGCAATCCTTCTGGGCGGACCAGGGCTGCCTTATCCTCCAGCCCTACGACATGGAGGTGGGCGCCGGAACCTTTCATCCGGCGACCACCCTCAGGGCACTCGGCCCCGAACCGTGGAAGGCGGCCTACGTCCAGCCTTCGCGCCGGCCGAAGGACGGACGCTACGGCGAAAATCCCAACCGTCTGCAGCATTACTACCAATACCAGGTATTGCTGAAGCCCTCGCCCGAGAACGCCCAGGAACTTTATCTGGAGAGCCTGTGCCGGCTAGGCATCGACCCCAAGCTGCATGACATCCGGTTCGTCGAGGACGACTGGGAGTCGCCCACCCTCGGCGCCTGGGGTCTCGGCTGGGAGGTGTGGTGCGACGGCATGGAGGTGACGCAGTTCACCTATTTCCAGCAGGTCGGCGGCATCGAATGCGACCCCGTGGCCGTGGAGCTGACCTACGGCCTGGAGCGGCTGGCCATGTATATCCAGGGGGTGGAGAACGTCTACGATCTCGACTTCAACGGCCAGGGGGTCACGTACGGCGAGGTCTTCCTACAGGCCGAACGGGAATACTCGGCCCACAACTTCGAACGCGCCGACACCGACATGCTGCTGCGCCACTTTCTGGACGCCGAGTTGGAATGCCGCTCGCTCCTCGAAGCCGGCCTTCCGCTGCCCGCCTATGACCAGTGCATCAAGGCAAGCCATCGGTTCAACCTGCTCGACGCCCGGGGCGTGATCAGCGTTGCCGAGCGGCAGGCCTATATTGGCCGCGTACGCGCCTTGGCAAAGGCCTGCTGCGAAGGCTGGCTGTCCAGCCGCGCGAAGGGGGCCTGAGATGGCCGAGTTGCTCCTGGAACTGCTCTCCGAGGAAATTCCCGCGCGCATGCAGACCCGCGCCGCCGAGGATCTCGCGCGCTTGGTCGGCGACGGACTCACCGCGCACGGCCTCGCCTTCACGCAGGCGCGCGCGTTCGTGACGCCGCGCCGGCTGGCGCTGGTCGTGGACGGCCTGCCGGTGGCCCAGCCGGACACCACCGAGGAGCGGCGCGGGCCGCGGGTCGGATCGCCGCAGCAAGCTATCGACGGATTCCTGAAATCGGCGGGGATCACGCTTGATCAATGCGAGCAGCGCGACACCGGCAAGGGCGTCTTCTGGTTCGCGGTCCTCGACCGCAAGGGCCGCCCGACGGGCGCCGTGGTGCAAGAGGTCGTGGAGCAGGCCCTCGCCGCCTTTCCGTGGCCGAAGTCGATGCGTTGGGGCGGCCATTCGGTGCGCTGGGTACGGCCGCTGCACCACATTCTTTGCCTGTTCGACGGCGAGATCGTGCCGGTGAGCTTCGGCCCGGCTTTGGCCGGCCGGACCACCGTGGGCCATCGCTTCATGGCGCCGGCGCCGTTCGCCGTGCGTTCGTTCCTCGGCTACGCGGACCGCCTGCGCGCGGCCAAGGTGATCCTCGACTCCGCCGAGCGGCGCGCCATGATCGCGGCGGAGGCGAGCCGGTTGGCGGCCGCCGAGGGGCTGGCCGTACGCGCCGACGAAGGCCTGCTGCAGGAGGTGGCGGGTCTCGTCGAATGGCCGGTGGTGCTGCTGGGCAGCATCGACTCCGCCTTCATGGACGTGCCGGCCGAGGTTCTCATCACCGCCATGCGCACACACCAGAAGTATTTTTCGCTGGTGGCGCCGGACGGCTCGCTGGCGCCGCGCTTCGTCGTGGTCGCCAATACCGAAACGGGCGACGGCGGGGCCCAGGTCGTTTCCGGCAATCAAAGGGTGCTGCGCGCCCGTCTGTCGGATGCGAAGTTCTTCTGGGACACCGACCGCAAGCAAAGCCTGGAGAGCCGGCTTCCCAAGCTGGCCGAACGCCTGTTCTACGCCGGCCTGGGCACGGTCGCCGACAAGGCGCAGCGGCTGCAGCGGCTGGCTCGTCACCTGACCTTCTACGTCTCGGACGCCGAGGCGGCCCATGCGGTGCGCGCGGCCGAGCTGTGCAAGGCCGACCTCGCCACCGAGATGGTGGGCGAGTTCCCCGAACTCCAGGGTGTGATGGGCCGCTACTACGCGCTCCATGACGACGAGGCACCACTCGTCGCCGAGGCCATCGCCGAGCATTACTCGCCGGTCGGACCGAACGACCGCTGTCCGACCGCGCCCGTCAGCGTCGTCGTGGCGCTTGCCGACAAGATCGACTCGTTGGTCGGCTTCTTCGGCATCGACGAGAAACCCACCGGCTCGAAGGATCCGTTCGCCTTGCGCCGCGCCGCCCTGGGCGTCATCCGGCTGATCACCGAAAACGGCCTGCGTGTGCCGCTCCTGCCCTTCTTCGGCCTCGCGCATGCCGAATACGGCGGCACGCTGTCGCGCGCGGCCGAGGACACCGGGGCCGACCTGCTCGAATTCTTTGCCGATCGGCTCAAGGTGCATCTGCGCGAGAGCGGCACCCGCCACGACCTCGTCACCGCGGTGTTCTCGGTCGGCGGCGAAGACGATCTGGTACGTATGCTGGCCCGGGTGGCCGCGCTCGAGGACTTCCTCGCCACCGAGGATGGTGCGAATCTCCTCGTCGCCTACAGGCGCGCCGCCAATATCGTGCGCATCGAGGAAAAGAAGGACGGTACCGCGCATCGGGGCGTCGTCGATCCCGACCTGCTGGAGGCGCCGGAGGAACGCGCTCTGCTAGAGCGGCTGGAGGCGGTGAAGGCGGAGTTCAAGCCCCTGCTCAACGCGGAGCGGTTCGGCGAGGCGATGGCCGCGCTTGCCGAACTGCGCCGGCCGGTCGACGCCTTCTTCGACCGCGTTACGGTCAACGTCGGGATCGCGTCGGTGCGCGGCAACCGCTTGCGGCTGCTCTCGCAGATCGTGGCGACGATGGGGGAAATTGCTGACTTTTCGAAGATCGAGGGGTGAAGTCATGACGCAGTGGGTGTACAGCTTCGGCGCCGGCAAGGCAGATGGCCGGGCCGACATGAAAAACCTCCTCGGGGGCAAGGGAGCCAACCTTGCCGAGATGAGCAATCTCGGCATTCCGGTCCCCCCCGGCTTCACCATCACCACCGAGGTGTGCACCTACTACTACGCCAACGGCCAGAACTATCCGGCCGACCTCAAGAGCCAGGTCGAGGGGGCGCTGCGCCGGATCGAGGAGATCATGGGCGCCCGCTTTGGCGACGAGAACAATCCCCTCCTCGTCTCGGTGCGCTCGGGCGCCCGGGCCTCGATGCCGGGCATGATGGACACGGTCCTCAACCTCGGCCTGAATGACCGCACCGTCGAAGGACTGGCCCGGCGCAGCAATGACCCGCGCTTCGCCTTCGACAGCTATCGCCGTTTCATCCAGATGTATTCCGACGTCGTACTCGGCGTCGACCATCATTACTTCGAGGAATTGCTTGAACGGCACAAGGAGGACCGCGGGCTCACACTCGACACGGACCTCAAGGCCGAAGACTGGAGAAAGCTCGTAGCCGCCTACAAGGACAAGGTCGCCGAGCGCCTTGGCCGTCCTTTCCCGCAGGACGTTCAGGACCAGCTCTGGGGCGCGATCGGCGCGGTATTCGGAAGCTGGATGAACCAGCGCGCCATCACCTACCGCCGCCTGCACGACATCCCCGCCGACTGGGGCACCGCCGTCAACGTGCAGGCGATGGTGTTCGGGAACATGGGTGACGACTGCGCGACCGGCGTCGCCTTCACCCGCGACCCCTCGACCGGCGCCAACGTTTTCTACGGCGAGTTCCTGGTCAACGCCCAAGGCGAGGACGTGGTGGCCGGCATTCGCACGCCGCAGCACCTCACCGTGGCCGGCAAGAACGCCAACCACTCCACCCTGCCGGCGATGGAAGAGGTGATGCCCGACGTCTTCGGACAGCTCGAGAAGGTGCGGGCCAACCTCGAGGCGCACTACACCGACATGCAGGACATCGAGTTCACGGTGCAGCAGGGCACCCTGTGGATGCTGCAAACCCGGACCGGAAAGCGCACCGCCAAAGCCGCCCTCAAGATCGCCGTCGACATGGTGCAGGAAGGCTTGATCTCCAAGGAGGTCGCGATTCGGCGGGTCGATCCGGCGGCCCTCGACCAACTCCTGCATCCGACCCTGGATCCCAAGGCGCCGCGCCGCGTGCTCGCGAAAGGCCTGCCCGCGTCGCCGGGCGCGGCGTCGGGCAAGGTCGTATTCTCCGCCGAAGAGGCCGAGGACTGGGTGGCGCGCGGCGAGAAGGTCATTCTGGTGCGCATCGAAACCAGCCCCGAGGACATCGGCGGCATGCACGTCGCCCAGGGTATCCTGACCACCCGCGGGGGCATGACCAGCCACGCCGCCGTGGTCGCCCGCGGTATGGGCCGGCCCTGCGTGGCCGGCGCCGGCGACCTCCGGGTCGACTACGCGGCCAAGACCATGAAGTGCGGCGCCGAGGTGGTGAGGGAAGGCGACGTCATCACCCTCGACGGCGGCACCGGCGAGGTCATGCTGGGCGCGGTGCCGACGATCCAGCCGGAGCTGACCGGCGACTTCGGCGTCCTGATGGAGTGGGTGGACGCGGTGCGGACGATGAAGGTCCGCGCCAATGCCGAAACCCCGCTCGACGCCTCCACGGCCCGCCAGTTCGGCGCCGAGGGCATCGGCCTCTGCCGCACCGAGCACATGTTCTTCGATCCGCAGCGCATCATCGCCATGCGCGAGATGATCCTGGCCTCGGACGAGGCCGGTCGCCGCGCCGCACTGTCCAAGCTGCTGCCGTACCAGCGCCAGGACTTCATCGAGTTGTTCGAAATCATGGCCGGCCTTCCGGTGACCGTCCGCCTGCTGGACCCGCCGCTGCATGAGTTCCTGCCCCATTCCGAGGAGGAGATGGCCGAGGTCGCCAAGGCAGCCGGCGTCGACGTGGCCACCGTGCGCTCGCGGGCCGCGCAATTGCATGAGGCGAACCCGATGCTGGGCCATCGCGGCTGCCGCCTCGGCATCACCTATCCCGAAATCTATGAAATGCAGGCCCGGGCCATTTTCGAAGCCGCGGTCGAGGTGGGACGCCGCACCGGCAATCCGGTCACCCCCGAGGTCATGATCCCGCTGGTCGGAACGAAGAAGGAGCTCGACCTTCTGAAGATGTCGGTCGACCGCATCGCCGACGAAGTGGCGCGCGAGAAGAACGCGGTGCTGCGCTATCTGGTCGGCACCATGATCGAACTGCCGCGCGCCGCGCTGCGCGCGGGCCAGATCGCCGAAACCGCCGAATTCTTCAGCTTCGGCACCAACGACCTGACCCAGACCACCCTCGGCATGTCGCGCGACGACTCCGCACCGTTCCTCGAGGTCTACAGGCAGAAAGGCATCTACGAGCAGGATCCCTTCGCCAGCATCGACGTCGACGGTGTGGGCGAACTGGTCAAGATCGCGGCGGAGCGGGGCCGCGCCGTCCGCACGGACCTCAAGCTCGGCATCTGCGGTGAGCATGGCGGCGATCCTGCCTCCATCGCCTTCTGTCAGAAGGTCGGGCTCGACTACGTCTCCTGCTCGCCCTACCGCGTGCCGATCGCCCGCCTCGCGGCGGCCCAGGCGGCCCTGGGGGCGAAGGTGGAAAGCACCGCGTGAGCTGCCCGCCGGCGGACCGCGACGAACCGGGGGCGGGAGCGCAGAGGCGAGGGAGACATGACGTGAGCCCCGCCCTGGAAGCGCTTCGGGCCGGCGGCAAACCCGCCATGGCGCGCGCCCTCGCTCGCATCGAGGCGGCGCCCGAGGCGGAGGATACCGTGGCCCTGCTTTCCGCAGCCCACGAGGCTCCGCTTGCCCATGTGGTGGGGATGACCGGCCCGCCGGGAGTGGGCAAGTCCACCCTGATGAACGCCCTGATCGCGGCGTGGCGCGGCGAGGGGCGCACGGTCGCCTGCATCGCCGTCGACCCGTCGTCGCGCCGGTCCGGCGGCGCCCTGCTTGGTGATCGCACCAGACTCGACACCGACCCCGAGGACAAGGGGGTTTTCGTGCGTTCGATGGCCGCCCGCGACCGCCTGGGCGGACTGGCCGGCCTCACGGTGTCGGCGATGGTGCTCATGCGGGCGGTCTACGATGTGGTGCTGATCGAGACCGTCGGCGTTGGCCAGTCGGAAACCGACGTGGTCGGGGTGGCCGACACCGTCCTGTTCTGCGTCCAGCCCGGATCGGGAGACAGCCTGCAGTTCATGAAGGCGGGCATCGTCGAAATACCCCACGTCGTCGTGGTGACGAAGGCCGACATGGGGCCCGCCGCCGCGCGCGCCCGCGCCGACGTCAAGGGCGCCCTCAGCCTTGCGGGCGAACGCGACGGCTGGCAGGTGCCGGTCCTAATGGTTGCCAGCCTGCAGCACGAGGGCGTCGGCGAGCTGGTGGCGGCCATCGACGCGCACGCCGCTTTCCTGGCGGAGGGCGGGCGGTTGGCAGCCGCTCGGCTTGAGCAGGCGCGGCAATGGCTGATGGAATCCGTGCGCGAACGCTACGGCCGCGAGGGGCTGAAACGGGCCGGCACGATCGCCCTTGCGATGGGCGAGTCGCCGTTCCGGCGGCTGGCGGCCATTGCGGCGAAACTAGGAGGCGACGGGCATGGCTGAGGCGTCTGATTGCATCTTTTGCGCGATTGCGGCGGGCACGATCCCGAGCATCAGGGTATGCGAGGACGATGCCGCCATCGCCTTCATGGACATCAATCCCGCCAATCCGGGGCATTGCCTCGTGATCTCGCGAGAGCACGCGGACAACCTCTTCCAGGTTTCGCCAGCCTCGCTGCAGGCGGTGGTACTGATGGCCCAAAAGGTGGCGCACGCCGTGTGGAAGGCCATGCGTCCGGACGGGCTGAACTTGCTGCAAGCCAATGGGCCTGGGGCGGCGCAGTCGATCGGCCATTTCCACGTTCACGTCCTTCCACGACGGATCGATGACGACCTGGCCATGAACTGGACGCTCAACCCCGGCGAGAGAAAGGCCCTAGAGGAGACCGCTCGCCGTATCCGCAGCGCATTAACACCTTGAAACCGCCACATTCCGGCGACACAATGCCGCACCCTGAAAGCGCCCCAGGCGCTTGAAACGGCGCCATTCCTGACTGATAATGCGCGCCCGATATGCACGCCTACCTCAAAGGGAGTAGCTGAATGTTCTCGAAGACCCTCGTCGCCGGTTTGGCCCTCGCCATGGCGTTTGCCGGCTCCGCCTCCGCGGCTCAGTGCAAGTTCGAAGGGGACGCGGCCGCCGGCAAGACGGCGGCCAACGCCTGCAAGGGTTGCCATCTGTTCGACGCCGGGAAGCCGTCGCGCCCCACCGGCCCGAACCTCAGCGCCATCTACGGCTCGAAGGCCGGCACCGTGGCCGACTTCAAGAAGTATTCGGACGCGATGCAGGCCGCCGCCGGCAAGGGCGTGACCTGGGACGATGCGAACCTCGCCGCCTACATCGCCGACCCCAAGGCCTTCCTGGCCTCGGTCAACGGGTCCGAGATGAAGCATGGCATGATGTTCCAGCTCAAGGACGAGGCCAAGGTTGCGAAGGTCGTCGCCTATCTGAAGGCGCTGAAGGACTGCAAGTAAGCCCTGTCCGACGGGCCTAATTGGGAACACCGCCGTTCGCGTCGAGCGGCGGTGTTTTCGCGTGCGCTATTCGCGCACCACAAGAACCGAGCATTTCGCGTGGCGAACAACGCGCGCCGCGTTCGGGCCCAGCAGGTAGTCCCGCAATTCCGGCCGGTGCGCCGCCATGACGATCAGGTCCACCTTCAGCCGCTCGGCGAAATCCAGGATCGAGTCATAGATTCGCCCGCCGCCGACGCAATGCTGTACGGCGACGTCTTCAGGCACATGGTCGCGGACGAAGTCGTGCAACCGCTTCGTCGTCTCTTCCTTCAGCTTGGTTTCGTAGTTGGCTGGGAAATACTGGCCGACCATGGATAGACCGTAATCCGGCACCACGGTCAGGACGTGCAGCCGTGATCCGAAGGTCTTTGCCTGCGCCAACGCGATGGGCAGCGCGCGCCGCCATGAGCTGTCGTGTTCAAGGTCGACGGTCAGCAGGATATCCTTGAACATTGCATTTCCTCCGTCACGCCGTTACCGGGGCGCCGCGTCGCCGTGACCATTGCAACAGGACGACGATCCCAAGCAGGACACCGGCGGGAATGAACACCAACTGCTTGGGTGGCTGCGGGTTGGGCACCCTCGCAAGAAGGATCTGGTCGTCGAGTTCCAAGCCGGCCTTTTCGGCTGCGCTTCCGAAGCTGGCCGCATCGACCAGCACCTTGCCGTCCTCGGTGTACAATTCCAATCCCGCCGCCTCCAGGCGCTCCGCGCCGGACCCGCCGTCGGGGATGGTGATAAGGGTCGAGTATTCCCTTGGCCTGCCCACGGCGTCCTGGCCAAGGACGCGCAACCTGAGCTGGTCGCCGGGAGCCACGGCGGCCGCGGCATCCGAGATGTCGGCCGGCTCGAACTCCTGCCAGGGCGGGACCAGCCGGTCCATGAAAAAGCCGGGGCGAAGCAGGGCGAAGGTCACCGCCAGCAACATCACGGTCTCGTACCAGCGGCTGCGGGTCAGGAACCAGCCCTGGGATGCGGCGGCAAACACAAGCATTGCCACGGTCGCCACCACGAAAGTGACGCCCCCGGTCAGGAAATCGACGTTGATGAGCAGCAGGTCGGTGTTGAAGATGAACATGAAGGGCAGCAGCGCCGTGCGGATCGCATAGCCGAAACCGATCAAACCCGTTTTGATCGGGTCGGCGCCGGAGATCGCCGATGCCGCGAAGGCGGCGAGACCGACCGGCGGCGTCACGTCCGCCATCACCCCGAAGTAGAAGACGAACAAATGTGCCGCGATCAGCGGCACGAGCAGGCCGTACTGCGTGCCCACCTCCACCAGCACCGGCGCCATCAGGGTGGCAACGACGATGTAGTTGGCGGTGGTGGGAAGGCCCATGCCCAGGATCAGGCTGATCATCGCCGTGAAGATGAGCAGCAGCATCAGGTTGCCGGCCGAGATCAACTCGACCACGTCGGCCAGGACGGCCCCGATGCCGGTCAGGGTGACCGTGCCGACGATGATGCCTGCGGCGGCCGTGGCGATGCCGATCGAGATCATGTTGCGGGCGCCGGCGATCAGCCCCTGCACGAGTTCGTCGCCGCCGCGCAGCACCGCGGACGCCAGCCTGCCATCGCCCCGGAAGAAGGCGGTCAGCGGGCGCTGGGTGAGCAAAATGAAGATCATGAACGAAGCGGCCCAGAAGGCCGACAGCCCCGGAGAAAGCTGTTCGACCATCAGGGCCCACACCAGGACCACCACCGGCAACAGGAAGTGCAGGCCGCTCTGGGCTATGGGACCGGGGTCCGGCAGCGTCAGAAGCGGCGCGTTGGGATCATCAGGCTCGAGATCGGGAAAGCGCGAAGCATGCCAGACGAGCCCAAAGTAGATCGCCAGCAAAGCGACGCCGATCACCCATGACGCGTAGGCGCCGGCGGCGATCTTGACCCAACCCACCGCGTAATAAACCACGTTGGCCAGGATAACCAGGCTGGCGACGACGATGCCGGTGGACAGAAGACTGCGCTGCCACGTCCGCTCGTGCGCACGCGGCAATCCCTTGAGGCCAAGCTTCAACGCCTCAAGGTGCACGATGTAGAGGAGCGAGATGTAAGAAATCACCGCCGGCAGGAAGGCATGCGTGATCACCTCGCTATAGGGTATGCCGACATATTCGACCATGAGGAAGGCGGCGGCGCCCATCACCGGCGGCATGATCTGGCCGTCGGTCGAAGCGGCCGTTTCCACCGCTCCGGCCTTTTCGGGCGGATAGCCGACACGCTTCATCAAGGGAATGGTGAAGGTGCCCGTGGTGACGACGTTGGCGATCGAGGAGCCCGAGATGATTCCCGTCATTCCCGACGACACCACCGCCGCCTTCGCCGGCCCGCCGCGAAGATGGCCGAGCAGCGAAAAAGCGAGCTTGATGAAGTAGTTGCCGGCCCCCGCCTTGTCAAGCATGGCGCCGAACAGGACGAACAGGAAGACGAAACTGGTCGAGACGCCGAGCGCGATGCCGAACACGCCCAGGGTGGTCGTCCAGAAATGGTTGGCGGCCAGTGCCAGCGAGGCTCCCTTGTGCGCGATGACTTCCGGCATGTAGGGGCCGGCGAACACGTAGATCAGGCTGATGACGGCGATGATCATCAGCGGCGGTCCGACCGCGCGGCGCGTGGCTTCGAGCAGCGTCAGCACGCCGACCACCCCGACCACGATGTCGGCCGTCGTCGGGGCCGCGGGTCGTCCCGCGAGGTCGCGGTAGAACAGAAAGACATACGCCGCGCAGAACGAAGCCACCAGGGCCAAGACCCAGTCGCCGAGCGGTATGCGGTGGCGTGGCGAGCGACGGAACGCCGGATAGGCCGTGAATGCTAGGAATATCGCGAACGCCAAGTGGATGGCCCGCGCCTCGGTATCGTTGAACACCCCGAAGCGCAGCATGAACGGCAGCGGCGATGCGTACCAAAGTTGGAACAGCGACCACACCAAGGCGACGACGATGATCACCTTGCCGGACAGCCCGTAAGGTGAGCGCGCGCCGGTATCGACGGCCACCAGATCTTCGAGATCGGCGGTCCGCACCTTCCTCTCCGGAGAGTCGTTCGCTGCCATCGGATCCCCCGATACCTTGCCCGTCGGCGCCGACCTTCTGGGCGCTTCAGAGGGCCAGAAAAAGGGGCGGCCAGTTATTGGCCGCCCCTGGGGTCGGGACTACATCCAGCCCCGTTCCTTGTAGTACTTGACCGCCCCGGAATGCAGCGGGGCCGACAGTCCGGCCTTGAGCATCTCCTTGGGGTCGAGTGCCGCGAACGCCGGATGCTGCTTCTTGAAGCGCTCGATGTTGTCGAAGACCGCCTTGGTGATGGAGTAGACCACGTCGTCCGGAACCTTGGCGGAGGACACGAACGTGGCGCGCACGCCGAACGTCTTGGTGGGCTGTTCGTTGCCGCGGTACATCCCGCCGGGAATTACGGCCTCCGAATAGTAGGGGTTCTCGGCGACGAGTTTGGCGATCACCGGGCCGCTGACGTCGACCAGCACGGACTCGCAGGCCGTGGTCGCCTCCTGGATGGATCCATTGGGATGTCCGACCGTGTAGACGATCGCATCCACCTTGTTGTCGCACAGCGCCTGCGACTGCTCACGCGGCTCCAGTTCCGACGCCAAGGCGAAGTCGCTCATCTTCCACCCCTTGGCGGCCATCACGACCTCCATGGTCCCGCGCTGCCCGGATCCTGGGTTTCCCACGTTCACCCGTTTGCCCTTCAGGTCGTCGAACGTCTTGATGCCCGCATCCTTGCGCGCCACCACCGTGAACGGCTCGGCATGAACGCTGAACACGGCGCGGAGGTCTGGGTCGGCACCGGACTTCTCGAACTGACTGGTCCCCTTCATGGAATGGAACTGCCAGTCGGACTGGGCGACGCCCAACTCGATTTCGCCGCTGCGCAGCTTGGTGAGGTTGGCGATCGAGCCGCCACCGGCGGGCGCATTGCAGCGCAAGCCGGTCTTCTCGGTATCTCGGTTGACCAGTCGGCAAATGTTGGTGGCCACGGCATAGTAGACCCCGGTTTCGCCGCCGGAGCCGATGGTAATGAAACGCTGTTGGGCTGAGGCGGGCGGGGCCGCCACGACCATCACGGCTGCGGCCGCGAGGGCGGCCAATCTGAGCTTTCCGGACATCTCTTTCTCCTCCGTTGCTTATGAAAGTATCTGGTTGATCGAAAGAGCTTTTTCCAATCTCCTTTGCCGCACCCGAAGCGCGGATCATTTCAGTAGTCCTGCCTCCCTGAAATATCTGGCCGCCCCCTCATGGAGAGGTGCGGCCAGTTCCTTCCCAATCATAGCCTGCCTTTCGAGAATCGCCAGAGGGGGATACAGGCTGTTGAATATACTGATGTTGTCGAACACCACTTTCACGATTTCATAGGCCGTATCGGCCGGAAGGCTGGCGGTGGTTACCACCGTCGCCGCCATGCCGAAGCTCTTCCGTGCCGCCTCCAGTCCGGAATAGGCGCCGGCCGGCACGGTCACTGGAGTCAGATAGGGGTGTGAAGCCAGATACTGCTGGACCGCCTGACCTTCGACCTCGACCAACCGGGCTTCGCAGCCATCGACGGCACGGGAAACCGTGCCGCTCGGATGGACCGCGGCGAAGATCGCCGCATCGATCTGGCCATCGCACAAGGCCTCCACCTGCTGCGCCGGATCCATCTCGAGCATCCCCTCGAGATCGTTGGCGCGCCACTTTAGGGCATCGATGAGGGCCTGGGCCATACTGCGTTGGAAAGTGTCCGCCGGTCCCACGGCGATGCGTTTGTTCTTCAGATCGGCGACTGTCTTGATCTTGCTGTCCGCACGCGCCAGCACCACCAGTGTTTCCGTATGCAGGGTGAACAGCGACCGCAGTTCAGGGAATGGACCGTCGTCCTTGAAAGGGCCGCTGCCTTCAAAGGCCTGCATGTGGCCCTTCGACTGAACGATCCCCAATTCCAGGGTGCCGTCGCGCAGCCCGCCGATGTTGGCCCCCGATCCCGGCGTCGGCGCCACGAGGCAGTGGAGACCGTGGCGAGCCCGGTCGCGATTGATTAGCCGGCACACCGCGCCCCCCACCGGGTAGTAGTAACCCGTTACCTCGCCCGTTCCCAAGGCGATGCGGGTAGTCTTGCCCGCCTCCTGCGCGGAGACCGGCCCGGTGAGCATCGCGGCCACCGCTCCGAGAACCGTCAGCATCCCCCTCATTGGGCTGCTCCGGCCAAAATCGCGCGGGCGGTGGCGCCATCGGCGGGAACCCTGCCGACCAGCCCCACCCCCCTGGCCAATTGGGCCACGAGCGCCGCGTTGTCGGGGGCAAGCCGTCCGTCCGCGCAGTAAAGATTGTTCTCGAACCCGACGCGCGCATGCCCCCCCAGCGCCGCCGTCGCCATCGCGCAGGCATTCTCGAGGTGCCCGAACGCGCAGGTCATCCATGTCTCGTTGTCCTCACGGTCACACAGGAATGGCAGCAAGTCTTCGGGGCTTGACTGCTGGGTCGCGGAATATCGGCCGAGAACGAACAACGACGTGCCGCCCGGGATCACGCCTCGCGTCTTCAAGTCGCGATAACGCTGCCATTCGGACCGAGAATAGAGAATGAACTGCATCGACACCTTTTCCCGCCACATTTCTTCGAAAAAATCACCGGCCGCCCGCTCGCCCGCAGGGTCCGGAACGATCTCGCGCAAAGCCAGCGAGACCGCCTCTGGCCTCACGGCCCGGATCGTCGCCATCTGATGGGCCGCCGCATAGCGCCCGGCCGCCTCCGACGTGATCTGGATGACCATGTCCTCGGCCACTTCCTGGCGCACGGCGGCGATCGTTTGCCGGTAGGCGTCGGCGTCGAGCAGATGCCGGCCTTGAGCGTCCCGGACGTGCAGATGGATCATGCTGGCGCCGGCCTCACGGCAACTGGCCGCCGTCCTGGCCAGTTCCTCTGCCGTAATCGGCAGGTTGGGGTGATCGGCCTTCGTCCGGCGCGCACCGTTGGGGGCCACGGCGATGATGATGGGCCTGAGCTTGGCCGCGCCCGTCATCCGCCGATCTCGGCCATTACGCTGTCGAGGGTGGTGCCCAGCTTGTCGACGATCTCGCCGACGTGATGCGGTTCGATGATGAAGGGCGGCGCCAGCAACACGTGGTCGCCCCGCCGTCCGTCGATCGTTCCGCCCATCGGGTAGCACATCAACCCGTTCTCCATCCCACGCTTCTTGACGCGGGCGGCGACCCGAAGCGCAGGGTCGAACGGCTCCTTGCTCGGCCGGTCCGCGACCAGTTCTATCCCGATGAACAACCCCCGCCCCCGGATGTCGCCGACATGGGCGCCGCCGCCCAGCCGGGCGTCGAGCGCGGCGCGCAACTCGGCGCCGCGCTCGCGCACGTTGGCCAGCAGCCCACGCTCCCGGATCGCCCTCTGGACCGCAAGCCCGGCCGCGCATGCCGTGGCATGCCCCATATAGGTGTGGCCGTGCTGAAAGAAGCCCGAACCCTTCGCGAAGGCGTCATGGATGCGGCCGCTGACCATGACGGCGCCGATCGGCTGGTATCCCGCGCCCAACCCTTTTGCGATGGTCAGAAGGTCTGGCGCGATGCCTTCCTGCTCGCAGGCGAACAAGGTTCCCGTGCGGCCCATTCCGCACATCACCTCGTCGAGTATCAGGAGCACCCCGTAGCGGTCGCAGATTTCGCGAATGCGCCTGAAATACCCCGGCACCGGAGGCACCGCCCCGGCCGTGGCGCCGACGACCGTCTCGGCAATGAAAGCGGCGACAGTCTCGGGCCCGAGCCTCCGAATTTCCGTTTCGAGTTCGTCCGCCACCCGCAATCCATAAGCCTCTGCCGTCTCGTCTGGCCGCTGCCCGCGATACGCGTAGCAGGGAGAGATGTGCGGCACGTCGAGAAGCAGCGGCTGAAACTGCGCCCGCCGCCACTCGTTGCCCCCCGCCGAGAGGGCGCCGATGGTGTTGCCGTGGTAACTCTGCCGCCGGGCGATGATCCGCGACCGGCTCGCTTGACCGATTTCGAGGAAGTATTGACGTGCCATCTTGATGGCCGCCTCCACCGCCTCGGAACCGCCGGAAACGAAATAGACCTTCTCCAACCCGGCCGGCGCCGAGGCCACCAACTCCGCCGCCAGTTCCTCCATCGGCCGGTTGGTGAAGAATGACGTATGCGCAAAGGCGATCGCGTCGATCTGTTGCGTGATGGCCTTCCGCACGCCGGCGTCGCTGTGGCCGAGGCATGACACGGCGGCGCCACCCGAGGCGTCGAGATACCGCCGGCCCTCCTGGTCGAGAATGAAAACGCCGTCGCCGCGCACGGCCACGGGAAGAGTCGGCCCGATCTGGCGGTGAAAGACGCTGGTCATGATTGAGTCTCCGCTGGGACAGAACGACGGCGTCGTCGGGAACGGAAGCCGAATCATACCCGCCCTTGCCGCCAATGGCGACACCGGAGACGTCTTTTTCGGCCGCTGACTGGCGAGAACGCGGCGCCTCTTCGGCTGTTGATCGGTCCGACATCGGTGGCGGAATGGTCGCCGCGTTGCCGCCGCGCGACGTTTCACAGGTGATGGTCTATTTCGGCCCGGGTGCCCGAGCCAAGCGGGCGTTCGCCGCCGCTGCTTCGCTTGGTCGCGCGCCATATGCCCACCGGAACGGCATTTGCGTTGCCCTATCCGATCGGGCTACGATGGCCGAAACGTCAGCCAGGGGGGTCACGGATGGACATCAAGGACCATATTCGTCAGATTCCGGACTTCCCGAAGCCTGGCATCCTGTTTTACGACATCTCCACCCTCCTCGCCCATCCCGACGCTTGGCAAGTGACCATGGGGCGCTTGGCCAATGCCGTGCGCGCCCATCATCCCGACGTGCTCGCCGGGATCGAGTCGCGCGGCTTCCTCGTGGCGGCGCCGCTCGCCCTCAAGCTTGGCTGCGGCTTCGTGATGGTGCGCAAGAAGGGCAAGCTGCCCGGACGCACGGTGCGGCACGAATACGCCCTGGAGTACGGAACCGACACGATCGAGGTTCAGGAGGACGCCATCCTGCCCGGCCAGCGCGTCGTCGTCCTCGACGACCTGTTGGCCACCGGCGGCACCCTGGCCGCGTCGACCGAACTGCTTGGCAAGCTCGGAGGCGTTGTCACCGGCGCGGCATGCATCATCGAGCTTACCTTCCTCAACGGCCGCTCGCGCATTCCGGTGCCCTTCACTTCGCTGGTCCAATACGACGCGTAGCCCGGAAGGGCCGCCCGTGCGGAACTGGCCTTCCCCGAAATGTCCGCTCTAGCGGCTCTGGAACTCCTCGTCCTCGGCGTCCTGGTCGCGTCCGCGGCGGCGGCGTTCGGCTTTGCGGGAACCTCCCGCTCCGCTTCCTCCCCTTCGCCCGCCGCACCGTGGGGCGCCGCGATGCTCGCCACCGGCCTCGCGGGCCTTTTCGAGCTGGCGGCCGCGCCGCTGCCCGGAATGCCCTGGCCGGTGGAACTGTTCCACGGCCTTGCGGCCGGCTTCTTCGTGACCGGCGCTCTGGCCTTTGCCGGGCGCCGGCCCGTCTTTGAGTGGTGGCTATGGTCGGTGATCGCCGCCGTCGTCTGGGCGACGGGCATGGAGGCCCTTCGCGGCGTCGTCGGAGCTGGGGAAAGGCCGCTGATCGGGTTGGGGGCCTTTCTGTTGCCCCTTGCCGGATGGCTGGTCCGCCACCGGGGAACGGGATCGAAGGAGGCCGGCAGGGCGGCAGCCTGGTTGTTCGCCCTGGCCGGCTTGAGCCAGTTGACCCGCCCCTTTGCGTCGGACGATGGCGAGGTCGGGCAGGCGTTGCTGGGAACCTCGCGGTTGATCGAGGCGCTTCTCGCCGTGGCGCTAATCCGTCTCACCCTGGCCGTCGAAACCCGCTCCAACCGCCGCGAAGGGGCGGCCCGCCTCGCCCAGCGTTTCAGCGAGGCGGCACAGAGCCTGACCGAAGGTATCGCCATCTTCGACGACGACGACCGGCTCGTCCTCTGCAACGAGGAATATCGCCGGTCGCTGGGCCCTATCGCCGAACTGATTCGGCCGGGCATCGCCCGCGAGGAAATCCAGCTTCTCGCCAGCCAGCGAGGCCTGGAGCCGGCCGTCGACGGCCAGGGGGAGGCACGTCTGATCGACCGGCGATGGATCGCGGCGCGCGAGGCGCGCATGGCCGAGGGTGGAGCGGTTGCGATCCGCACCGACATCACCAAGCGCAAGCTGGCCGAGGCCGAACTGCTGGACGGCCAGCAGCGTCTGCGCGGCATCCTCGACACGGTGGGCGAGGGCATCGTCACCATCGACGCCACGGGCAGGATCGAATCGTTCAATCGCGCCGCCGCCCGGATCTTCGGCTACGCGCCCGAGGAGGTGATCGGCCGCAACGTCAGCATGCTCATGCCCGAGCCGCACCGCAGCGCGCATGACGAATATATCCGGCGCTATCTCCGCACGGGCAATGCCCATGTCGTGGGATCGGGCCGGCAGGTCCAGGGCTTGCGCAAGGATGGAGCCGTCTTCCCGCTCGAACTTTCGCTGACGGAACTGCCGCGCGAAGACGGGGTGGTGTTCATCGGCGTTCTTCAGGACACCACCGATCGCCGGTTTTTCGAGGAGGCGCTGCTTGAGAGCGAGCAGCGCTTCCGCGACCTTGCCGAAGCCGCCTCGGACTGGTTCTGGGAAGCCGACGACGAACTGCGCTTCACCTTCGTTTCGCCGCGGGTCCGCCAGATCATCGGCGTAACCACGGGCTTTTTCATCGGCCGCCGGGTCGTCGACTTGTCGGACGGCTCGCCGGATTGGGCCGAACACGCCAAGGCGCTGAACGCCCGGCAACCCTTCCGCAACTTCGTGTTCAATCAGGTTCTGCCGGACGGCCGCAACCGGTCCATCAAGACGTCGGGCAAACCCTTGTTCGCCTCGGACGGCCGGTTCCGCGGCTACCG
This sequence comes from Rhodospirillales bacterium, assembly GCA_019455065.1. Lineage (GTDB taxonomy): Bacteria > Pseudomonadota > Alphaproteobacteria > Rhodospirillales > Magnetospirillaceae > JACFNC01. The sequence continues at coordinate 17,694 of JACFNC010000016.1, forward strand.
TGGGACCGCGACCGACATCACCGCCGAGGTCGAGGCACGCGCATCCGCGGAACGCGCCCAGAGCCAGCTCATGGCCGCGCTGGAAAACATGAACGAGGCGTTCGCCTTGTGGGACGCCGATGATCGGCTGGTGCTGTGCAACCAGCGCTATCGTCACTATTTCCCCAAGCCGGATGTCATCATTCCCGGCGTGCCTTTCCGCACCGCCATCCGTTCCCTGGCTGAGAGTGGCCTTATTCAGCACGCGCGCGGCCGCGTCGAGGAGTGGATCGACGAGCGCGTCCAAAAGCACCGCAATCCGGCCGGCAGCCTGGAAATCCAGCTCTCCGACGGACAGTGGGTCCTGGCCAATGAGCAGGTGACCCCGCAGAATTTGGTGATCAGCGTCTATACGGACATCACGCCGCTGAAGCGCCGCGAACGCGAGATCGAGAAACGAACCGAACTGGCTCAGGCGATCATCGACAACATGCCGCAGGGCATCAGTGTCTTCGACGGCGAAATGCGATTGATCGCGCTCAACCGCGGCGCCCAGGAACTGTATGATTTCCCCGCCGAGATGGTCAGGCCGGGCCAATTGCGGTTCAGCGACTACATGCAATTCATGGCCGAACGGGGAGAGCTGGGAGAAGGGAATATCGACGACCTCGTACGCGCCCGCATCGAAGCCGCGCGAGTTACCTTGGAGACCTTGTTCGAGCAAGGGCGCCCCGATGGGTCGACCATCGAAATCCGTCGGAACCACATGCCGGACGGCGGCTTCATCACCACCTACACCGACATTACCGAGCGCAAGCGGAACGAGCAGTTCTTGCGCGACGCCAAGGAGGCGGCCGAACGGGGCAACCGTGCCAAGGCGGCCTTCCTTGCCAACATCAGCCACGAGCTTCGCACCCCGCTCAATGCGATCATCGGCTTCTCCGAAATCATGCTGGGCGAACTTTACGGCCCACTGGGTCATGGGAAGTATGGAGACTACGTTCACGACATTTACGAAAGCGGCTCGCACCTGCTCAATCTGATCAACGACATTCTCGACATGTCGAAGGCCGAGGCGGGCAAGATCGAGCTCGACGAGACGGTTTTCGACCTTCAGCCGGCGATCGAATCGACCATGCGCCTGGTCCGCGAGCGGGCCGAGCGCGCGAAGATCAAGCTACACTTGGAGGTTGCTGGGAACCTGCCGCGCGTGTCGGCCGATCAGCGCCGCATGCGGCAGATATTGCTGAACCTGCTGTCCAACGCGCTGAAATTCACCGAGATGGAGGGCAGCGTCACCGTCAAGGCGACCGTCTCCGCAAACGGCCTCTTGATCGAGGTTGCCGACACCGGCATCGGCATGCGCCCGGAGGACCTCTCCAAGGCGATGGAACCATTCGCCCAGATCGACAGCCGATTGAGCCGTAAGTACGAGGGAACGGGGCTTGGGCTGCCTCTGACCAAGGCCCTGCTCGAAGCGCACGGCGGCACCCTCGAGCTTCACAGTGTATACGGGCGCGGCACCCGGGCCATCGCGTTCTTGCCGCCGTCGCGCGTGGTCGCCCCTACAATGGCGTCGGACGAAGCGGAAGCGTAACCGGCTCCCGCGGCGCGGACGGGACCGTGCGCTTGCATAGGACGTCAACGAACCGCGCGATGGCGGTTGACAGCAACCCGTCGTTTTCGATCACGTAATCAGCATCCCACAAGACGCCCTCCCCGAAGGGAAGCTCTCCATCACCGCGCGGCGCAAGATCGCGGCGGGCAAGACGCGCCGCCAGGACGCGCCCGGGCGCACGCACTTCCACCACGGCGACGCGCCCGAACCGCCGCTTCGCGGCCGCCACCACCTGAGACGCCACGTTCGCCACCACCGACCGTCCCGCCTTCAGGTCAAGTTCCACCGAGGCCGGAATGGCATAGGATATGCCGCCCTCCTTCCAGTGGAGGCAGAACGCTCCATCGCGCCGCAACCCCTCGAATTGGGCCGGCGTGACGGCTTGATGGACGACGCCATCGGCCGTGCTGTCGGGCAGCGTGATGATCCGGCGCGGGAAGACGAAGGACGGGTTGTCCGCAAGCTGCCGTCGGGCGCCTTGGATCAGGCTGCCCTTGCCGGCGCCGCGCGGCCCGGTCACACAGAAGAAGATGACTGAGGATGACATGAGACCTACCTGTCGTTGACGCTCAAGTGGCCCCGTACCTGGGCCCGGTCAACCGCAAATCAGGGTAGTTCCTTCGTCGCCACCCCGGCTTCGCCTTCGGTATCGAGAGCGTATCCAGCCGCGCGCACCGTGCGGATGGGATCAATTTCGTTCGGCAGATTTAGGGCCTTGCGCAGCCGCCGGATGTGGACGTCCACCGTCCGGGATTCCACGTAGATCCCGGGCCCCCATACCGCCTTGAGAAGCTCTTCGCGGCTGAACACGCAGCCGGGGTTCTGCATGAAATATTGCAGCATGCGGAACTCGGTGGGCCCCAGATGGATCGCCCGTCCGCCGCGGCTGACCCGGTGGGCCGTGAGGTCCATGGCGATGTCCTCGAAGGTCAGCACGCCCTTCGCCTGCGCCGGATGCCGGCGCCGCAGCAAGGCGCGCACCCGGGCCATCAGTTCAGGCAGCGAAAAGGGCTTGGTCATATAGTCGTCGGCGCCGGTGTTCAGGCCGCGTACCTTGTCGCCCTCCTCGCCGCGCGCCGTCAGCAGCATGATCGGCGTCTCGCGGGTTTCGGGCCGTCGCCGCAACTGCCGGCAGACCTCGAGCCCGGACATGACCGGCAGCATCCAGTCGAGGATTAGCAGATCGGGCGTGGTTTCCGCGGCCACCAGCATCGCCTCCTCGCCGTCGGCGGCCTCGACGACCCGGTAGCCCTCCTTTTCCAGGTTGTAGCGCAGCAGGGTGACGAGGCCGGCCTCGTCCTCCACCACCATGACAACGGGCTTTGTCGCGTCGATTCTGGCGTTCATGCGACCATCCTATCCGAAGCGGCCCGTCACGTAATCCTGGGTCCGCCGCTGGAACGGGCTGGTGAACATGACCTCGGTCTGACCGTATTCGATCAACCGGCCCAGATACATGAAGGCCGTGTTCTGCGAGATGCGGGCCGCCTGCTGCATGTTGTGGGTGACGATGATGATGGTGTAGGTGCCGCGCAGTTCGTCGATCAGTTCCTCGATGCGCGACGTGGCGATGGGGTCGAGGGCCGAGCAGGGCTCGTCCATGAGCAGCACGTCGGGATCGGAGGCGATGGCCCGCGCGATGCACAGGCGTTGCTGCTGCCCACCCGACAGGCCGAGCGCGTTGTCTTCAAGGCGTTCCTTGACCTCGTCCCATAGCGCCGCCGCCTCGAGCGACCGGCGGCAGGCCTCCTCGAGTTCCCGGCGGTCGCGCACTCCGTCCACCCGCAGCGGATAGACCACGTTCTCGAAAATGGACTTGGGAAAAGGATTGGGCTTCTGGAACACCATGCCCATGCGCTTGCGCAACCCGATCACATCCACCCCGGGCGCGTAGATGTCCATGCCATCCATGGTCATCCGGCCCTTTATCTTGAGATTGTCGATCAGGTCGTTCATGCGGTTGAGGCACCGCAGCAGGGTCGACTTGCCGCATCCGGATGGCCCGATGAGGGCGGTCACCATGCCCTTCTCGATTGTCATGTTGACGTCATGCAGGGCCTGCGCCTGTCCGTACCAAAGATTGAAATCCTTGATCTCGATGATCTCTCCTTGCGAGCTTTTCGCCTGATGGTATTCCGTAGGCTCGAAGGCATCGCGGGTTGTCGTGGCGGCGGCATCCATAAGCTGCTCCTAGAAATGGCCGACGGCAAACTTCCGCTTGAGGCGGTTGCGGATGACGATGGCGGTCGCGTTCATCGCCGCCACCAGCCCGATCAACAGGAGCGTGGTGACAAAGACCATCGGCTTGCCGGCCTCGGAATTGCGCGACTGGAAGCCGACGTCGTAGATGTGGAACCCCAGGTGCATGAAGCTGCGCTCGAGGTGGACATAGGGGAAGTAGCCGTCGATCGGCAGTTCCGGCGCCAGTTTCACCACCCCCACCAGCATCAGCGGCGCCACCTCGCCGGCGCCCCGGGCCATCGCCAGGATGAGGCCGGTGAGGATGCCGGGCATGGCGCGCGGCAGCACGATGTTGCGGATGGTCTGCCACTTTGACGCCCCGCAAGCCAGCGAGCCCTCGCGCATCGACCGCGGCACAGCGGCCAGCGCCTCCTCGGTGGCGACGATCACCACCGGCACCGTGAGCAGCGCCAAGGTCAGCGACGCCCACAGCAGGCCGCCGGTGCCGAACGTCGGGCTCGGCAGGCGTTCGGGATAGAAGAGGTCGTCGATCGAGCCCCCGAGAATGTAGGCGAAGAAGCCGAGGCCGAACACGCCGTAGACGATGGACGGAACGCCGGCCAGGTTGTTGACCGAGATGCGCACGATCGACACCAGCCGCCCCTGCTTCGCGTATTCGCGCAGATACAGGGCGGTGATCACCCCGAACGGGGCAACGACGATGACCATCAGCAGGGTCATGGCGAACGTGCCGAATATTGCCGGGAACACCCCGCCCTCGGTGTTGGCCTCGCGCGGCTCTTCCGAGAGGAATTCCCACCAGCGGCTGACATACACCCCGAGCTTTTCGATAAGGGACAGATCGTTCGCGGCGTAGATACGCACAACCTGCGACAGCGGCATGGTCTTGTCCCGGCCACCGACGTCGGCGAGGGTGATGGTGACGGCGGCGTCGGCATCCTTGATGGCACGGGCTTCGGCCGCCAGGGCCTGGTACCGCTCCTCCAGCGGCTTCATGCGCCGCTCGGCGGCGGCCTGCGCCGCCAGCGCGGCAGGGCTGCCGGCGCCATGATCGAGAATGGCCCGCCGCACCGCCAGGCGCTCGCGCTCCATCTCATGGTTGACGGCCCCGATAAGCGAGCGCTCGATGTGGCGAATGCGCTGCCAGCGGTCCTGCGCCTTCGCCAGCTCGCTCTGCAGTTCGCCCGGCCTCAGGGACGCCGCGGTGCGCGTCTCGCCCCCCACCGCCAAGGCTTGGACCATGCCGACGAACGGGCCCCACTCCAGGCGCTCGACGAAAACCATCTCCGGCGGATAATCCACGCGCGCCACGGCGTAATCGGCGATCCAGCGAAAGTCCTCGTTGTACAGGTCGTAGTTGCCGATGCGATAGAGCCGGCGTTCGGCCCATCCATCGGCTGCCGCCACCGTTTGGCGCTGGGTCTCCGACAGGGATGACAGCAGTTCCGGCCCCGGCCTGAAGGGTTCGGTCCGCGACGGCTCGCCGGCCACGAGGCTTCCGTCCTCCAGCGTAACGACGGCGACGGGACGTGGCCAGAACGTGGCGATCCCGTTCCACAGCACGAGCACGAGGAATCCGATTATCAGGACGATTCCGATGGCGAGCGCGCCCCCATGCGCCCACAGGAACGGCTCTCCAAAGGCCGAGAGCTCCGCCGCGTGCGCGCGCCGGGGGCGCTTGGCAGGCACCTCGGGTCCTTTCGGCTCGATTACCGTCATGGCTTCCTCGGCGTCATGTTCGACCCTCATAGCTGGACCGCCCGCTTGCGGAACCGCTGGCGCACGACCTCCGCTGCCGTGTTGATGACGAAGGTCATGATGAACAGGGTGAGCGCCGCCAGGAACAGGACCCGATACAGCGTGCCGTCCCTGACCGCCTCGGGCAGTTCGACGGCGATGTTGGCCGACAGCGCGCGCAGTCCGTTGAACACGTTCCAGTCCATCAGGGGCGTGTTGCCGGCCGCCATGACCACGATCATGGTCTCGCCGACGGCCCGGCCCATGCCCACCATGACCGCCGCGAACACGCCGCTGACCGCCGCCGGCAGGATGATCCGCACCGCCGTCTGCCAGGGCGTCGCCCCGCAGGCGAGGCTGGCGGCCCGCAGATGCTCGGGCACCGCGTTCAGCGCGTCCTCGGCCAAAGTGTAGATCAGGGGAATGACGGCGAAGCCCATGGCGAAGCCGACCACCAAGGTGTTGCGCTGGACGTAGGTGTCGACCATGCCGCCCCGCGCCTCGAAGCCCGACCAGGTCATCCCTGCGGCCAGGGCCGCACTGGCACACGCGGCCCCCCCCAAGACCACCAGCCAACGCAGCAGGGACTTCGCCTTCGCCGCGCCACCGCTGCCGCTGGGCACCAGTGCGGGGAGCCATCGCCCAGCCAGGCGATCGTAGGTCAGAGCCGATAGAATGTAGGCTGCCGGCATGGCCAGGAAGAACACCAGCGGCGCGCCACTGCCGACGTCGCCGTTCGCCCAGGCCCTGACATCGCCGCCGAAGAACAGGTCCTCGAGCCAGGGTGCCGAGGCCACCGCCAGCACGCCCGCCAGCACGACGACCGCCGCCATGGTCAGGAACTTGGGCACCCCGGACAGCCGCCCCGCCACCGTCAGCGGCAGGAATTGCCAGCCATAGGCCGCCGCAAGCAGGCTGAGGGGAAAGGTCAGGAAGGCCGCGAACACGGCCGCCAACCAAGTCTCGACGAACGGCGCCAGGACCAGCGCGGCGATGAAGCCGAGCACCACCGACGGCAGCGATGCCATCATCTCCATCATCGGCTTGACCACCGCCCGCACCCTGGGCTGCACGAACTCCGAGGTGTAGATCGCGGCCAACAGGGCGATGGGCACCGCGAACAGCAGCGAATAGACGGTCGCCTTGATGGTCCCGAAGATCAGGGGGACCAGCGAGAACTTCTCTTCGAAACTGTCGGTTCCGGACGACGACTGCCACGTGTAGCTTGGCGCGGGATAGCCCTCGTACCACACCTTGCCGAACAGGGTGCCGAGCGTGGTCTCAGGGTGGGGGACCGAGATGGACCAGAAGTCCGCCTGTCGGCGGGAATCCACCGCGTAGAGGCCGTTGTCGCGCGGGGACATGACCAGCCCGGCCGCGCCTTCGCCGGCGTCGAGACGCAGCAGGGTCTGCTCGCTGGTGGCGTGGCGCACCCAGATGTTGCCGTCGGCGTCGGCGGTGGCGAACATCTTGCTGCGCTTGCTGGGTGCGACCTTGACGATGGGCGCGGGCTGGCGCTCGAGCGGGTGGGCGAGCACTAGGCTGTAGCCGTCGGTGCTGGCGGCGTTGTGGTTCTGGATGCGGAAATAGACGTCTGCCGACCCGTCCGATGCCCCCACCACGATCTGCTGCTCGCCGATCAGGAAGCGGAACGCGGTGAGCCGCAAGTCGCCGGGCAGGACGTCGATGCGCTCGGCCAGCACCGGATCGTCGAAGTCCCGGGTATCGTACCGCAGGATCGTGCCGTCTTCGGCGGCAACGTAGACTTGGTCCGCCTTGTCGGTAAGCAGGACGAAGGCTGGCCTCAGCCCGTCGGGCAGGGGCGGCAGCGCGCTGGTGGAGACGCGGGTCGAGGCCTTGCGAGTGAGCAGGTTGACGCGGCTTTCGGCCAGACTGAGGCGCACCGCCCCAGCGTCGTCGATGGTCACGAACGCCCGCGTAGGCCGTTCGACGGTACCGCCCAGCCGGTAGTCCAACAGCCGGATGGGGCGATCCGAAACCCGCTGGGGCTCCTCGCTCTTGAAGGACAGCGCAACCTTGCGGACTTGGCCCCCCGCGATTGGCGTGTAGACGGCCTCGCCGTCCGTAGCGTCGCGCTCGTCAAGCCGCCGCAGGCCGGCCGGCATGCCATTCGCCGCCAGCACCTGGATTGGGATGCCGACACTGCCGAACCGCACGCTGCCATCCGCAAGGCCGAACATCACCTCCTCGCCGGCCAAGGTGGCCGCAAAGGCGGTGATGTCGGCGCCGCCAAGCCCGGCATCGACGTTCGCCACCATTGCGCCGGTGCGCAGGTGATGCGCGGCGAGGCGGCCGTTGGCTCCCAGTTCCACGGCGACGGTGTTGTACTCGTCCACGGCCGTGTAAAGCACCGCCCCCTCGGCAGGCGGCAAACGATATTGCGTATGTGTGCCCACGGACCCGCCGGTGAACAACGGGACGACGACCTCGACCAGAAAAACCATGATGCCGGCCACGGCGAAGATCACCATCAAACCGCCCACCGTGATGGTGGCGTCGGCGATCCGGTCGGCGATCAACACCGCGCGGCTGGTTCTCTTGGGACGGCGGCGCCGGGCGGTTCCGCCGGCTTCGGGGCCGGTCAGGGACTCGTTGAGCATGGCCATCCTTCCCATTGCCGCACCACGGCACCGCGCGGGGAATGGTTATCCCATCCCCCGCCGCGAGGCAATTCGGCTCCGACCTTGCGCGGCCGGCGGAGCGGCCTTGTGGCCGCCCCCTCCTGTTGATCCCTCATTTCAGGCCGAACGTCTCGATATCTTCGTCCGCCAGTTCCTTGGTCACCGGGAAGTAGCCGTCCTTGACCACCGCCTGCTGCCCCTGCTTGGAGTAGATGAAGCGGATGAACTCGCCGCGCAGAGGCTCCAGCGCCTGGTTGGGGTTCTTGTTCACGTAGATGTACAGGAACCGCGCGATGGGGTAGTCGCCCGAGTAAGCATTCTCCGCCGTGGCGTCGTAGCATTCCTGGCCCTCTCTGAGCGCCAACGGTACGCTGCGCACGTCGGCGGTCTTGTAGCCGACCCCTGAATAGCCGATGCCGTATTTGTCGGTCGCCACGCCCTGCACCACCGTCGAAGAGCCCGGCTGCTCCTTCACGCTGTCCTTGTAGTCGCCGTTGAACAGGGCGACCTCCTTGAAATAGCCGTAGGTGCCGGACGCGGAGTTGCGCCCGTAAAGCGAAATCGGCTTGCCCGCCCACTCGCCGGTCATGCCGACGTCACCCCAGGTAACGACATCCTTGGACGCCCCGCCCTTGCGGGTCTTGGAGAAGATGGCGTCCACCTGCTGCAGTGTCAGACACTTGATGGGATTGTCCTTGTTGACGTAGACGGCCAGGGCGTCGACGGCGCTGCGGACCGCCATCGGCTTGTAACCGTAGGTTTTTTCGAAGCCGTCGATTTCCTTCGACTTCATCGGCCGCGACATGGGCCCGAACTGCGCCGTGCCGGCGATGAGCGCGGGCGGCGCCGTCGACGACCCCTTGCCCTCGATTTCGACCTTCACGTTCGGATAGGCGGAGCTGAACCCCTCGGCCCACAGGGTCATGAGATTGTTGAGGGTGTCGGAACCGATGGATTTCAGGCTGCCGGAAACGCCGCTCACCGGCTTGTAATCCGGCAGCGCGGGATCAACCCCCTGCGCGGCTGCGGCTGCGGGGATCGCGCCTAGCAGAAGGGCGATCACGGCGCTGGGCTTGAACATGAAAATCTCCGTCACGGTCTTCGGGACGGGATCGCTCTGGTGAGCAACCCCTGGCCCGCAGCATACCCACGGGCCATGACCGTTCGGCGACAGTCGTGTTAAGGTTTTGTTACATTCCGCCGCGGCGAATGGCCGAGATGTTGCCGGCGTAATCGGGCGTCCGGAACACGGCGCTGCCCGCGACCAGGACGTTGGCGCCCGCCGCCATGATGCGGCCGGAGTTTTCCGCCGTGACGCCGCCGTCGACCTCGAGATCGATCGCCCGGTCGCCGATCATCTCGCGGATGCGCCGGATCTTGTCGATCTGCGATTCGATGAAGCTCTGGCCGCCGAATCCCGGATTGACCGACATCACCAGGATCAGGTCGACCTTGTCGAGCACGTAGGCGATGGCGCCTTCGGGCGTCGCCGGGTTCAGCGACACGCCCGCCTTCTTGCCGAGCGACCGGATGAGCTGCAGGGTGCGGTCGAGATGATAGCCGGCCTCGGCGTGCACGGTGATGATGTCGCTGCCCGCCTTGGCGAAGTCCTCGACATAAGGGTCGACCGGGTCGATCATCAGGTGGACGTCGAAAACCTTTTTCGAGTGCTGCCTGAGCGCCTTCACCACGGCCGGGCCGATGGTGATGTTGGGGACGAAGTGGCCGTCCATGACGTCGACGTGGATGTAGTCGCACCCGCCCTCGTCAATGGCGCGGATTTCCTCGCCCAGCCTCGCGAAATCGGCGGACAGGATGCTGGGGGCGATCTTGACGTTCATGGATTCTCACTCCTGGTAGTCCGTTTCCCTTGTTACCTCTCCTCGTCATTCCCGCGAAAGCGGGAATCCATTCAGCACTGCGTTATGGGCCCCCGCGTGCGCGGGGCGACGACAAAGAAAAGGCCCTCATCGCGTCAGCCCGGCGAACACGGCGGGCAGCCGCTCGGGCAGGCGCGCGACCTGATCGAGGACGGTGTAGCGGTTGGCGCCGAAGATGCGCCCCACATAGTCGTCGGCACGGGGGTCGAGGGTCAGGCAATAGGGCGTCACGCCCACGGCCTGCAACTCCTCCACCGCCTTGCGCGTGTCGTGGCGCAGGTATTGCGGATCGCGCACGTCGATGTCGGCCGGCTCGCCGTCGCTGACCAGCAGCAGCAGCTTGCGCCGCTGCGGCTGGCGGCGCAGGAAGCCGCCGGCATGGCGCAGCGCGGCCCCCATGCGGGTCGACAGGCCGCCTGCCATGCCGGCCAGCCGCGCCTTGGCGCCGTCGTCCCAGGGCTGGGCGAAATCCTTGAAACGGAAGTACTGCACGTCGTGGCGGCCGTCCGAGGCGAAGCCGTGGACGGCGAAGGGGTCGCCGATGCCGTCCACCGCCCACGCCAGCAGCGTCGTCGCCTCGCGCGCCAGTTCGAGCACCGGCCGGTCGGCGCCGGGCGGCGTCTCGTTGGTGCTTTCCGACAGGTCGAGCAGCAGCAGGACCGCGATGTCGCGCACCTGCGGGCGGTGACGGATGTTGATGCGGGGGTCGGGCTGGCGGCCCAGGCGGACGTCGGTCATGGCGCGCACGGCCGCGTCGATGTCGATGTCGTCGCCGTCCTCCTGACGGCGCAACCGCTGCACGCCGCGCGGTTGCAGGGCGTCGACCAGACGGCGCAGGCGCTGCGCCACCGGCCGCTGTTCCACCAGGATAGCCTCGATTCGGGCCGGGTCGCCGCGCCGCGGCCGCTTCTCCAGCACCGTCGCCCAGTCGGGGCGGTGCAGTTGCACCTGATAGTCCCATTCCGGGTAGTGGTGGGGCTGCGGCGCCGGCTCCTTGCCTTCCAGCCGGTTCAGGCTCATCCCCGCCGGGTCGCCGTCGCGGAAGAACTCGCTTTCCAGCGTCCAGATTTCCTGGGCGTCGTCGCCCGCCAGCTCGGTATCGACCTCGTTGACCATCTCCATGACGTTGACCGTGCGTCGCACCTGCCGCGCAGCCTCGCCGTAGACCTCCTCCTTCGACCAGTCGATCTCCTCGTATTCCCAGACGAAGCGGTTGTCATCGCGATAAGGTGGGGCGAAACCCTCCAACGCCCGCAGGCCGGGAACACCGGCCTCGGCTACGAGCCGGTTGTAGGCCGAAATGCCGACATCCCAGCTCAGGCGGTTGTCGAAGGGGGCGGCGGCGAAGCGGACCTCGAACTCGCGGGCCGCGTCGTCGGCCGCGGCGCCGTCCATCAACGCGATGCCCAGCCGTTGGATCGCCTCCACCGCCGGATGGGCGTCTTGCGGCAGGCGGATAAAGGGGCGCCACAAGGCCCGCAATCCGGGAAAGTCGCGAATGGCGAGGCGTTCGATGCGCCCGTCCTCGACGGCCCCGATGCACGCCATCTGCACCGGATTGAGCTGCTCGGCCGAGATCGGGGCGCGGGTGTAGACCATGTGGGCGGCGGCATGTGCCGCGGCGGCGCGGTACAGGTCGCGCCCCGGTAAGCCGTTCCAGTCGTCGAAGGCGTCGGGCAGGTGGATGACGCCGTTCTCGATATAGGGCTGGTAGCCCTGGCGGGTTTCGAAATCGCCGGATGTCGGGCGCAAAAAGAAGTCCCGCCCCCACAGGGCCCGCAGATACAGGTTAAGGCGGCGCTGGCTGTCGACGAACAGGGTGCCGCGCCGCTCCTTCTGCAGAACCGCCAGGCTGTCGGCGGACTGCAGGCCGAAATAGCCCTCCAGCGCCTTCAGGTCGCGGCCATGCGCCTGGGCGCCCCACATCGCCCAGCGGCGCAGGCCACCCAGCGTGAGCTTGCCGAACAGATCGTCGAGGCGCCCCAGCATCGGGCGCAAACCGCGCGGCGCCTTGGCCGACAACTGGTGGAGGAGACCGAGCCAGGCACGCAGCAGGGCAGCGTCCCCAAGCCTTCGGGCCGCGGTCGGCAGGGTGGCGAGGATGAGGGCGATGACCTCGCCGCTGACCATCGAGGCGAGTTTCATCGCCTCGGTCACCGCGTCGCCGATCGCCTCGTCGCCGACCTCCTTGGCAACCGCCGGCATCGCCTCCAGATAGGCGACGACGATGTTGCTTCCGCGCCCCAGGTCGCACAGCGCCTTGCCGCCATCCAGATAGGCCTGCAGCCCGGCCGGCCCCATGACCCGCGCCGCCTCGGCGAAACCCGCCTCCAGCGTCTCGGCCAGCCGGGGATCGGCCTGGGCGAGGCAGTCGCGGTAGGGATCAAGCGAGAGGGTCATGGAGACCCCCTCCCGCCTACGCGGCGTCCCGTCGCCCCCGCGAAAGCGGGGGCCCATAAACCTCGGTCGTCGATGGATTCCCGCTTGCGCGGGAATGACGGGAAAAAGTCATCCCGCTCCTCTCCCGCAAGCGGGAGAAGGAGAACCTGATCAGAAATACGTCGCGACCGCGGCATCGAGGGTATCGCGCATGTCGGCGTCGTCGGTGATCGGCCGCACCAGGGTCATGCGGCAGGCGGCCACCGGGTCGATGCCCTTGGCGATCAGGCTGCCGGCGTAGACCAACAGACGGGTCGAGAGCCCCTCGTCCAGCCCGTGCCCCTTCAGGTTGCGGGTACGATGCGCGATCTGCACCAGCTTGTCCGCCACCTCGCGGCCCACCCCGGCCTCGTGGGCGACGATCTCGGCCTCGACGGCGGCCGGCGGGTAGTCGAAGTCCAGCGCGCCGAAGCGCTGCTTGGTCGACTGCTTCAGATCCTTCATCAGGTTCTGGTAGCCGGGGTTGTAGGAGATGACGAGGAGGAAATCCGGGTGCGCCTTGACCAACTCGCCCTTCTTGTCGAGGGGCAGGCTGCGCCTGTGGTCGGTCAGCGGGTGGATGACCACGGTGGTGTCCTGGCGCGCCTCGACTACCTCGTCGAGATAGCAGATGGCGCCGATGCGGGCCGCCGTGGTCAGCGGCCCGTCCTGCCAGCGGGTGCCGTTGGCGTCGAGCAGATAGCGCCCCACCAGGTCCGAAGCGGTCATGTCCTCGTTGCAGGCCACCGTCACCAGAGGCCGTCCGAGGCGCCACGCCATATACTCCACGAAGCGCGACTTGCCGGTCCCGGTCGGCCCCTTGAGCATGACCGGCAGCCGCGCCGCATAGGCCGCCTCGAACAGCCGCACCTCGTCAGCCAGGGGGCGGTAATAGGGTTCGCTACCGATCAGATACTGCGTCGCGTCGAGCATGGATCACTCGCCATCCCAGTTCGTCATTGCGCTCCCCGCAACGCCCCCTCATCCACCTACTTCGCCGGGCCGCGGAACACCACCATCGACGCGCCCTGCGACTGCTTGTAGTTGTCGTAGCCGATCAGGCGGACGTGATTGTTCGGATGGGCGCGGTGGCACGCCTCGATTTCGGCCAAGATCCTGTCGATGTCCGTCTCGCCGAACATCGGCAGCTTCCACATGTACCAGTAGTGGCTGAAGGCGTTCTCCGGCTCGATATGCTCGATCCCCGGGTTCCAGCCCTTGCTGACGATGTAGGCCACCTGGGCGCGGATCTGCTCGGCGGTCAGTTCCGGCAGGTAGGAGAAGGTCTCGAACTTGCGGCTGGCGGGATCGCTCAGGCTCGACTTGTAGTCTTCAACGGCACTCATCGGTTTTCCTTTCGTAGAGGCGTGGCTCTTTGCTCTCCCGTCACCCCCGGGCTCGACCCGGGGGTCATGGATTGCCGGGTCAAGCCCGGAAATGACGGCGAGGGGTACCCTAGCGGTGCGCCACGTCCAGCTTGTCGACGACGTCGAACTCGAATTTGATTTCCTTCCAGGTCTCCATCGCCGTCTTCAGCTCGGGGCTGTGCTTGGCGGCGGCGGTCAGGATGTCCTTGCCTTCGCGTTCGACGTCGCGGCCCTCGTTGCGGGCCTGGGTGCAAGCCTCGAGCGCCACGCGGTTGGCGGCGGCGCCGGCGGCGTTGCCCCAGGGATGGCCCAGCGTGCCGCCGCCGAACTGGAACACGGCGTCGTCGCCGAAGATCGCCACCAGGGCCGGCATGTGCCAGACGTGGATGCCGCCCGAGGCGACCGGGAGCAGGCCGGGCATCGAGCCCCAGTCCTGATCGAAGAAGATGCCGCGCGAGCGGTCCTCCTTGACGTAGCGCTCGCGCATCAGGCTGATCCAGCCCAGCGTCGACTGGCGGTCGCCCTCCAGCTTGCCGACCACGGTGCCGGAATGCATGTGGTCGCCGCCCGACAGCCGCAGGCACTTCGTCAGGACCCGGAAGTGGATGCCGTGATACGGATTGCGGTCGACCACGGCGTGCATGGCGCGGTGGATGTGCAGCAGCATGCCGTTGTTGCGGCACCAGTTGGCCAAACCGGTATTGGCGCAGAATCCGGCAGTCAAAAAGTCGTGCATGATGATCGGCATGCCGAGTTCCTTGGCGAACTCGGCGCGCTTGTACATCTCTTCCGGCGTCGGCGCGGTGACGTTCAGGTAGTGGCCCTTGCGCTCGCCGGTCTCGGCCTCGGCCTTGCGGATGGCCTCCGCGACGAAGGAGAAGCGGTCGCGCCAGCGCATGAAGGGTTGCGAGTTGACGTTCTCGTCGTCCTTGGTGAAGTCGAGGCCGCCCCGCAGGCACTCGTACACGGCGCGGCCGTAGTTCTTGGCCGACAGGCCGAGCTTCGGCTTGATGGTGCAGCCGAGCATGGCGCGGCCGTACTTGTTCATCTTGTCGCGTTCGACCTGGATGCCATGGGGAGGCCCGCCGCAGGTCATCACATAGGCGATGGGAAAGCGCACGTCCTCGAGACGCAGGCTGCGGATGGCCTTGAAGCCGAACACGTTGCCGACCAGCGAGGTCAGCACGTTGACCACCGACCCCTCTTCGAACAAGTCGATCGGATAGGCGATGAAGGCGTAGAAGGCGGTGTCGTCGCCCGGCACGTCCTCGATCCGGTAGGCGCGGCCCTTGTAGTATTCGAGGTCGGTCAGAAGGTCGGTCCAGACGGTGGTCCAGGTACCGGTGGAGGACTCCGCGGCAACGGCCGCGGCGGCCTCCTCGCGGGGCACGCCGGCCTGCGGCACGACCTTGAAGCAAGCCAGGAGATCGGTGTCCTTGACCTGGTAGTGCGGTTCCCAATAGGTCTCGCGGTATTCCTTTACGCCCGCGCGATACGTCTTAGCCATTGCGTGACTCCACTCGGCTTTTTCGCCATGGTTGTATTGAGGCGGGCCGTCCTTCGGAGCGGCGGGCGCATCGGCCAGCCGCGCCGAGACACGGCCGTGTCCGTCAGTTCACTTTCGGATCGAGCGACCCCTTTGCGTAGCGGTCGGCCATGCCCTCCAAGGACACCACCTTGATTTTCGCCGCCATTCCGGCCGACCCGAAGGCCTCGTAGCGATCCTTGCAGATCTGGCTCATGCCCTTGGTCGCCTCCTTGAGGAACTTGCGGGGATCGAAGTTCTTTCTGTCCTCGGCCAGATGCTTGCGGACGGCGCCGGTCGAGGCCATGCGCAGGTCGGTGTCGATGTTGACCTTGCGCACGCCGTGCTTGATGGCCTCGACGATCTCGGAGACGGGCACGCCGTAGGTCTGCCCCATGTCGCCGCCGTAATCGTTGATCATCGCCAGCCAGTCCTCGGGCACCGAGGACGAACCGTGCATGACCAGATGGGTGCTGGGGATGCGCGCATGAATTTCCTTCACGCGGTCGATCCTCAGCACGTCGCCGGTCGGCTTCTTGGTGAACTTGTAGGCGCCGTGGCTGGTGCCGATGGCGATGGCCAGGGCGTCGACCTTGGTCGCGGCCACGAATTCGGCGGCCTCGTTGGGATCGGTCAGAAGCTGGCTGTGGTCCAGGGTGCCCTCGGCGCCGATCCCGTCCTCCTCGCCCGCCTGGCCGGTTTCCAGCGACCCGAGGCAGCCCAGTTCGCCTTCCACGGAGACGCCGCAGGCATGGGACATGTCGACCACGGCGCGGGTGACCGAGACGTTGTAGTCGTAGGAGGCGGGTGTCTTGCCGTCCTCCCTGAGCGAGCCGTCCATCATCACCGACGAGAAGCCGGACTGGATGGCGCGCACGCACACCGCCGGCGAGGTGCCGTGATCCTGATGCATGCACACCGGAATGTGTGGATAGGCCTCGAGCGCAGCCAGGATGAGGTGCCGCAGGAACGGCTCGCCGGCGTATTTGCGAGCACCCGCCGAACCCTGCAGGATCACCGGGCTGTCGACCGCGTCGGCCGCCTCCATGATCGCCTTCACCTGCTCCATGTTGTTCACGTTGAACGCGGGCAGGCCGTAACCGTTTTCCGCGGCGTGGTCGAGAAGCTGACGCAACGATACCAGCATTGAATCTTCCCCCTTTCTATTTCAGCCGCGCCACGGCGGCGTCGACCACGGCGTCGGCAGTGATGCCGAAATGCTCGTAGAGCTTCTCCGCCGGCGCGGAAGCCCCGAAGCCGGTCATGCCGATAACGGCCCCGTCGAGGCCCACGTAACGCTCCCAGCCGAAGGTGCCGAGCGCCTCGACGGCCACCCGCACCGTGCCCTCGCCGAGCACCTTCGCGCGGTAATCCGCCGGCTGGCGGTCGAACAGTTCCCAGCAGGGCATCGACACCACGGCCGCGGCCACGCCCTTGGCCTTGAGCTTGTCGCGCGCCGCCATGGCCAACGACACCTCGGATCCGGTCGCCAGGATGGTCACCTGCCGCTTGCCGTCGGCCTCGGCCATCACGTAGGCGCCGCGTGCCGAGAGGTTGTCGTCGGTGTGCTCGGTGCGCAGCGTCGGCAGGTTCTGGCGCGACAGGGCCAGCGCGCTCGGCCCGCCCTCGTTGGCCACCGCCAGCGCCCAGCACTCCGCCGTCTCCACCGCGTCACAGGGGCGGAAGGTCAGAACGTTGGGCATGGCGCGCAAGCTGGCCACCGTCTCGATCGGCTGGTGGGTCGGACCGTCCTCGCCGAGGCCGATCGAGTCGTGGGTAAGCACGTAGATCACCCGCAAGCCCATCAGGGCCGACATGCGCAGGCCGGGGCGCAGATAGTCGGCGAACACCAGGAAGGTGCCGCCGTAGGGAATGAAGCCGCCGTGCAGGGCCATGCCGTTCATCACCGCGGCCATGCCATGCTCGCGCACTCCATAATGGATGTAGCGGCCGGCGAAATCGGTCGGTGTGATGGACTTGGTAACCTTGGTGTGGGTCAGGTTGGAATGGGTGAGGTCGGCGGAACCGCCGATCATCTCCGGGATCACCGGAGTAAGCACCTCCAAGGCCTCTTGCGACGCCTTGCGGGTCGCCCAGGAAGGCTTGTCCGCACTGCACTTCTTCTTGAAGTCGTTGACCGCCTTCTCCCAGCCGGCCGGCAGCCGGCCTTGGGTGGTGCGATCATACTCGGCCCTGACGACGGACGGCGTCGCCGCGTAGCGCGCTTCCCAGGCGGTGCGCTCCGCGGCGCCCCGGCCGCCCGCGGCGCGCCACGCCGCCAGCACGTTGTCGGGAATCTCAAAGGCGGGATAGGGCCAGCCGAGCCCCTCACGCATGCCGGCCAGATCCTCGGCACCGAGCGGAGCCCCATGCGTCTTCTCCGATCCGGCCTTGGTCGGCGAGCCGAAACCGATGACGGTGCGGCAGGCGATCAGCGAGGGCCGGTCGGTGGTGCGGGCATGCGCAACAGCCGCGGCCACGGCCTCCGGGTCGTGACCGTCGACGCGGCAGACGTCCCAGTTGCTGGCCTCGAAGCGCTTCAGCTGGTCGTCGGAAACGCTCAGCGACGTGTCGCCGTCGATGCAGATGTGGTTGTCGTCCCACAGCACGATCAGCTTGCCCAGCCGCCAGTGCCCGGCCATCGAGACCGCCTCCTGGCTGATGCCTTCCATCAGGCAGCCGTCGCCCGCGATGACGTAGGTGTAGTGGTCCACCACGTCCTTGCCGAACCGCGCCTGCAGCATCTTCTCGGCGAGCGCGAAGCCGACGGCGTTGGCGATGCCCTGGCCCAGCGGCCCGGTGGTGGTCTCGGCGCCGCTGATGTGGCCGTATTCCGGATGGCCGGCGGTGCGTGCCCCCAACTGGCGAAAATTCTTGATCTGCTCGATATCGACGTCGGGATAGCCGGTCAGGTAAAGCAGGCTGTAAAGCAGCATCGAGCCATGGCCGGCCGATAGGACGAAGCGGTCGCGGTCGGCCCAGCGCGGCTGCGCGGCGTCGAACTTGAGGAACCGGGTAAAGAGGACGGTGGCCACGTCGGCCATGCCCATCGGCATGCCGGGATGACCCGACTTCGCCTTTTCCACCGCGTCGGCGGAGAGGAAGCGGATGGCGTTGGCCATGTCCCGGTGACTGGCCTGGGTAAGTGCCTTCGTGGGCTGGGCTGTCATCAATCGTCCCCTAAGTTCGTCAGACCGCGTAGTGGCCGAGCGCGGCCTTCACCAAATGGTAAGTGATCAGCAGCTGCGACAGGGCCAGCGGGTGGCTGAGCCTGGTTTGACGCTGATCGTCGATGTATTCGCCGAGATTGGAGCGCAGATGCCCGGCCTCGGGAATGAGGCTCCATAGCAGTTCCTCGACCGCCTTTGCACGCTTGTCTTCGATGTCGCCCGAAATCTCGAGGACATCGACGGGCTTGCCGTCGACATCGCGGGAGAGATCGAGCCGGAAGCCGCTCTTGGCACCGGCGTCCAGAACGGGGCTGAGGTCGGGATGCGGCAAGGTGGGGCGAAGCGTATGGCGCACGTTGAGACGCGCCCCCTTCTCCTCGACGTTGTCGTGGGGCGGGTAGAACCGCACCACCATGTCGGCGAAGGTCCGCTGGGGCTGGATGAAATTGACGCTGTCGTATTTCCGCTTCTCCAGCGACTTCAGCACCTCTTCCGGCATGTAGCCGCGCTTTCCGCAATCGCGCTGGACCTTCCACTTCACGCGCAGGCTTTCGTCCGGCTCCAGATAGACCTTGACGTCGTAGCAATCGCGCATCGCCCGCGTCGAATAGCCAAGGAGGCCTTCGAGAATGATGTATTCGCGCGGTTCCACGTATTCCGGCCGGTCCAGGGTGCCGCCGTTGTGGTTGTACACGGGCTTGAGGATGGGTTCGCCGGCGCGCAGGCATCGGATGTGCTGCTCGAGGATGTCGATGTAGTTGCCGCGCGGGTCGAGCGCCGAAATGCCGTTCTCTGCGCGCTCGACGCGGCTGTACTTGTGATAGTCGTCGGTGCAGATGCTGACAACCCGGTCGGGCCCCAGGATTTTGGCGATACCGGCGGTGAGCGTTGTCTTGCCGGCCGCCGAGTCCCCGACGATGCCGAGGATGATGGGACGGGAGATGCGACGGTTCATGGGCATGTCCGGTTCCTCGGGTCGTTAGGCCGTCGGCGCGCGGCGGTGGAAGGTGGTGAGGAGCTGCCGTTCGGCGAGCGGGCCGCCGATCATCAGCGTCTCGGTTTTCTCATGCGTGCGCGTCCGCTCCACCCCCTCGAACAGAAGGCCGGTGGTGATGCCGGTCGCGCAGAAAAAAACCTGATCGGAGCGCACCAGTTCCTCGAGCTGGTACCAGCGGCGCATGTCCATGCCGGCGGCCTCGACGGCGCTCTTCTCCGTGGCGAGCTGAGGGTCGAGGCGGGCCATGAATTCGCCGCCCATCGCCCGGATGGCGCAGGCCGAAAGGATTCCTTCGGGCACGCCGCCGGTGCCCATCAGCGCATCGATCCCGGATTCGGGAATCGCCGCCATCAGCGCGCCCGCCACGTCGCCGGCCGGGTAGAGTGCCACTCGCGCCCCGGCGCGGTGCAGCCTTTCCACGAGATCGCGGTGGCGGGGTTTCTCGAGCACGTAGATGTTCAGGTCCGAGATCGGCTTGTCCAGGATCTGGCTGAGCAGGCGCAGCTTCTCCTCGGTCGGCGCCGCGGGATCGATCTTGCCTTTGACGGCGGGGGCGGCGGCGAACTTCTCCATGTAGAAGGCCGGGCCGGGCTGGAACATGGTGCCGCGCGGCGCCATGCCCACCACCGCCATGGCGTTGGTCATGCCCTTCGCGAGATAGCTGGTCCCCTCGACCGGATCGACGGCGATGTCGAACTCCGCGGGCGTGGCGGGATCGCCGAAACGCTCGCCGTTGAACAGCTCGCCGACCTCGGCCTCGCTGCCTTCGCCGATCACCACCACGCCGTTGATGCCGAGCTTCTGCAACTCGGCGTGCATGGCCGAGATTGCGGCCTGGTCGCCCTGGTTCTTGTCGCCCCGGCCGATCCACTCATAGGCGGCGCGTGCCGCCGCCTCGGTCGCCAGGCGGAGGCCGTAGGTGACCAGCGATGCCGCGGAATGCTCGCTGCGGATCACGCTCATGTGGCCATACTCCTCGCCTTTCGTGAGTTGGCCGCATAATGCCGGGTAGGTTCAACGATGTGAATACCCCGGCGAGTTGGCGTGCGATCTCTTCCAGGCGGGGAACCCCCTGCCCGGGCGGGTGGGTCAGTGGCCCTCCCGGCCCTTCAGGTAGAAGGCCACGGCTTGGGCGCGGTTGCTGACCCCCAACTTGTCGTAGAGATTCTTCAGGTGGAACTTGACGGTGTTCAGCGAGATGTCGAGCTGGCCGGCCATCTGCTGGTTGGTGAGCCCGCCAGCCAGGGCCGAAAGCATCTCGCGCTCGCGGGGGGTGAGGCCGGCGAAGGGGTCGGCGGCCAGACGGGCCACGTCGATGAACGGGAACACCATGCGCCCGCCGGCGACCGCAAGGATCGTTTCCATGAGCTGCGAGGGCGGATCGTTCTTCGAGCAGAACCCAGCCGCGCCAAGGGCCATCGCCTGGCGCGGAACGTCAGGATTCTGGCTGCCGGTATAGACGATGATGCGTGGCGCCTCGGGCCTGTTGCGCAACGCCTGAAGGACTCCCCGCCCGTCAAGATAGGGCATTTCCCAACCGATGACGCCAACGTCGAAGGCGAGACGCTCGACGGCGGCGAGAAACCGTTCTCCGTCGGCGGCCACGGCCAGCAAGCAGAACCGGTCGTCCTCGGAGAACAACTTGACGAGGCTTTGCTGGAGAAGGGGATTCTTCTCGGCAAGGACGATTTCGATCTGGCGTTTCTGCTGGGATACCATGCGCATCCTTTTTTCCCGGCTGACCTACCCGGTTTAAATGAAAATAACCGAATGCGCGATAAACGCAAATTGTCTGTGGATTAGCCCCTCCCATCGGGCGGGGCCAAGGCTCCTCCCCGCTCCCTGCGCAGCATGCGCGTGATCTCCGCGGCCGGCACCGGCGGGCTGATGAGGTAGCCTTGGATCTCGTCGCACCGCAGGCGCCGCAAGATCGCTTTCTGCTCCGCGGTCTCCACGCCCTCGGCGATGATGCGGCGACGAAGGCTGTGGCCCATGGTGATGATGGTACGGATGATCTGTAGATCATCGGGATCGGTCACGATGTCGGCGACGAAGGACCGGTCGATCTTGATGGTGTGAAGGGGGAACCGCTTGAGATAGCTGAGCGAGGAATACCCCGTGCCGAAATCGTCCATGGCCAGATGGATTCCCATCTCATGCAGTTCCCGCAGGATCGACACCGCGTTTTCGGTGTCCTTCATGATCATGCTTTCGGTGATCTCCAGTTCCAGTCCGGCGGCCGTGATCCCGGCACGGTCGAGCATGCGTTCGATGGTTTGGGCAAGGCCGGCCTGGCGGAGTTGGCGCACCGACAGGTTCACCGCGACGCGGATGTTCGGAAATCCAAGCTCCGCCCATTCCCGGTGCTGCTGACAGGCCACCTCGATGGCCCATTCGCCCACCGTGCCGATCAGGCCGGTCTCCTCCATCACCGGGATGAATTTGGCGGGCGGAATCATGCCGCGTTCGCCGGACCGCCACCGCAGCAACCCCTCGACGCCGGTGATGCGCCCGTCGGACAGACTGATCTTCGGCTGATAGTACAAGTCGAACTCGCCGCGCTCGAACGCCTTGCTGAGGCCGCTCTTGATGACACGCCGCTCGGTGACCTCGAGATTCAGGTCGGAAGTGAAGAACTGATAGTTGGCCTTGCCATGCTCCTTGGCGCGGTACATTGCGGCGTCCGCGTTCTTCAGCAACGTCTGGGCATCGGCCGCGTCATCCGGAAAGACCGTGATGCCGATCGATGCCGAGACCAAAGCCTCCTGACCAACGAGGTCGAACGGCTGCTCGAGGGAGTCGATGATGCGTTGCGCGACCGGTGCCGCGCTTTGGCCATCGCCAAGGTTGGGCATGATGATGGTGAACTCGTCCCCGCCGAGACGGGCAACGGTATCGTAGGAGCGCACGCAACTGCTCAACCGGGCACCCGCCTCCTGCAAGAGGCGGTCGCCAATGTCGTGCCCGAGCGTGTCGTTGACGAGTTTGAAGCCGTCCAGGTCGATGAACATGAGGCCGACCCGTTGGCCCGATCGGGCCGAGACGCTGACGGCCTGGTTGAGGCGGTCGAGGAACAGCGCCCGGTTCGGCAATCCGGTCAGGGCGTCATAATTGGCCTGATAGCGGATACGTTCCTCGTCGAGCTTGCGCTGGGTGATGTCGCTGAGCACCACGACGTACTGCTGGATGACGCCACGCTCGTCCGCGATCGACGAGACCGCAAGGCGCTCGGCGTAGTCCTCGCCGCTCTTGCGGCGGTTCCAGAGTTCGCCCTCCCAGCGCCCAAACTTGCGCACACCTTCCCATAGCGCCGCCGCGGCTTCCTTGTGCCTGGTTCCGCCGGTGAGAAAGCTCGGCAACTGGCCGATGACCTCCTCCGCGGAATACCCGGTGATCTCGGTGAACGCGGGGTTTACCGCGGTCACCCGCTGGTCTGAGTCCATCACGATGACGGCCTCGGCGGTGGTTTCGAAGACCGTCGCCGCAAGCCGAAGCTTTTCCTCCGAACGCCGCCGCTCGGTGACATCCCTGAACACCATGACGGAGCCGACCGCGGTGCCGTCCTCCTCGATTGGTGCGCTGGCGAACTCGACGGGAAAAACGCCTTCGGTTCCACGCGAGAACACCATGTCCACGCTGGCGGGCAGGCGTCCCCCAAGCGCCGCCCGCAGAAGCTGGGCGCGCGTCCGGGCGGAGAGCGACGGGTCGATCAGTTCCGCCAGCGCGCGATCGACCAGCCCCTCGACCGGTCGGCCCGTCATCGCCGCCGCGGCGGGATTCGCGAAGACGATCACCCCGTCCTTGTCGAGCCCGATGATTCCTTCGTTCGCGGAATTCAGAATCTGCGCGTTCTGGCGCGACAGAAGTTCCAACTCGCGAGTGCGCTCCTTGACCCGAAGCTCCAGGTCGTCGCGCGCGCGCCGGAGCGCCTCCTCGGCACGCTTCCGATCGGTGATGTCCCGCACCACACCGATGAACAGACGCTGCCGGCCCTTGCGTAGCTCGGCAACGTTGAGCTCCATGGGAAACTCCGTGCCGTCGCGGCGCAACCCCTGGACCTCGCGGCCGATCCCCAACACCTTCGGCTTGTTCGTCCTGAGGTAGGCGGCGACGTAGCCATCGTGCTCGCCGCGATAGGGCTCCGGCATCAGCAGCGAGAGATTTCGCCCCACCACTTCCGCCGCCTTGTAGCCGAATATCCGCTCGGCGGCGGGATTGAAGGACTGGATCGTCCCGCTGTCATCGGCGGTGACGATCCCTTCCGCCACCGAATCCATGATCCCTTGGAGACGCTGCTCCCGCTCGCGCAGCGCTTCGGCGGAGCGCTTGCGTTCGCTGATGTCGCGCGCCTCCATCATGAACAACTGGTCGCTGTCGCCGCCCAGCGGCATGACCATGGTTTCGACGTCGATGACGCGCCCGTCGCGACCCAGGAATTTGAGTGGCACCGGATCCGCCTCTTCGGCCAAGGTGCCCAACCCCAGGTCGAGGAACTGCCGATAGTCGGGGTGCAGTATGTCGGCCAGCGGCCGACCGACCAGGTCGGATGCCTGCCCGGCCCCCAGCATGCGAACGCCTGCGGAATTTATGAAGGTGATGAGTCCGTCATTGCATACGCAGGTGAAGTCGAGCGCCAGTTCGACCAGTCGGCGATACCGCTCCTCGCTGCGCAGTAAGATTTCGGCGGCGCGGGTGCGTTCGGTGATGTCCCTGGCGTGCGCCACCGTCAAGTCGGAGCCGGGCAGGGTTTGGACGGTCAATTCGACGTCGATCGACTTTCCGTCGGAACGCACGAGGATCAACGGCACGGGATCGGGCTCGCCGATCAGTGCCTCGAGGCCGAGGGTCGCTATGTCGGCGAAGTCGGGATGGATGAAGTCTGTCAGCCGGCGGCCGAGCAGTTCGCGGCTCTCTGCCCCCCCGATCATTCGGCTTCCCGCCGAATTGATGTAGGTGATGACACCCGCGCGGCAGACGCAGATCAGATCGGAAACAAGTTCCACCAAATGACGGTTGAGCTGGTCTTCCGCATCCGGGACCGCACCGTGCGGCATTCCAATACCCCCGAAAAATCGCCCGTATGGCGACCCCGATCGGCAACATACATTATTAATGTTTCAAGACAAAGCTCTCGGCATGGACCTCGCGCCGAACCACCGCGCCGGCCCTCTTCCTTTTGCGACGTTCGGTGGAAACAGTCGCGCTCCTGGCACGCGGCGACGCTCGGCGTTATAAAGACCCATGCGTTACTTGGCGACACTGGTCGGCGCACTCCTCGCGACTTGGCAGGCCTCGGCCGACACCACGGCCGGCCGCGATGCCTTTCAGGTCGGAGACTACGGCACTGCGGCCAGGGAATGGTCGGAGGCGGCACGGGCTGGCGAGGCCGACGCGCAGTACGGGCTCGCTTGGTGCCTTCAGTTCGGCAAGGGAGTGGGTCAGGACACGGCCACGGCCGCCTACTGGTATGAGAAGGCGGCCCGGCAAGGACATGCCGACGCGGCCTACGCCATGGGTCTACTCAGCGAGAACGGCGACGGGGTGACCAAAGACTTCGCCCAGGCCCTGGCATGGTATACCGCCGCCGCCCGGTTCGGGGTGAACCCCGAGGCCGAGTACGCCGTCGCCCGGCTATACCAGCGCGGCCTGGGGTCGTTGCGCGATGACGAAGCGGCCATGAGATGGTTTCGCCGGGCCGCCGATCATGGACACCCGGCCGCCCAATACGTGCTGGGGGCGGCCTATGAACTCGGTTGGGGTGTGCCAGCGAACGCCGGAACGGCCTATTATTGGTACAGCCTTGCCGACCGCGCCGGTCCAGCAAAGCTCAGAAACTACGACCCGACCTTCGATGCCGCGGCGGCCGTCGCGCGCCTTCGGCCCCGGTTGCCGGATTACGAGCTTCGCCGGATCGACGAGCGCCTGCGCGCGCCCTGAAGCGCCTCACTCGCCCCGCGGGGCGTACCAGATTTCCCGGGCGTAATCCAGCACCGTACGGTCGCTCGAAAACTTGCCGATGCGGGCCACGTTGAGGATGGCCTTTCGATTCCATTCGTCCTGCTGAAGGTAGAGCGCGTCAGCCCGATCCTGCGCCGCGCTGTAGGCGGCGAAGTCGGCCGTGAGCATGTAATAGTCGCCGCCCGCCGTCAGGGCGTCGAAAATCGGGTGGAAGCGGTCGTTCTGGTCCGGGCAGAAATAGCCGTCGCGCACCATGTCGAGCACCTGCCGCAACTCCGCATTCTGCGCATAGGCCGCCCAGGCGTCGTAGTTCTCGGCGCGGCGCTTGGCCACCTCGTGGGCACGGAGGCCGAACAGGAACATGTTCTCCTCGCCCACCTCCTCGCAGATTTCGACATTGGCGCCGTCCCAGGTGCCGATTGTCAGGGCTCCGTTCATCGCCAGCTTCATGTTGCCGGTGCCCGAAGCCTCGGTGCCGGCTGTCGATATCTGCTGCGACAGGTTCGCGCCTGGAATAATGAACTCGGCCGTCGCGACGTTGTAGTTGGGCACGAAAACCAGTTTCAGCTTGTTTCCAATCATCGGGTCGTTGTTGACCACGTCGGCCACGTCATTGATCAGTTTCACGATGAGCTTCGCCATCGCATAGCCCGGGGCGGCCTTGCCGGCGATGACCACCGTGCGTGGGGTGATGTCAAGGCTGGGATTGGCGCGGATGCGGTTGTAACGGGCAATCACGTACAGGACGTTGAGGAGTTGGCGCTTGTATTCGTGGATGCGCTTTATCATCACGTCGAACATCGAGTTCACGTCGACCGGCACGCCCAGCCGCTGACCAATCACCTCGGCCAGCCGGCTCTTGTTGTTCTGCTTGATCGCGGCGAACTCTTGGCGGAACGCCGCGTCCTCCGCCAGCGGCTCGAGCTTTTTCAGTTCGTCGAGTTCGGTAATCCAGTCCTCGCCGATGCGACCCGTGATGAGGTTTGCGAGACCAGGGTTGGCGTTGAGCAGCCAGCGCCTCGGCGTGACCCCGTTCGTCTTCGCCACGATCTTGCCAGGCTGCAGCAGGTCGAAATCGGCGAAGATCGTTTTCCTCATCAAATCCGTGTGGATGCGCGCCACGCCGTTGACCTTGTGGCTGCCGACGATCGCCAGATGTGACATGCGTATCCGGCGCTCGCCAACCTCGTCGACCAGCGAGGCTCGCCGTAGCAGATCGGCGTCGCCAGGGTGCCGATGGTACACGTCGCTCAGGAAGCGCTGGTTGATCTCATAGACGATCTGAAGGTGCCGCGGCAGAAGCCGCTCGAACATCTCGACCGGCCATGTTTCCAAGGCTTCCGGCAGCAAGGTGTGATTGGTATAGGCGCAGGTGCGCGACGTAATCGACCAAGCCCGATCCCATTCGTAATGGTTGTCGTCGACGAGTATCCGCATGAGTTCGGGAATCACCAGCGCGGGATGGGTGTCGTTGAGCTGGATCGCGACGTAATCGGGCAACTCGTCGAAGGATCGGTGGCCCTTGCGGAAGCGCGCCAGGATGTCCTGGATGGAAGCGCTGACGAAGAAGTATTCCTGCTTGAAGCGCAGTTCCTTTCCACGTGCGGTCGAATCGCTTGGATAGAGGACCTTGGAAAGGTTCTCCGACTCGTTCTTGTCGCGCACCGCTTCGATGTAGTTGCCGGCGTTGAAGTATTTGAGGTTGAACTCGCGGGTGGACCGCGCCGACCAGAGGCGCAGGTTGTTGACCGTGCTGCCGCCATAGCCGGGAATGGGCAGATCGAAGGCCATCGCCATGACCTCCTCCGCGTCCGCCCAATGATGGCGCAGGACCCCCTCGGCATCCTTGTATTCCAGGATCCGGCCGCCGAAACGCACGGGGTAGATCACCCCCGGCCGCGGAAACTCCCAGGGATTCCCGTAGCGCAGCCAGTTTTCCGGGGCTTCGACCTGCCATCCGTTCTCGATATGCTGGGTGAACATCCCGAACTCGTAGCGGATTCCGTAACCGTATCCGGGGAGGCCCAGAGTGGCCATGGAATCGAGCAGGCAGGCCGCCAGCCGGCCCAATCCTCCGGTTCCCAGGGCCGGCTCCACCTCCCAGCCCTGCAATTCCTCCAGGTCGTATCCGACGTCCGCGATCGCCTGTTTGAACACGTCGTAGACGCCCAGGCTGATCATGCTGTTGGTCAGCGTGCGGCCGATCAGGAATTCCATCGAGAGGTAGTAGATGCGGCGCGAGTCGCGTTCGTAATAACTGCGCATCGATTGCATCCAGCGCTCGATGAGGCGATCGCGCACGGCAAAGGCGGCGGCGATGAACCAGTCTCGCGAGGTCGCGTATTCGGGATCCTTGCCGACCGAGTGGATCAGGTGGTTGAGCAGGCTTCGCTTGACCGCCTCACGGTCGTTGGCGGTGGCCGCCGGTTCCACCTTGTACTGGCTCAGCATGAAATTCGATCCTCTGGGTGAGTGTCGGTTCGCCCCTCAGCGGCAGAGACTGCACGCAACGCCCAATGCGGAGTCAAGGCGAAAAACCGGAGCAGACGGTTATCCCGCCCCCGCACCGATGAGCACGGCGACCGGGAACTTCGCGAACAGCGCGGACGCCTCCAGCCTGGGCGCACCACGTCCGCCGCTCCTGACGGGTACCACCTCGCCCCCGGTCAGGGCGTTGACGAAAATCCGCCCCCCCGTCCCGCGGGGAAGCTCCACCTCCGAATTGCGCCATGCCGAACCCAATGGCGGGCGATCCCCGGGGTGTGGCCACAGACGGCCGACGAGCACCGGCCCCGCAACCACCATCACCTCGTCTTCGCGCCTTCGCGCGAACGCGCAGACATGCGCGGCACGAGGACCTCGCGCCGCGAGGGGTTCGTAGCTGCCACGCGAAAACAGCTCCGGGTGCCGGCGCCGCAGGGCCAAAACACGCTGGATGAGGGCGAGCTTGACGCCGCCGTCCCAGGGGTCGGCCAGCAGTTCGTCCAGGCCCGCCCGCTTCACCGTGTCAAGGAGCCGGCGTCGGGCCTCCCAGTCGACCGGTCGCCGGTTGTCCGGATCGACCAGATCGAGTTGCCAAAATTCGGTCCCACGGTAGATGTCGGGGACCCCGGGCACCGTAAGCTTGAACAGAATCTGTGTAAGGCCGTTTACCATGCCCACCAGGGCTATGCGGCGCTGCAGTTCCAAAAAATCGTCCAGGAAGGGATTGCGACGGTTGGTTTCGGTGATGCGAACGGCGAACTCGACCAGAGCTTTTTCGTAGGTCTCGTCCGGGTGCGTCCAACTCGTGAGAAGCTTGGCTTCGCGGGCCGCCTTCACCGCCGCCTGGCCGAGCCGCTCGACGAACGCCATTGCGTCTTCCGGGGCGGCACCGGTCGGCCAGGCGCCCAGCATCGTCTGATACAGCAGATACTCGTCGTTGGCGCCCGGAATTTCACCGGCCGCCGTCGATTGCTTGAAGGGCCGGTTGAGGCGCGCCCAGCGCTCGAGGCGCTGGCGCCATTCCTCGGTCATCTCCGACAAGACGTCGATGCGCGCGCGCACGTCCTCGCCGCGCTTGGAATCGTGCGTGGCCGTGGCCAGCATGCAGTCGGGATGGCTGCGGCGCCGGTTCCGGTTCGCTTGGTGAAAGGCACCCACCGATAACCCGAAGCGGCGCGGATCGCCCCCCACCTCGTTCAGCGCGATCAGCCGGTTGTAGCGGTAGAGCGCGGTGTCCTCATATCCCTTGGCCATCACCGGCCCGGTGTACTGCTGGAAATGCATGGCGAAGTCGAATACGCTGCCCCGCTTGTAGAAGGCCCCGCGCCGCCGCACCAGCGACGTGTCGAGCACCGATTCCAGGAAGTCGTACACCGTGGTATCCCCATGCGCCGTCTTGCGTGCCCGCGCCACGGCCCAGCCGATATAGCGGCGGTCCTGATCGGATACGCGGCGCGGCGTGACGTAGGTGCGATAGATCGGAAACTGCGCGGCCACGTTGCGCAGGGCCTCGCCGATGGCGTTGCGAGTGAAGTCCCGCGACGCCCAGTGGCTTCCCGCGATGGCCGCGAGTTCCGTGGCCAGCACACCCAATTCACTGGCCATCGCCTCCCGCATGACAAGCATCTTGGCATCGCAGACGTCGGTCTCGAAATCGGCGCCGTAGCCGCTGAAGACCCGGTAGACACGATCCATCGCCTCGCCCTGATCGCCGTCCAGGAACAGCCCGTTGACCTGGTTCATGAACTCGTATCCGGTCGTCCCGGCGACCGGCCAGTCCCGTCGCAGGCGCTCGTGGTGGGCCAGAATCTTCTCGACCACCAGATAGATGGGGCGTTCCTCCTGGGGGCGGTTCAACAGTTCTCCGGCGCGTTTCTGAACACGCTGACAGTATCTGGCCGGATCATGGAGACCGTCGATGTGGTCGATCCGCAACCCCTGTACCTTGCCCTCCGCCAAGAGCCTGAAGACCAGCTTGTGCGCCGTTTCGAACAGCGCCGGCATCTCCATGCGCAGGCCGGCGAGGTCGTTGATCTCGAAAAAGCGTCGATAGTTGATTTCGTCGGCGGCGACCCGCCAATACGCGATGCGGTAGTGCTGCGCTTCCAGGAGGCGATGAAGGGCGGTGAAGCTGCGGGGATCGCCCGGTTCACCCGCCAACCGCTCGAGCGCGCCTTCGATCGCCGCGCGCACGCCTGCCTCCTTCGCCGCCAGTTGGGCGAGCCTGGCCTTGACTTGGTCGGCATTCCGGCGGCGATCCGCCGTCTTGCTCAGCTTTGTGAGAGTGCGCAGGGTCTGCACCAGTTCGGCAAGCTTGCCGGCCGCGGGCGAGTCCGCCATTGCGTGCGCCGCCGCCGAGAGCAGCGACTGGTACTGCCTGATGGCAATAGGCAGGCGATGTTCGTAGTACCAGGCGCTGAAACTCCCTTCGGCGGGGTCGAACCGCAGCTTGATGTCGCCGCTTTCGAGAACCTTGCCATAGTGATCGCCGAGAACCGGAACCAGCACCTTGCCGCGCAGATCACGCCGCGCGGGGCTCCAATTGATGTCAAAGAAGCGGGCGTAGGGCGAGGCTTGTCCCCATTCCAACACGTCCAGCCACCAGGCGTTGTCGCTTCCGATACCGACATGGTTGGGGACGATGTCGAGCAGGATGCCCATGTCGTGTGCGTCAAGAGCGGCCACCAGCCGATCGAACGCGGCCTCGTCGCCTATTTCTGGATTGAAGGCATTATGGTCGACGATGTCGTAGCCGTGGGCGCTGCCGGGGCGCGCCTTGAAGATCGGCGAGAGATAGAGGTGGCTGATGCCGAGATCGGAGAGGTAGGGGACGAGGCTTTCGGCATCCGCGAACGTGAAACCCGCGTGAAGCTGCAATCGGTAGGTCGCACGCGGTATGCGTGGTGGCGGCACTCCTCACCCTCCTCCATCCAGTCGCACATGCGGCCGCTGACCCGGCGCGCATCGGTTGTCGTACAGGCGGCGCGCCAATTCGACGAGGCGCCGGTCGCCCAGCAGGGTGGCGATGTCCATGGACAGGCGGAATCGCCAGTTGGGATGCTGGTCGGTGGTGCCCGGAAGGTTGAGCTGGGTGTCGATGGCCAGCACGTCTTCGAGTTGGACCATCATCACGTCACAGGGTGTCCGGTCGAGAAAGGCATGCACCGCGTCCACCAGGGCGACGAATTGCGCATCATCCAACCCCGCGTGAACGGGAAAGTCCTGCGGCAACAGGCCTTCGGCCTGCAACACGGCAACGAGGCGCTGGCGGTCCAACTGGCGCAGACGCCGCTCGTCTTCCGCCATTCCCGGTTGGGGGTAGAGGCCGAGCTTTTCCCTCAGTTCGAGGTCGCGGCCCCGCCAATAGCCGACCATCGACGGCAGATCGTGCGTGCCTGACGAAACCAGGGCGTTCTCGAGATAGTCGCCGGGCGACTTGAACGCGCCATCGTCCCGGCGCTCGAAGACGAACAGGCGATACCCGAAGATCCCTTTCTCGAACATCCTCTCGCGAAACCCTTCGGGGACCGTCCCCAGATCCTCGCCGATGACCAGACAGCGGTTGCGCTGGCTTTCCAACGCAACGATCGCGAACAGCTCATCGACCGGATAACGCACATAGGCTCCCTGGTCGGGCGGTGCGCCGCGCGGCACCCAATAAAGACGCTGCAACTGCATGGCGTGGTCGAGGCGAAGCGCCCCGGCATGCCGCATGTTGGCGCGCAAGACGTCGATGAAGGGCTGGAAGGCGACCTCGCGCAGGGCGAGCGGATTGAATGGCGCTAGGCCCCAGTCCTGGCCGCGATGGTTGAGCGGATCGGGAGGCGCCCCCACCGTCACTCCCAGCGCCAGCAGGTCCTGACGGGCCCAGGCCTCTCCCCCATCGTCGGCAATGCCCACGCCCAAATCGCGATAAAGCCCGATCGGCATGCCGCCTTGCCGGCAGGTCGCCGCGACCGAGGCGAGTTGCACCTCGGCCTGCCATTGGAGATACCAGAAAAATTCCACCGCCTGCCGGTGGGCGCGGGCGAATTCGGCGACCTCGGGGGTTTGCGGGCGGCGGAATGCCTCTGGCCAATGGCGCCAGTAGCCGAGATGCGGGTCGCGGCGCAGAAAATGCTCCTGCAGCGCCTCGAAGGTCGCGAACAGCTCGGCCGCCCGGCCGCCCTCGCGCTGGAAGGCGCGAAAAGCCTGTCCACGGTCCGACACCTCGCCACCATCGTCGCCCAGATGGTGGCGGGCGAAGCTTTCGTAGACGGCCCTCAAGACGGGCATCTTCTGCTGCGCCACGCCCACGTAATCCACACGCTCGCGCCCGCGCACCTCCGCGAGTCCCCGGGCGAATTGCGGGTCGGATAGCATGGCGCGGGCCTCGGGACTTTCGGCGAGATCGGGCAACGCCTCGATGTCGAGGTAAAGCACGTTCACGAAGATGCGGCTCGACGGAGAGTAAGGGCTATACCGCTCCGGCCGGCTGGGAAAGAGCGCGTGCAGCGGATTGACGCCTATGGCGGCGGCCCCGAGTTTCGCCGCCCCTTCGGCCAGCGAGCGCAGATCGTGGTAGTCGCCCATGCCCCAGTCGTTCGCCGACCGCAAGGCATAGACATGCGCGCTCAGGCCCCACAACCGGCTTCCCTGTAACAGTTCGGCTGGCACATAGGCGCGGGGCGGTGCAACGATCACCAGCGTTTCGGCCGAGGCCTCGCCGTTCTCGACTCGGAGCCGGTGATACCCGGCCGGCGGCATGGCCGGCAACGTCAGGCGGCGACGGACGCGCGGGCCGTCCGCCAAGTCTCGCCAACCGTCCTCGGGCAGGTCGGCGGGACGGAAATCGCCGCGGTGGACAATGCCGATCTCTTCGTCCAGAGACCATTGGAAAAGGTCGCCTTGGCGATTCGCGGCCAAGCTGAGGACCAGTTCGGGACGGCCGCCTTCCGTCCACACGACGACCGGCTCCAGCCACCGTCGCCACGGATCATCCTCGATCCGGCGCAGCGACCGGGCGAGGGCTTCGCCGGTGTCCGCGGCGATCCCCATGGCGTCCACAAAGGCGCGCTTCGTGTCCGGGGATACCACGCGCCACTCGCCGAAAAAATCCCACCATCCGTCTTCGACGCCGAGCGTTCGCGCCAGCGTGTCGAGATCACCCGCCGCCATTCACCCCCCTCTTCAGGAAAGAAACCAGGCCACCGACCAGCCCGGCAGGCCGCCGCGCAGGTCGTGGGTGGCGAACAAGCCCGCCCCGGGCGGCGAAGGCAATGCCGCCGCCGGCCCGGGCCCCAGGTTGGCTTGCAGCGTCAGACGGCTACCGTCGCCCATCCTCCAAGCGACCAGAATACAGCGTTCGCCGGTCTGCCGATAGCCGTCGGCCCGCGCGCCGGCGAGGCGGGGCACCACGTAGCGGCCGCGCAACGCGAGCAGGTTCCGCGTGTAGTCCAGCCACTCGCGATGGAGGGCCACGCCCATGTCGGCCCAATTGAGCATCGACGCCTCGAAGGTCGACGGCTGGACCGGATCGGGAATGCGCTCGCGTGCTCGCTCGTCGCGGAATTCCGGAAAGGAGGCGAATTCGCGCCGCCGTCCGTCGCGCACCTGTCCGGCCAGCGGCTCGTCGAAATCGCAGAAATACAGGAAGGGCTGCGGCGCCGCCCATTCCTGCCCCATGAACAGCAGCGGCGGCGACGGCGCGAGAAGAAGAACGGCGGTTGCCGCGCGCACCGCCTCCGGCGAGGCCAGGGCCGTGATGCGCTCGCCCATCGCCCGGTTGCCGATCTGGTCGTGATTTTGCAGGAACGAGACGAAGGCGGTGGGGGGAAGATGGCCGCTGACCTCGCCGCGCGCCCGCCCGCCGCGGTGCGCGGAGGCCTCGCCCTGGTAGGCGAAACCTTCGGTCAGGACTCGCCCCAGCCGGTCCATCGCGTGATCGACGTAATCGGCGTAGTAGCCGCCCGTCTCGGCGGTGGTCAGCACATGCCAGACATGATGCGCGTCATCGTTCCATTGCGCATCGTACAGCGTAGGCCCCAGCAGCCGCGCCGCGTTGTCGTCGTTTTCCAGCACCAGGTGAACATGGCGTTCGCCGCCGATCTCGGCGCGAACCGTGCGGGCCAGCTCGGTCAGGAAAGAGGGATCGGAATCGTCCATGATGGCGTGCACCGCGTCCAACCGCAGACCATCGAAGTGGTATTCCCGCAGCCAGTAAAGGGCGTTCTCGATGAAGAACTCGCGGACCGTGCGGGAATGCGGGCCATCGAAGTCGATCGCCTTTCCCCAGGGCGTATGATGGCGATCGGTGAAAAAGCGCTCGGCATAGGCGTGCAGGTAGTTTCCCTCCGGCCCGAAGTGGTTGTAGACCACGTCCAGAAAGATCATGAGACCCCGCGCATGCGCGGCCTGCACCAAACGCTTGAGATCCTCGGGCCGTCCGTAGCCGCTGTCGGGTGCGAAGGGAAGCACCCCGTCATAGCCCCAGCCACGCTTTCCGGGGAAGTCGGCGACCGGCATCAGTTCCACCGCTGTCACCCCCAGCGAAACCAGATAGTCGAGCCGCTCCTCGACGCCGGCGAAGGTGCCGGCCTCCGTGAAGGTCCCGACGTGCAGTTCGTAGATTACCGCCTCCTCCCAGGGGCGGCCGCGCCATTCGGCATCCGTCCATTCGAAGGTCAACGGATCGACGACCTCGCTCGCCCCGGCGACGTCGTCGGGTTGGAACCGCGAGGCCGGGTCCGGCACCTTCAGGCCGCCGTCGATGCGGTAGAGATATCGGCTTCCGGCGTGGGCCTCGTCGCACATCGCCTCGTACCAACCGTCATCGCTTGGCTGCATCGGCTTGACGCGCTCACCGAGACCGGTGGCAAGGCACAACTCGACACGCGCGGCGTCGGGCGCCCACAGTCGGAAGCGTACGCCCCCCGGGACGACCTCGGCCCCGAAGGGCAGGCGGCGACGTCTCCTCATCGGCAGCACCTCCCTCCTCACGCCGCGGCGTTCGGCTAGGCGTCTCCAGTCCGGGCGACGAGAACGGCCATCGAATGGGCATGCAGCGGGTACTTCTCGCCGCACTCGACAAGGCACCCGTCCACGACGCGGTCGACGGCCGCGGTGTCGATCAGAAGCTTCCACGCGCGCCCCGCGCCGGCGCGGGGAAGGACATGATCTATGGTGTCGTGATGAGCGTTCAGCATCACCAGGAACGTATCGTCGGTTTCCACCTGTCCGCTGCGGACGCTGAATTCTCCCCCGTCTCCGCCGAGGATGAAAGACAGCGAGCGGGCATAAGGCAGCATCCAGTCCTGATGCGTCATCTCGCGGCCTTCGGGCGTAATCCAGGTGATGTCCTTGAGATCTGCGCCGGGAAGGGGTCCACCCTTGAAGAATCGCGCCCGGCGGAAGATAGGATGCTCCCGACGCAGCCGGATGAGCGAGCGTGTGTAGTTCAGAAGCTGCGAGTCGACCTGCAACCAGTCGATCCATCCCAACTCGTTGTCCTGGCAGTAGGCGTTGTTGTTGCCCAACTGGGTGCGGCCCATCTCGTCGCCGGCCAGCAGCATGGGCACGCCCTGCGACAACAACAGCGAGGCCAGGAAGTTCCGCACCTGCCGCGCGCGCAGCCGGCCGATGCCCGGGTCAGCGGACGGTCCCTCGGCGCCGCAGTTCCAACCGAAGTTGGCGTCGGTTCCGTCGCGATTGTCCTCGTGGTTCGCCTCGTTGTGCTTGCGCTCGTAAGAGACAAGGTCGCGCAGGGTGAACCCGTCATGCGCGGTGACGAAATTGACGCTCGCCCACGGCCGCCTTCCGCCCCAGGCGAATAGGTCGCTCGACCCGGTGAGGCGCGAGGCGAGGTCGCCGATGAGCCCCCCGTCGCCCCGCCAGAACCGTCGCAGCGTGTCGCGGTAGCGCCCGTTCCATTCCGACCAGCCGGGCGGGAACCCCCCCAGGCGATAGCCGTCGCCGCCCAGATCCCAGGGCTCGGCGATCAGCTTGACCCGTGACAGCACCGGATCCTGCCGGACGGCGTCGAGGAAACCGGAGCCGCCGTCGAACCCCGCCCGCTCGCGCGCCAGGCTTGCCGCAAGGTCGAAACGGAAGCCGTCGACATGCATCTCCTCGACCCAGTAACGAAGCGAGTCCATGACGAGCTGCAACACCCTGGGATGGCGGAGATTCAGGGTGTTGCCGCAGCCGGAATAGTTCTCGTAATGACGCTCGTTTCCCGGAACGAGCCGGTAGTAGGAGGCGTTGTCGATGCCGCGGAAGCAGATGGTCGGCCCCAGATGATTGCCCTCCGCGGTGTGGTTGTAGACCACGTCCAGGAAGACCTCGATTCCGGCGTCGTGCAGGCGCTGGACCATCGCCTTGAAGTCCCCGTGGGGGCTGGTCGTATAGTAGCGGGAGTCCGCGGCGAAAAATGCGATGGGATTATATCCCCAGTAGTTGCGTAATCCCTGCTCGACCAGATGGCGTTCGTCGATGATCGCGTGGACCGGCAGCAACTCGACCGCCGTCACCCCAAGCTTGACCAGATGGTCGATGACGGCGGGCTGGGCGAGACCCAGAAAGGTGCCGCGAAGCTGCGGCGGCACCGCCGGGTGGCGCATCGTGAAGCCGCGCACATGCATCTCGTAGATCACGGTCTGGGACCACGGCCGGGCCGGCGGCTTGTCGTGCCCCCAGGTGAACGCGGTGTCCACAACCCGGCTCTTGGGCGTGCCCCGGGCGCTGTCGCGGCGATCGAACGACAAATCCTCGCGTGGCGAGTTCGCCCGGTACCCGAGATGGGCGTCGCTCCAGCGCATCTGCCCGTGAATGGCCCGGGCGTAAGGGTCTATGAGCAGCTTGTGGTGGTTGAACCGATGCCCTCGCAGGGGATCATGGGGGCCGTAGACGCGGTATCCGTACAGCAGGCCGGGGCGCGCGTCCGGGAGATAGCCGTGCCAGACCTCGTCCGTGTATTCGGGCAGCACCAGCCGCTCCACTTCGCGCTGCCCATGCCGGTCGAAAAGGCACAGTTCCACCTTCTCGGCATGGGCGGAGAACAACGCGAAGTTGACGCCGTTGCCGTCCCAGGTGGCGCCCAGCGGATAGGGGGTGCCCGGCCACAGCCGCCACCGCCCGTTCATCGCCGGGAGCCTCTGGCATGGAATTCCGAACGAGGCGCCCGCTTGGACGCCTGGTCATCCCCCTGAACGAGACGGGCCAACGCTAACCCTGCCGTGGGCGGAACACCAACGTCGCCAGGGGGGGCAGCCGCAGGTTCAGGGAATGAGGCAGGCCGTGCCATGGCAGGTCGTCGGCCGTCAGTCCGCCGCCGTTACCGACGTCGCTGCCGCCGTAAAACGCCGAATCGGTGTTGAGCACCTCGGCGTAAAAGCACGCGCTGGGAACCCCCACGCGGTAGCTCTCGCGCACCACCGGCGTGAAGTTGCATACGACCACCACATGATCCTCGGGCTCCGTCCCTTTGCGCAGATAGGAGACCACGCTGTTGTCGCGGTCGCAACAGTCGATCCAGGCAAACCCCGTGCCTTCCGAATCCAGCTGATGCAAGGCCGGCGCGCCGCGATACAGGCGGTTGAGGTCACGGACCAGGCGCTGAACACCCTGGTGCATCTCGTCGCCGAGCAGGTGCCAGTCGAGGCTGGCATCGTGATTCCACTCCGCCTCCTGCGCGAATTCGGCACCCATGAACAGCAGCTTTTTTCCCGGGTGGGTGAACATGAAGCCGTAATAGGCGCGCAGGCTGGCGAACCGCTGCCATCGATCACCCGGCATCCGCCCGAAGATCGACCGCTTGCCATGGACGACCTCGTCGTGCGACAGCGGCAGCACGAAGTTCTCTTGGAACGCGTAGAGCAACCCAAAGGTCAGATCGTCGTGGTGATAGCGTCGGTGGACCGGCTCCTTGCCGATATATCGCAGGGTGTCGTGCATCCACCCCATGTTCCATTTGTACCCGAACCCCAGCCCCCCCAGGTGAACCGGCCGCGACACCATTGGCCACGCCGTGGATTCCTCCGCAATCGTCATCGCCCCGGGAAATTCGCCGTAGACCACCTCGTTCATGCGGCGCAGGAAATCGATGGCCTCGAGATTCTCGTTGCCGCCGTAGCGATTGGGGATCCATTCGCCGGGCTGGCGTGAATAATCCAGGTAGAGCATCGAGGCCACGGCGTCGACGCGCAGGCCGTCGATATGGTAACGGTCGAGCCAAAACAGGGCGTTGCTGTAAAGGAAATTGGCGACCTCGTTACGACCGTAGTTGTAGATCAGCGTGTCCCAGTCCTTGTGCAGGCCCTGGCGGGGGTCGGCATGCTCGTACAGGGCGGTTCCGTCAAAGCGGGCGAGCCCGTGAGGGTCGTTGGGAAAGTGGCCGGCCACCCAGTCGATGATCACGCCGATGCCGCATTGGTGCATGCGGTCGACGAAATAGCGGAAATCTTCGGGCGTTCCGTAGCGGCTGGTCGGAGCGAACAGGCCGATCGGCTGGTAGCCCCACGACCCCGAGAAGGGATGTTCGTGGATCGGCAGCAGTTCGACATGCGTAAAACCCATGTCAGCCGCGTAGGCGCCCAACTCGTCGGCCAACTCGCGGTAGTGCCGCACACGGTTGCCCTCGCCCCGGCGCCATGAGCCCAGATGCACCTCGTAGATACTGATGGGGGCATGCCGGTCCTGGGCCTGAGCCCTTCGGTCCATCCATTCGCCATCCCGCCATGGATGATCGGGAAACGCGAACACGATGGACGCGGTGCCGGGAGAGGGCTCGGCGTAGAACCCGAACGGGTCCGACTTCAACGGCTCCGGCCGCCCCGATGGGCCCACGATCTCGAATTTGTACAGGGCGCCGGGCTCAAGTCCGGGAACGAAAATCTCCCACAAACCCGCCTCGTAGCGCCGCCTCATCACATGGCGGCGACCATCCCAGTAGTTGAAGTCGCCGACGACGCTCACTCTTTGGGCGTTGGGCGCCCACACCGCGAAATGCACGCCCTGGACGCCATCGACGGTAATGGGATGGGCGCCCAGCTTTTCGTAGATGCGCAAGTGGGTGCCTTCGGCGAAAAGATGCGTGTCCATCTCCCCGAGCAGCGGCCCGAACCGATAGGGGTCTTCGATCTCGGTTTCCGCTCCCTCGGCCCACTTTATCCGCAAGCGGTAGCGAAAGGGTTGAGTTCTCTCGACACGGCCGGCAAACAGGCCCTCGCCACGGACCATCCCCAATTCCGCGACAACGCTGCCGTCCTGAGTATCGATGACGTGTACGGTGGCGGCCCCTGGCTGGAAGGTGCGGACGACCAGGCCGCCGCCGGATCGGTGCATCCCCAGATAAGCGAACGGATCGGAATGCTGGCCGTCGACGATGGCCTGGGCTCCGGAGTCCGCGGCGATGTTGCCGTCACTCGACCTTGCCATCCGCCCTCGCCTCCTCGCCTTCCATCAGGCTGATCACGCCCCGCACCGGCACCGGCAGCCAGTTTGGCCGGTTGCCCGCCTCGTACCGAATTTCGTAACAGGCCTTTTCGATCAGAAACAGGTGCAAGAGCCTCCTGGCCGCCTCGGGATCGGCGGGCAGGGATGGGCACCCCTCCATGGCCGACATATATCCGGCGAGAAACGCCCGCGCCGCCCGTTCCTCCCAGTCGCGGGCAAACGGCAGAATCTGGTCTATCGTACCCGGCCGCACGGTGTCGATGCGCAACAGCGTGCTCCATGCCGCATAGTTGAAAGAGCGCAGCATCCCCGCGACGTCGCGCAGTGGCGAGTCCTTGGCCCGGCGCTCCGCCAGGGGCCGTTCCGGTTCGCCCTCGAAATCGATGATGTAAACGTCGTTCTTCACCACCAGTACCTGACCGAGGTGGAAGTCGCCATGCAGCCGCGTCTTCACGGCGTCCAACCGACTTGGCACCGTTTCGGAGATGTGCCGGACGACGCGGTCGCCATGCTCGATCAGCCATTCCGCCTCCGGAAAGGCCGCCGTGCGGATCGCCTCCAACGCTCCCTCGGCCTGTTCTCGCGCCCGCCGCTCCCAGGATTGCAGGTCGAGCGCGGTGACGGGTTCGGGGTCGAAATCGGTATCGCCGCCAAGGCTCAAAGCCCTGTGCAATTCTCCGGTGCGCGCCCCCATCGTCTCGATGAAGACCAGAATGTCGCGATGGGCCCCTGCCTCGATACGGGCTCGCACCTCGTCGGCCGGCAGCAGGCCGCTTTCGTCGAAAAAGCGCTCGAGATAGTGCGTCACCCACGCCCAGGCGTCGCCCTGATTGGACACGTAGCCGTGCAGTGAGGCGATGGTGGTGGGCCGCCCGGTGCCGTTCACCGCCGTCGCCGCGCCCAGCAAGGGCGGAGTGTTGGGGTATTTGGCGATATCGGTCAGGAAATAACCCATCTCGATCTCCGGGTTGATACCCTCCTCCGGCCTTCGCAAGACTTTCAAGATGGCCTGGTCGCCGATGACGACCGACGTGTTGCTCTGTTCCGCGGTCAATCGCCGCACGGCCGGCCGGACATCGAACGTCAAGTTGGCGATGGCCTTGGTGCGAAAGAAGCTGACCGAACCCTCGCTGCCGGGCACCGTGCGCTCCTCGCGAATGGCCTCCAGCATCGCCAGGGCGAAGTCGTCGTCCACCGTGGCATCGTAAATTGCGCCCATCCGCGCCCCGCGTCGGACCATGGCCACCACCGCCGACGGCACGCCGGACGTCATTTCGTCGCCCTGCTGGTCCCATGCCACGCCGACGGGCAGGAAATAGGTGCGCATGCGGCCGTCCTCGCGCCGCACCATGACCATTGTCAGGTACCAGCTGCCATCGCCCATCCGCAAATCGGCGTAGCGGCTGATTTCGAGCGAGGAAATCCCCGCGTTCTTGTCCGCGTACCATCGCTGGCTGCGCAGGAAGCGCGGCAGGACCTCGGTTTCCAAAGCGCGGCGTGACTGTCCGGTCAACATACCCGGCGTTCCCTCGCGAATTACCAATGTCACGAACTCCTCGACCTGCGGCGGAGCTTCGGCGTGCCAGTCCGGCGCATCGGTCTCGCTGGCGAGCAAGAACCAGTAGAAGCCGTAACCCGGCAGGGTGAGAAAATACGGAAGTTCGCCAATCGGCGGGAACGCGCTTTGGCCGGTCAGTTCGACCGGAACCCGCCCGCGAAACTCGCCGAGCATCAGTTCGACCCCCTGCGCCGAACGCGCCAGATTGGCCACGCAGAGAATGGTTTCGCCCTCGTACTCGCGGAGGTAGGCGAGGATTCGGCGATTCGGCGGATACACGAATCTCAATGCTCCCCGCCCGAACGTCTTGCGCGATTGACGCACCGCGATCAGCCGCTTCATCCAGTTTAGCAGGGAGGACGGGCTGCGCAGTTGCGCCTCGACGTTGACGGCGTGAAACCCGTACACCGGATCCATGATCGGCGGCAGATAGAGAGTGGCTGGATCGGCACGCGAAAAGCCGCCGTTGCGGTCCTCCGACCACTGCATCGGCGTGCGCACACCGTTACGGTCGCCAAGAAAGAAGTTGTCCCCCATCCCCAGCTCGTCGCCGTAATAGATGATCGGCGTTCCCGGCATTGAGAGCAAAAGGCTGTTCATCAGCTCGATCTTGCGGCGGTCATTGTCCATCAGCGGCGCCAGGCGCCGGCGGATGCCGACGTTGATGCGGGCCCGAATGTCCGCCGCATAGGTCGTCCACAGATAGTCGCGCTCCCGGTCGGTCACCATCTCGAGGGTCAATTCGTCGTGATTGCGCAGAAAGATGGCCCACTGGCAGTTGTCGGGTATCTCCGGGGTCTGGCGCATGATGTCCGTGATGGGGTGCCGATCCTCGCGGGCGATGGCCATGAACATGCGCGGCATGAGCGGGAAGTGAAAGGCCATGTGGCATTCGTCGCCCTCGCCGAAATAGGGCAATACGTCCTCGGGCCATTGGTTCGCCTCGGCCAGGAAAAAGCGGCCGGGATGGCTGGCGTCCAAGGCCGCGCGCAGGCGTTTCAGGACGGCGTGCGTTTCGGGCAGATTTTCGTTGTTGGTCCCCTCGCGTTCGCACAGATAGGGGACGGCGTCGAGGCGCAACCCGTCAACACCCAGATCGAGCCAGAACCGCATCGCCTCGATCACCTCGCGCACGACGCGCGGGTTGTCGAAATTGAGGTCCGGTTGGTGCGAGAAGAAGCGGTGCCAGTAATAGCCCTGGGCCACCGGATCGAAGGCCCAGTTGGAACGCTCCGTGTCCGTGAAGATAATCCGCGTGCCCTGATAGCGCTGGTCGCTGTCGCTCCAGACGTAATAGTTCCTGGCGGCCGAGCCAGGCTTGGCGCGCCGCGCCCTCTGGAACCAGGGGTGGATATCCGAAGTGTGGTTGATGACGAGTTCCGTCAGAACGCGCAGGCCCCGCTCATGGGCCTCGCGGACGAAGCGGCGGAAGTCGCGCAGCGTGCCGTAGGCGGGATGGACGCTGCGGTAGTCGGCGATGTCGTAGCCGTCGTCACGCAACGGCGAGGGATAAAAGGGCAGCAGCCAGAGCGTGTCGACCCCAAGGTGCTGAATGTAATCGAGCTTCTGGCACAGGCCGCGGAAATCTCCGACGCCGTCGGCGTCGGAGTCGAAGAAGGCCTTCACGTGGAGCTGATAGAAAACGGCATCCTTGTACCACAGGGGATCGGCGGTCAATTGGCGCTCCTCAGAAACACGGCGTACGATAGTCCACCGATGTCCACACCGTCGCGCGGAAGATCGCAGCCGGGTTCACTTCGGGGTCCAGACGCACGCGGTGGTCCTCGCCGCGCCAGAGGTGGCGCGCACCGGTCATCAGTTCCTCGACCTCGAAGGTCTCGCCAGGCGGCACCCCCATCTCGCGCAAGGGGAAACGAAGCGTCGCCTCATGCGAATCGAAGGGGTCGAGATTTACTGCGACGAAAATCATGTTGGCGCGGTCGAGTGTCATCTTGCCGTAAAACAGCACGTTGTCGTCGTCTGCCTCGTGGACGCGCAGGTTCTCGAACTCGTGGAGCGCCGGATTGCCGCGGCGGATGGCGTTGATCGCCCGGACATCGTCCCGGATGTTGCCGGGCCGGTCCCAGTCCCAGACCTTGTACTGGTATTTCTCGGAATCGAGGTATTCCTCCTTGCCCGGCAAGGCGCGGTTCTCGCACAACTCGTAGCCGTTGTAGATGCCGTAGAGGCTGGAGAGGGTGGCCGCGAGCACCAGCCGAATGCGAAATGCCGCGCGCCCCCCCGTCTGAAGAAACGGCGGCAGGATGTCGGGGGTGGTGGGAAAGAAATGCGGCCGGAAGTACTCACGCGACTCGCCATGGACCAGCTCGTTCATGTAGTCGGTCAGTTCCCGCTTGAAATTCCGCCATGTGAAATAGGTGTAGGACTGGGTGAAGCCGGCCTTCGCCAGAAGGCGCATCATCTTCGGCCGGGTAAAGGCCTCGGACAGG
Source organism: Rhodospirillales bacterium (assembly GCA_019455065.1). Lineage (GTDB taxonomy): Bacteria > Pseudomonadota > Alphaproteobacteria > Rhodospirillales > Magnetospirillaceae > JACFNC01. Next base: position 61,109 of record JACFNC010000016.1, read on the forward strand.
AAGATGATTTCCGGATGCCGCTGCTGCACGGTCCTGATCAGCCATTCCCAGAACGGCACGGGCTTGGTGTGGGGGTTGTCCACGCGGAATATGGTGACGCCCTTGTCGACCCAGAACAGCACCACGTCACGCATCTCTTCCCACAGGGCGGGCGCGTGGGGGCCGTGGAAATTCACGTTGACGATGTCCTGGTACTTCTTGGGCGGGTTCTCGGCGTAACGGATCGTGCCGTCGGGCCGCCACAGGAACCATTCGGGATGCTCGCGGACGTAGGGATGGTCGGGGGCGCACTGGATGGCGAAGTCGAGCGCCACCTCCATTCCCATCTCCCGCGCCCTGGCCACGAAGCGCCGGAAGTCGTCGATGGTGCCAAGGTCCGGATGCACGGCCTTGTGGCCGCCCTCGGCGCTGCCGATGGCGTAGGGGCTGCCGGGGTCGTCCGGTCCGGCGACGAGGCTATTGTTGGGCCCCTTGCGATGCACGCGCCCGATGGGATGGATCGGCAGCAGATAGACCACGTCGAAGCCCATCGCCTTGATGGCCGGGAGGCGGGCCTCGCAATCCGCGAAGGTGGCGCCGCGCGTCGGGTCGCTTCCCTGCGACCGCGGCATGATTTCGTACCAGGCGGCGAAGCGCGCGGCCACTCGATCCACCACCACTTCCATCTCGCGGTCGTAGCGCACCGACCCGCTGCGGTCCGGATGACGCGCCATGATCTGCCGCAGCAGGGTGGCGTGCAGAAGGTCGAAGCGGTCGCCGTCGTCTTCCGTTGCGGCATAGTCCGCGAGCAATCTCGTCAGCCGTTCTCGGTCTGCCGGGTCGGCGCGCCCCAGCGCGGCCTCGACCAGCGCCCTGCCCTCCTCCAGTTCGACCGAGACCGCCTGGCCCGCCTGCCGCTTCTTCGAGGTGTCGTCCCGCCAGGACTCGAAGGCGTCCGCCCAGGCCTCGATCGTATAGAGATAGCGCCCGTTCCGTTCGAGCGGGAAACGGCCCACCCAGCGGTCGTTGTCGAGGGGGGCCATCGCGACCTCGCGCCAGCCCGACGACGCCCCGTCGCGATACCGTACTACCGCGGCCAGCCGATCATGTCCGTCCTTGAGGATGTCGGCCGACACCTCGAGCATGTCGCCGACCTCGCGCTTGACCGGGAACCGCCCGCAGTCCACCTGCGGCCTCACGTCTTCGATGATGATCGGCCGACTGCCGAGCCCCGCCATCACCGTGCCGCCCGCCGTCCGTAACCCCTCGGTGATCCCGCCCTCGAACACCTTCATCTCCAGCGGCCCCAGCGACACGCGTTTCCCGGGCCGCGCGGTCGCCCCCGGGCTGATCTCGTCGAAAACCGGCGGCACCGGCGGCTCGGCCACGGCAAGCAACGCGGCCAGGTCGACGTCCTGCCCCTTTGTCTCGAGGTTTACCAAACCCAGCGCGCAGCCCGTTCCGTCTCGGCTGCGCCGCAGCAGCACGAGCACGCCCGCGTCGGGCGTGCTGAGGCGCACCTGCGGCCCTTCCTCACGCAGAACCCGGCTGGTCGCCTTCATGTGATTGATCTCGGCGATGAAGGGGCTCAGGTCGAATTGAGGCGTCTCCCAGTCGACGGGCCGGGTGCGGACCACGTCGAGCTTGCGGGTGAAGCCGTACTCGAAGCCCATCGGCATCATCCAGCCGGCGGAAAAAAAAGCGGAAAACAAGGCGCGCCGTCTGTAATGGGCCTCGACGTCGCCGTTTACTTCGGCGGCGAGGCGATCGGTGTCGTGACTCTCCGGAAACGTTATCGTGGGCGCGATGCGACGCAGCAGATCGTACTGCTCGAGCATCCAGTCGCTTCGAAAATCCCACCACTTGGCGCTATTGAACAACCAATCGAAACCCGATCCGTGGAGGGCTTCTATCTGCTCGGTGGTGCAGCCCAGGGTTTCGGCGGCGAATATCGCGTCCGGCGCCACCTCTCGGACCCTGGCGATGAGCGCCGACCAGACCTCGGCCGGCACCTTGTAGGCGGCATCGCAGCGAAAACCGACGAAGCCGAGACGCGCGTAATGGCGTGCAACTTCGGAAAAATAGTCGATCAGCGCTTCTCTGTTTTCCAAAGCCCCGTAGTCGATTTCGGCAAGATCGCCCCATTCCGTGAATTTGCCGGGATCGTCCGGGTCGACGGCACCCGGTGACCGCACCGAACCGTCCTCGTTGCGCAGATACCACTCGGGATGCTGGTCGACCAGCAGGGCGTCCTTGCTGGTGTGGTTGATGACGAGATCCATGATGACCGAAAGTCCGTGGCCCCGCGCGGCGTCGAGGAACGAAGCCAGCAGCGCGTCCTCGGATGCGTCGCTGTCGGCGCGCAACAGGGGATGCAGCCGATAGTAATCCTTGACCGCATAGAGGCTTCCCGAAAAACCCGGGTAATGAAAGGGGTTTACGAACACGCAGTCGAACCCCATGGCCGCTATGCGGGGAAGTTGGGTGTGCCACTGCGGAATCGGTCCGGCAAGCAGCGGAAAGAGGTTGTAGATCCGCAGTCCGTCTCGCACGGGAAATCTCCTGGATTGGCCCGGCACCTCGGAAGTCCGGCGGCGCCTCGTCGGCGGCCGCCCTTACAGGCATTTTTCGCCTTCCGGCTCTCGTTTCAAGCCTCTGGCGCTAGTGACCGCGAATGTGCTACCGCTGAACCGGCATTAGGGAAGGCCACATTTATTGTTTTGATTGAATTCTCTCTCTCCAGGCCGTCAAGGAAACTCTGCGAATGTCCGCTACCGTGAAAACGCTCGCCGCCCTGGGCATCACTCTGGTCGCACTCCTGCTCTATGTCGCGATCTTCGTGTTCGGCCTGTATTTCGTGTTCTACGCGGCATTGGGGCTGACGTTTGTCATGCTGACGGTGCTGGTAGTCCTGACGGCGGGATCCGATCTGATCCGCCGCTCGCGGTAACGCCGCCGTCCGGTCAGTCGATGGCGATCCAGGTGGCCTCGCGTCCCTTGGGGGTCGTCGAGGTGGAGATCCGCACACGCTGGCCGTCGTTCAAGGTTCCCAGCCCGCAGCGGCGAAGCACGCTCTTGTGAATGAAGATGTCTTTGCCGCCATCGTCGGCTGTGATGAAGCCGAACCCTTTTTCCGACGCAAACCATTTGACGATCCCGGTCGCCGAGGGCTGGTCGGCGGGCGGTTCGCTTACGGGCAGGTCGGCGGTCACCACGGCCAGCACCTGGGGCCCCTTAGGACCGCTCGCCACCTCGCACACCATCTCGGTACCTTCGGGCAACTGGGTCAGGCCCAGCCGCTGAAGTGCCGAAACGTGCAGAAAGGCGTCAGGCGAGCCGTCGTCAGGCGAGACGAAACCGAAGCCCTTATCCGGATTGAACCATTTCAGCCGCGCCTTGACTGGCGTGCCCTGCGGCTGCGGGCGTGGCCTTGCTTGTGATGAAGTGCCATCAGTCACGGTGCATGAACCCCGCTGCGGCGTCGCGGCGCGACGCTGTTTCCCCCGTGTCTCCGGTGCGCCGAAAACTTGTCCACAATGTTTGCACGAACCTCGCCGGTTGACCAGTGCCTTCCGCAGATCATCCCTGGGCTTCATACCCAACGAGCGCCGCAAGAAATCTGCGACGCCGTGGAACCATCCTTCGCATCGTTGTGTTTCGTTGTCGGTCCAGGCGCGGGCCATTCAAGGAACCTGAAACCAGGGCGCAGGTGATGCTGCGATACCTTGCGCGTGCGGGGGCGCCGCCGGGAGGATGCGTGTCGTTGCACAGCTGAACTGGATCGCATTCAAATCCAGCAGAGGAAGTCTATCATGGCCACAAAGAGAACCCGAAGCGCGAGCCTCAAGCAGCAGGGAGAGCGCGCCGCAGAGACGGGTGCCCAGGCAGCGGAAGAAACCGTCGAAGCGACGGAACGGGCTGCGGAAAACATGCAACAGGGCATGCGGCGGGCCGAAGACATCGGACGGCAACAGGCGGAACAGATGCGAACCGTCCTGAGCGCCTCGACCAAGGCCTATCAGGAGGTCGCCGACTATTCCAAGGACGACATGGAGGCGATGATTCAGTCCGGCGCCCGTCTGGCGAAGGGCTTTCAGGAGATGAGCTGGGAAGTGATGAATTTCACCCAGGAATCCCTGCGGGCGAGCCTGCGGGCGGCCAACGACCTGATGGAGTGCCGCTCGGTCGAGGACTTCGTCGCGGTGCAGCGCAACTATCTGAAGGAAAGCGTGGATAGCTTCCTTTCCGAAAGCGCCAAGCTCCTGCAAATGACGAGCACGGCGGCCGACGAGGCGGTCAACCCCATCAACCAGAGGGTGGAAGGCGGCCGGCGCGGCGCGAACGGCGGGCAGGAAATGCGGTAGCGGCGGCGAGCATGCCGCTCGCTACCTCGGACACGCCCGCGCCATGTTCGGAACCTTTGCGGCGAGAAGGGCGTTCTTGGGGCATTGCCGATTTGCCCACCATGGAGGATTGACGATGCGAAAACTCGTCCTGACCGCTTCCGCCCTCATGCTCGGCTTCGCCGTCGCGGCGTGCGACCAGGGGCCGCAGCAGGCACAGGAGCCCGCCACCCCACCGCCTCCCGCCGGTTCTCCTTCGCCGCAGCAGGGCATGGCCCCGCAGCAGGAGCAGGAGGCACCGCCTTCCGGCCCCGCCGGAGATCAGCCGGCCGGCCAGGCTCCAGCGGGCGAGGGAAGCGGTGGCGGCCAGCCGAGCGGCGGTTCGCAGTAGGTTACCGCGGCAGCCGGGGAATTCCCCGGCTGCCGCACCCGCTATGCCCGCACCGGCCGCGGCCTCGTGTACAGTGCGTTCACCACCCGATAGCCCAGTAGCGCCCCCACGATGGCCCCGTAAAGCAGCGGCTCGCGCCAATCGGCCTTGACCAGCATGTAGAAGTGGAGGACGGCCAGCATCCCCGCCGGATAGACCAGCCGGTGGAGCAGGCGCCAGCGTCGACCGCCGAGCCGTCGCACCATGCCCGCGGTCGAGGTAACGGCCAGCGGCAGCAGCAGCAGCACTGCCAGCAAGCCGACCGTGATGTATCGCCGTTTTACGATGTCGGCCCAGATATCGCCCCAGGCAAAAAAATGGTCGAGACCGACGTAACTGAAGACGTGCAGGATGGCATAGAAGAACGCGAACAGTCCGAGCATCCTGCGATATCGGGCAACCTCGCCCCAACCGGTCAGGCGACGCACCGGCGTGACCGCCAAGGCGATGATGAGAAAACGGATGGCCCAATCCCCCAGCCGCCGCGTGACCGCCTCGATCGGATTGACCCCAAGATTGCCCGCCACCGCGTCCCAGGCGAGAATCGAAAGCGGCAACAGGCAAATCAGGAAAACGCCGGCCTTGACCAACCCGAGGCGGCGGCGCCGCATCAGTAGTGCCTCGCCAAATCCATTCCCGCATACAGACCGGCGACCTGGTCCGCATAGCCGTTGAACATCAAGGTTTCGCGTCGGAAGAATTCGCCGATCCGGCGTTCCTTCGCTTGGCTCCAGCGCGGATGATCGACGTTCGGATTGACGTTGGCGTAGAACCCGTATTCCGAGGGGGCGGCCTGGCTCCAGGTCGTCACCGGCTGATCTTCCCTGAAGCGGATGCTGACGATCGACTTGATGCTCTTGAATCCGTATTTCCACGGCACGACCAGCCGAATCGGCGCACCGTTCTGCGGCAGGAGTTCTTCCCCGTACAAACCGACGGCGAATATGGTCAGGGGATGCATGGCCTCGTCCATGCGCAGGGCCTCGCGATAGGGCCAGTTCAGCAAGGGCAGCCGCTGACCGGGCAACTGATCGGGGGCGTAGATCGTCGTGAACTCGACGAACTTGGCGCGGGAGTTCGGTTCGAAGCGCTCGAGAACCTTGGCAAGCGGCATGCCTACCCAGGGAATGACCATCGACCATCCCTCGACGCACCGCAGGCGATAGACGCGCTCTTCCAGCCGGTGCGGCCGGATCAGATCCTCATACGCGATGACGCCCGGCTTGGCGCATTCGCCCTCGATGGCCACCGACCACGGGCGCACCCTGAACCTGCCGGCGTTCTTTGCCGGATCGTCCTTGTCGGGGCCGAGTTCGTAGAAGTTGTTATAGGTGGTTACATCGGAAAACGGTGTCTGCTCTTCATCGGTCGAAAACGGACCGGGCACCACGCCGGACAGGGGAGCGGCTCGCGATGACCTCGTCGAAGCCACGGCCGACAGCAGCACGCCGGCCGCCGTGGTGGCCAGGAAGCGGCGGCGGTCAAGATACAGGCGGCGGTCCGTTACTTCGGATCCGCGCAGACTTGGCAACCAGCGCAACGACATGACGCCTCCTCGAACGGTCGATTCCTGCAATATGGGGTCATCCGTTCGGAGTCCTGCGTCCGGTTACAGGAAGGGCGAAAAAAAATTGCAGACCGGCGCCGCGCCGCCAGTCGCTAAACCGCGACATCGCCACTCGGGCCGCCGGCTGGCCCCGGCTCGGCCCGACGACGGCGGAAATTGGAGACGAAGACCTCGGCCCTTCGAAGATACCTGTCGAGACTTGCCATGGTCTTGGCCATGTCGGGGCTGTCGTCGCGCAGCCATGTCCGAAAGGTCAGAAGATAGATCGCCGCCAACCCCTCGACCCGGAGCAAACCCGCCACGCCCGAGGCGCTGAGGCCGGCCGCCTCGAGCATCAGGGCCATCGACCTGAAGAACCGGGCGGCCCCGCAGAACAGCGTGTAGGGATCGTCGCCGCTCTCGCGAAGGATGGCGCGCACCGCAGGCTTATAGGGCGCCATGGCCTCGAACCGGCGCATCATGACATCGAACAGGCGGTCGCGCACGGGCTCGCCCATTTCGACCTCTCCACGCAGCACCTGGGCGTCGAGGCGCGACAGAAAGCCGACGAGTATGTCCGCCTTGGTTTCAAAGTGGTCCACGACCTCGGCCAGCGGCAGACGGGCTCGCACCGCGACCTCCCCGAGCGAGAGCCCGCGCCAGCCGCGTTCGGACACCAGTTCCAGAGCGGCGTCGACGATGTGTTGAGGAATTTCCTTCCGTTTGACCATGAGGCGCACCCTGCGGTCATTGCCGGATTCAAATGTAGGCCCGCCGACGGCCCGCGCCAATCGGGGATTGGAACCGGGACCGCCCCTCAGCCGGCGAGTTCGCGCGAACGCCGGGTGGCGGCGCGTACGGCCCGCTCCATCAGCGTCGCCAACCCGTCCTCGGCCATGAGGATGTCGAGGGCCGCCGCCGTGGTTCCTCCGGGACTGGTCACGTTCCGTCTCAACACGCTGGCCGGTTCCGAAGACAGGTGGATCAACTCGCCGGCTCCGGCCACGGTGGCGCGGGCGAGACGAGTGGCCAGGTCATCAGGCAGTCCGGCCTTCGTGCCGGCTGTGGCGAGAACCTCCGCCAGCAGGAAGACATAAGCCGGGCCGCTGCCTGACACCGCCGTCACCGCGTCCATCAGTCCTTCGTCCTCGATCCATGCCACCTCGCCCACCGCCTCGAGCAAATCGTGACAGGTGGCACGCCTGGAAGCGTCCACTGCCGGGCTGGCGCAGGCCACCGAAATGCCGCGCCGCACCGAGGCCGGGGTGTTCGGCATGGCCCGCACGACGGCCGCCGACTCGCCGAGATGTTGCGCGAAAAACGCGAGCGTCCGTCCGGCGGCAATGGAGAGGAAGGTCGCGTCGTCGTAGCGACGGTAGGCGGGGAGCACCGCGTCCATGCCTTGGGGCTTCACCGCGAAGACGATCACCATCGGCCGCACGGCTTGCGAAAGCTCTTCCGCCGAGGCGCACACCGTCACGGTCGGAGGCAGCGTCGCCCGGGCCTCCGCGACGGGTTCGATCACCGTGATCTCGTTGGCCGGAACACCCCGATCAAGCCACCCGTCGAGCAGGGCGCGGCCCATCTTGCCGCACCCGACCAGCAGTATTCCGCTCACGCTTCGCCCACGGTATCGAGCAATGACGCGGCCACCGCCTCTTGCGCCGACTTGCCTCCCCAGATCACGAACTGGAAGGCCGGATAGAAGCGCTCGCACTCGGTCAGGGCGATGTCGACCAGATCCTCGATGACCTCGGGGTCGGTCGCGGTGCCGCCCCGCATCAGCAGCGAATGGCGGAACATCGGCACGCCGTCCTCGGCCCACAGGCCGAAATGGCCCAGCCACAGCTTCTCGTTGATGATCGCCAGCAATTCGTGAATCGACATCCGCTTGGCGGTGGCGACCTTCATGTCGAGCGCGCATGACAGGTGCAGGGCGGCGAAATCCTCGCGCCACGCGAAATAGAGGTTGTAATTGCACCAGTGGCCGGGCACCTCGACGGCCAACTCGTCGTCGCTGCGCCTGTCGAACGGCCAGTCGTTGGCGGCCACCAGTTGTTCGACGAGATCCAAGGGGTTGGCCGGCGCCTCTTCGCTGTACGCGACGGAATGCGTCATGCCTGCGCCTCCTATGCTAGCGCCTGCGGCAGCGGCGAAATACAAAGAATTGTGTGTCTCCCCGCGCGCCGCACAACAGCTAGCCTAGCCAAAAGGCTTAGGCGCACGCAAGGCAATTACCGCCGCGGTCAAGCGATTGTTGTGGATAATTGAACGGAGACCCGACCCTTCAAGGCTGCGGTGGGGTATCCGACTTTTTGCGACGGGGAGCGGCCTTTCGCGGGGCCTTGGCCGCGCGGGTGGGGGCGCCCGCGCCTTCGGCCTTGGCTTGTACCTCGCTCTTCGCCTTCGTCTTGGCCAAAGCCGCCTCCAGCGCCGCGACCCGCGCCGTCAGCGTTTCCTGCTCCGCCCGCGCCTTGGCGGCCATCGCCTGTACCGCCTCGAACTCGTCGCGCGTGATGAGATTCATGTCCGCCAGGATTCGTTCGAATTGCTGGCGCACCATGGCTTCGATCTCTCCCTTGATGCCGGTGAGGGTGTTGAGGGCGCCGCCGGCCACGCGGGCGAGGTCGTCGAAGAAGCGGTTTTCGGTCTGCATTGCGCGCCTTTCGGGCAGGGTGGTTCCCGGAACGTGCCCAGATTATGGTGAGCGGAAGCCGCGCGCGCAACCTTGCTGGGGCAGCTAGCGGCTCCGCTCCCGCCCCCGCCTTGCGGGCGCCCGCCGTCCGGCCTATAAACGGCGAGGACAACAGCGAGGGCGCGATCGATGTTCGTGGTCACGGGGGGAGCTGGTTTCATCGGGTCCAACATCCTCGCCGCCCTCGAGGCGCGCGGCGAGGATCTCATCGTCTGCGACCGGCTGCGCAGCAACGACAAATGGCGGAACGTCGCCAAGCGCGAACTTGCCGACGTGGTGCATCCGGACCAGATCTTCACATTTCTCGAGGCCAACAAGAAGGCGATCTCGGCCATCTTCCACATGGGCGCCATCTCGACGACCACCGAGACGAACGCCGATCTGATCGTCACCAACAACTTCAATCTCAGCCTGGCCTTGTGGAAATGGTGCGCACGCAACGAGGTGCGTCTGATCTACGCATCGTCCGCCGCCACCTACGGTGACGGCCGGCAGGGTTTCGATGACGCCTTCTCGATCGAGGCGTTGGCAAGGCTGCGGCCGATGAACGCATATGGCTGGAGCAAGCATCTGTTCGATCGCCGGGTCGCCCGCGAGATCAAGCGCGGCCACCAGACGCCGCCGCAATGGGCGGGCCTGAAATTCTTCAACGTTTACGGCCCGAACGAGTATCACAAGGGTGGCCAGCAGAGCGTCGTCGCCCAGGTGTTTCCGCAGGCCGACGCCAACAGTCCGGCGCACCTTTTCCGCTCGCACCGGGCGGACTACCGCGACGGCGAGCAGCTGAGGGATTTCGTCTGGGTCGGCGACTGCGTCGACGTGATGATGTGGCTGCTCGACGACCCAAACGTCAGCGGCCTTTTCAATCTCGGCACGGGCCGCGCCCGCTCCTTCAATGACTTGGCGGCCGCGGTCTATCGCGCCCTCGGCAAGGAGCCCTACATCAAATATGTCGACATGCCGATGGAGCTGCGGGGCCGCTACCAATATCACACCGAGGCGACGATGCACCGGCTGCGCGACGCCGGCTATACCAAGCCCTTCACCTCGCTGGAGGACGGCGTGACCGCCTATGTGCAGCGTTACCTGAACACCCCCGATCGTTACGTGTAGCGCAGTGGGCATTCCTTATCCGGATATCGACCCGGTTCTGATTCAGTTCGGCCCCTTCGCCATCCGCTGGTATGCGCTCGCGTATATCGCCGGATTGCTGGGCGGGTGGTGGTATCTGCGTTTCTTGGTGCGCCGCCCGCCGCACGCCATGAAGCGAGAGGAAGTCGATGATTTCCTCGTTTGGGCGACCCTGGGCGTGGTGCTGGGCGGCCGGCTCGGCTACGTCCTGTTCTACAAGCCCCTCTACTATCTGGCCAACCCGCTCGAGATCGTTTTCGTCTGGCAAGGGGGGATGTCGTTCCACGGCGGCCTGCTGGGAGTGGCGATCGCCACCCTGCTCTACTGCTGGCGACGCAGGCTCGACGTCCTGGCGGTCGGCGACGCCATCGCCTGCGTCGCTCCCATCGGCCTGTTCTTCGGGCGCATCGCCAACTTCATCAATGGCGAACTGTTCGGACGCCCCGCCCCCGACGTGCCCTGGGCCATGGTCTTTCCCAACGGCGGGCCGGTGCCACGCCACCCCAGCCAGCTCTACGAAGCGGGGCTTGAGGGTTTGGTGTTGCTGGCCGTCATGTACGGCCTGTGGCGCATCGACGCCGTGCGCATGCGGATTGGAACGCTGATCGGCGCATTCCTGATCGGCTATGCGCTGGCGCGGATCATCGCGGAGTTCTTCCGCGAACCGGATGCCCATCTCGGTTTCCTGTTCGCCGGCGCCACGATGGGGCAACTCTTGTCGCTGCCGATGTTGGCGGCCGGGTTGGCGTTCGTCCTTTGGCCCCGCCGCAGGGCTTGACGCCCCTCGCCGCCCTTCTTCGCGAACGCATCCGGACGAAGGGGCCGATCTCGGTGGCCGAATACATGGCCACCGCTTTGGGCGACCCCGACCACGGTTACTACCGCAAGAAGGACCCGCTTGGCGCGGCCGGGGATTTCATTACCGCCCCCGAGATAAGCCAGATGTTCGGGGAAATCGTTGGCCTGTGGTGCGTCGCCACATGGCAAACGATGGGGGCGCCCAGGCGTTTCAATCTTGTTGAACTGGGCCCGGGGCGCGGCACGCTGATGGCCGACCTGCTGCGCGCCGCCCGGCTGGTACCGGAGTTCGAGAGGGCCGCGCGTCTGCATCTGGTGGAGACCAGCCCCGCGCTCAGAAAGGCGCAGCGAAAAACCTTGGGCGAAAGGCGCGTGCGCTGGCATGACGAGTTCGCGCAAGTGCCGCGGGCGCCCACCCTGGTGGTCGCCAACGAGTTCTTCGACGCCCTGCCAATCCGGCAGTTCATTTTCCTCGACGGCATATGGCGAGAGCGTTTGATCGATTGCGTGCAGGACGAGTTTGCCTTGGTTGCGGGCCCTCCGCTTTTGGGCGATCTTCCCTGGGGCTGTCATGGCGCCGCGACGGATGGGGCGATCGCCGAGGTCTGCCCGGCGGCCCGTTCGCTCGCCGCCGCAATCGGCCAACTCGTCACGCAGAATGGCGGCGCTGCCCTGATCATCGACTATGGCCCGACGCGCAGCGGCTACGGCGACAGCTTGCAGGCGGTGCGCGGCCATCGCTACCACCCCCCGCTGGCCGACCCCGGCGAGGCCGACCTTACAGCCCACGTCGATTTTCAGGCGCTGGCAGAGGCGGCCGCACCGGCCGTCGCGCACGGGCCGGTCGCGCAGGGGCTGTGGCTCCGGCGCTTGGGCATCGAAATGCGCGCCGCGGCTCTCGCCCAGGCCAATCCTTCAAAGGCCGGCGAGGTCGCGCTGGCCTGCCGACGCTTGATCGCGCCCTCGGAAATGGGCACCCTGTTCAAGGTACTCGCCATCGCCGCGCCCAACTTGCCGACGCTTCCCGGCATCGCGGACGAGGAAGGACGACGATGATCACCGTTTCCGCCCTCAATGACCTGCCTGCCGTCCGTCACGCGTTCTTTTCCCGCGTCGGCGGGGTGTCCGATGGCATCTACGGATCGCTGAATTGCGGCCTGGGCTCGCGGGATGATCGACAACGCGTGATCATCAACCGGGGGCGGGCGATGGAGATGATCGACCAGCCGCCCGTGGCGCTGACGACCGTCCATCAAGCCCACACGTCTCAGGCGGTGGTCGTCGAGGGCCTGCGCCAGGGCGACCCGCCGGTCGCCGACGCCATGGTTACGAACGTTCCCGGAGTCGCCCTCGGCATCGTCACGGCCGACTGCGCGCCGATACTCTTCGCCGACCGCCAGGCCGGAGTCGTCGGGGCCGCCCATGCCGGCTGGCGCGGCGCCCTGGGGGGGGTGGTCGAGGCGACAGTGGCGGCCATGGAACGGCTGGGCGCCGTCCGCAAGGACATGACCGCCGTCATCGGCCCCTGCATAGGCTTCCGCTCCTATGAGGTCGGCCCGGAGTTTCCCGCCCCCTTTCTCGTCGACGAGGGTAACCTCCGGTTTTTCGAGCCGTCGCACCGGCCCGGCCACCATCTTTTCGACCTTGCCGGCTACGTGGCGCGGCGCATCGCCGGAACGGGGGTCGCGGTCCATCGCACCCCTTGCGACACCTTTCGCGAGGAGCAGCGATTCTTCAGCTTTCGCCGCGCCACGTTGCGCGGCGAGCCGGATTATGGCAGGCAGCTTTCGGTGATCGTTCTCGAGGATTGAACGCCCGTGCCACACATGGTCATGCTGCTCGTGTTCCTGCTGCTGGCGCTCTTGGCCACCTGCGCCTTGTGATGCGGCGCCACCTCTGCCTCGCCTGCCTGCTGTGGATTTCGGCCTGTGGGGACCTGCCGCAGCCGTTCCGCCACGAGACCCGCAATCCCCTTCTCGATCCCACGCCGATCGCGGGCGTCACCGTCGCGCCGGTCGTCGACGCGCCCGACCCCGAGCTTCTTGCCGAGTCGATGGCCGCCGCCTTGGTCGCCGAAGACGTGGCGGCGGTGCCGGGCGCGCCGCGCCCCGGCCGCCGATGGGTGGAGGCTACCGTTGTCGATGACGGCGGATCGCTGCTCGTCGCCTGGCAACTGCGCGAGCCCGACGGGCGTCTCCTCGCCCAGGACATCCAGCGCCATGACCGTGCAACCTGGGCCGCACCCGAGAGCCGGAACGCAGGCACGCAAACCGCCGCCGCCGCATTGGCCAAGGCCCTGCGCCAGGAAAACCCGCTCCCGCGGATTTCGGTGTTGCGGGTCGCGGGCGCTCCTGGGGATGGCTCCGCCGCCCTGACCGAAGCGATGACGAGGGCACTGCGCCGCGCCGGAGCCACCGTCGTTGACGAGGAACCCCACCTTGCCATCGAAGGGTTGGTTGCGCTTGCGCCGGGGCCACCGGGCCATGAGATGATCACGGTGACTTGGGTGATAAGAAAGCCGGACGGAACCGCGGTGGCCACCCTGGATCAGTCGAATCCCGTGCCGAAACACCTGGTCTGGGGCAACTGGAGCGGCCTCGCCTCGGCCATCGCCGACGCCGCTGCGAGGGGGATCATCGAGGTCGTCCGGGGTACCCCCCGGTGAAGCGCCGGTAACACCATTTACAGTCCATTTTTCGGCTGTTACATTCCGGCCCGTCCGGCGAAGAAATCGCCGGCTGGTGCGGCAGTTCTGCCCCTAGGGGTCTCGACATGAAAATTCTCGCCTGCAATAGCAACCGGCCATTGGCCGAGGCGATTGCGAGCTATCTCAATCTGGCCCTCACGAAGGCCAGCGTGCGGCGCTTCTCCGACATGGAGATTTTCGTCGAGATTCACGAGAACGTCCGCGGCGAGGACGTCTTCGTGGTCCAGTCGACCTGCTACCCGGCCAACGACAACCTGATGGAACTGCTGGTTACGCTGGACGCCTTGCGCCGCGGGTCGGCGCGGCGCATCACGGCGGTCATCCCCTATTTCGGCTATGCCCGGCAGGACCGCAAATCGGGCCCACGCACGCCCATTTCCGCCAAGCTGGTGGCCAACCTGATCACCACCGCCGGTGCCAACCGCGTGGTCACGCTCGACCTTCACTCGGGCCAGATTCAGGGCTTCTTCGACATCCCGCTCGACAACCTTTACGCGGCTCCGGTGTTCAGCAACGACATCGCCAATCGCTACCAGGGCGAGAACGTGATGATCGTGTCGCCGGATGTCGGCGGCGTGGTGCGGGCCCGGATCATCGCCAGCCGCCTCGATGCCGACCTCGCCATCATCGACAAGCGCCGCGAACGCGCCGGCGTGTCCGAGGTCATGAACATCATCGGCGACGTCAAGGGGCGCCGCTGCATCCTCGTCGACGATATCGTCGATTCCGCCGGCACGCTGTGCAACGCGGCCGTTGCCCTGATCGAGGCGGGAGCGACTTCGGTGTCCGCCTACGTCACCCACGGCGTACTGTCGGGCGGCGCGGTGGCCCGGGTGACCGCCTCGCCGATCGAATCTATGGTCATCACCGACAGCATCCCCGCCACCGAGGCGGTGCGCCTGGCCCGCAACATCCGCCAGCTTACCATCGCGCCCCTGATGGCGGAGTCGATCCAGCGCATCAGCGAGGAGCGCTCGGTCTCCAGCCTGTTCGACTAGGAGGTTGAAAACCTCCAGCCGTCGGTGTAAACGACGGCACTTCGGCGGTGGCACCCCTGGAGGCCACGCCGCGCTTCTCATTGGAGTTTCGAAGACATGACCGAGACCACCACCATCAGCGCCATGGTGCGCGACCGGGCCGGAAAGGGGGCCGCCCGTGCGACGCGCCGCGCCGGCCACATTCCCGGCGTCATCTACGGCGGCAAGCAACCCCCGATCTGCATCTCTGTCGAGCCGAAGTGGCTCAAGATCGAGATGCTCAAGCCCGGCTTCCTCACCCGCCTGTTCAACATCGACCTCGGCAAGGACGGCACCCATCGCACCCTGCCGCGCGACGTCCAGCTCGACCCGGTGACCGACCAGCCGCTGCATGTCGATTTCATGCGCGTCACCGGCGAATCGGTCGTTCATGTGGCGGTTCCCGTCTCGTTCATCAACGAAGGGCTGTCGCCGGGGCTCAAGCGCGGTGGCGTGCTCAATATCGTGCGACACGAGATCGAGCTGTACTGCAAGCCCGATGACATTCCGCATTCGCTGGTCGTCGACCTCGCGGGCCTCGACATCGGCGACTCGGTGCATATCAGCCACATAAAGCTGCCGGCAGGGGCGACGCCCACCATTACCGACCGCGACTTCACGGTGGCGTCGGTAGCGGCGCCGACGGTGACCCGCGGCGGAGAAGCCGGCGCGTAGGACACCATGCGACTGGTGGTGGGTCTCGGCAACCCGGGCGCCGCCTACGCCAGGAATCGGCACAACATCGGCTTCATGGCGGCGGACGCCCTCGTCCGCCGTCATTCTTTCGGCCCGTGGCGCAGCAAGTTCCAGGGCGAGGTGGCGGACGGCGCGATCGACGGCGAGCGCGTGCTCCTGCTCAAGCCGCAGACCTACATGAACCTGTCCGGGCAGTCGGTGGCGGCGGCCGTTCGCTTCCACAAGATTGAGTTGAACGACGTGATCGTCATCCACGACGAGCTTGACCTCGCACCGGGAAGGCTGCGGGTCAAGAAGGGTGGCGGAGCCGGCGGCCACAACGGGCTGCGCAGCATCGACGCGCATCTCGGGCCGGACTACTGGCGGGTGCGCCTGGGCGTCGGCCATCCCGGCGAGAAGGACCGCGTCACCGGCCATGTGCTCAACGACTTCGCCAAGGCGGACGAGGCTTGGCTGACGCCCCTGCTCGACGCGGTCGCCGATGCCTTCCCCCTGCTGCTGGCGGGGGACGACAACGGTTTCATGAACAAAGTCCAGGTGCTGACCCGGCCGCCGAAGGCCGACAAGGACAAGAAAGCGGAGCCCAAGGATGGGATTTAACTGCGGTATCGTCGGCCTGCCCAATGTCGGCAAGTCCACCCTGTTCAACGCGCTGACCTCGACGGCGGCGGCGCAGGCGGCGAACTATCCGTTCTGCACCATCGAGCCCAACGTCGGCCGCGTGGCCGTGCCCGACGAGCGCCTGGAGAAACTGGCCGCCATCGCCAGGTCGGGAAAGATCATTCCCACGCAGCTCGAATTCGTCGACATCGCCGGGCTGGTCCGCGGCGCCAGCCGCGGCGAGGGCCTGGGCAACCAGTTCCTCGCCAACATCCGCGAGGTCGATGCCATCGTCCACGTTCTGCGCTGTTTCGAGGATTCCGACGTCACGCATGTCGAAGGCGGCGTCGACCCGGTGCGGGACGCCGAGACGGTCGAGACCGAACTCATGCTGGCCGACCTCGACAGCCTGGAGCGGCGCGTCGTGGCCGCGGGAAAGAAGGCCAAGGGCGGCGACAAGGAGGCGAAGGCCCAGCTCGCCGTCATGGAACCGGTGCTGGCCGCCCTGCGCGAGGGCCGTCCGGCGCGCAGCCTCGCCTTCGACGGCGAGGAGGCGGAGGTCCTCAAGCAGCTGGGCCTGATGACGGCCAAGCCGGTTCTATACGTGTGCAACGTGGAGGAGGCGGCGGCAGCCGCCGGCAACAGCCACTCCGCCGCCGTCGCGGCCAAGGCCGAGGCCGAGGGGGCCGCCTGGGTGGTGATCTCGGCCGCCATCGAGGCGGAGGTGGCGATGCTCTCCGACGACGCGGAGAAGCGCGAATTTCTGGAGACGCTTGGGCTGGCCGAAACCGGCCTTGCCCGCGTCATACGCGCCGGCTATGGCCTGCTGCGCCTCATCACGTTCTTTACGGTGGGGCCCAAGGAGGCGCACGCCTGGACGGTGCGCCAGGGCGCCAAGGCGCCTGAGGCGGCGGGGGTCATCCATTCCGATTTCGAGCGCGGCTTCATTCGCGCCGAGACCATCTCCTACGCCGATTTCATCGCCTGCGGCGGCGAACAGGGCGCCAAGGAAGCGGGCCGCATGCGCCTGGAGGGCAAGGAATACGTCGTCCAGGATGGCGACGTCTTCCACTTTCTGTTCAACGTCTGAGCAACCTCAGGCCTGCGTGAGTTCCAGAAAGACCCCGTTGGCGTCGGCCGGCGAGATGCGGATGGTACCTTCGTTGTCGCGGCTGAAGGGCACCCCCTGATCGTCGAGCCAGCGCGCGGCGGCGTCGGCATCGGACACGGCCAGGGTGGCGGCGACGATGGCCGGCGCCTCGGGCGGCGGGTCGAGGTCGGCCTCGGGATGAAGCTGGGTGAGATCCTCTGGACGGGTCAGCAGAACCAGGCCGTTTCCGGTGTGGACGGCGACGGTATTGTCGGTGGCTATGGCCGAACCGGCACCGAACACGGTTTCGTAGGCCAGGGCGGATTCGAGAGCGTCGTCGACGACCACGGTAAGGGCGTTGATTCGCCGCGCCCCGTTGGGGTGGCGCAGCCACTCGTCCCGGCGCAGCAGCGTCGGGGTGAAATGCTGGCACAGGAACGAGGACGCCCCCGGCGTGGCACTGTCGGGAAGGGGCAGGATCGCGAAACGCAGCCGGGCCGCGCCCGGTTCCTCGCCGAGCGGCCGCGTTAGCGCCGTCGGCTCGCCGACCGCCAGGCCGGCCGCCCGCAGAGCCCGGCCCGCAGCCTCCGCGTCGTCAGCGCCGAAGGCGATGGCCGACAACCCCTCGCCCCGGTCGGCAAGATGCGCGCGCAGCAGGTCGGCCCGCTGGCCCGGTCCCACCGGGCTGATCAACTCAAGGTACTCGCGGGCGAACATCACGCAGTGGTTGGCCGTGCCCCATTCCGGGTGGCGGCCGCGCGGAGTGGTGATGAAACCGAGGCGTCGCCACGTGGCGGCGGCGCTGTCGAGATCGCGCACCGCGATCAGGCTATGGTCGATGCCGGAGATGTGATTGTGCATGGCGAGTCCCGCGTCTACATCCCGCGTCTAGCAGACACGCACCGGCAAAGCCGAGTCAACAGGCCTCGCGGCTTAGTCCCGCCCGGCGGCCTGCCCGTAAGTCCGGAACTTCTCGAGCACGCGCTCCATTTCGTCATCCGGCAATACGTTGGGCGCTCCCACCTGGAGGGCACGCCAGTACTGCTCGGCCAGGGACTCGACCTCGACCGCGAGAGCCAAGGCGGCCGCCAGATCGCGCCCCACCGAGATCATCCCGTGGTTGGCCAGCAGGCAGGCGCGGCGATCCGCCAAAGCCGCGACCGCATGGTCGGAAAGTTCCTGGGTGCCGAAGGTCGCGTAGGGCGCGCAGCGGATGCTGTCGCCGCCGGCAACGGCGACCATGTAGTGGAAGGCTGGAATGCCGCGGCCCAATACGGCAAGGGTGGTGCAGAACGGCGCGTGGGTATGGACCACCGCACCGACCTCGGGACGCGCCGCCAGAACATCGCGGTGAAAACGCCACTCGCTGGAGGGCTTGCGCGCGCCCTCCGCGGTGCCGTCGAAGAGCATGAAAACGATATCCGCTGCCCGCAATTCGGCTGCGGGCAGGCCCGATGGTGTGATCAGGAAGCCGTCCGCCAGACGCAGGCTGACGTTGCCGGCACTGCCCTTGTTGAGGCCGAGTTCGGAAAGGCGAAGGGCGGCGTCGATGATGGCGTGCCGCTCGCGGACGGTGGTGAGCATGTCAGCGATGTTCCGGGTAGAGCGAGAGAAGTCCTTGATGCGAGGCCGCGCACACGCCGCGCTCGGTGATCAGGCCGGTGACGAGGCGGGCCGGAGTTACATCGAAGCCAAAGTTGGCGGCCGGGCTGCCGGCCGGTGTGACCGCGACGGACAAGAGTTGGCCGCCGTCCGCCAGCCCCGCGATCCGGGTGACCTCGGCCGGGTCGCGCTGCTCGATGGGTATTTCGTGCAAACCGTCCTCGATGGTCCAGTCGACGGTCGGCCCCGGCAAGGCGACGTAGAACGGAACCCCGTTGTCATGGGCGGCCAGCGCCTTGAGATAGGTGCCGATCTTGTTGCACACGTCCCCCCGCGCGGTGGTGCGGTCGGTGCCGACGATGCACAAATCGACCATGCCATGCTGCATGAGATGGCCGCCCGTGTTGTCGACGACGACCGTGTGCGGAACCCCGTGATTGAGCAGTTCCCATGCGGTCAGGTTGGCGCCCTGATTGCGCGGCCGCGTCTCGTCAACCCAGACATGGACCGGAACACCGGCGTCGTGGGCCATGTAGATCGGCGCCGTCGCGGTGCCCCAGTCGACGGTCGCCAGCCAGCCGGCGTTGCAATGGGTCAGCACGTTGAGGCGCGCAGGACGCCCCTTGCGTTCCCATAGCTCGCGGATGAGCGCAAGGCCGTGGCGGCCGATGGCGGCGTTGATGGCCACGTCCTCCTCGCAGATCGCGGCGGCGCGGGCGTAGGCCGCCGCCGGCCGGGCCTCGGGCGCCAAGCCGCCCAGGCGGCCGCGCAGATCGTCCAGCGCCCAGCGCAGGTTGACCGCCGTTGGCCGCGTGGCGTAGAGACGCCGGTACGCCTCGGCGAGGCCGCCCTCCGATGCGTCGGCGCGCATCGCCAGGGCCATGCCGTAGGCGGCGGTGGCGCCGATCAGAGGCGCCCCGCGCACCCACATGTCGCGAATGGCCCGCTCAGCGTCGGCCAGGGTTTCCAGCCGCACCTTGACGAAGGCGTGCGGCAATCGGGTCTGGTCGATAATCTCGACCGCCCAGCCGTCGGACGCCACGGCGATCGGCCGCGTCGGAGCCCCGTTAACCTTCATGACGTTCCCTGGATCGGGGTTGGAGAAACCGCCGACATATTGACCATCGGGGGCGGAAACGCAACCCCGACGACGCGGCGCTCGATCAGGTCGTATAGCCCAGTCTCAACCCGCCCCAGTGCCGGCCGTTCACCGAGATGGGGGCGGACAGGTCCTTCATCAGCACGAAACTGTCGCCGCCCATATGCCGCCGGTAGGTCTGCAGCAGGAATCGGCGGGTGTTCCGGCCGGCGCGCAGGCCGGTGCGGTCGTTGAAGATCCGCCTGTTGCGGCAGTTGGCGTTGTTCCAGTCGCGGTCGGCTCCCTGGCGGTGGGAAAACTTGAGGTTATGCGTGGGCAGATACCCGTTGCGGTCGACCGGCGCGCAGAAGACGACCTTGGGGCCAAGTTCCAGCATCGGTTCGAGGATCGCTGGCAGGACGGCGTCGGTGAATTCCACGAAACGGGTCGTGTACTGCTGCGGGTCGGTCCCGGCGACGGGGCGGTAATCCTCGTCGAAAAGATCGGCCGCAGACATACGGCCGGTTCGTATTCCTTCCTCGAAAAGCCCTGAGATCCGCGCCGCCGCCGCCATCACCGCCTCGACCATCGGCCGGTCCTGGGGGCGCGCACCCGCCTCGGTCAGCAGGTTGACCAGGCGTTCGCTGCCGTCGAGCACTGCCGAAATGCGAGCGTCGGCGGCCCGCAGATGATCGCTGGTGCGCGTCACGCCGGCAACGAACCGCTCGATCGCGGCGGTCACCTCGTCGCATTGCACCAGGCTCGTCGCCGCCGCCTTTGAAATCTGGCCCATCTTCTGCCGCACGACTTGCGCCGAGCTGGCCGAGGATTCGGACGTCTCGTTGATGATGCCGACCCCTTTGTTGACGGCGTCAGCCCGCGTGACGGTCAGTCCGCTCGCCGCCTTGAGGTCGTTGACGTTGTCATCGAGGGCGCCGATCGTGGCTTCGATACCGCTCGTCGTCTCGGCGGTGCGGCGGGCCAACGTCTTGACCTCGGTGGCCACCACGGCGAAGCCCTTGCCCGCTTCGCCCGCCCGTGCCGCTTCGATGGTGGCGTTGAGTGCCAGAAGGTTGGTCTGACGCGTAATCGCCTGGATGTTGCGCGACATGCCTCGAACTTCGCCGAGCGAGCGGTCGACCGACCCCAGCCGATCTTCGATGCCGCGCACATGCGAGACGAGTTCGTGGATGTCGGCGAGCGCACCGGCGATCGTTTGGGCCGCGGTCCGAGACTGATCGGCGACCTTGGCGGTAACGTCCTCGGCTTCGCGGCCGACCGTGTCAATGTCGCGGATTGCTTGGCGCAAGGCGCCGGCGATTTGCATGAGGTCGGTGAAAAGCCGAACCTGGTCCTGCACGAAGCGAGCGACCTCGCCGACGTTGCCCGCGACGTCCGCCAGTTCGAGGCTGAGTAGTTCGATCCCTTCGAGTATTTCGCCCGGAACCGCGGCCGAGTGCTCGGCCACCACGACGGGCGGGCGTGCCGGGACGCGCCCGTCACCCTCCGCAAACCTTTGCGACATGTCTGCCCCCAAGAATCCCCGCGGGCAGACTATTCGCTACGCAACCGCCGGTCAATTGACCGGCGCGATCAGGATCCTCCAAGAACCCTTCCGGCCACCGCGTCAAGCTTGCGGATCAGGTCGGGATCGCGCATCCCGGGTGCGGTTATCACGGCGGCGTCGAGCGCCAGATGGCAGCCGCATTCGCACACGGCTTTCCGCGTCGCCAGCTTCGGCGCCAGCCGCTTGACCAGCGCCCGAGCCTTGTCGGCGTTGGCAAGCAGAACCTTGATGACGGTGTCCACGGTGACATGGTCGTGGTCGGGATGCCAGCAGTCGTAGTCGGTGACCATGGCGACGGTGGCGTAGCACATCTCGGCCTCGCGGGCGAGCTTGGCCTCGGGCATGTTGGTCATGCCGATGACGTCGCAGCCCCACGAGCGGTAGAGGTTCGATTCCGCCATGGTCGAGAACTGCGGGCCTTCCATCACGAGGTAGGTGCCGCCGCGCACCACAGGTATCCCCTCTTCCGTCGCCGCAGCCTGAATGGCGTCGCCGAGACGTCGGCACACGGGATGCCCCATTCCGACGTGGGCCACCAAGCCGGTGGAAAAGAAGCTTTTCACCCGGGCGAAGGTGCGATCGACGAACTGGTCGACGATGACGAAGGTGCCGGGGGGCAACTCCTCCTTGAGCGAACCGACGGCGCTTACCGAGATGATCTCGGTCACGCCGACGCGCTTCAGGGCGTCGATATTGGCGCGGAAGTTGAGTTCCGACGGCGGCACCCGGTGGCCGCGACCGTGGCGCGGAAGAAAGACCAGCGGCTGCCCGTTCAATTCGCCGAACAACAAGGCATCCGAGGGCTCGCCGAAGGGCGAGACGACGTTTTCCCAGCGCGTATTGGCAAGCCCGTCGATGTCGTAGACGCCGCTGCCGCCGATGATGCCGATAAGTGGTTTCTGGGTTCCCGACATCCCAACCTCCCCAAGACGCTGGCGGCCTAGTTAACGGTTATCGGGGGCGGAGTCCAGGGGAGCACCGCCGGTGCCCCGCCCTAAAAAATGAAGGGCGGGTCGAGACCCGCCCTTCATCCCCCCTCACGGGCGCCGCACACTCAGTGCACGGCGGCCCAGATCCTGCGCTTGAGCGCGAAGAACATCGCCGTCAGCACGATCAGGAACAGCATGGTCTTCAGGCCCATGCTCTTGCGCTGCTCGAGTTCGGGCTCGGCGGCCCAGTTCAGAAAGGCGACCACATCCTTGGTGATCTGGTCGGCGGTGGCCTGGGTCCCGTCCTCGTAGGTCACCATCTCGTCGAAAATCTGCGGCGCCATGGCGATCTGATGGCCTGGGAAGGCGACGTTGTAGTTCATCCCCTCGGCCACCTCGACGCCTTCCGGCGGATCCTGGTAGCCGGTCATCAGGCTGTAGACATAGTCGGGGCCCTTCAGCCGCGCCTTCGTCATCAGCGAGAGATCCGGCGGCAGGGCGCCGTTGTTGGCGACCCGCGCCGCCTGATCGTTCGGGAAGGGCGCCACGAAGTGGTCGGACGGCAGGGCGGGACGCATGAACATCTCGCCGTCGTCGTTGGGTCCGTCCTCCACCTCCTTCTCGGCGGCGACCTCCTTGACCTGGTCTTCGGTCAAGCCGATTTGCTGCAGATTGCGGTAGTAGATCAGGTTCATCGAGTGGCAGTTGCCGCAAATCTCGCGATAAACCTGGAACCCGCGCCGCAGCTGGGCGTGGTCGTAGCTTCCGAAGATGCCTTCCCAGCTCCAGTCCACGTCGGTGATCTGCTGGTCGCCACCGGCCGCCAGGGCGGCGGTGGAGGCGGCCATGCCGGCGGCCGCCAGGGTGCCGATAATGAACTTACGCATTACACCTTCTCCATCTGGGCGGTCGCGGCGGCCGGCTTGAGCACCGGGGCGCTGATGGACTGCGGCACCGGACGCGGCTTCTCCAGCCGTCCCAGCAGCGGCATGACGATCAGGAAGTGCGCGAAATAATATGCCGTGGCGATGCGACCGATCGTGATGAAGGCGCCCTCCGGCGGCTTGGCGCCGATGTAGCCGAGCACGATGCAGTCGATCAGGAACAGCCAGAACACCTGCTTGTAGATCGGCCGGAAGCGCGCGCTGCGCACCCGCGACCGGTCAAGCCAGGGCAGGGCGAACAGGATCAGGATCGAGCCGAACATCAACACCACCCCGCCCAGCTTGTCCGGCACCGCGCGCAGGATGGCGTAGAATGGCAGGAAGTACCATTCCGGCACGATGTGCGGCGGCGTCACCAGCGGATTGGCCGGGATGTAGTTGTCGGGCTCGCCGAAGAAGTTCGGCGCGTAGAAGACGAAGAACAGATAGAACAGCAGGAACACGCCCACCCCGAACAGATCCTTGATCGTGTAGTAGGGATGGAAGGGGATGGTGTCCTGCGGGCCCTTGACGTCGATGCCCAGCGGATTGCCCGACTTCGTGGTGTGCAGCGCCCACAGGTGCAGGAACACCACGGCGACCAGCACGAACGGCAGCAGGTAATGCAGGGCGAAGAAGCGGTTGAGGGTCGGGTTGTCGACCGAGAAGCCGCCCCACAGCCAGGTCACGATGTCCTCGCCGACCAGCGGGATCGCCGAGAACAGGTTGGTGATGACGGTGGCGCCCCAGAAGCTCATCTGCCCCCACGGCAGCACGTAGCCCATGAACGCGGTGGCCATCATGACCAGCAGGATGACGATGCCGAGCCACCACAGCAGTTCGCGCGGCGCCTTGTACGAGCCGTAATAGAGGCCGCGGAAGATATGGATATAGACGACGATGAAGAACATCGACGCCCCGTTCATGTGCAGATAGCGCAGCAGCCAGCCGTAATTGACGTCGCGCATGATGCGCTCGACGCTGGTGAAGGCGTAGTCGACATGCGGGGTGTAGCTCATCGCCAGGAAGATGCCGGTCATCAGCATGATGACCAGGACGAAAAGGGCGAGAGACCCGAAGTTCCACCAATAATTCAAGTTCTTGGGGGTCGGATAGTCGATCGCGCTGTGCTGCATGACGGTGAAGATCGGCATGCGCTCGTCGATCCACCGGATGGCCTTGTTCTGAAAGGTATGGCCGCTCATCGTTCAGGTCTCCTAGCCGATCCGGACGCGGTTGTCGTCGAGGAACGTGTATTCCGGCACCACCAGGTTGGCAGGCGCCGGACCCTTGCGGATGCGGCCCGACGTGTCGTAGTGCGATCCATGGCACGGGCAGAACCAGCCGTTGTAGTCGCCCTTCGGTTCGCTGGTCTTCTGGCCCAGCGGAATGCAGCCCAGGTGCGTGCAGACGCCGACCAGGACCAGCCATTCCGCTTTTTGGACGCGATCCTCGTCCTTCTGCGGATCGGGCAGGCCGGAGGCGTCCGCGGCGCGCGCCTCCTCGATCTCCCGCGCCGTGCGATGGCGGATGAAGACCGGCTTGCCGCGCCAGGTCACGGTGATGCTCTGCCCCTCGGCGATCGGCGAAAGGTCGACCTCGGTCGAGGACAGCGCCAAGACGTCGGCGGCGGGATTCATGCTATGGATGAAAGGCCAGAGCGCGATGGCCGTTCCCACCGCCCCGACGGCCGTCGTCGCATAGAGCAGGAAGTCCCGGCGAGTCTCTCCCTGTCCGGGCGCGCCATGGGCGTGAGATGCGGTGTCAGCCATTCTGTTACCTCTTGTTGCCCCGCAAGAAACGGTTGCCCCACGAAAAAAGCGCGTCAATTAACCACACTAGCCGAGTGAAGTTCAAGCGGGTCGGTATAGGCACCTAGGCCTTTGGTCCAGGGTTGGAAAGCGGAATCGGTCTTGGAGAATTGGACACGCCGCCATTTCGAATCACATTAGTAACAATTTGATCATTAAGGGTTCCTGATGCGCCTCGCTCTCTACCAACCTGACATACCTCAAAACACGGGGACTATCCTGCGGCTTGCGGCTTGTTTGGCCTTGCCCGTCGACATCATCGAACCCTGCGGCTTCCTGCTCGACGATCGCCGACTGCGTCGCTCGGGAATGGATTATCTCGCCGGCGTCGTGATGATGCGGCACCACTCATGGCAGGAATTTCTCGCCTCCCGGCGCGACCAGCGGGTGGTCCTTCTCACCACATGCGGCAATTTGTCGCACCTGGATTTCGCCTACGATCGGGACGACATCCTCCTGCTCGGCCGGGAAAGCGGAGGCGTCCCGCCAGAGGTCCATTCGGCGGCCGCGGCGGGTGTTCGCGTCCCCATGGCGGCGGGCAGCCGCTCCCTCAACGTCGCCGTCGCCGCCGCCATCGTCGCCGGCGAGGCGCTGCGCCAGACCGGCCTTTTCCCCGGGAGAGCGGCTCCATGAAATTGCTCGCCGAATGGCGTGAGAGCGCCGAGACATGGTTCACGCGGTTACGTGACCGCCTGTGCGACGCTTGCGAAGCTCTGGAGAGAGCCTCAGCGTCAGCGATGCCGGCCGGCCGCTTCGAGCGCAGCGACTGGCGACGGGAAGGCGGGGGCGGCGGAACGATGGCGCTGATGCGCGGCCGCGTGTTCGAAAAAGTCGGCGTGAACGTTTCGACGGTACAGGGCGAGTTCTCCGAAGAAATGCGGCGGCATATCCCCGGGGCGGCGGAAGACCCGCGTTTCTGGGCGACGGGCATCTCCATGGTGGCCCATCCCCTCTCGCCGCACGTGCCGGCCGCGCACATGAACACCCGAATGATCGTCACCACACGTCATTGGTTCGGTGGCGGCGCCGACCTTACGCCGACCTTCCCGGTGGACGAGGACACCCGCGACTTTCATGCGGCGTTGAAGGCGGCGTGCATGGCGCACGGCAAGGATCACGCCCGTTACAAGCGATGGTGCGACGAGTACTTCTTCCTGCCGCATCGCAATGAGGCGCGGGGGGTCGGCGGCATCTTTTTCGATTATCTGGACGACGGCGACCCGGCCTTGGACTTCGCCTTCGTCCGCGCGGTCGGCGACGCGTTCCTGCAAATCTATCCCGCCATCGTCACCCGCCGCATGAACCGGCCTTGGACCGAGGCGGAACGGCGGGCGCTCTTGATCAAGCGTGGCCGCTATGTCGAATTCAACCTGCTCTACGACCGCGGGACCGCCTTCGGGCTCAAGACCGGGGGCAACGTGGAGGCCGTCCTGATGAGCCTGCCTCCCGCCGTCGCTTGGCCCTGATCACATCCGCGTTGCGGTCGCCCGGCCGAGCCGGCGTTCCACCGCGCTGAGGACGAGCAACGCCCTCGATTCATCGGGGATGAGCCCGGCCTCGCCCAATTCACGCGCCCAGTCCTCGGCAAACCGGCTCGCATCGCGCCCATAGCGGGCGATCAACTCGTCCGCCGCCCGTTCCACATCCGAAATCGCCATGGCTCCGATCCCTTTCCAATTGCCACCGGCCCCTCTTTATTGAGGTGCGCTGGCCGCTCAGGGCGGTCAATCCGGCCGGCAGGGCGGGTCGGAACTTGCCATTCGGCTTATTGAAACCGGTCAGGGTTTTCTTAGGACCCCTAGAAGGCCGGGCACCGGATGCCCCGCTTCGAGGCGACAGACGGCGGGCTGAAAAGCCACAGGCTCGAGTCCCGCGAGCGCCGCCGTGCGGCGCAAATAGGCTTCGCCATGGCGATAACGGTGCTTCTCGCCCAGCCGCCACTCGCCCTCGTCGAGCAGTTCCACGGTGAAGGCCAGCAGGCCAGCGGTCCGCAACGCCGCCGATGCGGCCTCGATGACAGGTTGCAAATCGCCGATATAGACGAACACGTCGCCCGCCACCACCACGTCGTAGGCGGCCGGGCGGGCATGCATGATCTCGCTTACATCGCCCACCGCAAGGGAGTCGTAAAGCCCCCGCTCCGCCGCTTTCTCGACCATGCGCGGCGAGAGGTCGACGCCGTCGAGGCGCCTCGCGAGAGCCCGCACCTCAATGCCGCAAAGACCCGTTCCGCAGCCGATGTCTAGGATGTCCAGCGTGCCGCTGCGGCCCTCGACCAGCGGCTCGATGGCCGCCCTGAGCAATTGGGGGGCCTGGTAGGCGAGCCTCCCTTGAAGATCCGCCTCGAAACGTTCGGCATACTGGTCGAACAGGCTTCGCACGTATTCGGCAGGGGCGGTGGCCGGAACGGCATCCTGTTCGATCACGGCAATGCCAGCGAGGCGCCGAGCTTATCGGCGGGCTCCAGTTCGAGATACCGACGGAAATGCCGTGCCGCCCTTCCCGGCTCGCCGCGGCCACGCCAGGCATCCCCCAGGAAATACTGGGCCGCGGCCAGGTCGGGGGCGAGCTTCGCCGCCGTCTCGAAGGCCGACAGCGCCCTTGCCGGATCATTCCGCGCCACCACCTGCCCCAGCACCAGCCAGGCATCGGCATTGGCGCGATCGAGGGCGATGGCGCGCTCGGCATGCTTCAGCGCCTCGGGCGCACGGCGCGTTTCATGATAGAGCCCGGCCAGATTGGCGTGGACCGAGGCGCGGTCCGGCCGCAAGGCCAGTGCGGTGAGGAACGCCGTCTCGGCCTCCTGCATCCGGCCGCAAGTCCGCAAGGCCACCCCGAGATTGTTGTGTGCGCTCGCCCAGTCCGCCCGCAAGGTGACGGCGGTGCGCAGGTTGGTCACGGCCTCGGCTGCCTCGCCCGCGGCGATCAGCAGGCTGCCGAGGCCTTCGTGGGCATCGGCCCGGTCGGGATCCAGCGCCAGCGCGCACCGATAATTGGCGATCGCCTCGTCGTTTCTTCCCAGGGCACGCAGGACTTCGGCCAACTCGCAGCGCAGGTTGGCGCCGTCGCCGCCGGGCAACCGGGAAACCAGGTCGTACTGCTCGGCGGCGGCCTGCCTTCGCCCGGTTGCGGCGAGGGCGCGCGCCAGCGCCATGTTGGGCGCCACGGCCAACGGGGTCGCCGCCACCGCCCGCCGCAGATGTTCGACGGCCCGCTTGGCCTGTCCGGCCCGAAGGCACAGCAGGCCGAGCAGATAATGTGCACCGCCGTGCCCGGGCTGCTGCTTCTCGATCAGCAGGCCCAACTGGCGCGCTTCGGCCGCGCGCCCGGCATCGAAATGCCTCGCGGCCAGGGTGAACGCCTGGCCCACGTCCAACGGCTTCATTCAGTTCTCAAGCGATTTGTCTGGATTTGGGAAGGCGAATCCGGCCGCTCTTTTCAAACCCCGGCGACACCCTCACGTCTAGAGAATGACACACCCCGCAAAAGCTGCAAGATCGAGGTTTACATGGACGTGCCGCTGGAGATCCGCTTTCACAATCTACCCCCTTCGGACGCCATCGAGGCCATTATCCGCGAACGCGCGGCCAAGCTCGAAAAGGTGTTCGAACGATTGACGAGCTGCCGGGTCGCCGTCGAGGCGCCGCACAAGCAGCACCGCAAGGGCAACATCTACAGCGTCACCATCAATCTTGGCGTGCCGGGCGGTGAACTGATGGTCAACCGCGCCCCGCACAAGCCGCGCCTGCGCTACGCCAATCCCGACCTATACAAGGCCCTGCGCGACGCCTTCGACGCCGCCGAACGACAGTTGAAGGACTACAAAGCCAAGCTGCGCGGCGAGATCAAGATTCATCCCGACGCCTTCCACGGCCAGGTCACCGAGCTTCATCTCGATCGGGACCACGGTTTCCTGACCACGGCCACCGGCAGCCAGCTCTATTTCCACCGCAACAGCCTGATGAACGGCGACTTCGAGACACTTCAGCCGGGGCAGGAGGTGCATTACGTCGAGGCGGTCGGCGACACGGGGCCCCTGGCCACCAAGGTGTGGGTGGCCGAACCGCACGAGGAATTCTAGGAAGCTGAGGCGACGTCGACACCGACCGTGCCCAGCGCGGTCATCGCGCCAAAGAGCCACGCCGTCGATATCGCTCCGTTGATGAACAGGTCGAGGGCGTCCTGACGTTCCGGCTGGCGGGCCGCCGCCCGGCCGTCAATGTCCTGTCCCCTTGCACGCCCGGTCGGAATGGGGCATCAACCGGATGATGCGGGCATCGCCGCCACGGGCTGCGAAAGGGGAGGAATGCCGCACATCGAGATGGAACTCGCCGCCGGGGGCGTCGTCGCCGGCGTCGACGAGGCCGGACGCGGGCCGCTGGCGGGGCCGGTGGTGGCGGCCGCGGTCGTGCTCGACCGATCCTGCCTGCCCGCGCGCCTGATCGACGAATGCAACGATTCCAAGCAGCTTACGGGCCGGCAGCGGGCCGAGCTGTTCGACGTCATCCACGGCTGCGCCCGCGTCGGCGTGGGCATCGCCGAGGTGCCGGAGATCGACACCTGGAACATCCTGCGGGCCAGCCTTCTCGCCATGGCGCGCGCCGTGACCGCCCTCGGCATCGCCATCGACTGCGCCCTCGTCGACGGCAACCAGACGCCGACCTTGCCCTGTCGCGTGCAATGCGTGGTCGGCGGCGACGGCCTGTCGCTGTCCATCGCCGCGGCCTCCATCGTCGCCAAGGTCACCCGCGACCGCCTGATGACCCGGCTGGCCGCCGAATTTCCCGGCTACGGCTGGGAAACCAACGCCGGCTACGGCACGCCCGAGCATTTGCGCGCCCTGTCGGCGCTGGGCGTGACGCCGCATCATCGGCGGTCTTTCGCGCCCGTTCATAACCTCTTGAATCGGCGAGACTCTTGACGGCGAGTCCCGGCTGACTCAAAGTGCCGCGATGCCTTTGCCCGTCGACACCGTCCTGGAAGGCGACTGCGTCGCCCTGATGAACGCCCTGCCCGAGAAATCGGTCGACATGGTGTTCGCCGACCCGCCCTACAATCTGCAGCTCGGCGGCGAGTTGCTGCGCCCCAATCACAGCCGGGTCGACGGGGTCGACGACGAGTGGGACCGCTTCGCCGACTTCGCCACCTATGACGCCTTCACCCGCGACTGGCTGGCGGCGGCCCGCCGGGTGCTCAAGGACGACGGCACGCTATGGGTGATCGGCAGCTATCACAACATCTACCGCGTCGGCGCCATCGTTCAGGATCTCGGCTTCTGGATCCTCAATGACGTGGTGTGGGTAAAAACCAACCCGATGCCGAATTTCCGCGGCACCCGCTTCACCAACGCCCATGAGACGCTGATCTGGGCGGCGAAGGGCCAGAAGGCGCGCTACACCTTCAACTACGCGACCATGAAGGCGATGAACGAGGGCCTGCAAATGCGCAGCGACTGGATGCTGCCGCTGTGCTCGGGGCCCGAACGGCTGAAGACCGATGGGCGCAAGACCCATCCGACGCAGAAGCCCGAGGCCCTGCTCTACCGCGCCATCGCCGCCGCCAGCAAGCCCGGCGACCTGATCCTCGACCCGTTCTTCGGCACCGGAACCACCGGCGCCGTCGCCAAACGCCTCGGGCGCCGCTTCGTCGGGCTGGAGCGCGACCCGGAATACGCGGCCGCCGCCCGCGCCCGCCTCGCCGAGGTCGAGCCGCTGGCCGATCCCAGCCTGCTCTACACCCCGTCGAAGCGCTCGGAGCCGCGAATCCCCTTCGGAACGGTGGTCGAACGCGGCCTGCTGCATCCGGGTGATTATCTCTACGGCGGCGAACGCCGGCGATGGAGCGCCAAGGTGCGGGCCGACGGCACCATCGCCACCGGCGACCACCGCGGCTCGATTCATCAGGTCGGCGCCGCCGTCCAGGGCGCCCCGGCCTGCAACGGCTGGACCTTCTGGCATTTTCAGCAAGGGGCCGGGTACGCCCCCATCGACGTGCTGCGCCAGCGCATCCGGGCGGAGATGTAGATCCCCGGCGAACGCCGCGCGTGCTAGCCTGCGATCCCCAACCCTGGCAAGGACGGCGCATGGCGGCCCCCGACCCCGACACTCTGTTCCCGATCGCCGGCTTTCGGAACACCGTCTTCCTGCGCGCGTTGCTGGCCGGAAATCCCCACGTGGCCAACGTCGAGGTGGGCGATTACAGCTATTACAGCGACTTCGACGACCCGACGCGGTTCTTCGAGCGAAACGTGCGCTTCAATTTCGGCGGCTCACGGCTGGAGATCGGCCGCTATTGCGCGCTGGCGCACGGCACCACCTTCATCATGGCCGACGCCAACCACGTGATCGCGGGGCCGTCGACGTTTCCGTTCCCGATCTTCGGGGCCGCCTGGGCGGATGCGCTGCCGCTCGCCGAGATGCCGTTTCCCAAGAAGGGCGACATCGCGGTGGGCAGCGACGTCTGGCTGGGATACGAAAGCCTGATCCTTCCTGGCGTGCGCATCGGCCATGGCGCCATCGTCGCCGCGCGTGCCGTGGTGTCCCGCGACGTGCCCGACTACGCCGTGGTCGCGGGCAACCCGGCGCGTGTCGTCAGGATGCGGTTCGACCCGGCGACGGTGTCAAGGATGCTGGCCCTCGCCTGGTGGTCGTGGCCCGTCGAGATGGTGACCGAAGCCATCCCCCTGCTGGTGACGGGCGACGTGAGCCGGCTCGAGGACTTCGCGGCGAAGGCGGGCTAGCGGCCCTCCAGCCAAAGGCGCAGGGCTTCGGCGTTGTTGCGGGCCTCGTCCTTGGCCGCGTAGAGCAGCGTCACCGTTCCCGCCCGTCCCCATTCTAGCAGTTCTGCGGCGGCGCTTGCCGCCGGCTCGTGTTCGAGTTCGGCGGCATAGGCGGCGCGAAACACCTCCCAGGCATCCGGGTTGCCATGGAACTCCCGGCGCAGGGTGTCGCTGGGCGCCACGTCCTTGAGCCACACGTCGATGGCCGCCCGCTCCCGATTGATGCCCCGCGGCCACAGGCGATCGACGAGGACCCGGCGGCCATCGGCCGGGTCGGCGGCTTCGTACACCCGCTTGATCTTGAACATCGACCGCCCCTAAGCACCTTCGACGAGAACCATCGTCATCGTTGCCGCCCCCTCGCGCGCCTTGCGCGCCGCCAGGTATTCGGGCGAATCGTACCAGCGCCGGGCCGCCTCCATCGACGGGAATTCGGTGATCACCGTCCGGTGCGGCGTGACGTCGCCCTCCAGCACCTCGGCGGCGCCGCCACGCGCCAGGAACCGGCCTCCGTGGGCAGCCACCGAGACCCCCGCCAGCCGCTTGTACTCCTCATAGGCGGCGGGGTCGGTGACGATGGAATCGACGATGACATATGCGGCCATGACTTTTCTCCGATAGTTGCAAACCCTGTGAGCGTCGTCACAGCGGGCCCTTCTCTTGTCGCCGATAACGTCCCCCATGGACAAGACCGCGCCCAACGGGGAGGCAACCATGCGGCTGCATATTGAAGACGTGCCAGACATCGCCACCGCCACATTGCCGCTGATCGCCGTGGGGCTCGTCGCTCTCGTCGGAGTGTTCCTGGCGCTCGACCGCTTCGCCGTCTGAACCTCAGACGGCCCGCCGGCGTGCGGCCGTGGCGATGACCGCCAGCGCCGCCAGCACCAACGCCACCGCGGCGGCGTGCCGCATTTCCAGCGCCTCACCGAGAAACATCGCCGCCAGCAGCACCGCGGCGACAGGCATCAGCCCGGTATGCACCGCCGCCGCCGAGCCCGACACGTCGGCCAGCCCGCCATACCACAATACGTAGGCCAGAGCCGAGGCCACCAAGCGACGACCACCTTGCCGACCACGACAGACGAGCCGACGATGATCATGGCCAGGGCCAGACGCAGGTGGCTGACCATCTCAGTAGGCCTTCGCCAGGGCGTGGCGCACCACCTTGCGCATCAGCGTCGGCAGGGCGTGGTCGCCCAGCCGGTCGAGCGGGCACCACAGGCCGCGTGCCGCCGCATTGCCGCCGACCTTGCCGGCCATGACCGACAACTCGAGCTGGAAATGGGTGAAGCCGTGACGCACCAGCCCCGGCAGGGCGCGCCATTCGGCGGCCACCGGCGCCGCGCCCGCCGCCTCGTCGGGCGCCCAGACCTCCGCCCGCCACGGGGTCGAGGGTATTTCGATCATGCCGCCCAGCAGCCCGGCCTCCGGCCGGCGCCGCAGCAACACCGATCCGTCCGGACGCATCGCCCAGAACGCGACGCCGCGCCGCGTCGGCCGCTCGGTTTTCTCGGCCTTGGCCGGGAGGGTCTCGGCGATGCCGGCGGCACGGGCCGCACAATCGGCCATCCACGGGCACAGCCCGCAGGCCGGCTTGCGCGGCGTGCACACCGTCGCGCCGAGGTCCATCAGGGCCTGGGCATAGTCGCCGGGGCGGACGTCCGGCGTGAGTTCCCCGGCGAGCCGCTTGAGTGCCGGCTTGGCGCCCGGCAGCGGATCGCGCACCGCGAACAGCCGGGCCACCGCCCGCTCGACGTTTCCGTCCATGACCACGGCCCTGTGGCCGAAGGCGATGGCGGCGATGGCCGCCGCCGTGTAGTCGCCGACGCCGGGCAGCTTGCGCAGCGCCGCCTCGTCCTCGGGGAACCGCCCGCCGCGCCAGGCGGCGACGGTCTGCGCGCATTTGTGCAGGTTGCGGGCGCGGGCGTAATAGCCGAGCCCGGCCCATTCGCGCAGCACCGAGTCGAGCGGCGCCGCCGCCAGATCCCGCACCGTCGGCCAACGCGCGACGAAGGCCTGGAAATAGGGCGCCACCGCGGCGACCGTGGTCTGCTGCAGCATCACCTCGGAGAGCCACACGTGATAGGGGTCGGGCCGGACGCCGGGCGGCGCCCGCCACGGCAGGACGCGGCGATGACGGTCGTACCAGACCAGCAGGCGGTCGGCGAGGGATGCGGGCGTCGTTGGCGGCATGCGCTGGACGTTAGCATGAATCTGTCAGCGGTTCGCGGGAACGCTTATGATGGCCCCATGACGAGGGACGGGAACGAGCGGGAGGGCGAGAACCGGGGCGGCGGACCGCGCGCCATCGCGGCCACCGTCGATCGCATCACCCGCGCCAGTCTGGGACGGCGCGGCTTCGCCGAGGCTTCGATCGTCGCCGACTGGCCGGCCATCGTCGGCGAGACCCTGGCCGAGCACGCCTGCCCGCTGCGCCTTGCCTTCCAGCGCGGCGAGCGTGGCGGCGGCACCCTGCACCTGCGGGTCGCCTCGGGGGCCATGGCCACCGAAGTCCAGCACCTCGCCCCGCTATTGATCGAACGCATCAACGGACATTACGGCTATGCCGCGGTCGCCCGGCTGGCGGTGACCCAGGGACCGCTGCCGCAGCGCCGCCGGCGCAATCCGCCGCCCGAGCCCGACCTCGCGCCTGCTCAGCGGCGGCAACTCGACGAGCGCCTTGCCGCCATCGACGATCCCCAGTTGCGTGACGCCCTGGCCGCGCTGGGCCGCCACGTCCTGGCCCGCAAGGAATAGGAGGCATTGCCCGATGGAAGGACGAGCGCGCCTTGTGCCGCCGCGGCGAGCGCCATAATATCGACCGACAACCTGTTTCCAGGAGGCCTGAGTTGAGTGCATTTCTGCGTCTTTTCGCGGTTCTCGGCGCGTTGCTCTTCGGCGCCGCGGCCTACGCCCAGGAGAGCGGCGAACTGCCGGACATGGTGCTGGGCAAGGCGGATGCTCCCATCACCATCATCGAGTACGCGTCGCTGACCTGTTCGCACTGTGCGAGCTTCCATCGCGAGACGCTGCCCAAGCTCAAGGCCGAATGGATCGAGACCGGCAAGGCCAAGCTGGTCTACCGCGATTTCCCCTTCGACGGCTGGGCCCTGGGCGCCGCCATGATCGCTCGCTGCGCCGGCCCTGAGCGCTATTTCGCGTTCCTCGACACCCTGTTCCGCTCGCAGGAGCAGTGGGCGCAGTCGAAGAACCCGCTCGAAGGCCTGCGCAACATCGCCCGCCTCGGCGGCATGACTGACCAGCAATTCAACACGTGCATCGGCGACCAGAAGCTGATGGGGGCCATTCAGGCCCGTCGCATGGAGGCGGAAAAGAAGCTGGGAATCAATTCGACCCCGACCTTCTTCATCAATGGCGAGAAGATCGCCGGCGCCCAGCCCTACGCCGAGTTCGAGAAAGTCTTGAAGGCCGCGGCCAAGTAGCCGGCCGGCCGCGGGGGGACGGGGGTTGGTGGAGTTCACCAGGCTGCGGCTGTCGGGGTTCAAGTCCTTCGTCGAGCCGACGGAGGTGCCGATCCCCGCTGGCCTGACCGGTATCGTCGGCCCCAACGGCTGCGGCAAGTCCAACCTTGTCGAAGCCTTGCGCTGGGTGATGGGCGAACATTCCGCCCGCCAGATGCGCGGCGGCGAAATGGATGACGTGATCTTCGGAGGAACCGCCAACCGCCCGCCGCGCAACGTTGCCGAGGTGGCGCTGCACGTCGACAACCGCCGCCGTCTGGCGCCGGCGCAGTTCAACTCCCACGACGAACTCGAGGTCGTGCGCCGCATCGGCCGCGGCGAGGGGTCGCTTTACAAGGTGAACGGGCGCGAAGTACGGGCGCGGGACGTCCAGCTCCTGTTCGCCGACGCCGCCACCGGCGCCCGCTCCACCGCCATGGTAAGCCAGGGGCGCATCGGCGCCATCATCGCCGCCAAGCCGTCCGAGAGGCGGTCCCTGCTCGAAGAGGCGGCCGGCATCGGCGGCCTTCATTCGCGCCGCCACGAGGCGGAACTGCGGCTGCGCGCCGCCGAGACGAACCTCGAGCGCCTGGAGGACGTGCTGACCGCCCTCGACGGGCAGCTTCAGAGCCTGAAACGTCAGGCCCGACAGGCGGTACGCTACCGCACGATCAGCGACCAGATCCGACTCACCGAGGCGACGGTTCTTCGCATCCGCTGGATCCAGGCCATTCGCGAGTTGGAGGTCGCGCGCGGCGCCGACACCCAGGCCCAGGCCCGGGTGGCAGAACTCACCGGCGCTGCGGCGGCGGCCTCCACCGCCCAGGCCGAAGTCGCCGCCGTGCTGCCCGGCCTGCGTCAGGCCGAAGCCGAGGAGGCGGCGCGCCTGCATCGGCTCGTCGTCGCGCGCGAACAGCTCGATGCCGAGGAACGGCGTGTCGCCGAGACGGAAACGGAAACGCGGCGCCGGCTGGCGCAAACAGACGCCGACATGGAGCGCGAGGCGGCCCGGTCCGCGGACGCCCTCCAGGCGCTGCACAGGCTGGGCGAGGAGCGCTCGGCCATCGAGCGCGACCAGGGCGGAGAACCCGCGGCGCATCGGGAAGCCGGCGAAAATGCGGCGGCGGCACAGGAGAGTGCGGCCGCTTTGGAGGCCGAACTGTCCTCGCTCACCGAACGTATCGCCGCGGCCGAGGCGGAGCGCGCAGCGATCGCCCGCCGTTTGGCCGAGGCAGAGACTCGCCGGACCCGCGCCCGCGAACGCGTCCGGGAAGCGGAAGTCCAGCGCGAAGCCGCCGCTGCCCAGGGCGTCGACGACGACGCGATGGCCGCCGCCGAATTGCGTCTGGAGGAAGCCGGCGAACTCCTGGAACGGGCGCGCGACGAGGCGGAGCACGCCGACGCGCAACGTCGACAGGCGCAGGCGACCCGGGACGCCGCCCGCGAAGAGTTGCAAACAGTCGCCGCGGCCCGCGCACGGCTGGTTGCCGAGGCCGAGGCCCTGGACGATCTGCTCGCGGTCCCGGAGGCGGGCGACCGGCAACCGCTGCTCGACGCGATCGAGGTCGAGCCCGGTTTCGAGGCGGCGCTGGCCGCCGCCCTCGGGGACGACCTCGCCGCGCCGGTGGCCGACGGCGATGCGGACGCACCGCTGCGATGGACCACGCTGCCGCCCCTTGCCGCTCCGCCTCCGCTGCCGGCGGAATGCCGCCCCCTCGGCGACAAGGTGCAGGGGCCGCCGGCGCTCGCCCGCCGGCTGTCGCAGATCGGCGTGGTCGACCGCGCCGAGGCGGGAGCGGAACTGCGCCGGCAACTCGGACCCGGCCAGCGGCTGGTCAGCGAGGCCGGCGACCTGTGGCGCTGGGACGGTTTCACGGTCGCTGCCGGCGCCCCGAGCGCGGCCGCCGTGCGCCTTCAGCAGCACAACCGGCTGCGGGACCTGCGCGCGCGTATCGCGGAGGTCGATCTCACGGTCGAGACGGCGGAGGAACGTGTCGCGGAAGCGGCGGCGGCGGCTGACGTCGCCAGCCACGTCGAAGCCCAGGCCCGCGACCGGGTGCGCCAGGCGGAGGCGGCCGTCAACCAGGCCCGCGACGACCATGGCCGGCTCGTGCAGCGGGCGTCCGCCGCCGCGTCGCGCCTCGCCGCCATTGACGAATCGCTTGAGCGCTTGCGCCTGGACCTTGCCGAGGCGGACATCGAATCCGAGGCCGCGCGTTCCGCGCAATCGGCAATTGCCGATGTCGCCGACGATCGCTCGCGGCAATCGGATCTTCGCGCCGCGCTGGCCGAGTCGCGGGCCGCCCTGATCGAGGCGCGCAGCGTCGTCGACCGCTTGCAGCGCGAAGCGGCCGAGCGCCGGCGCCGGATCGAACGCATCGGCGAGGAGGCGAAGTCGTGGGAGGAGCGGGCCCAGGCCGCCCGACGCCACCAGGAGGAGCTTGCCGAACGCCGCGAGGAAATCAGGTCCGAGTTGGAGCGGCTGGCGGCCCGCCCGCTGGAGATTGCGGAACAGCGCGGCCTGCTGCTCGACGACATCACCGCCGCCGAAGCCGCCCGCAGGCGCGCCGCCGACGCCCTGGCCGAGGCCGAGGCGCAGGCCGGGCAGGCCGACGCCCGACGCCGCGCCGCCGAACAGGCCCTGGCCGCTGCGCGCGAGGACAAGGTGCGCCGCGAGGCCGCCATGGACGCCGGTCGCCAGGCCTGCCGGAGCATCGCCCAGGCGATCGACCAGCGCTTCGAATGCACGCCCGAGAAATTGGCCGAGACCGCCGGCATCGGCGACGATGAGGTGCCGGCGCTGGAGGACGTCGAGCGCCGCCTCGATCGCCTGCATCGGGAACGCGAGGGTCTGGGGGCGGTCAACCTTCGCGCCGACACCGAGGCGCGGGAACTGGAGGCCCAGACCGAAGGCCTTCGGACCGAGCGCGAAGACCTGGTCGCCGCCATCGCGAAACTGCGCCAGGGCATCGCCGAACTCAACCGCGAGGGACGCGAGCGCCTGCTCACCTCGTTCGAGGAGGTGGACGAACATTTCCGGCGTCTGTTCGTGCGCCTGTTCGGGGGTGGGCGCGCCCATCTCAGCCTGACGGAGTCGCCCGATCCCCTCGCCGCCGGGCTGGAGATCATGGCCAGCCCCCCGGGGAAGCGCCTGCAAACGCTGTCGCTGCTTTCGGGGGGCGAACAGGCTCTGACGGCGCTCGCCCTCCTGTTCGCCGTGTTCCTCACCAATCCCGCCCCCATCTGTGTGCTCGACGAGGTCGATGCGCCCCTCGACGATGCCAACGTGGACCGCTTCTGTTCGCTGGTGGCCGAGATTGCCCGTTCATCGGCGACCCGTTTCCTGATCGTCACCCACCACCGCATGACCATGGCGCGCATGGACCGCTTGTTCGGGGTGACGATGGTGGAAAGGGGAGTGTCGCAGTTGGTTTCCGTCGATTTGGAGACGGCGGAAGGACTGCGCGAGCCCGCCTGACATTCCATCGCGCGACGATAATTATTTAGAAATTTCAAATACTTGAAGAGGCGTTTTTCGCCTTGACAGGTGTAGGCGTAAATCATATTGTGCCCGCGCTTTTGGGCGGGGCTGTACTCGCGGGAATGAGTAGGCGTCATGGACGAACGCGATTCCCATCGCAGCCTGACCGAGATCGACGAACGATTACGGGCGCTGCGGGCCGAAGCCGCTGAAAAGGCGGCCGCCGGCGGCGGTCGGGGGAGACCTGAGCAAGGCATAGGGCTCGCGTTCCGCATCGGCGTCGAATTGGTTTCGGCGTTGATCGTGGGGCTCGTGATCGGCTTTGGCCTGGACTACTGGTTGGGGACCAAGCCTTGGTTTTTGATTGTGTTCTTCTTTCTCGGTGCGGCGGCGGGCGTGCTCAATGTTTACCGCGCCACCCGCGGTCTGGGATTGGCCGTTGGTTACGCCGAGCCTGAGAAGGAAGAGAAAGACCGTTCCGCCGGAGACTGACAGGACGATATTGCCGTGGCCAGCCCGCTCCATCAATTCGAAATCAAGCCGTTGATCCCGCTCGAAATCGCGGGGATCGACGTGTCTTTCACCAACTCGTCGCTGTTCATGGTGGCCGCCGTAGCCGGCGTCACCCTGTTCCTCACGCTCAGCATGCGCGGCCGCGCCCTGGTGCCCGGCCGCTGGCAATCGCTGGCGGAGATGATGTACGAGTTCATCGGCGGGATGATCCGCGAGAACGTGGGCAACGAGGGGCGGCATTTCTTCCCCTTCATCTTCACCCTGTTCGCCTTCATCCTGTTCGGCAACCTGTTCGGGCTTCTGCCCTACGCGTTCACCTTCACCAGCCACATCATCGTCACCTTCGCCTTGGCCATGACCGTGTTCATCGGCGTGACGATCGTCG
Source organism: Rhodospirillales bacterium (assembly GCA_019455065.1). GTDB lineage: Bacteria > Pseudomonadota > Alphaproteobacteria > Rhodospirillales > Magnetospirillaceae > JACFNC01. Next base: position 100,671 of record JACFNC010000016.1, read on the forward strand.
GCATCGTGCTGCATGGGGCGCACTTCTTCACCCTGTTCGTGCCCTCGGGCGTGCCGAAGGTGATGATCCCGTTCCTGGTGCCGATCGAGTTGCTGTCATACCTGTCGCGGCCGATCAGCCTGTCGATTCGTCTGTTCGCCAACATGATGGCCGGGCACACCATGATGAAGGTCTTCGCCGGCTTCATCGTCGGCCTGGGCTTCCTCGGTGGCTGGGCGCCGCTGGCGGTGAACGTGGCGCTCACCGGTTTCGAATTCGTGGTCGCCTTCCTGCAGGCCTACGTGTTCACGCTTCTCACCTGCCTGTACCTCAACGACGCCGTCCATCTCCACTGAGACGTCGCCGCAAGGAAGGCATTTCCCTGGAATTAACAAACCTCAAGGAACTAAGACGATGGAACTTGATGCCGCGAAAATGATTGGTGCCGGTCTCGCCGTGATCGGGTTGTCCGGCGTGGGCTCCGGTATCGGCAGCATCTTCTCCAGCCTGGTCAGCTCGGTCTCGCGCAACCCGGCTTCGCGCCCGCAGATCTTCGGCCTCGCCATTCTGGGCTTCGCCCTGGTCGAGGCGGTGGCCCTGTACGCCCTGCTGATCGCCTTCCTGATCCTGTTCGGCTAAGACCGTCAGCAAGACCGGAGCCGGCGGCGCGCCGAGGCGGGCTGCCGGCTTTGTAGGAGCGGAGACCCATGCCTCAACTCGACGTCAGTACATTTCCCACCCAGCTCATCTGGCTGGCGATCAGCTTCATCGCCTTGTACGTACTGATGTCGAAGCTGGCGCTGCCGCGCATCGCCCATGTCCTTGATGCGCGCCAGAAGCGCATCGACGACTGCATCGCGCAGGCCGAGGAGTTCCGCAAGGAGGCCGAGGAGGCGCTTGGCGCCTATGAAAAGGCCCTTGCCGAATCCAAGGCCAAGGCGCAGGAGATGCTGCGCGAGACCACCGAAGGCCTCAACAAGCAGGCCGAAGCCCGCCAGAAGGAACTGGGCGACCGGTTGGCCCAGCAGATCAAGGACGGCGAGACCCGCATCGCCGCGGCCAAGCAGGCGGCGCTCGCCAACGTGCGCGACGTCGCGGCCGAGGTCGCCCGGACCGCCGTCGAGAAGGTCGCGGGCCTCGCGGTTGACGCGGGCAAGGCCTCCGCCGCCGTCGACGCCGCCCTCAAGGAGTAGCGCCATGCAGGCACTTGCCGCGGAAACCGCCAACCAGGCTGCGGCGCACGCCGAGGCTTTCTACGTGGCGCCCGAGTTCTGGGTGGCCATCGCCTTCTTCATCCTGATCGGGCTGGTGTTCAAGCCGGTTGGCCGCGCCGTCACCCAGGCCCTCGACATGCGCGGCAACGCCATCGCCGCGCGCATCGAGGAGGCGCGCAAGCTGCGCGACGACGCCCAGGAGATGCTGGCCACCTATCAGCGCCGTCAGCGCGACGCCATGCGCGAGGCCGAGGAGATTCTGGCCCATGCCAAGGCCGAGGCGCAGCGCACCAGCGAGCAGGCCGCCCGCGACCTGGAGGAGACCCTGAAGCGGCGCCAGCAGCAGGCCCTGGACCGCATCGCCCAGGCCGAGGCCCGCGCCCTGCAGGAGGTGCGCGACATGGCGGTCAACGTCGCCATCGCCGCCACCCAGCGCCTGATCGCCGAGAACCTGTCCTCCGACAAGGCCGCCGCCCTCGTCGACGGCGCCATCCAGGACCTCCCCGGCAAGCTGCACTGAGCCAATAAGCAGCTTTCGATCGGACGGAACAACCTCCCTCCCGTCACCCCCGGGCTCGACCCGGGGGTCAAATCCCCAGGAGATGGCCGGGCCAAGCCCGGCCCTGACGGGAAGGTGGCAAGAGAACCCCGCGAAAGCGGGGTTTTTGTCATTGCGAGGAGCCAAGCGACGAAGCAATCCAGCTAGCGGGATGGCTGGATTGCTTCGCCTGCGGCTCGCAATGATGGGGTGGACGGCCCCTGCTCCCAGGCATCGCGATGTGCCAGAGT
>JACFNC010000039.1 GCA_019455065.1 Rhodospirillales bacterium
TCAACGAGCGCTTTCCGGGCTTCGAGACCGACATCCACGGCCTCGTCCAGGATGAGAGCAACGGGCGGGTGCGGTATTTCGTCGATTGCGTCCGCTAACGCCCACCATGTTTTATAACGAACCTTAAGACAATCATTTAACTAATTGACAAATCAGATAAAAGAAATATACTGCACATATCAATAAGACAAAACGGTCAGGGCCAACCATGCGCGTACTGTATTTCCTGGGTTTTCTGATCCTCTCGATCCTGGTGCCGATCGGGCTGGCGCAAGCCGATGCGAACGACCTCCCTGATGCGGAAATCCAGGCACATTCCGATTGATGCGCGGGGCGGTATGGATTACTCTACCGGCTTGGTTTGCAATGAGTTGCCCAGGCTGCCGTGACTGAACCGGCCTGGAGGGGGGCTCGATGAAAAACACCAACAGCAAGATCCGCATCGCCCTGGTCGTGGCCGGTTTGTTGGCCGCCGGCTGGGCGCGTGCCGATGCCGTCACCGACAACGCCAAGGCCCTGCTCGACAAGGGCGACGCCAAGGCCGCCTACGCGCTGCTCGAGCCGCTCGAAGGCGAGCGCGCCGGCAATCCCGATTATGACTTCCTTCTCGGCCTGGCCGCGCTCGAAATCGGCAAGAACACCAACGCCGTGTTCGCGCTCGAGCGCGTGCTGGCGGTCGACCCGAACAATGCCCGCGCCCGCGCCGAGATCGCCCGCGCCTATGCCGCCCTCGGCGAAACCCAGACCGCCAAGAAAGAGTTCGAATCGGTGAAGCAGCAGGGCGTGCCGCCGGAAGTGGCCGCCACCATCGACCGCGTCCTCTCCGCCATCGAGCGCGTGGAGGACGAGGGGCGCACCACGGTGCGCGGCTATGTCGAAGGCACGGTCGGCCACGACACCAACGTCAACAGCGCCACCGCCGACCGCAACATCGCCGTGCCGCTGTTCGGCGGCGCCATCTTCACCCTCGCGCCGGGCGGCACGCGCCGCAGCGACACGTTTACCTCGGCGGGCGGCGGCCTCTCCCTGCGCAAACCGCTCGACAAGGAGTGGGCCTTCACGGCGGGGCTGAGCGGCAACAAGCGCATGAACACCGACGTCGACATATTCGACACCGGCTCCGCCGACGCCCACGTCGGCGTGGTGCGCAGCTACGGCAAGGATGTCTTCAGCGCCGCCCTGCAATACAACCAGTTCTGGGTGGACAACGACCGCTACCGCGAGGCGGCCGGCTTCACCGCTCAATGGCAGCACAACTACAATGCCCGCCTGCAGTCGAGCCTCTACATCCAGTACTCCGACCTGCGCTACATGTCGCAGGAGGTGCGCAACGCCGACCGCTTCGTCATCGGCGCCAACTTCGCCCACGCCCTGCAGGGGTTCAAGACGGTTTTCTACGGTGGCGCCTATCTCGGCGAGGAAGCCACCCGCAAGGCCGGCTTCGAGCATCTCGGCCATACCCTGTATGGCGCCCGCTTCGGCGCCCAGCACGAACTGCATCGCGACCTCAAGGCCTTCGCCAATCTCAGCTACGAACATCGCCGCTACGGCGCTGAGGATCCCTTCTTCCTGAAGACCCGCACCGACAACCAGTGGAACCTCGGCGTCGGCGTGGCGTGGACGCCGGCCAAGCACTGGCTGGTGACGCCGCAGTTCCAATACACCGATGCCCGCTCCAACATCGCGCTCAATCGCTACCGGCGCGAAGTCGTCTCTGTCACCGTAAGACGCGAGTTCTGAAAGACCGCACCGATGGCGGACGAACACATGATTAAAAATTCCAGTGCCGCCTTGACCATTGTGCTGGCGGCGGCCATGCCGCTCGCCGGCCATGCTGCGACCGCCGCTCGCGTCGACTTTGCTGCCGGCGACGTCAAGGCGCTCTCGCCGGACGGGCGCAGCC
>JACFNC010000028.1 GCA_019455065.1 Rhodospirillales bacterium
GACCCCAATCAGATGGTGCTGCAATGGGCGTGAATTAAACCGGACAGCCGTGGACCAAGTCCGGCCATGACGCCAACCTTCGTAAACCCGACCTATTCCGCCGCCTGCTCGGCGAGGACGGCGACGGGGGACGCGGCGGCGGCCAGGGGGACGGTGACGGTGAACACCGAGCCGCGACCCGGACGCGACGACACCGCGACCTCGTGGCCCAGCAGCTTGGCCGTCTTTTCGACGATCGACAGCCCGAGCCCCAGGCCCTTTCGCCGGTCGCGCTCGGGATTGCCGACCTGGTAGAATTCCTGGAAGACCAGATCCAGTTGATCGGCGGCAATGCCGCAGCCGGTGTCGGCGACGCCGATGACCAGACCGTCGCCGCGCCGCCGGCAGCCGATCAGGACCTTGCCCTGTTGCGTGTAGCGCAGGGCGTTGCCCCGCAGGTTGCGCAGGATGTTCGCCAGTAGCACGGGATCGCTGCGCACCCGCGCCGAGCACGCCACCGAGCGCAACGCGATCCCCTTTTCCGCGAACTGCGCCGCGAATTCGCCGGTCAGCTTGGCCAAAAGGTCGCCGACCGCAAAGTCTTCCGGGGACGGCACGGTGGCGCCGGCCTCGAGCTTGGAGATGTCGAGCAGCGATTCGAGCAGGCCGCCCATCGCCTCCAGGGCCTGCTCGATGCGCTCGACGACGGTGCGCGGGCCAGGGTCCTTGACCTGATCGCGCAGCAGCGAGACGAACAGCTGCGCGGCCTGCACCGGCTGGCGGAGGTCGTGGCTGGCCGCGGCGAGAAAGCGGGTCTTGGCGGCGTCGGCGCGCTCGGCCGCCTCCTTCAGCGCCTGGGATTCGGCGAGCAGGCGCTTGGACTCGGTGATGTCGCGGCTAACCCCTTCGACTCCGGCGAAATCGCCGTTGTCGTCGAAGAGTGCGCGCGAGTGGCCGGAAACCCAGATCACCTGGCCGTCCTTGCGGCGCAACCGAACCTCGATGTAATAGGTCGATCCGTGCGAATCGAGGATGCGGCGCAGCACTTCGTCCCGCTCGCCGGGGTCTAGATAGAGGCTGTGCAATTCGCGCCCCAGGAGCTCATCCACGGGGTAGCCGATGAGGTCGACGGCCGATGGCGAGACCATGACGATCTTCCCATTGCGATCGGTGCGATAGAAGACGTCGGTCATGTTCTCGACGACGGCGCGGTATTTCTCCTCCGAACGCCGCAACTGCGCGAGGTGGCTGGCGATCTCGCGGTTCAGGATCCGCCGCCGGACGGCCTCCTTGCGCACCAGCACATAGACGGCGAGGCCCCAGAACAGGCCGAAGGCGCCGATCACCAGCGATCCGCTGTTCGCCTCGTAGAGCACCACGCCGGCAACTTCGAAGGCGGCCAGCGCCAACACCGCCATGCCGGCGAAAACAAGGGCCGTGCGCCAGGGAGGCGCGCCGGCGCCGACGTCGGGTAGTCTCAGAGACCGTTGGGTAGAAATTCCGCCCACCCCGTCACACGAATTGGTTTATGCAACACCATGAAGATAAGCTTTCTAGATTGGAATACGTCAAACGAGATAATGGATATTACCACTTTTGCGTATGTGGCCCGCCACCCGCTCGCGCGGGCGGTCCAGCCGCCGCCGTTCATTGCCGCGTAACGAGCGGCGGCGGCCGATTGCCTCGGGACTCCGACATCGCTAAAAGGGGGCGCATGTCCCCTTCGCCGTCCGACGTGCTGCGCAGCGTTTTCGGTTACGAGTCGTTCCGTCTCCAGCAGGCCGAGATCATCGACCATGTGACCGCCGGCGGCGACGCCCTGGTGCTGATGCCGACCGGCGGCGGCAAGTCGCTGTGCTATCAGGTGCCGGCGCTGTGCCGGCCGGGGGTGGGCGTGGTGGTCTCGCCGCTGATCGCCCTGATGCAGGACCAGGTGGAGGCTTTGCGGCAACTCGGCGTGCGCGCCGCGGCGCTGAACTCGAGCCTCAGCTACGGCGAGGCGGCGCGGGTCGAGCGCGAAATGCGCCAGGGTGCCCTCGACCTCGTCTACGTGGCGCCGGAGCGCCTGCTCACCGCGCCCTTCCTCGACGCCCTCGACGACTGTGCTCTGGCCCTGTTCGCCATCGACGAGGCGCATTGCGTGTCGCAATGGGGCCACGACTTCCGCCCCGAATACCTGGAGCTGGCGCTGTTGCGCGAGCGCTATCCGGGGGTGCCGCGCATCGCGCTCACCGCCACCGCCGACGACCCCACCCGCCGCGAGATCGTCGACCGCCTGGGTCTTGCGGGCGGCCGCATTTTCGTCGGCAGCTTCGACCGCCCCAACATCCGCTATCGGGTGCGGGCCAAGGACAATCCCCGTGCCCAGCTTCTGTCCTTTCTGCGCCAGGAGCATGCCGGCGACGCGGGCATCGTCTACTGCCTGTCGCGGGCCAAGGTGGACGAGGTGGCGGCGTGGCTGTGCGACGCCGGCGTTCCCGCCCTGCCCTATCACGCCGGGCTGGACAAGGCGGTGCGCGCCACCAACCAGGACCGCTTCCTCAAGGAGGACGGCGTTGTGATGGTGGCCACCATCGCCTTCGGCATGGGCATCGACAAGCCGGACGTGCGCTTCGTCGCCCATCTCGACCTGCCGAAGAGCCTGGAGGCGTACTATCAGGAAACCGGCCGCGCCGGTCGCGACGGCCTGCCCTCCGACGCCTGGATGGTCTACGGCATCCAGGACGTCGCCAAGCTGCGCCAGATGATCGACGCCTCCGAGGCGCCCGAGAGGCAGAAGCTGATCGAGCGGCGCAAGCTCGACGCCCTGCTCGGCTATTGCGAGACGGCGCGCTGCCGCCGCCAGGTGCTCCTCGACTATTTCGGCGAGCGGCTGGCCGAACCTTGCGGCAACTGCGACACCTGCCTGGAGCCGGTCGAGGTGTTCGACGGCACCGTGCTGGCGCAGAAGGCGCTGTCCTGCGTCTACCGCACCGGCCAGACCTTCGGCGCCGGCCACGTCATCGACGTGCTCACCGGCACCGACGGCGAGCGCGTCCGCCAGTTCGGCCACGACCGGCTGAGCACCTTCGGCATCGGAGGCGAACTATCGAAGACCGAGTGGAAGTCGGTGTTCCGCCAGCTCGTCGCGCTGAACCTGCTGGTGGTCGACGTGGCGGGCCACGGCGGGCTGCATCTCGGGCCCGACTGCCGCGACGCGCTGCGCGGCGAGCGCCCGATCGAGCTGCGCCGCGACCGCCGGCGTGAACGCAAGGTGGCGCGCGCGGCGGCCGGCGCCGCCGCCGAACTGCTTCACGACGCCGCCGACCGCGCCCTGTTCGAGCGCCTGCGCGCGCTGCGCCTGGAACTGGCCAAGGCTCAGGGCGTGCCGCCCTACGTCATCTTCCACGACGCCACCCTGGTGGAGATGGCGCGCCGCCGGCCGCGCTCGCTGCCCGAACTCGGCCGCCTGCCGGGCGTCGGCGAGGCCAAGCTCGGCCGCTACGGGGCGGCATTCCTCAGCGCGATGGCCCAGCCTTCGGGCGGCTGATATCCGCTACTTCGCCTGGCTTTGCTGCGGAGTCTCCTCCTCGAGGAACGCCTTTTCCGGTGGACTTACCTGAAACACCACGAGCTTCGCGGTTTCGTCACCACGATTGACGACCCGCATGCGCTTGTTCAGCGGCTCGGCGGTCGCCTCGCCGGTCTTGAGCTCACGTGGCTCCTGCCCTTCGATCTCCATGGTCAAACTGCCTTCCTGGACGAAGACATAGACCGGCGAGGGGTGCGTGTGCCAAGCGGCCGCCGTCTTGGGCTCCACGGTCGCCGTCACCACCCGGACGGTGCTCTCCCCACCCGGCAACTCGGCCTTATGGGCCAGGATCTCGTCGAGCTTCGAGGCGGGTTTGTCGATTTCCGCCAACTGCTCTTGCTGCTGTTGCGCCACGGCCGGCCCTACTGCGGCGAGGGCGATCGCCATTCCGGTCATTACTGCGAATTTCACGGGTTCCTCCTGTCGCTGCCATTGCCGGTCATTCCCCGCGCAACAGCCAACCGACAGGCCGCCCCGTTGTTCCCCCGCGCCCGGCGCCATCCACAGGGCGGTGCACCTGCGAATGGCATCCCGGCCGCAATTACCCGCAACCCTACCGAAATCGCGTCATCCAGCCGCGGCGCGGCAACTAATCCGCGGCCTTCCCTTTCGGGGCATCGGCGGGCGTCTCGTGGCCGCCCACCCCCATCCCGGGCTGGATGTCGCGGCTGTGGCTACGCGACCACTCCGCAAGTTCCTCGGCCTTCTTGCGTTCCAGTTTCTTCTCCAGCTCGGCGTCGGCTGCGTCCGGCCGGCCGGCGTGGGGATTGCCGAGGTTCATGACCTTCATGGCCTCGCGCTCGCCGGCGTTCGGCGTTGCGGTGTCGGCGAGGGCGACACCGCCGGACAGGACGGCCACGGCGGCGATAATCGAAAGCGGACGGAACGACATGGCTTGGCTCCCTCTCGATTGAACCTTCTATTCATATGGGCTCCGACGCGTGTACGGCACCCCCCGAACGGCCAGCCCAGACGAACGGCCTATGACCTGCCGCGCGCTCGGGCGTGCGAAAGCGGCGTCGCCGCGTTTCCCGCCTCGCCCCCGCTGCACCAAAGGAGTAGTCTTTAGCCATTCGGCGTATGGGGCGCGCCGCCGGGCGCGGCCGTGGCATTCGCCGCAATTTTGGCCTATATAACGCCGATGACCGACACGCCCCTTGGCGCTTCGCGCCCCCGCCCCGTGATCCTTTGCGTCCTCGATGGCTGGGGCCGGCGCGCCGAGCGCGAGGACAACGCCATCGCCCTCGCCGACACGCCGGTCTGGGACCGCATGCTGCGGGATTATCCGCACGCCATGGTCGAGACTTCGGGGCTGGCGGTCGGCCTGCCCGAGGGCCAGATGGGAAACTCCGAGGTCGGCCACATGAATCTCGGCGCCGGCCGCGTGGTGATGCAGGACCTGCCACGCATCGACGCCGCCATCGCCGACGGCAGCCTGGCCCGCAACCCGGCCCTGCTGGCGGCGATTTCCGCCGTGAAGCAAAGCGGCGGCGCCTGCCATCTCATGGGCCTGCTGTCGCCGGGCGGGGTGCATTCGCACCAGGACCAGATGGTCGCGCTGGCGCGCCAGATCGCCGCCGCCGGCGTGCCGGTGGCCGTGCACGCCTTTCTTGACGGCCGCGACACGCCGCCCGCCAGCGCCCGCGACTACATGACCCGCTTCTTGGCGGACGTCGCCGGTCAGGACATTCGCATCGTCACCGTCAGCGGCCGTTACTACGCCATGGACCGCGACAAGCGGTGGGACCGGGTGAGCAAGGCCTATGAGGCCATGGTGGCGGCCCAGGGCAAGCGCGCCCCCGATCCGCTGACGGCGATCCAGGCCTCCTACGACGCCGGCCAGACCGATGAGTTCATGCTGCCCACCGTGATCGGCGATTACGCCGGCATGGCCGACGGCGACGGCGTGCTGATGGCGAACTTCCGCGCCGACCGCGTGCGCGAGATTCTGGCCGCTTTGCTCGACCCGGATTTCGACGGGTTTCCCCGCGAACGGATGGTGCGGTTCGCCGCCCGCCTGGGCATGACCGAGTACTCGGTCGAGCTGACCCGCTTCCTGTCGGTGCTGTTCCCTGCGCAGCCGCTCACCCGCATCCTTGGCGAGGTCGTGAGCGATGCCGGCCTGACGCAGCTGCGCCTCGCCGAGACCGAGAAGTACGCGCACGTCACCTTCTTCTTCAACGGCGGCGAGGAGCGCGTCTATCCCGGCGAGGACCGCATTCTCATCCCCAGTCCCAAGGTCGCCACCTACGACCTCAAACCGGAAATGTCGGCCCCCGAGGTCACCGACCGTCTGGTCGAGGCCATAGGCAGCGGCAAGTACGATTTCATCGTGGTCAACTACGCCAACGGCGACATGGTCGGCCATACCGGGGTGCTGTCCGCGGCGATCACCGCCGCTGAGACCGTCGACCGCTGCCTCGGGCGCCTCGAAGAGGCGGTGCGCAAGGCCGGCGGCTGCATGCTGGTCACCGCCGATCACGGCAACGCAGAGATGATGCGCGACCCCGAAACCGGTCAACCGCACACCGCCCATACCGTCGGACCGGTGCCCACCGTGCTCGTCAACCCACCGGCCGCGATTACGGCGCTGGCCAACGGCAAGCTGGCCGACATCGCACCCACCCTGCTGTCGCTGATGGAACTGCCGCAGCCCGCCGAGATGAGCGGGCACCCGCTCCTGGCGGGTGATGCCTCGACCGAGCGCCCGGCGCGCCGTGCCAGCGCCTGACCGACGTTCCCTCCTGATCGTCGGGCTGCTGGCCTGCGCCGGAATGTTCCTGGCGCCGCAGTTGCAGGCGGCGGACGCGCCGCCCACAGACCGCCGCCTCAAGGAGGTGGAGAGCGCCCTGGAAAAGGAACGCGCGGCGCAGGATCAACTGCGCCGCAAGGCCGAGTCGCTGGCCCAGGAACTGGGCGCCCTCAAGAACGAGATGGTGGCCGCCGCCCGGCAGGCCCAGGGGCTGGAGGAGTCCCTCTCGGAACTCGAGGCCCGCCTCGCGGAACTCGACGCGGCCGAACGCGCCCGCGCCGATGCGTTGCGGCGGCGGCACGGGCAGATGACCAGCATTCTGGCGGCGTTGCAGCGCCTGGCATGGCACCCCACCGAGGCCCTGATCGCCTATCCGGCGCCGCCGGCCGATGCTGTGCGCAGCGCTATTCTTCTGCGCACCGCGCTGCCGCATGTCGAGCGGTCGGCCCGGAACCTGCGCGACGAGTTGGCGGAACTGGCCGCGGTCCGCGAAGACATCGCCCGGCAGCGCGGCGAAATCGTGAGCACGGCCGAGAAGCTGGAAGCGGGGCAGAAGCGGCTGCAGACGATGCTCGCCCGCAAGGCGCAGTTGCAGCAGGCGCTCGACGAGAAGGGCCAGGACAGCGAGAAGCGCCTGGTCAGGCTGAGCGCCGAGGCCGCCACTTTGCGCGACCTGCTCGCCCGGCTGGAACAGGAAGGCAGGGACCGGGCCGCGCAGCGGCCGGAGATCGCCGCGCCATCGGCTGCCGAGCGACCGGGCGGCACGCCGCCCGCCGCCAAGCCCGCCCAGGCGGCGGTCCGCCCTCTCGGCCGGTCGGAATTGCCGCTCCCGGCGCGGGGGAAAATCGTGATCCAGTATGGCGAGCCGACCGAGGTCGGCACCACCCACAAGGGCATCACGATCGAAACCCGCAACGGCGCCCAGGTCGTCGCCCCCCACGACGGCCGGATCGTCTTTTCCGGTCCCTACCGCGGCTATGGGCAACTCTTGATCATAGAACATGGCGAGGGATATCATACCTTGCTCGCGGGCATGACCCGCATCGACGGCATGGTGGGCCAGGTGGTTCTGGCCGGCGAACCGGTTGGCGTCATGAGGGATGACGGGGATCGACCGACCCTCTATTTGGAGCTGCGCCGCAACGGCCAGCCCGTAAACCCGTTGCCTTGGCTGACGGCACGCAAAGATAAGGCTAGTGGATGAATCGCAACCTCTTGATCACGGCGGGCGCCTGTGTGTGGCTGGCTCTCGCGCCCGTTTCCAGTCTCTCGGCGGCCGAAAAGAACACGGCCGAAACCTACCGGCTTCTCAACCTGTTCGGCGACGTCTTCGAGCGGGTCCGCGGCGAGTATGTCGAGGAGGTCACCGACGAGGAGCTGATCGAAGCCGCGCTGAACGGCATGCTGACTTCGCTCGACCCGCATTCCGGATACCTGAATTCCAAGAGTTTCCGGGATATGCAGGTCCAGACCAAGGGCGAGTTCGGCGGCTTGGGCATCGAGGTCACGCTGGAGAACGGCTGGGTCAAGGTGGTCTCCCCGATCGACGAGACGCCCGCGTTCCGCGCCGGTCTTCAGCCCGGTGACTACATCACCCATCTCGACGGCGAATCGGTCCTGGGCCTCAGCCTGAACGAGGCGGTCGATCGCATGCGCGGGCCGGTCGACACCGACATCCGCCTCACCGTGCGGCGCGAGGGGGTTGAGCCTTTCGACGTGAAGATCACCCGGGCGGTCGTCAAGATCCAGTCGGTTCGCGGCAAGCTCGAGGGCGATATCGGCTATGTCCGGGTCACCTCGTTCAACGAGCGCACCGATGAGCTTCTGAAGAGGGCGGTCGAAGAGATCCAGCGCCAGGCCGGCAACAAGCTCGCCGGCTTCGTGCTCGACCTGCGCAACAACCCGGGTGGCCTGCTGGACCAGGCGGTGGCCGTGTCGGACGCTTTCCTCGACCGCGGCGAAATCGTCTCGACGCGTTCGCGGCGCAGCGAGGACACGCAACGCTTCAACGCCCGCCCCGGCGACATCGCGAAGGGGCTGCCGGTGGTGGTGCTCATCAACGACGGCTCGGCCTCGGCCTCGGAGATCGTTGCCGGCGCCTTGCAGGACCACCGGCGGGCGATCGTGCTGGGCACGAAGTCGTTCGGCAAGGGATCGGTGCAGACCATCATGCCGCTGCCGGGGCACGGCGCCATGCGGTTGACCACCGCCCGCTACTACACGCCCTCGGGGCGCTCGATCCAGGCCGTCGGAATCGAGCCGGACATCAAGGTGCAGCAGGCGCGCATCGAAACCATCGCCTTGTCGGAACGGGACCGCCGCAGCGAGGCCTCCCTCCGCCACGCCCTGGAAAACGACAACGGCAACGGTACGAAGCCGCAGCCGCCGGCCAATCATCCGGCTCCGGTGCCGGCGCCGCAAGGCAAGCCGCTGAGCCCGGGGGCATCGGCACCCGCCGCGCCGTCCGGCGCCGCGCCGGGAACGCCCCCCGCGGTGGCCCCCGACGCCAGTGCGGCGGTTGTCAAGCTGGGCGATCCGGCGCAGGATTACCAGTTGGCGCGCGCCATGGACCTGTTGCGCGGACTGTCGCTCTATAAGGGGCAGTTCGGGAACTGACGGTCGGAGGAGCCCGCCGTACCGGGAGTTCGACACGGCCGTGAAGTTCATCGATGGTCTGAAAAGCCGTATGCCGCTGCCGGCGCGCTTCGCCCTTCGGCTGCCAGCGCTGCCGGCTTCGGTGGCGACGATGGTCGCCGCCGTCGCATTGCTTCTCGTCAGCATCGGCTATGTCGTCGTGATCGGCGGGCATGCCGATATCCGCGGCCCGTGGTTCGGCATGGCGATGCCGCGCACGGCACCGCACCCGCAGGCGCTGATCACCCCGCGCCAGCCCGCATCGCCCGCCGGACAGCCAGGTCCCGCAACGTCCTCCGAGTCCACCTCCTCGGATGGAGCGGCCGAGATGCCTGGCGCGCAGGGCAAGCCGCCCAGCTTCGCGGCCCTGCCCGAACTTCCGCTCGCCGAGCCGTTGCCGGATGCGCCCCAGGCCGGTTTGTTCCGGTCGACCCCGAAGGGAAATCTGCCGACAGTCGCCGCCGACGGACGCACCGCGGCCACGGCCTACGCGCGGCCGTTCACCGGCGAGCCCGGGCGGCCGCGCCTCGCCGTCGTCGTCGCCGGTCTCGGCCTCGACCCCGAGGCCACCCGGGCGGCAATCAGCCGCCTTCCGCCCGAGGTCACCCTGGCGTTCAGCCCCTACGCGGCGAACCTCGATGGCTGGATCAAGGAGGCGCGCGCCGCCGGCCACGAAGTCCTGCTGGGCCTGCCTTTGGAACCGATGTTGTTTCCGGCCCATGACAACGGGCCGCTGTCGCTGGGCGCCGGCATGTCGGTTCCCGCCGCGCTCGACCGTCTGGAGAGCATCCTCGGTGCCGCCAGCGGCTATGTCGGACTGCTGGGTTCGTTTCGCGCGCCTCTGGCGAATTCGGAGACGATGACCGCCGTATTGGGAACGGTGAAGGATAGCGGCCTGCTGTACGTCGGCGACACCGTCCCGGCGCGGCGCCCCACCGATCTTCCCATCGCGATGGTGACGACCGTGGCCGACGACGAGCCATTCCGCAGCGCGGTCGACGCGCGCCTGTCGGAGGCGGCGACGGTTGCCCGGCGGCAGGGCGCGGCCGTCGCGGTCATCCACCCCCTGCCCGTGTCATTCGAGCGCGCGTCCCTCTGGATCGAGCGACTGAGGAACGACGGGATCGAGGCCGCCCCCGTGTCGGCGGTCGCGCTCGGGGGCCGGCGCGGATGACGCACGGCCGAGCGGCCGATCTTCCCTGGCGCATGGGCGTCGGAATCGTTCTGTTCAATACCGCCGGATTGGTGTTTGCGGCACGCCGCATCGACACCCCTGGCGACGCCTGGCAGATGCCGCAAGGTGGCATCGACAAGGGTGAGGGCCCGCGAGCGGCGGCGTTGCGGGAACTCGAGGAGGAGATCGGCACCGCGAAGGCCGAGATCATCGGCGAGAGCCGCGACTGGCTGACCTACGACCTGCCGCCCGACCTCCAGGGCCGGGTGTGGGGCGGCCGCTTTCGCGGCCAGAAGCAGAAATGGTTCGCCATGACGTTTACCGGCGAGGATCGCGACATCGATCTGACACGCCACCATCCCGAGTTCTCCGACTGGCGGTGGATGGAACTGGAACGGCTGCCCGCCCTCATCGTGCCGTTCAAACGCCCGCTCTACGAGGCGATCGTGGCCGAATTTGCTCCACTGGCGCGCAACCTTGCGCGCATGGCGGAGCGATGAGAATTCCGTTACTTCGCGGCACGCGCATCTTTGGTGTAGCATGGCGCCCATGATGGAATGGCGTCCACGCCCTCGATGCCCCGCGGCTCCCTAGCCGACCCGCCCGCCACCGCGGTCGTCGCCGCCGCCGGCTCGGAGAGGGCCATGCGGCTGGCCGGCACGTTCCTGGTCAGCGCCGCGATGTTCTACTTCGAGGTCTCGACCGTTCGCACGGTCAACTTCGTGGTCGGCCCCAGTTTCATCTATGTCTGCATCGCCCTGGCCATGCTCGGCCTCACGGCGGCGGGGTCGCTGCTCAGCCTGTTCGATCTTCGGAACGCCCGGGTGGAACGAACGCTGTTCTGGCTGTGCCTGGCGATCGCGGCGGTGACGATCGGCTGCCAGTTCCCCATCGCCGAAGGCAAGCAAGCCCTGAATGACATTCTTGCCGAAGCGGGCCGGACTTCGGGACGCAACGGGGTGGTCGCGGCCATCGCCAGCAACAGCCTCGGCCTGGCGGTGCGCACCGGCGCCTACCTCACCCTGCCCTATTTCCTGTTCGGCGCCCTGCTGTCGTTCTTGTTCGCCCGCAGCGGCGCGGGCTCCTACGGCACCCTCTACGCCGCCGACCTGATCGGCGCCGCGCTGGGCTGCCTGGCCGCGGTGCTGGCCATGGAGTACATGGGTTATGCCGCCTCGGTGACGGCACCCGCCGTGCTGGCCGCCCTGGCCGCCGCCGCTTTTGCCCTTCCCTCCGAGCGGCGCCTTGCCGCCGGCGGCGCCGTTGCGGCGGCCTTGCTGGCCGCGCTGCCGCTGAGCGAGCGATATGCCGGCGCCGTCGAACCGGCGGCCGACGCCCATCACCTGGTCCGCGACTACGCGCGGGAGCGCCCGGTCGCCGAGGTGTGGCACGGCTGGAACAGCTACACGCGGGTCGCCGCGATCGAGGACGCCGCGGCGGGACACGCCATCCTGTCGCTCGGCAACGGCGACGGCATGGCGTGGCTGCTGCCCTTCGAGCCCGCGGGCTCGACCCGGCGCCACCCACCGACGCTGCCGGCCCTTTTGCTCGATCCGCCGCGGGACGCCCTGGTGCTGCTGGCCGGGGCCGGGGCCGATCTCCTAAGCCTGCGGCAGGGTGGCGCCGACCGCGTGACGGGGGTCGAGATGAACCGCCTGCTGGTCGATGGCGCGGCATCGCTGGCGCGCTACCGCCTGGGCGACATGCTGGCCACCGACGGCGTCCGGCTGCGCGTCGCCGAAGCCCGGGGGTTTTTGGAACGGACGAATCGCCTCTACGACCAGATCCTCGTGTCGTGGAGCGGCGCCACGGTCGCCTACCATTCGGGGATGCTGAGCGGGACCACGCAGTACCTGTTCACCTACGAGGGCCTGCGGGCGGTGCTCGACCGCCTCACGCCCGGCGGCTACGCCGTCATCCTGCAGGTCAACAAGATCAACACCCTGGCCGCCTTGCGCCGCTGGCTGGACGAGCGCGGCATCGCCGACGCCGGCCGCACGGCGGTCGTGCTCTACGCGCCCGACGATCCCGACAACAACTGGCGATGGGCGTGGGACAACAACCCCCTGCTGATCAAGCCCGCCGGCTGGACTCCCGACGAGGTGGCGCGGCTGAAGACCGCCGCCGCCGAGGCCGGCTACCGCATCGCCTACGCGCCCGGCGAACCGCCGACGAAGGGCTACGCGGTGTATGGCCGGCTTCTCGCGGCCCCGGCCGTCGAGCCCGTCCTGGCGGAGTTGCAGGCCGAGACCGGGCGTCGTTTCGGGGTCGTCACCGACGACCGGCCGTTCTACCTCGACCAGTTCCCGACCGGCCGCTACCTGGACTGGTCGTTCTGGAGTGGCGATCCCGACGAGGGGGTATGGGACCTCTGGTTCAGCTTCCACCGGGTTCGGGTGCTGTTCGTGACCTTGATGAGCGGGGCGGGGTTGTTGCTGATCCTGGCGCCGCTGTTCATGGACGGCGGCCCGCCGCGCTCCTTGAGCTCCGCCGCCCACCTCGCCTATTTCTCCTGCCTCGGCCTCGGCTTCATGCTCTACGAGATCGCCATCATGCAGGGTGCCAGCCTGCTCTTCGACCATCCGGGCATCGGCATCGCCACCGTGCTCGCCGGCGTCGTGCTGTTCCTCGGTCTCGGCAGCCTGCTCAGCGGACGGGGCGGTTTCTTGAGCGCGCGGGTCACGGCGCTGGTCATCGTCGCCTATGCGCTCGCCCTGTATGCGGGGCTCGGCGATTTGCTGCGGGCCCTGGTGGCATGGCCGCTGGCCGCCAAGGTGGTCGCCCTGATGGTGGTGATCGCCCCCGGCGGCCTGCTCATGGGCCGCCTGTTCCCCCGCCGCCTGGCCCTGGCGGCCGGCGAGCATCGCAACCTGGTGCCATGGGCTTGGGGCCTGAACGGCGCCATGACCCTGGTCGCCTCCGGCATCGCGCCGCTGATCGGTCAGGCCGCCGGGATCAGCACGCTGCTGCTGGCGGCGGCCGGCGTCTACGCGGCGACCCTGCTGCTGCCGCCGTTCGGCCTTGCCGAGGACCGGGGCCTGGGGCCGACCACGCCGGCGCTCAGGGATTGAACAGTTTGTTGATCTGCCGTTGCGACATCTCGGCCCCCGGCGCCACCGGGATCTTGGGCGCCGCTCCCTTGCCGCGACGGTCGTCGCCCTTGAAATTGGGATCGACCTTGCGCCGGCGATCCGGGCCGAAAAAGGTCTTCGTGCGTACGAAGTCGCGCGGCCGCTCGACGACCGCCGCCAGCCGGCTGTACATCCCCTTGGCGGTGATCGGCTTGACCAGCAGCTCGTTCACGCCCGCGTCCCGTGCCCGATAGACCCTTTCGCGGGCCGCGAAACCGGTGATCATGATGATCGGCAAGTAGTGATTGGGGCTGTCGGGATGGGTGCGGATGTGGCGGATGAGCTCGAGCCCGTCCATCATGCGCATGTCCCAGTCGGTGATGAGGAGGTCGGGGACGATGATCTCCATCATCCGCAGCGCATCCTCGCCGCTCGGCGCCTCGCGTATATGCGTGATGCCGAAGGAATCGAGGATCGCCTTTATCATGCGGCGCATATGCGCATGGTCCTCGGCGATCAAGACGTGAATCTTGTCGAGCTTCAGGCCCATACCCAACAACTAACACGATTGGTTCGCCCCGACCAGTTCGGCGCGGGGATTGCCTCTCACAAGGGCAGTGCGGTGGTCTGCTTGATGACCTTGAGGATGAAGTTGGAGCGCACCTTGTCGACGCCCGGCATATGGATCAGTTCCTCGCGTACGAAGTGGTCGAAGGCGGCCATGTCGCGGGCGATGACGTGCAGCATGTAGTCCTGCTCGCCGGCCATGGCGTAGCACTGCACCACCTCGGGGCGGCGCATGATCGCCGCCTCGAACTCGTCGGCCTTGTGCAGGTTGAGCGACAGGCTGACGAAAACGTCGAGGCCGAAGCCGAGGGCCGCGGTGTCGAGAATCGCCGTGTAACCGCGAATCACCCCGGCCTCCTCCAGCGCCCGCACCCGCCGCCAGCAGGGCGAGGGCGACAGGCCCACCGTCTCCGCGAGGTCGGCGATCGACATGCGGCCGTCGCCCTGCAGTGCGGCGAGAATCCTGCGATCGTAGCCGTCCGCCTCGAGTTTCGGCATGATTCTTCCCTTGATATATGTTTTTCAGACAGCTTCATGCCCATTCTGCCCATAATCGCGCAAACATCGCAATGATCGTCCACGGACGCTGCGCTATGCTTGCGATGTAATGCCACGGCCGCCGCAGGGCGGCGCACAGCTCGGCCAAAGAAGCCGGTGGCGGAGGGAGGATGCAAGGGAGCGTTGTTTCGCTGGGCGACAAGTACGTCGTCGAGCGTGGCCGGATTTATCTGACGGGCGTCCAGGCGCTGGTACGGCTGCTGATGATGCAGCGGCGGCGCGACCAGGCGGCCGGCCTGAACACGGCAGGGTTCGTCTCCGGCTACCGGGGTTCGCCGCTGGGCGGCCTCGACCAGGCGCTGTGGCAGGCGGCTTCCCTTCTCGACCAGCACGACATCCGCTTCATGCCGGCCATCAACGAAGAGATGGCGGCGACCGCGGTGATCGGCACCCAGCAGATCAACCTGTTCGCCGCCAACGCCCGGCGCGACGGCGTGTTCGCACTATGGTACGGCAAGGGTCCCGGCCTCGACCGCGCGGGCGACGCCCTCAAGCACGCCAATTCCCTGGGCACCTCGCCCAATGGCGGGGTGCTGGTGGTGGCCGGCGACGACCATGGCGCGGTGTCGTCGAGCATGGCGCACCAGTCCGAACAGCTGATGATGTCGTGGATGATGCCGGTGCTGAACCCGGCCGGCCTCCAGGACTATCTCGATTTCGGCCTGCTCGGCTTCGCCATGTCGCGGTTCTCCGGCTGCTACGTCGGCTTCAAGGCGATCTCCGAGACGGTCGAGAGTTCGGGCACCGTGGCCGTCGATCCGGCGGGCCCGCGCATCGTCATTCCCGACGATTTCGAGGCGCCGCCCGGCGGCCTGCACCACCGCTTTCCCGACACCCAGCTTGCCCAGGAAGAGCGCCTGCAGAAGCACAAGCTGCGCGCCGCCATGTCCTTCGCCCGCGCCAACCGCCTTGACCGTGTGGTGGTCGACGGCCCCGCCGCGCGCCTCGGCATCGCCGCCACCGGCAAGGCGTGGAGCGACCTGCGCCAGGCCATGCAGGACATGGGCGTGGACGACTCCATGGCCGCCGAACTCGGCCTGCGCCTGTACAAGGTGGGGCTGAGCTGGCCGCTCGAGCCGGAGGCCGCGCGCGAATTCGCGCGGGGGCTCGAAGAAATCCTGGTGATCGAGGAAAAGCGCCCGGTCATCGAGGGGCAACTCAAGGAACTGCTCTACGCCCTGCCCGAAGGCCAGCGCCCGGTGATCGTCGGCAAGAGCGACGAGCGCGGCAAGCCGCTGGTGCCCTCGACCGGCGAACTCACACCCGAGATCGTCGCCCGCGTCCTCGCCGCACGCATGAAGAACGCCGAGCGCGTGCCGAACCTTCGCGCCCGTCTTGCCTTCATCGACGACAAGGCGCGCGAGGCGCGCACGATCGCCGCGGTTCCGCGCCCGCCGTATTTCTGTTCGGGCTGCCCCCACAACACATCGACCAAGGTGCCCGACGGCAGCCGCGCCCTCGCCGGCACCGGCTGCCACCTGATGGCGATGGGCATGAACCGCAATACCGTCAGCATCATCCACATGGGCGGCGAGGGCGGCAACTGGGTCGGCCTCGCGCCCTTCGTCGACACGCCGCACGTATTCCAAAACCTGGGCGACGGAACCTACGTCCATTCCGGTTCGATGGTGATCCGACAGGCTGTGGCCGCGGGCACCACGATGACCTTCAAGATCCTCTACAACGACGCCGTGGCGATGACCGGCGGCCAACCGCTCGACGGCACCCCCACGGTGCCGCAGATCAGCCAGCAGGTGCACGCCGAGGGTGTGCGCCGCATCGCCGTGGTGTCCGACGATCCCGGCCGCTTTGGTGTGGCCGCCGGCTTCGCGCCGGGCGTCACCCTGCACCACCGCGCGGAGATGGACACCGTCCAGAAGGCGCTGCGGGAATGGCCGGGAGTCTCGGTGCTCATCTACGACCAGGTCTGCGCCGCCGAGAAGCGCCGCCGGCGCCGGCGGGGACTCCATCCGCCGGCGGAGAAGCGGGTGGTCATCAACGAAGCCGTCTGCGAGGGCTGCGGTGACTGCGTGACGCAGTCCAATTGCGTGTCGGTGGTGCCCAAGGACACCTGGCTGGGGCGCAAGCGCGCAATCGACCAGTCGTCCTGCAACGCCGACTACTCGTGCCTGGAGGGGTTCTGTCCCAGCTTCGTCACCCTCGAGGGGGCGACGCCGCGCCGCGCGCCGGCGGTGGCCGGACCCGACCCCGCAGCCGACCTGCCGCCGCCGGCCGCCGCGCTCGACGGTCCTTACGGAATCCTGGTGGCCGGCGTGGGCGGCACCGGGGTCGTCACCATCGGCCAACTCATCGCCTTCGCCGCCCACATGGACGGCCGCGCCGTGTCGGTACTCGACTTCACCGGCCTGTCGCAGAAGGGCGGCGGGGTGCTGACCCATGTGCGGTTGGCGCCGGAGGCCGGAGGGCTGAATGCGGCGCGCCTCGGCGTCGGCGGCGCCGACCTGCTGCTCGCCTGCGACATGGTGGTGGCGGCTGGACCGGCCGCGGTGAGCACCGTCCACCGGGGCCATACCAAGGCCGTGGTGAACGAGGAGGTGATGCCGACCGCGGCGACGGTGCTGAATCCCGACGCGCCGTTCGATACCGGCGCCATGCGTCGGACCATCACCGAGGCCGTGGGGTCCGACGACGCAGCGTTCATCGACGCGGCGGCGGCCACAGAACGGCTTCTCGGCGACAAGATCTTCGCCAACGTCTTCCTGCTCGGGTTCGCCTTCCAGCGCGGCCTCGTGCCCGTCGGGCTCAACGCCATGCTCGCCGCCATCGAGGCCAACGGCACCGCCGTCGAGGACAACAAGCGCGCCTTCGCCTGGGGCCGCCTGGCGGCGGTCGACCGCGAGCGCGTCCTCGAAGCGGCCGGGCTGCTCGCTCCGCCCGCCCCCGCGGAAAATCTCGATGCCCTCGTGGCGCGGCGTGCCGACTACCTGACCGCCTATCAGGACGCGGCCTACGCCCGCCGTTACCGCGACCTCGTCACGGCCGCCGCGGCGGCGGAACGGTCGGTCGCCCCCGCCTCGGAACGGCTGGCGCGGGCGGTGGCCCTGAATTATTTCCGCCTGCTGGCGGTGAAGGACGAATACGAGGTCGCGCGCCTGCACACCGACCCGGCCTTCCTTGCCGGTCTGCGCGAGCGGTTCGATGGCGATTTCCGCCTGCGCTTCCATCTGGCTCCACCCTTCCTGGCCGGCGCAACGGAGAGCGGGCGCCCGCGAAAGCGCGCCTACGGCGCCTGGATTCTGCCGCTGCTGCGCGGCCTGGCGGCAATGCGCCGGTTGCGCGGCTCCGCCCTCGACGTCTTCGGTTACGCCGCCGAACGGCGGGCGGAACGTCGCCTGCGCGAGGACTACGAACGGATGGTGGGCGAACTGCTGAGCGGATTGGACGCCGCCGGCCTGGATCACGCGACCTCGTTGGCCAGCTTGCCCGCCGTTGTGCGCGGCTTTGGCCCCGTGAAGGAAGCGGCGATTGCGGAAATGGAAAGGAAAAAGCAAGAACTCATGACAAACATGGGTAATGCCGGAAACAAAGCTTTGGCCGCTGAATAAATATGAAGGGTGACTTTGTACTTTATTTACGAAAACACTTCTTTTAGTATGGTCTTTATCTGCGCGTCAAATTAAGCTGCTCTCATAACGAAGAACGCTGATCTCCAGTCCGCGGAGACGTCGGCGAAGGGAGGAAAACGATGACCGACAGCACCAAATACCTGCTTGGCGAAGACCGCATTCCGAAGTTCTGGT
>JACFNC010000029.1 GCA_019455065.1 Rhodospirillales bacterium
ACTGAGTAATCCCCCTTGATATTATAACTTAATTATCAATACGCAATACATACAAGGCGCACCATTGTCAGCGTGCTGTGCCCCCCCCCCCCCCCTGAAGCGCTGCGCTTTAGGAGTCGACTGGCGCCCGGACCTTACACCTTAAGCCCTTGAATCTTCTTTCAGTCGATAAAAACGGATTCAACATCTATTTCCCAGGGCGAATGCTCCACAAGAATCGCCTGGTCTTGCTGGACTGCTTTCCGCGCCGCCCAGGGGTCTGGGGCCGTAGGAGCATAGAATAAATCAGCTTCATCAATGTAAACCCGCGTTCCTTGCAGGGTGCGGACTATGTGTTGCTGCGCCGCTGCACGAGCTAATTGGTTATACAGAAGTTCGGCGTCTGGTTTTTTCTCGAAGACTTTGAAACCGTAGTTCTTATCGATAGTATACCGAACCACCCACATGGTCACCTCCATGCGCTCTAGTTCATGAAGTGAATTGTTGGTCGAATTATACTCTTATTAGAGCAAGAGTCACGAGTGGGCGCATGGATTGTTCCGCCTCTTGGCTCACAACGACGGTTCTCCCGCAGCGTAATGGTCGTGCTCGGCCGGCCAGCCACGGCGTGGGCCCCGGGATCAAGTCCGGGTGTGACGGGGCGGAGGTTGCGAGCGGTGGTGCGTGGGGCCCTCGCCTCGCGGCGCACAGCTAACCGCCGCCCGCCCCCCTTGAATTCCCGTTGTTGGCGCCCGTCCGGTCGGTCACAGTATTTGCCGGCGTCCGGCGGGTGGCGCCGTTCGATCTTGGGGGGACGATGCGATCCATTCTTGCGGGATGCGCGATGCTGTGCGCGGCGGCGCTGCTCGGGGCGGGGCCGGCGGGGGCGCAGGAGAGCCTGGGCGAGCTGCTCGACCGAGGGGCGGTGAAGATGACGCGGGCGGAGCTGGTGGCGGCGCTCCAGAACACCGTCATGTCGGGCGACAGCCTGCGGCGCCAGGGCGGCGCCGTCCGCTTCGAGTATTCGCCGGACGGCACCGTCACCGGGGTGTTCCGCAACGACAACGGCGAATTCCGCCACGCCGGCACCTGGCGCGTCGAGGACTCCGGCCTGTTCGTGCGCGAAACCACGGTGACGCCGGGCGGCGACAGGCGCACCGAACGCCGCTTCTTCTACCGGCTGGGCGACGCCTATTACGCGGCCGAGCCGACCGACGAGCGCGACGCAAAGGTGTTCAAGCGCCTGTTCGAACCGCGGCAGTGAGCCGCCGGCGCCGGGGTTCGGAGACAACCGCCAGGACGCCAAGGCGTGGGCCCCCGGGTCGAGCCCGGGGGTGACGGGAAGTAAGGTACGACGCGCCCAACATGGTCGTCATGGCCGGGCTTGACCCGGCCAGCCACGGCGAGGCCCCCGGGTCGAGCCCGGGGGTGAGGGGCGGTATGGTACGACGAGCCTAACATGGTCGTCGTGGCCGGGCTTGACCCGGCCATCCACGGCGCGGCCCCCGGGTTGGGCCCGGGGGTGACGGTCTTTGGGAACGGCGTCATCGCGAGGAGGCGGAGCCGACGAAGCGATCCAGGGCGTTGGCTGGATCGCTTCGCCTGCGGCTCGCAATGACCGGTTTGGGGGGGAAGCGCGGGGCCGAGTCCTGGCGCGGGCCGCCCTCGCTCACGACCACGGGGCGCGCGGGGCGCTCCAGCCGCAGGCCACGCTGAGGACGCGCAGGACGAAGGCCGCGGCGACGCCCACGATCGCCACCGCCCCGTCGGGAAAGCCCAACCGCTCGCCGACCACGACGATGACGGCGCCGAGAAGGGCGGCCACGGCGTAGATCTCCTCGCGCAGCACCCGGGGGATCTCGGCCACCAGCAGGTCGCGAAGGGCGCCGCCGCCGATGGCGGTGAGCACGCCCAGCAGGATCGCCGCCACCGGCTCGAGGCCGAAGGCCAGCGCCTTTTCGCATCCGGTCACGGCGAACAGCCCCAGGCCCAGGGCGTCGAGAACCATCACCGGCTTGCCCAGCCGATCCAGCAGCCGGTGGCCCACGAAGACCACTCCGCCCGCCGCCAGCGCGGCCAGCAGGTAGCGCCCGTCGCGCAGGGCGGCCGGCGGCGTGGCGCCCAGCAGCACGTCGCGGATCATGCCGCCGGCCAACGACGCCGCCAGGGCCAGGACCAGCACGCCGAACACGTCGAGACGGTGGCGAACGGCGAGCGCGCCGCCGCTCAGTCCGAAGACGAAGACGCCGACGAGGTCGAGGCCGACGACGAGCGCAGGGATGTCGATCATCATCGAAGGTATAGCCTTCGCGGCCCCACGCGGCAATCGGCGCGCACCGCGGGCCTTGTCTCCGCTACAGCTCGACCAGGAGCGGCGCGAAGGCTTCGTTCGCCGGGCCGCCGCGCTGGCGGCTGAGGATGCGGGTGGCGCCCAGCCGATAGTCGGCGTCGTGGTGGGTGTGGCCGTGGATCCACAACGGGGGCTGGTGGCGCAGGATCAGTTCCTCGAGGTCGGAGGCGGCGCCGCAGGCCGAGGGGCGGGTGGCGAGGCCGGGCTTGAGCGAGCGCGGGCTGGGGGCGTGGTGGGTGACGACGAGGGTGGCGCGGCCCGCCGCGCCGGCCGCCGCCAGTTCGGCCTCCAGCCAGCGGCGGGCGCGCCTGTGCCACAGCGCCACCTGCCAGGGCTCGAGGCGGCCGCCGTTGCCGAGGCCGATGTGGCGGAAGTCGGGCGCCTTGGCCGCCAGCTCGCCCATCACCGCGGGCATGCGCTCCGCCCCCAGCAGGCGGAAGTCGGTCCACAGGGTGGCGCCGAGCACGCGCAGGCTGCGCCCGGCGAAGGTGAAGTCGGCGGCGGCGGCGTCGAGGAAGCGGACGTTGGCGGTGGCGGCGGCGGCCGCGGCCAAGGCGCGGCGGGTGGCGCCGAGGTCATCGCCCCAATGCTCGTGATTGCCGGCGACGTAGACCACCGGGCGGTCGGGGAAGGCGGCGGCGGCCCAGGCGACGCCGTCGGCGCCGTGGGCGACGTCGCCGGCCAGGACCACGAGGTCGGCGGCGACGGGCGGCGGCGCCCAGGCGCCGGCCTCGAGGTGGAGGTCGCTCATCACGGCGACGCGGATGGGGGGCTGGGCTGTCACGGCGGCGTTGATAGCGCGCGGCGCGGGCGGTGTGAAGGGAGAATGGCGGCGAGGTGGATTGCTTCGCCTGCGGCTCGCACTAACGGTTCTCTTACTGCGTCATCGCGAGGAGGCGGAGCCGACGAAGCGATCCAGGGCATCGGCTGGATTGCTTCGCCGGACGGCTCGCAATGACGTCTTCCCCTGCCCCCTACAGCGCCAGGCCGAGGCGGGTGCCTTCCTCGATGGCGCGGCGGGCGTCGAGGGCGGCGGCGTCGGCGGCGCCGCCGATCAGGTGCACCGGGCGGCCGGCGGCGGCCAGGGCGTCGTACAGCTCGCGCAGCGGCTCCTGGCCGGCGCAGACGACGATGGTGTCGGCGGGAATGACCCGCTCGGCGCCGGCGACGGAAACGTGCAGGCCGGCGTCGTCGATGCGGCGATAGGTCACCCCCGACAGCATCTCGACGCCGCGACGCTCCAGGGCGAGGCGATGAATCCAGCCGGTGGTCTTGCCGAGGTCGGCGCCGGGGCGGCCGGCCTTGCGCTGCATCATGACGATGCTGCGGGCCGGCGGACAGGGCGCGGGCGTCGCCAGCCCGCCCCGGCTGGAGGGATCGCGGTCGACGCCCCATTCGGCGAAGAAATCCTCGTCCTCGCCCAGCAGGTGCAAAGCGACGTCGAAGGCGACGCCGCCCGCCCCGACGATCGCCACCCGCCGGCCGGCGTCGCGGCGGCCGGTGAGGATGTCGAGATAGGAGGCGACGGAGGCGTGATCGGCGCCGGGAATCGACGCGGCGCGCGGGCGGATGCCGGTGGCCAGCACCACGGCGTCGAACGGCGCGAGGTCGGCGGGCGCGGCGGCGCGGCCGAGGCGCACGTCCACCCCCAGCGCCTCGAGGCGGGCCTCGAAATAGCGGATCATGTGGTCGTAGTCGGCCTTGCCGGGGATGGCGCGGGCGAGGCGGAACTGGCCGCCGATCTCCTCGGCCGCCTCGAACAGGGTGACGCGGTGGCCGCGCGCCGCCGCCTCGGCGGCGCAGGCCAGACCGGCCGGGCCGCCGCCGACCACCGCGACGCGCTTCGGCGCCTCGGCCTGCGGCGCCTCGAAGGTCGTCTCGTGGCAGGCGCGCGGATTGACCAGGCAGGAGCAGACGCGGCCCGAAAAGATGAAGTCCAGGCAGGCCTGGTTGCAGGCGATGCAGGTGTTGATCTCGGCCGCCCGCCCTTCCCTGGCCTTGGCCGGAAAGGCGGGGTCGGCGAGGAACGGGCGGGCCATCGACACCATGTCGGCGTCGCCCCGCGCCAGCAGCGCCTCGGCCGCCTCGGGGGTGTTGATGCGGTTGCTGGCGACGACGGGGATGTCGACCAGCCCCTTGAGGCGCGCCGTCGCCCAGGCCCAGCCGGCCGGCGGCACCATGTGGGCGATGGTGGGAATGCGCGCCTCGTGCCAGCCGACGCCGGAATTGATGACGTCGGCGCCGGCCGCCGCCACCGCCTTGGCCAGCGCCGCCACCTCGGCGAAGGGGCTGCCGTCCTCGACCAGGTCGAGCACGGACAGGCGGTACATGACGATGAAGCCGGGCGACACGGCGGCGCGCACGGCGCGCAGGATCTCCAGGGGAAAGCGGCTGCGGTTCTCGAACGGGCCGCCCCAGGCGTCAGTGCGCCGGTTGGTGCGGGGCGCGGTGAATTCGTTGATCAGGTAGCCCTCGGAGCCCATCACCTCGACCCCGTCGTAGCCGGCCCGCTCGGCCAGGGCGGCGCAGCGGGCGAAGTCGGCGACGGTGCGCAGGATGTCGGCCTCGGTCAGCTCGCGCGGCGTGAAGCGGTTGATGGGGGCGCGCAAGGGGCTGGGGGCGACGCAGTCGGGATGCAGGCCGTAGCGGCCGGTGTGGAGGATCTGCAGCAGGATCCGCCCGCCTGCCGCGTGCACGGCGTCGGTGACCCGGCGGTGGTCGGGGATCTGCGCCTCCGAATCGAAGACGCTGGCCTGGGGGGCCATGCGGCCCTCGGGGTTGGGGGAATAGCCGCCGGTGACCATCAGCGCCACCCCGCCCCGCGCCCGCTCGGCGAAGAAGGCGGCCAGGCGCTCGGCCCCGCCCTCCGCCTCCTCGAGGCCGGTATGCATCGAGCCCATCAGGATGCGGTTGGGCAGCGCGACGCGGCCGACCGTCAGGGGGGCGAAGAGATGGGGATAGGGTGCGGTCATCGGGGGCGGGTCTCCTTGCCAATCGTCTCAGTCATAGCGAGCCGGAAGGCGAAGCAATCCGTCCGGCGGGGCCGTGGATTGCTTCGTCGCTGGCGCTCCTCGCAATGACGCCCTCTTTTCTTCGGCATGCCCGGGCGGCGTCCCCGGCATCCATTAGCGGCTCCACAACGGCCGTCATTGCGAGCCGCAGGCGAAGCAATCCATGTGGCGGCGGCCGGAGATTGCTCCGTCGGCCCCGCCTCCTTGCAGTGACGCCTACCCAGTGGCGGGCGCCCTCTTCCTTCGTCATGCCCGTGCAGGCGGGCATCCATTCCATTGCCGCGGGACATCCTGCCGTGGATTCCCGCTTGCGCGGGAATGACATGCTCGGGACGTTCCCGGCCGCCCTCAATACAGCCCCGCGATCTCGGCGGCGTATTTGGCCTGGATGTTGGCGCGGCGGACTTTCATGGTGGCGGTCACCTCGTCGTCGTCGTGGTCGAGCTCCTTGGTCAGGAGGTGGAAGCGGCGGATCTGGGCGACCTGGGCGAGGGTGCGGTTGGCGGCGTCGATCTCGGCCTGGATCAGGTCGCGCACGCGCTCGTTCTCGGCGAGGCTACGGAAGTTCGTGTAGGGGATGCGCTTCTCCTCGGCCCATTTGCCGACCGTCTCGAGGTCGATCTGGATGAGGGCCGAGACGTATTTGCGGCCCTCGGCGATGACGATGCACTCCTTGACGAAGGGGCTGGACTTGACCGTGTTCTCGATCTCCGACGGGCTGAGGTTCTTGCCGCCGGCGGTGATCATGATGTCCTTGAGGCGGTCGACGACGCGGAGCTGGCCGTCCACCTCCTCGACCACGTCGCCGGTGTGCAGCCAGCCGTCGCGGATCGAACCGCGCGTCGCGTCGTCGTTCTTGTAGTAGCCGGCGAACACCGTGGGCCCCTTGACGCACAGCTCGCCGCCCTCGCCGATGCGGTAGTCGGTGCCGTCGATGATCTCGCCGACGGCGCCGACGACGAGGTGCCCGAGGCGCTGGCCGGTGACCATGCCCGAGGTTTCGGTGAGTCCGTAGACCTCGACCAGCGGCACGCCGATGGTGCGGAAGAAGTGCACGATCTTGGGCGAGATGGGCGCGGCGCCGGTCATCGCCAGGCCCGTGCGCCGGAGCCCGATGAAGTTCAGCCAGGCGCGGAAGACGAGCAGGTAGCAGAGGGCGAAGGTCAGCCGCTCGCCCAGCGTGCGGGCGGCGGGCGGCTTCTCGGCGAAGGGCTCGCAGGCGGCCACCGCCCGCTCGCACAGCCAGCGGCGCAGCCCCCCCGCCTCGATCGTCTTGATGTAGATGGCCGAGTGCAGCTTCTCCCAGATGCGCGGCACGCCGAGGAAGATGCTGGGCGCCACCTCGCGCAGATCCTCCTGCACGGTGCGGATCGATTCGCCGAAGTTGACCTGCGAGCCGACATAGGGCGGCGCGAAGGCGGTGAGCATCTGCTCGGCGACGTGGCACAGCGGCAGATAGGACAGGTGCGTCGTCCCGGGGCCGAGGCCGAGGCGCTCGATCAGGGCGGCGGCCTGGGCGCGGATGTTGGCCCAGGTGATCATGGCGCCCTTGGGCTTGCCGGTGGAGCCCGAGGTGTAGACCATCAGCGCCACGTCCTCGAGGCGCTGCTTGTCGATCAGCCGGTCGGCGAGGCCGGGGTGGCCGGCCTCGAAGGCGGCGCCCATCGCCTCGACCTCGTCGAAGGTGACGATGCGGTCCTTGGGATAGTGGCGCAGTCCCTTGGGGTCGATGACGATGATGCGCTTGACCCGAGTTAGCGCGTCGAGGCTGTCCAGCACCTTGTCGGTCTGCTCCTGGTCCTCGCAGACGACCAGTTCGACCTCGGCATGGCCCAGCACGTAGGCGACCTCGTTGGCCGGGCTGGTGGGATAGACGCCGACCGTGATGGCGTCGACGATGCCGATGCCGAGCTGGGCGATCACCCATTCCTCGCGGTTCTCGGACAGGATGCCGACATGGGCGCGGTCGGACAGCCCCAGCGCCCGCAGGCCGAGGCCGAAACGCCGGGCGCGGTCGTAGTAACCCCGCCAGGTGACCGGATTCCAGATGCCGAAGTCCTTCTGGCGCAGCGCCACCCGCTCGGGGTGATCGGCCGCCTGGCGGCGCAGCATCTGCGGCAGGGTGAGGGGCGGCAGGTCGGGCGTGGCGGGCATGGAAGTCAACTCAGCCACCGCTTGCGCCGCTTGTAGTGCTTGACGTCGCGGTAGCTCTTCGCCTCGCCCTCGGCGCCGCCGATGCCGAGATAGAACTCGCGCACGTCCTGGTCGGCCATCAGGCGCTCGGTCGGCCCGTCGATGACCACCTTGCCGGTCTCCATGATGTAGCCGTAGGAGGCGACGGCGAAGGCCACCGCCGCGTTCTGCTCGACCAGCAGCATCGAGCAGCCCTGCTCGGCGTTGATGCGGGCGATGATGGTGAAGATCTCCTCGACGAGGCGCGGCGACAACCCCAGCGACGGCTCGTCGAGCAGGATCAGCCTGGGCTGCGCCACCAGGGCGCGGCCGATGGCCAGCATCTGCTGCTCGCCGCCCGAGAGATACCCGGCCTGCCCCTTGCGGCGCTCGTAGAGCCGGGGGAAATACTCGTAGACCATGTCGAAGCCGGAGGGCGGCCTGGCCCGTCCGCTCAAGGCATAGGTGGCGGCGACGAGGTTCTCCTCGACCGTCAAATCCTCGAAGATGCGCCGCCCCTCCATGACGTGGAACAGCCCCCGGCGCACCAGCCGATGCGGCCCCAGGCCGGTGACCGGGGCGCCCTCGAACAGGATGGTGCCGGCGCTGACCTCGCCGTTCTCCAACGACAGCACGTTGGCGATGGCCTTCAGCGTCGTCGACTTGCCGGCGCCGTTGGAGCCGAGCAAAGCGACGATGGCGCCGCGCGGCACGGCCAGCGACAGGCCGCGCAGCACCTGGATGGTGTTGCTGTAGATGACCTCGATGTTGTTGACCTCGAGGACCGTGTCCGCCCGCGTCGCCAAACTTCCTCCGCCCTCAATTCCTCCGCCCCGCCGTGGATTGCCGGGTCGAGCCCGGCAATGACGGGGGTATTGATCCTGCCCCGTGGATTGCCGAGTCGAGCCCGGCAATGACGGCGGGGATGGTCCTGCCCCGTGGACTGCCGGGCCGGGCCCGGCAATGACGGGGGTATGGTCCTGCCTCGTGGATTGCCGGGTCTCGCCCGGCAATGACGGGGGGAGATGGGTGCCTTCCCGTCCCGCTTCCGTCACCCCCGGGCTTGGCCCGGGGGTCCACATGGATCGCCGGGTCAAGCCCGGCGATGACGAACCATGGCTATCCCCTACTCCGCCTTGATCCAGTCGGAGACGGGAACCATGGTCTTGGCCTTCATGTCGGCGCGGTAGACGCGGCCGACCGGGATCGAGTTGCCGCTCACCGTAATCGGCACGCCGAACAGCCCGCCGGTATCGAAGTCCTTGATGCCGTTCAGGCAGCCCTTGAGGTTCTTGCCGTTCAGCTCCTTGCCCGATTCGACACAGCGCTTGGCCGCCTCGACGAACAGCATGGCGGTGACGAAGCCCTGCATGTAGGCGGTGGACTGGTATTCCGGCCGCATCTGGCGGATCTTCGCCAGCATCGGCGCCTTGGGATCGGTATCGTAGTAGTAGCGATAGGGCATAACGCCCATGAAGCCCTCGCCGACGTCGCCCAGCTTCATCACCATGCTGTGGTCCATGCTCCAGAAGGTGCCCATGAAGCGGCTCTTCATGTTCATCTGGCGGGCCTGGGTGATGAACTCGGGGATCGGCGCCAGCACGTAGCCGTGGAAGATGGTGAAGTCGGGATCGGCGCGCCGCAGCTTCAGCACCTCGGTCGAGACGTCGACACTGCCGGGCGGGGTGACGATGGTCTCGACCACCTTCAGCCCGAGGCTGGCGGCGAGCGCCGTGCTGGGCTTGATGGGGTCGCGGCCGAACTCGGTGTCGGAGTGCACGAAGGCCACCTTGGCGCCGGGCTGGGTCTTCTGGATGTAGCGCAGCAGCACCCCGAACATCGCCGTGTAGTCGGGGCCGGCCATGAACTGGTAGGGGTACTTCTGGGGATCGTTGAGCTCGGAGGCGAAGGAGGCGCCGGCCATCAGGATGTTGCCGTTGCGCTCGAGCTCGGGGTTGATGGTTTTCGAAAAGCCGGTGGAGTCGCCGTAGTAGAAGTTCGGCTTCTCCTGGCTGGTGAGCTTCTGGAAGGCGGCCACCGAGGCGTCGACCTTGTAGCCGGTGTCCTCGTAGACGTACTTGATCTTGCGCCCTTTGATGCCGCCGGCGTCGTTGACGATCTTGACGTAGTCGCCGATGCCGGCGTGGATGCCGACGCCGGCGAAGGCGAAGACCCCGGTCATCGGAATCGAGCCGCCGATCACGATGTCGTCGGCGGCGACCGCCGGCGGTGCGGCGACCATGGCCGCGCCCGCCGCCATGGCGAGACCGAGCATGGTCCGTCTTGTTACAAGCATGGTTGTTCCTCCCTTATTGTCATGTCTTGAACGGCCACAGGTGAAAGAAACGCCGCACGCGCCGCCAGATCTCGGCAAGCCCCTGCGGTTCGAAAACGAGAAAGCCCACGATCAGCGCGCCGAAGACGATGGTGCGCACCGGCGACAGCAGGGCCACCGCATCCGGCACCCAGGGGCTGAGCCAGCCAACACCCAGCTTCAGCACCTCGGGCACCATGGTCATGAAGGCGGCGCCCAGGATCGGCCCCAGGATGGTGCCCATGCCGCCGACGATGATCGCCGCGAGATAGAAGATCGACATGACCAGCGGAAAGCTCTCGGGCGTCACGACGCGGAAGAAATAGGCCCACAGCCCCCCCGCCACCCCGGCGTAGAAGGACGACAGCGCGAAGCTCATCAGCTTGTAGCGCAGCAGCGGAATGCCCAGCACCTCGGCCGAGATGTCGCGGTCGCGGATGGCGATGAAGGCGCGGCCGATGCGGGTGCGGAACAGGTTGGCGGCACCCATCACCATCAGCACCGTCACCGGCACGATCAGCCAGTACATGCGGAACGAGGTGTCGAGCGCGACGCCGAACAGGCGGGCCGGCGGCATCGACAAACCCGTGACGCCGTTGGTCACGCTGGTCCAGTTGGCGAACACGAAGTGCAGAATGAACGAGGCGGCGATGGTGGCGATGGCGAGATACAGCCCCTTCACCCGCAGGCTGGGAATGCCGACCAGGATACCGCCCGCCGCCGCCAGCAGCCCCGCCGCCACCAGGTTGAGCAGGAACGGCGTGCCGAAGCGGATCTCCAGCACCGCCACCGTGTAGGCGCCGATGCCCATGAAGGCGGCCTGGCCGAGGCTGACCAGTCCGGTGTAGCCGGTGAGGATGTTGAGGCCGGTGGCGCTGGCGACGTTGATCGCCACCAGGCAGGCGAGGTAGAGCCAATAGGCGTCGGCCATGAAGGGGAACGCCACCAGGGCCGCCAGGAGGCCCGCGAACCAGGCGCGCTGGACGGTGGTCTCGAACAACGCCTCGTCGGCGGCGTAGGTCTGCCTGGCGGCCCCGATGCGCATGTCAGAGCCTTTCGATCTCGGTGGTGCCGAACAGGCCATAGGGGCGCACCATCAGGATCGCCACCAACAGGCCGAAGGTCACCAGCAGCTTGTACTCGCCCCCCAGGTAGGAGCCGGCCAGCGCCTCCAGCAGACCGATGAGCAGCCCGCCCAGCAAGGCGCCGAGGATGCTGTCGAGGCCGCCGACGATGACCACCACCAGCACCGACAGGCCGAACACCCCCATGGTCGAGGAGATGCCGCCGATGGCGCCGACCAGGATGCCGGCTCCGGTGGCGGCGACGCAGCCGACCACCCAGGCCAGCGAGAACACCGCCGGCACGTTGATTCCCACCGAATAGGCCGCGGCCTGATCGGTGGCGGTGGCCCGGAGCGCGACGCCGCCGCGCCAGAAGCGGAACACGAGCAGGAACGCCGCGATCACTGCGGCCGCCACCAGGAAGCCGTAGCCGACCTTGGGCGACAGGTAGGCGTCGCCGATGAAGATCGGCGCGTTGGGCATGAATTCGGGCAAGCGCCGGGGATCGGGGCTCCAGATGACCTCGACCAGTCCGACGAGGATGCTGCCGAGGCCGATGGTGACCATGAACACCGAGATGGCGCTCTCGCCCAGCATCGGGCGGATGACGCTGCGCTCGATCACCGCCCCCAGGATGCCGCCGCCGACGAGGGCGAGCAGGATCGCCTGCCAGGTGGGCAGGGCGAGGCCCACCGAAAACCCGAAGAACAGATAGGCCCCGAACATCAAGAGCTCGCCGATCGCGAGATTGACCACCCGCGTCGCCTTGTAGATGACCACGAAGGCCACTCCCGTCAGCGCGTACAGCCCCCCCGCCCCGAGGCCGGCGAGAGAAACCTCGACAAGGAAGAGAAGGTCGCTCATCGGCGCCCCCTTCCCTCACCCTCCGCCTTCTCCCGCAGGCGGGAGAGGGCGCCGCACCACAGGGGCCGCAGGCGCGCCAGGGTCGTCATGCCGCAGCCCCCGTCAGCCGGCGCCGCAGGTCCCCGACGTCACCCGATCCGAGATAGGCGTCGATGACGGCGGAGTCGCGCTGGACCTCGGCCGGCAGGCCCTGGGCGATGACCTGGCCGAAATTGAGCACGACGACATGGTCGGAGATGTCCATGACCATGCCCATGTCGTGCTCGACCATCAGGATGGTGGTGCCCCATTCCTCCTTCACGTCGAGGATGAAGCGGGCCATGTCTTCGGTCTCCTCGCGATTCATGCCGGCCACCGGCTCGTCCAGCATGAGGATTTTCGGCCGCATGGCGAGGGCGCGGGCGAGTTCGACACGCTTGCGCAGCCCGTAGGGCAGCGCCGCGACGGACGCCTTGCGGATGTGGTCGATCTCGAGGAAGTCGATGATGCGCTGCTCGACCTCGGCACGCAGCGCCATCTCCTCGCGACGGGCGCGGCCGAAATAGAACAGGGCGTCGATGAGCCCAGTGCGCATGTGCGCGTGCCGCCCCAGCTTGATGTTGTCGAGCACGGTCATGCCGCGGAACAGGGCGATGTTCTGGAAGGTGCGCGCGAGCCCCAGCCTGGCCCGCTCGGGCGCGTGGAGGCGGTCGATGGCCGCGCCGTGGAAGCGGATGGAGCCCTTGTCGGGCTTGTAGAATCCAGAAATGGCGTTGAACAGCGAGGTCTTGCCGGCACCGTTCGGCCCGATGACCGAGGTGATCGACCCCTCCGCCACGGAAAAGGTGACGTCGGTGAGGGCGCGCAGGCCGCCGAAGGACAGCGACACGCCTTCGATCTCCAGCGCCGGCGTTACGGCGACCCCCTCCGTCACAGCCGGCTCCCCCCCACCATGACGTGGTCCATGTAGACCCGCTCGACCGGCGTATCGAGGTCCTTGCCGGCACGCTCGAACCCCTTGCGCCAGTCGACGACGTGGCGCTCCATCCAGACCCCGGCCGCCTGGCGGTCACGGGCGGCGAGGGCCGCATGAAGCCGGCTGTGGGCCTCGAGCAGGCGCGACGGGCCGCGCGGCGATCCCTCGAAAATCACCTGCGTGGTCGGGTAGATGAGCAGGCTGGTGGGCTCGCGCGCCAGCTGGAGCACCCGGTTGCCCGCCGCCTCGGCGATCAGCGCATGAAACTCGGTGTCGAGTTCGGAGAGGATGCGGGGGTCGTCGAGGGCCGCCTCGGTGCGGGCGAGGTTGTCGGCGATGGCCTGCAATTGCGGAGGGGTGATGCGCTCGGCGGCCAGCCGCACCGAGGCCACCTCGAGGGCCATCGTGGTCTCGTAGAGTTCGCGGAAGGTGACTTCGTGCAGCAGCAGGGCGCGGCTGATGCGGCTGGCCAGCTTGGCGTAGCGGGGCAGGCTGGCGTAGAGCCGGCGGCTGCTGTCGCGCCGGATCAGCCCGCTTTGCTCGAGCAGGCGGATGCCCTCGCGCACCGTCGAGCGGTTGACGCCGAACTGCTCGACCAGCGCCGCCTCGGTCCCGATGCGCTCGCCCGGCTGGATGCGGCCGCTGAGGATTTCGCGCTCGATGGCGTCCGCGACGAGCTGATAGGCCGGAGACGCCTGAATCCGCTCAAACCGCTCGGCCATGCGCCCGGCCAATGATCGTGGGCATTCCCGTCATCCTCCCGTATCCGCATCGAGCACTCGTTATGGTGGTGACGTTGACTCCCACCGGGTCGGCTTCGTATTGTCGGACAAACAGACGGTAAGACGAGCGGACGAGCGAGTCAATCCGCCGCTACTCGCCTGGACGGCGATGCGAACCGAAGGGAGAATGAACATGGCCGACGCGCTGACCTATCGCGGCACCATCTATCCGTGGCAATGCGACCATGTCGGCCACCTGAACGTCATGTGGTACGTGGGCAAGTTCGACGAGGCCACCTGGAACCTGTTCAACGGCCTGGGCGTCACCCCCACCTACATGCGCGAGCAAAGCCGCGGCATGGCGGCGGTGCAGCAGAACATCAGCTACAAGCGCGAACTGCTGGCCGGCGACGTGATCGAGGTGCGGACCCGCGTTCTCGAGGTGCGCGACAAGGTGATCCGCTTCGTCCACACCATGTACAACGGCGAGAACGGCGAGGTCGCCGCCGTCTGCGAGTTGACCGGCGTGCACATGGACCGCCAGGCCCGCCGCTCCTGCCCCTTCCCCGCCGCCATCCGCGCCGCCGCCGAGCAGGCCCTGGCCGAACCAGCCGACGCGTAGACCGGGCGTGAACGAAGATGCGGGCACCTTGCGGCACCCGCATCCCGTCGAGAGGGAGAACATGAAGAGGCTCTGTCGAGCGCACGCCCCGTTATAGCCGACATTGCGCGCCGCCCATATGCGTCTGGCGGCCTATGTCGGGCGGCAGCCCCCTCCCCTCACCTGCCCCCCCAAGTCTGGTAGGCGGACAGCAAATCGGCGATGTCGTCATACCCCTTCTCGGCCGCGATGTCGGCGGCGGTCTGCCGCTGCTCGTTGGCGATGCCGGCGTCGGCCCCGTAATCCAGCAGCAGACGGACCGCCTGGGTGCTGCCGGCCCAGGCGGCGTACATGAGGGCGGACCAGCCCGTACGGGTGCGCGCGTTGATGGCGGCACCGCCGCGGAGCAGCGACTGCATCACCCCGAGATGGCTGTTCACCGCCGCCGCCATCAGCGCGCTCTTGCCGTCGACACTGACGAGGTTGGGGTCGGCGCCCCAGCGTAGCAGGCTGTCCAGGCTGGCGCCGTCGCCGTTCCAGGCGGCGTACATCAGGGGCGTGCCGCGCACGCCGTTCTCGACGTTGGGGCTGGCCCCACCGGCGAGCAGCAGCGACACCGCCGCCACCTTGCCGTCCTCGACCGCCGCGAACAGCGGCAATCGCCCGTCGGGCAGCGGCCGGTTGACGTCGACCCCGCTGGCGATCGCGGCACGCAACCCCGCGGCGTCGCCGAACAACTCGGCGGTCAGCGCCACCGGACGTCCGGCGACGGCACGGTCGCCGCCGCGCGGCAGCCGAAGCTCGGACAGGCGGAGCGGCGCCCCCTGCCCGGGAATCGAGGCGGTGACCGGCGGCGAGGCCAGCGCGGCGAGTTGCGTGGGCTCGCCATCCGCGGCAGGGGCGTCCGCCCGGGTCTCGGGATCGACCTCGGGACGACCCGCGACGGCCGCCTCGTCAGGTGGGGGCTGCGCCGGCCGGAGGCGTGTCGGCGCCGCGGCGGGCGCGGCCGGCTGGATCACCGGGGCCTCGGCGGCCTGCTGACGCGGGCGCGGAGGCGGCGGCACGGGCGCCACGAGGGCCGGGCGGCTTTCCGCGATCCGGGGCTCCGGAGCCGGCCGGGCGGGCGGCGGGGCGGCGGCCGGCGGGACCGGTTGGATTACCGGCGCTTCGGCGGCCTGCTGACGCGGGCGCGGAGGCGGCGGCACGGGCGCCACCAGGGCCGGGCGGCTTTCCGCGACCCGGGGCTCCGGAGCCGGCCGGGCGGGCGGCGGGGCGGCGGCCAGCGGGACCGGCTGGATCACCGGGGCCTCGGCGACCGCCGCCGGCGGAACCGGAGCGGCCCGGGGCGCAGGCGGGGCGATGGCGGGTGGCGCGGGCCGTTCCCGCGGCGGCGCCGCACCCGCATCCGGGGCGACCGACCGGGTCGCGACCACGGACCCGTCGGGCGGCGGCAGCGGCAGGTCGGGGATGGCCGGCGGCGCGACCCGCGTCGGCGCGGGCTCCGGCCGGGACGGCGGAGGCCGTGGGGGGACCGCCGCGACCCTCTGGGGCGGCGGGGAGGGTGGCGGCGCGACGACCGACGACGACGGCTGCCGACCCGCCGGCGACGGCGCCGCGACGGGGGGAACCGGTGCCGGCCCGGCGGATGGGTTCACGGGCGGCGTGTCGGCGCGCGGCGAAACGGGCGGCGGAAGCGGTTGGGCGATGACGGCCGCGTCGTCCGGGGGCGGCACCAGGTCGAGCCTGGCCAGCCGGTCGGCGACCGGCGAGCGCATCAACTCGGTGACCCCCCGTTCGATCGGCCCCCACAGCAGCAGCGCCCCGCCGGCGGCGGTCGCCCCCAGCAGGACCAGCGCGGTCGTCCGCATCCCGCGGGCCGCCGACCACTCCGCCATGCGCCATCGCCAATTGGACGACAGCCGGGGCGGCGGAGGTGGCGGCGGCGGGTCGACCGGCGCCGTGACGGGCGGGCGCGCCGGAGGATCGGCTCTCCGCAGAGGAGGTTCGGAGCGGCGCACCGGCGGATCGGTCTTCCGCGGCGGCGGTCCGGCCTTCCGGGCAGACGGGGGAGCGGGCCGGGGAGCGGGCGGTGGAACCGGGGCCGAGAGCGGGGCGGTCCCGGGCGGCGCGGGCGGCGCCACCGGCCGCGCCGCGACCTTGGGGGTTGGGGCCGGCGCCCCGCCGGCGGCCGCCCCGGGGGCCGGACCGGCCGCAATCGGGCGGGCGGGCGGCGCGACGGCCGGCGAATCGATCGCCACCATGTCGACGATGTCGGTATCCAGCACCTGCTTCGACAGCAGGGCCGCAAAGAACAGGGCGTTGCTGCACACCAGGTTGATGCGCTGCGGCAACCCGCCCGCATGCGCGGCGACGCGCGCGACGGCCTGCGGGGTGAACAAGGGTTGCGGCGCCCCCGCCGCCGCCAGGCGCTCGGCGATGTAGGCCGCGACCTCGTCGGCCGACAGCGGTTCCAGGCGCACATGCTCGAGAGGGACGGGGACCTCGCCCGCGAGGTCCCGCTCGACGGCGGCCTCGATGCCCGGCAGGCCGGCGATCACCACCCGCAACATCCGGATACGCGCGCGCTGCGCCCGCAGCGTCGCCAGGAAGCGCCGTAATTCCAGTTCGGGAGCGGCGTCGATGTCGTCGATGAGGAGGGTCGCCGGGTCGCCGCGCTCGAACCCCGCCGTCCGGCCGGCGAGGTTGCGCAGTTCGGCGACGGCGCGTCGCAGCCCCTCGCCGGCCTTTTCCTCGCCGCCGGTGACCGACAACACGAGTCCGTCCGGCCGCAGGTCGCGGCGCTGCCGGGCGACGAGGCGCAGCAAGGTGGTCTTGCCGATCCCGGCCGCGCCGGTCACCAGGAACAGGCGGCCGCGCCCCGACTCGATGCCCTCCAGCACCGCCTCGCGCGCCGCCTGGAACCCGGCGCTCTCGAACCAGAAGCCGGCGGCGCTGCTGAACGGATTCGCGCGCAAGCCGAAGACGGAGAACCAGCGATCCATCGCGACCTCGTGGAACGATTTCGCATCCCCGATGCCCCCACCGGTGAACGGACATCTTCGCCGAAAGTTCCGGAATCGACCGCGAACCCTTAGGGATAGCGGCTTGTTCAGAGGGGCAACCACCCAGACGGATGGACGTCATGCCCGACACCCGCCCCAACCGCCGCCGCCCCTCCTCTTTCCGGTCCCGCCTGCTCGCCAATGGGATAAGCGCCGGGCTTTTGGCGGCGCTCGGCGCCTGCGCCGGCGCGCAGGACGGCGCGACGACGGACATGGCGACTCTCGACTGCTGGCTGCTGACCCCCGAGCAGCGCGCCGACGCGCTGCGCCAGGGGCTGTGCGACGACGCCTTCGCCGCGCTGGTCGCGGCGCCCGAACGCGCCGCCGTACCCAGCCAGGCCAATCCGGCCGACGCGCCCGGCGCGCAAGTGGCGGCGGACGGCGGAGGAGACTTCGGCGGCGATGGCGTCGCGGGCGGCGTCGCCGGCGCCAGCGGAAGCGGCGGGACGGACGGCGGAACCGACGGCGGGAGTGGCGGCTCCGGCGGAAGCGGTTCAGGGGGCGGTGGGACCGACGGCGGGAGCGACTCCGGGGACGGGGGGAGCGCTGGTGACGGCGCCGGGGACGGGGACGGCGGGAGCGCTGGTGACGGCGGAAGCGCCGGGGGCGACGCCGGGGACGGGGACGGCGGCGGTGACGGGGATGGCGGCGGCGATGGGAATGGCGGCGGTGACGGGGATGGCGGCGGTGACGGGGATGGCGGTGGGGATGGCGACGGCGGTGGCGGGGATGGCGGAGGCGACGGAGACGGCGGCGGTGACGGGGATGGGGCCGGCGATGGGAATGGCGGCGGCGATGGGAATGGCGGCGGTGACGGGGATGGCGGCGG
>JACFNC010000003.1 GCA_019455065.1 Rhodospirillales bacterium
GAGTAGAATCAACACCGTGCGCTCAGTCCAGAAATTTAAACCGGACAGCCGTGGGCTCGCCCCGGCCATCCACGGCCCCTTTGGAGGGGGAAAGCCGTGGACCCCCCGGGCCAAGCCCGGGGGGTGACGTCCGGTGTGAGATTTGATCGAACGAAACCCGCCATGTTGGACAGGGGAAACACCCGATTCCGTCCCGGTTCCGTCCCCCAACCGGTCGAAAACGGGCCATTTTGCCGCGGTATTTCCCCACACTTGCGGGTGGGGACAGCTTCCGGAAAGCGATACGGGCAGTCCGAAAATCTGTATCGTTTCGGCCCCTCACCCCAACCCTCTCCCGAAAGCGGGAGAGGGAGCGAAGGACGTTTCCCTCTCCCGCTTGCGGGAGAGGGAGGGGCCCGACGCGCAGCGGCGGGAGGGTGAGGGAGGCGCGGCTCTCACCCAGGGTCAAGCCGCAGGATGGAGAAAAGCTGTCATTGCGAGGAGCGGCAGCGACGAAGCAATCCAGCTTCCCCCGGCTCTGGATTGCTTCGCCTCCGGCTCGCAATGACGGGTCCACACAACCCCCGTCACCCCACCGCCGCACCTCCCCTGAGCCACGCCCGGCACGCCTTCTCCGGGTCGCGCAGGTCCAGCAGGTCCAGGCATTCCGGGCTTTCCTC
Organism: Rhodospirillales bacterium; assembly: GCA_019455065.1. GTDB lineage: Bacteria > Pseudomonadota > Alphaproteobacteria > Rhodospirillales > Magnetospirillaceae > JACFNC01. The sequence continues at coordinate 660 of JACFNC010000003.1, forward strand.
GTCGTCGACCCGCGCGCCGAGCTGTTCGGCGATGTCGGCGATCTTGGCGCGCACGTCGGGGCGCAGGTGCACGCGAATCGCCTTCAGCCCGTGGCGCAGCGCGGCCAGGGCGTCGCCGGCGGCGTCGCCGCAGTCGAGGATGGCCTCCACCGCCACCCCCGGATGCTCGGCGCGGGCCATCTCCACGATGTCGGCGAAAAAGGCCGGGCCGAGATAGCCCGAGGCCGCGTAGGGGCTCATCAGGGTCACCGGCACGCCCAGGGAGTCCGCCGCCGCCAGGGCGGCGCGGGCGTGGCCGAGATGATGCACGACGATGCGGCGGGCGGGCGTCATGGCCGGCAGTCTAGCGGCGGGCGGCGTTGACGCCAATGGCGCCGCCGCCTATCCTGCGGGCCGATCGGGAGAGCAGGGCGTGGAAGCTGAGGAAAAGCCTGATTTGGCGCAATTCGAGCGGGCGCTGGCCCGGCTCGAGGGCGCGGTGGCGCGCCTCGAGGCGGCGGCGGCGGCGCGCGACGCCGACTACGCGGCCCTGCGCAAGGTCACGCGCGAGGTCTCGGGCCGCCTCGATTCGGCCATCGAGCGGCTGACGCTGGCGGTCGAGGGCTAGGGCCGTGGCCACCGTCGCCATCACCATCAACGGGCGCACCCACGAACTGGCCTGCGACGACGGCCAGGAGGAGCATGTGCGCGCGCTCGCCGCCTATGTCGACGGCCGGGCGCGGCAGCTCGTCGGCGCGGTCGGGCAGGTGGGCGACACCCTGCTGCTCACCATGCTCTGCCTGCTGCTCGCCGACGAGCTGAACGAGGCCCGGGGCGCGGCGGCCGGGCAGGGCACGGGCGAGGTTGCCGGCGCGGCGCCGGAGTTCGACGCGGCGGCCCTGGCGCGCGGCCTCGACGCCCTCAGCCAACGGATCGAAGCCATTGCGGATCGCCTGGAGAAGGCCTAGATTCATCGGTGGAGCGGGTGCTGCCTGGTGCGTCAGGCCGCTACTGTCCCTGGGGCCAATACCGTTCTCTCGGGAGCTGTCCCTGCCGGGATCGTGGTCCCGGTACATGGCGCCCACCTGCGATAGCAGGCCGCAGAGGACTCGCACATGCCGACGGCCGAGGCGGCCCCGCTCCATCCCGCCGTCGCCTCGCCAAATTCATCCCTCGCCGTCATTCCCGCGGCCTCCGTTCCCGTCATTCCCGCGGCCCCCTTCGTCGTCATTCCCGCGCAAGCGGGAATCCATGCACGTCAGCGGCGCATGGACCCCCGCCCCCGCACCCCCCACCCGTCATGCCCGGGCTTGTCCCGGGCATCCACGCCCTTTCGCGGAATCGACCGCTGGCGGCGGGCCCGGCCGGCTTCCGTGGATGGCCGGGTCACGCCCGGCCATGACGACCGGATGGGGCCCCGCTCTTGCCCCCGCACCCCCCACCCGTCATGCCCGGGCTCGTCCCGGGCATCCACGCCCTTTCGCCGAATCGACCGCTGGCGGCGCGTTTGGCCGGCTTCCGTGGATGGCCGGGTCACGCCCGGCCATGACGACCGGGCGGGAAATCCCCGCTCTTGCCCCCGCGCCCCCCACCCGTCATGCCCGGGCTCGTCCCGGGCATCCACGCCCTTCCGCCGAAACGACCGCGTGCGGCGGGCCCGGCCGGCTTCCGTGGATGGCCGGGTCACGCCCGGCCATGACGACCGGATGGGGCCCCGCTCTTGCCCCCGCACCCCCCACCCGTCATGCCCGGGCTCGTCCCGGGCATCCACGCCCTTTCGCCGAATCGACCGCTGGCGGCGCGTTTGGCCGGCTTCCGTGGATGGCCGGGTCACGCCCGGCCATGACGACCGGGCGGGAAATCCCCGCTCTTGCCCCCGCGCCCCCCACCCGTCATGCCCGGGCTCGTCCCGGGCATCCACGCCCTTCCGCCGAAACGACCGCGTGCGGCGGGCCCGGCCGCGTTCCGTGGATGGCCGGATCACGCCCGGCCATGACGATAGGGCGGGAAACCCCCGCTCTTGCCCCCGCACCCCCCACCCGTCATGCCCGGGCTTGTCCCGGGCATCCACGGCCTTCCGCCGCCCGCCCGGCCCCCACCATCGCGCGCACGTCCCCATGACCGCCGATCCCGCCGACATTCCGGCCCGCAAGCGCGCCCTGCGCGCCGCCGCCGTCGAGCGCCGCCGGCTGGCCCACGGGGCGATGGCCGAGGAGGCGGCGCGGCGGGTGCGGGCGGCGTTCCTGGCGCGCCTGCTGCCGCCGCCGGGAACCGTGGTGTCGGCGTTCTGGCCGATGGGCGACGAGATCGACCTGCGCCCGCTGCTCGACGCCCTGCACGCGGCCGGCCGCGCGCTCGCCCTGCCGGTGGTGGCCGGGCGCGGCGAGCCGCTGGAGTTCCGCCGCTGGCGACCGGGCGAGGTCCTGGAGCCGGGGGTGTTCGGCACCCTGCATCCGGCGGCGGCGGCGCCCGCGGTGCGGCCGTCGCTGTTGCTGGTGCCGCTGCTCGCCTGGGACCGCCGCGGCTACCGGCTGGGCTATGGCGGCGGCTACTACGACCGCACGCTGGCGCGGCTGCGGGCCGACGGCGGCGGCGCGGTCACTGCGGTCGGCGTCGGCTACGCGGCGCAGGAGGTCGAGGCCGTGCCCCATGACGGGCGCGACGAGCGGCTCGACGTCATGCTGACCGAGGAGGGTGTTCTGGAGATCGACGGGACCGGGTCATGAGGCTTCTGTATTGCGGCGACGTCATGGGGCGCAGCGGGCGCGACGCGGTGATCGCCCAGGTGCCCGACCTGCGCCGGCGGCTGGGGCTCGACTTCGTGGTCGTGAACGGCGAGAACGCCGCCCACGGCTTCGGCCTCACCGCCCGGATCTGCCAGGACTTCTACGCCGCCGGCGTCGACGTGGTGACCACCGGCAACCACGTCTGGGACCAGCGCGAGATCATCGCCTATATCGACGGCGATCCGCGGCTGTTGCGCCCCGTGAACTTTCCGCGCGGCACGCCGGGGCGCGGGGCCGGGGTGTTCGAGGCGCCGCGCGGGCGCAAGGTGATGGTGGTGCAGGTCATGGGGCGGCTGTTCATGGAGGCGCTCGACGACCCCTTCACCGCGCTCGAGGCGCAGCTCGCCAGGCACCCGATGGGGGCGGGGGCGGGGGTGGACGCGGTGATCGTCGACGTCCATTGCGAGGCGACCAGCGAGAAGATGGCGGTCGGGCACTGGTGCGACGGCCGCGCCTCGCTGGTGGTCGGCAGCCATTCCCACGTGCCCACCGCCGACGCCCAGATCCTGCCCGGCGGCACCGCCTATCTCACCGACGCCGGCATGTGCGGCGACTACGACTCGGTGATCGGCATGCGCAAGGAAACCGCCATCGCGCGCTTCGTGCGCAAGGTGCCGGGCGAGCGGCTGGCGCCGGCCGAGGGCGAGGCGACGCTGTGCGCGGTGTTCGTCGAGACCGACGACCGCACCGGGCTGGCGTTGCGCGTCGCGCCGCTGCGCCTCGGCGGGCGCCTCGCGGCCTGCTGGCCGGACTGAGGCTGCGTCGCATCCGCAACGCGACCCGTCGCAGCCCGCTAGGCTCGCCGCACCACATATGGTATAGCGTCCACACTGTCTCCTCCCAAAAAACGTCCGTGAGCAATGGCCGGCCATTCGCAATTCAAGAACATCATGCACCGCAAGGGCGCCCAGGACGCCAAGCGGGCCAAGGCTTTCACCAAGCTGATCCGCGAGCTGACGGTGGCGGCGCGTTCGGGCCTGCCCGACCCCGCCATGAATCCGCGCCTCCGGGCCGCCGTGCAGGCGGCGCGCGAGGCCAACATGCCCAAGGACACCATGGAGCGCGCCATCAAGCGCGGTGCCGGCGGGGCCGACGACGCCAACTACGAGGAGGTGCGCTACGAGGGTTACGGCCCGGGCGGCGTGGCGATCATCGTCGAGGCGCTGACCGACAACCGCAACCGCACCGCGTCGGAGGTGCGCGCCGCCTTCAACAAGCACGGCGGCTCGCTCGGCGAGACCAACAGCGTGTCCTTCATGTTCGACCGCATCGGCGCCATCCACTATCCGGCCGAGGCGGCCTCGGCCGAGGCGATGTTCGAGGCGGCGCTGGAGGCCGGGGCGGACAACGTCGAATCGGCCGAGGACGGCCACGAGGTGACCTGCGCGCCGGACGACCTCAACGCCGTGCGCGAGGCCCTCGAGGCGCGCTTCGGCCCGCCCGGCGCGGCGCGTCTCGACTGGCGGCCGCAGACCACGGTTCCCGTCGACGGCTCCAACGCCGAGACGCTGCTGAAGCTCCTCGAGGTGCTGGACGACAGCGACGACGTCCAACGCGTCCAGGCCAACTACGAGATGTCGCAGGAAACCATGGAGCGGCTGAGCGCCTGAGCGATGAGAGTGCTGGGAATCGACCCCGGTCTGCGCGCCACGGGATGGGCGGTGATCGACGTCGCCGACAACCGTCTGCGGGCGGTGGCCGACGGCGTGGTGCGCTCCGACGAGCGCCTCTCGCTGGCCCAGCGCCTCGCCCAACTCCACGAGGGCGTGGCGGCTGTGATCCGCGAGCACGCGCCGGGCGAGGCGGCCATCGAGGAAACCTTCGTCAACGCCAATCCGCGCAGCACGCTGAAGCTCGGCCAGGCGCGCGGCGCGGTGCTGCTGGCCCCGGCGCTGGCCGGGCTGCCGGTTGCCGAATACGCCCCCAACCTCGTCAAGAAGTCGCTCGTCGGCACCGGCCACGCCGCCAAGCAGCAGATCGACGCCATGGTGCGCATGCTGCTCCCCGGCTGCCTCGCCGCCAGCCCCGACGCCGCCGACGCCCTCGCCGTCGCCATCTGCCACGCCCATCACCGCGCCACGGCGCGCCGGCTGGTCGAGGCCGCGTCGTGATCGCCCGCCTGCGGGGGATCGTCGATTCGCTCGGCGACGACTGGGCGGTGATCGACGTCGCCGGCGTCGGCTACCAGGTCTTCTGTTCGGCCCGCACGCTGGCGCGGCTGGGCGTCGGCGAGGCGGCGGCGGTGCATGTCGAGACCCATGTCCGCGAGGATCACATCCACCTCTACGGCTTCCTGGACGCCGCCGAGCGCGAATGGTTCCGCCTGCTGACCACGGTCCAGGGCGTGGGCAGCAAGGTCGCGCTGGCGCTGCTCTCGGTGACGCCGCCGGACCAGCTCATGCTGGCCATCGCCGCCCAGGACAAGGCGGCGCTGACCCGCGCCTCCGGGGTCGGCCCGAAGCTGGCCGGCCGTATCGTCAGCGAGTTGAAGGACCGCGCTCCCCGCGTCGCCGCGGCGCTGGGCGGCGGTGGGCAGGCGCCGGTCATGTCCGGGGGCGAGGCCGAGACGGGGGCGGTGGCCGACGCGGTGTCGGCGCTGGTCAATCTCGGCTACAAGCGCATCGAGGCCCACGCGGCGGTGGTGCGGGCGGCGCAGAGTATGGGCGACGGGGCGGCGGTGCAGAGCCTGATCCGCGCCGGGTTGAAGGAGCTGGGACCACGGGAGCTTAGCCGATGAGCGGCGGGCGGGTGGTCGATGGCGAGGCTGCGGCGGGCGACGTCGAAAGCCACCTCCGCCCGCAGACCCTGGACGCCTTCATCGGCCAGCGCGAGGCCTGCGCCAATTTGCGCGTCTTCGTCGAGGCGGCCCGGGCGCGCGGCGAGGCGCTCGACCATGTGCTTCTGTCCGGCCCTCCGGGGCTCGGCAAGACCACCCTGGCGCAGATCGTGGCGCGCGAAATGGGCGTGGGATTCCGCGCCACCTCCGGCCCGATCATCGCCAAGGCTGGCGACTTGGCGGCATTGCTTACCAATCTCGAACCGAACGACGTCCTTTTCATCGACGAAATACATCGCCTTAATCCCGCCATAGAGGAAGTTCTCTATCCCGCCATGGAGGATTTCCAGCTCGATCTGATCATCGGCGAGGGACCCGCGGCGCGCTCGGTGCGCATCGACCTCAGCCGGTTCACGCTGGTCGGCGCGACAACCCGGTCGGGGCTGCTGACGACGCCGCTGCGCGAGCGCTTCGGCATCCCGCTGCGCCTCGCCTTCTACCAACCCGCCGAGTTGGAACGGATCGTGCGGCGGGGCGCCCGTGTGCTGGGGCTGGACCTCACCGCCGACGGCGCCGCCGAGATCGCGCGCCGTTCGCGAGGTACGCCCCGCGTGGCGAATCGGCTGCTGCGCCGGGTCCGCGACTTCGCCGCGGTGGCGGGGACGCTTCCGGTGACCGCGGCTGTCGCCGATGCGGCGCTCAACCGCCTGGGGGTGGACGCGGTCGGCCTCGATGCCATGGACCGCCGCTATATGCGCTGCATCGCAGACCATTACGGAGGCGGCCCGGTCGGGGTGGAAACCCTGGCCGCCGCCCTGTCGGAACAGCGGGATACCATCGAAGAGGTGATCGAACCCTACCTGCTCCAGCAGGGCCTGTTGCAGCGGACGCCGCGCGGCCGGGTCCTGTCCCCGGCGGGCTTCCGGCACCTCGGTCTCGCTCCGCCGCGCCGGACTGCCGATCAGCTCAATCTGCTGGGTGACGAGGACGCGGCCGATGACTGAGCTCAGCGGCCGACTGGAGGGCCGGGTGCATGTCTACCCGGTGCGGGTCTATTTCGAGAACACCGACGCGGCCGGCATCGTCTATCACAGTAATTATCTGAACTTCGCCGAGCGCGCCCGCACCGAGATGATGCGGCTGATGGATTTCGCGCACGCCCGCATGTGGGAAGGCGGCCGGGCCTTCGCGGTTCGCCATTGCGTGGTCGACTTCCGGCGGTCTGCCGTGCTCGACGATCTGCTCGAGATTCGATCTCGTCTGGTTGGAGTTGGGGGCGCGACGGTGGAGATCGATCAGAGTTTCGAAAGACCGGCGGACGGGTTGCATATCGCCCGGCTCTACCTGCGCCTCGCCTCCATCACAAGGGACGGTCGGCCTGCCCGGCTGCCTGCGGAGCTGAGAGACAAAATTCGCACATTTATTTCTGACTGACGGAACTAATCATGGATTCAACGGTCATCGAATCGGTTGCCTTGGGGGGAGCCGCCGACTTGTCGATGTGGAGCCTGTTTCTAAGGGCCGACTTCGTCGTCAAGCTGGTGATGGTAATGCTTGCCGCCGCCTCGTTCTGGTCCTGGGCGATCATCTTCGACAAGGTCATAAGGCTGCGGCGGCTCTTTGGGCGGGCCGACCAGTTCGAGGAAAGTTTCTGGTCCGGCGGCTCGCTCGAAGAGCTCTACGACCGGATCGGTTCCCGGCCGCTCGATCCGATGGCGTCGATCTTCGTTGCGGCGATGCGCGAATGGCGACGCTCTGCGGCGCGGGGAAAGGGCGATCACTCCACCATGCGCACCGGTCTATCCCAACGCATCGATCGCGTCATGCAGGTGACGCTGGGCCGCGAGATGGAGATGCTGGAATCCCGGATGGGCTTCCTTGCGTCCGTCGGTTCCACTGCTCCCTTCATCGGTCTCTTCGGCACCGTCTGGGGCATCATGAACAGCTTCCAATCGATTGCGCTGACCAAGAACACGAGCCTGGCGGTGGTCGCCCCCGGTATTGCCGAGGCCCTGTTCGCCACCGCGCTCGGTTTGGTTGCCGCGATCCCCGCGGTCATAGCCTTCAACAAGCTATCGGGTGATCTCGACCGCTACGCGAAGCGTCTTGAGAACTTTGCCGGCGAGTTCGGCGCCATCCTCTCGCGCCAACTTGACGAGAAGGAATGATCGATGGGCGCCTTCATCGGTAACGGCAGGCGCGGGCAGGGGACCCGGCGTGCCACCCCGTTGGTGAGCCAGATCAACGTGACACCAATGGTCGATGTGATGCTGGTGCTTCTCATCATCTTCATGGTGACGGCGCCGCTTCTAACCGCCGGTGTACAGGTTGACCTGCCGAAGACCAGCGCATCCGTCTTGAAGGGGGACGACCGCCCGTTGTCGATCACCGTCGATGGAAAAGGCCGAATCTTTATCCAGGAAACCGAGGTGCGTGCCGAGGAGTTGGTGCCGCGTCTCAAGGCCATTACGGCGGCAAAACCGGATACGCGTATATTCGTTCGCGGGGACAAGAACATTCCCTATGGACAAGTTATGGAGGTCATGGGAACGCTCGGGGCCGCCGGGTTTGACAAGGTGGCCTTGATAACCGAACGGCCTAACCAGCCGCAGTCTGGCGGACGGGCGGCGCGCTAACCGGCATGCCGATGCGAACCGGGACGACTCTTTCGGCGCTATTGCACGTCGCGGTGGTTCTCATCGCCTGGCTGGGTTTGCCCAGCGTCTTGACGCCGCCGATCGACCTCGACCAACCGATGGTCGTTGAGGTTGTGACGGTCGCCGAGGAGACCAATCCCCCGCCGCCTGCGCCCCCCAAGGAAGAACCGAAGACGAACGAGCTAAAACCCGAGCCCAGAACGGAGTTACCCAAACCCCAGCCAAAGCCGGACCCGCCAAGGGTTGAGCCGAAGCCCGAGTTGCCGAAATCCGAACCGCCTAAGCCGCAACCAAAGCCGGAGCCGCCGAAGCCGGACGGGCGACCGGAGCCAGAGTTGTCCAAGCCCGACCCCAAACCAGAACCGCCAAAACCGCAGGCCCAAGAGAGGCGGGTGTTCGCGGACGTCAGGCCAAAGGCCAAGCCAGCCCCCCCTCGCGACGATTTCGACATGCTTCTCAAGACTGTGGAACGTATGAAGCAAGCGGATGCGACTGCCTCCCCGCGGGATGAGAAACCGGTTGCTGCGAAGCCTTCGCAGGCTCAGCCAACGACAAGTGCCGAACCCATCAGTATGAGTGAGAAGGATGCTATCAGGGCACAGATCGAGCGATGCTGGAACGTTCCGGCCGGCGCCAGAGAGGCGGAAAACTTGATCGTCGAGGTAAAAGTCCTGTTGAATCCAGATGGTAGCGTGGTCCGGGCGGACATTGTGGACGACGGCAGATATTCGAAAGATACTTTCTATCGTACCGCGGCCGATAGTGCCCGGCGGGCGGTCTATCTCTGCAGTCCGTTGCGGGTGCCGCCAAACAAGTATGATCAGTGGAAGAGTATGACAGTGACATTCAATCCGAGGGATTTGATTTATCGGAGATGACGGTGGCGAAACGAACCCGCACTTGGTTGGCAATTATCACCTTTGCTGTCACGGCGATGCTTTCGATGCCGTCTCTGGCCGAGTTGAGGATCGATATTACGCGCGGCCACATGCAGCCGCTTCCGATCGCCATCACTGACTTTGGCGGATCGACGCCCCAAGAGGCCGCTATCGGCCGCGACATCAGCAAGGTGGTGTCAGCGGACCTTGAGCGCTCCGGTCTGTTCAAACCGATCGATCCCCGCGCCTTCATTCAGGCGGCGGCATCGCTTCAGGTTCAACCGCGTTTTGCCGACTGGAAATTGATAAATGCCCAGGCACTCGCGAATGGACGCGCGGAAATCACGCAGGACGGCCGTTTACGAGTAGAATTCCGGTTGTGGGACGTATTCGCTGAACAACAAATGACCGGCCAAGCGTTCACCACATCCCCTCAGGGGTGGCGTCGCGTCGCCCATCTGATCGCAGATGCGATCTACAAGCGCATGACCGGCGAGAGCGGCTATTTCGACACCCAGGTCGTCTACGTTGCCGAGACCGGGCCGCAAAACAAGCGGGTCAAGCGACTCGCGATTATGGACCAAGACGGCGAGAATCACAAATTTCTGACGGATGGAACCGATCTGGTTCTCACTCCACGCTTCTCACCCACGCTGCGCGAAATCACCTATCTGTCCTATTCGAAGGGCTCGCCTCGCGTGTACGTGCTCCAAATTGACACGGGGCGACGCGAGATATTGGGCGATTATCCGGGAATGACCTTTGCGCCACGTTTTTCGCCCGACGGCAACAAGGTAATCATGAGTTTGGCGACCGACGGCAATTCGGAAATTTATGAAATGGACCTCCGGACGCGTCGAAGCGTCCGTCTCACCGACCACCCTTCGATCGATACCTCGCCCTCATATTCACCTGACGGATCGAGAATAACGTTCAACTCGGACCGAGGGGGAACTCAACAAATTTATGTAATGAACTCGGATGGAAGCAACGTACAGCGGATCAGCTTCGGGGACGGGCGATATGCAACCCCGGTATGGTCGCCGCGTGGGGATCTCATAGCGTTCACCAAGATTCATGCTGGCGAATTTTTTATTGGTGTAATGAGGCCCGATGGAAGTGGAGAGCGGCTGCTGACCAAAGGATTCATCGTTGAATCGCCGACATGGGCGCCAAATGGCCGTGTACTCATGTTTTTTCGCCAACAACCAGCAGACACCCGTGGGCGTGGAGGAAGCTCTGCGTTGTATTCGATCGACTTGACTGGGCAAAACGAAAGGCAAGTCGTGACGCCGCTCGACGCTTCGGATCCCGCATGGTCCCCCTTGATTCCTTAGTGTTTCGGAAGTATAGTCCGCGCCGATCGTGAGATCTTCCAGGCAACGGGTCCGAAACGTTGTAAGAGGATGTGCCGAATCGGACCCGTGGGGATCCACCAAGGCGCATCGAACCAAATCCCAGCAACAATCTCAGCTACCTGCGAGGGGAAATTTTATGAAGACTCGTATTCTGGGCATGGTCGCTGTACTCGCGATGCTTGCCGCGTGCGAAACTCCTGCCGATAAGGCGGCTACGACACAGGGTGCGGGAACTACCGCGCCGGCCGCTTCGACAACTGTGGCTCCCGCGGCCGTACCTGGCATCAAGCCAGGAACTCAGGCCGACCTCGTGGCCAATGTCGGCGACCGCGTGTTTTTTGACTTCGACAAGTACGACCTGAAGCCCGAAGGGCGCGCGACCCTCGAGAAGCAGGCCGCTTGGCTGAAGAACCATCCCAATGTCGCCATCGTCGTGGAGGGACACTGTGACGAGCGCGGTACGCGGGAGTACAACTTGGCCCTCGGTGAGCGCCGTGCGAATGCCGTGAAAGACTATCTGGTGGCTAATGGGATTCAGGCCGCCCGGGTCAAGACCCTTTCCTATGGCAAAGAGCGGCCGGTTGCCCTCGGCTCGAACGAGGCGGCTTGGGCACAAAACCGTCGGGGCGTTACTGTCGTCCAGTAAAGGAGACCGCGCGACCGCTTGCAGGTTGGGGCGCAACCACCCCGAAGACCGTTGGGTCGAGGGGTGGTGGCGCCTTAATTCTGCCTGGAATAGAGTCCACTCTGGGCTATCGCGCACGAGGAGGAGACGGTGAAGAGCAGGCTGATCGCATGTGGTTTGCAGGTTCTGCTTGTCTTCCTCGCATTAGCAGGTGGCGCTTCCGCCCAGTCCGATCTACGACCTCTCCTTGATCGTCTAGATCGCCTTGAACGCGATTTGGGCACGGTACAGCGTCATGTCTACGGCGGCGGCGCGGACAAGACTGTGGTCACGTCGCCATTAGTGCGCGATGACGCCCCGATGCCTGCCGCCGGGATGGCGTTGCCGACAGACCTTGCCGCACGCCTTGAAGTGAGACTATCCCAGTTGGAGAACGAACTGCGGCGCCTGACTGGCCAGATCGAGGAGGCACACTTCGCCGCCAATCAGCTCGGCAGCCGGCTGGATCGCGCGCTGGCGGATATCGAATTCCGTCTCAAGGAAGTGGAAGGCAACTTACAACCCGCAGGAAATTTACCCGGCACACCGCCCACCGCCCAGCTCAAGGACGAGGGATCAGGACGGATCGCGGCTCTAGGACCGCAAGTCTTGGGGACTATCCCCCTTGGAGAGGGTAGGAACGCGCCTGCGACATCAACAGCTGAACCCTCCACTGTGCCACAGCGGGCAATATCGAAGACACCCAAAGAGCATTATGATCACGCGCTGAAGCTTCTGCGCAGCGATTACGCAGCTGCGGAGGTTGCGCTTGTTTCCTTCTTGGAGGCATGGCCCGACGATCAACTTGCCGGCAATGCTCAGTACTGGCTAGGGGAAACCTACTACGTTCGGAATGAGTTCGACAAAGCGGCCGTGGCATTCCTCAAGGTTTACCAAAAGTATGGAAAGAGCCCAAAGGCGCCGGACAGCCTTTTGAAACTTGGGTTGTCGCTAACCGGCCTGGGCCAGCAGAAGGAGGCTTGTGCCGCTTTCAGCAAACTCGCGGTCGATTTCCCGGATGCCCCGGACCAAGTGAAGCGGAGAGCGGAAATGGAGCGGCAGAAGCTGTCCTGCCGCTGACGAAATTGGTGGCCGAACACACCCCATTGAGCCCCGGTGAATTCGCGCGTCTCTTAGGCCGGCTCGGTCCTTTCGAACGCCCTCCGACGATTGCAGTAGCGGTCTCAGGGGGGGCGGACAGCTTGGCACTTGCTATCCTTGCGGACGGCTGGGCGCGCGAAAAGCGAGGGCGGGTGGTCGCCCTCACTGTGGACCACGGATTGCGGCCCAATTCGACCGATGAGGCGCGCCAAGTTGGGATTTGGCTGAGGGCCCTGGGGATCGATCATCATATTCTCACTTGGGAAGCCAACAAGCCGGTAACAGGAATCCAAGCTGCCGCCCGGACGGCTCGCCATGCGCTGCTCCTGGAGTGGTGCAGGCAGGCGGGGGTTGTTCACCTGCTTATGGCCCACCAGCGCGACGATCAGATTGAAACGTTATTGTTGCGCATTGGGCGAGGCAGCGGCGTCGATGGCCTCGCGGGCATGGCCCCAGTCGTGGAGAGGCGGCATGCCCGAATTCTTCGACCGTTCCTGACCGTTCCGCGCGCACGCCTCGTCGCCCTTCTTGTCGCCAAACGGCATCCTTGGGTCGATGATCCAAGCAACCAGGATCTCCGATATGGCAGGGCACGCCTAAGAAATTGGCTAGCACGCCAACCCACTGAAGATCTTCCCGCCACAGGGATTGCGGCAAGTGCCCGGCGCTTGGCTCGCGCGAGACGGTCTCTGGAGATGCTTACCAACAGCCATCTGGCGAAATGGGTCATGCTGCACCCTGCCGGGTTTGCGCATTGCGAGCGAGCGCTCTTGTCGGGCCCCGATGAGATCGTTATCCGGTCTCTGGCGCGAGTTTTGTTTACCGTGTCCGGGGCGGCGTACGCCCCACGTCAGGAGAGTGTGGAACGCCTGCTCGGATCGATGCGCGGAGGCGGTGCCGGATGGACGCTGGGGGGATGTCAGATACTGGTGAAGCCCTCAGGGATTCTGGTCTGTCGTGAGGCTGCCGCCATTGCGCAGCCTGTGCCCTTGCGCGTTTCTGAAACCGTTTGGGACGGGCGGTATTGCGCCCAACTGGGAGGTTTCTCAAGTGCCGGATTTCGCCTAGGACGCCTTGGCGAGACGGTTGGGCGTGAGCTCGTCTCACGCTGTGGCCATCCGGCCCGAACTGGTATCCCGGCGCGCGTGCGCTCGACCTTGCCCGCCATCTTTGATGATCACGGCGTATTCGCTGTGCCGCATTTAGGCTATATAAGGGGAGACGCAGGGTTGATAAGGGGAGACGCAGGGTTGGCTGGCAGCGCCGTCGTTTTCCGACCGCGAGCGGCGCTTTCCGTAGTGCGCCGTTGTCTTGTTTAGCTTCAAGGCCTCATTATCTCTAGATTGGTATTCGTCAAGTCCGAGCGCGGCGGATGGTGCGTTCGGCGTTTGAAAGGGTTCAAAGGTTGAACTTTAGCAAGAATCTTGCGCTATGGGTGATCATAGCCCTGCTTTTGGTGGCGCTCTTTAACCTGTTCCAGACGTCGTCCCCACCCCGGGGCGTCAACACCTACGCGTTCTCGGATTTTCTCGCCGAGGTGGAGCGTGGCCAGGTGGCTGACGTAACCATCCAGGGAGAAGCGGTGTCGGGGCATTTCAGTGATGGCCGAGCGTTCACGACCTATGTCCCGCCGGACGCCAACATTGTTCCCCAATTGCGCCAAGCCGGCGTGCGCATTACCGCAATGCCTGCCAACGAGGATGCTCCGACGCTCTGGAGCGTCCTTGTATCCTGGTTTCCGATGCTCCTGCTGGTAGGGGTATGGATTTTCTTCATGCGCCAGATGCAGGGTGGTGGCGGCAAGGCGATGGGCTTTGGGAAGTCGCGAGCCCGCTTGCTTACTGAAAAGACCGGGCGTGTTACTTTTGACGACGTCGCCGGTATCGACGAGGCGAAGCAGGAACTAGAAGAAATTGTCGAGTTTCTGAAGGATCCCCAGAAATTCCAGAGGCTCGGCGGGAAAATTCCCAAGGGCGTATTGCTGGTCGGGCCTCCCGGCACCGGCAAGACGTTGCTGGCCCGTGCGATTGCGGGCGAGGCCAACGTGCCGTTCTTCACCATTTCGGGCTCGGATTTTGTGGAGATGTTCGTGGGCGTCGGCGCCAGCCGAGTGCGCGACATGTTCGAGCAGGGGAAGAAGAACGCTCCCTGCATTATCTTCATCGACGAGATTGACGCCGTTGGGCGTCATCGTGGCGCAGGATTGGGAGGGGGGAACGACGAGCGGGAACAGACCTTGAACCAGCTGCTCGTGGAAATGGACGGATTCGAATCGAACGAGGGCGTTATTCTGATAGCGGCGACCAACCGTCCGGACGTGCTGGATCCGGCTTTGCTGCGTCCTGGGCGGTTCGACCGCCAGGTGGTCGTGCCAAATCCCGACGTGCTCGGACGCGAAACGATTCTCAAAGTCCACATGCGCAAGGTCCCGCTGGCACCGGATGTCGATGCGCGGATTATCGCTCGCGGAACCCCGGGTTTTTCGGGAGCGGATCTTGCAAACCTCGTCAACGAGGCCGCGTTGTTGGCGGCCCGTGCCGGTAGGCGCGTTGTCACGATGGCCGAGTTCGAGGCGGCGAAGGACAAAGTGATGATGGGCGCGGAGCGTCGCTCTATGGTCATGACCGAGGACGAGAAGCGACTCACGGCTTACCATGAGGCAGGGCATGCCATTGTCGCACTGAACGAACCTGAATCTGACCCAATTCACAAAGCTACGATCATCCCGCGCGGCCGGGCTCTGGGAATGGTTATGCGCCTACCGGAAGGAGACCGCATTTCGGTCTCCCGCGCCAAGCTGAAGGCCGACCTAGCGGTGGCGATGGGCGGGCGAATCGCTGAAGAACTGATCTTTGGCCCTGACAAAGTGACAACCGGCGCCTCCTCGGACATAAAGATGGCTACCGACATGGCTCGACGGATGGTCACCGAGTGGGGAATGAGCGAGAAGCTTGGCCCGCTGACTTATGGCGAGAACGAGCAGGAATTGTTTCTCGGCCACTCTGTGACTACGCACAAGAATATTTCCGAGGCGACGGCCCAGACGATCGATGCCGAGATTCGAGGCATCGTCGATGGCGCCTACGGTCGTGCCCGTGCCGTTCTTACCGAGAAGTTGGATCAGTTGCACTTGCTGGCGAAAGGGCTGCTCGAGTACGAAACCCTTGCAGGTGACGAGATTCGCTCGCTCTTGAAGGGCGAATCCATCGTAAGGACCAGTTCTGACGAAAGCGGCGGAAGCCGCCAGCGGGACGGCGGCAGACGCTCTTCTGTTCCCACCACTTCGCCAGGCGGCTTTGGCGCGGGTCCGGAGCCCCAACCGGGGGCCTGATTTGCCGCATCGGACCACGGTCGTCCTAAGCCCCACATTGCCGCCGGGCCTTGGAGAATTTGATCCGCGGCAAGCGTTGTACTTGGTTCCTGCGGGCTTCCTCACGCAGGATGATGGGCAACAAGCGGTTGCGGCGGGCGTAGCCCGCCCTCTCGCCGGCGGTCCAACTGCGTTCTCGGGATGTGTGGTCCTGTTACGTGACGGCGATCGCGTGTTGAGAACTTATGCCCAAATCGCCGACCTCGTGGCGTGGTCGGTGGGCGAGGGCGACCTGATCGAGCAATATGTTTCTGAGTTTCTCAGTCGTTTGACCGCCCGACGGGCCCCCTTCGGCGGCATTTCCCTGGACAGACCCATAGTGATGGGCGTGGTCAACGTCACCCCCGATAGCTTCTCGGACGGAGGCCGGTACTTTGGTGCGGCGGAAGCCATTGCACACGGAGTGAGCCTCCTCGAAGCGGGAGCCGACATCATCGACGTGGGCGGGGAGTCGACACGGCCAGGTGCCACTCCTGTTGCTCCCGAGGAGGAAATTGCTCGGATCGAGCCGGTGATACGTTCTTTGGCTGAGCGCGGGGCCCGCGTGTCGGTCGATACGCGCCACGCGGCTGTCATGGAAGCAGCCGCTGCGGCGGGGGCCTCCATCATCAACGATGTCACGGGCTTGGAGGGCGATCCAGGTTCCCTGCGGGTCGCGTCAGCACTTGGGCTCTCTGTTGTGGTGATGCACATGCAGGGCGACCCCCGCAGCATGCAAACGGCGCCGTCATATCGGTTTGCGCCACTTGACATTTACGACTATCTCGAAGAGCGCGTTTCTGCCTGCTTGGCCGCAGGAATCCAGCTTGGCAATATTTGCGTCGATCCCGGGATCGGCTTCGGGAAGACGGTCGCCCACAATGTGCAGGTTTTGTCCCTAATCGGCGTTCTCCACGGTATAGGCAGTGCGGTCCTCCTGGGCGCTTCACGCAAGAGTTTTATTGCCGGTCTCTCGGATGGCGCGACAGCCGACAAACGGCTTTCGGGTTCCGTGTCTGCCGCGCTCGTCGGGGCGGCCCAGGGCGTTCAGATTTTTCGGGTCCACGACGTGAGCGACACGAGGCAAGCATTGGCCACGTGGTTTGCGGCGCGCTGACGTTGGGCGATAGAGGCTTCTGTTTATGCCCGTAAGGCGTTATTGATCTGCCGGCGACGCGTGGAGGTTAGAGAGCATGGGCCTTGGTAGAGTCTTGATAGTGGCCGGATCGGACTCGGGGGGAGGTGCGGGTATCCAGGGCGACATCAAGACGGTCACGGCCCTGCGTGGATATGCGACAACCGCTGTTACGGCGTTGACCGCGCAAAATACGCAAGGCGTGTTCGGAGTGATTGAGGTGCCCCCCGAATTCGTCTCCGAGCAAATGCGTGTGGTGCTGTCCGACATCGGCACTGATTGTATAAAGACGGGAATGCTTGGAAATGCGGCGATCATCAATGCGGTAGCGGAGGCCTTAGAAGGAGCAGAAAACCTGCCGCTCGTTGTGGATCCCGTTATGGTCGCGAAAGGGGGTGCATCTCTTCTCGATCCCCAAGCCAGCGAAACCTTGAAGGCTCGTTTATTGCCCAAAGCCATGGTGTTAACCCCCAATTTGCCCGAGGCCCAATGCTTGGTCGGGTTCGAGGTGAAGTCTCGGGAAGATATGGCCAGGGCGGCGCACACCCTTCTTTCGATGGGCCCGAAATGGGTGTTGTTGAAGGGCGGGCACCTGGAGGGCCCGGAAGTGGGCGACCTCCTGGTCGGGCAAGACCACGATGACGAGATCTTCATAGCGCCACGGATCGAGACCACCAGTACACATGGTACGGGCTGTACACTGGCTTCAGCGATCGCAACGGGGATTGCCCAGGGCCTTGGCGTACGCGACGCTGTGGTGAGAGGCCGTGCCTATCTTCGGCGGGCAATTGAGACGGCTCCGGGGCTTGGGCATGGTCATGGTCCGTTGGGACACGCGCATACCGTACGCCCGTTCGGATCGCCTTCCTTTTAGATATGGGGTATGCGTTCTCCCATTGACGCCGCCTCTGGCCGTCCATAGTATCCCGGGCGGGCCACGATCCCCCAACGGGTCGCGTCCGTTCTGCGAGGGAGGGTTATCGCATGAGTCTTTCGGCTCGGCCGGCTGTTCGGCCATCCAATCCCAATTTTTCTTCAGGTCCCTGCGCCAAACGTCCCGGGTGGTCGTTGGCGGCTCTCTCGGACGCGCTGGTCGGTCGCTCACACCGGTCCAAGCCGGGAAAGGCCAAACTCCAAGAGTTAATCGACCGCAGCCGTTCCGTGCTGGGGATTCCGGCTGATTATCTGGTCGGCATCGTGCCTGCGTCGGACACCGGCGCCGTGGAAATGGCGCTTTGGTCGCTCCTCGGCGAGCGCGGCGTCGACATGCTAGCGTGGGAAAGTTTCGGTGAAGGCTGGGTGACTGATGTTACCAAGCAGTTGAAACTCTCCGACGTGCGCGTCCACAGGGCTCCATACGGCCAAATTCCGGACCTCTCGGAAGTCGACTGCAATCGTGACGTGGTGTTCACGTGGAACGGAACGACCGCCGGGGTTCGTGTTCCCAACGGGGATTGGATTTCCGCGGACCGTGAAGGTTTGACCATCTGCGACGCAACCTCGGCTGTATTCGCGATGGAAATGCCCTGGTCGAAGCTGGATGTGGTGACGTGGTCGTGGCAAAAGGTGCTGGGGGGCGAGGGGGCGCACGGCATGCTGGTGTTGAGCCCGCGTGCTGTTGCCAGGCTCGAGAGTTATAAGCCCGTTTGGCCATTGCCCAAGATTTTCCGTCTCGTGAAGAGTGGCAAGCTCATCGAAGGGATATTCAAGGGCGATACGATCAACACACCTTCGATGCTCGCAGCCGAGGACCAACTCGATGCCCTTCGCTGGGCCGAATCGATCGGTGGATTGTCGGCCCTGATCAGACGGTCGGAACGAAATCTCGCGGTCATTGAGAAATGGGTTGATCGGAGCGAGTGGGCTGCATTCCTGGCTGCGGAAAAAAATATCCGCTCCTGCACTTCGGTCTGCCTGGTAATCAAGGCGCCTGCATTTGCTCGATTGTCCGCTGAGGACAAGGTGGCATTTGCCAAAAAGCTTGCCTCGGTTCTCGAGAAGGAGGGCGTCGGCATGGACGTCGGAGCCTATCGAGACGCACCTCCGGGGTTGCGCATATGGGGCGGCGCCACCGTCGAGGCATCCGATATCGAGGCGTTGCTGCCCTGGCTCGACTGGGCTTATGAACAAGTAGCCGCAGAATTTGCCGCCTAGGCGTGGAATGGTCAAAGATTGGGGGACAAATGCCTAAAGTACTCATCAGCGATAAGCTGAGTCCGGCCGCGGTAAAAATTTTCGGCGATCGAGGCATAGAGGCGGATGTTAAAGTCGGCCTCTCCCCCCAAGAGTTGAAGTCCATCATCGGTGAGTACGATGGCTTGGCCATTCGTTCGGCAACCAAGGTGACTGCGGAAATTCTGGCTGCGGGCGCCAAACTCAAGGTTGTCGGCCGTGCGGGCATTGGCGTTGACAACGTCGATGTTGCCGCCGCAACCCAGCGCGGTGTGGTCGTGATGAATACGCCTTTCGGAAATTCGATCACTACCGCCGAGCATGCAATTGCCCTGATGTTTGCGCTCGCTCGCGATATTCCTCAGGCGAACTCGTCGACCCATGCGGGAAAGTGGGAGAAGTCGCGTTTTATGGGCGTTGAATTAACGGGGAAAACGCTCGGGGTGATTGGGTGCGGGAACATTGGGGCCAACGTGGCCGAACGGGCCATTGGTTTGCGAATGCGGGTGGTCGCCTACGATCCCTTCCTCTCTCATGAAAGGGCGAAGGATCTGGGGGTTGAGAAAGTCGACCTCGACGAGCTTTTCGGTCGCGCGGACGTCATTACATTGCATACGCCCCTTACCGAGGCGACGCGGAACATCATCGATGCGAAGGCAATCGCAAAGATGAAAAAGGGCGTTCGCATAATCAATTGCGCCCGTGGAGGCTTGATTGCGGAGGAGGATCTGAAGGGGGCCATCGAGAGCGGCCATGTCGCGGGCGCGGCGCTCGACGTTTTCCAGGTTGAGCCAGCCGTCGACAATCCGCTTTTCGGGATGGAAAAGGTGATTGCCACTCCGCATCTAGGTGCGTCGACGAAAGAGGCCCAGGAGAATGTGGCACTACAAATCGCCGAACAGATGTCGGATTATTTGCTCACCGGCGCGGTGACCAACGCCTTGAATATGCCCTCCGTATCGGCCGAAGAGGCGCCCAAGCTGCGCCCTTACTTAAAACTCGCGGAGGAGTTGGGAAGCTTTGCAGGCCAACTTACTGAGAACGCCCTCAAATCCGTGCAAATCGAATACGACGGCCATGTTGCGGAGTTGAACACCCGTCCCCTGACGGCCACCATCCTGCAGGGCTTGCTCAAGCCTCTGATGGAAAGCGTAAACATGGTTAATGCCCCGGTAATCGCCAGGGAGCGCGATATCCAAGTTACCGAGGTCAAGACCGAGCAGGCCGCCGACTATCATACCCTGATCCGCCTGACGGTAACCACCGAGGTTCGGACGCGGAGCGTGGCTGGCACCCTCTTCACCGGAGATAAGGTGCGTATCGTTGAGATCAAAGGTATCCCGATCGAAGCCGAGCTCGGCCCCTACATGCTATTCATCTCAAACAAGGACAAGCCCGGGTTTATTGGTGCGCTGGGAACGACCCTAGGCGACGCAGGGGTAAACATAGCGACCTTCCACCTCGGGCGCTCGCAGTCGGGCAGCGATGCCCTTGCCCTTATCCAAGTCGATCAGCCCCTTGACGAGGAACTTGTCAACCGCGTGAAACAATTGCCCCACGTGGTCCAAGCCAAGGCTCTCAAGTTCTGAATCATGGCTTGATGAGCAGCTCCGGCTGCTTGTCTTTCGTTTGCCTCCCAGGACCCTAAGATGTAAAAATTAAAATCTGTGGGTGCGCCAAAGGGGGGGGCGATGGGATTCTCGGTTGAGGCCGTGGCGGCGGGTGTCGAGCAACCGCTGGGGGTGGATACGGACGCTGTCGAAAGGCTGCTCGATCTTTTGATCGAAGGAAAATATCGGTCCGTCCCGGTCGGGTCCTGTCGGATTTCAAGAAAGATCAGGGAACTAGCCGGCGTCCTGGAGCGGCGAATGCTGACGCAGGTCAAGGGGGTGGTCGAGCTCTCAGTGACCTCCAACGAAGCCGTCACCGCGACTGCCGAGATGATGCGCGACGTGCATGAAGTGGATCGTCGCTCTCAGGCCATAGCGGCGGCTGCCGAAGAACTTGTCGCGTCGGTCGGCGAGATATCACGTAATTCCGAGGCTGCGGCGCGCGACGCGCAGGCGGCCCAGGCAGCGGCAGGAGAGGGCCGGCAGGCAGCCGACCAGGCGGTTGACACCATGGAGCGTATCGCGTCAGCAGTTTCGGAGGCGGCGGCGACGGTGGACGGCTTGGCTGCCGCGTCAGGAAAAATCGGCGAGATCGTGAACCAGATCGAAGCGATCGCGAAGCAGACCAATCTCTTGGCACTGAACGCCACCATTGAGGCAGCCCGAGCCGGGGAGGCGGGCAAGGGGTTCGCCGTGGTGGCCAGCGAGGTTAAGAACCTGGCCAACCAAACCGCCAAGGCAACGGTGGATATCCGCATGCGGATTGAAGGATTGCGGGCGGAGATGGCGGCTATCGTCGAGTCGATGCAGAATGGCGCGGAAGCAGTCAATCGCGGAAGGCAGGTAATAGCGGCCACGGGTCAGGGCATGCGCACGGTGACGGGACAGATCGAGGGCGTTACCGCCAAAATGCAGGAGATTGCGACCATACTCTCGCAGCAGGCGGAGGCTTCGACCGAAGTGTCACAGGGGATCACGGTGATCGCCGACATGGCCAGCCACAATGCTGCGAGCATAAGTTCGGTCATCGAGACGATGGACCGGAGTGACACCGCCATTACCACGCTGGTCGCGGATTTCGTTAGCCAAGAGATTGAAGACGTAACCATCCATGTCGCGAAGTCGGATCATGCGATCTGGCGAAAGCGGCTTGCACAGATGCTCGTAGGCCGTGCTCGACTGGACCCCAGTGAACTTGCCGACCACCACCAATGCCGTTTGGGAAGATGGTACGACGCGGTTTCCGACGACCTTCGGCTTCACCCCGCGTTTGCAGCCTTGGCAGAGCCGCATAGGGCCGTGCACGCCCACGGCATCGAGGCGGCTAGGCTGTTCAAGCAGGGGGATGTGGATGGCGCTCTCAACGAGATAAAGTTGGTGGCGGCGAGTTCGCAGGATGTGTTCTCTAATCTGGAAAAGCTTACTGCTCGCCGGCATTCGGACCGGTGATATCCGATTTCCGTTTGCCGTTTCCGGGCAAAAGCGCTACATCCGGCCGTAAGAGCGGGGCATCCCGCAGCGGAGCGCATGGCGATTGTTTTCTGATGAGAGCCTATGACTGATCTCGAGAGCCGGGCTCTACTTCCCGCCGGCCTGCGCGACATTCTGTCGCCTGACGCGGAACGTGAAGCAGAGGTCGTTCACAGGCTTATGTCATTCTTTGGGGACCACGGCTATCTGCGTGTGAAGCCGCCCTTGCTCGAATTCGAAGAAAGCTTGCTGTCTGGAAGCGGCACCGCTGTCGCCCACCAAACCTTCCGGATGATGGACCCGGTGTCGCAGCGGATGCTCGCCGTGCGACCCGACATGACCCTCCAAGTCGCGCGGATAGCCACCAGCCGGCTTCGTTCTGCTGAGCGGCCGCTGCGGCTGAGTTACGCGGGTCAGGTTTTGCGGGTGAAGGGGTCCCAGTTGCGTCCTGAACGCCAGTTCGGGCAGGCTGGATTGGAACTGATCGGTTCCGAGGCCCCGATGGCTGACGCCGAGGTCGTGGTGTTGGTCGCGCGGGCATTGGCTTGGCTCGGTGTACGAGAAGTTTCCGTCGACCTCACCTTACCCACGTTGGTGCCCGCGGTTCTGGCCGATCACGGTGTCCAAGCGGACGGGGCCCTGCGCGAAGCGCTGGATCATAAGGACGCTGCCGCAGTGGTACAGCTCGCGGGCACCGCAGCTGGAACATTGGAGGCGCTGATTGCCGGTGCCGGGCCTGCCGAACGAGCTTTTGAAATTCTCGATGGCTTGCCCCTCTCTCCCGCCGCGGCCACTGAGCGAGATCGCTTGGCGGCGATAGTGAGCTTGATACGTGGCGCGGCCCCCGAGTTGGTGATCACTATCGATCCCGTCGAGAATCGTAATTTTGAGTATCACTGCGGACCATCCTTCACCCTGTTTTCCAGGGGAGTGCCGGCTGAGTTGGGACGGGGAGGCCGTTATCTCGTAGCAGGTCGCGAACCGGCAACGGGGGCTACCTTATTCATGGATACCGTCCTCGGCGCTTTACCGGCGGCATCGGCGAGGGAGCGTGTGTATGTTCCGTTAGGAACTCCGACCAGCGTCTCGGATCGATTGCGATCCGCAGGGTGGGTAACGGTGGCGGGGTTGGAGATGGCGACCGATCACTTGCGCGAGGCGGTGCGGCAGGGGTGCTCGTCTTTCGTGACCCCGGAAGGGGTTGTGAGGTCGACAACCGAAAGGAAATAACAACATGGCGAACGTGGCGGTGGTCGGCGCCCAATGGGGCGACGAGGGCAAGGGAAAGATCGTCGATTGGCTGTCCGAGCGGGCCGATGTTGTGGTCCGTTTCCAGGGTGGGCACAATGCAGGCCATACTCTGGTGGTCGATGGTGCGGTCTATAAGCTGAGCCTGCTGCCATCTGGCGTGGTGAGGGGCAAATTTTCGATTATCGGAAGCGGTGTCGTCATCGATCCCTGGGCCTTGATGGCGGAAATCGACCGGCTGGCGGCTCAGGGCGTGCGGGTTACGCCTGACACGCTTCGGATCGCTGAGAACGCTCCACTCATACTGCCCCTCCACAGCAATTTGGATCGCGCCCGTGAGGAGGCTAGCGGAGCGGCGAAGATTGGCACCACCGGCCGGGGTATTGGGCCCGCCTACGAAGACAAGGTGGCAAGGCGAGCGATTCGCGTCTGCGATCTCGCTGACGCAGACGTGCTCGAACGAAAACTGCAAGGCCTACTGTCCCACCATAACGCCCTGCTACGCGGCTTGGGGGCGGCCGAATTGGAAGCGGCCCCCATCATGGCGGCACTACGTGAAATGGGTCCGCGCCTGCTTCCCTACGCCGATGTCGTTTGGAAGCGCCTGGACGAAGTGAGGCGTGCGGGCCGCCGCATCCTTTTCGAAGGTGCCCAAGGAGCCATGCTCGACATCGACCACGGTACTTATCCGTACGTCACCTCCTCCAACACGGTTGCAGGACAGGCCGCCGTCGGGTCCGGAATCGGACCGGGGCAGGTGGGCTACGTTCTGGGTATCGTCAAGGCCTACACCACCCGGGTGGGGAGCGGGCCGTTTCCGACCGAACTGCACGACCGCATTGGTGAGGTGATCGGTGAGCGAGGCCGTGAATTCGGCACCGTGACAGGTCGGAAACGGCGATGCGGCTGGTTCGATGCCGTGCTTGTCCGTCAAGCGATCAAAGTGGGCGGCGTTCAAGGAATTGCGCTTACCAAGTTGGACGTCCTCGATGGGTTCGAAACGCTGAGAATCTGCACCGGATATAAGTACGGGGGAGAAACTCTGGACCACCTTCCCGCACTTGCGGCTTCGCAGGCGCAGGTTGAACCCATCTACGAAGAGATTGAGGGGTGGAGCCAAAGCACGGCTGGAGCTCGCTCCTGGGTCGACCTTCCCGCGACGGCGGTGAAATATATTCGGCGCATCGAGGAACTCATCGAGGCGCCGGTGGCGCTCTTGTCGACCAGCCCCGAGCGCGAGGACACTATCCTCGTCCACGATCCCTTCGCCGATTGAGCCCCTCCGATCCTTGAGTTGGTGGGGCCCTAACCTTAATATTCCCGGCAGGGCGTATGGGCGCCCAGCAACGAGGATCATCCGGCATTATGGCGAAGGAGTCGGCTGCGCCACCCACCCAAAATGAGAGCGTGCCTGCAGGACCGCCGATCACGCTACGTGACCGCTTTCTGATCTTCCCCACCCGCCCCTTGCCGAGTTTGAGTACGCCCAGCTCTCAGGCCTACGGGGTTGAGGATCGGCGCGATCCATCACGCCAACTCTACGCATTGGTTTGCCGCCCAACGCTGCCTTCTCGCATTGTGGCCGCGAGAGCGCTGACCGACCTGCAGGTCCCAGGGTTCCAGGCTCTCGTCGACTGGGGAACCGTTCATTGGCCGGCGGCCGGCCGATGTTGTTTCGTGGTGGTCTACGATCGACCGCTCGGACCCTGCCTCATGTCGGATCCTGAAGCGGAATTTCCCAGGTACGGGGAAACCGAATTTGTCCGCAATATACTATCCCCGTTGGCAGGGGCGCTTAAAGAAATCCATTCCAGAGGGGTAACCCACCGAGCGATAAGGCTGTCCAACATCTTCTTTCTCGTGGGTGAGCGAGAGGGGATTGCGTTGGGTGATTGCCTTACAACCCCCCCTGCCTTTGATCAACCCTCACTGTTCGAGACCATAGCTTCGGCTACCTGCCAACCTGCTGGCCGAGGTGCAGGGAAGGTGTCCGATGATTGGTATTCGCTCGGGGTCGTATTCATGCTGCTTCTCCTGGGCAGGAACCCGGTGGCTCACCTTTCGGATGAAGAGTTGCTGGCGAGGAAGATTGCGGTTGGTTCCTATTCCGCCCTCGTTGGTGACGAGAGGCTTCCCGTTTCTCTCATCGAGATGTTGAGGGGGCTATTGTGCGACGACGCAAATGAAAGATGGGACGCCGATGCCCTTGGCCAGTGGATGGACGGACGGCGTCTGAACCCGCTCCAGCCACATATCGCCAAACGGGCGAAACGGCCTTTTGCTTTTGCCGACCGGGAGTTTAAGACTGCCCGGGAACTGGCGTTCGCCTTTGCCGAGCGTTGGGAAGAGGCAATTCCCTATGTCACTGACGGCCGCTTAGAGCTTTGGTTACGGCGCTCCATCGAGGATAAGGAAGCGGCTCAACAGGTTGCCACCGCGGTGCGGGATGCAACCACGAACATGGGTGATCGGCGCGTACTCATGGACGTGATGATGGCTCGAGTTTCCATCATTCTCGATCCGACCGGGCCTATTCGCTATAAAAATTTCGCGGCGATGCCCGATGGCTTCGGAAACGCGCTCGCTGTCATGATTGCCGAAGGCGGGGACGTCCGCGTCTTCGCTGAAGTAATTCTGCGAGAAATTCCATCGCACTGGATTGCGCAGCAGGATGAGTATTCTGCGGAGTACAGTAAACTTTCAGCGCATTTCCGAGACATGCGGGAGTTGCTCCAACAAACCGGGCTGGGAGGCGGCATCGAACGATGTCTCTATGAAACCAACGCCGACGTCCCGTGCATGAGCCCGCTGGTCGCCGAAGAATATGTCTACGAGATCAAGAGCATCCTGGCGGCTCTCAACACGGCGGCCCGAAAAATTGATCCGAAATCATGGCCTATCGACAGGCACCTAGCAGCGTTCATTGCCAGTCGTGGAAGCTCAGATATGAGCCGACAAATGATGAGTTTGAATGATCCAACCCCCCAGCGAGCCACCCTAGCGGTTTTGTCTTTGCTTGCCTCGCTGCAATGGCGAACCGGTCCCGAAGAAGCGCACGGGTTGGCGAGTTGGCTTGGAGGCTTGGTGGGACCTGTGATCCTGTCCTACCATAGCAGAACCCGTCGACGGGCGATGGAACGGGAAATCCCCCGGCTTGTAAGAAAAGGCAGCCTGGTGGAGCTATATCGCCTCCTCGATGACCCTGATGAACGAAGAAAGGATGACGAGGAATTCGCCTGGGCCAAAGCGCAGTATCTGGCCGCGGTGCGAGAAGAGGCCGACCTGCAGTCTGCGAACGAGAGACGAGAGGAGATCGCCCTGATGATGGGGCAGCAGAGTGCGGCGTTGATTTCCGTCATAATCTCGCTGTTCACCATTTCAATGCTCGTCATCGTGAGGGTCTGGTGATGCCAGGTTCGCGACGGAAGCCGACGAAGGCCGCGACCGCACGAGGAAATAGCGTCTCCCGCCGCTTGGCAATAATGTCGCTGGCGGTCATCCTTATTCCGTTTTCGCTTCCAACCATCGCATTGCTGCTGTTTGGAATGCTGCCTACCCTGGTGGCGGCTATCGTAGATCGGAGTCCGTCTCGATACGCGTGGCTCAGCGTCGGGGGCACCAATCTGGCTGGAGCAGCGCCGTATCTTTTCCAGCTTTGGTTTGGCGATCACAGCTTGCAGCACGCCTTCACTTTGCTAACCGACGTTTTCGTCGTGCTGGTCATGTATGGCGCCGCCTCGGTAGGGTGGCTTCTCTTCATGGCCGCCCCCCCCGTGGTGGGAACGTTTCTGATGTTGACTTCGGAGCGCAGGGTCGCCGCTTTGCGGCACGCCCAGCAACGCATCGTCGAAGAATGGGGCGAAGAGGTTACGGCTGGTGCCGAGGAATGAAAGCCCCGTCACGAGGACGGGGCCGGCAAGCTAGTGCAAATTCTGATCGATCACCGCATTCCGCATTGATTTTTGGAGTTTTTCAAAAGCGCGAACCTCGATCTGCCGAACCCTCTCTCGTGAAATGCCGTACTGTTGACTGAGATCCTCTAGGGTTACGGGATTATCGCGCAGGCGCCGTTCGGTCAGTATATGGCGTTCTCTCTGGTTGAGATTTTTGAGCGCGACACCCAGGAGATGACGACGGTTCGACATTTCCTCACGATCCGCAAATTCCGTCTCCTGGTCGTCGCTCTCGTCGACCAACCAATCCTGCCACTCGCCTTCCCCGTCCATGCGCACCGGGGCGTTGAGAGAGTGATCGGGCGACGCTAGGCGCCGGTTCATACTGATGACATCAGCCTCAGAGACGTCCAAATCTTCCGCGATTTTTTTGACGTTCTCAGGAGAAAGGTCGCCTTCCTCGATGGCCTGCATCTGGCCTTTCAGCTTCCGCAGATTGAAGAAGAGTTTCTTCTGGGCGGCGGTTGTGCCCATTTTGACGAGCGACCAAGAGTGCAGGATATACTCCTGAATGGCCGCGCGAATCCACCACATCGCGTAGGTTGCCAGCCTGAACCCCCGGTCCGGGTCGAACCGCTTGACCGCCTGCATCATGCCGACGTTTCCTTCCGAGATCAGCTCGCCCATGGGCAGCCCATAACCGCGATAGCCCATCGCGATCTTGGCCACCAACCGGAGGTGGCTCGTTACCAAGCGGTGTGCGGAATCGAAGTCATTCGATTCGCGAAACCGCTTCGCAAGCATGTACTCCTCATCCGGCCCGAGCATCGGAAACTTTCGGATCTCCTGTAGGTACCGGGAAAGATTGCCTTCTGGGGCGACGCCTACGCCGGGTGTTAATACGGCCATCGCTACCTCCTCTCCGGTCCAAACCAATGCGATCGAACCACGCGGGCCTTCCACGCCCGTCGTGGTTTTGGCTCATATTCGCATTCGATAATAGCGTACTGGCATGCTCAAGTATAGAAGAAATTACAGAGCCTCTAACGAGCGTACTAACATATTGATATCCGGTGGTATGGGGCTTTCGTAGCTATGCCAAATGTTCGTTCGAGGGTGCATAAACCCTATCGAAAAGGCATGAAGCGCTTGGCGAGGAAAGGCGCATATGCGATCACGAAGGTCCGGGCGAACTGCACGCTTCCTGCTCAGGGTTACGCGGCCGTATAACGGGTCGCCGATCAAGGGATGGCCTGCCGCAGCCAGATGGACACGTATCTGATGCGTTCTTCCAGTGGCTAACCGGCATTCGAGCAGCGCGGCTACATCGCGGAAGGCGCGTCGGACGACATATCTCGTCAAAGCGGGCTTTCCACCCTGGGATACGACGGCCATCTTCTTCCGGTTTACCGGGCTGCGCCCAATGTTGCCCTCAATCGATCCGGTCGGCGGCATCGGCACGCCCCACGTCACGGCGACATATCCCCTTTCCACTCTCCTGGTGGCGAATTGCTGTGACAAAGACCGGTGACTCACATCGTTCTTGGCGGCAACGATCAGGCCGCTGGTATCCTTATCGAGACGGTGCACGATTCCTGGGCGTTTGACTCCCCCAATTCCGGAGAGGCTTCCACCGCAATGGGCGAGTAAGGCATTAACCAAAGTGGTGTCCGGGCTTCCTGGCGCGGGATGCACAACCATTCCAGCAGGCTTCTCCACCACGATGAGATCCTCGTCCTCGTAAACAACGTCGAGGGCAATGGGTTGCGGCGCCGGCGTCGCCGGGGTCGCAGGAGGAACCTCGAATGCGAAGACCTGGCCTGCGCGGACCTTGAAGGCCGGATCGCGGACGGGTATGCCTTGCGTGCTAACCTGGCCGCTCTCGATCATGCTTTTGAGCCGAGTGCGCGACCATTCGGGAAGGGCTGCGGCCAGCCATTTGTCCAGTCGAGTTCCCGCTTGTTCCCCGGCGACTGAGGCCGTATGAAGAGAGGCGTTGAAACCGTCCATGCCCCTTGCCCTCACGTGATACCTGATCCAAACAGACCCGAAACGATGCGCGCGCTCAAGGCCCTCGTGATATTCATGGGGGTGTTAATCATTCTCGGGCTCGTTGTGCTCGGTTATGGCCTTTATATCAAGGCTAAGAAGGTTACCAGCGAGGCGCCACCCACCCTTGCGGCAGCCCCGGACCGCCCAGTCACTGGGGAATTCGGAGACGTTCAGTTGAAGATGCCACCCGGGGCGACGGTAGAGCAAATGGAGGCCGTCGCAGGCAGGCTGGTGGTTCGGTTGGCGGGTAATGGCAGTGATCGCATCATTATAATCGATCCGCTGACGGGCAGGGTGACCGGCACGATCGCCCTCGTACCCACGGCACCGTGATACTGTTCGCACCAAGTCATCTTCGTGAGATTCTAGAGGCGGCCGAGGCCGCTTATCCGGAAGAAAGTTGTGGCTTGCTCATTGGGCGAGGCAAGCGGATTCTGCGCGTTAGTAGGGTTGTGGCATCGGCCAACCTGCGGACGGGTAGCGGCAATCGGTTCGAGGTCGATCCGGCATTGCGCTTCCGCCTGATGCGCGACCTCGAGGGGACGTCAGATCGGATAATCGGGCACTTTCATTCGCATCCCGACCATCCGGCCGAACCGTCGCGATACGACGAGGATATGGCCTTCGAACCCGAGCTCGTTTGGGTAATAACCGCCGTCGACCGGGGACGCGCGCTACACACCGCGGCTCATCAATTCAACGCGACCAAGCGCCGGTTCCGACCCGTGTCGATGCGCGTGGCGGCCCCTGCGAAAAATGCTTGAATGCGAGCCGACCATTCTGTATTTACTGCCCTCTCTCGCCTCAAGTCCCCTTCGTCTAGAGGCCTAGGACACCGCCCTCTCACGGCGGCAACAGGGGTTCGAATCCCCTAGGGGACGCCAAATCGCTTTTCGAAGTTCGAGGACGGCTGCAAACCGCCGTGTCGGAAGGTCGTGAATTATCGTAATCCCAAAAAACTCAAGACGACCAACACGATGACGATTAGCCCGACGATATAGATAATGTTGTTCATGCTGTGTAGCTCGCTTGTTTCCGTGGATTTGAAACAGTCGGCGAGCCAAAAAGGTCCCGCGATTCGGGAGCACCCGAGTACCTCACGCGGCCGAGGGGAGGGGTACGCGATAGTTTTCGAAAAAGTTGGATGCGTGTGTCTTGAAGCTGGTCATGGCCTCGATAACCGAGCTGGGCAGCGTTTCTACACCGGATAAGACCTTGAGCGGCTCCCCGTCGTGGCGGTTATGGGCGTGCAAGATACCCAAGATAAGCGAATAGTAGGTTGCAAATGCGGCCCAATCCTGCTCACGGGCCGCCAAGGCGAGCCCCGCCACGTCGCTACGGAAGGCACCCACCACATGGGCCTCGTCCGAGTATTCACACGCGACCCGGTTTGCATAGTACTCCGACGACATGTTGTGTGCGACATGCCAGTGATGCGGCATTGCTTGGGATAAGTGACTTCTCGTCTCATTCCGCCGCACCGCAATGTCTGACACATGCGCGAGCTCGTGCGCGATCGTGAAGGGATCACAGGAGGAGAGTGACATCGTCATTTCCCAGCGATCGCTGTCCGCGGCCAGCTTTGGGCACACCCTGCCATTGTATCCGGGCAAATGCGCCTTCTCGACGCGGCGAAGTTCGCCCAACACGTAGGCGTCTTCGTCAAGCCGCAGAATCAATTCGCGGATGAGCCGTTCTTCGTGATCGTGAAAGCCGACGTATTCGACCATGCCCTAGGTGGGATCCTCTGAATGAGCCTGTGGAGGTATGGTCGAATGATCCGGCGATCCTTGTCATTACCGATTAGGAGGTAGCGCCCGTCCGGAACCCAGATAAGGGTTTCGAGCGCCGGGCTGTCGGGGGGAGGCCTCAGCCCCGAAAGAAGAATGGACGTCGGCGCGGATGGATCCGAGGTTGCCGCAGCGGCCACAGTGTCGGGACGACTATTCGGCCGCGACGGGAACTTTCTCCTCGCTTTGGGCAACCTGCTGCCCGGTGATGTTCGGCAACGGGAAGGAAATGGTAACCCGTGTGCCTGGGTCTAAATGCGAGAACACGACTTTTCCATCCAGTTGTCCGGCGAGCGCGCGAAGCAAGTGTATGCCTATGCTAGGAGCCCGGCTTTTCAGAACGGTCGCCGGGATGCCTACGCCGTCGTCTGTGATGGACACTTCACAGGTACTCCCGCGGGCAGCAAGATCCACTTCTATTCGGCCACCATCCTTGGGAAACGCATGTTTGAGCGCGTTGGTCATTGCCTCATTGACGGCCAACGCCAGCGGGACTGCCGTATCCAATCCGACCTTGATCTTCTGGGATTTGACATCGATCGTGATGGATCGTTGATCCGCATAATGAGCGCTGATCAAATAGTCAGCAAGTGTGCGCAGATACAGTGCGACATCGACCGCCGCAGCTTCTTGCTGCAGGTAGAGAGTTTGATGCACCAATCCCATAGAATGAATGCGGTCGATCGTTTCCTGGATAAGAATAACCGCATCAGAATCCTTAATTTTCAGCCGTTGCATCGTCAAGAAGCTTGATATTATTTGAAGGTTATTCTTGATGCGATGGTGCAGCTCCTGGAAAAGAACATCGTTATCTTCAAGAGCGCGGGCGAGCTGGTTTGCTTTTTCCCGTTGCTGACTCAGCGCCTTCGCCTCTCGTGACAGGCTGCGGAACGCATAAGCGGCAAGAATCAGAAAAATGAGGGAGGCGGCGCCGCCGTATAGGGAGTTCCTTATCGTTCGCTTCATCCATTCCGAAAAGACGGATTCCTTCGCTGCTGCCGTCAGCACGACGAGCGGCGCCCCTCTCATCTTGCGATAAGCGACCATCCGTTCCACGCCGTCGATGGGAGAGGGGCCGCCAATCAGTCCTGTCGGCGACTCCTTCAAGAATTTTGTGAATAATTGGGCACGCGCAAGCGTTTTTTCGGGTTCGTCGGGGTTGGGTAACGGCCAGCGCATAACAAGCGCCCCGTCGTCCCTGACTATCGTGAAGGCAGTGGCGCCACGCGGCGCCAGTTGCCTATAGAAATCGGCAAAGTAATCAATTTTTATCGATGATTGGACCACACCCCGGAAGTTGCCGGCGGCGTCGTTGATTGGTCGGCTCATGACGAAATAATAGCCGCCATACTCGCGACCTTTCATGAGCGGGCTGAGGAGCAAAGGTTGGCCCGTGTCCTTGAGAGTCTTAAAAAAATCGCGATCGGAAACGTCTGTGTACGCGCCGGGAGAATTCGACGTCGTCAACACGAGTTTGCCAAATTCATCAAAAATCCAAATGGAATGACAGTCCTCGGTATCTTGATGGATTTGGATCAGGGCCCGTTGATCGGATTCTGACCCGCGAAGTTCGGACAATGGGCGATCGCCAACGAGGCTAATAACCCGCTTTAACTGAATCATGTTCGTATTGAGGACCACGCGCGTGTGCTCTTCGAGGAGCAGAGTCAGTTCCCTCAGGTCTCGTCGCGCGCGCTGTTCGCTGTCCTCGTAATCCGCTTTCGTAAGCAGCAAGAATGCCGCGATCAGGCCACTGAACATCAGGCCGACCAGCAGGATAAGCAGAGCCTGCGGATTCGAGATCGCTTTCATAATCTGCCGCCGAACAGCAAAAAAATGGATATTACGCAGACTTGTTGGCGTAGTCCACCATAGCCCATTGGAAAATTTGCTTAACCTTAAGGGAGCTTTCATAAGTTGATGCCATCTTGTCTTGCTATGGCGCAAGTGATACCCCTTCGCCCGCCTTCGGAAGACTGGCTCGTGCGGGGAGCCGCCGCGGAATTGGAGGGCCGCCAGAGCGAAGCCATGTTGGCGTTCGAGCAGGCGGTAGCTGCCGATCCAGGAAACGTGCGTGCATGGTATCGCTTGGCGGAAGCGCGTGCGCGCTTGGGAATGTCCGATGCCGCCGAAGACGCCTATCATCGGGTGCTCGAACTCGCGCAGGACCACCTCCCCACCTGGCTGGGTCTCGGTCGCCTCTATGGGCGGAGTGGAAGGACCAAG
Organism: Rhodospirillales bacterium; assembly: GCA_019455065.1. Lineage (GTDB taxonomy): Bacteria > Pseudomonadota > Alphaproteobacteria > Rhodospirillales > Magnetospirillaceae > JACFNC01. The sequence goes on from JACFNC010000003.1 coordinate 33,804, forward strand.
CAGCAGTGTTTCGCGCTCCTTTGGCTGCTCATGCTCGCCCCTGACCACGTAGAGGCCCGGAAGGAGTTGGCGTTGGCGCTGGAAGCCAGGGGCGAGGGTTGGCAGGCAAAGCGCCAATGGCTGAAGCTGCTGTCGCAGCAACCCGATGGCGCGGAAGCCGATCTCGCACGCCGTCGCTTGAGCGAAATTCGGGAGATCGGATAGTCGCTTTAATGGGTTGATTTGGGCGGTACGCCCCTGTCCCGCTCTAGAAGGTAATCGTCGGTGGTGCGGGGTATCGTTCGCGGGCGGCCGCCCATTGGTGTGGCCTCGTCCTCGAATTGCGTCGCCACGCGGCAGTCCGGGCACATGCGAAGTAATTCGACGCGTCCATTCGCGGCGTACATTGGGTGCGCCGACAGCGCGCTGACCATTTTCGTGATCGAAGACGCGGTACCGAAAGCTCGGCCGCAGCGCGAGCAGTGGAAGGGCCGGTCCTCGCGTAGCAACCGCTTTTCCCTCGCGGCTGCAGTGAAGTTGATGCGCGCTCCAAGTGCGATCGCGTTTTCCGGACAGGTGCTTCTGCACAGACCGCATTGTATGCAGAGGCTTTCCGTAAACAGCAGTTGCGGGGAATCGGGATTATCGCTGAGGGCCTGCGTAGGACAGGCGCCCACGCATGAGAGGCACAGCGTACAATTGTCGTCGACGGCCACCGTTCCGAAGGGCGATCCGGCTGTTAGCGGAAGATGATCGACGGGGTTCGGCGCGATGGAATGCAAATGTCCGAGGGCGAGCGGAACGACCGCGCGTTTGCCACCAACGACGTCGAACTCGGCCGCGTTCGCAATCGCGGCGGGGGGCGGTTGGTAGAGCCTCTCTTCCAAGACACTCGGATCCTCGATCTCGTCCAGCACACAACGGCCAGCGCCGAAACCTAATCCCTCGGCCACCGATTCCGCGATCGCAACTGCCCGTTCTGTGCCGGTCACTGTGCCCCCGCGCGCCCGCCTGACGACTATTCGTACCTGCGCCGCTCCCAACGCCATGGCCGAGAGCAGTAACTCCAGGCCCACCGACGACACTTCGTTCACGGCGAAGGGCAGGACATGCGCCGGCAACCCACGGCCATGCCGGGCCATCACATTGATGGCATCCGCGCCTGTATTGAGATCATGGACGAGCAGGACGGGGGATTGGCCGCCTGCCTCGCGATAGGTGAGCAGCAACGTCCGCAATCTGCGCAGGACGTTATCCCCCGTCGGCACGTCGTAGCTGATGGCCGAGGTTGGACACACACTCGCGCAGTCGCCATGCCCCATGCACACGAAAGGATCTACCGACACGTAATCGCCCGCGGGGGTGATTGCCCCGCTAGGGCAAACGTCGAGGCAACGGGTGCAACCGACCTTGCCGCTACGCGAATGGGCACAAAGCGTGGCGTTGACCCGGACGTATCGTGGCTTTTCGAACTCGCCGACCATCTCGGCTGCATCGAATAGGACGCTTTGGATTTGGTGGGGGGCGTTCGGGGCGGCGCGGAAATAGCCGTCTCTGTCGGCAGGAAAAAGCCGGGCTTTTCCTGATAAATCAATGACTAAGTCACAAGCCACCACCTGGCCATCCTGGCCTGGAGGAAACGTGAAACTCGCACGCGACGAAGGTGTCGGCGAGGCAAAGCCGTCGAAGGTCAATTCGAACTTGCCGAGATAGCCACGCGCGGCGCGCAGTCTGCCGCCGTAGATTTGAAACCTCGACTGCGCTGGAGGCGCAACATCGCCATAGTTGTCGGACACTGCAATGACGGTGAGCTTCGGGGCTAGCTGGCGAGCGCATTCCAGTACTGTTTCGCCAGGACCATAGACGACCGCGGTACCGGCCGACTTCAATGTAATGGACGGTGTAGGCGGCAGGTCGAGGGCGGCTTCCGCTAGCAATGCGGCGATCTTGGCCTGTGCCGCCGGCCCTTCCACAGACCAGCCGGCACGTTCGCGAATGTTGACGTAGGTGATCGAACAGTTGGTCGCCGAGGCTGCGCGTTCCTCAAACCGTGGTGCCTCCTGGGTGCAGGCGACCAACAGGGGACGCCCGGAGGTCAGGGAATGGGCGAATACGTCCAATTGTCGCTGGCAGAGTTGCGTGTTCACGACTGGTGTTTCGTCGCCGAACACGTCGGCCAACTGCTGCGCATCGATGCGCATCGTTCCTTCGCAGTTGCAGACGAGCACGTCCTTCGATCCCACTCGCATTCTCGGCACCTTCCAAGCCTCTCGACAGCTAGATGGCTCCGATGGGCCCAAATGCCTAGTAGTGCAAACATTTCGATCCCATCTTCCGTGCAGGAGCGAGTTTATGGGCGCTGAAAGTGAACCTGCTGATCGGTTGTTGCTGGGTGTTGTCCTGGAGTGCAAGGCCAGTCGGAGCCCCTGGACAGACCACATCTGGCAACCGGTCGGCATCATCGTAGGCGGGTTGCCGCTGGCGGCCGGGACAGTGCTACGGAGCGGCGATGGTTGGCGGCATTGTTACGCCGGGGACATTGAGCTTGAGCTCTTCCGCAAGGAGACAGAGGGCTACAAGCGCAATCTCTCGAGCCGCCCGCCGGTCGTATACGTTGTGATGCGAAGCACCGACCAAGCGATGGGGATGATGCCGGTCAAGGTAACTGTCTGTCCTTACGAGGCCGAGCGTTATCTCGTCAGCGGTGATGAACTGGTGGAAGGAGTGCCCATGCCTGACCAGGTTGGGTTGTTCGTCCAGGAATTCGTTGCCCGCCATCATGTCGACGAGCCGTTCCGCAAGCGCATACAACGGCCTAAGCATGAAGGGGGAGTTGGAGGCGGCGATGTCCGATGAGAAAAGGACGTTTCTTGCTCGGTGGTCGCGACGAAAGCTCGATGGTCGGGCAGGGGTAAGGCTGCCCGAAGAGCAAAGAGGCGAACCGGCTGATTCCCACACCCAGCCGGATGCTCCCGCGCCCGTGCCTGATTATGTGGAACCCCAGAAACGGCCGACCCTATTCGATCTTCCTGATATTGACAGCCTCGGCCCGCATTCCGACTTCGCAGGTTTCCTTCGCCCTGAGGTGCCGGCCGCCCTTCAGCAACTCGCGCTACGCAAGCTTTGGCGCAGCGACCCCGTATTGGCAAATCTCGACGGGCTGAACGATTACGATTGCGATTTTTCACAAAAGCAACTGGGAGAGATCGTGCGGACGGCCTACCGGGTGGGAAAGGGGCTGATCAAGGCAGACGAGGGAGAGGCCGAAACGGCTGAGCCATTGGAGCTGAAGCCGCCGTCAGACAACGAGGGCGACGGCGATTCCGGCGGTTCGAACACCTAGTACATCTGTTATCCGAAGTACCCCTTTTGGTGGAATCGACCAGGGTTGATTAGCCTGGAGACAACCCAATGTCAGGAGAAGCGCCGCTCATCCAGCGGACGCGGCCTCGGTTTCCTAGATAGATAATGCGCCACGCCTAACGTGGCGGCGGGAGGATGAAGTGGTGGCGGTCGCTTGGAAGCCTCAAGGGCTTCCAGAAGAGGATTGGTTTCGCGCCAGTCTGTACGGCTTTCTCGGGGGATTGCTTGGCGCTGCGCCCGACGAAGGCACCGTCCGCAGCTTGCGAGCAATACCTGGAGACGGGACCCCAATCGGAAGCGCTCTCCGGGATATCGCGTCGGCCGCTGCACTGCCCGTCTCGACCATTCAAAAGGAATACGATGTCCTTTTCATAGGCCTGACTGGTGGCCAAGTGGTTCCGTTCGCCTCCTATTATCTCAGTGGTTTTCTCTTTGAGAAGCCCTTAGCCGCCCTGCGTTCGGATCTGGTCCGGCTGGGGATTGAGGCAGGCGAGAGATCGGCCGATCCCGAGGATCATATCGCGTTCCTTTTCGAGGTCATGCAAGGTTTGATCCTCGGAGCCTTCGGCGAACCCGCCGACCTGCAGAGCCAGAAGCAGTTTTTTGATGCGCATATCGGCTCTTGGGCAGACAGGCTCTTCGCGGATCTCGAGGCGGCGCCGGCCGCCGTATTCTACCGCCCGGTGGCACGGGCGGGCTCTCTTCTGTTGTCGATTGAAATGGACGCCTTCGCCATGGCGTGAGGCGAAACGCGTTCGCGACGCGCTCGTTAGTGGAGAGGTTGCGATGAAGCAAGTCAGGAAGACGAAGGCATCGATCGGTCGGCGGGCGTTTTTGGGTGGTGTCGCGATAGGAGCCGGCGCCGCCGGCGTCGCTGCCGTCGTGTCGGCTGCCGCATCGGAGCCTGCTGGGGCGGGGAAATCGGCTCCGCCGCCGACCGGCTATCGCGAAACCGACCATGTGCTCCGGTTCTACGAGTCGGCCAGTTTCTGAGGAGAACAGCCATGCTCATCAAGAAGAACGATGCCGGCGGTAGGCCTCCACGTTTTGTCCATCCGGTTGCAGGGACAGTTGGCGCGTCCGTCGACCGGCGAACCTTCTTGAAGGATGCGGGGGTGACCGCGGGCGGGGCACTCATGGCGAGCGCTATGCCAATTGGCCGGGCGCGCAAGGCCCAGGCCGCGCCTGCCACGGCCGGGAAGGTTGATGAGATAAAGACCGTCTGCACGCATTGCTCGGTTGGCTGCACAATCGTGGCCGAGGTTCAGAATGGCGTCTGGATTGGGCAGGAACCCGGCTTCGATAGCCCGTTCAACTTAGGCGGTCATTGCGCCAAGGGCGCGTCCGTCCGTGAACACGCCCATGGCGAGCGACGCCTGCGGTACCCAATGAAGCTCGAAGGCGGCGAGTGGAAACGTCTTTCCTGGGAAGAGGCGATAAACGAGGTTGGCGACAAGCTCCTTGCGATTCGGGAAAAAGCGGGGCCGGATTCTGTGTATTGGTTGGGTTCCGCCAAGCATTCCAACGAGCAGGCCTATCTATTCCGCAAGTTTGCGGCTTTGTGGGGCACCAATAACGTCGACCATCAGGCCCGCATCTGCCATTCGACCACCGTTGCCGGTGTCGCAAACACCTGGGGCTACGGGGCGATGACCAACTCCTACAATGACATTCACAACGCCCGCTCGATGCTGCTCATCGGTTCCAACCCCGCCGAAGCGCACCCGGTGTCGTTGCTGCATATCTTGAAGGCCAAAGAGGCCACAAATGCGCCCCTGATCGTATGCGACCCGCGCTTTACGCGGACGGCGGCCCACGCGGACGAATTCGTGCGCCACCGCCCAGGTACCGATGTGGCGCTGGTCTGGGGCATCCTCTGGCACATTTTCGAGAATGGCTGGGAGGACCAGGAGTTCCTTAAGGCACGGGTATGGGGCATGGACCAGATCCGTGCCGAGGTTAAGAAGTGGACCCCTGAAGAGACGGAACGCGTGACTGGTGTGCCGGGAAGTCAACTCCGGCGGGTGGCGCAGATTCTCGCCAACAATCGGCCGGGCACGCTGGTCTGGTGCATGGGCGGAACCCAGCATACGAACGGCAACAACAACACTCGGGCCTACTGCGTCCTCCAACTTGCCCTTGGCAACCTCGGTGTGCCTGGCGGCGGCACAAATATCTTCCGCGGTCATGACAATGTGCAGGGCGCTACGGATGTCGGGGTGCTGGCCGACACGCTCCCAGGCTATTACGGCCTGGCCGAGGGTGCGTGGAAGCATTGGGCTCGCGTATGGGACCTCGACTACGAATGGATATCCGGACGCTTCGCGGACAAGAAGCTAATGGAAAGTTCCGGTATTCCCGTATCGCGGTGGATCGATGGCGTGCTTGAGGCCAAGGAGAATATCGACCAGCCGGAGAACATACGCGGAATGATCTTCTGGGGTCACGCCCCCAATTCCCAGACTCGACTTCCGGAAATGAAGAAGGCGATGGAAAAGCTGGATGTATTGGTGGTCGTCGACCCTTATCCAACCATGACCGCCGTCATGCAGGATCGAACGGATGGCTTGTACCTCCTGCCGGCTGCCACGCAATTCGAGACATACGGATCCGTGACGGCGTCCAACCGTTCGCTTCAATGGCGTGAAAAAGTGATCGATCCGGTCTTCGAAGCGAAGGTTGATCACGAGATCATGTATCTGTTTGCGAAGAAGTTCGCGTTCGAGAAAGAACTGTTCAAGAACATTAAGATAAATGGCAACGAGCCCCTGATCGAGGATATTACGCGCGAGTTCAATCGCGGCATGTGGACCATCGGTTACACCGGCCAGTCGCCGGAACGTTTGCGCGACCACATGAAGTACCAACACACCTTCGACAAGACGACCCTGCGCGCCGTAGGTGGTCCGCTCGACGGCGACTTCTACGGCTTGCCATGGCCGTGTTGGGGGCCGCCGGAAATGAAACATCCCGGCAGTGCCATTCTCTACGACACGTCGACGCCGGTGGCGAAGGGTGGGATGGGGTTCCGCGCCCGTTTCGGCGTAGAGAAGGATGGGGACAATCTCCTGGCCGAAGGTTCCTGGCCGAGGGATTCGGAAATCAAGGATGGCTACCCCGAATTCACGATGGCCATGCTGAAGAAGTTCGGCTGGGATAAGGATCTGACACCCGACGAATTGAAAGCCGTCGAAGCGGCCGGTGGTGAGAAAGCCAATTGGAAAACCGACCTTTCCGGCGGTATCCAGCGGGTCGCCATCAAGCATGGCTGCGCCCCCTATGGCAACGCCAAGGCACGCACTGTCGTCTGGAATTTCCCCGATCCGGTCCCGCTGCATCGCGAGCCGCTCTACACACCACGCCGCGATCTGGTTGCTGACTACCCAACCTACGACGACAAGAAGTTCTGGCGCGTACCGACTCTCTACGCCTCGATTCAAAAGAAGGACTTCTCCAAGGACTTCCCGCTGATCCTCACATCGGGGCGCTTGGTGGAGTATGAGGGCGGCGGTGACGAGAGCCGAGCAAATCCGTGGTTGGCCGAATTGCAGCAGGAGATGTTCTGCGAGGTCAATCCGTATGATGCCAACAACGTTGGCATCAGGGATGGCCAGTGGATCTGGGTGATTGGTCCCGAAGGCGGTCGTGTCAAGGTCAAGGCGATGCTGACCGAGCGCGTCGGTCGCGGCGTGGCCTTCATGCCGTTCCACTTCGGCGGCTGGTTCCAAGGCGAGGACCGGCGCAGCAAGTATCCCGCGGGCGCCGACCCCTATGTCCTCGGGGAAGCGTCAAACACGGCGCAGACCTATGGATACGACTCGGTGACCCAGATGCAGGAGACGAAGACGACCATGTGCCGCATCGAAGCCGCCTAGGAGGTGAACCATGGCCCGCATGAAGTTCCTTTGCGACTCCGAGCGCTGTATCGAGTGCAACGCCTGCGTGACCGCATGCAAGAACGAGCACGAAGTGCCTTGGGGAATCAACCGCCGACGAGTGGTGACCATCAATGATGGAGAGCCCGGAGAGCGGTCGATCTCGGTGGCATGCATGCATTGTTCCGACGCACCCTGCATGGCCGTTTGCCCGGTCGACTGCATCTATTCCACTGATGATGGGGTCGTGTTGCACTCCAAGGATTTGTGCATCGGATGCGGATATTGCTTGTTCGCCTGTCCCTTCGGGGCACCGCAGTTTCCGACCGCTGGCAACTTCGGCAGCCGCGGCAAGATGGACAAGTGCACGTTCTGCGCTGGAGGGCCGGAAGAGGATGCCTCTGCCGCCGAGTTCCAGAAATACGGCCGGAATCGTTTGGCCGAAGGTAAGTTACCTATCTGCGCCGAAATGTGCTCAACCAAGGCGTTGCTGGCCGGTGACGGTGACGTCATCTCGAACATTTACCGCGAACGTGTGGTCTCGCGCGGATTTGGGTCTGGTGCTTGGGGATGGGGCACCGCCTACGAACTTAAGGGCGGTCGCACGTGACGTCAGCCGGGTTCCGGTGGCTGGTGCTTGCCGTTGCGTTGGCGGCCGTAGCTGGGTGTCGGGCGGAGGAGCAAGGCCGCCCGCTGAGCTACGATAAGGGAACTTATGGTGGCCCCCGGGATGCTGCACTCTCGGAAGCCACGCGGCATGCCCTGGCGGAACGAGCCTTGCAATCAATTGGGCTGGATCAGAGAACGCGGTCCGCCGTGAGTCCCGCCGTCCCGGGATCGACCGTCCGACCGCCGGTACAACCCTCCGGCTAGCATCGACCCGAGGAATGGGAAACGCGATGACGGTTCTAGCAAGGTTGCTGTTGGCGTCACTCCTGACCGTGGGTTTGGAACTGGGAGCCTGGAACCTATCGGCCGTCGAGGCCGCAGCGCAGACGGTCGGAGAGGTTCCGGGAAATACATTAGGCAACCGTTCGGACAGCGAGTTCTGGCGCGGCATTCGGTCCGGTCAAACAGGTTCCGTATCCACCCCCGATGAGCGAGCGGGTGTGCTGATCCAATCGGAGGGGGACAACTGGCGAGCCCGCCGCAACGGACCGGTTTCGACCTACGGGGCGTGGCTGATGTTAACGGCTGTGGTCTTGGTGGCGGCCTTCTTCGCCGTGCGCGGGCGCATTAGGATTGATGGTGGGTGGTCTGGGCGGACGATCTTACGGTTCACCCTGCTCGAGCGCTTCGGCCACTGGCTCACGGCGATTTCGTTTCTGATCCTGGCCTTGACCGGCCTAAATATTCTCTACGGAAGATACGTCTTCTTGCCATTGATCGGGCCCGAAGCTTTCGCGGCGGTAACGTTGGCCGGAAAGTATGCGCATCATTACGTGGCTTTCGCGTTCATGGCTGGATTGCTGCTCATCTTCGTACTTTGGGTGCGCCAAAATCTGCCGGATCGTTACGACTTAGGTTGGGTTGCGAAGGGCGGGGGATTGCTGCGGCGTGGAGTGCATCCGCCAGCGGGCAAGTTCAATTTCGGCCAGAAGATCGTTTTCTGGGGTGTCGCTCTGGGAGGGGTGGCGGTGTCCCTCACAGGCATCAACCTCATGTTTCCGTTCACGTTCACGGATCTGGCGGGGCTCCAGACCGCGCAGCTTGCGCACTCCATCGCGGCGATCGTTCTTACCGCGCTGATCATCGGACACATCTATATCGGGACATTGGGCATGGAGGGCGCCGTGGACGCGATGCTCAGCGGCCGCGTAGACGAAAACTGGGCCCGCGAGCATCACAGTGCCTGGGTGGAGGAGACACGGGGGCGGCACGGCGGATCACCCGCCGAGTAGGGGTCACAGGTCCTCGATTGCTTTCTTGATCTTGGCCGACTCCCGGTTACGCGCCATGGAGCGGAGAACGGACTGTGGAAAATTCTTTTCTTCGCTGACGAACTTGAACCGGCCGGCGAGAACGCATCCTTTCATTCCAGGATCACATCTCTGGCCGGAAACATGCATGCAATTTCCCTTGTATTCATGGGGACAGCCCCAGCCGCTCATCGGCAACTCCCTTACTCGCGCGGCAATAGTATGGCGAACCTCGGTTGGGACCGCAAACGGACTGTGGCTGCGTTGTTTACAGGCCTGCTGCGCTGATCATGCCGGAGATGACGCCGATCAAGACCAAAGCGGCCACCGCTCCCCCCAACAGCCAGGTCGTTGTTGTCGGCGGCCGACGTTCGGCGCCAACACGCATCGGCTCGATCGCGGTGGGCATTCGTCCGGATGCCTCGGCATCGGTGGGTAAGGGCGCAACCGCCGGATCCTCTGCCGCGGTCTTTTCCCCGCGCAAACCAGCAACAGCCTGTTCTTCTTCTCCACCCGTCATCGGCCTCACCTAGGCGCCGTCAATCGGGCCTGCGCATCACTCCGATCGAAGACGGCCGGCGGCTTCCAAGCTTGGTGGAGGTTCCAGCCTGTGAGGCGGTCGACCTCGGTGACGAGCACGAGCATGTCGCGGGGCTGGAGAGAATGGTTGAATGCGAGATCAACGCATTTGTCGAGGGCTTGCTGACCGTCTTGCGCCGTGTTGGTGACGAGCCGGGCCATTTCGACGATTAAATGGGTCTGACTGTGCATTCCTCCTCCCGGTTCTACCGTTCGCCCAGGATAAACGCTATTTTGCGCTGCCGAGTTCCATGATCGAAGCTGGCGACCGGCCTTTACGTTCTCGAAACTCTCTCAAGCTATCAGTAGCTGCCTAAGCCCTGCCCTCGAGGTTCCTACATGGCCCAGCCTTCCGCCTACGAACAATTCCTGCTCGAACTCATCAACCGGGGCCGTCTCGATCCTCTCGCCGAAGCGGTGCGGTACCAGAACGATCTGAACGAAGGCTTGGATCCTGGGACGATCTCATCCTCGGCCAAGCAGCCGCTGGCCTGGAACGGCGAACTTGCCGATGGCGCGCGCGCCCATAGTGCCTGGATGCTGGACGTAGACATGTTCTCCCACTCAGGTATCGGCGGGAGTAGTCCGGGCAATCGAATGGCCGCTGCCGGTTATGAATTCACAGGCTCGTGGGCCTGGGGGGAGAATATCGCTTGGGCCGGTACGACGGGATCGCCCGATGTCGCTCGCTATGTGGAGATCGAGCATGAGGGTCTCTTCTTGAGCGAGGGGCATCGCCTGAACACAATGAACGGGAATTTCCAGGAAATTGGTCTGGGCGTTACTCAGGGAATCTTCACAAGTGACGGAGCTGGTTTCAATGCCGTCATGACAACGGAGAACTTCGCGCGTTCCGGCAGCAAGCAGTTCCTGACGGGAGTAGCGTTTTCCGACCTGAACGGCGACAACTTCTATTCTCCAGGCGAGGGATTGGCCGGCGTATCGTTCACCGCCCGCGACTTGAGCGGCCAAGTCCATTCTGCGACGTCCATGGACGCTGGCGGATATCAACAGACGATGGCGAGCGGGGACTATACCGTCACGATTGGCGGTGTCGGACTATCCAATGACCTTCAGGTCGGTATCACTCTCGGAAGCGAAAACCTAAAGCTCGATCTCGTTGGCGACGGCGCAGTTGCGTGCTCGGGAAGTCTGGTGATGGGGATAAACGTGCGTGACGGGATTCTCCTCGGCACGGCCGAGTCCTGCGCCCACGGCAACACGTTGGACAACCTGATCGAGGGTAATAGTGGTGCCAATCTCCTCAAAGGCAATGGTGGCGCCGACAATATTCGGGGCAATGCTGGTAATGATCGTATTTACGGCGGTGCCGGCGAGGATCTCCTGTCCGGTGGACAAGGAAAGGACTTTCTGTCCGGCGGGGAGGGTGCCGATCGGCTGACGGGCGGGGAAGGTGGCGATTATCTTTTTGGCGGAGAAGGGAGCGATGTCTTCGTCTATGAGGCCACAACCGATTCCTGTTTGGCCGGGGGGATGGACCGAATCTATGACTTCGTCTGCGGCATAGATAAGATCGACGTCTTGGATGCCAACCTCGCCGCCGGTCTCAGCAGCCAGTCGCTGGCGGCAGACCGTTATGCGGACATCTATTTCGCAATGGAGGGCGTCGCCGCCAATGCGATGGTCGAGGTCGACGTCACGACGGGGGCCAAGCGCGGAACCTACCTTTTCGTCAATGACGGCTCGTCGGCCATCAGTTCTTCGGACATGTTGGTCGGCCTGGCGGGGATCACCGGCTCATTGTCCCTATCGGATTTCATTTGATTGCCCCTCCATCCCATCTGCGGGCAAGCGCGATGCAGGCCAATGCGCCAACCCCGGACGCTGCGGCCATGAAGAGGAATGCCGCACCGAACCAACTTTCATACAGATAGCCTGACGCGACCATCCCCAGTCCCGCGACAAGTCCGGCCGTGGTTGATGAGTACAGCGCTTGGGCGCGGGCGGACATTCCGGTCGGGCTTCCGCGGTTGATGAAATGCATGGCCCCCAGGTGCATGGCCCCAAACGTCGCCGCATGGAGCGTTTGCGCAACCCCTAGCACCAAAGGGTCGACCGACACGGCCAGGGTAAGCCAGCGCACGACGCCGCCACAGCCGGCCGCGATGAGCAAGCCAACTGGACCGAGTGCCGTCACGGCGCGGTTACTGACCGCGAACAAGACCACTTCGGCGATAACCCCGACCGCCCACAGCCCACCGATGACCGTGCCGGATAGTCCGGCCGCCTGCCAATGGATAGTGGCAAAACCGTAATAAACCATGTGGCTTGCCTGCAGCATGCCGGTAGCAACCAGGAACAAGCCGAAGATCCGGCTGCGGAGCAAGAGCGTAATCGGCGGCAGAATCGGCTTGTTGATGGGCCGTTCGACATCGGGCAGCCAAACGCCGCCGGCCAATGCAATCACGTGCAAGGCGAGAATCGCCCAGAGTACCAAGTCGATCCGTCCGCCCAGGAATTGACCGCCGGCTGCGACCGCGGCAATGAAGGCGAGTGAACCCCAGAGCCGGATTCGCCCATAATCCAGATTTCGCTCGATCGCGGTGATGATCGCGAGGTTGTCCGCAATCGGCATCAAGGATGAAAAGAAGCCTGCGGACACCACGGTCACCGCCAGCAATGCCCAGAAACCATCCGTCACCGCGAACAGCCCGTAGGCGAAGAAGCTGCCGATTACCAAGAAGATCAGTGGGCGACGCCGGTCGCCGCGTCGGTCGACGATGTGGCCGACCAACGGGTTTGCGGCAACCCTCACCAGGAAAGTGGCAGCAAGCGCCAAGCCGATCTCTTGCGCGTTCAATCCACGGGACTGCAGCCAAACCGGCCAATAAGGCAACAGTACGCCCATGATGAAAAAGATTGCGGCGTAGAAGAAGGATAGTCGCAGTGCCGAGGATTTTGCGGAATTCATGGAGACGCACTGTCGAGTGCCGGCGTGTGCTTGGCAAGCCTCTTCAGGCCGCAGGCACCGTAAATGCGAAGCACGCCCCGCCCTGCGGGCGGTTCGATGCTTCTATCGTGCCGCCATGGTCCTTGATGATGCCATAGCTCACCCACAGCCCCAGCCCTGTTCCCTGTCCCACTGGCTTCGTGGTGAAAAAAGGATCGAAGACCAATAGAAGGTTTTCATCCGCGATGCCTGGGCCGTTGTCCATCACGGCTACTCTGTAGCCCGTTCCTCCTTCACGCGACGCCGAAATTTCTACCTCGCGCGGCTGTGAGGACGCCGTGGTAAGGGCATCCATGGCGTTCTGAACCAGATTGACAACGACTTGGTGCATCTGCCCGGAATGGCCTCGAACCGTCATCGTCTCTGGCAATGATATCTTCATGGCGATCGGATGGCGCATACCCTTGGTTGCCCACTGCACCGCGGTGCGAATGGTATCCGAAAGGTTGAAAGTTTCCGCGTCGCCGGTCCGGGAGAACGACAAGCGCCTGAGATTTTTCACGGTGTCGGCCAGCCGTTCCGCACCTTCGAGCGTGCCATCAATCAACGGTTGGAGATCGGCGAGAAGGTGGTCGATCCTGAGATCGCGGCGCAAGGCTGAGATCTGGGAGGTTTCCGCTCCGTTATGCAGGGCCTCGAGATACGCCGCCAAACGTTCTCGATAGCGGTTCAGCGTGTGAACGTTCCCATAGATGAAGCTAATAGGATTGTTGAGCTCGTGGGCGACGCCGGCGACGAGGCGACCCAGCGAGGCCATTTTCTCGGCCTGTATGAGTTGCTGCTGCGCCTGCTGCAGTTCTGCGTGAGCGGTATTCAGCGCCTCGTACGCCCGTCGCAACTCGCCCACCGGCCGCCCCATCAGCACCATCCCCGCCGGCCTGCCGCGCTGGTCGTAGCGAATGGAGCAGTTCATCGCAACCGGTTCGGTCGGTCCATCCGGAGTGCGCATTCGAACCTCGCAGTCCTGCAATCCGCCTTCGCTTAACCGTTCCGAGAATCGGCGCGAGGATTCGTCTTCCACGAACAAGCTGCGAACCGGGCGTCCTGAGAGCGCATGCTCTCCGAGGCCCGTGAGGTCCAGAAAAGCTTTGTTGACCTGTTGAATTCGCCCTTTCGCATCACAGACCACCAGGATGTCGGACATCGAAGCCAGCACGCTGCCGATGAAGCGCTGGGCTTCCTCGAGGGCTTTGTTTTTTTCTTCGAGGTTTACCTCGTAGCGGATGAGGTCGGAGTAGACCTCCTCCATTTTCTCGATAACCTCGATCCACGCGGTTTCCTGTTCTCCGGAGAGGCTCGGCAAGTCATGGTTTCGCATTGACGTCGAGGGCGCCGCAGGCATGTCAATTCTCACGCTCCAGGCCGTAACGCTGCAGCTTTCCGCGTAACCCCACCCGTGAGAGGCCTAGTTCTTCCGCCACACGGCTTATGTTCCAACGGTGCCGGGCGAGGGCGCCGCGAATTATGCCGTGCTCCAAGCTTTCCACCTGTTCGCGCAGAGTCCTGTTCCCCCCGTCGCTTGCGCCATTAGTGGGCTTGGCTCCGCGCGTTTGCTCGGAAAGGAGCTCCTCGCCGAGCGCGTCATCATCCGCCAAAGCGACCATCCGCTGAATCTCGTTTTGCAACTCCCTGACGTTGCCGGGCCACTCATAGGTACAAAGGCGTGCCAACGCTCCGCGCGTAAAGCCGCTTATTGGTTTCCCGAAAGAATGCGAGGTTTCACGCAGTAAGCTCTCGGCCAGCAAGGGAATATCCATGGGCCGTTCCCTCAGAGAGGGCAGATGAATCGGGAAGGCCGCCAAGCGATAATAGAGATCTTGACGGAACCTTCCTTCGCGTACCTCTTCCACGAGGTCTCGATTGGTGGCCGAAATCACGCGGACGTCGACCCGGCGTGTGAGTCGAGCACCCAAGGGGCGGATCTCACCCTCCTGGAGCACCCGTAGAAGCTTCACCTGAAAGGCAGCCGAGGTTTCGCCGATCTCGTCGAGAAAGATTGTGCCTCCATTGGCCTGCTCGAATAGGCCGATACGGTCCTCGTATGCGCCGGTGAACGCACCCTTCTTACAGCCGAAGAGTTCGCTCTCCAGCAATTGGTCGGGTAGCGCGCCGCAGTTCTCGACGACGAAAGGCTTTTCCGCACGGTCGCTGTTGTAGTGGATAGCCCGCGCAAGAAGTTCCTTTCCCGTTCCCGACTCGCCCGTTATCAGCACCGATATGTCATATGCCGAAATCTTTGCTGCCAGGTCGCGTATCTCGCGCAGAGGTGAATTTTCGGCGTGGAGGATGCGATCGAAGTGGTGACAATTGCGCAGGACGCGCTTCTTTCGCGCTACGACCCGCCTCAGCGTACTTGGCGTTAGCTTCATCTCGATACTTGCACTCTCGTTCTCGCGTTGAAGGCGATAGAGAGTCACCGCGCCATGCACGGCTGTCAGGAGTTCGGCCGGATCCCATGGTTTGGTGATATACTTGTAGATGCCGGCCTCATTGACCCCCGCGATTATGTCGTCGGAATCCGTGTAGCCCGAGATGATCATCCGTACGGGGTCTGGCCACCGGGCGCGAACCGTCTTCAGGAATTCAACCCCCGGTCGGCCAGGCATCCGCTGGTCGCACATGATGGCATGCACCATCTCGGATTCGAGCAGGCTTTCGGCTTCCGATGCGTTGGAAGCAGTGAGAACCTCGAAGTCCTCGCCGAGCACACGTCGAAGCGCTTCCTGCGATCGAACTTCGTCGTCGACCACCAACACAATCGGAAGGTCAGTCATTGCTCCCCCTAGGAACGGCTGGCGGGATTCTAGCCTAACCGCGGTCGGGGGGCGAGCGGGATGTCAGGAAGGTTGCCGTTACTGGCAGGGAAGATGCCAGTCAACCGTGCTCATAGCGGAGGGCGGTAAGGCCGGCGATCCACGCTTGGCCAAGGCTCAGGGCGGAGTCGCCGGGCGACAATCGGCGGGGAAGGATGGGTGTGAGGCCGTTCTCGGTCAAGGCCGCCACCAATCCCGAGGTCAACACCCGGTTGGTGAAGCAGCCGCCTGCCAAGGCGATCCCGGTCAATCCATTCTCCGCCGCCGCTTGAGTCACCCAATCCGCTACTGCGGCGATCAGGGTTCCATGAAACAGATCGGCGCCCTCCTGGGGAGAGCAGTCCGCAATGCCGCCGAGAAGAGGCAGCAAGTCAAGAGTTCCGCCGGTGATGCGCCACCCCCCCTGCATGACCTTCGGTCGGCTGACGAGGCGTTCCAAAGCCTTGGGCCCGTCGCCTTCCCGCTTGACCGTGGGGTGGATGCCGAGCAGGCCGCAAGCGGCGTCAAACAGCCGTCCGCAGCTAGAGGTTTCGAGGAAACCACCCCGTTCGAGGGTGCTCGTCAGGAAACCCGCCGCTTTCTGATCTGCGAAACGCAACGGGATTTCGCCGCCTCTTCCGATTCTCCACAGCACGGCCCCCGCCATGCGCCACGGTTCTCTTATGGCGGCATCGCCTCCAGGTTGCGGCAACAAAGCCAGGTTCCCGAGGCGAACGAAATCCGGCCCTTCGACGAAGAGTAGTTCGCCGCCCCAAGCTTCTTCCGCCGGCCCCAAGCCGAAGCCGTCCAAAGCAACCCCGATCAGCGGCCCGAGGTGTCCGTTCTCGGCGGCGACGGCCGCGATATGGGCGTGGTGATGCTGAACGGCGAGGGGCTGGATCCCGCAGGCGAGGGCAAAACGGGTGGATGGAAGGTCGGGATGGAGGTCGTGAGCCACCAGTCGCGGTGCCACCTCGAGGTGGAGGCACATACGTTCTATGGTACGTTCGAAACGAGCGAAATCCTCCTGTCTGTGAAGGTCGCCGAGAAGGGGCGAAATGAAGGCCTGTTCGCCCTTTGTTGCGCATACGGTATTGTTCAGAAGTGCTCCGACAGCGAGAACGGGAGGTACCGATTTCGCGAGGTCGATCGTCAATTCGACCATACCCGACTCCCCATCTTAGCCATTGCGGCCTCTGCCCATCCGCGCGTCGACCATATCAGTCCCGAGACCTGGAAACCATCATTCGGGGCGCTGTCAGTGCGTCGCGCAGAAGGCGCAAGGGGCGAAGGAACGTATTATGTGCTGAATGGCTAACGGCCCTTCTTCCCCGGAGCCAACCGGGGTGCCGGTCAGGGCCAGCTCAAGGGGGCCCGGCGTTCCCGCGGCATCGCGCGGCGACAGATTCCAAGTGCCCGCCGAGATGACCTGATAATTGGCGATACGTCCGTCCGTAACGGTCAACCAATGACCAAGACTGCCCCGCGCCCCTTCGGCAACGCCTACTGCGCGCCCCGCGAGAGGGCGGTCCGTGAGGCGGTGGAAAGGTTCACGCGGCCGCAGTTCGTTGACCCAGCGTTCCATCGCGGGGATAAGGCGCGCAGTCTCGATCATCCGCGCAACAATTCGGTTGCGGACATTACTTCCGGAGGATCTGAAGAGATCGATTACCAGTGGATGAGAGTCGATCAACTGGCGGGCCAGAGGGCCGACCTCGACGGCCGCACCGGCCAACCGAGGCGCCTTGCACCAGCTATACGCGCGTGCTTTATCGGCATCCGGCCGCGTCGTCCCTCGCCATGGGCTCTCGGCACGGCCGGCCATCCACGAACTAACCACATCCTCGGCAACCTCATCTATATCCAGCGGTGCGGATTTTCCCATCCACAAACCGCGGGCGAAAAGCCATCCGTCGTTGTTCGGGAGTGCGCCGAAGCTCATGAGGCGGTCCGGTCCCTTGCCCAACTGTTCAAGGGCAAGATCGTCGGCGATGGCTAGGAAATGTCCCAAGTCCCCGCGGGCACCTCGCCCAAAACCTTGCCATGCTGACAAAGCCGCTCCGCTGTCCAACTCGACAATCTGTTCAAGTTCAACACCGAATACATCGTCCTCAAGGAAGCGGCGGCAATCGGCCAAAATCGAAAACAATCGGATTCTGTCACCGGCGTCGGCGGCCTTGGTTGTGCCACCCGGCTGGATCGCCAAGCCATGCGGCCATTTGCCACCAAGCAAACCGACGATATGGAGCAGCCGAGCCCGTGCTCTGTCCGCCGCCTGTCCCGCGGTGCCCACGATTGCTGCGAAGCGTTCAGCGATGCCTCGATGCCAGGGTCGACCAGCGTACGCGGGAGCGGCAAAGTCGGGCATGAACGAAAGATAAAAATGAGAAAGATGGTCGGCCACGATCTCGCTTGCCAGAAGCAGGTTTGCGGCCAGCCTGCCGTTCGGGGGGGCATCGGCTCCACCCATTTCAGCCAAAGCGGTCGCCGCAGCAACGGAATGAGATAGTGAGCATGCACCACAGATGCGCGGTGACACCACCATGGCATCGGCGGGATGTCGGCCCTGCAGTATCTGCTCGAATCCCCGGTAAAGGGGTACCGTTACCGAAGCTTCGCTCACCACCCCGTCGCGAACCTCAAGGGTGACCTCGAGGTCCCCGTCGACCCTGCTCAAGGGCCCGACAACCATTTTCATGACTTTGGCCCGTGGCCAGAAGGAGGCACAAGGACATTGTCGGCGCGAGCGTTCCGGCGTACCCGGGTCGGCATCGCAGAACGCGACAGCGCTGCAAGTGCCACGTACCAGGCTTTTGGCATGTCATCCGGCAAGCCATCCGGAATGCCGGCTACCTTGGCGGTTTCAAGAAATGGAACCTCCTTATGCTCAAACCCCGGCGACGTACAGGCGACGCATGCGAATCCACCATCCGTGCACGATCCTAGCCCGTTCCAGCGGCGAACATTGCAATCGCCCGGAGCTTGGGTCGCTTTGCATCCGAGATTCTCCATCAGACAACCGCGTTCCGAGGGAGTTTCGGCCGCGGCCTTGAATTCGTAGAATTCGTTGCGCGAGCACCCGTGGTGGGCAAGGTGGTCGGCGAAAAAGCGGGGCCGCCGAAATTCGTCGAGTTCGTCTGCCGACAATCCACCGATCGCGAGTGCGGCCAAGGTTTCGGCAATCCAGCCAGGATGTGGCGCACATCCGGCGACGTTGATGACCGGCAGTCCCGCCGCCGAAAGATAACCCTCGCCCAGCAACCCGCCTGGGTCGGTCGCCAGCCACTGTAGTCCGGTGCCGTCCGTAGGGTTGACGTCGGCTGTGGGAAAGCCGCCGAACGCAGCGCAACTTCCGACCGCGACCGTGTAGCGGCTGACTGCCGCCAAGTCGGCGATCATCGCGGCAACGGGGCGTGAAGAGCCGGCCAACATCTGGGCCTTCCCACTGCCGCCTGGTCCGCGCAGCATGGCGCCTTCGACGACAAGGCAATCGAGGCGAACCGAGCCATCCAACACTGTATCGAAAATCCGAAGCGCCTCGGCGCCATTCTCCCGACTCAAACTCGGATGCCAAAGAAGGCTGATGCCGAACCGCCGCAACCAGTCGGTTAGGCCTACGTCCTCGATGAGTCCGGCGGACGCCGCGCACCCTCCGCAGCTGCCGGCCTGTATCCAAAGCAACGTGAAGTCCGTCCCGCGCATGTTCGCCCCACATCAACCGAGCAAGCTTAGGCAGGCAACGGGCTGGATCGCAAGGGAAGGGAAAAAAGCGAGGCGGCGACGCGGCCACCGCCTCGGAGGGAGGCAACACTCCACTGCCGCATAAGCCGGGCGGAAAACCGGCACGTGCAGCGAGTTGCCGTATCCAGAGCAATGTCCGTGCCATTTCGGCAGGAGCCAAGTTTCCTGCTAAGCCCGTCATCGGCATCGCCGATTGATAACCGCAAGCCGGCAGCTACGCTTCCATTTCTGGAAAGCAATATTCCAGGCTAGTTTAGGGTGCTCGCGGCGCCGCGGAAGCTTCGATTGGCCGCGATCGCCGCCTGCGTCCGATTATTCACGCCGAGCTTCTTCATGATCGACTTCACATGCACCTTGACCGTTCCCTCGAGCATGCCCAAGGAGCGGGCGATCTCCTTGTTCGAATAGCCGAGCGTGAGAAGCTTCAGGACCTGAGTCTCACGTGGGGTCAAGGACTTGAAGTCGGGATTGAAGTCGCTGTTCTCGTCGAGCGGGGACCCTTCGGCTTCGGCCATCTGACTCACCTCTTCGGGAGTCACGGCTTGTGCCGGCACGTAGAGTTCCCCCGAAAGCACGAGCGGCAAGACATGCTTCAGGATTTCGCCGTTCGAAGACTTGAGGATATAGCCTTTGGCCCCCGATTCGATGGCCGCGCGGATGGTCGATCGCTGACGCGACCCGGAGACGATCACGACTGGCACTGGCGGCAGGGTTTCTACGAACTTCTTGAGGTCGTTGATGCCGTTCAATCCAGGCATCATGAGATCGAGCAGGATCAGGTCGAGATGTGGTGCCTCATGGGCAATGCGCTGAGTCTCCTCCGCGCTGCTCGCCTGAAGAATCGTCACGTCGTCATAAAGCCCTTCAAGGGCTAGGGAGATGCCGTAACGGAACAACGCATGATCGTCGGCTATCAGTACTACCACGTCGGACGCCTCGCTATTGGGCTCAGCCGATGAACGGTATCATGAGGGGGCTTCCTAACGAAAATCCATCTTTTGGAGATTATCGCGAAAGCTATATCCACCCAGTGTCGGCAAGCGGCTGAATATGGCACGGAGAATTGCGACCCTCGGGCTATGTAATCTTTTCCCGCGAACAGTCAATCACCATGGCATACGTTTCACGACTTTCGCTACTTGGGATGATGCCTTATATCCTTTTTCGTCAGACTATCCTTTTGTTGCTTTGCTTTCGGGAGATGGGGACGCTCCAATCGACCTCCGCCCGCACCGGTAGGTGGTCGGAGGCGATACGCGCGGTTGGCGAGGCGAACACTGAGTAGCGCTGCAGTCCCGCCGGCGGCCATACCCAGATGCGGTCCAGGCGAAGGATGGGGAATCGGGATGGAAAGGTCCGTGGTGCAAGGGCGGCGCCGAAGCGCCGATTGAGGCTGCTCAATGCACCGTTCGGCCACCACTCGTTTACATCGCCCATGACGATCATGGGCAGGTCGGCTCCGCTTAAGCCGTCCAGCAAGCGCCTCACTTGCACGCTACGTTCGCCGCGCTCAAGGCCCAAATGGACTACGAGTACGGAAAACGAAGTTTCCCCCTGACGTATCTCCGCCTCGATGGCCGTGCGCCGTTCTTCACTCCAGCCGCCGAGATCGAGTTGGCGTACGGTCGATACCGGCAGCCGTGTCAGCAGCGCGTTACCGAATCGGGCGTGGTCGAGGCGGGGTCTCGCCGCGATGGCCAGGCCCAAGCGGTCGCTCAGGTATTCGAGTTGGGACTTTCCGCCAAAATCGAGGCGGACGTCCACTTCCTGCAGGCCGACAATGTCGGCGTCGATCATCGCCAGCACATTGGCTGTACGGGGCGGATCGTATTTTCGGTCCGCGCCGAAGCAGCGATGCACATTATAGCTGACCACAGAGATGCTGCCGCGTCCTACGGAGCTCATTGATATTGCCGGGGGTCGCTCGTCGGGGGCGCCGCGCGGGCCAGCCGCAACGCGAGAGAGTCGCTCGCGTAGATGATCATGACCGCGACCGCGACAAGTGTGATGGTGTTTACCACGTCCGGCTTCCTGAGCACGGCGCCGAGACGGTCGCCGAAAAAGCTCAGCGCGGCCACGACGGGGAACATCCCCACCAACGTCCCGATGACGTAATCGAACAGTCGGATACGAGACGCCCCGGCAACCAAATTGACCACCGTGAACACGGTCACCGGAACCAGTCGGAGCGTTGCGACGACCATTATTCCGCTTCGTACCATGGATCGGCTCACCTTGGTCACGCGCGTACCGGCGATGCGCCGCACACGGTCGCGCCCAAGCTTTCGCCCTAGCTCGTAGATCAACAATGCGCTCAGCAACGAGCCGGAGAGTGCGTAAACCGATCCCAAGACGAAACCGAACAGGGCCCCCGAAGCGATGATCATGAGCGACACCGGAACGGCTAGCAGGCCACTGGCAAGAAAGGCCAGAATAACAAACACAGGCGCTATCGGGCTGGCGCGGAGATCTTCGATGGCGTCGCCCAGCGCCACGGTGTCGAGCAAACCCGACAGCGGGGCCCACCGCCAGAGGCTGGCCAAAATCACGATGGTGGACAATATTGCCGCGCCGATCACAACTTTCCTGCGCAATGTCCGGCCGCCACCGGCGGAGGCAACGTCATCATGAAGGATGATACTCTCGACGGAGCGCTCAGGATCGAACACGTCGCCGGCCGGCAGAAGTCTATGCCAGCTCTCTTCCACATGCGGACCCAAAGGTACTAGGGTTCGTTCGCCTCCACGTAGCTTTTCGACGGCTTCGCACAGTCCTTCCCCGGATTCGTATTCAGCAATGCGTTCGGCCCCCACACCCAGATGTTCGGCCAGAAGATCGTGGCGCACTGAGCGAATGAACGTTCGAACTCGTTCGTCGCCTCGTGCGTCAAGCAACAGATCGCATTCGGTGTCGAGGCCGAAAGAGCGGTTGTTGAGGTTCGCCGACCCGATTCGCAAGGCTTCGTCGTCAACGATCATCAACTTGGCGTGGACCTTGACGTCGGTGTTGGGCCCGGATGCCGGGTAATAGAAGCTTATGCGGCGGTTACCATCGAAGTTCTCGAGTTTGTGGTACAGCCGGGCGCGGGCCGCCCCCATGGCGGTGCGTTCCATCAACCCGGTCGGGTCGTTGGCCGAGACAATCAGTATCTCCGGCGATGGGGGGTGTCGTAGCCGGGCGGCCAGCGCCTGGGCAATTCGCCGCGAGGCGAAATATTGGCATTCAATGTAAATGGACCTTTGCGCGGCTGCTATCATGTCGAGATGGAGCGCCTCGACCTCGAGGACCGCGGGCTGCTCTTCCCAGGCAGGGCCCGTGCGTGCGATCGCCACGCTGACGTCTTCTATTCCGACCGGAGTACCTGGCGGCCAAGGGTCAGTTACGGTCTGTGGACGGGCAAGTCGCCGGCCTGTCGCGCACCGCCATCGCTCCCGCGCAATATCACCGAGATCGCGGGCGATCGGACCACTGACCATCATCATGACGTCATGGAACGGCGGATACGACGTGAGCAGCGGGTCGCTGCGCCGTGTGTCGGTCGGCGCATGAGCCCTCGTATCCCACCGGCCGTTGCTCACATCCAACCCGCCGACGAAGGCGAGGGAATCATCGATCACCACAATCTTTTGATGGTGCGATGCGCCGAGCGGATGACTGTCGTCATAGTGGAAGTGCAGGCGCCGGTGACCCAGCCATTTAAGCTTCCATCCGGTCAGCAATTCGCGGTGCAGCGAATAGATAATGCTCGATTTCCAGATGAGGATATGAGCCTGAACCTGTGGGTTGCGCCGGATGCTGTTGTCGAGCACCTCTCCGATGGTGTTCGGCGGTGAAATTCCAGCCTCCCGTACGAGACTGGTGCGGCTATCAAATTCCCATCCCAGGAATAGGATCGAGTTCCGCGCATTGAGCAACGCCCGCTTGAGGACGCCATAGTAGTTTTCGGCATCGACGAGCACGGTCAGGCGATCGGCGCGCGCCAGCCGCCAGCAGTTCCGCCCTGGTTGCGCAAGCGCTTCCTTCAGCATCCAACAAATGGTGGGGATTGTGCGAGCGGCGGCCAATACGCCGTCACCCACCGTTTCCGCCCGTACCGCGAGGGATGCGGGGTGGCGGAGCGCAGCGACGGGGTGGTCGCAGCGGGCGGTGGGTTAGCGGATCATCAGGATCGTCAGCATGATCGACCCGATGGCGATCCGATACCATGCGAACGGCATGAAGCCGTGCCGGCTGATGAACGCGATTGCCGTTCGGATGACAAGCATGGCCGCAAAAAAAGCCGCCACGAAACCGACCAACACCAATCCGATGTTGCCCGGATCGAGGGAATTCCAGTTCTTGTAGAGATCGTAAGCGGTAGCCCCGGTCATGGTCGGTATGGCCAGGAAAAAGGAGAACTCGGTAGCGGCGCGCCGATCAACGCCTAACAACAGGGCGCCCATGATCGTGGCTCCCGAGCGCGAAACTCCGGGAATCATCGAGACGGTCTGGCAGAGACCGATCTTGAAGGCCAGCGGCAGAGGGAAGTTTTCGCTTGTGAGATAAGACGCCTTGCGATTGCGTACCAACCGCTCGATCGCGAGGATCGCCACGCCGCCGAGGATCAGTGTGGCCGAAACCACCCACGGCGAGAACAAGACCTCCTTGATGAAGCGATGTGCCGCTACGCCGATCACGACGGCGGGCGCAAAAGCGATGAGAATGTTGCGCACGAAGGCGCGCGCGACGGGATCGTGTCCGACGCCGAACACAGCGGTGACCAGCCTTTGGCGATACACCCAGCAGACGGCCAGGATTGCCCCGAGTTGTATGACGATTTCGAAGACCTTGCCCGGGGGGCCTCGGAAGCCAATGAGATCGATAAGGAGGATGAGGTGGCCGGTGGAAGACACCGGCAGAAATTCGGTCAGCCCCTCGACAACGCCGAGGAGGGTGGCTTGAAGAAACTCCATGGGACCCCTGATGCGGAAAACCGCGCTGATCATGCGGACTGTGGCGGCAAGGCGCAATGGCGTATCGTCTGCATAGGCGCGTCTTCATTTTATTGAAGACCCTTGTTCTTCGCGTGCGATCGTCTCCATATGATGGTGATGGTAACGGGTCTTTCCGTCCTGCTCGTGTTGTCGCTGGCCGCGGTCCTCGCGGTCTTGATGACAGGCGTGGTCACGTTCGCACGCGGTGGGGCGGCAAATCAGCGCCACGCCAACCGCCTGATGAACCTCCGTGTGGCGACCCAGGCCCTGGCCGTTCTCCTCCTCGCGCTGATCGTGCTCGTTCGAGGCTTCTGAGGCCGTTGCGCGGCGTTCTCGGCGCCCGTTGCAAAGTTCGGCCCTCCGTCGCATGCTCCCTGAAAAACGTCGACACCGGGGAGAGCGCGAATGGCTACCGACTTTGATGGTCCGGCACTCGGCAAGAACCCAGCAAACTACGTTCCCCTTTCCCCCTTGACGTTTTTGGAGCGTAGCGCCTCGTCCTTTCCCGACCGTGTTGCCGTCGTGCATGGCGGCCAGCGCTATACCTGGAAGGAGACATACGCGCGCTGCCGCCGGCTTGCATCGGCGCTGACCCGGCGTGGCATCGGGCTTGGCGACACGGTGGCGGTGATGGCGCCCAACGTACCGGCGCATCTCGAGGCCCATTTCGGTGTGCCCATGGCCGGCGCGGTGCTCAACGCGCTGAACATTCGGCTGGACGCTGAAGCCATCGCTTTCATCCTCCAGCACGGCGAGGCCAAGGTGTTGATAACGGACCGCGAGTTCTCGGGAGTGATCGGCAAGGCCCTAGCCATGCTCGACGTCAAACCCCTGGTCATCGACATCGACGATCCGCTGGGGCGGGGCGGCGAGCTTCTTGGCGAGTCGACGTACGAAACTCTTCTTGATACGGGCGATCCGGAATTTGCGTGGAACGGGCCGGCGGACGAGTGGCAGGCCATCGCCCTCAACTATACCTCAGGCACCACGGGCAATCCTAAGGGCGTCGTCTATCATCATCGGGGTGCTTACCTCAACGCGCTGGGCAACATCGTTACCTGGGCGATGCCGCACCATCCGGTCTACCTGTGGACGTTGCCCATGTTCCACTGCAACGGTTGGTGCTTTCCTTGGACGATCACCGCGATGGCCGGCACGCACGTCTGCCTGAGACGGGTCGAGGCCAAAGCCGTTTTCGACGCCATAGCGGACCAAGGGGTGACGCACCTGTGCGGAGCCCCCATCGTGCTCGGTCTCATCATCAATGCCACCGAGGCGGAACGCCGCCCACTGCCGGGGCCCGTCGAAATCATGACAGCGGCTGCACCGCCCCCTGCCAGCGTGCTGGCTGGAATCGAACGGCAGGGATTTTCGGGTTACTCACGTGTATGGATTGACCGAGGTTTATGGGCCGGCGACGGTGTGCGCTTGGCACGAGGAGTGGGACCGGCTGTCGCCTGACGAAAGGGCGGTGATGAAGTCCCGTCAGGGTGTGCGCTATGCGGTGCAGGAAGGCGTAATGGTGGCCGACCCCAAGACCCTTGTTCCGGTGCCGGCCGACGGCCGCACAATGGGCGAGGTATTCTTCAGAGGCAACATCACGATGAAGGGGTATCTGAAAAATCCCAAAGCCACCGAGGAAGCTTTCGCCGGCGGCTGGTTCCACACCGGGGACCTCGGCGTGATGCATCCTTATGGCTACCTCGAGCTTAAGGATCGGTCGAAGGACATCATCATCTCGGGTGGCGAGAACATCTCGACCATCGAGGTGGAGGGGGTGCTGTACCAACACCCGGCGGTGCTGGAGGCCGCGGTGGTGGCCCAACCGGATGACAAATGGGGCGAAACACCGTGCGCCTTCGTTACCCTGAAACCGGGCGCACTGGTCGGCGAGGCCGATATCATCGCGTTCTGCCGCGAGCGTTTGGCCCATTTCAAGTGTCCGCGTACGGTGGTGTTCGCGGCACTGCCGAAGACCTCGACGGGCAAGGTGCAGAAGTTCGTCCTGCGCGAGATGGCCCGTCAGTTATAGGCTGCGCTCGCGCATAAAGGGCTGGAAAACGATCGGCTTTTGTCCTATTTCGGCGCGGGCGACTGTGTTATAGAACTTCGCCCCGGCGGCCCCGCCGCCGTCATGGCCTGCGGGCGTGGTGGAACTGGTAGACACACTGGATTTAGGTTCCAGCGGCGCAAGCCATGGGGGTTCAAATCCCTTCGCCCGCACCAGCCCTCCGGCCGCGAACCGACTACGACGTTGAGACTGACAGAGATTTCCATGCAAGTCACACAAACCGCTACCGATGGCCTGAAGCGCGAATTCAAGGTGATCGTTCCGGCAGGATCGATCGAGGACAAGGTCGCCAACCGGCTTGAAGACCTCGGGCGCACCATCCGTATGCCGGGCTTCCGTCCGGGCAAGGTGCCGATGACCCTGCTCCGCAAGCGCTACGGCCCCTCGGTAATGGGGGAGGTGCTGGAAGCCACGGTCAACGACGCCACCAGGCAGGCGATGACCGACCACAATCTTCGCCCGGCCATGCAGCCCAAGATCGAAATCACCTCCTATGCGGAGGGAAAGGATCTCGAATTCACGGTCGCGCTGGAAACCTTGCCGGAGATCACCCCGGCCGACTTTTCCACGATCGAACTCGAACGCCCCGTCGCGGAGGTTCCTGAAGAGGAGATCGACAAGACGCTCGATCGTTTGGCCGCGGGTCGCGAGGGCAGCGAGCCGGCGCCTGAGGGCCGTAAGGCGCAGGAAGGCGACATCGCTGTGATCGATTTCCTGGGTAAGGTCGATGGCGTCGCCTTCGAGGGTGGCAAGGGCGAGGATTATTCGCTGAAACTCGGCTCCGGAACCTTTATTCCAGGCTTTGAGCAGCAGCTCGTGGGGGCCGGCGCCGGTGACCAAGTGACGGTCAAGGTGTCGTTCCCGAGCGACTATGGACATGCCCCCTTGGCCGGCAAGGAGGCGGAGTTCGACGTCACAGTGAAGGAAATCCGTGTCGCGGTGCCGGCCGCCATTGACGACGAGCTCGCCAAGAGTTTGGGCATGGACGATCTCGATGCCCTGCGCAAGGCGGTGCGTGACCAGATCGAGCGCCAGTACGCATCCCTGTCCCGCAACCATTTGAAGCGCCGTTTGTTGGACGCTCTCGCCGAGCGGCACGATTTCGAGGTGCCGCAGGTCATGGCGGATATGGAGTTCGACGCCATCTGGAAGCAAATCGAGGAGAGCAAGGAAGCCGGCAAGCTCGATCCGGAAGATCAGGGCAAGTCCGACGACGACCTCAAGGCCGAGTATCGCAAGATCGCCGAGCGCCGCGTCCGACTTGGCCTACTGCTCTCCGAGGTCGGCCAGAAGGCCGAAATCACCGTGACCCAGGAGGATCTCAATCGGGCGATCGTCGCCGAGGCAGGTCGTTTCCCGGGGCAGGAGCACATGGTTTTCCGCTATTTCCAGGAGAATCAGGAGGCGATGAACTCGCTGCGCGCTCCGATCTTCGAGGAGAAGGTGATCGACTATATCATCGAACTGGCGAAGGTCGCCGACAGGCCCGTTAGTATCGAGGAACTGATGAAGGAACCGGATGGCGACAAGGCTGTGGCCGAAGCGTGAACCCTGGATTTCCGCATCGGCGACAACCAATTATAGGCGGCTGCCCGGTACGCGAACGAGAAGGACACCGATGAAAGACCCTGCCGAGTTCTACATGAACACGTTGGTCCCCATGGTCGTCGAACAGACGAACAGAGGGGAGCGCGCGTACGACATCTATTCGCGGCTTCTCAAAGAACGCATCATTTTTCTCACCGGCCCGGTTCACGATGGCGTGGCAAGTCTGATTTGCGCCCAGCTCTTGTTCCTGGAATCGGAGAACCCCAGCAAGGACATTGCCTTCTACATCAACTCGCCAGGCGGCGTGGTCACCTCGGGCATGGCGATCTACGACACGATGCAATACATTCGCCCACCGGTGTCGACCGTGTGCATCGGTCAGGCCGCATCCATGGGTTCGCTGCTCCTGACCGCGGGCGCGAAGCACAAGCGCTATGCCTTGCCGAATGCCCGCATCATGATCCACCAACCCTCGGGAGGCGTGCAGGGGCAGGCCACGGACATCGAGATTCAGGCGCGGGAAATCCTTGCCCTTCGCGCCCGCCTGAACAACATCTACGTCCAACACACCGGCCAGTCGCTGGACGTGATCGAGAAGGCGGTGGAGCGGGACAAGTTTCTGACCGCCACCGAGGCAAAGGAGTTCGGGCTGATTGACGAAGTGGTGGTGAGCCGCCCGGATCGCTCGCCGGAGACGCTGTCGACCTGAGGTCGGCCTGCGGCACGCCGCCTTCCGCGACGCAAAAGGTATGCCTGACCGAAGGCGGGGAAACGCGGCCTTTTTGGCATTGTGCGCCGCCAGCCGATGCGGCTAACATGATTCCCAACTACATTCCCATGTAGGCCGCTTTTTCAATGGAGACCCGATGACAAAGTCCACAAGCGGCGATTCGAAGAACACTCTTTACTGCTCGTTCTGCGGAAAGAGTCAGCACGAGGTTCGCAAGCTGATCGCCGGGCCGACCGTTTTCATCTGCGATGAATGCGTCGAGCTGTGCATGGACATCATCCGCGAGGAGCACAAGACTCACCTCGTCCGTTCGCGCGATGGCGTGCCTTCGCCGCGTGACATTTGCAACGTCCTCGACGATTACGTAATCGGCCAAGAGCACGCGAAACGCGTCCTTTCGGTTGCTGTGCACAACCATTACAAGAGGCTGAGCCATACGACCAAGAACAATGAGGTCGAGCTCGCCAAATCGAACATCCTTCTGATAGGCCCGACTGGCTGCGGCAAGACGTTGTTGGCGCAGACGCTTGCGCGCATTCTCGACGTACCCTTCACGATGGCCGATGCCACCACGCTCACCGAAGCCGGGTATGTCGGGGAGGATGTCGAGAATATCATCTTGAAGCTCTTGCAGGCCGCCGATTACAACGTCGAACGCGCCCAGCGCGGGATTGTTTATATCGACGAGGTCGACAAGATTTCGCGCAAATCCGACAATCCCTCGATTACCCGTGACGTGTCCGGGGAAGGGGTGCAGCAGGCGTTGCTCAAGATCATGGAGGGCACCATCGCTTCGGTGCCTCCGCAGGGGGGGCGCAAGCACCCGCAGCAGGAGTTTCTGCAGGTCGACACCACCAACATCCTCTTTATCTGCGGTGGCGCCTTCTCGGGCCTGGAGAAGATCATTGCGCAAAGGGGCCGGGGTACCCGCATCGGCTTTGGAGCCGATGTCCGCGGCCCGGACGAGAGGTCGACTGGCGATATCTTGCGCGACATCGAGCCCGAAGACCTGCTCAAATTCGGCCTCATTCCCGAGTTCGTCGGGCGCCTGCCGGTTCTCGCCACGCTGACCGACCTCGATGAGGACGCCCTCGTGGACATCTTGTCCAAGCCCAAGAACGCCCTGGTCAAGCAATATCAGCGGTTGTTCGAGATGGAGGACGTACGGCTGACCTTTGCCGACGATGCGCTGCGGGGCATCGCCAAGAAGGCGATTGCGCGCAAGACCGGGGCCCGTGGCCTGCGATCCATCATGGAGAGCATCCTGCTGGATACGATGTTCGAGCTGCCGGGGCTCGACGGGGTCGAAGAGGTGGTCATCAACAAAGAGGTGGCCGAGCAGCGTGCCAAGCCGCTCTACATTTATTCCGACCGCCGCGAGGATGTCGGCACCAGCGCGTAACGGGTGTTACCCTTGAAGGGGGAAGAGGGGTAGGCCAAATAGTGCTGGAAGATATCAGACCACCGGTTCCATCCGGCTCGGTTTCGCTCTGAAAGAGGTAGCATGGTCGAATTTGCTCATGGGGAGGTCTACCCCGTCCTGCCGTTGCGCGACATCGTTGTCTTCCCGCACATGATCGTTCCCCTGTTCGTGGGGCGTGAAAAGTCGGTTCGCGCCCTTGAGGACGTCATGCGCGAAGACAAGCAGATTCTGTTGGTCGCGCAGAAGAACGCCGCGCAGGACGATCCCGGTACCGAGGACATCTATACGGTCGGTACCGTCAGCACCGTGCTCCAATTGCTGAAATTGCCGGACGGAACGGTCAAGGTTCTGGTCGAGGGCGGCAATCGTGCGCGCATCCGGGGATTCACCGACAACCAAGCTTTCTTCCAAGCTTACGCCGAGGCCATCGAGGAGCGCCCGGGGGAGTCTCAGGAGGTCGAAGCCCTCTCGCGGTCGGTGGTTTCGCAATTCGAGCAGTACATCAAACTCAACAAGAAGATTCCGCCCGAGGTGCTGGTGTCGATCAATCAGATCGACGATCCCGGCAAACTCGCCGATACGGTGGCTTCGCATCTCGCCCTTAAGATCGCCGAAAAGCAGGAACTCCTCGAATTCGAGACCGTGAGCGAGCGGCTCGAGCGGGTTTATTCCTACATGGAATCAGAGATCGGCGTTCTGCAGGTCGAGAAGAAGATCCGCAACCGTGTCAAGCGGCAGATGGAGAAGACCCAGCGGGAATACTATCTCAACGAGCAGTTGAAGGCGATCCAGAAGGAACTCGGTGAGGGCGAGGACGGCCGCGACGAGGCCAGCGAGATCGAGGAACGCATAACCAAGACGCAGCTGAGCAAGGAGGCCCGCGAAAAGGCACTGGCCGAGCTCAAGAAGCTGCGGAGCATGAGCCCGATGTCGGCGGAAGCCACGGTGGTCCGCAATTACCTGGATTGGCTGCTGAGCATCCCGTGGAAGAAGCGCACCAAGGTCAAAAAGGACATCAGACTGGCCGAAAAGATCCTCAACGAGGACCATTACGGCCTGGAGAAGGTGAAGGAGCGTATCCTCGAATATCTTGCCGTGCAGCAGCGTACGATCAAGGTCAAGGGGCCGATTCTTTGCTTGGTGGGGCCGCCTGGCGTTGGGAAGACTTCGCTGGGCAAGTCCATGGCCACGGCGACGGGCCGCAATTTCGTGCGGATTTCCCTGGGCGGCGTGCGGGACGAAGCCGAGGTCCGTGGGCACCGGCGGACCTATATCGGATCCATGCCCGGCAAGATCATCCAAGGGATGAAAAAGGCGAAGTCGTCAAATCCGCTGTTCCTGCTCGATGAGGTCGACAAGTTGGGTGCCGACTGGCGAGGCGATCCGGCCTCGGCGCTGCTCGAGGTGCTCGACCCGGAACAGAATTCGACCTTCAACGATCATTACCTGGAGGTTGATTACGACCTCTCTGACGTCATGTTCGTGACGACGGCGAACACCTTGCGTATGCCCCAGCCTTTGCTCGACCGCATGGAGATCATCCGGCTGTCGGGCTACACGGAGGACGAGAAGGTCGAGATCGCCAAACGCCATCTGATCGACAAGCAAGTCAAGGCACACGGGATCAAGAAGGGGGAGTGGCAGATCTCCGACGACGCGCTACGCGACCTCATCCGCTACTACACGCGGGAGGCTGGCGTCCGCAGTCTGGAGCGCGAGATCGCTAATCTGATCCGCAAGGCCGCCAAAGAGATCGTGATGAAAACTCACGAGAAGGTCGGGGTAACCCGACGGAATTTGGAGAAGTATGCCGGCATCCGGCGCTTCCGCTATGGCGAGGCGGAACTCGAGGACTTGGTTGGCGTGGTAACCGGTTTGGCCTGGACCGAGGTCGGCGGCGAGTTGCTGTCGATCGAGGCGGTGGTGATGCCGGGCAAGGGCAGCGTGACCCACACGGGCAAGCTCGGCGACGTCATGCAGGAGTCGGTGCAGGCGGCTCGATCTTACGTTCGCTCTCGTGCCATCAGCTTCGGTATCAAACCCACGGTTTTTGAGAAGAAGGACATCCACGTCCACGTCCCGGAAGGCGCGACCCCTAAGGACGGGCCGTCAGCCGGAGTCGCGATGTGCACGGCCATCGTATCCGCCCTCACCGGAATTCCGGTGCGCAAGGAGGTGGCTATGACCGGCGAGATCACGCTGCGGGGGCGGGTGCTGCCCATCGGCGGCCTCAAGGAAAAGCTTCTCGCCGCATTGCGCGGGGGGCTGAAGACCGTGCTCATTCCCAAGGACAACGAGAAGGATCTGGCAGACATTCCCGACAACGTGAAGCGGGGACTGCGGATTATTCCGGTGGCGATGGTGGACGAGGTCCTGGAGAAGGCGCTGGCAGGTCCGCTGGTGCCGATCGAGTGGGTGGAGCCCGAGGAACCCGTTGCCCGTGCGGCCAAGGCTGATGGCGAACCGGCCGGGGTAATTACGCACTGACCGTCCTGCCTTTAGTTGTCGAAGGGCCGCCTTGTTAGGCGGCCCTTTTTTTCAGAGCCACCACTTTGGAACCCCTTTCCCCCCAGGCTGTTGAAGCGGCGTGATCTCTGCAAGCCTGGGAGGGGAGGATGATAGTTCGCTTTTGCGCGTTGGCAGCGTTGGTTACCGCCGTCTTGATCCCGGCGGTGGGACAGGCCCAAGGC
The DNA here is from genome assembly GCA_019455065.1 of Rhodospirillales bacterium. Taxonomy (GTDB): domain Bacteria; phylum Pseudomonadota; class Alphaproteobacteria; order Rhodospirillales; family Magnetospirillaceae; genus JACFNC01. Next base: position 66,458 of record JACFNC010000003.1, read on the forward strand.
GATCCTAAGGCGGGCGAGAAGGTGTTTCTCAAGTGCAAGGCCTGCCACACGGTGGATGAGGGCAAGCACCGGGTCGGTCCTAGCCTCGCCGGGGTCATCGGGCGAAAGGCGGGCACGGCGGAAGGCTTCAAGTATTCCGACGCGATGAAGAACGCCGATATCGAGTGGACGGCTGAGACTCTCGACAAATACCTTGCCGATCCGAAGGGCTTTATCCCCGGCAACAAGATGTTTTTCGTTGGCCTGAAGGATCAGAAGGATCGCGAAAACGTGATCGCCTATCTCGAACAACATTCCGAGAAAAAGGCGGGTTCGGCAGGTGATTGGCTGATTGGCTCCGCCAAGGCATCAGAGGGCGTGGCGCAGCAGCAGCCGTCGGCCGCGCAGGAGCAAGCGGCGCGCTCCCAAGAGGAACAAATTGGGCGTTTCCTTGACCGGAACGGCAAAGAGATCGGTACGGCTACCCTGATCGCCGCGCCCGACGGGGTGTTGATCAAAGTGGTGGTCGACGGGCTGCCGGAGGGCCGTCATGCCATCCACGTTCACCAGATAGGAAAGTGCGAACCTCCTTTCGACTCGGCCGGTGGGCATTTCAACCCTGGTGGAACGAAGCACGGTGTGTTGGCGGGCCGCGGACATGCCGGTGATCTCCCCAATATCGTCGTGCCCGATGGCGGTCGCTTCGCTGGAGATTTCTTCGTCCAGGGCGTAGGCCTGCGCGGCGATAAGGCTCTCCTGGACGGAGATGGCGCGGCGATCGTCGTGCATGAGAACGCGGACGATTATGTCACCGACCCTGCGGGCAACGCGGGACCGCGCATCGCTTGTGCCGCCTTTGGCTGACACTCAGCGAAGTCGTTCGTTGGTCCATGCCACGATGCTTCGGTGATCCATGGCGCCGGCCGTGCGGGCGATCTCGTGGCCGGCGCGAAACAACGCAAGGGTCGGAATGCTGCGGATGCCGTATTCGGCGGCGAGATCCTGCTCCTGTTCGGTGTTGACCTTTACGAGCCGCGCTTGCGGTTCGAGCGTTGCCGCCGCAGCCTCGAAGGCGGAGGCCATGGTACGGCACGGACCACACCAGGGAGCCCAGAAATCCACCAGGATGGGTATGTCGCTGCGTATCAGATGGTGGCGGAATCGCTTGGCATCGAGCGACACCGGACGCCCCTCGAACAATGGGGAGTGGCAACGCCCGCATTTTCCAAGCTTGACCGGTCTGTCCGCCGGCACCCTGTTCACTGCGTCGCAATGAACACAGACGATGTGTTGCATCTCACCCTCTCAACCGGAGCCTGGCTTTCGCAGGCTCTACATTAGATAACGCGAATTTTCGAAATGCAAAGCGGAGGGCGGTAGCGGTCCGCCGAAATCGGGTAGCCCGGGTTGCGTGCGAACATCCCAATCCCACGTCGCATGAGGATTGATCTTCAGGGAGTCAGTCATGGGAACGCGATACTTTTCGCTGATCGTCGGCCTTCTTTTCCTGTTGGCCGGCCTATTGGGATTCGTTCCCGGCTTTGTGGCCGCGCCCATGGGCGCTCCACCGCTGGTGGTCGACAGTGGCTACGGGCTCTTGTTCGGGCTGTTCCCGATCAACGTCCTGCATAACATCGTCCACCTGCTCATAGGCGTCTGGGGGATCGTCGCGTGGCGACGTTTTGCCAGCGCGCGAACGTTCTCGAAATCCCTGGCTGTGATCTATGGTGTGCTCGCTGTCATGGGCTTGATCCCAATCCTCAACGTGACCTTCGGCTACATACCGTTGTTCGGCCATGACATCTGGCTTCACGCCCTGACCGCCATCGCAGCGGCCTATTTCGGCTTTGCCCCGGTGCGGGCGCCGACTGAGCCGGCGCTTCGTTAACCGGGAACCAATTCAAACGAAGGTTGTTAGCGTGGTCGGTGGACACGAGCAAGGTGGAGGCAGGCGATGGCCGAATACGGGTCAACCGTGGGTTCTGATGCGTCCACGCCAAGCCCTGGCGAAACCGGACAGGATGATTACCGGCCGACAAGGGAGGTCTTGAGGGCCAGCCGCGATCAGGCCATGGAAGAGGCCAGGGACGCCATCCGCAACATGGCCGAGGGGCAGAAGACGCGAGCCGCAGAGGGGTTGGGAAACGTTGCCCACGCTCTGCACGAGACGGCCCGCACTCTGTCCTCCGAGAAGCAGGCGGTAACCGCCCGGTACACCGACATGGCTGCCGACCAGCTGGAAAGGGCATCCCGCTTGCTCCGCGAAAAGGATTGGGACGACTTGATGGGGGAGGCCGAGCGCTTCGCCCGCCAACAACCAACCCTATTCATCGGCGGCGCCATAGCCGCCGGCTTTTTCCTGGCGCGCTTTCTGAAGAGTGTGCCAGCCACCCCTGCGGGAACTGGCCGGACGGAAACCGCAGCGGGTTCGACTGTTGGCGCGCCATATGGTGGCGTGGCGGGAAGCTCCTATACGGGAGCCATGGGCGGAGAAGGTTGATGCAGGAACGGGTAAGGGAAGCACAGTCGTTTGGAGGGCTGGTCAGCCAGTTGACCTTCGAGACGGCGTCGTTGTTCCGCAAAGAGATCGAACTCGCCAGATCGGAACTGAGCCAGAAGGTGTCGCAGGCTGGATCGGGACTGATCTCGACGGGTATCGGCGGAATCATCCTTTTCATCGGTATTCAGGCGCTGGTTGCGTCCGCAATCCTCGGCCTGGCCCTGTTCGTCGACTGGTGGTTGGCGGCATTGATCGTCGGCGTGGTTATTACGGTGATTGGCGCGCTAATACTGCGGAGCGGTATAGCAAAGCTAAAGGCCGGCAATCTTGTACCACGCCGCACGATCGGGACATTGCGGGAGAACACCCACTGGGCTCGCGAGCAATTGAGATGATGCTTGGCAGGCAGGAAAGGGACAAAGATGGAACGAGAGCGCGGTAATGGCCAGTCGAGGATGACCGAGGCAGTCCTTCACAATCCCGTTCCCCTCGCCTTATTGGGCCTCGGGCTGGGTTGGCTCATGGTTTCCAGCGTTCGCGAGGGGTGGTCGGGCGGTGAAGAGGAGGAATCGGAACGCCTCGGCTATGGCAGTGAACCGTACGGGGGGTATGGCGGCGCCACTGGTTATTCGACAGCCGCCGGCTATGGTGGCAGCGGTTATGAGGCTGCGGGTGGAATGCGGGAACGCCGAGGCCGGATGCAGCATGCCAGTCGACGGGCCAGCGAAATGGCTGGCGAGGTTCGTCAGCGGGCCGAGAAGGCCACCACGCAGGCGCGGGAACAGATGACCGAGGTGGGGCAGAGGGTTTCCGAAATGGGGCAGAAGGTCCGTTATCAGGCCAGCGATCTGGCCGATCGCTCGTGGCAGATGTTCCAGGATCACCCCTTGATGATCGGCTCGATGGCGGTGTTGGTCGGGGCGGCCATCGGCGCGGCTTTCCCGCGCAGCCAGGCAGAAGGCCGGTTCATGGGCGGTGCGCGGGACGATCTCTTGCGCAGCGCGGCCGAAACCGGTCGGGAGACTTTCGAGAAGGCCAAGCGGGTCGCCTCGCGCGCGGCCGATGTAGCGCGGGAGGAAGGTGCGAGTGCCTTGGAGAGGGTCCGGGATGCGGCACGGGACGAGGCCGAGCGCGAAAATTTGACACAGGATACGTCATCTACCCGATTTCAACACTGACTCAACGGAACGCTCGGGAGTGGGCAAGCAACATCCCCGCGGCCGTAGCGCGGAGCGCCCTACGGAAATCCCGTTACGCGGCTGGTGGGATATTTTTTGGCGGGTCAAGCGGGAAACCGGCCGCGACAATCTTTCGATCGTCGCGGCGGGGGTGGCGTTCCACGCCATCTTTGCCCTCTTTCCAGCTCTAGCCGCCATCGTGTCGCTCTACGGTCTCGTGGCCGATCCGGCGGAGGTCGAGCGGCAACTCGGCCTGTTGGAGGGCGTCGTGCCGGCCGACGTTCATCGCCTGATCGGCGATCAGCTCAACGCGCTGGCGACTACGTCAGGAACCGCGCTTAGTCTCTCTCTCGCCTTTTCGGTCCTGCTTGCGCTCTGGAGTGCGACGCGCGGGACAAACGCCATCATTGCCGCCGCCAATATAGTTTTCGAGGAGGAGGAGAAGCGGGGTTTCTTCAAGCTCACGGCGGTTTCCCTGGCCCTCACGCTGGGGGGCGTTCTTTTCGCCGTTACGGCACTGATTTTCGTCGCGGTCCTGCCCGCCGTCGTGGGGCTGCTCGATTTGGGAGGACTAGGCCGCCTGATCATTAGCCTGGTGCGGTGGCCAATCCTTGGTCTGCTGGTCATCGTCGGGCTTGGCTTGGTGTATCGTTACGCGCCGTCCCGCGAGACGGCGAAATGGCGTTGGGTTAGTTGGGGTGCGGTGACGGCCACCCTGCTTTGGTTGATCGCCTCCATCCTGTTCTCGCTGTATGTGGCCAACTTCGGAAGCTACAACGAGACCTATGGCTCGATGGGCGCCGTCATCGTGCTTCTGGCCTGGCTCTACGTGTCGGCCTACGTTGTTCTTATCGGCGCCGAATTGGACGCCGAGATGGAGCGACAGACCGCAAGGGACACGACGACGGGCGAGGTTCGACCGATGGGACACCGCGGTGCCCGTATGGCCGACACCGCGGCCGGTGGGCAAAGCTGAGTTGCTAATCGCGGAAGTTTACGAACTGTAGCGGTTGTTCAATCTCGATTGCACGTATTACGGCGATCGCCTCCTGAAGGTCGTCGCGCTTTTTTCCGGAAATCCTCAGTTCGTCGCCCTGAATCGCCGCCTGAACTTTGAGCTTACTGTCCTTGATGTGTTTGACGACCGTTTTCGCCAGATCCTTGTCGATCCCTTGGCGAACCACCACGGCTTGGCGCAGCATGTTGCCGCTCGCCTTCTCGGGTGTTTTGAACTCCAGTGCCCCAGGGTCGACATTGCGGCGGGTCAGGTAGACCCTGAGCAATTCGTGCATTTGCCGTAGCTTGAGGTCGTCGTCAGCCAGTATCGTCAGTTCGCTGTCCTTGCGCTCGATACCGCACTTGCTCCCTTTGAAGTCAAATCGCTGCCCTATCTCACGGGTCATCCCATTGAGGGCGTTATCGACTTCAGCCATGTCAGTCTTCGAAACGACGTCGAATGACGGCATCTCAATCATCCTCCCGGCGAAAGCGTAGTTGTACCCACGCCGGCATGAAAAGGCCAGAGCGGTCAGGCGAAACGGCGACTGCGCGTTTCCTCGGCCTGCCAGCCAGGTAGCAGTGAATGGCTGGCCATCTGAACGTCGACATGGAAGGCTGAGCCCTTGCCCGGGATCGACTTCAGTCCGATGGGATGATCGAGAAGGCGGGCGGTCCGTTCGGCGATCGCCAGTCCGAGTCCCAGGCCGTGGCGCCGATCTCGTTCCTCGTTCCCGATTTGGTAGAATTCCTGGAATACGGCATTGGCATGGATCTCCGAGATGCCGGGCCCAGTGTCCCAAACCTCGATACGTGCCCGTCCCTTTCGTCGGCGAAGGCCGACGAGAATCCTTCCTTCCTCCGTATGGGTGATCGCGTTGCACATCAGGCAGTCCAGTATTCTTTGCAGAAGGATTGGATCCGTCCACAACACGGCCCACGAGGGTACGATCGTCAGCCTCAGCCGCTTCTCCAGGGCCCTGTGAAGGTAGCGTTTCCCCAGTTCCGAAAAGACATGGGAGGCTGGGACCGCCACGCGCTCCGGCCTGATGGTCCCGGCGTCCAGTTTTGCGACCTCGAGAAGCGGCCGAAGGAGTTCGTCGGTGTGATCGAGAGCCTGCGAAAGCAGGCTCAATATCCTGCGGTCATCCTCCGAGTCGTGGCGCTGGGAAAGCGTATGGAGGAATAGATGCATGGCCTGCAATGGCTGGCGCAGGTCATGGCTCGCGGCGGCAAAGAACCTTGATTTCGCTTGGCTCGCCCTCTCCGCCTCGATGCGCGCCGCGTCGGCGCGGCGGTCCGACGTTTGGCGCTCGAAATAATTGACAAGGCGTTCCGCGATATCGTCCAACAGCGTTCGTTCGCGTCCTAAGAAAAGCAGCCGATATTCGGGATCGCGACGATCGCTGTAATGGAATTCAATTTCGCCGATTCTGCCGCCTTGGACCAGAATCGGACGAGCCACGACAACGTCGTGAGCGCGAAAAGCCGGGGTGCGAAACTCTCGTCCATGACAAACGAGGCGCGCGGATACCCGGCTTCGATCGAGAAAAAACCTGGGCAGCAGATCCATTGTGCGCCGGCATGCTTCTTCCCAAGACAGATCACGGTTCGTGAAAACCTTCGATAATGCGTATAGACAATCGGTTTCCCGGACTCGTTGGCCAAGCAGACGCGACTGGCGTTTCATTCTCGCTTCGATCCGTTGCTTGCGGGCCTCCTCGCGCGCCAGCAATTGTCGTGTTTTCTCCAATTGCGTCGTTAGCCGGCGAAGGCGGATACGACAGCGAAAGACGTCTGCGAGCAACCCCGACACCAAGAAAACCAGACCGACGGCGAGCCAACTCGCCTTGATGGTCACGATGCCAAGCCCCTGGGGCAGGCCGGCCTGAATGTCCGGGAGGTTCTGGGCGGGAACGGCAACGGCCGTCGCCAACGTCAGGAGCGAGACAATGCGTGCTCTGAACCATACGGCGCCGATGCGTCGTTCAGGGGCGCCCATGATGTTGCTAGAAATCACGCCAGGGCAACAGCGGGGCTGCTGCCCAGATTGGAATGGAGATGTCCGGAACGGCTTCGATCACGGGCCGAGTCCGGTCTTTTCCCGACAGCGTGCCGGCGAGCATCATTACGGCGGTCCACGCCGCGCGTTCGGTGTCCGCCGATAGGCTTCGCCGCGGTCGGGTGGCGCCCCGACAGTAGAGATCGACCGTCCAATATCCGAAAAAATCGCGGCCGATCTCGATCCGCCCCCTGCTTCCGCGGCAGCCATCGTTCCCGCCTACGAACAACGTTGCCTCCGACTGCATATCCCAGAGCGATTGGTGATACCTAGTGGGCAGAAACCTATTCCCGCTGCCAGCAGTGTCAATCGCGATAAATGGGAGGTTGGGAGGGCGAAGGCGGGTGGGGTTGCCGTGGTGGCGCGGTGCTCAGATCTCGGCCGGCATTAAACTCCTGCTGAATGCCGTGCAGCGCCTATCGGCGCGCCGCCGACTGCTTCGGAGGTTGTCCGCCGCCGTATTTGGCTTATTCTGATCGGCAATCGGCGTGCCTGATGGAACGCCTCGGGTATTGTTGGGCATGAATCACACTGAACAGGGTCTGCCGGGCGACGACGGGCACCAGTTGCCCGATGACGTTCTGTCCGTGATGCGCACCGCACCGCTATTCTCGGGTTTGTACGATTCCGACCTTGTTGACCTGTTGTCGGGTGCTCGGGTGGAGACCTTCCCGGACGGTCATCTTCTGTTCTGCCAAGGAGATCTGCTCGATCGGTTCTTCGTGGTGATCGAGGGCCATGTCGAAGCCTCGATCGACCAAGCGGACGGACGGCGCAGCGTTGTCGAGATCCTGGAGAAGCCGGCGATTTTGGGTGAATCGGCGATGTTCGGCGATCGTGGCGCCCTCGTTACGGCGAGGGTCATGGGGCGCGCCGTTCTGGTGGCCGTTCCTTCGGCTGGCTTCCTGCGCAAGCTCGAGAGGCGATTTGACCTGATTCTGCTGATGCTGGGTAGCATGTCGTTTCGCCTGCGTCTCATGGTGCGGCAGATTGCCGAGTTGAAGCTGAAAACGACGGCGCAACGGCTAGGCGGCTTTCTTCTAACCCTAACGGACATCGATTCCGGACCGGCGACCGTCCGTTTCCCTTATGACAAGAGGGTGGTCGCAGGCATTCTGGGTATGAAACCGGAGAGCCTCTCCCGCGCTCTGGCCAGACTTTCCACGATCGGCGTGCGGAGCCAGGCGGACAACGTGGTCCATGTTATCGACGTGGCCAGGCTGCGCCGCTTCAGCATCGAGGAAGGATTGGAGTAGCTCCATGCTGCATCTTTCCGATGCTGATCTCGACTTGTTGTGCAAGGCGCCGCTGTTTGCCGGCATCGAACGGGATGGGGTGATCGGGCTGCTCGAGGGGGCGGTCGTGACGCCGTACGCGGAAACCAGCCTTCTGTTCAATCAGGGCGACCGCGCGGATCGCTTCTTTCTGGTGCTCGAGGGTCGGGTCAATCTGTTCGCTTTGACCGACAAGGGTGACCAGAGCATCATCGAGGTTTTCGAGAAAGGCCGCACCTTCGCCGAGGCAGCAATGTTCTCGTCCGGAAAATTTCCACTGAATGCCGAGGTTGCGGCCGGCAGCCGTCTCCTACAGGTACCCGTCGCCCCTTTCCTGCGGCGCTTGTCGGAGAACCGGGAACTCGCCTTCAAAATGCTGGCGGCGCTGTCGCGGTGGCAGCATCACCTCCTGATGGAAATAGCCGAGCTCAAGAGCCGCTCGCCGATCCAACGCCTTGCCACCTTCCTGCTCAGTTTGGCGGGGGCCGGGGAGGGGCCCGTCGGCATCCGATTGCCGATGACCAAGACGGTTCTGGCCAGTCGGATCGGGATTGCCCCGGAGAGTTTGTCGCGCGCGATCGCGCGGCTGCGCTCGGTGGGCGTGGAGAGCCGGGGACGATCGATTTACATTACCGATGTCTCAGCGCTCCGCCGCTTCTGTGAGGAATCCACTGACGAGTGACTTAACGAAAATCAATGCGGGCGAATATGCCGTCACCGCATTGTCTACCCCGGGAAAAACCTTGGGCGAAGGGTTGTGATTTGGCTGGTTCGCAGGCGCAAAAGTCGCACGGTCGGGGGCCGGCCTGGCTGAAGCAGGCCGAGACGGGCGTCCATATCGATGTCAGGCCGATGCTCGCCGCCGGCGAGGATCCCCTGCTTGCGGTGCTGGCTAAGGCCAACGATATAGGGCATGGCGGGTTCCTGGTGATCGATGCGCCATTCAACCCCAAGCCGCTGCGGCGCGTGCTTGCTGGCCAGGGATACTCCTCCTTCGGCGAGGAGGTCGAACCGCGGCACTGGCGGATTTCGCTCTGCCGTGACGGGCTGGGTGCGGGGGCGGAAGACGAGGGCGGCGATGGTGATGATGGCACACCGAAATGGCGCGAAGGCGACGAGATTCACATCGACGTCCGCGGCCTTGAACCGCCCTTGCCCATGCTGGCTATTTTACGACTGATCCGCGGCCTGCCGCACAGCGCCACGGTTATCGTTCACCATGAACGGGAACCGAGGTTTCTCCTGCCGGAACTGGCCGAAATCGGCTGGCAGCTGGAACAGATCCAGGGCGATCCCGGCGAGGTTCGCCTGCGGCTGACCCGGGCCGAAAAATGATGTTCGGCGAGTTCATGTTCGGGGCGCGCAGCCGGTTGCTGCCGCCTTCGATACCCTTTCGCTTTTTCGGGGCGGCCGTTCTGTTCCACGTCGCTGCTTGGGCCGCCCTTGCGGCTGGCGGTGACGTTCTTCCCGGCTTTATGGGCGGTCCCGGCTTCGTGCTTGCTTCGCTCCACCTCGTTACGCTCGGCGTACTGGCGATGGTTGGCATGGGCGCGGCCTATCAGTTGCTTCCCGTCGCGACCAAGCGGCCGGTGCGTTCGACGGCCCTGTGCGCGGCTTCGTTCTGGCTGTTCCTGCCAGGGGTCGCCTTGTTCGGGTTCGGGATCGGGCATGTGGTAATGTGGGCGATGCATGCTGGCGCGACGCTGGTTATCGCCGGACTGGCCATCTTCGCCTTCCTCATCATCGACAATCTCGGGCGCGTCAAGGACATGCCGCTGGTCGTGGGGCATGCGTGGCTGGCGGTTCTGTCATTGGTCGTGCTGGCGGCCCTGGGGTTGCTGCTGGTCGTCGATTTCACGGCGGGCATCCTGCCGGACCGGCGATTCGTCGCAGCCGCCCATGCGGCGGTGGCGGGTTACGGCTTCATGGGCATGCTGGCCATGGGATTCAGCTATATCCTGGTGCCGATGTTCGCCCTTTCCCAGGTGCCGAACATCGCCCTCGGAAAGCTGTCCATATGGTTCGCGGGCGCGGCGTTGACGATCGCCACGGTGGCGGCCGCGGTCGGCAGCAGCATGGGAGTCCTGGTCGCCGTGGCGGCCGGCATGGTCGCGGCCGGGCTCCACCTGCGCATGATGGCGCTGATCATGGCCAAGCGGATGCGCCGCGAACTGGGCGGATCGTTCAGACTTATCCGATTGTCGTGGATTCTGCTGCCGGCAAGCTTGTTGGCCGCTGTTCCATTGGTTTTGGGATGGCGCGTGGATGTTACCGCGCCGCTGTTCGGTTTCCTCGTGGTCTTCGGCTGGCTCCTCACGTTCCTTACCGGCGTCCTTCAGCGGATCATGCCCTTTCTGGCGTCCATGCATTCGGCGAAGCCGGGCATAAAGCCGGCGCTGGTTTCGGCGCTGACTGCCGAGACCCCGTTGAAAATTCACTTTTGGTGCCATTGCACGGCGCTGGCATTGGTGGTGGCCGGCATCGTCGCCGACCAGCCCTTGCTGGTTCAGGGCGGCGCGCTGGTCGGACTGGCGGGCGCCGTGGCTCTCGGCGCTTTCGCCGTCGCCCTATGGCAGCGGCTCACCCACCACCTGAATACGCCCAATACCGCGGAGATCAAGGGATGAACATGGCGCAAACGCAGACCGGGGCGCTGCTCCACAACGACCACGTTGCAACGATTCAAACGTTGCAGACGCTTGAGGGATTCCTCACTAGGCAAACCCCGAAGCGGCCTCCGGACGTGAACGACCCGCCGGTGCGAAAGATGCTCGGAAATCTGATCGCCACCGTGAACAGCGAGGTCGGCCGCCACTTCACGTTCGAAGAGGAACATTTGTTCCCGCGGTTGGCCGATGCCGGGGAAGAGAACCTGGGCGAGTTCCTGAAGCAGGAGCACGCGTCGATTCTGCCGCTCGCCAACGCGTGCGCCGAGGCTTCCGCCAAGGCGATGGAGGAGGGCTTTACCGAGGCCGGCTGGAAGCAGTTCTTCACGGATTGCATGGAATTGATCGAGCGGGAAATTTTTCACATCCAGAAGGAGGAGATGGGCCTCCTGGCTGCGATCTCGATGCTCATCGACCCCGAGACCGATGGCGAACTCGCCATGACGTTCCAGTCGATGAGTTGACGTTTGGCAAGCGCCGGGCACCAGCGGCATCCGGCGCTTGCCACGGCCCTCATTCTTCGATGACATCCTTGGCGGCGACGACCATCACCCCGTCACCGTCCTCGTTCTCGATCAGGGCGACGTCGCCATCGACGCCGCCCTTTTCCGGCGGCACGTTGTTGAAATAGTGCCATATGAAGGCCACCGAGACCGTTTGGTCGATTTGGTCGTCTTCGTCCATTTCGCTTTCGTCCATCGCTGATACGTCGCGAATGACTTCGAGCGAATCGTTCAGCATCTCTTCCATGTCGGGCTCGTCTTCGAGGATGTTCTTGATGATGAGATCATGCTCCTCATCGTCCAATTCGAACTTCCATTCGGCCTGGCCGGACTTGAAATAGACGGCTTTCATAGGTTTCTCCTTTGGGCACCGGAAGCCCGGCAGGGGTTGGGAACGTTTGAATGGTCGGCGGGCCCGTCGCCGGGCAGGCGGGTGTACATCCGGTGTGCGGCCCTGCTTCGTATGCCGACGATTGTGAATTTCAGGGCAAAATGCAAGGGAAGTTCCATGCACCGACTGCGGGAAAACCTTGGCGCCGGCATGGCCATCCGATATTCAAGGTCATCCTGCTCAGACGAGGTATGCCATGGCGGACCCGCGCCTCTACATCCTGACCATAACCTGCCCCGATACCGTCGGCATCGTTGCCGCCGTCTCGGGTTTCCTCACCGACCACGACGCATTCATCACTGAGGCGGCGCAGTACGGCGACCCTTTCACGCGGCGCTTCTTCATGCGGGTGGTGTTCAGGGCAGGGGCGCTGATGCCGCCGCGCTCGGAGTTGGAGAAAAAGTTCGCGCTCATCGCGCAGCGCTTCCAGATGATCTGGAAGGTCACCGATGCGAGCCGCCGGGCGCGGGTGGTGATCATGGTGTCGAAGTTCGGCCATTGCCTGAACGACCTACTGCACCGCTATCAGACGGGGTCCCTGCCAATCGATATTCCGGCGGTCATCTCCAATCACGAAGACATGCGGCGCCTCGTCGAATGGCACGGCATTGCCTATCACAGCCTGCCGGTCAACCGTGACAACAAGGCGGAGCAGGAAAGGCGGGTAATGGAGGTCGTCGAGGGTGTACAGGCCGACCTCGTCGTATTGGCGCGCTACATGCAGATCCTTTCGCCCGATCTTTGCGCCGCTCTGGCCGGGCGGGCCATCAACATCCACCATTCCTTCCTGCCGAGTTTCAAAGGTGCCAAGCCCTACCATCAGGCCCATGAGCGCGGGGTGAAGATCATCGGCGCTACAGCGCATTACGTAACGACCGATCTCGACGAAGGGCCGATCATCGAACAATCGGTCGAGCGCGTCGACCACACCAAGACGCCTGACGATCTTGTCGCGATTGGGCGTGATATCGAAAACGTTGTGCTGGCGCGCGCCGTCCACTACCACGTCGAGCAGAGGGTGTTGCTCAATGGCCGCCGCACGGTGGTTTTTCGCTGAGGACGGCCTGCGGCATCTCGTCATGCCGGTCAAACCAAGCTAGGATTCCGCTGCGTTCACCCTTGGGGGAAGGGCATGTCGGATCTTGGCGCGTTGAGTTTGGGCAATATAGTTCTGCTGGAGTCGCTCCAGCCGGCAGAGCGGGATGCGTATGCCCGACTGTGCCGTTGGCGCCGCTATGCTCAGAACGAACAGATCATCGACAGCCAGAGCGATAGCCGCGACGTGTTCTTCGTGGTCAAGGGCATGGTCCGCGTGGTCAACTACTCGCTGTCGGGTCGTGAAGTGACCCTCGACAACATCGGGGCGGGCGGCTACTTCGGGCAACTCGCCGCGATTGATGGTTCGCCGCGTTCTGCCAATGTCATGGCTTGCGAGGAAACCGTCACGGCCGCAATGCCGCCGGACCATTTCTCCCGGCTTGTTTCCCAGCACCCGACGATCGGGCTGGCGGTGATGCGGGAACTTGCCAGGTTGCTCCGCCAGTCCACTGACCGCATCATGGATCTCAGTACGCTGGGGGCCAACAACAGGGTTCATGCCGAGCTCTTGCGACTGGCCAGGAGCGATGCCGGCGACGGCCGGCGGGCCACGATCAGCCCGATCCCTTCGCATTCTGAGATTGCCAGTCGTGTCAGCACCACCCGCGAAACCGTGGCCCGCGCATTGGGGGACCTTGCCCGCGGCGGCATCGTCAAACGCGAAAAGGATGCGCTGGTAATCCTCGATCTGCACCAGCTCGAAGACATGGTGCAGAACGTGCGTGGCGACGCTTGAACGATTTCCAGGCGGGTGTGACGTCCGTCACATGCAACCCTCCGTAGGGGGGGCATAGTCGTACCCGATACCGGCCGTCTTCGACGGTGTCGCGTTATCTACCTCACAACCCACCTCGGCCGGGCATCTGCCCGGCCGTCTTTTCTTAACCATTGGCCGCTAGAAAAGGGACGCACTTCACGTCTCGCGAGGATCCCATGCGCATGATGGTCGTCGGCGGCCGAGAATACAAAGATCAGGAATTCGTCTTTGCGATCCTCGACAGCTTTCACGAAACGAAGCCCATTACGACGCTCATCCATGGGGGCGCACGGGGAGCCGACACGTTGGCCGGCCGTTGGGCCGATGCGCGCGGCGTCTCCGTCGAGGAATTCTTCGCCGATTGGGAGATCTACGGCCGCAAGGCGGGGCCGATGCGCAATGCCAGGATGATCGCTGACTCGCGGGCCGATGCCCTCCTTGTCTTTCCCGGCGGCGAGCTCACCCAGGATCTCAAGCAGCGGGCGCGCCTCGCCGGCTTGCCGGTGTACGAGCCTGCGCCCGCCAAGGAACTGGCTACGACCGGCTGAACCAGCGGTCAGTCGGTCGGCGGCGTGGCGTCGACCGGTCCAAGGGTGCGGTGCATTATGACCACGTCCACCCAGCGGCCGAACTTCAGCCCGACACCCTTGAGCACTCCCTCCTGGTGGAATCCCAGGCTGGCATGAAGACCAACCGAAGCGGTGTTCGCGGAGTCGCCGATCACTGCGATCATCTGGCGGTAGCCTAGAGCGGTGCAGCGGTCGATCAGGCCGCCGAGCAGTGCGCTCCCGATGCCTCGGCGCACCACCTCCGGCGAGACGTAGATCGAATCCTCGATCGTGTACCGATACGCGGATCTGGGCCGGAACGGCCCGGCATAGGAGAACCCGACGACCCGGCCATCAAGCTCGGCCACCAGATAGGGCAGTCCCCGCGCGATCGTGGTCTCTCGGCGCCGCTCGATCTCCTCGACGTCGGGCGGGATCTCTTCGAACGAAGCGGCCGTGCGGGTCACGTACCAAGAATAGATGGCCTGTGCGGCGGGCATGTCGTCGCCGCGGGCATCGCGGATCGTCAGGGCCAGGGTGGCGGAGAGAGGGCTGGTCATGGCGGCAGCAGTTCTTCCCTCGGAATGGCGGCCAGGGCGTCAATGAGCACGGTGATGTGGTCGGTCAGTTGTCGAAAACCTGGACCGCGCTCAAAAGCGATTTCGTCCATGTAAAGGCGCCGGTTGATCTCGACCTGCAACGCGTGCACCCCGATACCCGGGCGACCGTAATGACGGGTCGTAAATCCGCCGGCGTAGGGGGCGTTGCGCACGACCCTGTAGCGGCGCTCGCGGAGGCACTTTTCTGCGGCCTCGCTGACCGCCGATGCGCAAGAGGTTCCGAAGCAGTCTCCGAGCACGATGTCTACTCCGCCCGGAGCCCTGCCCTCGTCCATCGGGCGGCCGGATGAGGGCATGGAATGGCAGTCCACGAGCACACAGCAGCCGAAGCGGCGCATGGTGGCGTCGACCAGCGCCTGCAGACGGCTGTGATAGGGACGGTAGCAGGTGTTGATCCGGTGTTCTGCCTCCGCGAAGCGCAGCTTGCGGCCATAGATCTGGGCGCCGTTTGCCACCACCCTTGCGATCGTTCCCAGCCCCGCCGCGACGCGCGGTGACCGGGTATTGACGTATTCGGGGAGTGGGTCCGCGAACATTGCCGGATCGAGTTCGTAAGGTTCGCGGTTGGGATCGACATACGCCCGTGGGAACAGAGCCCGGATTAGCGGGGCACCGCGCGATGCGGCGGCGCCGAACAAGTCGTGCACGAAGCTATCCTCGGAGCGCCGCAGGGTAACCGGGTCGAGCACAGAGGAGGCAAGAAACTCCGCAGGGTAGTCGCAACCGCTATGCGGAGACGCGAAAACCAGGGGGATGGAATGCTCTGCCGGCAGCCGCACCTCGAGCACCGCAAGATCGTTGTCGTGAACTGCTTTCGGCGTGTGGTCCATGATTCGTGGTTTAGTGTAATCGCCGTTCCGTGTCATCCCCGCAGCAGAGCGGTCACCCATTGTGCAGGACAGGCCGAAGGGCTTGCAATGCCCCGCGGTTAAGGCTAAAAGGCTTGCCTTCACGCCGAGATCGGGTGACGGGCGCGTAGCTCAGCGGGAGAGCACTACGTTGACATCGTAGGGGTCACAGGTTCGATCCCTGTCGCGCCCACCATCGGAACCCCAAGGGAAACCTTGGGGTTTCGTCCTTTCCATGGTTGCGGCGTCAACTGGTTTACCGCAAACACGTTTGAAAAATCCAATCCATCTGCTGCCAAGCTGGCCACCGGGCGCAGGGTATCCGGGTTCACCTTTCGGTAAATCCGCCAGACGGTCTGAGGCGTGGTTGCGGTATAGTCGGCAATCAAATCGACCGGCACGCCTTGCTCGGCCAAGCGCGAAATCGCCGTATGCTTGAGAACATGGGGAGAAACCTCGGGCAGCCCGGCGGCTTCCGCAGCGGCTCGGAAGGCCCGCTTCACCGACGCGATCGGGCTTCCCATGTATTCGATGACGAATGGGGTTAAGGCGTACTGCTTCGCCTGTCGAAGCACCCCCGCAAGCGCGTCGCTTATGGGGATGGCGGTGCGCCGTTTCTTGGTTTCCCTCAGCTTCGGGTCCATGAAATCCACCAACCCGCGTTCCAGGTCGACCCGATCCCAGGTCAGACCGAGAATGGCTCCGCTTCGCGCTCCAGTGATCACAGCGATAGAGGTGAACAAACGAAGATGCGGGGTCTTGGCCGCCGCCATCAACCTGTTCACCTCTTCGCGCGAAAGCCATCGCTCCCTTGGCGGGCGCTTGGCTGGTACATCTATACGCGGCGGTTCCCGGTCTACCCAGCCGGCGCGGAAGCCCCATCGGAGAGCCGTCCGAAGCTCCAAGAGCTCTTCTCTCAGGCTGCCGGGTGCGCATTTCCGGCGCGCCCAATGGCTCTTTAGCAATGCAGGGTTCAAGTCCTCGGGATGAAGGCTGCCGAAGGTCCGCTTGAGTTCGTGGTGATAGTATTTCGTCACCTCGGCGCGGGGCTTCTCGGCGGCTTCCAGGTCCTTCAATCGGGCATCGAGAATTTCGCCGATTGTGGCATTCCGCCGTGGCGCGCTCTTGCGCGATAAGTAGAGGCTCAGAAAGCATTCTGCCGCCTCCTGATCCTCAACGCCGGTTGATCTAACTGTGCGGCCGTCGCGGATATACCAGTGCGGTCTCCCTGGGATGCGGCACAGACGCGCGGGTTGTCTTGGGCGGGGCATGTATGGCGCTCCAGGAAATCGTGAACGTGGGCTTCGCGGAAGCGGTAGGGGCCGGTGCCATACCGCACATGGGCAATCAGGCCGGCCTGCGCCATCTGCCGGACCCGCTCATCGCTGCACCCAAGCCAATGCGCGACTTCCTTGGTGGTTAGAAGTCGCGACAATCCGCCCGCGTTCGCTCTTGGGGCGCCTGATTGCTCCAGGATCGGAGCGGCGCTATAGTTCGGCTGGTAACCCGCCGCCATCGATCATTCCTCCTTGTCTTGGGGGTGGTCAGGAGCTGTTGGCGCAGCTCCGGTGTCGTGGTTCACATGCGGGCGGTCCGAGCCTTCCTGGCCCGGGCCGCTTTCAGTTATAGGGGGGAGTCTGCTCTCGATCGAATATAGAGCGTGAGCGATATGGTCCAGCTCGTTATTGAGATCGTCTATGTTCTTAATTGACAGCTTCCAATATAGCCAATCGTCACCTGTTCTGAAGTGGCTTGAGAAACGGAATTTCCTCGGCTCTGGACTAATAGTCTCGTTTAAGATGCAATCAAAAACGTTTCTCGGGTCGATCTCCAAAATCTCACAAATCTTCACTAGTTTATGGATGGGTGGATGCTTGCCACCATCCTCTCCAGCTAGCTCGTATTTTGCCATTGTGTTCTTGTTGATGCCGGCGAACTCGGCGAGTTTCACGCGCGACATCCCTTTCCGCTCGCGCACGGTTCGCATAAACCTCCCGAGCGTAAAATCACCAACGGCCAAGAACTCGCGCATTTCCCTGTTCCTTTAGGTACAAACTCTTGTACCTTTGTTGGAAACATCAGTCAACCCGCATTCCCCAGGCCATAGGGCGGAGACACAACATCTGCCGTCTCCGCCCTATGTGAGCCCCAACATTGCGCCGGACAGCTACCGGCGCCGGGGGAATTCGTCGCGGTTCCCAAAGTCGGGGCCGGTCCCCACAATCGCCATCTCGCGCAGCGCCGGACGGATTATCGGCACGAAATCCTGGTGTTCACCCCAGGCGCCGAAGAAGCCCGGAGCCGAGACATCCTCCCGCTTTTCCGACAGTTCCGTTGCGATGTTGACCAAAGGGCCGCGCTCAATGGCAAACAAGTCGACCCCGAGAATGGCGGTATCGAGAATGCGCTCCTCGATGGCGCCGCAGTACTTCTGCGCGTCGGCCGGGTTCTGCTGGAAAAGGTCGGCCAGGGTGAAGGGCGACGGGCACTCCCCGCGATGAAGCCCGCGAGCGTCCGCCACCCGTGTCAGTTCCTCCGGCTCGAGGAATTTTATCAGGCTTGCCACCGCGCCGATGGTCGCCAGCGTGCGCCGCTCATAGCCCTTGAAGCCCTCATCCCGGAACTCGTCCAGTCGGGCGAGGAGCTCCCGGACATCATCCTCGGGATCGCTCTCATCGCCTTCGATCACGAGCGTCGGGCGTTCCAGTTTCCGCGCCACGGGAAGGGGAGATGCACCGGCCGAAGGCGCCGGTTCCTCGCCGGACAGCCAGCTAACCTCGACATTGAGTTTGCGGGCGATGGCCTCCAGGCGGGTGAGCGAGGGCTCCATCATGCCGTACTCGAACTTCTCGACCGTCTTTGCGGGGATGCCGGCCGCTTTTGCCAGTTGGGCGCGCGACATACCCACGGTCTCGCGGGCCTCGCGGATTCGGGACGCGATCAGTTGCGCCCGTTCGGTGTCGGGTTTGGTCAACGTGTTGGTAGTCATTTCATGTTCCTTTTCATCAGTGTGTGGAGTGCTCCCCGGGTGTCCCGGGGAGGCAGGTTTCCTGGGTTTCGGGCCAGGGATAAAGCCGGTCTCCGGGAAGCCTCGGAGCTATCACGGGGACCCATCGCTCGCGTTGGAGGGATGGCATCCAGGCCAATCGCCAGGGGATGCGCAGCCGCGCGAGAACTTGAAGAAGGGCGGGTAATCCGCCAGTCGCCAATGCCTCCAGGACATCGGCCGTGGCGTGGGCGTTCACGACGGACTGGAAGATGGGCCAAGCCAAGGAAGCCACATGGCTTTCGGGGATGGGTTCTTCCTTGGCCAGATCTTCGTCAGTGTTTTCGTATTCGCCCAAATAGTGGCGTTTCAGGCCCCGACTCCAGGTAAGTTGCCGGGCGCCCTTGAAGGCGTCGAAGTATTCCCTGAAAAGGCGTCGATCATCCTTGCTGCCGTGCGCGGCGAAGTCCGCCAGTATCTGCCAGGGCGTTCGGCCCCCATCGCGCCCGGCCTTCATGTGCGCCTTCGTGAGCTCCAGGGCCGCGCCCCACTTGCCCACATAGCCCGCCGCGCCCGCGTAGGCGTCGACCAGCTCGAAGGCGAAAGCGTCGATGCTGCAGGCGCCCATCCCCATTCGCGCGATGGCGCGCGCCCAGGCGTCGAACAGCCAGGAGCCGAAGGCGCCGCTATCGCCTGCGGTGGTGCCCGGCCGGAAGAGGATCAGGACGTGAAGGTGCGGGTGCCAGCCGTGCGCGCCATGCGTGACCTCCAAGGCGCGGACATCACCCATCCACCCGTAGCCGTCGCGTGCGGTTTGCCATGCGCGCCCGGACTTCACCTTGCGGAAGGCGTTGGTTACGGCGCGGAGCAGGTCCCGGCACCGCTGGAAGCGGGTGTGTGGTAGGGTGAGGGTCGCCATGTAGGCTGTCCCGCCAGCCTCGCCATGCGCCCGCAACAGGGCCTCCAACTCCTCCCGCCGCCCCTCAGTGATCCGAGCGGCGCAGACCGGGCAGGACCACACGGAGCCGCATGTTTCGACGCCGCCGAAATGTGCGTGCCCGTCCCGGCTATGCAGGGTGACGATCTTGCCGGTGGCGGCTTGACCGCAGCGGGCCACCCGCTCATGCGGGACGATCCGCCCGGCCGCAAAGCGGAGGGCGTGGCGGCGCTTCCGGTGCTCCCCCGCAAGAGGTACCTCGGAAGCATAACTTGCGTGTCTATCAAGGGCGGCGCGCTCCGCGCCGGAGCGAGGGTGTTCCCCCTCGCACTCCCCCCGCTCGCCGCGTGGCAGGGGCGCGGGGCTGCGGGCTGGCGCCCGGTCCCCGCTCCCCTGGCGGGGAGCGTGCGGTGTCGCCGGCGCGTCAACGGCCTTCCGCCGCGCCCGTTGGGCGCGGTCTCCCGAGAAGGCCATTGACCCGCCGTCTGCGGGGGAACCGCAGCGGGGGAGGGGAAGGCGGCCGGCTGCGGTCATGCGCCGCCTCCCTTCCGAGCGCGCAGCGACGGCGGAAGCCCCATCTGTTCGCGGGCTTTCCTGACCCAGCGGGGCACGTTGTGGGGCCTGATCGCGAGAACCGCAGCGATCTCAGCGTTGCCGGCGCCCTGCCGAAGAAGAGAGATGGTCTTTGCCACGCGGGCGCGTTCGACGCGCGCGTTGAGCTTTTGCCGGTGTTGGCGGATCAGTACTTCGAGCAATTGCGCCGGAACACTGAGCCCCTCAGCGACCTTCGCTAGAGCGCGGCGCCGTTCGGCCCCTGGATCGTTCGGCCGGTCCATGCGCTCATGCCGGAAGCGGCTATAGGCGATGCGCCCAAGGCGGGCGGTCTCGCGGCGCCTTTGCTGGCGCGCCTCGCTGGTGCGCCGCAACTCCTCGGCCTGTCTCCGCTCTTCGGCCTGGTGGACGTCGACCGCCGGCCGCAATTGATCGAAGAGCGGCATCGTTGCGGCGAGAATTCGAGTTGCGAGGTCCCAGGGAAGCTCGATCTCGATCCGGCAAGAGTTGCCATGCCTGTTGATGCGCCAATCAATCATGACGCACCTCCACACGCTGGCGGACACTTACCCAGTTTCGCGAACGCGTTCGCGAAACGGCTTGGAAAAGACCGGAAAGCCTTGGAATACGGCTTGGGCCGGTGGCTACCGTTTGGGGTTCTTCTTGTTGATTTTGCTCGATGCGGGGGGCGTTGACATCGTAGGGGTCACTGGTTCAATCCCAGTCGCGCCCACCATCGAAACCCCTTGGGAAACCAAGGGGTTTCGCCTTTCGAGGGGGTAACATCGCCATCCTGGCCGACGAATATAGGAGTCGGCGACGGAGGGCGACGATGGCAGCGACCAGGCTTTTATTTCTTCTTTCCATTCTGGTCACCCTGCCCGTTTCGGGTCGGGCCGTCGAGCGTTCGGACATCGTCGGAACACTGGGTTACCACGTCACCCAATCCGGCGAGGTGCTTGCCGAGTTGGCGGTTCAGCACGACCTCGGATACGTCGAGCTTCGCGCGGCCAATCCCGGGGTCGTGTCGTGGTTTCCCGAAATTGGCACGCGCCTCGTTCTGCCCAAGGCGCACATCCTGCCCGCCGCTACCCGCCGAGGGATCGTGGTGAACCTGGCGGAAATGCGGCTCTATTTTTTTCCGCCTGACGGCGCTCCCGTCCAGACCTATCCGGTGGGCATCGGCCGCGAGGCCTTCAAGACGCCCCTCGGCGAGACGCAAGTGGTCAACAAGCGGGTCAATCCGACCTGGGTACCGCCGCCCTCGGTGAGGGCCGAGAAGCCGGATCTGCCGCGTAGCGTGCCTCCCGGCCCCGACAATCCGTTGGGCGCCTATTCGCTCGACCTTGGTTGGCCGGCCTATCGCATTCATGGAACCAACAAGCCGCTGGGCGTCGGCAGGAGGATCAGCCACGGTTGTCTGCGCATGTACCCGTGGGACGTCGAAGCGCTTTTTCCGCGCGTACCTGTGGGAACACCGGTCACGGTTGTGGACCAACCGTTCAAAGTGGGCTGGCTCTACGGCGAATTGTATCTCGAGGTGCATCCCAGCCAACGGCAGGCGGACGATGTCGAGATTACAGGTAACCTGCGACCGGAACCGCTCGATGGGCTTATCGAGGCGGTAAGGGTGGCGGCCGGACGAGGGGCCAACCAAGTGGATTGGTCCCTCGTCCGGCTGGTCGCTGCGGAACGGCGCGGCTATCCGATCAGGATCACCACGCTCGCCGCTTCACCCGGGATGGATTGGTGACTACTTGCGTAGTTCCTGCTGCATCATGCGGTCCGTCGTGACGCTCGTGCGGGCCGCCTGTTCGGCAAGTTGGTCAGCGCGCCGCTGGGCGGCCGTGGCGGCATCCTGCGCCTGCTGGACCTGAGCGGCCAATTGTTCGATGCGGGCGGCATTCTGCTGGGCCTGCTGTTGCGCCGCCTGGGCGGTCTGTTCGGCTGTCGACGGCGTGACGGCTGCCGTTTCCTCGCCCCGCATCGCCTCGCAGCCCATCAGGAAGAGAACCGGAAGAACGGCGATGGCGGCCTTGCCCACTGAGTCCATTCGAAGCATGTCACTCTCCTCGCTACGACGGGAACTGGTCATTGGAAGGTATTGTCGCGGAGGGTAATAGACCAATCGTCCATGCGGCTATGAGCAAGCCCCTTACGGCAAAGCAAGCGCGCTCGGACGGGCCAATCCGGGTTAAGGCGGGACAACTTTGCGGCTGCGCCCGCGGGTGGTGCAGCGCTGTTTTACGATTGACAGGCGGGGTCGTCGTACGTATTTTCCGGCCTCCGGTCTAAGCCTTGGGCCTTGAGGAATTGCTATGAAGATCCGCAACTCGCTGAAATCCGCCAAGACACGGGACAAGAATTGCCGTGTCGTGCGCCGCAAAGGGCGTATCTACGTGATCAACAAGAGCAATCCGCGGTTCAAAGCCCGCCAGGGCTGAGCGTTACCGATATTCTGTGCTTGCCGCGCCTTCGGCGCGGCTTTGCATTTCTGCACCTGAGTTGGCCGCGCCGCTCCTCGATGGCTCCTCCGCCGGGCTAATCGAGGCTCGTTCGACGGCCCTTCCTTCCTTTCCCCGAACCGTCCGGTCCCCGCAGTGTTCGCTCCGCCAGAACAGGCGGTGTCCATGCGTTTCCGTGGGCTGGAGCTCCCGTGTCTCGAGGTAGAGATCGCACAGCGGCCGTTTTACTCGCTGCTGGAGGTTTTGACCGGAAGTCGCCGCGGCCCGCGCGTGCTCGTCGTCAGCCCGCTATCGGGCCACCGAATCGTCCTTCTGCGCGACCTTGTGGCTGCTCTCGTTCCCTGCCACTCGGTATTCGTCATCGAATGGCGCGATGCGTCCCTGATACCGGCTTGGCACGGTCCTTTCAGCCTTGATGAGAATATCGATTGCGTCCTGGAAGTCCTACGTCTCCTCGGTCCCGATCTTCATCTCATCGCGCTTAGCCAGTCGCCGGTCCCTTGTCTCGCTGCAACCGCGCTGGCCGCGATGGAGAACGATGCTCCGCAGCCCAAATCATTGACGCTCATCTCCGGTTTTCTCGACCCCGGCCTCAACCCGACGCGCGTTGCAAGGTTCGTCAACGGCTTGCGAGTGGAGACACTCGCCGAGAGCGTCATCGAGACCGTGCCGGACGGTTGGCCGGGTGCGGGGCGCCTGGTTTACCCAGCGACGACGCAGAAAACGGCGCTGGGTTGCTACCTAGCGCGCCACCTGATCGAAGGAAGGGAACTGCTGTGGAAAATGCTGTGGGATGATTCCCTCGCTCGCCGCCTTCGGTTTCTGCGCGCATACTTCGATGTGCAGGATCTCGCGGCCGAGATCTTTCTGGATACCGTAGACAAGGTTTTCCATCAGCGCCTTCTGCCGCGCGGACGATTGATGTGGCGTGGCGTTCGAATCGTCCCCGAAGCGATTACGCGGACTGCGCTCATGACCGTCGAGGGCGGAATGGATGATGCCTCCGGCCTGTGCCAGACGGGGGTTGCTCACGCCCTATGCCGCAACGTACCGGAGCGCCGGCGTGCGCATTATTGCGAGCCTGGCGTTGGGCATTTCGGGACCTTCCACGGCCGCGCGTGGCGCGAAAGGATCGCGCCGCGCGTAGCTCGATTCATTGCGGCGCAAAGCTAGCCGTTCAGACATTGCGAGGTTTTCCAGTGGGTTGGGATATGCCCTCCATCGCCTCGCCAATGGCGTGCTCGTCGCCAGTACGCTCCGCAATATCGCCGACCGACAGCACGCCGACCAATCGCTTGTCGCGGTTCAATATGGCAAGCCGGTGGATTTGGCGATTGGCCATCAGCTTGGCGGCCTCCGCTGTGTCCTGGTCCTCGAAGCAGTAAACGATATCTGGCGACATGGTCTCGCGAACCGGCGTGGCGTTCGGATCGCGCCCCTCTGCGGCGGCGCGCAGGGCGATGTCGCGGTCGGTCACGGTTCCGACCAGCCGATCGTTTTCGCCCACAGGCAGGAAACCGGTGTCCGCATCGCGCATGATTCTGGCCGCATCCCGAACGAGCGTATCGGGGGTGATGATCTTTACGTCGCGGCTCATCACTTCGCGTATCTGCATGGCTTTCCTCCAGCCTCTGGAATTGCCGGATAAACCCCTGGCCTCCCGATGCTGTTCCATGACCGCCAATCTAGAAACGGCCGCCGTACCCGGTTTCCGCGTGGCCGGCCACGCCGATCTTGTGCCGATACGCCAGTTCGCCGCCCATCCAACCGGTAACCCCCAACAGCGCGGCCGTGATCAGCGAAAGCGGAAGGCCCCAGGGCAGGGCGGCCGCGGGATTGTCGAGCCGCAATAGCAGGTTGAGGAGGGCCAACAGGAGAACGATCGCATTGCCCAAAAAGTGAATCCAGCCATGAACCGACTCTCGGGCTCGCTGGATGGTGATGAAGTCGGTGAAACCGAACACGGCCGCCACCAGCCCCATGACCAGCCCGCTTGCGATCAACCAGAACGAACCGCGTGCCCAAAAGGGGTCATCCGTCCACCAGAACACCAGATCGGTCGCCAGCGCGCCGACCAGGAAGGCGATGGGGAAGGGGACCAGCATCGGGTGTATCGGGTGGCCGGCGATCGCCGCCGTGCTGGGTACGCCCTCGTTATCGTCCGCCATCGAGTGCCTCCGCGAGGTGACCTTTCTGCATGACGTGGACGCCTGGAGCGGGCGTGGCAAGTGTCCGTTCGGCTAGAACGACGCGGAGATCGCCAAGGGCAGGTGCAGATCGTGCGGGAACGTGCCGGGCAGAACCGTGTTTGGACAGGAAATGAGGCGCAACGCGGGCGCCGATCAATCGTCCAGAATGGGAGTGTGACCATGACCATGAGCGAAGGCTGGGCAGCCATCGGCAAGGGCCTCGTTGCCGGGTTCGTGGCGACCGTCGTCATTTCGATCCTCATGATTCTGAAGAACGCCATGGGGCTCATCCCGCAATTCGACCTTGTCGGGGTCGTGGCTCAGATCTCGGGGATGCAGGGCAATCGCTTGGGCGGCTGGGTGCTTCATTTCCTGATCGGCACGGTGGCCTGGGGCATCCTGTTTGTGTGGCTAATCCCACTGCTTCCGGGCGCCAGTCGCTGGGTGAAGGGTGTTTCCTTCGGCATTCTTGCCTGGGTCCTGATGATGATTTCGGTCGCGCCGGCGGCCGGGATGGGCGTGTTCGCGGCCTCGGTCGGTATTTCCGTGGCGATCTGGACGCTGATCCTGCATCTGGTGTTCGGGGCCGTGCTCGGGGCCACCTTCGGTGCGTTGATGGGCAGCGCGACGGTGGCCAGGGCATCGCCGGCCGACGTAGGGCGATTCGAGAACCGGTGATCGCGGCTTGACCGGGGAGGGGGTGCAGGGTCAGCATGGGCGTCCCTCGTATCCCCGGGACGCTCCATGACCCACTCACCGATCCCCCGAAGCGGCGGGGCCATCCTGGCCGATGCCCTCATCGCAAACGGCGCCGACACCGTGTTCTGCGTGCCGGGCGAAAGCTACCTGCCATTCCTCGATGCGGCGGCCGACCGCCGCGAGAGCCTGCGCGTGGTCACTTGCCGGCATGAGGGCGGCGCCGCCTACATGGCCGAGGCCTTCGGCAAACTCACGGGGAGGCCGGGGGTGTGCTTCGTGACCCGGGGCCCGGGGGCCTGCCATGCCGCGGTCGGCGTGCACACCGCCTTCCAGGATTCGACCCCGATGGTCCTCTTGGTGGGGCAGGTGGAGCGGCCGTTCCGCACCCGCGAGGCGTTCCAGGAGGTCGAATACCGGCAAATGTTCGGGCCGCTGGCAAAGTGGGTGGCCGAGGTGGACGACCCGGCGCGCCTGCCGGAGTATGTGGCGCGCGCCTATGCCGCCGCGGTGGGCGGGCGTCCCGGACCCGTTGTGCTGGCGGTGCCCGAGGACATGCTGGCGGACGTGGCGACGGTTCCCGACGTCGGGCCGCGGCCCCTGACGCTGCCGCATCCTGGTGAGGACGATCTGGCGCGGCTGCGGTTGCTCCTCTCGGCGGCGCGGCGCCCGCTGGCGATCGTCGGCGGCGGCGGGTGGGACGCGCAGGCGGCGGACGAGGTTAGGAGGTTTCTGGAAGTCAACGCCCTGCCCGTCGCCGCTTCCTTTCGCTGCCAGGACATCATCGACAACGACAGCGCGGTCTATGTCGGGGAACTGGGGACCTCTGTCAGCCCGCAGCTCGCTCGCCGCGTGCGCGAGGCGGACCTGTTGTTGGTGCTCGGCGCCCGCCTCGGCGAGATGAGCACCCAGGGCTACAGCCTGGTCGAGGCTCCCGAACCGCGCCAGGCCCTTATTCACGTGTATCCCGGGGCTGAAGAAATCGGCCGCGTGTACCGTCCGGCCCTGGGCATCGTCGCCGCCATGCCGGCCATCGCCAAGGGTCTCCTGCGTTTGGAACCCCTTGGCGAGGTGCCGTGGCGGGCATGGTGCGAGGAGGCGCGGAGCGACTACGAGAATGGCCAGATACCGGGCGCCTGCCCCGGGGACCTCGACATGGGCGAGGTGATGCGGGTGGTCCGCGAGCGCCTGCCGCCGGACGCCATCGTCTGCAACGGCGCCGGCAACTACACGGGTTGGGTGCAGCGCTTCTATCGCTATCGGCGGTTTCGCACCCAGCTCGGCCCAACCAATGGTTCGATGGGCTATGGCCTGCCGGCGGCCCTGGCGGCCAAGTCCGTGTATCCCGAGCGTACCGTGGTGGCATTCGCCGGCGACGGCTGTTTCCTGATGACCGGCCAGGAGCTGGCCACGGCCGTCCAGCACGATCTCGACCCCGTGATCCTGGTTGTGAACAACAACATGTACGGGACCATCCGCATGCACCAGGAAAAGATGTATCCGGGGCGGGCGATGGCCACCGACCTCGTCAATCCCGACTTCGCGGCGCTGGCGCGTTCGTTCGGCGCGCACGCCGAGGTCGTCGAGCGCACCGCCGAATTCGAGCCCGCGTTCGACAGGGCTTTGGGGGCGGGCAAGGTGGCGCTTCTCGAGTTGCGCATCGATCCCGATGCCATCAGCACGCGGACGACCCTTTCCGCGATTCGTGGGCAGTCCTCGAAGTAACCATATTCCTGGGATGCGTGCCGACAGACAGGGGCGTCCCATGCATCTGAATTTCGCAGACGTGTGTTTCCATCTCGGACTCGACCCGGCCAGCCTGACCGGCGGCAGCCACGTCGTGCGGTCGCCCATCGACGGAAGCGAACTCGCGCGCTTGCCGCCGCACGACCGGGCCGACGTGGGCGAGGCGGTGGCCAAGGCGCAGGCGGCCTTTTTGGAATGGCGGGGGGTGCCGCCGCCGAAGCGGGGCGAACTGGTCCGGCTGTTCGGCGAGGAGTTGCGGCACCACAAGCAGCATCTCGGCCGACTTGTGACCATCGAGTCGGGCAAGATCATCCAGGAGGGCCTGGGCGAGGTCCAGGAGATGATCGACATCTGCGACTTCGCGGTCGGCTTGTCGCGGCAGCTCTACGGCCTGACCATCGCCAGCGAGCGGCCTGGCCATAGGCTGATGGAGTCGTGGCATCCGCTCGGGCCGGTCGGCGTCATCACCGCATTCAATTTCCCGGTCGCGGTGTGGGCGTGGAATGCCGCTCTGGCGCTGGTCTGCGGCGATCCGGTGGTATGGAAGCCGTCGGAAAAGACGCCGCTGACCGCGCTTGCTTGCTGGGCCATCTTCGAGCGTGCTTGGGCGCGCTATGCGGAGGCGCCGCGCGACCTCGTGCAGGTGCTGGTCGGGGGGCGGGAACTGGGGGAGGCTCTGGCCGACGATCCGCGCCTGCCGCTGATCAGCGCCACGGGAAGCTGCCGCATGGGGCGCGACCTCGGGCCCCGGGTGCAGCGGCGCTTCGGGCGCCCTTTGCTCGAACTTGGCGGCAACAACGGCATGATCGTCTGCGCTTCGGCCGATCTCGATCTAACCGTGCGGGCGATCCTCTTCTCGGCCGCCGGCACCGCCGGGCAGCGCTGCACCAGCCTGCGCCGGCTGTTCCTGCACGATCAGGTGTACGACGAGTTGCTGGGCCGCCTGAAGGCGGCCTACGAACGGATCGCGGTGGGCAACCCCCTCGATCCCGGCACCTTGGTCGGCCCCCTCATCGACGCCGGGGCTCTCGAACGGATGCAGGGCGCGCTGGAGCGTGCGGTCGCCGAAGGAGGGCGGGTGTTCGGCGGCGAGCGCGTGGTGGTCGAGGGGCATGTGGACGCCTGCTACGTGCGGCCGGCGATCGTCGAGATGCCCGGTCAGACGGCACTGGTGCGCGAGGAAACCTTCGCGCCGATACTCTACGTCATGCGCTACGGCGACCTTGCCGAGGCGATCCGTCATCACAACGACGTGCCGCAGGGTCTCGCCTCGTCGATCTTCACGACCGACGTCCGCGAGGCCGAGTTGTTCATGTCCGCCGAGGGCAGCGACTGCGGTATCGTCAACGTCAATGCCGGTCCCAGTGGCGCCGAGATCGGAGGGGCCTTCGGCGGCGAGAAGGAAACAGGCGGGGGCCGCGAATCCGGTTCCGACGCCTGGAAGGCCTACATGCGCCGCGCCACCAACACCATCAACTACAGCCGCGAGCTGCCGCTGGCGCAGGGCATCGAATTCGACTGAGCCTATCGCGCCGCAAGGTCCGCCCGCATGGCGACCTCACCCTCGGGCGTCAGCGCCCACAGCTCGGCCCCCTGGTCGGTCGGCCGGCCGCAGAGCGTGAATGGGGCGGTGTCGAAGAGTGGACGGTGGGCCCGGAAGGAGAACGCGGTCACCGTCGCCCCCGGGTTCTCACGCAGGAACAGGTCGACCAGCAGGGTTGCGGTCAGAGGACCGTGCACCACCAGCCCCGGATAGCCTTCCTCGCGCACGCACCAGTCGCGGTCGTAGTGGATGCGGTGGCCGTTGAAGGTGAGCGCGGAGAAGCGAAACAGCAGCACGATGTCCGGAGACACGGTGCGCCGCCAAGCGGCCTCGGGTGGCGGCTCACCGACGGCGGCTCCGGTGGTTGATGCGGCGCGCGGGAGCTCGCGATAGACGATGTCATGCTCCTCGCGCACGACCAGCAGGCCGTCGGCCCCCGCGATCTCATGAACAACCTTGACGAAGATCAGATCGCCGGCGCGTCCCGCCTTGTGGGTCACCTCGGCGATGGTCGAGCGGCGGGTGACGGTTTCGCCAACCATCAGGGGGCGGCGGAACTCGAGGCGGCCGCCCGCCCACATGCGGCGGGGCAGGGGAACCGGCGGCAGGAAGCCGCCCTTGTGCGGATGGCCGTCGGCGGCGATGTCGGATTGGCGGGCGCGCGGCAGAAAAAGAGCCAGTGGCCGAGCGGCGGGACTGTTCCCGCCGGCCATGGCGGCGCGGCATGGTCGAGGGTGGCGGCGAGGCCGGCGATCGGCGCGGCGGTGACCATGTCGCCTGCCTCTTCGCTGCGTCCGATCCATTGGCGCAGGACTGCGATATCCAGGCTCACGTTCCGAATTCCCGGCGCAACGCATCGTTGTGTTCGCCCAGCGCCGGGACCGAACCTAACGGATGCCGTCCCGGGGAGACGACCGGCGGCGCGACGCAGCGGACCGGCCCGGTCGGCGTCCCGACCTCCGTCCGGCGCAGATGCGGGTGGTGGGACAACTCGGCCACGCCATTGACCGAGCCGAAGGCGATGCGCGCCGCCTGCAGGCGGTGGATCAGGGCGGAGTGCCCGAAGCGTGCGAACTCGCCAACGATTTCCGCGTCCAGGGCGGCCCGGTTGGCGACCCGGTTCGGGTTCGACGAAAAGCGCGCGTCGGTGGCCAGATCGGGCCTTTCCAGTACCCTGTCGCAGAGATCCTGCCACTCGCGCTCGTTCTGGATCGAGATGACCACCTCGCGGCCGTCACCGGCGGGGTAGGCACCGTAGGGGGCGATGGTGGGATGGTTCAGCCCGACGCGTTCGGGCGCCTTTCCGCCATAATCCTGATGCAGCAGGGGCACCGTCATCCAGTCGGCAAGCGCGTCGAAAAGCGAGACCGCAAGGCCGGTTCCATGTCCGGTCCGTTCCCTTTCATAAAGTGCCTGGAGGATGGCCGCGTGTGCGTACATTCCACAGGCAATGTCCGCGATCGACACGCCCACCCGGCCGGGGCGTTCGGGCGCGCCGGTGATGGAGGCCAGCCCGGTTTCGCATTGGATCAGCAGGTCGTAGGCCTTCATGTCCCGGCAGGGTCCGCTGTCGCCGTAGCCGCTGATGTCGCAGGTGATGAGGCGCGGATGGCGCCGGCGAAGTTCGTCGCTGCCGAAACCGGCGCGTTCGGCCGCGCCGGGGGCGAGATTCTGGATGAAGACGTCGGCGCGGGCGATGATCCGATGGAGCAGAGTCGCGTCTTCGGGCTGCTTGATGTCCAGAACCAGCGATTCCTTGCCCCTGTTGATCCAGACGAAATAGGCGCTCTCGCCGTGCGCCACATGGTCGTAGTGGCGGGCGAAATCGCCTTCGGGCCGCTCGATCTTGATCACGCGCGCGCCGGCATCGGCAAGGCGCGACGAGCACCACGGCGCCGCCACCGCCTGTTCGAGCGCGACGACAATGATGTTGGAGAGGGGGCCATCGCTGCCGGGATGGGGAAGTATCTGCTTCTCGTGTGGCATGGCTTTCCTCGGCGTTTCCGCCCCTGATATCCGCAGCCGAGATATGCGTCAAACGGACGATACGCGTTGCCCGCATTCGGCTAATTTGGGCTCTTTGGGCTCTCTCGCCTCGGCAACAGCATGCACCGAACTCAGGTCCAAATATACGGCTCGCGTTTGGCGGCCATGCGCGGCGGAGCTTGGGACGCCACCGGGACGCCTGCCCTCGTCATCGCCGCCAGCTTCCTCGGGTTTGGCTCGATGGCGAAGGCTGCCGATCTGAGCATGGGAATGGCGCTGTTCTCCACCGCGACCGGTTGGGCGTTGCCCGGTCAGGTGGTGATGCTCGAACTTTACGCCATCGGCGCCTCGCTGTTGGTCATCTCCCTCGCGGTGGCGTTGACCAATATGCGCCTGCTGCCGATGACCCTGTCGCTCATGCCCTATCTGCGGACGCCGGGAACGCCGCGATGGCGGTACTACGCCATCGCCCACCTCATCGCGGTTACGAGTTGGTTCCACGCCATGCGGAAGTGCCCCGACCTGCCGCCCGACGAACGCCTTCCCTACCTGGCCGGGCACGGCATCCTCTTGTGGACGGTGACCATGGCGGCAACGGGCATCGGCTACGCCCTTGCCGGTGCTGTGCCGCCGGCCGTGTCGCTCGGGCTGGTGGCCGTCAATCCGATCTATTTCGCGCTGTTGCTGGCCAATGAATACGCCAATCCGTTGCGGCGCAATGCGGTGCTCATAGGGGCGGTTCTGGGCCCCATATTCTTTCTTCTCGACCCGGATTGGAGTTTGCTGCTTACCGGCGTCGTCGGCGGCAGCATCGCGTTCCTCGTCGGCCGCGCGAGGTCGGGGCGATGAGCCAGGAGTGGATCTGGGTCGTCATGACAGTCGCGGCGCTTGTCACCTATGGCTGGCGTTTCCTGGGCGTCGCCCTGTCCGGGCGCATATCGCCCAGCGGGGCCGTGCTCGATTGGGTGGGTGGCGTGGCCTATGCGCTGCTGGCCGGTCTCGTGGCCCGCATGCTTTTGTTCCCGGCCGGCGCTCTGGGCGAGGCGCCGCTGTCCGCCCGTCTCGCGGGGCTGGCGATAGGGTTGGCGGCCTTCCTGCTGTCCCGCCGGAACCTCATATTGGGCGTTACGTGCGGCGTCGTTGGCGTGATCGCGGTCCGAATAGCGGCGTAAGGCGGCGGTCAAAAAGTCCTTTGAATATCCACATCAACTGATATCGTCGCCGACCTGAATTTGGATCACTGGAATGCTCAATCGATCGCGCCTCAACGTCATCCTTCTCTCCGTCGCGCTGGCGTTCGGCATGGGCGCTTCGTCCCTGGTGATGACGACGGCGGCCGTGGTCGGCAATATCCTCGCCACCGACAAGACGCTGTCCACGCTACCGGTCGCGCTCATGTTCGTTGGCACGATGGCGACGACGGTGCCCGCCTCGTTCCTCATGCGAAGGATCGGGCGCAAGGCGGGTTTCCTGATCGGCATCGCCATCGGGTTGGCCGGCTGCGCAATCACGACCACGGCCATTCTCGGGGGCGACTTCGTTGCGTTCTGTGCAGGAATGGTGCTGCTGGGGTCGTCCACCGCCTTCGTGCAGTACTACCGGTTCGCCGCCGCGGATACGGCCAGCCTTGAATTCCGCAGTACTGCGATCTCGCTGGTGATGGCGGGTGGCGTCGTCGCGGCGCTGATTGGTCCCAATCTGGCCACCTACGCCAAGGATCTGTTTGCACCCGTGACGTTCGCAGGGTCGTTCGCCAGCATTGCCCTGTTGCAGATTGGTGCGATCGCCGCGATCAGCTTCATCGAGATACCGAAGGCCGCCTTCGGGTCGTCAAGCAGCGGCGGACGGCCGCTGCTCGTCATCGCCAGGCAACCGGCCTATGTGGTGGCGGTGGTCTCCGCCACCCTCGGCTATGCGGTGATGACCTTCGTCATGACCGCAACGCCCCTGGCCATCGTCGGGTGTGCCTACCCGTTCGCCGACGCCGCTTTCGTCATCCAGTGGCACGTCCTCGGAATGTTCGTGCCCTCCTTCTTCACCGGAAGGCTCATCAAGCGGTTCGGGGTGCTCCGGGTGATGGCGGCGGGGGTGATGATGTATGCCGGGACGATGGCGTTCGGGCTTACCGGCACAGAACTCATCGGGAATTTCTGGGCCGCGTTGGTTCTGCTCGGGGTGGGGTGGAACTTCCTCTATGTGGGGGGAACGACCCTGCTGACCGAAACCTATGCCCCCGAGGAAAAGGCCAAGGCGCAGGCTTTGAACGACTTCACCGTTTCCACGACGGTCGCTTTGGCTTCGTTGTCGTCGGGCGCGTTGCAGGCGCGATTCGGTTGGGAAGGCATCGTGCTCGGCATTCTGCCGGCCCTTGTCGTCATCGCGGCCGCGGTCGCCTGGCTGACCTGGATGCGGGCCCGTGGCGAGGAGACCCCGCTTCAGGCGTAGACTTGACCGAAGCGGTTTTCCAGCACGTCAGCGAGCGCGACCTCCTCCTGGCGCAGGAAGCCCCGCGACGGCAGGTCTCCCTCGCGCAGTAGATCGACCAGGGCGCATACCCCGCTGGCGGTCGTCTTCTGAATGGCGCTTCGCCCATGCGGCGTGCCGTCGCCATAGATTCGGCGCACGAAGCTCTCCTGGCTCAATAGTCCATCCCGCAGTCCGGTCACGGTGACGAAAATAAGAACCACATCCTGGCGGGTGACGGGGACGGCGTGCTCGATCACATCCTTGAAGACCTCGCGCCGCTGGCACAACCGAAGGTCGCGGGCCAGCATCCAGATACGGTCGCGGTGGCCGGGGTAGCGAATGGTTTTGTAGTTCAGGGTCCGCACCCGCCCGAGCAGGCTTTCGCACAGGGTGCCGACGCCACCCGAAGTACTGAACGCCTCGTAGCGAACGCCGTCGAGCAGGAAGTCCTCCAGCCCCTCCAGCGGCGGCGTGTGGACGATTGCGCCGTCGTGGATGGCCTCGCACGGGTTGCAGTACTCGTTGATCAGGCCGTCCACGCTCCAGGTCAGATTGTACTTGAGGGCATTGTCCGGGTATTGCGGCAGGGCGCCGACCCGTAGACGCACCTCATGCACCTCGTCGAACTGCTGCACGAGGTGGCTGGCGACGATCGCGACGAAACCGGGGGCCAGCCCGCATTGCGGCATGAACAGCCGGTCCGCCCCGGCGGCCAGCGTCTGGATGCGCTTGGCCGTGGGCATGTCCTCGGTGAGGTTGAAATAGTGCACATGAGCGGCCAGCGCGGCCTCGGCCACCATGGCCTCAAGGAAATGGGGCAGGGCGCTGATCACGACCTCAGCGTCCGAAAGTAGACCGTACAAAGCGCCCTTGTCGGCGACGTCGACCACTGCAGTACGCGCTCCGCCCAACGGGCGGGCGGCCAGCGCGACCGGATTGTGGTCCAAGAGGCTGACGTCGAAATCGCCGGACTCGGCCAGCATCTCGGCCACCGTGTGGCCGATCTTGCCGGCCCCTGCCACTGCCACCTTCATGGACAGACATGTGGACCGAGTTTCCGTCCGCTCAAGGCCACCCCCGGACTTCCGGCTATGAACTTGCCCTCGGAGCAATTACATCTTCCAGGGCGGTTCGTCGGCACAGTCCGGACGACCTCCCACGGCACGAGGATATCCGATGGGTGAGATCAAGGAATTGCTGTTGGTTCCCCAACCCGAAGACACCCGCCTGTTCTGCGAGGTGGAAGGGCTGGATCAGGACGGCCGGCGGGTCGACGTGGCCGTCGTCACGGAACGGCCGCTCACGATCTTTCTCAATGGGCGTGAAATCGTCACCGCAATGACCATCGGGGATCACCCGCGCTATCTCGCGGTCGGCTACCTGCTCAACCAGAACATGCTGCGGCCGGATGACGAGATCACCGAGGTCGAATTCGACGAGGAACTCGACACCGTCGTCGTGCGGACGAAGCGACAGACCGACTACGAGGACAAGCTGAAGAAGAAAATCCTCACGTCCGGCTGCGCGATGGGCACCGTGTTCGGCGACGTGATGGAAAAGTTCGAGACCGTCACCCTCGACCGTGATGCGGTGCTGCGCACCTCGTGGCTTTTTGCGTTGCTCAAGAAGATCAACACGCTGCCCAGCCTGTACTTGAAGGCCGGCGCCATTCATGGCTGCGTGCTCTGCGAGGGGGACCGCGTGCTGCTCTACATGGAGGACGTCGGCCGACACAACGCCGTCGACAAGATCTGCGGCTATATGTTCCTGCACGGCATTTCGCCGCGCGGCAAGATATTCTACACCACCGGGCGTCTGACCAGCGAGATGGTCATCAAGACGGTGCAGATGGGCATACCGATCCTGGCCTCCCGCTCGGGATTCACGGCGTGGGGCGTGGACCTTGCGCGGCGGGCGGGCCTTACGCTCGTCGGGCGGGCGAAGGGCAAGCGTTTTCTCGTGCTGTCAGGGGCCGATCGCATGGTTTATGACGCCGATCATGGGATGGCCGAGGAGGAGCCGGCATATATGAGCCGCAAAGCAAGCCGGAATGACCACGATGATCGCTGATGGGACTGCCGTCGTCGGCCTGTTGTTGGCCGGAGGGCTCGGGCGCCGGATGGGTGGCGTCGACAAGTCTCTGCAGGTTCTCGGAGGCCGGCCGCTGCTCGCTCATGCCATCGAACGCGTTCGGCAGCAGGTCGGCGTGATGCTGATCAACGCGAATGGCGAGCCGCAGCGGTTTGCGGCGTTCGGCTTGCCCGTGGTGGCCGACGGGGTTGGCGGGTTCGCCGGGCCGCTCGCCGGCATTCTGGCTGGTTTGGAATGGACGCGGGACAACGTGCCGTCCTGTCCGTGGATGGTCAGCGTTCCCACCGACGCCCCGTTCGTTCCCGGCGACTTGGTTGCCCGGTTGGGGGCGGCCGTAACCGAGCAGGATGCCGAAATCGGTTGCGCGATGTCGGGGGGCAGGACGCATCCAGTGTTCGGGCTTTGGCCTGTGCGGCTGGCGGACGATCTTCGGCGTGCCTTGGTCGAAGAGGACGTTCGCAAGATCGACCGTTGGACGGCCCGCTACCGGGTTGCCTACGCCGAGTGGGCGACCGTTCCGGTCGATCCGTTCTTCAACGTCAACAGACCTGACGATCTGGCCGCCGCGGAACGGCTGGCCGCCGTTGCGATTTAGTAACGTTCCGACTTGAGCTTGCGGCATTGCCGCGCCATCATGTGCTTGACCGAGCAGGGATTGTCCCTCACCTTTGGTTGAATTTCGGCAAGGTCGAAGGAACGCCCGCCGATGGAACTGGGTCTGAAGGGAAAGCGGGCGCTGGTCGTGGGGGCGTCCCGGGGCCTCGGACGCGGCATCGCCGAGGGCCTTGCGGCCGAGGGCTGTCATGTGCTGCTCGCCGCTCGGAATGTTGAGAAGCTGGGGACCATCGCGAGGGATATCCGGGCTCGCTGCTTGGTCGAGGCAGAGGCGATGGAACTCGACCTTGCGGATCCATCTTCCGTCGACGCCTGCTGCGCGCGCGCCTTGGCCCTCGGCGTGGACGTCTTGGTCAACAACAGTGGCGGGCCCCCGCCCTCCGATGCTCTCGGCGTGGCTGCCGATACCTGGCGACGGCAATTCGAGATTATGGTTCTCGGAGTCATCTCCCTGACAGACCGGCTCGTCCCCCCAATGCGCGCCCAGAAATGGGGCCGCGTGCTGACGATCGCTTCGTCCGGCGTGATACAGCCCATTCCGACGCTGGGGATGTCGAACACCCTGCGGGCCGGCCTAGTGGCCTGGATGAAAACGCTGGCGGGCGAGGTGGCGGCCGACGGGGTGACCGTCAACGTTTTGTTGCCCGGGCGCATCGCCACCGAGCGGATTGCCGAACTCGATGCCGCGGCGGCCAAGCGGCTGGGTGGAGACGTGGACGAGATCAGCCGCCAGGCGGCGTCCAACATTCCCATGGGACGCTACGGGGCTGTCGAAGAGTTCGCCTCGGTGGCTGTTTTTCTGGCCAGCGAGAAATCCAGCTATGTCACCGGGACGATGGTGCGCATCGACGGGGGACTGGTCAGCTCCATTTGAGTACCAATGAGTACAACCAAGAGCGGAGGAGGGAAATGAGAAAGTCATTGGTAGCAGCGGCGGTAATGGCCGTTGGGCTGGCCGTTGCCGTCCCGGCCAAAGCCGAGCAGTTCATCAACGTCCTTACGGGCGGCACAAGCGGCGTTTATTACCCGCTGGGCGTGGCCCTCTCCAAGATCTATTCGGACACGATCAAGGATGCCAAGGTTTCGGTGCAATCGACCAAAGCCTCGGTAGAAAACCTGAACCTGCTCCAGGCGGGGCGCGGCGAGGTGGCGTTTTCCCTGGGCGACTCGGTGAGTGGCGCGTGGAACGGTGATGCCGAAGCGGGCTTCGCCAAGAAGCTCGACAAGCTGCGCGGCATTTCGGCGCTTTATCCCAACTTCATTCAGATCGTTGCCAGCAAGGATTCGGGCATCAAGACATTGGCCGATCTCAAGGGCAAGCGGGTCTCGGTCGGCGCGCCGAAGTCGGGGACGGAACTCAACGCCCGCAAAGTGTTTGCCGCCGCGGGACTCTCCTACAGCGACCTCGGCAAGGTCGAATATCTGCCCTTTGGTGAATCCGTCGAACTGATGAAGAACCGACAACTCGACGCAACGTTGCAGTCGGCCGGACTGGGCGTGGCTTCGATCCGGGATCTGTCGACGGCGATTCCGATCGTTATCGTCGAGGTGCCGTCGTCGGTGGTCGAAAAGATCGGTGATCCCGCGTTCATCGCCGCGACCATTCCCGCCGACACCTATACAGGCCAGCCGGCGCCGGCCAACACGGTCGCGGTGATCAACTTCCTGGTCAGCACATCCGCGGTTCCCGATGATGTCGCCTATCAATTGACGAAGGCGATGTTCGACAACAAGGAGAAGCTGGTCGCCGCCCATTCCGCAGCCAAGCAGATCATGCTGGAGAATGCCACAAAGGGCATGCCGGTACCCCTGCATCCGGGCGCCGAGAAGTTTTACCGCGAGGCCGGTGTTCTGAAGTAACGGGCCGGCGGGGGCGGGCTTGCGCGCCTTCCCCCGCCACCTGCCGTTGCCCTAGGAGGGGCATTCTTGCAGCCTCAGCCAGATATCCGGGAAGGGACCTTCCACGCGCGAGCGATCTACGCGGTTGCCGTCACGTTTTCGGTATTCCAGATCTACACCGCGGCGTACAGCCCCATCTCCAGCCTCGTCATTCGATCGCTTCACGTCGGATTTCTTTTGTTGATGACCTTCGTTTTAGCCGCTCAAATGCGGCGCAAGGGAAGCCCCTTGAGCTTGGTCGACTGGCTGCTGGGCGGGGCGGCTTTCGTCCTCAGCTTCTACCACTGGATCTACGAAGGCGACATCATCTTCCGTGCCGGCGACCCGGCGCCGCAGGACATCATCGTCGGCAGTATCGTCGTTGCCATGGTGTTCGAGGCCGCCCGTCGCACGATGGGGTGGGCCTTGCCCTCCATCTGCGGGCTTTTCCTGGCGTACGCGATGTTCGGCGAATATCTGCCGGCGCCTCTCCATCACCGTGGATACGGCTTCGACCAGATCGTGGACCACATGTACCTCGGGACCGAGGGCATCTACGGAATTCCGGTCTACGTCTCGTCAACTTACCTCTTCCTCTTCATCCTCTTCGGAAGCTTCCTCGAGCAGGCGGGTATGGTGAGGCTTTTCACCGACTTCGCCATGGGAACCGTGGGGCACACCCGGGGCGGGCCGGCAAAGGTGTCGACGGTCAGCTCGGCGTTGATGGGGACCATCAATGGCTCGGGTGTGGCCAACGTCGTGACCACCGGGCAATTTACAATCCCGCTAATGAAGCGCTTCGGCTACCGGCCGGAGTTTGCCGGAGCCGTCGAGGCCACGGCGAGCATGGGGGGGCAGATCATGCCGCCCGTGATGGGTGCGGTCGCCTTCATCATGGCCGAAACCCTCAACATTGCGTATGTCGAGGTCGTTCGTGCGGCGACCATCCCGGCGATGCTTTACTTCGCCACCATCCTGTGGATGGTCCACCTCGAGGCCGGGCGTACCGGCTTGCACGGGTTGCCCAAGGAGGAATGCCCCGATCCGTGGGCAGCGCTGCGAAAGAACGCCTACCTGCTGCTGCCTCTGGTGGGGCTGGTGTATCTGCTGTTCGCCGGGTACACGCCGCTGTTCGCCGGAACGGTCGCGCTGGCGTTGACGGTCGTCCTGATCCTCGGCCGCACGATTGGCGGGCAGCTCGGGTCGCTGGTCCTGAGGACCCTTTTCTGGGTGGTTATCGGCGTGCTTGCGGCCGGGTTCTTCCGATACGGGATTGACGCGGTGTTCCTGCTGGTCGCCGCTCTGGTGGCGATCAACCTGTTCCTGCACGGGGGGCGCGAGACGCTTCGCCTTGCCGTCGACAGTCTCGCCCTGGGGGCGAGAAACGCTCTCAGCGTGGGTGTGGCCTGCGCCCTGGTCGGCGTGATCATCGGCGTGATGACGCTGACCGGTTTGGCCACCACTTTCGCCCGGGTCATCATCGACGTCGCCGGGCACAGTCTGTTCCTCAGCCTCGCGCTTACCATGCTGACCTGTCTCGTCCTCGGGATGGGGATACCCACGATCCCCAACTACATCATAACCAG
Organism: Rhodospirillales bacterium; assembly: GCA_019455065.1. Taxonomy (GTDB): domain Bacteria; phylum Pseudomonadota; class Alphaproteobacteria; order Rhodospirillales; family Magnetospirillaceae; genus JACFNC01. Next base: position 105,614 of record JACFNC010000003.1, read on the forward strand.
TTCGTTGGTGGGGCCGGCCTTGCTCGACCTCGGCGTGCCGCTGATCGTCTCCCACATGTTCGTCTTTTATTTCGGCATCATGGCCGATCTCACGCCACCGGTGGCGCTCGCGGCGTTTGCCGCCTCGGCGATCGCCCGCGCGCCGGCGCTGAAGATCGGGGTTCAGTGCATGCGCATCGCGGTGGCGGGATTCGTGGTGCCCTTCATGGCGGTCTACGATCCGGCACTGCTGCTGGTCGGCGACAATTACACGGACTCGGTCTACATGGTGGGCAAGGCGCTGTTCGCCATCGTGCTGTGGGGGATGGCCTCGATCGGCTACTTGTTCGGGCCCGTCCCGTTGTTCTCGCGCATTGCCGGTACGGTCGCCGCCGGGCTTCTCGTGGCTGCGTTGCCTTGGACCGATGCGGCAGGCCTTGCCCTGGGCGCCGCGACCTTGGGGTTCGAGTGGGCCCGTTGCCGTCGGCGGACGGCCGAGGTCTGAGGGATGGGAGCGCTTTGTCTGTTTCTGGCCTCGGGCGCGTTGGCGGCCATCATCCCCGCCGACACCATCACCCTCGCCTGGACGCATTCGGTGGAGCAGACGGAATGGCAGGAGCGCTACGTGGTCCGTGGCGGTCGTCTGGAGATTGCACAGGCTGCCGTTCGCGGTAGCGGGGCCGGGATGGAGCCTCCGGAGGGGGCGGTACAGAGCGGCGGATGGTGGCGGTATACGCCCGTCCTGCCTGCTTTGGATGAACTGCGCCTGGCGCGTTCGGATTTCACCTCGGATTATCGGGTCTGCTGGGGCGGGCGCTGCCAGCCGCTCGCCGACCTGGTTCCGTTGGGCGATCAACCCACGGCGACCATTGTTCGGCCCTGCCGCGGCAAAGGAACAGAGAAGTGATCGGAAGTGCGGGCGGCCCCCTTGCGGGAATCCGGGTGTGCGACCTCAGCCGCGTTCTCGCCGGCCCGTGGTGCAGCCAACTCCTTGCTGACCTCGGGGCCGAGGTCATCAAGATTGAACGCCCCGGCGAGGGGGACGACACGCGCGGCTGGGGACCGCCCTTTCTGAAGGACCGGAGCGGTTCCCCGACAAGCGACGCGGCATATTTTCTGTCCACCAATCGCGGCAAGCGCTCGGTCACGATCGACATCGCCCACCCGGAAGGCCAGCGCCTGGTGCGCCGGTTGGCGGCCAGCAGTGACGTCTTGCTGGAGAACTTCAAAGTGGGCGGCCTTGCCAAATACGGTCTCGACTATGCGTCGGTGCGGGATGAGGCGCCCGGCATCGTCTATTGCTCGATCACCGGTTTCGGCCAGACGGGGCCGTATGCCCATCGGGCCGGTTACGACTTCCTGGTGCAGGGGATGGGCGGCTTGATGAGCGTCACCGGCGAACCGGATGAAGTGCCGGGCGGCGGCCCGATGAAGGTGGGGGTGGCGATCACCGATTTGTTCACCGGAATGTACGCCGCCGTGGCCATACTTGCGGCCCTCGCCCATCGGGCGCGCACGGGAGAGGGGCAGTATATCGATCTCGCGCTGATGGACGTACAGGTGGCCACCCTGGCCAACCAGGCGATGAATTACCTGGCGTCGGGGCAAGCGCCCGGACGGCTGGGAAACGCCCACCCCAACATCGTTCCCTATCAGGCATTCCGCGCAAGTGATGGCCACATCATTCTGGCGGTCGGCAACGACGCGCAGTTCCGAAGGTTCTGCGAGGTGGCCGGGCGTGCCGACCTCGCGGAAGATGACCGCTACCGCAGCAATGCCGGGAGGGTCGCGAACCGCTCGACGCTTGTGCCGCTGCTCGCTGACTTGATTTCCGCCCGTCCGCGACGGGAATGGCTGGACGCCTTGGAAAGGGAAGGGGTGCCGTGCGGACCGATCAACCGTGTCGACGAGGTATTTACCGACCCGCAGGTGATGGCCCGCACCATGGTGGTGGGGGTCGATCACCCGCTGGCCGGCGTCATCCCGTTGGTCGCCAACCCGATCAGGTTTTCCGCCACGCCGATCGCTTACGAGAGCGCGCCGCCGGTGCTTGGAGCCGACACTGGCGCCGTGTTGCGGGAAGTTCTCGATCTCGACGATCGGGCCATCAACGAATTGCGCTCAGCCGGCGTCGTCTGAGTCCGCCATGAGGGCGGGGTGCGAGCGCCGCAGGTCCGTAAGCTTGGCCTCCACGCGGGCGATCCGGTTTTCCAAACTCGCGTGGTCCAATGGCTCCAGTGATGCGTTGCGTGCCACCCCAGCGAGAGCCTCGAGTTGGGCCTGAAGGGACTCGAGATGTATCGGCACGCGAACGAAATCAGCCAATGCTTCGAGGGTTCCGAGGAGGCGTGCGATCACCGCCAGCTGCCTGCTTCCCGCGCGTCGGATTTCGCCGAGGCATGCGTCGAGAAGTTCGTCGAACGTGACGGGGAAGAGAAAGATGCGAGGGTTTCCCTTGTCGTCCCAATAAACTTCCTGGGCTGGGGACCTCTTCATCACGGCGGCCAGGAACTCGCCCAACCGGTCGATGCAGGTGAGGGCCGTGAAGACGTCGTTGATGCCAGGCGAGAGCGCTCGAAGCGCAATCTCGTTCAGCGCCTTGACGTAGAACGCGATGTCTTGAGTGGGTGTCCTGGCCTGGCCGAGGACGATCGCCCGCGAGGCCGCCTTACAAATTTCAGAGTCCGCCCTGCCAGAAGGATAGATGCGTCCCGCCGGTCCATTGGCGACCACGAAGTCGCCGGGTCGCCGGTCGAGGCGGATGGCAAGATCGTGGGCAGTCGCCATATCGCATAACAATTGGAAGTCGATCGCTTGCACATAGCCGCTTCCCTGGACGGGGAACGGTGCTCCTCGGCTTTCGAAATCCGGGGCCATGGTGCTCGCCGCCGGCAGCCTCGCCGGCGTGTCGGCGGGTGGGAATAGAGTGCCGATGGCCTGCTCCAGGTCCTCGGCCACCCGGGCGATCACGGTGTCCGCCTGGATCGATAGCGCCAGATGGTGGATGAAGTAGATCAGCAGCAGGACACTGGCCACCACCATGATCTGGGCGAAGGCGAGCGACACCAGGGGCACGAACTCCTCCACTCCGGTGCGCACGGAGCGAAGTATCAAGAGATGGTAGATGAACGTGCCGCTGAACGTGCCCAGAACGATCTGGTTCACCCTGTCGTCCATGAATGTCCTGAGCAGACGCGGCCCTAGTTGGTTCGAAGCAAGCGTCAGGGTCACCAGGGTCATGGAAAACACGAGACTGGTGACCGTGATCAGCGAGCCGGCGGTCGTCGAGAGCAGTTCGCGGGCGCCTTCGGCGCTCGGGGTGTAGACCCATGGAGCCTCCTCCACCGCCTCCACGACGCGGCCGTAGTCGAGATACAGGGTTGCGAACGCCAATCCGACGGCGACGAGAACCATCAGTCCAGGGAGAAACCAGAAGCTGGTCAGCAACAGATAGCGGACGTAATCGAACTGTGCGCGCATCCCAACCTCCATCGCCCATATCGCACCAGGACTACCTATTCTGCCCCGTACACACGACCATCGCGGTATTTGTGAAGAAGGCTTGGAAAACCACTAATACAAGTGATGCATCCAACGGGAAAAATAGGCACGTATTACTCTGCGGCGAACAGCCGCTTTACTTCGTTGGGCTGCTTCATGCCTTTCGATCACGTCGCGAACACGCCCCTCACCGGCATTCGCGACAATTACCTCTCGATTGTGACTGGCCTCTCGGGGCTGTTCGGCGGTACAGGCTCGGCCGTGCTGCTCGGCGAGGGGCTGGCCGTGACCAATGCTCATGTGGCCAGGGCGAGCCGGCGGCTCAACGCCTTTGCCCGATCGGGCAGGATGCTGGCCGCCGAGGTCGTGGCGCAAAGCGACGTGCTTGATTTGGCCTTGCTGCGGTTGGAAGGGGTGAAGGGAAATCCCTGGCCGGTGGCGGAGGCCAGCGTTTCCGAGCCGGTGTGGGCGATGGGCACGACGTCCGGTCAACTGGCGCCCACCGCCAGCGGCAGGATCGAGCGGACTCATGCCTGGGCCCACGCGGACGGGCGGTTGCAGTCCGGCCTGATGTTTACGGCGCCAGCCGGCCCCGGTTACTCGGGCGGGCCGGTGGTCAACCGCGAAGGCGCCCTTGTGGGAATCGTCGAAGGGGTGTTCACCGAGTTCTTCGACACCCTCAGCCAGATCCGTTATCGCGGCCAGACGGTGCTGTTCGCCTATCATGCCCGCGACGTCCTCAATGAAGCGCGGCGATTGCTGGCGCGTGCCGGAATCGACAAACCGCCTCGGGCGGACCCGGCAGCCTGATCAGAACGAGGAGTTGGGCTGCTTCAGGAACTCGATCTCCTCGGGAGTGCTGGGCCGGCCGAGAATTGCGTTGCGATGGGGAAAACGTCCGAAACGCGCGATGATGTCGCGATGCCGCACCGCGTAATCCAGGGCCAGGTCATCTCCCAATGCCGCCATGAGGTCTACGCAGCGCTCCTGCAATGCCAGATCTTCGGCATGCTCGAATGGGAGATAGATGAAGATTCGCTGCACGGGGAGCAACGCGTCGTCGAAGCCCTTCTCGAGCGCCTGATCGGCGATGCGGCAGGCGTGCGGGTCGGTGGCGAACGCCTCTGGCGTGCCGCGAAACATGTTGCGCGGAAACTGGTCCAAGATGAGGACGAGGGCCAGGCATCCTTCGGGGCTCTCGGAAAGAAAACCAAGCTCGCCCGCGGCGGCTGTTCGCCAGATGTGCAGGAAGCGACGCCGTATTTCGGCGTCAAAGGCCGCGTCCACCTTGAACCATTCCGGCCGGAACTTTCCATACCCCTCGCTATCCGGCGCGCCGAACCAGAAATCGACGACCGACCGGACGATCTGGTTTGCTGGCATGGCTGGCTCCTCAAAAACCGGGCACGCTCTGGTCGGCCGGGAACGTAACCGCGTAGCCGAAATCGACGCTCTTCTTCTCGCCGGGTGCGAACGTCGACTCCCAAACCAGCAGACCTGGACGATCGTCGAAATTGCGGACGAAGCCCGGCGTCGTGGCGTTGGTCAGGATTTCGACACGGATGTTCTCGTTCCTGGAAACGGGCAGATTGTCATGAACGGCGATCTTGACGGGTTGGCGGTGCAGGTTGTCGATCGCAGTCCGGTACTTGCGCTCCACACGCCGGTCTTTGGCGACTATTCCCTGCTGCGAGGTTTCCGCGGCCAATTGGGTGCGTCGCACCCGCACCTTGTCGTCTGTCCCGAAGGACATCCGCAAGGTCTCGTCGGTTCGGATCATATCCATTCTTCCGTTGCCGATGAAGGCACCGTCGCGGAACAGAGACAACGCGCCGGGCAATAACGGCGCGTCGCCCGCGTAGCCGCCCTCGACCGTGAGGTAGGCAGATGTGCTGATCTTGGGCACGATGCGCAGCGATAGCGACACGGGCAGGGCGTGAGACGCGATGCCCACGCGTCGCTCGCTGCTGTCGGCTGGGACCGTGGCGGTCCCGGCGATGCGGTACTCGGCGGCGAACTCGGTGGCCAGGGTTTCGGCCGGTTCCAGGGTCGCCGCGTCGGCGCTCTCCCGCTTCATCAACATCCGTGCTTCAGGAGCCGCCTGCACAGCGGGTCGCGGCTGCGGAAAATCGATCCACCATGTCGGCAACTCCGGGGCGCGGGTGCCCAGGCTCGGCCGCGCGGTCGACAGGGTGAGTTCGACGCCTTGCCATTCCTCCCCGGTACGCTGCGAGACCGCGCCCTGTTGGTGCAGGACCAGCCTGGCCGCGGCGGTATCCAGCCGCGCCTCGTAGGTTGGTCGCCAGCCAGCCTCTTGCACCTGATAGGTCAATGCAACATCAGGCGATGAATCGCCGGTCGATTGGACGTTGACCCGCACGGTCAAGGAATCCCGCCGCCCCGTTTGGACGCGCCGTAACTCCTCCTCCACCTTGCCGATCTGCTCGTCGAGCGAACGCTGCTCGACCCGTTTCTGGACCAGGGCCCGAAAGGTTTCCGCCGCCCCGCTTTCAAGGGTGGTCCAGGCCTGCTGCCAGCGCTCCGGCTGCATATCGGAACGTTTGAGGTCCTTGCCGGCGGCATCCGGGGCCATCTTGCCTATCGCCTCGATGAAGGTGCGCTTGACTTCGAGGGCCGCGATGTCGGCCCCCACCAGGTCGCGCCTGTCGCGAAGTTCCGTCAGGGTTCGGAGCAACTGGCGCTCCTTCTCGCTCGCCGGCTGGTCGCCGATGACGCGCCGGCTTTCGATGGAGCCGATGGCGAGCTTGGAATCCGGCCCAACCTCGGCACGCAGCGAGTCGGTTAGAAGCTGGGCGGGCAGGCCCTCGAAGACCAGGGTGTGGGTACCAGCGGGAACGCTTACGCGCGCGTTCCTAGTCACCTGTGCCCGTTCGTCGAAAACGGTGACCGCCTTGATCCGGCTGTCGGCGGGAATCTCGGCGGCGAACGACGTCGCCGGGGCGACGGCTGCGACCAATACCATGGGGAAGATGCGCATATCGCTTGCCTCCTGGTCAGCCAGCGGATCGTGGCACAAGGAGGAATGAAATGCACGCCCGCGGGGAGTGGGCGGGGAGTAAGAGGAAGAGGAGGCGGTGCCGCTAAGGGGGAGGGGGCACCGCCTCGCTCTACGCCGACCCGGGGGAGGTCAGGCGGTCTTGGTGATCTCGACGCGCCACACGTCGGGACCCTGCTCGAGGTACTGCCAGTCGAACTGGCCCTGTCGCTCGATGTTGAACTGGTAGTACAGGGGTTTCGGATCGTGATCGTTGACGAGAACGAACGAATTGCCCTGCGCGAGCGAATCGAAGGTGTTGAAGATCCGCGGGTGACGTTCCCGAGGAATGATCTCCCGAACGTCGAGGGTCGCGGCGCTGCTCATTGATCCGTCTCCTATACCGTAGCAATTCCGTCTGGTATGAGAGTGCCTAAAACAATTGCTACCTTCTTTGTTCTTGCGCAAACAACTCGGAAATTATGCGCTTGCCGCGGCGGCATGCCGACGCAGCGCGTGCCGGAAAGCGGGCGCGCTGCCAGCCAGGAAAAGCAGGAGGGCGGCCGACCATACGATACCGGCGGTGCCGACAAGCGTCGGCCGGTCGCCGTAGCCGGCCAGTAGTCGGAGGGCGGAGGACAGCGACATCAACGCGATGGCTGTCGTGATGGCGGCCGGGAAACGGGTGGGCAGGCCGCCGCGTTGCATGGCGGTCCGCGCCATCATTGCCAGAGACAAGGTGCCGAGGGCGCCCACGGTGATGGCGTGCACGGCGTCTCCCGGCGGGAGTGCGAGGTCGGCCCGCGCCAGCCCGGTCAGGATGAGGCCGACGCCCAGCCACGCGTAACCCAGATGCAAGGTCCACATGTCTGGGCGCGAAACGATCCGCCACGGCTCCCAGCGGCTCAACCGAACCAGAGCGGCAGCGCCGGCCAGCATCGACAACAGCCCGGCCAAGTCAGGCGCCAGCGACAGAAGGTCGCAGAGAAGCACCGCGGCAAGGGCGCCGATACCCGTCCATTCGACCCGCGGCTGAACGCGGATGCGCAGGTAGCCGCCCAGCTCGCGCACCGCGCCCGCGGTTGCCGCCGGGATGACCCGCCCCCCCATGACGAACAGCAGCAGGGTCACGAGATCGAGCGCCAGATACACGCCGCGCCGCTCGCCTTCGGTCAGCCAGCCCAGGCTGCCGAGCTGGAAAACGAGTTCGGCGAACATGAAGGCGCCAAGGACCGGGGCGAAGACCGCGTTGTGGGCCGTGCGCGCCGCCTTCAGGAATGGCAGGCCGGCAAACAGAAACACGCAGACAGGAAAGGCGAGGGCCAGCGCCGCCGTCATCGGGGTCGGTTCCAGATCGGCGAACACCGCGGCGCGCGCCGCCAGCCAGCAAATGAAGGCGACGGCCAACGCGCCCTTTCCCACCTTGGTGAAAAGAAAGCCGCCGACCACCGCCAGCGCATATCCGAACAGGAGTTCGTGGGCGTGGCGGGCAAAGGGGTCGCAGTCGGCGCAGGCAGCGGTAATCCCGCCATAGGCGAGAACCCACAGCGGGATCGTCACCGCGCCGAAGATGAGGGCTGCGGCAAAGAAGGGGATGTATGCCAGGGGGTAGCGGCCGCTGCGGCGGGCGCGGTTCACGCGGTCTTGCCTCGCCTCACGGCGCGGTTCCGGGTCGCGGCCACCGTCACCACCAGGGTTGTCAGCAGGAACAGCACGATCGCCACGGCGTTGAGCAGTCCGCCCCACAGCCGTGGTTCATAGGCGTTGGTGAAATCCCCGGCCAGCCGCAAAAGCAGCGAGGCATGGAGCAACGCCAGCGGCAGATAGAAGGCGTTGGTGAAGGGGACGATCACCTTGAGGACGGCCGGGAGAATGACCGGCGCATGCCCGAACACCATCGCAAAGACGAACCCAACGAACAGCGCGTGCAGGACGGCGTCGTAGACGGGGCCGCCGGCCGGCAACCCGTGAACCAGGGCCATCAGGCCGGAGGCGCCCAGCCAGAAATATCCCGACAACAGACAGATCGCCATGTAGCGGGTCAGCCCCTGCTGCTTCACGGTGCGTCGCGCGATGTCATGGCGAACCAGCCAGAGCGCCAGCAACAGCATCCCCAGGCCAAACACCCGCCCGCCGACGTCGAGTTCGAGGGCTACGAGGACCGGCGCCACCAGCAGCAGCAGCAAGGGGATGGGGGCCGTGATTGCGCGATCCGGGGTCGGAGGAAGAAAGCGTGACAATTCCAGGCGTTCTCCGGCGATCGTCAGCACCAGGAAACAAGCCCACAACGCGACCACCACCGGAACCGGCTTGCCGGCCAGCCATAGCGCCGTGCCCAGGAACCAAGCCAGCGCCCCCAGTCCCATGACGATCGTGAAAAGCGCGGTCTGGCGGCGCACGACATCGGTGGCCATCGCCGCAAACACGGCGCTGCCGGCGGTGAGTAGGCCGGCGCCCACCACGAACGGCGCCCCAAGGATCAGGGCAACGCCTCCGACGCCAGTCAATGCCGGCGCCGCGTAGCCCCACGCCTTGTCGAGAGCCACCGCGCGCTCGAGGCCGATGACCGTTCCGAAGAACGCACAGATCATGAGCGGCCCATGCAGTTCCACCAACGCCGCCACCCCGTCGGGCAGTACCCAGCCAAGGCGGCTTTCACCCGCGAGCAATCCGGCGAGCAGAGAAACCGCCCCGAGAACGAACAGGGGGATGCGGCGATGAGCGATCATATTCCCCAGCCAAGGGTCTGCCGGGCGATCTCCGACATCCGGTCGGGGGTCCAGAACGGGCTGTCGAGCACTTCGATTTCGACCGGCACGTCGTCGAAGTGGCGCCAGATGGCGCGCTCGGATTCTTCGGCCAGATGACCCGATTGCGGGCAGGCGGGGGTGGTCATGATGAGGCCGACATAAATGCGTTCATCGCCGGCCTCGACCGTCTCTACCAGCCCCAGATCGACGATGTTGATGCCCACCTCGGGATCGATGACCTCGCGCAAGGCCTCGAGGACTCGTTCCTCCATGCTCATTTTCCTTCCTCCTTGGCGGCCTCCTGCAATTCCTCGACGAAGCCGGGGACCTCCAGCCCATAGGTGGCGGCGGCCTCGGCCACCGTCTCGAACGGGGCCATCGAGCAGCCGACGCAAGCCATCTTGTGACGGATGAAAACGGGAATCGTCGTCGGCCAGGTCTTCAGGACCTCGTCGACGACATGCTCGGGGGTGGGCGTTTTCTCGCTGCTCATGCGGCTACTCCAACATGCCGCGTCATCATGGCCGGCCGACGCCAGGGCGTCTTTGTTCCTGCGCAAACTGCCCTTTACAGGTCTTCGGCGATGCTCACCAGGCCATGCGGGCGGCGGATGGTGATACGCTGGCGGCCACTTGCGATGAGCCCTTGTTGCTCCCAGGCGCTGAGGATCCGGCTGACGGTGTGAAGGGTCGCTCCGGTCATTTCGGCGACGTCCTGCCGGGATAGCGGGAAGTCGATGAGCACCCCCTCCTCGACGCGTTTGCCGGCCTGCCGGGCAAGCCGGAGAATGGCGCGGGCGATGCGCCGCTCGACGCGTTCCGTCGCCAGTTCCCGATAGCGCGACTGCAGGGCCAAGAGCCGCTTGCCGACGATGGCCAGGGCATTTACCGCGATGCCCGGATAGCGTTCCATCAGCATCCCCATCTTGCGGCCATCCCAGGCGAGCATCTGGCTGTCGGTGACGGCGGTGGCCGTGCCCGGGTAATCCCCGCCGACGAACACGGCGATGCAGCCAAACATCTCGCCCGGGCCGATAAAGCGGATGACCACCTGCTGTCCATCCGGGGTCAGCTGCGTCACCTTCACCCGGCCCTCGACCAGCACGTGACAGGCGCCGGCAGGGTCACCCTGCTCGAACACCACTTCACCTTTGGAGGCTCGCTTGTGACTGGCCATCCGAGAGATTTCGGCGACGGCGGCTCCGTCGATTCCTTTGAAAAGTTCGGCCTTTGCCAGAAGGCCGCTATCGTTGGCCTTGTCCATGCCGCTGCCGGTGCGAGGGGCGAGAAGGGGGGCAGCATACTCCGTAAAGCCGCTTGAACCTAGCCGATGTTGCTGTGTCACGCTCGATAAGCCAGGCGCAATGCCCCCCAATGGCGTCCGCGAACCCAGATCGGCGCGGATACGTCTTTCAGCACTTCGGCGCCGTCACCGTGGCGCCGCTTGAAGGTGGAAATGACGAATGGCTGGGTATTGTGAGCGGCTGTCACGCTGACAGGATCCTCACAAATCCGTCCCCGCTCCGGGGCCGCGGTCTGATGGGGGGTCAAATAGCCCTGCCGGTCGATCAGCGCGCAGTCGACGATCCGCCCGTCGGACGTGAGGACCGTATCGGCAATCGGGGGCAACGCGGTGTCGACGAAGGCGAGATAGCTTGCCAGGAACCGTGGCGGATCGGTTTCGCGAATCGACTGGTAATCGGTCGGAAAGAGCGTGTCCTCGGCCAGCGTTCCATGCTCCAGTGCGAGTTCGAAGGCCGCGGTGAGTTCCCCGGCTGCCCGGATGGCGGCATCGATGAAGGGGGAATCGACGATCTCCATTCCGTGGACGACGACCGCCTCGATCATCTCCTCGCTCATCTCGAGCGCATTGGACGTACGGGTGGTGGCGTCCGACAGGAAACCGCTTTCCCTTTCCAGTCCGTCCGCCAGTTCCTCCACTTCCGTGGTAACCGCCCGGCATTCTCCGAGGTTATGGGCGGAGAAGTCGGCGATCTCATGGGCGTGGCTGTCGATGAGAGAGACGATGGTGGCGAAGTCGTCGAAGGCCTCGGAAATGTCACCTGTGTTGTCCCGGACCTTGCCGGCCATGGCGAGGCTGGCGGAGCTTTCCGAAACGAGGTTTTCGATGCTTTCGGTGAGTTCCCGGACGGTTTCGGCAATCTGGGTGGTGGCGTCGCTGGTCTGCTGCGCCAGCGCCTTCACCTCGCCCGCGACCACTCCGAAACCGCGGCCAGCCTCGCCTGCCCGCGCCGCCTCTATGGTCGCGTTGAGGGCCAGCATCCTTGTCTGTCGAGCGATCGCCTCGATCTTGTCGGCGACATTGGTGACACGGCCGAGGCTGCCCACGACGTCCCGCAGCTTCTCCTCCATCTGGGTTACCGATGTGACCAAACCGCGAATGTCATCGAGGGCCTGAATGCTGCGGGTCGAACTCTCCACCTGGGTGGTGGCCATCTCCGCCACCTGGCGGGCCAGCTGCGCCGCCTCGCTGATCTTCTCGTTGGATTCGGTCATCGCGCGGGCGGAAGCCCGCAACCGTCGGAAGCGTCCCAATTGCTCCCCGATCCTGCTCGCCAGTTCGTCGAGATCGAGGGAGACCCCGGAGAGATTGGACCACAGGTCGCCGACCATGCCGCTCAGTTCCCGGCCTAGGTCGTCCGTCTGCCGCGAAAGATCCGCCTGATGCATGGGTTCCTCCCATGAGGGTCGCTCCATCATCAGAATGCCCTAAATTAAATAGTGATCAACCACCTCATCGAGTAGTGGAAGGGCGGGGCGGCCGCGCAACTCGCAGGGCGCTCTTCGCACCGGGCTGGACATCGCCGACGCGCCGGACTAGATTTCGGCGGAGTGTCCGACTGCGTTGATTGGTTATTGGGTTTTCATGCAGCGCCAGGAACCGACTTTCGCGACAGGAGGCGCCAGGCTGCTCAGACTGGGGCTGGGCTGGCTGTGCGTCGGGGTGGGATTTGCCGGTATCGTCCTGCCGGTGTTGCCCACGACACCGTTCCTCATCGTCGCGGCATGGGCGTTTTCGTCTAGTTCCCGACGCTTTCACGACTGGCTCTATTTTCATCCGCGGTTCGGACCGTCGATCCAGGCGTGGCGAGATCATCGCGTCATTCCGAGACGGGCGAAGGTCTTCGCCGTTTCGACCATGCTTGGAAGTCTCGGCTACGTAAGCGTGTTCGTGGCTGAAACTTGGCATCTGCCTGTCGGGGCCGGGGCCGGCATGGCGGTCGTGGCTGCCTACGTGGTGAGCCGTCCGGGCCGCGTGCCGAACGAGGGCTGAAGTTCGCGTCGCAGCTGGCCGAGATTTTTCGGTGGCGCCGCTCCAATCAATCTCAAAGAATTCTAGATTCTTCGGAAATAGCGATTATCAAGTAAGGCAGTAATCGCTATGGTAATGGATTCGTGTCGTTCGCCTTCCTTGTCGAGATGAGCGTGTGCCGGTTCGGAAGGAAGCGAAAAAATTCTTGTAACGGTCCATACAGCTGTCTGATGATTTCCCACTTTCATAAAGCGATCGCCTATATTGACAGTGGGTTTTGCAAACACAATATTAACTCCCCTCAATAAAACACGTTGGCGTCGCATTCGTATTCTTCTTGTATAGCGAAAACCCCGTTCCGTTCAAACAGGGAAATTGAGTGGACACGCGCCGCAAATCGCATAGGCTTTCACTGGGTGGGGTGGTTGCCGCGTTGGTGACGATTGTGTGGGGCGATCAGGGGGCTGAGCGATGAAAATCTTGCTCGCCGATGACCACGTGCTGTTCCGAGAGGGGGCGCGACTGGTCCTCGAGGAATACACAGAGGGCGAAATTCGCGTTGTCGAAGTGGGGACGTTCGCGGAAGCCCTCGCCTGCATTCGCCAGGACCCGGATTTCCAGTTGATGCTGATCGATCTGACGATGCCTGGGATGGATGGGTTGACCGGCCTGCAACTGTTGCGGCGCGTTCGCCCCGCGGTGCCCATTGTGGTTCTAACGGCTTCCGAAGATCCGCGTCACGTCAGGCGTGCCCTCGAGTTCGGTGCCCGCGGTTACGTCAGCAAGGCCAGCGGCACAAGTGTCATGATGGAGGCGATTGCCGCCACGCTTGCCGGCGACACATTCGTCGGCCCAGGCCTTTCCCCGGCGACGCAGGGAGAGGCTGTGGACGAGGACGGGGGCGGCCCGGCGCAACTGACCCCTCGTCAACTGGATGTTCTGGCGATGCTGCGCAAGGGCAAATCCAACAAGGAAATCGCGCGCGACCTCCGGCTGGCGGAGATCACCGTCAGGCTGCACGTCACCGCCATCTTCAGGGCGCTCGGGGTCCACAACCGCACCCAGGCCGCTCTGGCGGCCGAACAGATGGGCCTTTGATCAGGCCCGCGCGCGCAGGGCGGCAAGGCGTCCGACGGTCGCCACGACCTCGTACTGCAAGTGACGGATCAATTCGGCGGGCGCTTCGGGAGGGGGGAGGTCCAACGCCGAGGCCATTCGCTGGGCCAAATGTTCTTCGGCCGCCTCGCAAGAAGCCAGGAGTTCTTGACCCGCGTTGAAAGCCAGGGCGGCCCTGAACCGTGCCCAAAGGTCGCGGGCCGTCGACTTGTCGGGGTCGGGGGCATGGGGAATGTCGCCAAGCCGGCGGTCGTGGTTTCGTATTTCCTCGGCCATCTCGCGGCGGCGTTCCTCCAGGCCGCGAAACATCGCGATCAACTCGGAATCGCCGGCAAGCTCGGCGGCGCGGGCATAGGCTTCGGCGGACGCCTCGGCGAGATCCACAAGTTCGTTCAGGGCGACCTCGACCTCGTCTCTCAGCATGACGCGCCTGCCTGCCGACGGCCATAGGCTGCCGGGACGAAGACCGCCAAGGCACGCGGCACGACGCGAAAATGTCCCGGGGTCTTGGTCGTCACCTCGCCATCGGTGTTGATGGGCAAACGCGGACGGGTGATCACCTCGATTTCCGTTCCCTGGGCGACATGCACGCCCTGCGAGTGCTTGTGGCGACCGCGGCGCAGGGCCGGGAGCAATGCCACGTAATCCAGCAGGCGCCGAGGTTTGATGGCATATAGATGCAATGTGCCGTCGTCGATCCTAGCCTCTTCGGCAACCGTCATTCCGCCGCCGTAGTAGCGGCCGTTTCCTACCGCGACCTGGGTCGCCCACATTCGCAAAATTCGTTTGTCGCATTGGATTCGGGCGCGGAAGGGGGGAGTATTGCGCAGGACGCGGGCGGCGCTGATGAGGTAGCTGAGCGGACCCCAGCGGCGTTTCACATCCGCGGTCAATTCCTCCGCGACGCTGACGCTCAATCCGATGCTTGCGACGTTGAGGAAATGTTTGCCGTTGACCCAGCCAAGATCGATTTCATGCCTACGACCGGCGGCGATGACCTCACTGGCCTCCTCCAAATTTGCCGGAATGCACAGGGTCCGCGCCAAATCGTTCGCGGTGCCGAGGGGCAGGACGCCGAGCGGCAGGCCATGGCGGACGAGCTGATCCACCGCCGCGTTGACGGTCCCGTCGCCTCCCGCCACGATGACTATGTCAATGTCTTGGGCACGCGCTTCGATGACCGCTGGAATGCTGCTCGGATCCTCGACCGGCTCGACGTCGACGAGAACGCCGTGTTCGGCGAGGAGGGCCAAGGGGCGAGACAGGTCGCTCTCACCTTGTCGGCTGCGGCGATTGATGACGAGGAGCGCACGGCGGTGGGCCAAGCGGGCAACCTCCCTGCGGCTGACCTACTGCGGAGAACGCACGTCGTCTGCCGTGGTTCCCGGACCGGGCTAGCGCAAGAGGCGAAACCCGCACCCCTTCCCCGCCGGCCGACCGGCGGGCTTGGCGCACTTCGCCGTTACGGCGGTATGCCGCGTCTGCTAAGAAGGTTTCCCGTTCAGACCACGGTGCGACCTGATGGACCAGCCGCCCAGTGCGTGCCCGCCCGCCGATGCGGCAATCGTGCTGGGCGCCGCGGTTGCGGCCGATGGCAGCCCCACCGCCGCGTTGACGCGCCGCGCGCGGCACGGTGCCGCGGTCACGCTGGCGGGAAAGGCCCGTTTTCTGCTGCTGAGCGGCGGCGGCCTCCGGGATCGGCCGAGCGAGGCCTCGGTGATGCGGCGACTCGCCCTGTCCGAGGGGGTGGAAGAGAACAAGATTCTGCTCGAAGAGCAATCCCGTAACACCCTGGAGAACGTGACGAACAGCCTCGAAATTCTGGCCGCTCAAGGCTGGCGTCGTGTGCTGGTGGTAAGCGATCTGTACCATCTTCCCCGGGCCCTCTACACCTTTCGCCGATTCGGCGTGTCGGCGCTCGGCGAATGGCCTCGGGAAGGTGGGCCGGTGGCTCACGGGTTGCGGCCGTGGCTCAGGGAGGCGGCGGCAGTCCCGCTTCATCTGGCCCGGACCGAATGGGCGATCATTCGTCGGACGCGGCGACAAGGCCGGTGAGACCCAGGAACGCCGGGTAGGGATGCGTCACCACATAGACCGGGATCGGAGCGAGATAGGGTTTGAACCGGCCTTTGTCTTCGAACCGCCGGCGGAAGGGCGACGCCGAAAAGGCCTCGATCATGTCCGGGACGATGCCTCCGGCCACGTAGACCCCCCCGCGCGCCCCGAGGGTGAGAGCCAAGTTGCCGGCGAACGTACCCAGCATGGAAAAAAACCGGTCAAGGGCTTCAACGCTGACCGGACAAGTCCGGTCCAGCGCGCGACGAGAAACCTCGTCGGGGGCGGGCGCAGTTGTCGGCGTCCGCCCGCGAATGCCGGCGAGCGCCATATAGAGGTTTGACAGCCCGGGCCCCGATAGAACCCGTTCAGCCGACACATGCCCGAACGAGGCCCGCAGGCGGCGGATGACTTCTTCTTCTTGCGGATCGCAAGCCGGCATCGTCGCATGGCCGCCCTCCGTCGCCAGAGCGCTCCATCCTCCTGCGGACGGCACCAGGCCGGATACGCCGAGGCCCGTGCCCGGCCCGAGAACGGCGATGGGCGCGCCGGCCACGGCATGGCCGCCCCCCACCGCCACGCGCTCGTCTTCGCCCAGCAAAGGAACACCCAAGGCCACGGCCATGAAATCGTTGACCACATCGAGATGCCGCAGGCCCAGGGCCCGACGTACCTGCTCGACCGAGAAGGTCCATGGGTGGTTTGTCATGTCGACCACGTCACCGGTGACCGGTGAAGCCACGGCGAAGGCTCCCCGGGACGGTCGAGTGGCCGGCCTCACCTTGTCCAGATAGGCGGTGGCCGCTTCCAGCGGGCCGGCAAAGTCGGCGCATCGCAGCACCGCCTCGTGCCGTACGCGCTGCCCCGGATCGGTCAGGGCGAAACGCGCATGGGTGCCGCCGATGTCGGCAATGAGGCCATCGGCTTCTTTCATGCTGCCTCAGTCGAGAAAGGCGCCTCGCGCAGGGCGTGCAGAAAATTTTCCCGCCAGACGTCGATCGAACTGGCCCTGATCTTGGCCATCATGTCCTCCCAACGCTCCTTGCGCTCGGCGACCGGCATCTCGATGGCGCGTGCCATCGTCTCGGCCATGCCGTCGATGTCATAGGGATTGACCAGCAGGGCGGCGTCGAGTTCGCGGGCCGCGCCGGCGAAGCGCGACAGGACGAGCGCGCCGGGCTCGGCGGGGTCCTGGGTGGCGACGTACTCCTTGGCCACCAGGTTCATTCCATCGCGCAACGGGGTGACGACGCCGACCTTGCTGTAGCGATAGAAACCAGCCAGGGTGGCTCGCTGAAAGCTGCTGTTCAGGTAGTGGATGGGAATCCAGTCGAATTCCGCGAACGTTCCGTTGATGTGCCCGGCCTCGGTTTCAAGCTCGCGCCGGATCTGCAAGTATTCGGGCACGTCGGAGCGGGACGGCGGGGCAATCTGCATGAAACAGATGCGTCGCCGATAGCCGGGATAGCGATCGAGCAACCGCCCGAAGGCGTGCATGCGCTCGCGCAGACCCTTGCTGTAATCAAGCCGATCGACGCCGATCATCAAACATTTGCCGCCGAAGTTTTCGCGCAGCCTCCGATAGGTTTGCAGGCGCACGGAGGCCCGGGCGGCGCGCTGCAAGGGTTCGACATCCACCCCGATGGGGAAGACCTCGGCCCGCAAGGTGCGGCCGAAGGCGTGGACAAGGCCGTTGGAAAGCACCTCGCCGCCGGCCTCCACGGTTATGTAGTCGTGGAACGCCCTGAGATCGTTGCGCGTCTGAAAGCCGACCACGTCATAGGCGCAAAGCGAGCGGACGATGCGTTCGTGGCTGGGCAAGACCAGCAGGATTTCCATTGCCGGAAACGGGGTATGCAGGAAGAAACCGATGCGTTGACGGACCCCCCTTCGGCGAAGTTCCTCGCCCAGCGGTATCAGATGGTAGTCGTGCACCCAGATATCGTCCTCATCCCTCAATAGTGGGAGCAACTTCTCGGCAAACAGCGTGTTGACCCGCAGGTAGCCGGCGTAGTTCTGGCGATTGAAGTCGGTGAGGTCTATGCGATAATGAAAGATTGGCCACAGGGTACGGTTGGCGAAACCGTTATAGTACTCGGCGTGGTCGCGGCGGCTCAGGTTGACCGTGGCGTAGGTCACCTGACCTTGTTCTATCAGGGCAAGTGAATCCGCCGTTTGCGGGGCGATGCGACCGCTCCAGCCGAACCACACGCCTCCCGCCTGCTGAAGGGCTTCCTCTAGGGCGACGGCCAGGCCGCCGGCGCGGACCTTGGAGTCATCGGGCACGGCCACCCGGTTGGAGACGACCACCAAGCGTTTCACCATTCCTCCTTTCCCCGTGCCCCTTTCGTTCCTCAATTGGGCGCGGGCCCTTGCTTTTCCACTCCTACCTGTCGGCGAGAGCCGAATAGAGATTCAGATATTTGCGGGCCGAAGCGTCCCAGCCGAAATCCTGCGCCGCGCCCGCGGCCAGGATCCGCCGCCACGTGGCCCGTTTGCGGAACAACGCAAGCGCCCGTTCCACCGCCCACTGGAAGGCGCTGGCGGTCGGAGGGCCAAAGGAAAAGCCCGTCGCCGCTCCGGCCTGCAAGCTGTCATAGGACACATCGACCACCGAGTCGGCAAGCCCTCCGGTGCCGTGTACGATCGGCACGGTGCCATAGCGGAACGCGTAGAACTGGGTTAATCCGCAGGGTTCCGCGCGGGACGGCATCAACAGCATGTCACCCCCGGCCTGCAGCCGGTGAGCCATTCTCTCCGAATATCCGATAACCGCCGCCACCTGGCTGGGATGCTTCGCGGCCACCGCTCGGAACCCCTCTTCCAGGGCATGATCGCCGCTTCCCAGCACGGCCAGTTGGGCCCCTTGGGAGAGCAGGAACGGCAGGATGGCGAGCACGAGGTCCATGCCCTTGTGCTCGTTCAGGCGGCTGACCACCACGAAGAGGGGGCTTTCCGCGCTCGTCGACAGCCCAAGTTCCGCCTGAATAGCGGCCTTGTTGGCTGCCTTGGATGCGGCGTCGCCCGGGCGATAAGGGTGGGCGAGGTGGGGATCCTTCTCCGGATTCCACACTTCATAGTCCACACCGTTCAGGATACCCGTCAGGTCCGAGGCGCGCTTCGACAGCAGGCCGTCGAGGCCGCAGCCATGTGGGGATGTCTGGATTTCGCGCGCGTAGGTGGGGCTTACGGTGGTCAGTTTATCGCAATAGCTGA
This sequence comes from Rhodospirillales bacterium, assembly GCA_019455065.1. Lineage (GTDB taxonomy): Bacteria > Pseudomonadota > Alphaproteobacteria > Rhodospirillales > Magnetospirillaceae > JACFNC01. The sequence goes on from JACFNC010000003.1 coordinate 124,499, forward strand.
TCGCCGCCTTGAGAAAGGAGATGCGTCCCCAGTACTCCAGGCCGTCGATCCCGTACATACTCCACGGCAGGCCGAGGGCGACCATCGTTTCGGCAGGAAACAGCCCCTGGTAGGCGATGTTGTGGATGGTCAAGACGGTACCCGGCCGGGGGCCGCCCCAGGCACTGAGATAGGCGGGGGCGAGGCCGGCCTGCCAGTCGTTGACGTGAAGCACGTCCGGGCGCCAGGGCAGGGGCGATGAAGGCTGGCTAAGGCGCGCCGCGACCCACCCGAGGAGGCCGAACCGTAGAGCGTTATCCGGCCAGTCACGTCCCTCGGCGTCGAGGTACGGATTGCCAATCCGGGAATAGAGAGGGGGGCAGTCGATCAACCACGTCTTGACATCCCCGAGTCGCCCTTCAAGCAGACGGGCTTGGCCGGCGCCGTACGGATCGCCGACGCTGGCGACTGCGCGATATCGGCCAAGCGCCTCCAGCGCCTCCGGATAAGCCGGCAGCAGGAGGCGGCAATCAGCCCCCAAACGAGCCAGTGCCTGAGGGAGCGCGCCGGCGACATCGGCCAGCCCGCCCGTCTTGACCAGGGGAAATGCTTCGGAGGCGACAAAAAGCAGGCGCATCGGCCCTTCCACGCTGAAGGATGGGCCAGCCTATCCGATGGGGGCTGAGAGAAAAAGCCCTTCGGCCGGATTGGCACAGAGTGACAAAATCGTTTCCGGTCGGAGGTTTGCTTGTCGTTTCCGGGGGGGTGTGGCAGGGTTCGGCAGGAACGCCGGAGCGCTTGGGAGGCGGTGGACGCGATGTATGGACAAGCTGACCGCAAGGGCGGCTTCGATGCCGAAACGACGCAACGGTTGCGCAGGACGCTGGCGCTCGTACTTGCCGGCGGGAGGGGCAGCCGGCTTGGCAACTTGACCGACTGGCATGCCAAGCCGGCGGTGCCATTCGCGGGCAAGTTCCGAATCATCGACTTTACCCTGTCGAATTGCATCAACTCGGGTATTCGCCGGATCGGCGTGCTCACTCAATACAAGGCGCATTCGCTCATTCAGCACATCCAGCGCGGGTGGGGTTTCTTGCGGGGCGAGTTCAATGAATTCGTCGAACTTCTGCCGGCGCAGCAGCGTACGACCGGAGGTAACTGGTACAAGGGCACCGCGGACGCGGTGTTTCAGAACCTCGACATCGTTCGCGCGCACGATCCCGATTACGTCCTGATCCTCGCGGGCGATCACGTCTACAAGATGGATTACGGCAAGATGCTGGCCCATCACGTCGCGAAAGGCGCGGACGTGACCGTCGGCTGTATAGAGGTCCCGCTGGCCCATGCCAGGGGGTTCGGCGTGATGGCCGTCGACGAGGCCGGCAACATCGTCGAGTTTCGTGAGAAGCCTGCGGACCCGCAGCCGGTTCCCGGCAAGCCGGGCGTGGCTTTGGCGAGCATGGGGATTTACATCTTCAATGCCCAGTTCCTTTTCGACAACCTGCTGCGCGACGCGGATCATCCGGGGTCCGAGCATGACTTCGGCAAGGATGTGATTCCCGCCCTCGTGGGCAAGTATCGGGTGGTCGCCCACCGTTTCCAGGACAGCTGCGTCATGGACAGCCTGACCAAAGAGCCGTACTGGCGCGACGTGGGTACGGTGGACGCCTATTGGGAGGCCAACATCGATCTCACGACGGTAACCCCCAGTCTCAACCTATATGACACGGAGTGGCCCATCTGGACCTACCAGGCGCAGCTTCCACCGGCCAAGTTCATCTTCGATTCCGACAATCGTCGCGGCATGGCGCTGGATTCCATGGTTTCGGGGGGCTGCATCATCTCCGGGGCCACCGTGCGCCGCTCGCTCCTGTTCTCCAACGTTCGGGTCAATTCCTACAGCACGGTCGAGGATTCGGTCGTCTTGCCGGATGTCGACATCGGCCGCCACTCGCGGCTCCGCCGCTGTGTCGTCGACATTGGATGCGTTGTGCCGCCCGGTTTGGTGGTGGGCGAGGATCCGGAGGCGGACTCGCGACGTTTCGCCCGTACGGAAAACGGCATCACCCTCATCACTGCGGCGATGCTGCGCGACCTCGAGGAGGCCTGACCTCCCGCTATCGCCGGCGGCCCACGCCCCTCCGCCCCAGATATTCGGCGAGCACGCCCGCACGGTGGGCCTCAGCGGCCAGGCGTGCGGCCTCGCGCTCGGCCGCACTCTTGCGCCTCGATTCTTCCCTTACGAGCGCCGCCCGGGCAAAAGCGTTTTCGACCCCGGGCGCCGGGGCGCCGCCGCCCCGCCACAGCTTGGCGAGCTTGCGCTGGTAGGAGGCGGCGAGGTGAGGGGTGTGGGAATGGTAACGTGTGGCGGCCGTGGTCCATTCCCCGGAGGCCGCGTGCAGATTTGTCAGAAACCGCGCGGCATAGGCGACGTTGCTGGCCGGGTCGAACGCCTCGTCCAGGGTCTTGAAGGCGTCGGGATGGTATTGCAGGTTCACCTGCATGCAACCCACGTCGATGTTCCGCACGCCCTCGGCCTTCAGGCGCTCGACCTCGGCGATCGCCGCGTCCTTGCTGGGCAGGAAACGCCCTTCGCCTTTGGCGGTGACGGTCCATGGCCAGGCAATACTTGCCCGGCTCCGCTCGTCCCATCGGCCCGATTCGGTGAGTGAAATTGCTCGCAACAACCCCTCCGGAATGCCGTGCCGGCGCTCCTGCGACATTGCGGGACCTGCGCACGGGTCCAGGATTTCAGCGGCCTGCGCGGTGGCCCAGGCGGATGCCCAGAAGATCAGCACGAAGAAAATGGGAAGAGTCCTGATCATCGCGTTTCAAAAGCTTTGGACGGATTGCTGCAAGAGCGCAATGCACTTCCCGTGCCAATTGCCCCGCAATCAACACAGGTCGCATTTGCGGCAAAAGGCGGGAAAGGGACTCGGAATTCGAAAATTCTCTCTTGCACCGCAGCGAAGAAGGCACTAGATTTTGCAGTGCAGCAACGGACGGTCTTTCGACAGTCCACTTGCCTGCCTTTCTTGGACGTTTCCTCCCTAAACTTGGGCCGTGCCAGTCACGGCCCATTTTTTTTGGCGCAACGGGCGTTTTCACACCCGTTTGGCCGGGGCAATGCTCAGTCGCGAGCGAGGGATTGCGAAAGCGTGGCATCGGCGCGGAAATCGGAGGCGCGAAGGCATTCTCCACCGTGTCCGCAGCCGGCGGCGAGATTGAGGGCAACCACCGCGTATAGAAGCCCCAAGACGACGGGTGCTGTGAAATTGGCAATCATCGCGGTCGGCGTTCGGGCTTGAGCGAAAAGCATGGTGCGGTCCTCCTGAAGAGGAACATAACAAGAACATTCTCCGAAGCCAAGCACGTTCGAGCGGGACGGCGATGAGGTTTCGATTGGAGCCGAGCACGCAAGAGGTTAAACAAGTCGTTAACACGGGGTTGCGGGGGCTATCCGGATGCGCTTGGGCGAGATACTGGTGGCGCGCGGTTTGGCGACGGTCGAGGACATCGAGCGGGCGACCGAGCGGCAGAAGGAACATGGCGGCCGACTGGGCGACAACCTTCTCGCGCTGGGCGTTCTCACCGCCGAACAGATGGACGGAATCATCCACGCCACGCCGCAATCGCCCAGGTCGATCGCCGAGACGGGCATCCCGCCGAACAGTCTCCTCGGCCTGATGATGAAGTTCATGTACCTGCAACCGCGGGAGACGGCCGCCGACCTCGTCGACGCGTTGCGCCTGCCATTGAGCGTCGTGCGCACCCTGATCGAGGACGCCACCCAAAAAAAACTCATCCAGGCGCTGGGCGGGGCCGGGGGCGGCATTGGAATGGCCGCCCAGATCCGCTATGCACTGACCGACCGGGGGCGCGAGGCGGCCAACGAGGCACTGTCACGCAACCTTTATCTGGGGCCGGCGCCGGTGTCGTTGCCGGCCTTCCAGGAGCAGGTACTAAAGCAGCGGATCACCAACGAGGTGGTCGATCAGGCCGCCATCCGGCAATGCTTCGCCAATCTCGTCATTCCCGACCATTTCCTCCGCAAGATCGGCCCCGCCATCAACGCCGGCCGGACGATCCTTCTCTATGGTCCGCCGGGCAACGGCAAGACCTCGATCGCCACGCGCGTGTCCAAGATCTTTCGCGACGTGGTTTACATCCCCTATGCGGTCGAGATCGATGGACAGATTCTCCAGGTCTACGACCCGACGGTCCACACCACCGCCGTCAACAAGGAGGAGGCCGAGGAACTGGCGAGCCGCGAGATCAAGATTCGGCGCGACGAGTTCGATCGGCGTTGGGTGGCTTGTCAGCGGCCGGTCGTCGTCGTCGGCGGCGAGCTCACCCTCGACATGCTGGATTTGAGTTACAATGACGAGGCGAAATTCTACGAAGCCCCAATGCATGTGAAGGCCCTCAACGGCACCTTCATCATTGACGACTTCGGCCGCCAGATCGTCTCCCCCGAGGCCCTCCTCAACCGGTGGATCGTCCCCATGGAGAGCCGAATCGATTTCCTCAAGCTCAACACCGGCAAGAGCTTCTACCTGCCATTCGATGCCCTCCTGATCTTCTCGACGAACATGGCGCCGGACGACCTCATGGATCCCGCCTTCCTGAGGCGGATTCCCTACAAGATCGAACTTTACGAGCCGAGCAAGGAGGATTTCCGCACCATTTTCGCGGCGATCGCCAAGGGCTGCGGCCTTACGCTGACGGACGAGGTGTTCGAATTCGTGGTACGCGAGTTGGAGCGGAACAAGTATCACCTGGCCTACTACCAGCCCAAATTCATCTGTGATCAGGTCCTCGCGGCATGCAAGTACGAGGGAGCCTCACCCGAATTCACCGTCGACCGGGTGGCGGATGCGCTGAGCAATCTTTACGTGCACATCAAGATCGAGCGCGGCGAATAGAACATTACGTCGAATTAATCCGACCGTAAGGGGGCCGTAAGGTCGGCGCGCCTATAAAGGTTTTCACGGACATGCCGGTCCGTAGCACAAACCGCGAGGCTCGCTGTCGAAAACCCCCCGACTACCCCGCGACGACAACGAGCCAGGACTTGCCTCTCCCCCCGGAGGTACAGTCCACCGGAATAGGCGGACCCGCCCTGGTCCGCCTATTCTATTTTCCGCCGTTTCCGATGACGTCGCGCGCTTCGAACCAGCCGTTCTCCCATGCTTGATGGACGACCGTGTCGCTGCGATGAGGATTGTCGGCGTGGGTCCGGCCGAGCAGGAAGGCGGCAAAGCCCCGCTGATATTCGCGATCGACAGGATCGACGACGCCGCTTGCCCGTTTCAGTCGCCTCACATGCGCGCGGAATTCGGGAAATTCCAGAAGCGTCGTGTCGTCCACTCCCAGCGGGTTCGCGGCCAATACGCGGCGGCCCCGCTCGGTGGTGCGGAAGCTCGAGCCGTGCACGCCCTCGACGAGGCCGGCCAACGCGAGGCGATGCCGAGCGGCGGCTAGATGGGCAAGAAGGTGCTCGTCGGTTATGCCGGGCCGCTCATGCGCGATCGCCAAGTCATGACGAAGCCGGTTGGCCGCCTGCTCCAAAGTCCCGTTTCCGCCGGCACCGATCCGCAACAAGGCAAGCACGAGGTCCGGATAGTGAAGAAGTGGGTGTTCGAGAAATTCCTCCATCTGCGCCTCTGCCTTTCATATGGCGACGCGGCTTGTGGCTGTGTAGCAGGGGATATGGCGAGCGGAGGTCCGGGCCGGTATGGTTGCGCCGTAATATGGAGGCGATGATGACCGAGGAACTCTTTCGCCAGGACGCCTATCTGCGCCAATGCGACGCCACCGTCGTGGCCGTGGACGGCGATGGAGTATGGCTCGACCGGACCGTATTCTACCCGTCAGGGGGTGGGCAGCCCGGGGACACCGGGGTTCTGCGGCTGTCTTCGGGACGGGAACTTGAAATCTCCGATACGCGGAAGGATCAGGCCGGAGACGTGATGCATGTGGTGCCGGGCGCGTCGGCCGCGGTCCGCCCCGGGGATGCCGTGGTTGCCGAGATAGATTGGCGCCGCCGGCACCGGCATATGCGCATGCACAGCTGTCTGCACCTTCTGTGCGCCCTGGTCCCTGGCGGTGTGACGGGGGGCAGTGTCGGCGATGGAAAGGGGCGTCTGGACTTCGACCTGGAGACGCCGCCGGACAAGGACGAGCTGACGGCAGCCATTAATCGCCTTATCGCTGAAGATCGTGCTTTGCGAGCCCGCTGGGTCACCGACGATGAACTTGCGGCGCGGCCCGAGTTGGTGCGCACGATGTCGGTCAAGCCTCCGATGGGGACGGGCCGGGTTCGCCTGATGGAGGTCGAGGGGGTCGATCTTCAGCCCTGCGGCGGGACCCATGTGGCGGCGACGGGAGAGATCGGGCCGGTCGCGATCACCAAGATCGAGAGCAAGGGCAAGCGCAATCGGCGGATCGCCGTGGCTTTCGCCGATGAAGCCGGCTAGCCTCCGAAGCGTGTGATCCGCACGCCAAGACCGTCGAGCAGGCGGGTGCAGTCCTCGCTCGCCAGGAAGCTGTACTCCTCGCCCCGCGCGCCTGCGACGCGGTCGGCGGCCGCCAACGCGTCATCCGGTATCGCGGGGTGGCACATGACGATGGTTGGTTCCTCGGGTGCGGCGATGAACCGCGCGAATGCCTCACTGAATCGTTCGCCGGGAGTGAAGGTGCGGACCCCGCGGAAGCTTCGATTTCCGGGGATGTGCGCGGCCCTGGCTCGGCGGGCGAAGTTGCGGGCGATGACCGATATCGCGGTCGCGCGACCGACGGCGAGACCGCGCCGCCAGACCGCCGCGAGCGGCTCGTCCGTGTAGCGTAGATAGGCGCCGTGGTGGCGCAGGCGTCTTTCGTAAAGGCCGATAACCACGTCCCCGACCACGGGCAGTTGGTGGACATGGTGGTGGCCGTCGATAAAGGCCGGAGGGCCGCCGTATCGGAGCTCGAAGAAGTCGAGTTGGCGTTCGCATTCATCGGCAATCTCGGCACGGTCCACACGTCCCGCATAGGCAAGCCGGATCAACCGACCGAGCGAGGGCAGCCGACCCTCGGGGGCGATGCCCGGCAGCCGGCCGAGCGGCAACTGGTCGGTAAGGGTTAGGTGCAGGCCGATGTCGGCCGAGCGGCCGGGATCGCGAAGCAAAGCCGCCTCGCGCGGCCAGTGCGGGGTGGTGGTCATGCAACTGGTGGCGCTCAAGCGTCCGAGCGCGATCAGGTCGCGTATGGCGCGGCCCACCCCGGGTGATAACCCGTAGTCGTCCGCACAAAGGACCACGCCGCGCTTCTTCATGGACTTCCACCCGGAAGGGTTCCGCGATATACAAATGTACAAGGCGAACCGGACCAGTTGTCGTCCGATTGGCTCATCTCGAAATCCCATATATCCCGGCCGGCCGCCATCGAAAAGCGACCAGGGTGCAAGGGCAGGCGTTGCGCATGTTCCATGCTCATCCACCGCAAGGCGGGTACGCGCGCGTGCCTCCAGAGGTTTCGGTCGTCATTCCGTTCTACAACGAGGTCGGCAACGTCGAACGCCTGTTCGATCGTCTGGTCCCCGTACTGAACGGATGCACGGCGGCCTGGGAGGTCGTGTGCGTGAACGACGGCAGTCGCGACGACACGCTGGCCCGGTTAATCTGCGCTCATCACGCCGACCCGCGGATCAAGGTAATCGACTTGTCGCGCAACTTCGGCAAGGAGGCGGCGCTTTCCGCGGGGCTTGCCGCCGCTGCCGGACGTGCGGTGATCCCGATGGACGCCGACCTTCAGCACCCCCCCGAGGCCATACCGGCCATGATCGCGAAATGGCGCGAAGGGTTCGAGGTGGTTCTTGCCGTTCGCGAGAACCGCAGCGATCAGGATATTTTCGGCCGATGCGCAGCGCGCGCCTTCTATTGGATCTTCGAACGCCTCTCTGACGTGAAACTACCCGCCGAGGTCGGCGATTTTCGCTTGATGGACCGCAAGGTCGTGGCCGTCATCAATCGAATGCCGGAGCGCAATCGATTCATGAAAGGCATCTTTGCATGGGTGGGCTTCCGCCAGACGGGAATTCCCTACCGGTGTCCGCCTCGGGTCGAGGGCGAGAGCAAGTGGGCGAAGCTGAGACTTTTCCGGTTCGCATTTTCAGGATTGACCGCTTTTTCCAATTTTCCGCTTCGGGTTTGGGGCCTGATCGGCGCGACGATCTCGGCCCTGGCCTTCGCCTACATCGTCTATCGCCTTGCCCGGACACTGGTGTACGGGGTCGATGTGCCCGGGTATGAATCGATCATCGTCACGATACTGTTCCTCGGCGGCGTTCAGCTCTTGAGCCTTGGGATCATTGGGGATTATCTGGGAAGGGTATTCGAGGAGGCGAAAGGGCGACCTTTGTACGTGGTTCGCGAAGTCTTTGCCGAGACCGACCCGGTCGACCACCGTGCAGGGGTTGAGACATGAGCGGCCTAAAGGCTCGAATCGCGGATCTGCTTCCGGAACTTCGAGAGCTTCGGCGCGATCTTCATGCCCATCCGGAAATCGCGTTCCAGGAGGAGAGGACCGGCAATCTGGTGGCGCGACACCTCGAGGCCCTGGGTGTGGAAGTTCATCGCATGGCGAAAACCGGGGTCGTGGGCGTTCTCCGCAACGGGGAAGGCTCCGCCATCGGATTGCGTGCCGATCTTGACGCCCTGGCCATCGAAGAAGCCACCGGCTTGCCCTACGCGTCGCGGAATTCAGGCCGGATGCACGCCTGCGGGCATGACGGCCATATTGCCATGCTGCTGGGCGCTGCCCGCTGCCTGGTGGAGCGCCGGCGGTTTCGGGGAACGGTGGTGCTTATATTTCAGCCGGCCGAGGAGAACGAGGGCGGCGGCCGCGTGATGGTCGAGGAGGGGTTGTTCGAGCGCTTCCCCGTGGATGCGGTCTTCGGCCTGCACAACTGGCCCGGATTGCCGGTTGGGCGGTTCGCCGCGCGCCCGGGTCCCATGATGGCCTCCTACGACGTCTTCGAAATCGTGATTTGCGGCCGTGGCGCCCACGCGGCGATGCCGCAACACGGCGTCGATCCGGTTGTGGCGGCGGCCCAGGTGGTGTCTGCCCTCCAGACGCTGGTCAGTCGCAACGTCGATCCGCTGCGGGCGGCGGTGGTGAGCGTCACCCAGATGCAGGCGGGCGACACCTGGAACGTCATTCCGGCGACGGCCACGCTCCGGGGCACCGCCCGCAGCCTCGACCCGGCGGTTCAGGGACTGGTCGAGGAGGGGATCGGAAGGGTGGCCGAGCATGTGTGCGCCGCGCTCGGCGCGGAGTGCTCAGTGTCCTACCAGCGGCGCTATCCGCCGACCGTGAACACCGAGGCCGAGACACGAAGGGCCTGGGCTGCGGCGTCGGAGGTGATGGGTCCGGACGCCGTCGACCGCGATCCCTCGCCCAGCATGGGTGCGGAGGACTTCGCCTTCATGTTGCGTCAGCGACCGGGTTGTTACGCGTTTCTCGGCAATGGCGTGGCCGAGGAGGGGCGCAACCTGCATAGTCCTCTCTACGACTTCAACGACGATGCCCTGCCGGTTGGCATCGCGTACTGGCTGAAACTGGTCGAAGGCCCGGCGTCACCCGGATAGCTCATCCACCGGCCGGATAGTTGGCCGGCTCCGGTGACGGACATATGTCGGAGACATGGTCATCAAAGCGGTGGGCGGCGGGATGCCGATAAGGCCGGACCTCGAAGACCGGATCGACGCCTGGATACATGCGTTGGCCCTCGTCTTGAGCGTGTTGGGCCTACTGTTCCTCCTCGAGAACGCTCCGCGTGGGCCCGATATCCTTTCGGTCGCAAGTCCCGGGGTTTATGGAACCGCTTTGGTGCTGCTTTTTTCGGCGTCGCTGCTGAACCTGCTGTCGCGCGGCCATCGCCTCGGGCCCGTTTTCCGGGCGCTCGACCACTGCGCCATCTTTCTGCTCATCGCCGGCACCTATTCCCCGGTGACCCTGCTAGCGTTGCCGCAGGCGGACGGCTGGAACCTGTTCGCCACGGTGTGGACGCTCGCGCTGGCCGGCATCGTGCTGCGTATTGTCTGGGCGCGCGGCTTTGCGAGGGTTTCGCTGGGGCTGTATCTGGGGACGGGGTGGATCGGGGGGCTGTGGGCGGGCGAGCTCGCGACCGCGGCCGACACCGGTGCGGCGGTTTGGCTCCTGGCCGGCGGCCTTGCTTACACAACTGGAGTGTATTTCTTCGCCGCTCCCCGCATTCCCTTCGCCAATGCCATCTGGCACCTTTTCGTGGCGGCCGGCAGCGCCTGCCATTTCTTCGCGATCGCCGTCTACGTTCTTCCGGTGGCATGAATGGATGTGTTCATTGGCGCGCTGGGGCGCGGATCACGGCTCCTCTGGGCAGTCGATCACGCATCGGTTCCGCCCCTGGCGCTTGGCTTCGTACAGCGCGTTGTCGGCCCGGCGCAGCAGGTCGTCGAACTCCTTGTCTCCCTTACAGGATCCCGCAACGCCGAGGCTGACCGTGAACCTGATGTTGTCGCCGGTCTTGTCGAACCCGGTCGTTTCCACAGTCTGGCGCAACCTTTCGCCCACTTCGGCGGCCGCCGCCACGGTGGTCTCCGGCAGGATAACGCCGAATTCCTCGCCGCCCAGCCGGCCAAGAGTGTCAACCTCCCTGATCACCTCGGCACAGACGGCGACGAGCCGCCGCAGTGCCTCGTCACCGTCAGCGTGGCCGAACGTGTCGTTGATGTTCTTGAAATGATCGATGTCCAAAAGGATAAACGACAGGGGGCTTCCATATCGCTGGCTTCGCATGAATTCGCGGCTTGCGGTTTCGAGAAAGTGCCTTCGATTGCTGATTCCTGTAAGGGGGTCCGTGGTCGCAAGGTGGCGCAACTCGCTCTCCCGGCTTTTCCAGTCGGTGATGTCCGACATGGTGGCAAGGGTCGCAGGTTCCCCGGCGAACAGGATGTTGACCACCGAAAGATTGGCCCAGAAGCGGTTGCCGCGCATGTCCTTCAAGACGACCTCGACGCCTTTGACCTCTCCGCGACGGCGCAACAGGCGCGTGATGCGGCGGCGCTCCTGGGGGTCGGCGTAGAACGCTCCGGCATAGAGGCCCGTCGACTCGGCGACCGATCCCTTGAACAAAGCGTGCGCCGCTTCGTTGGCGTAGGCCAAGGCTCCGTCAGACAGACGAGTGACCGTGATCGGCAGGGGGCTGGCCTCGATGATCGAGCGCAACTGACGCTCGTTCTCGACGAGTCGGCGCCCGATCTCTTCCTGACGGAACCGCGAAGCCATTTGCAGCGTGGCGAGAATGCCCAGCGCCAGCGCGGCGCCAATACCCAAAGGGCGCAGCACCGGCGACTCGCCGCCATCCACCAGCCAACCCGCCGCGGCGACTGCAAAGGCAAGCAGGCCGGTGGCCAGCGAGATCACCGTGGCATGCCGCGTACGCCGCATTCCTGAGAGACCCTCCCCGCAATAACCAGGAAGCTAGAATAGTACGTTCCGGGTTCGTCCGATAGTGGCGGTCGATTTCTCGGTGCGCCGCCGCATCGCCGAGGTCCCTTTCGGCGCACTCGGGCGCGTGCACCGCGCCCGTAGTTCCGTTGTGCAGAGAGGATAAATGCGACGGCCGCGGTGGGTTATTTACGGCACCGATGACGCAAGCGGTTGGTTCTCCCTACCTCGGGCGGCCGGCCGCGTTGTCTCCCTAGGATGGGTTGCCGGCATGAGGGCGCCAGCCGGAACAATTTGAAACCCGGCCGCGTTATCCCTTTAGCCGCAGAGGGGCTCCCGGGCGGTGGAGGCGGGCGGGGTGCCGCGCGGGTGCGGGATCGCGGGGTGTTGCGCCATTGGCACAAGGGAGAGCGAATCATGAAACTGAAGGACTTGGATGACGTAAGAGGCGTTGCCGAAGTCCATACTGACCTCGGACGTCTTCCGCAATTGTCGCGGCGGGAGCGACTGGAACGATGGGCCGACGTGTTGGACGGGCAACGGGAGCGCACGCTGCGGTCACTGCTCGGCACCGAGTTCGTCCCGCCGCGCGAGCGTAAGGAAATGCGGGTCGACGATTCGCCGTTCACCGTGGCGTTCGAGGATCCGATTCTGCGGGCGGAGGGCTTACGCAGCGACAAGTTGGGTGACGCCGTCGCATTCTTCGGATTGTCCGATCATGACGCCCATCGTCTGGTTTGCGACTGCTATCGTGGACGCACGATGACGGCGCGCAGCGTGGCTGCCGACGTGCGGACCATCGCTTGGTATTCGGCCGTCGACGACCTACTGACGCCGCGCACGGTCGTAGCCGGCGTGTCGGCCGTGGCGGCCGCCATGCTCGTACTGTCGATCATCTGAGAGCAAAGGAACGACGCATGGATATCTTCGAGGTGCTTCATCAGGACCACGAGACCGCCCGCGGCCTTTTCACCAAGATCGAGGGCGCCGGAGGCAAGCAGGAACGGGAAGGGTTGTTCCAGGAGTTGAAGGACGAACTCCTCGCCCATTCACATGCCGAGGAGCGCGTCTTCTATTCTCAGCTCAAGGGTTCTCCAGACGCGCGCAAGAAGGTCGAGGAAGGCATCCACGAGCATCATGAAGTTGAAGAACTCCTGGAGAAGATGGCCTCCATGGATGCCGGCAGCCAAGAATGGCTTTCGAGAGTCCGGGAACTCAAGGAAATGGTCGAGCACCACGTACAGGAGGAAGAGGGCGAGGTTTTCACGAAGGCGAGAAGCATTCTGCCAGGGCGGCAGGTGGAAGAGATGGCCGGGCAGATGCAACGGGCCAAGAAGGAGGAGATGCACTGAGTACGGGCCATCGGCGCGCGGTCGCTTCGCCCGTCAGGAGGCCTCACGACGAAACTGATTGAATCAGGGAGCAGGTCATGCGCGACTCGGTCGGGCCCGACGATGGCGGGCGCGGCGCTCACAAAAGCCCGCGGGTGCGGGCGGTGAATGCCTGGTACGTATTCTTGGCCCTTTTCGTCGCATTCCTGGTCGGCGCGCTGTTCCTGATCTCCGGGTGACGCAGGCAGCGCTCTTGGCTCCCCCGCCGGCCGGGCCGGCGGGGGAGCGGGAGGCTTACACGCTGTAATACATCTGGAATTCGACCGGATGGGGGGTGTGCTCGAAGCGGTACACCTCCTCCCATTTCAGTTCGATGTAACTGTCGATGAACTCGTCCGAGAAGACCTCGCCCTTCTTGAGGAAATCCCGGTTACGGTCGAGACTTTCGAGCGCCTCGCGCAGGCTGCCGCACACGGTGGGCACGTTTTTCAACTCTTCGGGGGGCAGATCGTAGAGGTTCTTGTCCATCGGGTCGCCGGGATGGATCTTGTTTTCGATGCCGTCGAGGCCGGCCATGAGCATCGCCGCGAAGGCCAGGTAGGGGTTGGCGCCCGGATCGGGGAAACGTACCTCGACGCGCTTTCCTTTGGGGCTGGCGACATAGGGGATGCGGCAGGAGGCCGAGCGGTTGCGGGCAGAATAGGCCAGCAGGACCGGCGCCTCGAAACCGGGGATCAGGCGCTTGTAGCTGTTGGTCAAGGGGTTGGTGAAGGCGTTCAGCGCCTTGGCGTGCTTGATGATGCCGCCGATGTAATAGAGCGCCGTCTCCGACAGGTCGGCGTACCCGGACCCCGCGAACAGCGGCTTGCCGGCCTTCCAGATCGACTGGTGGACATGCATTCCCGAACCGTTGTCGCCGAAAATCGGCTTGGGCATGAACGTCGCCGTCTTGCCGTAGGAATGGGCGACGTTGTGCACCACGTACTTGTAGATCTGCATCCAGTCCGCGGCCTGTACCATGGTCCCGAATTTGCAGCCCAGTTCGCTCTGGCTGGGGGCGACCTCATGGTGATGCTTCTCGATCGGCAACCCCATGTCGCCCATGACGGTCAGCATCTCGGCGCGCATGTCCACCTGGCTGTCGATCGGCGGAACCGGGAAGTAGCCGCCCTTGACCGCCGGCCGGTGGCCGTGGTTGCCCTCGGGGAACTCCTTGCCGGTGACGTACGGTCCCTCCTCGGAGTCGAGCCTGTAGAACACGTGGTTCATCGACACCTGGTAGCGTACGTCGTCGAACACGAAGAACTCGGCTTCGGGGCCGAAGAAAGCGGTGTCGCCGATGCCGGTGGAGGCGAGGTAGGACTCGGCGCGTTTGGCGATGGCGCGCGGGTCGCGGTCATAGAGCTGTCCGGTGGCCGGCTCGACCACGTCGCAGAAGATGATGAGCTGCGGCTGGGCGGCGAAGGGATCCATGACCGCGCTCTTGCAGTCCGGCATCAACAGCATGTCGGACTGGTCGATGGTCTTCCATCCCGCTATGGACGAGCCGTCGAACATGATGCCTTCGGTGAGCATGTCCTCGTCCACCGTCGAGACATGCTGGGCGGTGTGCTGCCACTTGCCCTTGGGGTCGGTGAAGCGGAAATCGACGTATTTGACGTCGTTTTCCTTGATCATCTCGAGAACTCTGCTCGCGTCGGACATCTTGGTAATCCCAGTGATTGAAGTTGCAATGTGTCATGACCCGGCGTGGGGCCGGGAACAGGCCCGTCAGATGGCGTCGGTGCCCCGCTCTCCGGTGCGGATACGGATGGCTTCCTCGACCGTGGAGATGAAGATCTTGCCGTCGCCGATCCGGCCGGTGTGGGCGGCCTGCTGGATGGCCTCGACGGCCCGTTCGACGAGTCCGTCGTCGATGACCAGTTCGATCTTTACCTTGGGCAGGAAATCGACGACGTATTCAGCCCCGCGATAGAGCTCGGTGTGGCCCTTCTGGCGGCCGAACCCTTTGGCTTCGGTGACCGTGATGCCCTGCAAACCGATTTCGTGCAGCGCCTCCTTAACCTCGTCCAGCTTGAAGGGTTTGATGATCGCTTCGATTTTTTTCATGTGCCCTGTGCCCCGTATCGTGAATGCCGTGTCAGCACGCGCAGTACCCGTTTAGCACGTTGCATGCCAATCGGGCCATCGCCAAACCCCATGCTTTCCGCCTCCGGCATGCCGCGGAATGCCTAATCGATAGGCAATCATGCTCAAAATTCGAGCAGCCTTGGGTTCGAAGGTCCGCTGTGCTAATTACCGCTGGTTCCCTATGCCCGGAGCTCTCCACGTGAAAGCCGCCAACGCCATCCTATCAAGTTACGGAACCACGATCTTTGAAGTGATGTCCCGCCTTGCGGCCGAGCATGGCGCGGTCAATCTCGGACAGGGATTTCCCGAGGGCCTCGAACCGAAGAAGGTCGTAAGGGCGGCGGAGGAGGCACTCACCCGCCTGTCCAATCAATACCCTCCCATGATGGGCATCCCGGAACTGCGTCAGGCGGTCGCCGAGCACGCCGGCCGCCACTACGGTCTCGACCTTGACTGGCGGACCGAGGTGATGGTCACCTCCGGGGCGACCGAAGCGCTTGCCGACTGCCTGTTGGGCCTGATTGAACCGGGCGACGAGGTAGTGCTGATCGAGCCACTCTACGACAGCTACCTGCCCATCGTGCGCCGTGCCGGCGGCGTTCCCCGGCTCGTCCGACTCGAGCCGCCCCATTGGGAGTTGCCTCGCGAGGCACTCGCGCGGGCGTTTTCGGACCGGACCAAGCTGCTGCTGCTGAACAGCCCGATGAACCCCGCGGGGAAGGTGTTCGCGCAGGACGACCTGGATTTCATCGCCGGACTGCTGGTGCGGCACGACGCCTATGCGGTGTGCGACGAGGTTTATGAGCATCTGGCCTTCGACGGCCGGCCTCACATCCCGTTGATCACCCTGCCCGGTATGCGGGAGCGGTGCGTTCGGATCGGATCGGCGGGCAAGATCTTTTCGCTCACCGGCTGGAAGGTCGGATTCGTGTCCGCCTGCCCGGCACTGCTCGCGCCCATCGCAAAGGCGCATCAGTTCCTAACCTTCACCACGGCGCCCAACCTGCAGGCGGCGGTGGCGTATGGCCTGCGCGAGATACCCGATTACTATCTGAACCTCGGCGTCGAGTTGCAGGCCCGGCGTGACCGTTTGGCCGAAGGGCTGAGCGCGGCGGGGTTCGCGGTAATGGGCTGTCAGGGCACCTATTTCCTGACTGCGGACATCAAACCGTTGGGGTTTGCCGGGAACGACGCCGAGTTCTGCCGGCACATCACCGTGCAGGCGGGCGTCACCGCGGTTCCGGTAAGCGCCTTCTATCAGGCCGGCGACGTCGATCACTACGTGCGTTTCTGCTTTGCCCGTCCCGAGGCGCTGATCGACGAAGCCATACGTCGATTGCGCCAGCATTTCGGCCGAGCCTGAAGCTTGACGAAGGCCGCGGTTGGGTTTAGACATCAGCCCTCTCCCGGCGGCGGGAGTAGCTCAGTTGGTTAGAGCGCCAGGTTGTGGTCCTGGATGTCGCCGGTTCGAATCCGGTCTCTCGCCCCATTCCCCCCAGCATCCCTCTCGACTTTCTTCCTGACGCGAACGACACAATCCTTAGGCTGTGGCGATCCGTTCAGGCTGGAATGCCCGCCCTTGTGCGTGCCGGGCATAGCCGAGGTCGGTATCACCGATTGGCTCTTCCAGTCGCATTCTACCAAATATGAACGCGCTGATACCTCCTACAGAAGGTGTGATCCCTGCGCTCGATCGGATAAAACCGAAACTCAGTGGACATCGTTTCGGGCAAAGTGCCGAGCAGGCATTCCCGGTTTGATTAATTAGCCTTTCCAAGGCTTTCTCAAACGATACGGGGGCAGAACATGGAAAGCGTAGATATTCTGCTTATTGACGCTAATAAACTCTTCCGGGAGGGGCTGAAACGGCTTCTCGATAATTCTCCATTCGTCATTTCGGCTGAAGCCGACACCCTGGCGGAAGGCATCAGCAAACTTGAAACCGGGATCCAGCCGAAAGTCGTTCTCGTCGAATTCGACGCGGGTTCGGATGACATAGCCTTGCTGCATACCATCCGGGAAAAGTTCGCCGACATCAAACTCGTGGTTCTGGCGGCGACGACCCGCAACATTCATCACCTTGCTCGTTGCTTCGAGGCCGGTGCCGACGCCTATCTCTTGAAGAACATCTCCCCCGACGCCCTGAAGCAGTCGCTGAAGCTGGTTTTGCTGGGCGAGAAGGTGTTCCCGACCCGCCTCGCGGCTCTGCTGGTAAGCGGCCAGGTCGACACGCACAAGCCGGCGACCGCGTCGGCCGACCTCGAGGGCCTGTCGGAGCGCGAGGTGCAAATCCTGCGTTGCCTCTTGAACGGGCATCCCAACAAGGTGATCGCGAAAAAGCTCAACATCACCGAGGCCACCGTCAAGGTGCACCTCAAGGGCGTGTTGAAGAAGATCAACGCCGCCAACCGAACCCAGGCGGCGATTTGGGCACTCAACAACGGCCTGTCCAGCGAAAACATTCCCCTACGGCCACGTCGTCAACCGGCGGCCGGTGTCGAAGTCGGGCACGGCGTCTAAACGACGCCGGCGCCCGCCGCTCAGTGCTGGCGGATATTGTGTTCTTGCGCCGCCTTCTCTTGGGTGCGGCGCAAGATCGTATTGCGGATCGTATCATTCTGGCGGGCCGCGAACACGGCCGCTTCGGTGCGGTTCTGGAACTTGAGCGCCTTGAGGATCGCCCGCACCTTGGTTTTGACGTTGGCCTCGGTAAGACCAAGGCTACGCGCGATCGCGCGATTGGTCTTGGCCAAGCGAATCTGATCGAGGATTGACAACTCCAGCGGCGTAAGCCGCGATATCGAGTCGCATCGAAGGCGATCCGTCACGATGTCCATCACCGCCGCCGAGGGCAAGATCGAATAGCCGGCGGAGGCGAGGGTGAGGATGTCCTTCAGCCGGTCCATCGTGGCGTCCTGGAAGATGACGCCGTTCACGAATTCCAGGAACCCGATGCTGTCGAGGAATTCCTGGGAGCGGATCAGCAAGACGACCTTGTTCCTGTGGCAGAACTCGCTGAGCGCGTCCATATGGAACTTCGCCAGCATCTTCATGACGGGGAGGGAGATGATCACCAGTTCGGCGTTCACCAACCCGGGTTGCTCGATGATTGCCCTCGGATCGTCGAAAATCGTCAGGTCATCGCGCTCGTCGGGTTCGAACCGGCTAAGGATGTCGTTCGCCAAGCGGCTGTCATCCACCGCGACCGCGACGGCGGCGGCGGCGGGGTTCGACGTTCCCGATGACAGCTGACTCATTGAACGGCCCCGAAAGTGGCACGATGCGGTATGCGTTCCCACCAATATGGGATCGCTGGGGAGGGGAAGGCCGGGATCGGGCGTGAGGCCGTAGACATGTCGACCCTCCTGACACCAAGAACCAAGATTGCCTTGGGCATCGAATAGTACCTGACGCATAAATAGCCGGCCAAAGATAATATGGAGGACACATGTATACGGAATTGTGCGAATAAAACCAATACAATGGTGGTATCTCGAAGGTGTATTGGGAAATCGATTTAAGGATTATCTCCTATTGTGGTGCTGTGGGGCGTTCGAATACCGTGGCTACTATTCTATGATGTAATGATTTTCGGTTTGGACATGTCAGTAACTCGAAATTCTCCGAAGGCTGCTTTGCTGATGGAATGGACAGGAAGTTGAGGTGAAGCGACCCGTGCGGGTCGGAGGACCAGCCGGGGCGCGCGGCGAACGACATGACGAATCCGGATCTCTCGCTGACCACGCTGCCACTACCCGCCGCCCTTGTCCGGGAAGGGCGGGTCGTGGCCGTCAACGAGCCATTCAGGCGCCTGCTCGGCTGGTGCGAAGGAGCGCCGCTCGCCAACGTGTTTGGCGACCGCCGGGGGCGGGATTGGTGGAACGAGGGTGAGGCCGTCGAGCGCGGCCCGGCCGAGATACCCCTGAGGCGCCGGGATGGGGGCATGGTGATCGCGAGAGTGGCGGCTTCGTCGCTTGGAAACACCAGTCTGCTCGTGGTTGACGACCTTTCGGACTTCGACAGGCGGATTGAGCAGGAGCGTCGGAAGACAGAGGCGGTCGAACGTGCGGCGAAATCGCGCATGCGCTTCTTCGCAGCGGCGAGTCACGATCTTCGGCAGCCCCTTCAGGCGCTGGCCTTGTTCATGTCCGTACTGGAGCGCCATGTCGGTCGCGAAGGGACTAATGTCCTTAGCGCGGCGAAGACTTCGCTTCATTCGATGGAGGAGATGTTCGACGCTCTGCTCGACATGTCGCGTATTGACGCGGGGATCCTCGAGCCGCGTCCCGCCGTCTTCATGATCAACGACGTGCTCGAGCAACTGGAACTCGAATTCGACCCGCAGGCCATGCAGGCCGGGCTTCAGTTGCGGGTGGTCGCATCGAGCGCCGCGGTGCGGAGCGATGCGGCGATGCTGACCCGCATCCTACGCAACTTCCTTTCCAACGCTGTCCGCTACACGGCCCGCGGCCGGATTTTGATGGGCTGTCGACCAAGCGGCAACCATCTAAGGATCGAAGTGTGGGACACGGGGTCCGGGGTATCGGAAGAACTTCGAGACCGGATCTTCGAGGAGTTTTTTCGCGGCCCCGGAGCGGACACCAACGGTCGGCCTGGCGTCGGATTGGGGCTTGCCATCGCCCAGCGCGTCGCCACCGTGCTTGGGCACCGGTTGGGCATTCGGTCGCACCCAGGACGAGGATCGATGTTCTCGGTAACGGTCCCGCGGGCTTTGGACACCGACGTCGACTCGGGCGGGGAAGCGGCTGACGAAGCTTTGGTGCCCGACCTCGCCGGTCATACTGTGGTGGTGATCGACGATGACCCACAGGTGCTGACCGGTTTGCGACTGCTCCTGGAAGAGTGGGGCTGTCGCGCGGTTGTCGCGCCGGACGCCGAAACTGCCGTTCGCCAACTGGGCGAACCGGCTCTCAGGCCGGACGTGATCCTCGCCGACCTCCGCCTTGGTGGCGACATGTGCGGAGTTGCCGCCATTGAGAGGATTTGGGAAGCGGTTCAGGACGAGGTGCCGGCACTCCTTCTGACTGGCGACACCAACGCCGGGGCCCTGCAAGAGCTTTCGCCCGGGCAATTCCCGCGTCTGACCAAGCCTATCAAGCCGGCCCGCCTAGCGATCGTCCTTGCCGAAGCGCTCGGACGGCGCGGAACGTAATTCTAGAACGCCCGCAACCGATTCGACCGCGAGTGCGATTTGACTTGCCGAAGGGTTTTGCCCATCATGGCGAATAAGGGGCTCAATAATCGGTGCACTGGGGGAATATTTCCCTGTTGCCCGCGGGCGAGCGGATCGCTGTTGGGGAACAGTCATGACGAAAACTATTCTGATCGTTGAAGATAATGACCTGAATATGAAGTTGTTCAACGATCTGTTGCAGGCCCATGGTTACAACACATTGCAGACTAAGGACGGGAGAGAGGCATTACGTCTCGCTCGAGACAATCGGCCTGATTTGATACTTATGGATATTCAGTTGCCCGAGATTTCGGGGCTCGAAATCACGAAGATGCTGAAGGACGACCCAACTTTGAAAGCGATTCCGGTGATCGCCGTGACGGCATTCGCGATGAAGGGCGACGAGGAAAAGATCCGCGAAGGCGGTTGCGAAGGTTACATTGCAAAACCGATCTCGGTGGCGAATTTCCTGCAAACGGTGGCCAAGTTTTTGACTTGACGCCTTACCGTCTCTCGAGAAGCACGTCGACGCACCGGCCACCCGGTGCGTTTTTTTTGCCCGAAAAGCAAAACGCCCGCGCGGAGGCGCGGGCGTCTTTCGGCATCTGCGCGAATTTCTACTTAATCTTCGCCTCTTTGAAAGCGACGTGCTTCCGGACGACCGGGTCGTACTTGCGGAACTCAAGTTTCTCGGTGGTCTTGCGCGGGTTCTTCTTGGCCACGTAGAAAAAGCCGGTACCAGCCGAGCTGAGCAGCTTGATGAGAACGGTGTTGGGCTTAGCCATGGCAGAGATCCCGAAAACTTTGCGAAAAACGACTCCAGGCGGCGGAACATACAGGCCCACGCGCCGGTGTCAAGACTCCATCACGATCAGCCGGCCCGATGCGCCGCGCGCTGCACGCCGGCGGGCCCGCGGCCTGCCGTCACGTTGCGTTCGTACAGGGCAGGGTCGGCCAATAGGCGGCGGGCCACCTCGACTTCCAGACCGGCTTCAGTGCGCAACTCCGAAGGACATGTCTTCCGCAGATTCTGGCGCGCCTCGCGCTCCTCGATCGGCAGGCTACGCCATGCGGCCAACTGCACGCCATAGGGGGCCGGGTCAGCGAACATCGCAGCCGAAATGGCGGGTGTGTTCCCCTCCTTGTCCTTGCTGCTCGTACAGATCGTCGGCAGGACGCCGAGCCCGTGAATGGCGTATCCGGAGGGGCTGTAGAAGCGCGACCAGGTGAGGGTCATCTCGCCGTCGTTCGGCATGCGCACGACCGTCTGGACGGTACCCTTGCCATAGCTGTTGGTGCCGATGACCACCGCCCGTCCCGCATCCTGCAGCGCCGCGGCAAGTATCTCGCTGGCTGAGGCCGATTTCGCGTCGACGATCACCACCGCTGGAAGGTCCTCGGCGAGGTCGCCCGGTACGGCATCATAGCTCTGGCTGGCACTGCGATGGCGTCCGCGCGTCGTGACGATCTTGCCGGCACTCATGAACTGGTCGGCTATGGCTACGGCTTGGTCGAGAAGGCCGCCGGGGTTGCCGCGAAGATCCAGAACCACGCCCTTGAGGCCCGCGCCGGCCTCGTCGCGTGCTTGCCGGATCCGCTCGGCCACGCCGGCCGCTGTCCGTTGGTTGAAGCCAGTCACGCGTATGACGGCGACCCCGTCGGTCAGCTTCATGCTGGCGGTGGGCGGCACGACCAGCGACCGGCGCACCGCCACGGTCACGGGTTCGGTTGCACCCGGCCGGAGGATGGTGAGCTTGACCTCGCTCGCCACCGCGCCACGGAGCCGTCGCGCGACCTCCTTCTTGTCTAGACCGGCAACGGAGGTGCCGTCGATGTGCGTGAGCCGGTCGCCGACCTGGAGCTGCGCACGCGCGGCGGGGCCGTCGGTAACGACCGAACTGATCTGAAGTGCCTCGCCTGCCGGCTCGTAGACAATGCCGACGCCCCCGAAGCCATTGCGGGAGGCGCGATGATCGCGGGCCTCCTCGGCGGTGGCGTAACGGGAGAAGCGGTCGAGCGAGGCCAGCGCGGTATCGAAGACGGCCTCGTACAGCCCCTCTGTGCTTGCCGCGGCGAGGCGGTCGGATGCCGTGCGCGCCTCGGAAGCGATGGCAAGGGTAAGGTTTGACCACCCGGCGGTATCATTGTCGGCCGGCGCCCAATGGCGGCCCACCACCGTCTCGGAAACGCTGGCGACCAGTTGGTCGCCCTCACGTGCTATCGCGAAGCGGGGGTCAATCTTCTTAAATCCTTCGATTCCTGAGAAAGCAACGGTCGCTACGGACACCGGCTCGATATGCCGCTCGACGATCGCGCCAAAGCCGTGTTGTAGCACGCTGCCAGCATCCTGAGGCAGGGCCACCGCCGGCTTGCCATTGACGGCAGCCTGGCTGAGAGGGGCGCAGCCGGCGGCAAATACCGAACCGACCACTATCCAACGAGCTACACCCGGTAATGCCATGCCTGTCCCCTGGGGTATGTCCAAAGAAGTACCGCGTAATTATCACCATGTGCGGTTCCCCAGGCACAAGCATTTTTGCCTACCTCTTTGGTAGCATGGAACACTAGTTGTAGTTAAATTCGTTCGATGGCTAACGATAAGACCGTCGGCCTGGCAATCGGGATCGCGTCCCCTTGCCGTCGACAAGTAACTGGAAGACAAGACTTCCGGTCACCGGATTTGCCTCCATGAGCAATACTTCGACGGCATCCCCAAGGCGGTGGATACGGCCCCAGCGGCGTCCCACCAGGGCATGTTGCCGCTCGTCATGCACGTAAAAATCTTCGGCTAGCGAGCCGACCGGGATTAATCCGTCGGCGCCGGTCTCATCGAGGGTGACGAACAGGCCGAAGCGCGTGACGCCATTGATTCTGCCCGTGAAGGTGGCCCCGACGCGGTCGGCGAGAAAGGCTGCGGTGTACCGGTCGACGGCGTCGCGTTCGGCCGCCGCCGCACGCCGCTCGGTCGCGGAGATGTGCTCGCCGATCTCCGCAAATCGGCCGGCCTCAGCGGCGGACAGACCCCCATGTCCCAATCCTAGGCCGGCGATCAGCCCGCGATGGACCAAGAGGTCGGCATAGCGTCGGATGGGCGACGTGAAATGCGCGTACCGCTCGAGCCCCAGTCCGAAGTGGCCGATGTTGGTGGGGCTGTAGGCGGCTTGCGCTTGGCTGCGAAGCACCACCTCGTTCACCAGATGGACCTGCGGCGTTTCCCGCGCCTTGGTCAGGATGTCATTGAAATGCCGGGGCCGCAGCACCTGACCCTTGGCCAGCTTGAACCCCATCGAGCCCAGGAACTCGCGCAGCGATTCGAGACGATCGGCGGCCGGCAGGTCATGGATGCGGTACATCGCGGGCTGACGGGCCGCTTCCAGGGTCTCCGCCGCGCAGACGTTGGCGGCGATCATCATGTCCTCGATCAGCCGGTGGCTGTCGTAACGCGGGCGCGGCTGGACTCCGACCACATTGCCTTCCGGGTCGAGCACGACCTTGCGTTCCGGCAGGTCGAGTTCCAGCACGCCACGGCGCCGGCGAGCCTGGAACAAGGCCTGCCATGCGCCGTACAGCGGAAGGATGACGCGGTCGACGATCGGCGCGGTAAGATCATCGGGGCGCCCGTCCCGCGCCTGCTGGACCTGGGTGTAGGTGAGGCGGGCGGCCGACTTCATCATTCCCCTGAGAAAGCGGTGCCGGCGCTTGTTGCCCTCCGCGTCGAGCCATATCTCCACCGCGACGCAGGGCCGGTCCTCGCCTGGGCGCAGCGAGCACCACCCATTCGACAGTTGTTCCGGCAGCATCGGCACGACCCTGTCCGGGAAGTAGGCGGAATTGCCGCGCCGATAGGCGTCACGGTCCAGGGCATCGCCGGGGCGCACGTACCAAGCGACGTCGGCGATGGCCACGATCACCCGCCAGCCGCCCGGAAAGTCCGGATCCGCTTCGGCGAACACCGCATCGTCGAAGTCGCGCGCATCTTCGCCGTCGATCGTGACCAAAGGAACGTCCCGCAGATCGACGCGGTTCCTCAACGGGGCGGAGGACGCCGTTTCGGCTTGTTCCAGCGCCTCCGCGGAGAACTCGACCGGAAGGTCGGCGGCGTGAATGGCGATCAGGCTGATCGCCTTCGGGCTGGCCATGCTGCCCAGCCGCTCGACGATGCGGGCAGGGCGCGTCCCCAGCGGCCTGCCCGGAAGCGGTTCGGCAAGCACCAGTTCGCCCGGTTGCGCGCCGGCCGCGTCGGCCCGGGCCACTCGGTACTCATGCTTCTGCCGGCGGTCGGTCGGTCGCAACCGGCCGCCTTCGCCGCCAAGTTCGTACACTCCAAGGATGCGTGTCGGACCGGACGTGATCCGCCGTATGGTCCTGCCTTCGTAGACGTCGTCCCGCAACCGGTGCAGTCGCGCCAGGACGCGGTCCCCGGCGCCCAGCGCCGGAAGCCCCCGGCGCTCGGGCGCCATGAAGATGCGAGGAGGCTTCTCGGCCTCGCGCCACGCCAGCGGGCGAGCCAGGAGTTCCCCATCGGTGTCGGTGCCCACGATCTCGACAACCGCGACCTCCGGCAGCGCTCCCTGGCGCCCGAAGCGGCGTTTGTGCCCGCGCTCGATCGCGCCTTCCTCCTCGAGCTCCTTGAGCATTCGCTTGAGATGGACGCGGTGTTCGCCGGTCAGGTTGAAGGCGCGAAAAAGTTCCCTTTTCCCCACCTTGGTTGGGGATTCGCGAATGAAATCGAGAATCTGCTGCTTGGTTGGCAGCGGGATGTGCTTGACCTTGCTCAACTCGGTTCCGGTTCAGTCCTCGGCAGCCAGCGCCTCGGCCTTTTCCTTCGCTATCTGGCGAGGCTTGCCGCGATTCGTGGCCGTCGTCGCTTTGGCTTTGGTTTTCGCTTTGGTCTTGGCCTTCGTCTTTGGCCCTGCCGCGGCGGCCTTGCCCTTGGCGGGCGTCTTGCCGGCTTTCGCGGCAAGCAGCGCCACGGCCTCGTCAAGGCTGACGGCATCCATGTCGGTCCCGCGCGGCAAAGTGGCATGCACCTTGTTGTGCTTCACGTAGGGGCCGAAGCGGCCCTTCTGAACGGTGACCGGTTTTCCGTCGGCGGGGTGGTCCCCAAGTGTGCGGGCCGAACTTGCCTTCGCCTGCGCCAGAAGGTCGACGGCGCGGTTGAGACCGATGGTGAGCACGTCGTCCCCGCGCCCGAGCGACTTGAAGATCTCGCCATGTTTGACATATGGGCCGAAGCGGCCGACGCCTGCGCTGATCGGCTTCCCGGTTTCCGGGTGATTGCCGATGGAGCGAGGCAGGGCCAGCAGACGCAGGGCCATATTCAGGTCTAGGTCGGCGGGCTCGAGGCCTCGGTAGAGCGATACTCGCTTGGGCTTTGCGTCGCCCTCGGATTCCCCGAGTTGGACGTAGTGCCCATAGGGCCCTTTACGGAGGACCACGTTCTCGCCGGTCTCCGGATCCGTCCCCAGTATCTTGGGGCCGTCGCCAGCCTCTTCGGCGCTGCCACCGTTCTCGGCGGCGATCGCGAGAGGGCGGGTATACCGGCACTCCGGGTAATTCGAGCACCCGATGAAGGCGCCGAACTTGCCCAACTTCAGGCTGAGCCGACCTGTTCCGCATTGCGGGCAGACTCGGGGATCCTTTTTTTCGTCATCCGACGGAAAGAAATGAGCGCCGAGTTCCTCGTCGAGCGCATCGAGCACCTGAGATACTCTCAAGTCCTTGGTTTCTTCGACGGACTGCGAGAAATCCCGCCAGAAGTCACGCAAGACCTGCCGCCAATCGATGCGCCCGCCCGAGACGTCGTCCAACCGGTTTTCGAGATCGGCGGTGAAGTTGTATTGGACGTAGCGGTTAAAGAAGGAAACCAGGAACGATGTGACCAGACGGCCGCGGTCCTCGGGCACGAAGCGTCTGTTTTCCAGTCGCACGTAATTTCGGTCCTGAAGGACGGACAGGATCGACGCGTAAGTCGATGGCCGGCCGATCCCCAACTCCTCCATGCGCTTCACGAGGCTCGCCTCGCTGAAGCGCGGCGGCGGCTGCGTGAAGTGCTGGGCCGTCCTGACGTCACGACGCTGGATTGCCTCGCCTTCGGCCATCTCGGGGAGGAGGCGATCGCCATCCTCGTCATCAGGCTCGTCGCGGTCCTCCTTGTAGAGGGTGAGGAAGCCAGGAAACACCACCACCGACCCAGTCGCCCGCAACACCGTGCGCCGGTCGGCCGACGCCACGTCGGCGGCGACCTGGTCGAGCACCGCGCTCTCCATCTGACTCGCCAAGGTGCGCCGCCAGATCAAGTCGTACAGGCGCAGCTGGTCGCGATCCAGGAAGCGCGCGACGTCTTCCGGACGACGGAAAAGATCGGTCGGCCGGATCGCCTCGTGGGCCTCCTGCGCGTTCTTGGCCTTCGTCTTGTAGAGGCGGGGCGACGCAGGCAGGAACTCGCTACCGTACTGACTCTCGATCAACCTGCGGCACGAGGCGACGGCCTCGGCCGCCATCTGCACCCCGTCGGTACGCATGTAGGTAATGAGGCCGACGGTCTCGCCGCCGATGTCCACACCCTCATAAAGCCGTTGTGCGATCTGCATGGTGCGGGCGGCGGACAGATAAAGCTTGCGCGAGGCCTCCTGCTGCAAGGTCGACGTGGTGAATGGCGGAAAGGGATTCCGCCGCGCCTTCTTGCGCTCGATCGCCGCGACCGAAAAGGATGCCGCCTGAATGGCCACTTCGGCTTGCCGGGCCGACTCCGCATCCGGCAGGTCGAACTTGTCGAGCTTCCGGCCGTCGAGATGGGTGAGCTGGGCCGTGAACTGGGCGCCATTTCGGGTCAGCAAATCCCCTTCGACGGTCCAATACTCGCGCGGCTTGAAGCGCTCGATCTCTGCTTCGCGTTCGCAGATCAGGCGCAGCGCAACCGACTGGACGCGGCCGGCCGAGCGGCTGCCGGGCAGCTTGCGCCACAGCACGGGCGACAAGGTGAAGCCGACCAGATAATCGAGGGCGCGGCGGGCCATGTAGGCGTCGACGAGCTCATGATGAAGGTCGCGCGGGTTGCGCATGGCGTCGAGCACGGCCGTCTTGGTGATCTCGTTGAACACCACACGCTTGACGTCCTTGCCCTTCAAGGCCTTGCGCGCATCCAGCACCTCGCGCACGTGCCAGGAGATCGCCTCTCCCTCGCGATCCGGGTCTGTGGCGAGATAGAGAGCCTCGGCCTCCTTCACCGCCTTGGCGATGTCACGGATATGCTTCTCGGACCTGGGATCGATATCCCAGTCCATGGCGAAACCTTCGTCCGGTCGCACCGACCCGTCCTTGGCGGGAAGGTCGCGGACATGCCCATAGCTGGCTATGACCGTGTAGCCGGGGCCGAGATATTTGTTGATGGTTTTCGCTTTGGCGGGCGATTCGACGACGACGACTTTCATTTCCACATCGGCAGAAGATGGGCGGCGCCCGCCCCGGGATGGCTCAGCCGCGGAGGGACACCTGATTGCCGGGATGGCGATCCAATCGGCCTGCCAGTTCCAGTTCCAGCAGCACCATGGACATCACGGAAGGTGACAATTGGCATTGCCGGATGATTTCGTCAACAGCGACGGGGCTTGGGCCGAGTGCTTCGACCACCAGGGCGAGGGCCTTTTCCACCTCGGATTCGTCGGTTCCGCCCTGAGGGGCTGGGGCGAATGGCTGCGACGAGGGCTCGCTTAGCGGCCGGATGAGCATGGGGCCGAGAACGCCCAGAATGTCATCGGCACCCTCCACCAGGGTGGCGCCCTGCCGGATCAAATTATTCGGGCCGCTGCTGCGCGGGTCGAGGGGCGAGCCGGGTACGGCGAAGACCTCGCGTCCCTGATCAAGCGCCAGACGGGCGGTGATGAGGGATCCCGAGCGCAGAGTGGCCTCGACGACGACCACCCCCATGGCCATGCCAGAGATAACCCGATTACGGCGCGGGAAATGGCTGGCTTGAGGCGTCGTTCCAACCGGCATCTCGGCGACGAGCGCACCGCGTTCGAGCGCGGCCCCGTAGAGCGGTCCGTTTTCCGGCGGATATACCACATCGACGCCGCCGGCCAGCACGCAAACGGTGCCGGTCGCCATCGCCCCCTCATGCGCGGCCGTGTCAATGCCCCGCGCCATCCCCGAAACCACGACAAGGCCGGCGGTTCCCAGCGCCGCAGCGAGGTCGCGCGACAGGCGGCGACCGTTGGCCGAGGCGTTGCGCGCGCCGACTACCGCGATCGCTGGTCGGTTGAGCAACGACGCTTGGCCGCGCACGCTGATCAGAGGCGGGGCATCCGGCAGGACGGCAAGAGCCTGAGGATAGCTCGGCTCGACGCGGGCGAGCAACCGGGCGCCAAGCCTCTCATGGGCCTCGATCTCGCGTTCCACCGCGGCCTTGGTCGGAATCGTGATAGGCGCGCCCCGCCCGCCACGCCGCGCCAGGTCGGGAAGGGCGTCGAGGGCGGCACCGGCCGTGCCGAACCGCTCCAGCAGGCGGGCGAACGTCACCGGCCCTACGTTCTCGCTGCGGCTCAAGCGCAGCCAGTCGATCCGTTCGGAGGCGGTGAGGGAGCGAGGTTCAGCGGACATCGCCCGACCTTGCGGCAGGCGCGCATCCTCGTCAAGAAATACAACCGGGGGAGCGGAACTCCGGAATCACTTCTTCCGGCCGATCTTCGGTTCGTCGCCCTTGAGCAGCCGGCGAATGTTCGAGCGGTGGCGGGCGAAGCCGAGAACAGCGAGGCCGGCCGCCATCAAGACCAGCCGAGGATCGCCCCCCAAGAGGACCGCATAGACCGGCGCCAGCGCGAGGGCGGCGAGAGCGGCAAGCGAGGAGTAGCGGAAGATGGCGGCGACCACCAGCCAGGTCGCGCAGGCCAGCAGGCCGACCGGCCAGGAGACGGCGAGCAGGACGCCGAGGGTCGTGGCCACACCCTTGCCCCCCTTGAAGCGCAGCCATACGGGAAAGTTGTGGCCAATGACGGCGGTGAAGCCCGCGATCATTGCGGCCGCGGGGCCGGCCAGATAGAGGGCGGCAAGCGCGGCGGCGGCGCCCTTGCCGCTGTCCAGAACGAGGGTGGCCGCGGCCAGCCCCTTGCGACCGGTCCGCAAGACGTTGGTGGCTCCGATGTTGCCCGAACCCATGGACCGGATGTCGCCCAGGCCGGCCAACCGTGTCAGTACCAAGCCGAAAGGCACCGCCCCCAGCAGATAGCCGAGAACGGCGGCGACGAACTCAGGCATGAAGATAAACCGTCCGCCCGTCGACCACCGTGCGCATGACCACGCCCTGGACAGGTCGGCCATCGAACGGTGAGTTCTTGGACTTGCCGTAGAACGCGTCGGCGACCACTTTCCAGGCGCGGTCGGGATCGAAAATGACGAGATCCGCCGCCGCGCCCTTCTGCAATCGGCCCGCCGGCAAACCAAGGATGTCGGCGGGTGCGCATGTGAGGCGCCGCAGCACGTCCAGCATGCTCATGCGCCGGTTGTGGTGCAATTCGAGCGAGACGGCCAGCAGCGTTTCCAGCCCGGCGCCGCCGAAAGCGGCGTGGGCGAAGGGCAGGCGCTTGGAGTCCTGGTCCTGCGGGGCGTGGTCGCTGGCGATCGCGTCGACTGTGCCATCGGCCACCGCTTCGGCCACGGCCTGCCGGTCGGTTTCGGAGCGCAGGGGCGGCGACAGCTTGGCAAAGGTACGGTAATCGCCGACCGCCAACTCGTTGAGGGCGAAATACGGTGGCGCCGTGTCGCAGGTGACGGCGAGGCCGCGCTTCTTGGCGGCGCGGATCACCTCCAGGCCGGCCGCGGTGGAGACGTGGGCGGCGTGGTAGCGGGCCCCGCCAAGCTCGACCAGCCGGATGTCGCGTTCGAGAAGGATGGCCTCGGCCGCCGCGGGAATGCCGGCCAGTCCCAGGCGGGTCGCCATCTCGCCCTCGTTCATCAGGCCGCCCTCCGCAAGCGCGGGTTCCTCGGGATGTTGCACGATCAGCAATCCGAAGGTGGCGGCATAGGCGAGCGCCCGGCGCATCACCTGGGCATCCCGGATGGCCTGCGTGCCGTCGGTGAAGGCAAGCGCGCCGGCCTCGGCCAGCATGCCCATCTCCGCAAGCTCCTTGCCGGCCAGCCCTTTGGTCGCGGCTGCATAGGGGTAGACCTTCGCGAGCCCGATCTTGCGGGCCCGGCGGGCGACGAATTCGAGGGTCGCCACATCGTCGATGACCGGATGGGTATTGGGCAGGCACACCATGGACGTGATACCACCGGCCACAGCCGCTTCGCCGCCGGTCTTGAGCGTCTCCTTGTGTTCCTCGCCCGGCTCGCGCAATTGCACGCGCATGTCGACGAGGCCGGGAGCGAGACAAAGCCCGTCGCAGTCCACCACTTCGATGCCCCCGGGCACGCCGTTGGCGAACAGGTGTGGACCGAATTCGGCGATCGCTTCGCCATCGGTGAGCAGGGCGCCACTGGCGTCCAAGCCGCTCGCCGGATCCAGCAGCCGGGCATTCACATAGGCGACGCGGGCGGCGGTGCGTTGCGGCATCAGGCCGTTCCCCCGGTGTAGTTGCGGGCGAGCACTTCCAGGCACGCCATGCGCACCGCGACCCCCATCTCGACCTGTTCGCGAATCACGCTGCGCTCGTAATCGTCGGCAAGATCGGAGTCGATCTCGACGCCGCGATTCATGGGGCCGGGATGCATGATCAGCGCGTCCGCCTTGGCCTGCCCCAACTTTTCGTAATCGAGCCCGAAAAAATGAAAGTACTCGCGGATCGAAGGAATGAAATTTCCCCGCATGCGTTCATTCTGGACGCGCAGCATCATGATGATGTCGCAGCCCTTCAGACCCTCGCGCATGTCATGGAAGACTTCCACGCCCAGCCGGCTCATGGTCGCCGGAACCAGCGTACGCGGCGCCACGACGCGCACCTGGGCCCCCATGATGTTGAGCAAATGGATGTTCGACCGGGCCACGCGGCTGTGCAGCACGTCGCCGCAGATGGCGACCAGAAGGCCGCTGAGGCGCCCCTTGCGACGGCGAATAGTGAGGGCGTCCAGCAGCGCCTGGGTGGGGTGCTCGTGGCTGCCGTCGCCGGCATTGATGACGGCGCAATCGACCTTCTGCGAAAGCAGTTGCACGGCGCCCGAGTCCGAGTGCCGGACCACCAGCACGTCGGGGTGCATGGCGGTCAGGGTCATGGCGGTATCGATCAGGGTCTCGCCCTTGTTCACCGAGCTTGCCGAGACCTGCATGTTGATCACGTCGGCGCCGAGCCGTTTTCCCGCCAATTCGAACGACGTGCGGGTGCGCGTCGAGCTTTCATAGAAGAGGTTGATGACCGTGCGGCCACGCAGCAGCGCCTTCTTTTTGTCGGCGGCGCGATTTTGCTCGACGTAGCCATCCGCGAGGTCGAGCAGCATGGTGATGTGCTGCGGCGTAAGCCCTTGGATGCCAAGGAGATGGCGGTGCGGAAAGACGCTCTGGGTCATGGCGCGACTATACGGTGGCCCCGAATTGGCCGCAAGAAGGCGCCTGCGTACTTCAGACCTCCATCACACCCTTCAAGACTCTTTGCGACGGCAAGGTCACGGCGACGGTCGTTCCTTTTCCCAATGCGCTCGCGATCTCGAGGTTTCCCCCGTGCAGTTCGACGAGAGCCTTGGCGAGCGGCAGCCCAAGGCCCGACCCTTCATACCGCCGGCTCAGGCCGGTATCGACTTGGCCGAACGGGGTGAGCGCGGTTGCGATGCCGTCGCTGTCCATTCCGATACCGCTATCGGATACGGTGAAGCGATAGTTTCCATTCGGGAGGATGTTTCCCGTGGCGGACACGTGCCCGCCGGCGGGCGTGAACTTTATGGCATTCGACAGCAGATTGATGAGCACTTGCTTGAGGCGCCGTTCATCGGCCAGCAGCAGGGGCGAGCGATCCACCCGGGGCAGGTCGATCCGGACGCCGCCCTTGGCGGCCCGCTCGGCGACCAGCCTGACGCACGCTTCCAATAGGGTGCGCGGGTCGATTCTGCTCTCGAACAGTTCGGTGGCCCCGATCTCGATGCGAGAGATGTCCAGTATGTCGTTGATCAGTTCCAGCAGATGGCGTCCCGAGTTCTGGATGTCGGCCGCGTAGTCGCGGTACCTCTCCGGCAGCGGACCGAAAATCTGCCCCGTCAAGACATCGGAAAAGCCGATGATGGCGTTTAACGGGGTCCGCAACTCATGGCTCATGTTGGCGAGAAATTCGGTCTTGGCGCGGTTGGCCATTTCGGCGAGCGACTTGGCCTCCTTGAGCGTTTCCGCGGCCTCCCTGCGTTGGGTGATGTCATGGGCGGCAATGAGAAGGCGATAGACCTGGCCGTCCGGGTCAGCGATAGGCGTCAGGACCACCTCGAACCACGCCCCCCGGTGTTCCGCCTCGAAGGCGAAGGGTTGCCCGGTATCGACGCTGCGTGCGATCCATCTTCGCCAATTGTCCGCTGCCGCCTCTTCGAAGCGATCAGGGAGGTTGCAACCCAAAAGGGCGTCGGCGGTTCCGTTCAGGCTGCGTGCACCGGCTTCGTTGAGCGCGATGATCGTTCCCTCCGGCGAGATCATGATCAGGATAACGACCGGCGTCTGCAACATCGCCCGTGCCGTCTCCTCGCTCTCGCGCAACGAATGTTCGATCCACTTGTAGGCGGTGACGTCGGTGAAGGTGCTGATGAAACCCCCGATGGGGAGGGGGCAGCCACTCACCTCTATTACCGTGCCGTCGGGCCGCGTGCGTTCGAACGAGTGCGGCCTTAGCTGCTTGGCCAGTTCGACTCGTTCCCGTACCAGATCTTCGACGTCGCCGGTTCCGTATTCACCGCGCTGGGCATTGCTGCGCATGAAAGTTTCGAACGGCGTGCCGGGCTTGTTCAACTCGATCGGAACCCCCGTCAGTTCGAACATGCGCTGGTTGGCGACGATCAGATTGAAATTTCGGTCGAACACCGATACGCCCTGCGGAAGGTTGTCGACCGTTGCCTGAAGGTACGCGGCCTTCCGGGCGACCTCGCGCTCGGCGGCGACTTGGGCGGACACATCGCTGCCCGTGCCCGCGTACCCCAAGAACGTGCCAGCCTCGTCAAGAATTGGTTTGCCGTTGACCAGCATATGGCGAATGCCGCGGCTGCGACTGGCAAACCTGACAAGGATGTTGCGGAAGGGACGGTGGGCGTCGATCAGGGCGCTATGGTTGCGCCAGGTTTCGCTGATCCGTGAACGCCGAATTAGCCACTCTCTGAGCGACATCCCCATTACCGCATCGCGATCGAGTCCGGTGACATCCGAGAACCGGCGGGAGAGGTAGGTCAGTCGCAGATCCGCATCGGTCTCCCATATCCAGTCCGAGGCAGCTTCTGCCACCCGCCGGAACCGCTCCTCGCTCTCGCGGAGCGCCTCCGTAATCGTCTGTCGCCGCTCGTTTTCGCGGACGAGATCCTGGTTGAGACGGGTCAGGTCCTGCATTCGCTCCGCTACCTTGCGGTCGAGATGCGCGTTGGCCTCCTTCAGGGCCGCTTCCGAACGCCTATGGTCGGTCACGTCGGTGTAGGTGGTCACGAACCCGCCGCTCGGGAGCGGACGCCCAGAAACCGCGATATGGCGGCCATCGGGCCTTACCCGCTCGAAATCATGAATTTCGAAGCGCCGGGCAAGCTGGATGCGCGGTCGGACGTGATCCTCGGGGTCGCCCGGTCCATATTCGCCGCGCTGGGCATTCAAGCGAATGAAGGCTTCGAACGGAGCGCCTTCGTAGACGATCTCTTCTGGGAGTTCGAGCAGTTCGATAAGCCGTCGATTCCACAAGACCAAACGAAGGTCGCGATCGAAAACCGATACTCCCTGCGTCAAACAGTCCAGGACGTCATGAAATATTCGCTGTGGCTGCGCTGATTGATCGGACATAGCCGCGTCCCGCTCGATCGACCCCCGGCACGTTTCGCCAGGGACATTCTACAGCGAGAAGAGACGAAACCGCAGCGTGACGACAATAGTTGCATCAAATAATCCCTTTGTGGCGCAATTGCGCCAATTCTGCCGGAAGCATTTCTAGTATTTCGGTAAGAACCTCGTCGGTGTGTTGTCCTAGGGTAGGGGGGGCTCGCCGGTACTCCGGCGGACTTTCCGACAGTCTCACCGGGTTCGCGACCAGAGGCAGCGGGGCCGGTGATAAGGGATGCGCGACGGTTACCGCCATGCCACGTGCCTGCGCCTGCGGGTCGCCGAAGGCTTCGGCCAGCGAATTGACCGGTCCGGCGGGCACCTGCAACGGCTCCAGCCCCTCCAGCCAGTGGCGCCGGGGATGCCGGCCGATTATTTCGGCGATTATCGGGAACAGGATGTCCCGGTGGCGCACGCGGGCCGCGTTGGTGCCGAAGCGCTCGTCCTCGGCCAGTTCGGGCACGCCGGCGAAGCGGCAGAAGCGCAAGAACTGGCCGTCGTTGCCGATCGCCAGGATGAGGAAGCCGTCGGCGGCCTCGAACACGTTGTAGGGCATGATGTTGGGGTGGCCGTTGCCGACCCGCTGCGGCTCCTCGCCGGTCACCATGAACTTTACCGCCTCATAGCTCATCCAGGCGAGTTGGCAGTCGAGCAGGGCCATGTCGATGTGCTGGCCGCGGCCGGTGACATCGCGATGGCGCAGGGCGGCGAGAATGCCGATGGTGGCGTAGGCGCCGGTCAGGAGATCGGCGTTGCCGATGCCCACACGGACCGGCCTCCCCTCGGGTTCGCCGGTCAGGCTCATCATGCCGCCCATGCCCTGCGCCAGGAAATCATAGCCGCCGCGGCCCGCGTAGGGGCCGGTCTGGCCGAAGCCGGTGATCGAGCAATAGACGAGGCGGGGGTGGATCTCGCGCAGTTGCGGATAGCCCAGGCCGTACCGCGAGAGGTCGCCGACCTTGAAATTTTCGACCAAGACGTCGCAGTGCGCGAGCAGCCGGCGGATCAGCTCTTGCCCCTCGGGCTTCGCGACGTCGATGGTCACCGAGCGCTTGTTGCGGTTGCAACTCAGGAAATAGGTGCTTTCTCCGGTGTCGTGGCCATTTCCGTCCTTGAGATAGGGGGGGCCGAAACGCCGCGAGTCGTCGCCCGCGCCGGGGCGTTCGATCTTGATGACCTCGGCCCCCAGGTCGCCCAGGATCTGCGTGCAGGAGGGGCCGGCAAGGACGCGGGTGAGGTCGAGGACGCGAATGCCGTCGAGGGATGCGGGCATGGCTCAGGGAAATCCGATCAGCAAGAGTGGGATGGTGATGGCGGCCAACAGCGTTTGCGTGCTGATGATATTGGCCATCAGGCCGGCGTCGCCACCCATCTGGCGGGCAAGGACGTAAGCGGAGGCCGAGCAGGGGAGCGCGGCATACAGCAGGGCGACTCCGCGGGCCATGCCGTCGAGGCCGACCCAGGCCGCCCCGGCGACGGCGAGCAGCGGCAGCAGCAGCAGCTTGCAGGCGCTGGTCAGCAGAACATGGCTTCCCGTGCGGCGAAGGGCTCGCAGATGCAGCCCCGCCCCGACGGCCAGCAGGCCGATCGGCAGGGCGGCGCTGCCCAGGATGCGCAGCGTCTGGCTGGCCCAGAGCGGCAGGCCGATGCCGGCGAGATTGAGGAAGATGCCGGCCAGGCAGGCCAGGATCAGGGGATTCTTAGCCACCGGCAGCACCATCGCCCGCCAGCCGGACGCGTGGCCCGACGCCAGACGGACCATCGCCACGACGCTCAGCAGATTGACAAGCGGCACGACGGCGGCGACGCAGATCGCCATCAGGGTCACCCCGCGGGCCCCGTAGAGCGATGCCGCGGCGGCCAGGCCGACATAGGTGTTGGGCCGGATGGCGCCCTGAATCATCGAGGTGAAGGCCGGGCCGGAGACGTCCAGCCATCGCCAGGCCAGGAGGAGGGCAAGGCCGCTGAGCACCGTTGCCGTCGCCTCGACCCCAGCCAGCGGCAGGACCGGCAGGCCGGCGACGTCGGCCTCGGCCAGGTTCTGCACCAGGAGGGCCGGAAAGGTGACATAATAGGTAAGCTTTTCCGCCGGCGGCCAGAATGCCTCGGGGACGAATTCCAGCCGGCGCATCGCGTAGCCGAGCACAATGAGCACGAATACGGGGATGAGGGCGACGACGACGGCGAGCATGCGACAGGGTTACGGGAAAGCGCGGGCGGCGGCAAGTGGCCGCGCGGCTGCGGCGCGGGCGCGGTGCGCCTTGGGATGGGACGGCGAGGCATGACGAAGCGACCCGATATCGACCTGGATGACCTGCGGCGGCGGCTGATCGCGCGCCGCGAGGAATTGCTGCGGCTGGCCGAGGCCGCCAAGGAGGGGGGCAAGCCGGTCGAACTCGACCAGACCGCCGTCGGCCGGCTGTCGCGCATGGACGCCCTGCAGGTCCAGGCCATGGCCTTGGAGACCGAGCGCCGGCGCACCGCCGAGCTGGCCCGCATCGATGCCGCCCTGCATCGGGTCGATGTCGGGGATTTCGGCTATTGCCTGCGCTGCGACGAGGCGATCCCAACCAGGCGCCTGGAACTCGACCCGACGACGGCCCTCTGTGTGGCCTGCGCCCAAGGGCGGGAGGAGTGACCGGGCGGGACTAGAGGAAAACCAAGGTCACCAGTGGAATGACGTCCATTCGACTCGGGTGGTCTGTTTTGATACAAAGGACAATGAATTGACGTAAGAACGGAGTGGCTCGTTTCCGCTCAAAAAGGAGAAAGGCGATGACGCCGTTCTCGGTCGAGTTTATCGACTGCATGGGCGTGCTGGGAGACCAGTCTCGTCCCACGCAAGTCTCTGAGACTTGGAATGCCGTCACTCGTTACTTCGCGGGCCTCGGTTTCACGGAGGTCAACTATGCTTTGTTCGATCCAAGGCAGAATGCCAGCGTTGAGCCAATGGTTCGTTTCTATACGACCATGGATCGCGAATGGATCGAGTATTACACGGATCAGCGTTTTGACGAGGTGGACGCGACGTTGAAATCCGTCCAAACCGGCGCGACAACTCCTCTATTCACCGGGGTACATCTGTCGGCCAGTTTCGATCGACTCACCGGCGAAGAACAAAACGTAATGCGACTGGCGGGAGAGGCCGGCTGGAAATCGGCCATGGTCCTGCCGCTCACCTCTTCGTTCGATGCGTCCCGGAATGGCGGCGGGATCAGCATCGCCGGCGGCATGCCCGAGCGGGAGTTCTGGAGCCTCGTTCGCAGGCACGGCTTGGAAATGATGGTGCTGGCGGAAACCCTCCACCGAAGGATCGGTGGTCCGATCGCCCAGCAATTGTTTCAGCTACCCGCCCTGTCGCCTCGTGAGCGGGACTCTCTCTCATACATCGCCCGTGGCCTGCGCATCGATCAGATCGCCGACAAACTGGGCATTGCCCGGGTGACGGTGGAGATGCACCTACGCAACGCCCGCAAGCGCCTCCAAGCCCGTACCCTGCCCCAAGCCGTGGCCACGGCGATGAGATTGGGGCAGATCAGGCCTTGAGATCCGGGTCATCGACCGGGGCCGTGACCTATGGAAATCCATAGATTGAGGGCCGCCGGCGCGGTTCTTAGGCTTTTCCTGCCCATCGAGAGCACGGCGGGTTGCGAGGAGAACTGGTGGCGATGAGGTGTTCCCTACGATTCGCTTTCGTCGTCTTGTTCGCGGTGTGTAGCGCGCCGGTCGCGGGTTACGGCGAAAGTTCGCCCCCGACCGAGTCGGGCGAGGCCGAGCACGTCGCATATCCGGGCGGGGCCTACAGCGGAACCTTCAAGCAGGGCAGACCCCACGGGACCGGGCGCCTCACCTCGCTGTATGGCGAGGTCTTGGAAGGGGAGTGGCGCGACGGCGCATTCGAGCGAGGCACGGTGACCCTGCCGTCGGGGCTGGTCATCGAGGGCGCCTTCAAGAACGGGCACCTTGATCCTTACGAAATTCGAAATCAACGTTCCATCAGGGAACGCGGCATCTTCGCCGATAGCTTCTACAGCCTTGATCCGAGCCAGGAACATAAGTTCCGGTGGCCCAACGGGGCCCGCGTGGAATACAACCCGAAGGTCGCGCTCTATTTCTTCAGCCAGGGCGGCCGCCGCCTCTATTGTGACGGTCATTACCGACTCGTGTGGTCAGCCGACTGGAAACGCAACGCAGCCAATAACGTCGTATATTGCAGGGGCGCTTCCGCGCTGAAGCCGCACGTCGTGCTCCTCCCTACCGGCAATCGGATCAAGCTGTTGCTGCGCGAGGAAAATCTGTCTGTCGCGGAGCCGTGGACGCCTGAAATGATCCTGCGGCGGGTTAGATACATCGAGTTTCCCGATGGATCGCGTGTCGACGACGTGGAGTGGGGGGACAAGGGCGGTACGTTCTCCGGCAGGTACTCCGCGAAGATCCAGGGAAGCCTCCCCTGCACGGGCCAGTGCGTGTTCAGATTCGGCGGCGACGTGAACTTCTTCGAATGGTCCGACAAGATTGTGCAGCTATGGCAAGGGGGAGGCGGCGCGAGCTATGTCGGGCTCCAGCTTCTGGCCTCCAAGGGCCGCAGCTGGATCCCCTTGAGCCGGGTCAATCACGCCTACGGCGTCCGCCGTCAGGACGACGGTTCCTTCATCGAGGGCGTTCTCGATGTAAACGTCTTCTACGGCCGGGTGTTCATGTTTAGTACCCCCGACCAGGTGCTGGTGGGCGATCTTCCGACGAAATACACGGCGACGAGTCGCCCCCGCAAGCGCGTCACGCTGACCGGGCCGGTCGAGTACCGCACGAAGGACGGGATCGCCTACGGCCAGCACGACGACGGGGGCATGCGGACAGGTCCGTTCTCGGTCTACGACAGGAGCGAGAACCTCACCCGCCTGGAATTCTACGACAAGGGCAAGGTGACCGAGACCTATGATATCGGCGCCGATCTGGTGGATTGCCGCGTGGACGCCGGCCCGGTGAACGAAGGCCAAACTTGGCGGGTGCCGAAGCCGCAATGCGTGGCCGGCGTCGCTCACGGTTCCGGTTACGCCCTCTCCTCCGACGCCAACTATATGTTGCATTCGGCGGAGTTCGATCATGGCCGTATCGTTTCGGCCCACCTCATGGCGCTACGCCTGAAGGGCGAGAAGGTATACGAAGGGATGCTTCGGGACGGGCGTCTCAACGGCGCGCTGTACCTGACCAAGGGCAGCACCCCCAACTCGCCACGTGCGGACCTGCTTCGCTACTCCGGACCCTTCGACGACAAGGGCGAACCCCACGGTGACGGGCGCTGTGTCGTCAATTCCAAGCCGGAGTTGTGCAGTCACGAGCACGGCGAGCGCATCGACCCCATCCACTATGCGCGCCTCGAACAGGCCCGCGTCCAACGCTGCCAGTCGGCCGCCTACACCGCCCAACACCTCGCCCCGCAAAACCCCAACCCGTGCAGCCAAGCCGATTTCGCCGAATTCGAGCGCGGGAACGAGAGCTGCTTCGAGCAAGACGTCGCTCCCCTGATGGAGGGGAAATCAAATTTCGGACGATGCCAACTCACCGACAAGCAAGTCTCTTTCGAATGTCTCTCGCGAATCGACAGCCATCTTGGGGCAATGGAGCGGAGCAGGGCGTCCACGATCGAGTCCTTGCAGGAAGACCAATGCTACCCCGCCGCCGAGACCGAGCAGATGATCCAAATGATGGACGAGCAGCTCGCCGCGGCTCAGTCGCTCAGGGCGCCGGCCCAGGAGGTTGAGGACCGCTGGCGGGGCATCGCTCGCGAAGTGGCCGAGAATCGCGCACGGGTGAAGGCGGCCGAGGACCGCGAGCACCGACAGCGCATGCAAGCCCACGAGCGCCGATGGATCATGCGTCTCATGACCGGACAGGACGAAGGCAGTCGACTCATGCGCCTTCAACAGGATCTCGTACGAAAGACCAACGCCATTGCCGCGAGGAGCCGGCAACTGCAGCTCGAAAAGAAGCTCCAGGCGAGGCCGCCCGTCCAGGTCAACACCGTGGTGAACGTCACTTCGAAGCAGGTGTCGAGGGCGAAGAGCCCGAAGCAGTGGTGCCTCGACCACAGCGGGATGTGGGTGGACGGAACCTGCCGGCCGCAGGAATTCGCGAGCAATCAGCTTATTGTCCAGTCGCCGGGGCGCGGCTGCTACGACCCCTCGGGAAAACACTGCGAGACCGGCCAAGTCGCCGTGGCCAACGGTTCGGCCCCGACGCGGACCGGCTCGCCCCGCTCCGATGCCTCCGCTGCCGCCGCCGCCAGCGGCTCGTCCCCGAACGCCGTGGGCACCGTCTCAGGCTTGCCTATGAAGCGGCTGAGCTGCGACGGCAAGGACATCCGCGGCCGCAAGCGCGGCAACCAGGCGTGTTTCGAAGTGCGCGTGGGCGGGCCTGTGACTCTGGCCATGGCCAAGCGTCGCCTGAACGCCAGCTATGCCGACGTCACGATGCAATATGCGTGTGGCCAGCTTGGCGGCCTTGTGGCCTCGACGCTGACGACGCTCGCCGACGAGGAATGCGCCTATGACTCCGGCGCCGGGACTCACTGTGTTCAGCTCTTCAGCTACGACTGTGTGGAGAAGGGTTCGTCGCGGGCGTCGACGGGGCGCCAGGAATAAAGCGGCCGTCGGAATATCAATGCAGTCACCCCCGCCAACCATGAGCGGGGATTCCCGCTTTCGCGGGGATGACGAATTCGTTTGAATGCCGGCCAATGGGGCCGGATGCAATCACCCTCTTGTTCGTCATTGCCGGGCTTGACCCGGCAATCCATGGTCCCCTGGGCCAAGCCCGGGGGTGACGTAAGGCGCGAAAGCAAGAACGCACTAGGCGCGCCTCCAACTGACTGCGCCGGCCCCCTCGACGCCCCCTTACGTCTGCAGGAACGTCCGTCGGTCGCCTTCGCACACCACGCAGGTCAGGTGGCCGGTGCGATAGGCGCCGGTATCGATGCCGATGCGATTGGCGCGGACATCGGGTTCGCGGCTGACGCAATGGCCGTGCACGATCAGGCGGCCGAAATCGGCCTCCGAGCCGAGGAAGCTGCTGCGAATCCACATCATGTCCCGCGTCTCCTGCGCGGCCAGGGGAATTCCGGGTTTGAGGCCGGCATGGACGAACAGATAGCCGCCCTCGACGTGGAACACCTTGAGCGAGCGGAAGAAGGCCAGATGCGCGGCGGGGAAGGCGGCGGCGAAGACCTCGCGCAGCCGGCCGAGCGAGGCCGCCGTCTGATCGCCCGTCCAGTCGATGCCGTAGGAGGCCAGCGCCTGGATGCCGCCATAGTCCAGCCAGTGGCCGCCGGCCCCCAGCTCGCCGTCGAGGAAGCGAAGAATCAGGTCCTCGTGATTGCCCCGGAGGGCGACCTGCTCGAAACCGGGCAGCGGCCGGTCGAGCAGCATGTCGATGAGGCCGCGCGAATCGGGGCCGCGGCTGACATAGTCGCCGAGATAGACGACCATCCGGCGGCGGGCCCGGCGGCGCTCGCCGTCGGCCAGGATGAGGCCGTGCATCCGGGCCAGCAGGTCGGAGCGGCCATGAAGATCGCCGATGGCATAGATTACGGTCCCGTCGGGCAGGGTGCCCGACCGGGCGGTCACGTCGGCAGGCATGGTCACTGTGCGGCGAGGTCGATCGGCGCCTTCTCCGCGTGCTCGGTGGCCCAGCGGCGGAACAGGTTGTGCTTGATCTCGAACTGGTCCAGCGCCTTGCCGATGCTTTGGTGCACGATGTCCATGATCGTCGCCGGCTTGTGGTAGAAAGCGGGCATCGGGGGCAGGATGGTGGCGCCCAGGCGGGCGCATTTCGCCATCAGGTCAAGATGTCCCTCATGCAGCGGGGTTTCGCGCACCATCATGACCAGCTTGCGGCGTTCCTTGAGCGTGACGTCGGCAGCCCGGATCATCAGGTTGTAGGTGAAGGAGTTGGCGACGGCCGACAGGGTCTTGACGGTGCAGGGCGCGATGATCATGCCGCGCGTGAGGAAAGACCCGCTGGCCACGGCCGCCCCGACGTCCTTGTTGTTGTACACAACCTCGGCCATTTCCTTGATGGAATCGATGGTGAAGTCGGTTTCGATGTGAACGTTCCTGATCGCCGATTCGCTCAGGATGAGATGGGGCTTCTCCCCAAGGTCACGGAGAACGCGCAGCATTTCCACGCCGTAGATCACGCCGGTCGCGCCGGTGATGCCGACGACCAATGGCAAACTCATCTGGGCTCTCCCTTCAATCCTCTTATAAGCAATTCGGTCACTTCGCGGCAGCGCGATACGATGGTGGCGATCGAGCCCTGGTCGAGACCGTCCCAATGAATGCCGGCGGTAACCACGACATTGGTGTCGAGCGCGGCCGCCAGCGCCTCGGCCATGCTCTTTACCACGGAATCCTCCTTGTGGCCCGGATAAGTGAGCACCGAGGCGGTCGCGCTCGTACGATCGCCGTCCGCCAAACTCGGGCGGGGCACCGCGGCCGCCACGGCGCCGATGTGTGGCCGCGTACCGCCCCATACGTAGACGAGGATGTCGGTGCCGATGCGCACGGCCTCGGCCTCGACGACGAGGTCGGGCTCCGAAGTGCCGACGGTCACTCGCTGTGTCAAACTCATCAGGCGCTCGCCCTCGCTTCGTTGCGCATGTCCCGGCACACGCGGCCGTCCGCGCACACCTCGAGAATCTTGTAACCAGCGCTCATCAACGCCTCGGCGACGCCATCCGTATCGCTGGCCGTAAAGCGGATGACGATCCGGCGTTCGTCCACGCCGTGGTCGCCCACGCTCATCAGGGACTGTATCGCCGCACCGGCGCCTTCGACAACCTCGGCGATGGCGCCCAGCGTCCCCGGCCCGACGATCATCGGCGCCAGGGTGATGCCGGACCAGTTCTGCCAGACACCGAGCACCTGGGCGGCGAAGTAGAACACTTCGGCCGCCGATATCAGGCCGACCACCCGGCCGTCCTCGAGCACCGGAAATTGGCTGGCGCGCCGTTCCTGGCCGAGGCGCAGGCAATGCTCCATGGTGTCCCCCGCCTCCACGGTGATGGGCGAGCGCACCATCAGATCCTTCACCTGCAAGCGGTTGGCGAAGTAATTGAATTCGTGGGGGTCTTCGGTGCGGGTTACCTGCTCGGCGGCACGTAGGCAGCTGACGCGGGTGATCATTCCACGCAGGCGGCCGTCATCGACCACCGGCAGGGCACGCAGATTGTTCTCGACGAGCAGGCGTTTGGCCTTCGACACCAAGGTGTCGCTGGACACCGTGAGCGGGTCGGCCTGCATCCAGTTTCGAACGATCATGGAACACTCTCCCTATTGCGAGTTGGCCACGTGCCCGGCGGCCAGAGCCGAGCCGAACGCGGCGACGGTGATTGCGTTGTCGACCTCGCCTTCGGCGATGAGCCGGCCGAGTTCGGCCGGCGCGACGAGAACGATCTCGAGGTCTTCGAGGACGTCGGGGCGTGGGCGCGTCATCTCGCGCGCTTCCCGCATCAGGAACAGGTGAACCCGCACGCTCATCAAGGCCGGCTGCGCCCACAGGCTTCCGAGCGGGGTCATGCTGCCGCCACCGTATCCGGTTTCCTCCAGCAGTTCCCGCTCCGCTCCGGCGGCCGGCCCGTCATCGCCGGGGTCGAGCAGTCCGCCGGGGAATTCGAGGCCCGTGGCGCGGCTTCCGAACCGGTACTGCCGCACCATCACCAAGCGTCCGTCCGCCGTCTGCGGGATCACCTGCAACCAGTCGGCCATGTCGATGACGTAGAAGTCGCCCTCCGCGCCATTTCTCGGCGAGCGGGCCCGGTCGCGCCGGACCCGGAACAGGCCCAGGTCGAACACGGTTTCGGACCGGATGATCGGCCAGGAAGGGGCCATGCCTGGATACTCAAGCCGTCTGCGCAGTCTTCGCGGAGGCCGGCCGCACGCTTTCGTACAGGCGCACGAACTCGTCCACGGCGACGCGGGCGAACTCGGGCGTGTAGAGATGCAGGTCGACCTTCTTGATGTTTTCCTTGGCGAGTACCTTCTGCTCCAGCCGCTCGACGAAGGCGGCGTCGGCCACCGGGTCGTAGATCGGGCGCCCCTCCTTGTCGAGCGATGACCACCCCTTGAGCGGGATCAGGAAGGTCCACGGCCCCTTTGCCCGGTTCAGGCGCTCGGCGATGACGTCGGCGCACTGGCGCAACTCGTCGGCCGTGGTGCGAACCTGTACCCGCAGGGCGTCCTGGACGTATTGCACGCGGTCCTTGGTCTTCTCCAGCATGTCGGCACGCCCGCCATAGGACAGGATATCGAGCCCGCAGGGGGCGAGCACGGTGGGCACGCCGGAACGCACGAAACCCATCAGGCGGTCGGGGCCGGGGTCGCGATTGCCCTTGAACAGGTTCTCCATGACGCCGCCGACGCAGATGTCGATGACGCCGTGGAAGGCGCCGTCTGCGATCATCTCCTCCATCGCCTTGTCGCCCTTGCCCTGGGCGTGGCAGACGATGGGGGTGAATCCGGCTTCATCGAGCATGCCGAGGGCGGACTGCACGGCCATCTCGCCGAACCCGAACGAGCTGATGGCCACCACCGGCTTGTCGAAGCGTATGTCCGTGCCCTGGCTCATCTCGACCATGCCGCAGATGGCGCCGACGGCGTTGATGATCTGCGCCTTGAGCAGAGGGTTCATTTTCACGATGTCGAGCACCGTGTGGTGCATGGTGATGTCGCGGG
Source organism: Rhodospirillales bacterium (assembly GCA_019455065.1). Lineage (GTDB taxonomy): Bacteria > Pseudomonadota > Alphaproteobacteria > Rhodospirillales > Magnetospirillaceae > JACFNC01. Next base: position 169,310 of record JACFNC010000003.1, read on the forward strand.
TGCCGACGTACTTGTCGATATAGGCGGGGTGGGCCGCCATCGGCGACGCCATCAGCTTCGGCATGCCGAAGGGCAGCCGCTTCATGATGCTGGTGGCGACGAGAGTGGCGGTGCCGCCGCCGATGCCGATGACCCCATGCACCTTGCCCTGCCGATGCAGGTCCTGGACGATGGCCGAGGCGCCGGCGATCTGGTTGTTGGTCGCGGTGTCGCGGTCGGAACGGTACTTTTCGCGCACGACCTCGATGGGCAGTCCGCCGCGCGCCGCCACCTCCTCGGTGCGGATGTCGCCGGGGAAAGGCGGCGGCTCCTCCATGCTGAAGTCGAGCATGATGGCGTCGTGCCCGCGGCCCGCGATCAGGTCCTTGACGAAGGCGATGTCCTCGCCGCGCGTGTCGAGATTGCAGATGATGACGATGCCTTTTTTCGAGGACATGTTCGCTTCCCCTATGAAAATGACCAACCGCGCCTACCGGCACGGTCCGTCACGCCCGGGCTTGGCCCGGGGGTCCACACCGCGTGGGTGCCCGGGACAGGCCCGGGCACGCCTCCGCCAGTTACTCCGCCGCCCTACTTCTTGGGCGCCGGGCGAGTGAGACGGTCGATCATGTCGGCGACCGGGCTGGCGCCCTGGAAGCCGTACTCGTTCCACCGCTTCGACACCCTGGTGAGAACCTCGCGGTCCATGAAGATTTCCGTCGGCTTCTGCTTCCATTCATAGGGGGTGCAGGCGTCGAGCAGGATGCGGCTGGTGATCTCGCGGGCCTCGATGGGCAGGCCGGGATCGAGCGGGGTCGAGCGGCCACGGTCGATGATCTGCGCCGAGCGCTTGGGATCGAAACGCACGGCCAGGGCCCACAGCACGCGGTCCCAGTCGTCGGCGGCGATGTCGTGGTCGACGGTGATCACGCCCTTGACGCCGTAGTGACCCGTGGTCGAGGCGATCACCGCGTTGCCGACATGGTTGGAGTGGCCGGGATACATCTGCTTGACCGACACCACGACCCAGAAGCGGCCGGTGGCGGCGGGGGGGAAATAGACGCTCTGGATGCCCGGCACCTTCATGGTTTCCAGGTCGTGCCACAGGGTCGCGGTGCGGTTCAGCGACTGGATCATGTGAATGTCGTTGATGGGCTTGCCCACCGTGGTCGACCACCACACGGGGTTGTTGCGGAACAGCAGGCGCTTCACGCGCAGCACCGGCTTCGGATAGTCCTGCAGCTTGTTGCCCGAGTAGTAGCCGGTGTATTCGCCGAACGGCCCTTCGGGCATCAGTTCGTTGGGATCGATATAACCCTCGGCGATGACTTCGGCGTTGGCCGGCAGGGTGAGGCCGGTGAGGTCGGATTTGAACACCTCCATCGGCCGCTGCTTGAGCTGGCCCACGATGTCGTATTCGTCGGTCTGGGCGCTGACCAGGGTGGAGCCGGCCAGGAACAGCGCCGGGTCACCGCCGACCACGGCGGCGGCCGGCATGAGTTCGCCGCGTTCCTGGTACTTTTTCATGTGGAAGTCGCCGTGCTTGCCCTTGATGATCTGCGAGCCGAGCAGGTTCTTTCCCAGGATCTGCGAGCGGTAGGTGCCGCAGTTGGTCCAGCCGGTGTCGGGATCCTGGGTCACCAGAAAGCCGGCGGTGACGAAGAATCGGCCGCCATCCTCGGGGTACATCCACGGCACCGGGAACATCTCGACATCGACGTCGTCGCCGGTCACGACGTTTTCCATGACCACCGGGTTGTTCACCACCCGCGGCTTGATCGTCTCCTTGGTGGTCAACTCCATCCATTTGCGGGACAACTGGCACATCGACAGCGACGGATCCTGCTCGAGAGCGATCGCCATGCGCGCCGGCGTGGTGAAGGCGCTGGTGAAGGCCGGGGTCTTGTAACCCTTGACGTTTTCGTAGAGCAGAGCGGGGCCCTTCTGCTCCTCGTTGACCTTCGAGACGTGCGCCATCTCGAACTTCCAGTCGACCTCGGCCTTGACGCGGTGCAACTGATCGTTCTCTTCGCAGGCGGCGATGAAGTCGCGGAGGTCGTTCACCTGCCTGGTCTTGGTTGCCTTGATGTGACTCATAGATCCCTTCTCCTTGTCATGATTTCGTTAGTGAAGCTTCTTCCCTGCCATCATACTGGCAAGTATGTGAGAGAGAGCATCCTGCTGACCTGATGAAACCGATTCCTTCTTCTTCGCGCTCCATACGGTTTCAGGGCGCGCCTGAAGGATGAATACCTTTCCTTCCGCCGGCATGTCGTTGTCGACCGCCCATTCTACATCCATAGGGCATCCGTAATGACTTTCGATCACCTTTCCAAGGCGCGCCAATTCTGTCAGGTCTTCATCGACGATCGATTGGACGGTCTGGCGTTCCAGAGGAACGTCGAGTCTCTTGGTCCGTTGCGTCTCGCGATCGACCGCGTAGTAGACTTCCTTGCGGGGGATGGAACGACGCAGCAGTTCCAGGGACACCTTGTTGATGACGAACTCGTCTGGCGTGACCTCGCCGGATACGACCGACTCGCCAAAGCCGAAGTTGGAGTTGATGACGATGGTCGATCGGTCGCCGTTGCTTGGGTTGATGGTGAACATCACCCCCGCGGTCGAGGAGTTGGCCATTTTCTGCACCCCGACGCTGATCGCCACTTGGTTGTGCGCAAAACCCATGCGGTTGCGGTAGGCGATGGCGCGGCCGGTGAATAGGCTGGAGAAGCACTTCTTGACGTAAACGAGCAGGTCGTCGACCCCCCTAATCCACAGGAAGGTGTCCTGCTGGCCGGCGAAGCTTGCGCCCGGCAGATCCTCGGCGGTGGCGCTCGAGCGCACCGCGACCGGGACCGCCGGCACGTAGCAATGATTGGACAGCCGACGATAATGTTCCGCGATCTCGTCTTCGAACTCGATGGAGAAGGGGGCTGTTTCGACGAGGGCGCGAATCTCCTGGCTCGCCGCTTCGAGGGCGTCGAGATCGTCGCTCTGTAGAGCCGCCAACACGGCTTCGACCTTTGGCCCCAGGCCGGCTTCGTCGTAGAAGCGCTGATAGCCCGCCGTGGTCACCGCGAAGCCGGGGGGGACGCGGATGCCAGCATTGATCATCTCGCCGAGCGAGGCACATTTCCCCCCCACCAGCGGCACGGAATTTTTGTCGCACTCGTGGAACCAGCACACCAGCGGTTTGCTGCCGGTCATTCCAAACTCTCCTTTTTGGTACCTGGGCGTGGGCCGCCCGCGCGAGGCGGGCGGCCGTTCGCTCGCGGGCTCAGCCGGCGATCGTGATCTCGCCTGTTGATCCGTTCACACGGATGGTCATGCCCGTCTTGACGATTTGCGTTGCGTGACCGGTTCCGACCACCGCCGGCATGCCGTATTCGCGGCAGACGATGGCGGCGTGGCACATGACCCCGCCGACGTCGGTGACGCAGGCCTTGATCTTGACGAAGGCCGGGGCCCAGGACGGCGAGGTGGTGGGCGCCACCAGAATCTCACCTTCCTGAAGCTGGCCGATGTCGGCGACCGTGCGGCACACGCGGGCCTTGCCCTCGACGGTTCCGGGGCTGCCGGCGAAGCCGGTGAACTCCTTGATGTCTTCGAGATTCTCGGCCTGCCGCACCTTGGCCCAGGCGCTGAGGGAGTCGTTGGTCACACCCCACAGCACGATGGTGAAGGGCTCCTGGATCTTTTCCGGGGCGGCGCCGATGGCCGGCGGCGGCGCCCACTGGCGGAACTTCTCCATGACGCCCTTGCGCCACTCGATCTCCTTCGGCCACACCTTCGGGCCGCGCGCCTTCACACCGGTCGCCCAGGCGGTGACGAGGTCCCACAGGGCGTCCTTGATCTCGCTGCGCTTCAGGTACCAGATGTCCTCGATGTCGTTGATGAAGCCGTGGTCCTTCATGATCGCGGCGACTTCGCGGACCTTGTTCCAGAACACCGAATGGAACCAGTGCTCGACGTAGAACAGGTGGTTCTCGACGTAGGGGAACACGGTCTTGGCGGTGTTCAGCAACTGGTCGAAGGCGTTGCGGTCATCGTCGTTGTCGATCAGGCCGCGGTACTCGGCGGTGATGCGGTCGCGCTCCTTGCGCACCTCCTCGATGGGCCGCTCGATCGACGAGCCGCCGCGGATTTTCTCGGCGTAGATCTTGATCGAGTTGAACGGCACGTCGAGGTCGTCGTTCCACGACTTGTCGTGGTGGTACCAGCCGGTGCCGGTGGACACGTGGAACCACGGGTAGCGGGCCTTCTCGAAGGCGGCGAGCCAATCGCGCCCGGCGTTCGACCCCTCCAGGGCGGCCTTGGCGGCGGCGAAGGAGGAATGGGACCCGAGGGTGCCGTCGACGTTGAGCTCGACCGCCTTGCGGGCGAGGTTCTTCAGCTCCTCGTCCGGCTGGTACATGATCACGTCGATGCCCGAGATCATCTGGGTGACGCGCTGGGCCGGAATGTCGGGGAAGATCTTCTGGCAGAAGTCGAGGAAGGTGACGTAGGCCGCGTAGCCCAGGTTCAGGAACTCGAAGTGGTACTGCCAGCAGCGGATGCCGAGGTCGATGAGGTCGTCATACGCCTTCAGCAGGTGATAGCCCTTGGACTCGCCGATACCTTCGAGCACCACCGCCTTCTCTTCCATGTTCGGCAGCGCTTCGATCTTCAGCTTCTCGAGGGCACTGATGGTGCCCTTCATCTTCTCTTCCCACTTGGCGACCAGCGAATCCCAGTTCTGGTAGTAGTAGCCGGCGCGCTCCAGGAAGTGGGCGACGCGCTCCTGAATCTGGTTGGGATCGGTCACCGGGACCGGGGTGATGTAGACGTATCCGTTGATGATGCGGTGGTCGACGCCGAACACCGGCGGTACGGAAAAGATGCGGGTGTTGTATTGCGACAGCGCCAGGTACCAGGCCTCGTCCCAGATCATGTCGAACGGGTAGAGCGGCTCCGGATAGTGCAGGCCGTCGTAGAACCAGAACATGTTGCTCTCGTAGTTCTGGCGCTCGGGATCGTCGGTGACGAACTGGTATTGATAGGGATACATCCTTTCCCAGCCTTCGGTGCCGGGAATGCGCTCCATGTCGTGCGGATCCGGAAAACTCAGCTTGGACGTCATTACGGACATGTCATGCCCCTCCTGGTGGCTCGTTTCATTCGTTGGCCGCGCCCCGCGTCCCTTGCGCCGGCTGGCGCCCTGAACCGCGGGCGAGGCTTTCCGGGAGCTCGTTCTTTGTTTTGATTAGCGCTCCTCCCTGGGCGGCCTTAGACGCAATCCCCGTGCCACGTTCGCGCTGGTGCGACGCAGCATCGGTCGGGGAGGCTCACGCCGAGCGATAAAGAGAGGACTCGGGAGGAACAACAGACGAGGCTGATATAAGCGGAACTACTGTTATCCTGCGATGCCGAAAAGATGGAGTGCGGGCCGGCATGAGGATTTGGTAAAAAGATGGGGCGCCGATAGAAGAGCGGCATTTTGATTTGGTCAATACTAAAAGACAACTAATAACAAAACGCAAGCAACGCGTCGGCGGCGACCGAACAGCCGCATCTGGAGTGGAGGGAGGAACGCCATGAACGAGACGAGCGCCCCGGAGCGCAACCCCGTCCGGCTTAGCCCCGGGCGGCTGACCACGGGCCGCCTGATCGCGGCCGACGACCCCGGAGACATGCGCCTGCCGGAGATCGACGATCTCGCGTCACGCTTGCGGTTCTCGCTGCGTGACGGTCGGGTTTGGCTGGACACGCAACGTGTCGCCGTCATCCACCTCGCCACCCTGGCCTCGCTGCGGCGCGAACTCAGCGACACTCTGGGCTTTCAAAAGGCGCGGGGCGTTCTGACCCGTATGGGCTATTCCTCCGGCGTTCGCGACGCGGCCCTGGCGCGCAAGCTGCGCCCGCACCATGACGTGCGCGACGCCTTCCTTGTAGGGCCGCAACTGCGCGTCCTTCAGGGCATCCTGATGATGGAGCCGGTGCGGCTCGAGATCGACGTGGCGGCGGGGCATTTCTACGGCGAGTTCACCTGGCCGGAGTGCTTCGAGGTCGACGCCCATCTTTCGGACTACGGCATTTCCCCGGTGCCGGTGTGCTGGATGCAGACCGGCTACGTCTCGGGCTACACCACGGCGTTCATGGGCAAGACCGTGCTTTATCGCGAGGTCGAGTGTTGCGCGGCCGGGCAGCGCCAGTGCCGAATCATCGGCCAGCCGCTGGAATGCTGGGGTGCCGAATACCTCGATGAGGATCTCAGCGCCATGCAGCCCGAGGGGTTCGTCAACCGGTTCGCGGGCCGGCGGCGCCTGCATGCCGTGGCGTCGCCGCCGGCCGCCCAGGACGTGATGGACATGGTCGGCGCCTCGTCGGGCTTCGTCGCCGCCTGCCATCTCCTCGGCAAGGTGGCCAAGACCGACGCCACGGTCCTCTTCCTGGGCGAGACCGGCGTCGGCAAGGAACTGTTCGCCCAGACCCTGCACCGCATCAGCCGCCGCGCCGACAAACCCTTCGTCGCCGTCAACTGCGCGGCGATCCCCGAGAACCTGATCGAGTCCGAACTGTTCGGGGTCGAACGCGGGGCGTTCACGGGGGCGATCCAGTCGCGTCCCGGCCGCTTCGAGCGCGCCAACGGCGGCACCCTGTTCCTGGACGAGGTGGGCAACCTGACGCTCACCGCCCAGGTCAAGCTGCTGCGCGCCATCCAGGAGAAGGAAATCGAGCGGGTCGGCGACACCCACGCTCGCAAGGTCGACGTCCGCATCATCGCGGCAACCAACGTCAACCTCAACGAGGCGGTCGAGGCCGGCCGGTTCCGCGGGGACCTGCTGTTCCGCCTCAAGGTGTTTCCCATCCGCATCCCGCCGCTCAGGGAACGCCGCGACGACATTCCCCTGCTGCTCGACCACTTCCTGCACAAGTTCACCTCGGCCCACGGCAAGAAGATCACCGGCTTCACGCCGCGGGCGATGGACGCCCTGTACGAATACGAATATCCCGGCAACATCCGGGAACTCGAAAACCTCATCGAGCGCGCCGTCATTCTCGGCGAGGACGGATATCCCATCGACCTCGTGCACCTGTTCACCTTCGACGAGAAGAAGTCGGCGGCCGACTTCCTGCATCTCGGACAGGGCGGCGAACTGCGAACGCCCGAGGAGCAGGCGGAAGGGCCGCTCCCGGGCGGGGTGGTGGACCAGCTTCTCGGCTGCGGCATGGCGCTGGAGGAGATCGAAACCCGACTGATGGAAAGGGCGGTGGAGCGGGCCCGCGGCAATCTGTCCTCGGCGGCCCGTTCCCTCGGCATGACGCGGCCGCAGCTCGCCTATCGCCTGAAAAAGCTTCACAAGGACCATGCCTAGCCTCGTCGTGCCGCCACGGCCCTGCGCGAAAAGACATGTCCGCGGGCCGCAAAAGGGGTAGGGTGGGGGCCGGCCGGTTTGTCGCCGGCCGGCGCCGCCATTACCTGTAAGCGGTGACGGCAAGATTTGGGTGATCCGATGGACGAGACCAAGCTTACCGCCTCGTTGCCGAACCTGTCGGTGGGCATCATGCGGCGGGCCCTGCCCGAGGAGAACGCCGAAGTCCTGATGGTGGCGCTGAAGGCCACCCCGTCCCTCGATGCGCTCGTGGCCGGATGGCTGCAGCCGATGGCGGTCCCCCTCGCGCTGTGGACGGCGCCCTTGGTCATGTGGAGCCGTCTCGCGCAGGCCGCGTGGCAGCCGTGGCTGGCGGCCCTGGACGGCCGGTCGCGGGACTGATCGCCCGCCCCTCGAAGTCAGCCGCGCCGCAGGGCGTCGAGGGCCCCTTGCAGGATGTAGGCGGCGGCCATCTTGTCGACCACCTCGGCGCGGCGCCTGCGCGAGGCGTCGGCCTCGAGCAGGGTGCGGGTCACCGCCGCCGTCGACAGGCGCTCGTCCCAGAAGGCGACGGGCAGGTCGCGCAGGGCGAGCAGGTTGGCGGCGAACTGGCGGGTCGACTGGCAGCGCGGCCCCTCGCTTCCGTCCATGCTGATCGGCAGGCCGATGACGAGGCCACCGACGTCTTGGCGATCAACGACTTGCATGAGTTCCTTCGCATCCTGCGTGAACTTGGTGCGGCGGATGGTGTCGAAGGGCGTGGCGATGGTCAGGGAAACGTCCGACAGCGCGAGGCCGATCGTCTTGGTGCCCACGTCCAGGCCCAAAAGACGCTGGTTTCGGCCAAGCAGCGCGGCCAGTTCGGCGGGGTTGCGGATGGGCATGCCGGGTGTTAACTTCCGCGCCGTTTCCATGCATCCAGGACTCGCGGGCCGTCCGGCCCTTCCCTGCGGAGATACCTAACCCATGTCGCTGGATAAAGCCACCGTCCGTACCATCGCCAACCTGGCGCGCATCGAGGTGCGCGACGAGGAACTCGACCACCTTGCCGGCGAACTGTCGAACATCCTGCATTTCGTCGAGCAGTTGAGCGAAGTGAACACGGACGGGGTCGAGCCGATGACCAGCGTCGCCGCCCTCGAGTTGCCCCGCCGGGCCGATGTGGTGAGCGACGGCAACTGCCGCGAGCGCATCCTGGCCAACGCGCCCGAGGCCGACGATGGCTTCTTCCTGGTGCCGAAGGTGGTGGAATAGCCATGACCGCCCTTACCCGACTGACCATCGCCGAGGCCCGCGACGGCCTCGCCCGCGGCGACTTCACCGCCATGGAGCTGACCGAGGCGCACAACCGCGCCGTCGAGGCGGCGCGCGGCCTCAACGCCTTCATCACCGAGACCCCCGAGCTGGCCATGGAGCAGGCGGCCGCCTCGCACGAGCGCATCCGCACCGGCCGCGCCGGCGCGCTCGAGGGGCTGCCGCTGGCCATCAAGGACCTGTTCTGCACCGAGGGCGTGCTGACCACCGCCGCCTCGCACATCCTCGACGGCTTCGTGCCGCCCTACGAATCCACGGTCACCGCCAACCTGAAGAAGGCCGGCGCGGTGATGGTGGGCAAGACCAATCTCGACGAGTTCGCCATGGGCTCGTCGAACATGACCAGCCATTACGGCGGCGTCGAGAATCCCTGGCGCAAGCGGGGCGACAACCGGCCGCTGGTGCCGGGCGGCTCGTCCGGCGGCTCGGCGGCGGCGGTGGCGGCGCGCCTCGGCCTGGGCGCCACCGGCACCGACACCGGCGGCTCGATCCGCCAGCCGGCCGCCTTCTGCGGCATCGTCGGGCTGAAGCCGACCTACGGCCGCTGCTCGCGCTGGGGCATCGTCGCCTTCGCCTCGTCCCTCGACCAGGCCGGGCCGATGACCCGCACGGTGCGCGACGCCGCCATCATGCTGGGCGCCATGGCCGGCCACGATCCCAAGGACTCGACCTCGGCGCCGCTGCCGGTGCCCGATTTCGAGAAGGCGCTGAGCGGCGACATCCGCGGCCTGAAGGTCGGCATTCCCCGCGAGTACCGCCCCGAGGGCCTGGCCGAGGAGATCGCCGCGGTCTGGGAGCGGGGCATCGCGTGGCTCAAGGACGCCGGCGCCGAGCCGGTGGAGATCAGCCTGCCGCACACCAAATACGCGCTGCCCACCTATTACATCGTGGCGCCGGCCGAGGCGTCGTCGAACCTGGCGCGCTATGACGGGGTGCGCTACGGCCTCAGGGTCGAGGGCGCCACGCTGGACGACATGTACCGCAAGACCCGCGCCGCCGGCTTCGGCGCCGAGGTCAAGCGCCGCGTGCTGATCGGCACCTATGTGCTGTCGGCCGGCTATTACGACGCCTATTACGCCAAGGCGCAGAAGCTGCGCACCCTGATCGCCGGCGACTTCAAGACGGCCTTCGAGTCGGTGGACGTGATCCTGACGCCGACGGCGCCCTCGGCGGCCTTTCCGCTGGGCGAAAAGATGGACGACCCGATCACCATGTATCTCAACGACGTGTTCACGGTGCCGACCAGCCTGGCCGGCCTGCCGGGCATCTCGGTCCCGGCCGGGCTGAACGGCGAGGGGCTGCCGCTGGGCCTGCAGCTCATCGGCCGGCCGTTCGACGAGGAGACCCTGCTGCGGGTCGCCGACGTGATGGAAAAGGCGGCCGAGTTCAAGGCGCTGCCGGCCGGCGTGGAGGCGTGACATGAGCTATCTGATCCAGGGCGAGACGGGCGACTGGGAGGTCGTCATCGGCCTCGAGGTGCATGCCCAGGTCATCTCCAAAGCCAAGCTGTTCTCGGGCGCCGCCACCGACTTCGGCGCCGAGCCCAACACCCAGGTGTCGCCCGTCGACGCCGGCATGCCGGGCATGCTGCCGGTGATCAACGAGACCTGCGTCGAGCAGGCGGTGCGCACCGGCCTCGGCCTCAAGGCCGCGATCAACCTGACCAGCGTGTTCGCGCGCAAGAACTACTTCTACGCCGATCTGCCGCAGGGCTATCAGATCAGCCAGTACGAGGCCCCCATCGTCGGCGAGGGCACCATCCTCCTCGACCTGCCCGACGGCTCCACCCGCGCCGTGGGTATCGAGCGGCTGCATCTGGAGCAGGACGCCGGCAAGTCGCTGCACGACCAGCACCCCAGCAAGAGCTACATCGACCTCAACCGCTCGGGCGTGGCCCTGATGGAGATCGTCTCCAAGCCCGACATGCGCTCGCCCGAGGAGGCAGGGGCGTACCTGAAGAAGCTGCGCTCGATCCTGCGCTATCTCGGCACCTGCGACGGCAACATGGAGGAGGGCTCCATGCGCTGCGACTGCAACGTCTCGGTGCGGCCGGTGGGCGAGGCGGGCTATCGCACCCGCTGCGAGATCAAGAACGTCAACTCGGTGCGCTTCGTCATGCAGGCCATCGAGTACGAGGCGCGGCGCCACATCGACGTGTACGAGGAGGGCGGCACCATCCAGCAGGAAACCCGCCTGTTCGATTCGGCCAAGGGCGAGACGCGCTCCATGCGCTCGAAGGAGCACGCGCACGACTACCGCTACTTCCCCGACCCCGACCTGCTGCCGCTGGTGCTGTCGCCCGACTTCGTGGCGAACATCGAGGCGTCGCTGCCCGAGCTCCCCGACGAGAAGAAGGAGCGCTTCATGCGCGACTTCGCCCTGTCGCCCTACGACGCCGGGGTGCTGGTGGCCGACAAGGCGACCGCCGATTTCTTCGAGACGGTGGCCCGGGGCCGCGACGCCAAGATGGCGGCCAACTGGGTGACGGGCGACTTCTTCGCGGCGCTCAACCGCAGCGGCAGATCCATCGAGGACCCGCCGGTGACCGCCGCCAACCTGGGCGGCCTCATCGACCTCATCGCCGACAACACCATCTCGGGGCGCATCGCCAAGGAGGTGTTCGAGCTGATGCTGGAGACCGGCAAGCCGCCGGCCGTGATCGTCGAGGAAAAGGGCCTCAAACAGGTGACCGACACCGGCGCCATCGAGGGCGTGATCGACACCGTGCTCGCCCAGAACGCCGACAAGGTGGCCGAGTACAAGTCCGGCAAGGACAAACTTTTCGGCTTCTTCGTCGGCCAGGTGATGAAGGCCAGCCAGGGCAAGGCCAACCCGGCGCTGGTGAACGAACTGCTGAAGGCGAAGCTGGGGTAGGGGGTGGCTGATCATGACCTGCTCCCCGAAACCTCTGCCAACTTGAGGTAGAGTCCGTCGCCGAAAGGGGAGCAGGTCAATCGAGCTTCAACGGGGCAGAGGTAGGGTTGGGCGGCGAAGTCCCCCCACTGCGCCTCCCCTAAGACCTATTCAGCGCTGTGACCAAGAGCGAAATCAACTTCGCTTGGCGCGCCACCTCGATCAAGATTGGTGACCAGGATAAGGTCATTTTCCGCCCTGCTTGCTCCGAGATAGAGATTCGACAAGAAGCGCCTGCGTCCAGGCAAGCCCGCCCCATGGTTTTTAACGTCGTTCTCGTTGACTTCGATCAGAAAAACAGTATCGAACTGAAGACCAGCCACATACTCAGGCATGCTGAAGATAAACTTCTTACCTGCCCTCTCAACGCGGTCAAGCTGAGCGCGGCCTGTTATCGGCACGAAATCATCGCGGTGATTACCGGCAACAAGATACGTCTCAAAAAGTTCGTAGCTCATGCATAGCATAGCCACGCGCTTGCCAGCCCCCAACTTCTTGGCGCGGTCGCGAGCAATTGGAAAAACGTTCTTATAGGTGTCCCGCTCGTTGGCTGATCTAACGAGCGTAGGCTTCGGCCCTTCACCTTTTGCACGGAGCTTATTCTCAACTGCCCATTCAGAGCCAAAATTGGCGGCGGGAAAACTGCGGTCGATTCCCTGCAAGAATGCCGCGATCTGGTCGGTGTAACGGAAAACTTGACTGAGAACGATAGGCTCAACAGTTCCCAGTTTTGTACTCGCCCAAACGGAATCCTTGGCCACACTTTCCCCAGCTTGCCCAAGGAATGTGTCCTTGGGACTCTGCTTAGGATCATAGGCCATGTAGACGTCAAAAGGTGGATCCTCATCCTTGGTTAAAAGATGAAATAACGACCTTTCCACCCGGTTTAGCAGATGGAGTTCATCGACAAAGATTGCGTCAAACCCGCTACGCAAGCGGGTGGCGCTCCATTGATTACTGGAAAGAAATCCCAGAAAATCGGCAGTCATTTGCTCAAGGGTTACCACTCCCAGTTCGGCCATAGCTCTCGAAAATTCCTTATGCAGGTCAACGACGACCTGCTTGTCGCTGGCATTCTCCGCCGGGAGCATCCACTGGGCGCGCCGCTCGGTGAAATAATTTTGGCGTCGCTCCGAGGGCGTAGCTCCGGACTGGACATCAATAACACAGCCAAACTCGGACAATAGATCGAAGATGAACGGCCTGCTGTCTCCAGAGAGAGCTTCATCCACCAACTCAACGAACAACTTGGAGCAGAAGGATTTTCGAGCGAGCCAATCAGAGACGCCGTATTCTTTAAAAATTGAGCCAAGGTATTCTATCTCCATCTTGAGCGCGTCATAAGCATCAAGAGAAAGAGCCTGCATACCTTTTAGCTCATAGCCAAGATGCTGCTCAGCAAGATCGTGCAAAGTGCAAAGAGATATTTCGACGCCATCCGGCGTATCAAACAGAGCCCCCCTATCATCGATGTTTATAATGTACTTTCTGATTAGTTCTACTGTCGATGTACTGTGCGCGACGAAGGCTACCCGGAAAGCCTTTCCGTCGTCTGCAGCTTCATAAACCATCTTTAGGAATCGCATCACCATCGCAAGCGTCTTGCCCGAGCCAGCAGCCCCGCGCAAACGCAATGGCCCCCCACGGTCAGCGTTCACGAAGCTCGCTTGCTCGGCGGTCAGGTGGGACTTATACCAGATGTCGTAGCTATAACCGCGGGTCACATCAAGGCTTAGGGAATCATTCAGGTCAAAATCTCGGCTTTCATCCTGCTCATATTGAGGCGGAGTCTCTAGTGCCGGTGCAATCCGCCCAATAGCCCTCGAAAACAACTCGAAGTCAGGAACGAACTCGCTAAGGTCTCCTTTTCCTTCGCGGTCGACACCGTAAAAATAGCAATGACGTGTGCCATTCGGACTTTTGTCCAAAAGGAGCCTTCCCGGTTCATTGGAGTTTACGCTATTTGCCTGAAAAGAAACTCGGCTTCTCCAGTGATACGGCCTCCAGTTAGCGGGAATCGTGACTGTCGCCTCGAAGCAGCTAAGGGCAGCGCGAGTGAGCCTATCAAAGGCCTCCCCTCGATTATCTAATGAATGCCCTCCAAAGAGTTCGCCATCTTCCAGAGAGACAACGATTAATCTGCTGTTTGTTTTTGCCTTTTTGCTCAACAGATAACAGACATCCCCAACCACCCTCTTTCCGATGGAGTGGCGCGTAGGAAGGGTAAATGTTGAAAACCAAGCAAGATCGACGGAGATGCTCTGTAGCTGGTTTATCGCATACGCATCGAGAACGAGCGCTTTCACCATCACACAATTTCCTTCACGCCGAAGGTCGAAATAATGCTTTTTTGGGTGGCCTCATATTCCTTTGGAAGACCGATCCGAAGGAACAGCGAGGAAAATTTCTGACTGAGTGCATATTTAAGAACAGGTTTCAAACGCCCGATGCGTAAAGCCTTGCTTTCCGCTGAATACCACTCAGCCTTACTCTTTACTATTTGGTTGGCGTGAATCGTCCTAAAGTACCTTATTGCCGCAGCGAAGCCACGATTCTCTAGACCCGGCACATGGGACAAAAAGAAACAATCATTTTGGTTTCTGTCTCCAAGGTGTCCACGAAACTGGTTTTGCATCAGTGTAGTGGCTTCACCGACAGGCTTTTCTGTTAACTTTGCGCGCACTTCACAGAGCGTCAAAAAAAACCCTTTCTGGTGGCCTGCGAATTTCGCCTTAAGGATGATACCAAATTGTCCGAGGAGCTTTCGGAGTTGCGGTACCTTCTGCGGATTGCCCGCCAAAGAAACTAGAGCACTATCATTGTCCTCAGAAAGAGCAAGCTCTCGTATTGCATCAACGGATAAACAGGTACAAATATACGAATTGATCTCAGAGATCTTTTTTGACATAATGTCATCCAAAAGTTGAGGGGACCAAATACAATTCATGTATTCGCTAAGGGAAAGAAGCGGGATATAGGTTAAAAAAGCGCCCGCCTTGTCGTTGAATATGTCGCAGTCAGCATTGATAACGATGCCGAAACTCTCACCAGGAGAGTTGTCCCGAGGGCGGTGCCACTGAATAATGTCGCCTTGGAGCAAGGTTTCTTCGCAAGACGGAATCTCAAAGGGTACGTCCATAGGCAATTTACGCTAACATGGTTGATTTGCTAATCCGTAATACGCGCAGCCTGCCAGAACGTCAATTACGACTAACCAGGGGTTGCGTCATTCAAATTGGAATGGTTCGCAGCGTGTACAGAGGCAGTAATCATTGGACCGCAGGCCAAGCGCGCTCGTGAACCCGAAAAAGCTTTCAGGCAGTGGCACGACCTTGCCGCGCCCGCTGCCTTACGCATGATTCCGCCCAATGCTATCCTGCCCCCCACCACCCCAGCGAAAGGCACCACACCGTGGATCACGACTTCTGGCTCACGCGCTGGCAAAACAACCAGATCGGCTTTCACGAGGGCGTGCCGAATGCGCTGCTGGTGGCCCATTTCGCGGCCCTGGGGGTGCCGGACGGCGGGCGGGTGTTCGTGCCGCTGTGCGGCAAGAGCCGCGACATGGGCTGGCTGCGCGCGCAAGGGTTCACGGTGGTCGGCGCCGAGTTGAGCCGGCTGGCGGTGGAGCAGTTCTTTGGCGAGTTGGGGCTGGCGCCCGAAATCTCGTCGGCCGGGCGGCTGGAGCGGTTCGAGGCCGAGGGGGTGACGGTGTTCGTGGGCGACGTCTTCGATCTCGACGCGGCCACCCTCGGCCCGGTCGATGCCGTCTATGACCGCGCCGCCCTGGTCGCCCTGCCGCAACCCTTGCGCGCGCGCTACGCCGCCCATCTGATCGCCCTCACCGGGGCCGCGCCGCAATTGCTGCTGACCTTCGAATACGACCAGTCCCGCCAGAAGGGGCCGCCCTTTTCGGTCGCTGAGGCCGAGCTGCGGGCGCTCTACGGCGCCGCCTACCGCCTGGAGCGCGCCGCGGCGCGCGCCGTGCCGGGCGGCCTCAGGGGCGTCTGCCCGGCCGAGGAGAGCGCCTGGCTGATGCGGCGGCGGTAGGGGGCGGGGAGGCGAGGCCGGGCCGGATTGCCGCGGCGTCTCCTTCTTCGTCATTCCCGCGGAAGCGGGAATCCATATGCGGCAGTGACTTAGGGACCTTCGCCTTGGCGGGGGTGACGGCCCGGCCGTCGCGTTTCGCGCCCTTTTTCCCGCCTACCTCTTTTGGCTAGACTTCAAAAACGCCCACGAAGGATATACTTGGCATCTATCACCAAGGCCGTAGGCCGCAGCCAGAAGGGCGATGCCATGTACGACGATGAGCATATCTCCGAGATGCCGGAAATCCGGCGCATCGACGACGACCGCCAGCCGCGCCTTGCCGAACACGACTTCACCGCCGACCGCGAGGAGCGGCGCCGGCGCGAGATCGAGGCGGCCATCGCCGTGCTCGCCGTGCTGGCGATGGAGGACGACGAGGACGAGGGCGAGGACGAGGCCGTCGTCACCCACTGACCGGGCGGGCGGCTTTCCGCGCGGCGGCGCCTGGTGCCCAGCCCTCGACGTCCCGCGCCGCGGGCCCGGAGGCGTTGACGCGGCCCCGCCAATTCTATAGAACCTCAGTCTCTGCCGGGCGGGCCCTGGGCCGCCGGTATGGAAGGGTGGGTGAGTGGCTTAAACCAGCGGTTTGCTAAACCGTCGTACGCTTTAAAGGCGTACCGGGGGTTCGAATCCCCCCCCTTCCGCCACTGCAATTCCATCCTCTCCGTCTCCCTCCCACTGTCGCCGCGCCGCGTGCGACGCGGCTCCGCTCGTATTCGCGCGACGTTGAGCAAAATCGCGGGTAGCGAACCAGGGTTAATCTGGCGGGAATTTGGGCAACCGCGGATTTATGGTTCCTCATCCGTTCAGCCGAAGAGATATTTTCCGGACCATGTCCGCCACACCCGTCACCCTCGCCACCACCGCGCCGTCGCCCCATCAGCATGCCATCGCGGCCTTGGTGGCCGGCCTGCTGGTGCTCACCACGGTCTGGTTCTGGGGGCGGGCCGATGTGCTCGGGCCGGAACTGCCGGTTGCGGTCGGCATCTATCAGAGCACGGTGGTGGTGGCGGACCTGCTCACCGCCGTGCTGCTGCTCATTCAGGTATGGCAGATTCGCACCGCCGATCTTCTCGTGCTGGGCTGCGGATATCTGGCCACCGCCTTGCTCGCCGCCATCCAGTTGCTCAGCTTTCCGAACGTCGCGGGACCCTTAGGCGTGGTCGGCGGGGATGCGCAGACGCCGCCCTGGCTTTGGAACTTCTGGCACCTCGTGTTTCCGCTCGCGGTCCTGGGCTACGCGAACGTCCGGCGGCCGCTGGGCGGCAATGTCGGACGTACCATCCTGGTGGCCGTGATCGCGACGGTCGCCATCGTGATCGGCCTGTTCCTGCTGGCCACGCGCTTCACCGCCTATCTGCCGGCGCTGATCGACGGCTTGGCGTTCACCGGCGTCTTCCTGCACATCAACTATCCGCTGATGACGGCCCTGTGCGCCGTCGCCCTGCTGATGCTGGTCGTCAAACGCGAGCGTTCCGTCGTGTCGCTCTGGCTGGCCGTCAGCGTCCTGGCCTTCATGCTCGATGTCGTGAACAACTGGCATTCGGGGGCCCGCTATGCCGTCGGCTGGTATGTGGGGCGGGGCAGCGGCCTGGTTTCCAGCCTGCTCCTGCTCATCGTCTTCGTCGCCGAGACGGCGCTGCTGCTGCGCTATGTCGGGGCGGCCGCCCAGCGCCTCGAATTCCTCAACGGCCAATTGCGCCAGGCGCTGCGGCGGGCCGAGGAGGCAAGCGAGGCCAAGACGCGCTTCTTCGCCGCCGCCAGCCACGACCTGCGGCAGCCCTTCCAGGCCATGCGTCTGTTTCATGGCGTCCTGGAAAGCCAGGACCTCGAGCCGTTCCCACGGCAAGTCGTCGGGCGCCTGGGCGAGGCCATGGCCGCCGGCGAGGGCCTGCTGACCTCGCTGCTGGAAATCGCCCGGATCGATAGCGGGACCATGGAGGTGAAGCCGCAGCGCCTGGAGGTTTCCAGCCTGTTGCGGGAAATCGTCTCCGCATTCCAGCCGCTCGCGGCCGAGAAAGGCCTGAGACTGAGGATGTTCGCGCCTGAAATGGCGGTTCAGAGCGACCCGATGATCCTGAGACGCATCCTTACCAACCTGGTGAGCAATTCCGTACGCTATACGGACCGCGGCGGGGTTCTCGTCGCGGCGCGACGGCGCCGCGGCCGCGTGGTGTTCGAGGTCTGGGACACCGGGATCGGCATGTCGCCGGACGGCGCCGCGCGCGTGTTCGAGGAGTTCTATCAGGCGGGCAATCCCAATCGGGATCGTTCCGAGGGGATCGGGCTCGGCTTGCCCATCGTGAAACGCCTGAGCGCCATGATGGGCTATGAGGTGGCGTTCTACTCGCGGTTGGGTCGGGGAAGCGTGTTCCGGGTCATCGGCCCGCCCTGCGGCGCCGGCGCGCCTTCCCCCGTGACGCCCAGCGAGGAGGTCGCGCCCCCCCGATCGCCCGCCGTACCCCATCCAATGAACCCTTTGCCGCAACCGGTGTCCGGCGCACGCTGAGGGCGTTCGGGCGGGAGGTCGGCATGACGGAAGCCGCCACTATCGTGTCGCTGCGGGCGCGTCCGGTGGTCGTCCCGCTGTCGCGGCCGTTGCGGACGGCGGCCGGCGCCATCCCGGCCGCCCCATTGCTGCTGCTGGACGTCACCGATGCCGACGGCGTTATCGGCCGCGCCTATGTCTTCGGCTACACCCCGATCACCCTGCGTCCCCTGGCGGCTCTGGCCGAGTCGCTGGCGGAGCTGGTGATCGGCAAGCCGGCCGCGCCGTCCCTCCTGTTCGACCTGGCGTCGCGGCAGTTCCGGTTGCTGGGGCGGCAGGGCCTGCTGGGAATGGCGTTGTCCGGCCTCGACATGGCGCTCTGGGACCTGCTGGGGCGGGCGGTCGGGCGACCCGTCGCCGAGCTCCTGGGCGGTGGGTGCCGGGCGATGCCGGCCTACGACAGCTTCGGCCTCGTCGACCCGGTGGCGGACCGCGCCATGCTGGAGGCATCGGTTGCCCAGGGCTTCCGGGCGATCAAGATCAAGGTCGGCGATGGAAGCGAGGCCGCCGACGCCGATCTCGTGCGTGCCGTTCGGGACATCGTCGGACCTGAGGTGCGGCTGATGGTCGACTTCAACCAGTCGCAGGACGTGATGTCGGCGGTCCGACGCATCGAGCGTCTCGCGCCCTACGACATCACCTGGGTCGAGGAGCCGGTGGCGGCCGAGGATTTCGCCGGCCATGCGCGGGTGCGGACCGCCTCGTCCGTTCCCGTTCAGACGGGCGAGAACTGGTGGTTTCCGCGCGACATGGAACGCGCCCTGGCCGCCGGGGCCTGCGACTTCGCCATGCCGGATCTGATGAAGATCGGTGGCGTCACCGGCTGGGTCCGCGTCATGGGATTGGCCGAGGCCGCCGCTCTTCCGCTATCCAGCCACCTGTTCGTCGAAGCGAGCGCCCATATGCTCGCGGTCAGCCCGACCGCCCACTTTCTCGAATATCTCGATGTCGCCGGCCCCATCCTGACCGCGCCGGCACGCCCTGTGGGCGGCCTTGTCGTGCCACGGGGCCCCGGCCTGGGCATCGAATGGGACGAGAGCGCCCTGCGCCGCTACGCGGCCTGATCTCCCGGCAAAGCCGACCAGGCCCCATCGCCAGCCGCTGCTCGCGGGAATTGCGGGTCGTGCGCGGCGCCGCTAGCATGGCGCCACCTGATGCCCTTGCGGTGAGGACCGTGGAAAACGCGCTCTTGTACGGCATCATCCTCCCGGTCGGGGGGCTGGTCCTGCTGGCGATGCTGGCGGCGGTGGTGTGGCTGCTGTGGCGAATCCACCCGCTCATCGTGGTGGTATTCGTGGCAGTCCACCTCGTCTGGCTGAGCCTGGAGCTGGGCCAGGACCGTGAACCCGAATGCCGCGAAGCGCTCCTCTCGGCCTGCTAGAGCGTTCCCGGTGTGCGCGAAGGTGTCAAACCCATACGCATTATGGGGGATTTGGCCGCCGGCAGGCGGAAGGCGGGGTTTGATGTTCGTTCCCCCCGGGGCGACGGGCTATACTCCGCACATGGGCGTGATGCCTGATCAACCCCATGCGGGGCTCGGATCCTGTCTCTCCCAATAGTGCCTGTGCGCGACGTGCTCATTTCGCTAGGTCGGAATAGCCTTTGGCGATAGGGGATTTTGCCCCGGATGCCATATCGCCCTCATAGGGATTATGCTGCAAACTGGCCTTTCGGCAGGCTCAACCACGGATTGGCGTTTCATGATCAGGTCTTATGCGCAGTAGCCGGTTTCCAATCGTCGCCATCGGCGCCTCGGCTGGCGGGGTGGAAGCGCTCACCGCGTTGTTCCGGGGGCTGCCGCCGCGGCCGCATGCGGCGTTCGTGATCATCACCCATCTCGCGCCGCATCGCGAGAGCTTGCTTGCCGACATCCTGGTGCGTCACACCGACATGCCGGTGGCGGAAGCCCACAACGATCAGGCGATCGAAGAGGGCCATGTCTATCTGATCCCGCCCGACGCCGTGATGACGGTCGCGGATGAGCATCTGATATTGAACGAGCGCGGTGGCGAACGCAATCCGGTCGATATCTTCCTCACGTCCTTCGCCCTGGCTGTCGGCGACCGGGCAGTGGCGGTCATCCTGTCGGGATCGGGCACCGACGGCGCCATCGGCGTGAAGGCGGTGCGCGAGGCCGAGGGGTTCACGCTGGCCCAGGGCGGCAGCGGTTCGCAGCCGGGCCACCACGGCATGCCGGATGCCGCCATCGCCACCGGCTTCGTCGACTGCATCCTGCCCATCGACGCCCTGGCCGAGCGCATCGCCGCCTACATCGACACTTTCGAGAAACAGCCATTTGGCGCGCGCGGTGACGGCGGCAAGGCCACGGAGGAAATCGAGGAGGCGAGAACCGCCCTCTGCGCGATTCTTCGGGAGCGGGTGGGGCATGATTTCAGCCGCTACAAACCCAACACCTTCCTCAGGCGGGTGGAGCGGCGGATGCAGGTCCGCCGCATCGCCGACCTGCGCGGCTATGTCGCGTTCGTCAAGGACGATCCGGAGGAAGCGACATTCCTGTTCCGCGACCTGCTGATCGGCGTCACCAGCTTTTTTCGCGATCCCGAGGCCTTCGATTGCCTCGCGCGGCTGGTGATACCGGAGATCTTCGCCGGCAAGGGCGCGGATGATTGGGTGAGGGTCTGGATCCCCGGTTGCGCGACCGGCGAAGAGGTCTATTCGGTCGCCATTCTGCTACGCGAGCACATGAGAACGATGGCGCCGCAACCGCACGTTCAGGTTTTCGCGACCGACGTGGACGAAAACGCCCTGGCGGTCGCCCGTGCGGGCCACTATCCGGCCAAGCTCCTGGAGCGGATGTCGCCGGACCGCCTGGAGCGGTATTTCGTGCGCGAGGGCAGAAGCTTCACGATCGCCAAGGAGGTGCGGGAGATCTGCCTGTTTTCCTGCCACAGCATCGTGCGAGATCCGCCCTTCCTGAACCTGGACCTCATTTCCTGCCGGAACTTGTTGATCTATTTCAAGACGGAACTGCAGAACCAGGTTCTCCCGCTTTTTCATTACGCGCTGCGTCCGGGCGGATTCCTTTTCCTCGGCATTTCCGAGCACGTCAGCCAGAACGCGGACCTGTTCGCGCCGCTCGACAAGAAGCACCGCATCTTCCGGCGTCGCGACCAGCCCGGCCGCCCGGCGGTGTTTCCGGTCGTCGCCCAGACGCTCACCGGCCGTCGGGCAACGCAACCGCAAGCAAAGCCGGTGAGTGGCACCGAGGTCGTGCGCCGGGCCGAGACCGTCATGCTGGATCGCTTCGCGCCCGCCTATGTGATCGTCGACGACGACTGGAACCTCGTCCGCTACTCGGCGCGCACGGGGAAATACCTCGAACCCCCCGCGGGGGTCCCGACTCGCAACCTCTTGGCGATGGCGCGCAGGGGGCTGCAACTGGCCTTGCGTTCGGCCATGCATGAGGTGGTGAAGACCGGTTCGGCGACGCGTCGAGAGGGCGTGCGGGTGGAGTGCGAAACCGGCGTTCAGACTATCGACCTTACCATTGAACCGATACCGGACAAGGGGGGCGATCATTTTTGGCTGATCGTGTTCGCCGACGTGGGGGCGGTGCGCGGGCGCGACGAGGGCGTCGCAGCGGACTGGCCGGCGGATCAGGAACAAGCGTTCCGTCAGATCGAGCAGGAACTTCACCAGACCAGAGAGCGATTGCAGATTTCCACCGAGGAATACGAAACCGCGGTGGAGGAACTGAAGTCGGCCAACGAGGAACTGCTGTCCCTCAACGAGGAATTGCAGTCGACCAATGAGGAGTTGGAGACCTCCAAGGAGGAACTTCAATCGGTCAACGAGGAGTTGCACACCGTGAACGTCGAGCTTTCGGCGAAGATCGACGAACTCGACCGTGCGAACAGCGACCTCAAGAACCTGTTCGCCAGTACCCGGATCGCCACGATCCTCCTCGACAGAACCCTGATCATACGCAGCTTCACGCCCGCCGCCAGCGGCATATTCCGGCTGATCCAGACCGATTGCGGACGGCCGCTGGCGGATATCGCGACCTTTCTCGATTATGCCGGCCTGCCCGAGGATCTCAAGTCGGTGCTGTCCTCGATGAATTCGATCGAGAGGCAGCTCACCTCCCGCAACGGCGAGGCGCACTACCTGATGCGCCTGCTGCCCTATTGGAACAGCGACCGCCGCATAGACGGCGTCATCGTCACCTTCATCGACGTGACGGACATGATTCACGTCGGCCAGCAGAAGGCGTTGGTGGCCGAGTTGAATCATCGGGTCAAGAACGTGCTTGCCGTGGTCACATCGATGGCCGCGCAGCTGGCGCGGCGCAGCACGAGCGTCGATGAATTCAACGAGGGCTTCCTCAGCCGAATTCGGGGATTGGCCCAGACCCATGACATTCTGGCCCGGCACGAATGGTCGGACGTCGCCTTGGACGAGCTGTTCGCGGCCGAACTTTCGGCGTTCGTGGGCGAGTCGGGCCGGGCCGCCCTCGTCGGACCGAAGGTTCATCTGCGGCCAAGGGCGACGACGACCCTCGGCATGGTGATTCACGAACTGGCGACCAATGCCGTGAAATACGGGGCGCTGTCCGACGATAACGGACGGGTTTCCGTGGCATGGGCGCTTCGTCTCGACGCCGAGCCGCCGATGCTCGAGATCACATGGCGGGAAATCGGCGGGCCACCCGTCAAGACGCCGGAACGAAAGGGATTCGGAACCGAACTGATCGAGCGCAGTCTCGATTTCGAACTGGGCGGAACCGCCCGTATCGACTACGCCCGCGAGGGCTTGGTCGTGACACTCGCCATTCCCGCCATACACGCCGTCCACACGGAAGGGGGCACGAATGAGCAGATCCACGAACCCCAGGAGAGTGCTCGTCATTGAGGACGAGCTGATGGTCGCCATGGGCCTCGAAATGCTTCTCACCGATTCCGGCTGCGCGGTGGTGGGACCGCACGGACGCTTCGATCGGGCCATGGAGGCGGCGCGGAACGAGGCCGTGGACGCGGCGTTGATCGATGTCAATCTGAGGGGCAGCAAAATTTATCCCATCGCCGACGTACTCGCCGAGCGCGGTATACCGTTCGCCTTTCTGACCGGCTACGAAAAGGAGACGCTTCCCGAGCGCTTCGCGCACGAACTCCTGCTGTCGAAGCCGTGCGGCCCGCAGGATCTCGTCGCGGCGGTCGCTCGCATGTGCGAGCGATCGCTGGTCCGCACATAGTCCGGGGGCGCAACGCGCAGCTACGCTGGCACCGTCACCGCGTTGCTTTTGTTCGCTCCCGGCAGTTCGGCGAAACAGGCCAGCAGCCCGCGGACGTCGCCGGCGGGCAGGGTGTCCACCCAGGCCTCCAGGCGGTCGTAGACGCCGCCCGGCACGCCGCCCTCGGCGCCGACGCGGCGGATCAGGTCCGATACCGCGCCGCGGTCGTAGTTGTAGTCCTTCACCGTCATGTTCTGCTCGCGCACCAGGGACTCGCCGTTCTCGAGATCGACCTCGATGCGGGCGCACAGGGTGGGCACGGCGGAATCGCTGATCAGCTTCACGCGGTCGATCAGGGCCGCCACGGCGCGGTCGTCATAGGTGGTCATCAGCTTCATCGTCGGCACCCCGTGGACGAGGGTGTTGGCGATGCAGAAGGGAATGCTCATCAGCGTGCCCGAGATCGAGTGGAACGGGCCCACCGCGTCCATGCCGGCATAGCCGGTCTCGTAGGGGTTCATGCTCACGCGCACGGCGCGGATGGCGCGGCCGGCGATCTGCTCGCGCAGCACCAGGGCGCCCGTGACCGGGGTCTGGTTGAAGGCGCACACCGGATAGGGCTTGAACACCACCCGGTGGATCAGCCACTCGCGGCCCAGCGTGGCGGCAAGCGCCTCGACGTCGCACTCGGTGCGGGCGAAGGTGCGGACGAAGCCGCTGCGGCCCTCCAGCGCGTGCGGCGCCGACACCGAGCCGGCGCGCGCCAGCTCGGCCGCGGTCAGGCCCTGGCAGGCGGCGGCGCCCACCTGATAGCGCCACTCGTCGGTGCCGTCGGCGAAGGATTGCAGGATGCCGCCCGCGAACGAGGCGGCGTTGGCGATGGCCGCCGCGGTGCGCTCGCCGTCGAGGCCGAACAGCTTGGCCGCGGTGGTGGCGGCGGCCAGGGTGCCGTAGAGCGGCGAGGCGCGCAGCCCGACCGGCGTGGTGTGGCCGGCATAGGCGCGCTCGAACAGCCCGCCCACCTCGTAGCCGAGGACGACGGCCGGCAGCAGGCGCTGAATGGGCGCGCGGCCGGTCTCGACGAGGGCGGTGGCGAGGGGCAGCAGGATGGTTCCGAGATGGGCGGCGCCGCTGGTGTCCTCCTGGGCGCGGCCGTGGAACAGCGCGGCGTTGGCCAGAATGGCGGCGGCCACGGTGGTCTTGCGGCCGTCGCCCAGGAGCGTCGCGCCGTCGGCCTGTTCGCCGCCCATCGCCAGCGCCGCCCGCCGCGCCACCGGGGCGTAGGGGGTGTCGTGGCAACCTAGCCCGATGCCGTAGCCGTTGAGCAGGCAGACCTTTCCCTTTTCGACCACTTCGGGGGGCATCTCGGCCGGGCCCGTACGGGCCACGAAATCGCCGATGGCGCGTGCGAGGCTCATGCTTGCGTCTCCTCTGCCGGGGTGCCCGCCAGTTCCTGGCGGATCACCCGTTTCAAAACCTTGCCCGAGGGATTGCGCGGCAGGGCGTCGCGCAGGACCAGGGTGCGCGGCACCTTGAAGCGGGCCAGATGCTTGCCGCAGTGTTCGACCAGTTCGTCGGCGGTGAGCCGCGTGCCCGGCTTGAGCACGACCACCGCCACCGGGCGTTCTCCCCAGCGCTCGTCGGGAACGCCGACGACGGCGGCCTCCGACACCTGGGGCAGGGCGTAGATCACCCGCTCGACCTCGGACGAGGCGATGTTCTCGCCGCCCGAGATGATCATGTCCTTCTTGCGATCCGTCAGGTACAGGAAGCCCTCGGGGTCGAGATAGCCGACGTCGCCGGTGCGGAACCAGTCGCCGTGGTAGCTGGCCGCCGTCTTCGCCTCGTCCTTCCAGTAGCCGCGGGTGATGCGCGGACCGCGCAGGCAGATCTCGCCCTCGCTCATGGCCGGCAGCGGGCGCCCCCCGTCGTCCATCACGGCGATGTCGGTGAGCGGCAGGACGCGGCCGGTCGAGCCGATCTTGTCGATTTCGCGGCCGGCCTCCATCATGGTGTCGCCGCTGCACGACTCGGTCAGGCCGTAGGCGTCGATGTAGCGGCCGTGGGTGAACACCGTGGTGAAGCCGCGGATACGGGACTCGGGGGTCTTCTCGCCGCCCCCGATGCACCACTTGAACGAGGTCAGGTCGCGTTTTGCGCCATCGGGATGCGCCAGGATGGCGTTCAGCATGACCGGCGCCATCCAGCCGCAGCTCAGCCGCTCGGTCTCGATGGCGGCCAGCGCCGCGCCGGCGTCGAAGTCGCGCAGCACGCACATCGTGCCGCCAACAAGCAGCAGCGCCACGCCCGGAAGGTCGAAGGCGCCGACGTGGTAGAGCGGCCCGACCACCAGCAGTTTTTCGTCGCGCGTCAGGCCGAGGACGATGACGTGGTCGAGGCACTTCCAATAGAAGTTCTCGTAGTTGTGCATCACCCCCTTGGGGCGGTCGGTGGTGCCCGAGGTGTACATCAGGCGGAACATCTCGTCGGGCCGGCAGTGGGCCGCCTCGATGACCGGTGCGGCCCCCCCGCAGGCGCGGCGCATGTCGGCCTGGGCGGCCGCGTCGACGACCACCACCCGGTCGAGCCGGGGCGCGTTGGCGGCCAGCTCGGTGTCCACGAAGGCGATCTTGGCCCCGGCGTTGTCGGCGATGTAGGCCACCTCTTCGGGCGACAGGCGGAAGTTCACGGGCAGGAACACGGCCCCCAGATGGCTGACGGCGAGCGCGATCTCGATGAAGGCGGTGCTGTTCTTCATCAGCACCAGCACGACATCGCCGCGTCCGATGCCTTGGGCGCGCAGCAGGCCGGCCACCCGCGTGAGGCGGTCGTAGAGGTCGGCATAGGTCACCCGCTGCTCGCCGTAGATGATGGCGAGGCGTTCGGGGTGCGCGTGGGCATGATAGCGGATGGTGGCGCTAAGGGTGATCATGACCTGCCCTCCTTGCCGGTCAGTAGGATCGCGGCATGCCGAGGTCGTGCATGGCGATGAAGTTCAGGGCCATTTCCTCGGAGACCGGCGCGAACCGGAACAGCCGCGCGTCGCGCCACAGGCGTTCGACATGGAACTCCTTGGAAAAGCCCATCCCGCCCATGGCCTGCATCGAGCGCTCGGTGGCCGCCGACGCCGCCTGCGCGGCCAGCAGCTTGGCCTGGTTGGCCTCGCTGCCATAGGGCTGGCCGGCGTCGAACGATGCGGCCGCCTTGTAATTCAGCAGGGCGGCGGCTTCGTTGAGGGCGTGGGTCTGGGCGAAGGGGAACTGGATGCCCTGATAGGACCCCACCGGGCGGTTGGCGAACACCTTGCGCTCGTTGGCGTAGGCGACGCCCAGCTTGATCGCCAGCCGCGACGTGCCGACCAGGCCGGCGGTGGTGACGATGCGCTCGGTGTTCAGCACGTCGAGCAGCTCGTACCAGCCGTTGTCGAGGGTGCCCACGAGTTCCTCGCCCTCGACGCGGACGTCATCGAAAAAGACGCTCGACGAGGGCAGGGTGTTGGTGCCCACCTTGTCGATTGCGGTGTGGTCGACGCCCGCTCGGTCGACGTCGATCAGAAACAGCGAAATGCCTTCGGTGCGACGGCGCACCTCGTCGCTGCGCTTGGTGCGGGCGACGACCAGCATCTTCTTCGCCTGCGGTACGGCGGTGATCCAGATCTTGCGCCCGTTGAGGCGCCAGCCGTTGCCGTCGGCGCGGGCGAAGGTGCGCAATTCGAGGCTGTTGGTGCCGGCATCGGGCTCGGTCAGGGCCATGCAGCAGGTGATTTCGCCGCTGATCAGTTTGGGCAGGAAATCGGCCTTCATCGCCGGGCTGCCGAAGCGCGACACGGCGACGCCGCCGAAAATGGGATTGACCATGAAGAGCTGGCCGACTGTCGAGCCGGCCCCGGCTTCGGCCAGTTGCTCGACGACCATCGCCATCTCCAGCATCCCCAGGCCGGCGCCGCCGTACTCGGTGGGCAGGGCGATGCCGCACAGCCCGGCGTCGCAGATCTCCTGCCAGCAGGCGGCCGGATAGGCCTTCTCGGCGTCGAGCGCCCGCCAGTAGTCGAGGCCGTATTTCTCGCCGACGCGGCGGGCGGTCTCCTTGATCATGCGTTGTTCTTCGGTGATGGCGAAATCCATGACGGCAACCTCAGACAGGGGGGGCGACGAGACGCAGCGGCGCCTCGATGAGGGAGACGATGCGCCCGAGCAGGGCGGCGCCGTCGGTGCCGTTGAGCACGCGATGGTCGCAGGCCAGCACCAGCCCCAGCTCGCGCTTCAGGAGCGGCTTGCCGTCGGCATCCGGGCGGAACACGTCGCGCACCCGCCCCACGCCCAGAATCGCCGCCTGGCCGGGATTGACGATCGGCGTGAGATAGGTGACGGGATGCCGGCCGACATTTGAGACGGTCAACGCGCCGCCGCCGCCGTCCTCGGGCAGCGGGCGGCCGGCGCGGGCGCGTTCGATCAAGGGTTCGGCACGGCCGGCGATCTGGGCCACGCCCAGGCGTCCGGCGCCGCGCAGCACGGGGGCGAACAGGCCGCGCTCGCCGTCCACGGCGACGCCGACATCCGTTCCGCCGAGCCGGCGAACGCCGCCCTCAGCCCAGACCTTGTCGAACTCGGGCAATTCCGCGAGGGCGCGTCCGGTGGCCGCCAGCAGCCAATGCGTCAACGTCAGTCTCGGGCAGTCGGGCAGGGCACGCAGGCGCTCCTGCAGGGCGAGCAGTTCGCTTACCTCGGCCTCGGTGGCCAGATAGAAGTGCGGGATTTCCTGCTTGGCCGCGGTCATACGCCGCGCCACCGCCGCCTGCACGTGGGACAGGGCCTCAACGGGCCCCGCCCCGGCGGGGACCGGCGCCGGTTCGACGGGGCGCGGCTCGGCGGAGGCAGAAGCGTGGCGCACGTCGGCGGCCTTGATCCGGCCTCGCGGGCCGCTGCCCCTCACCGTCGCGAGGTCGACACCGAATTCCCGCGCCAGGCGG
This sequence comes from Rhodospirillales bacterium, assembly GCA_019455065.1. Classification (GTDB taxonomy): domain Bacteria; phylum Pseudomonadota; class Alphaproteobacteria; order Rhodospirillales; family Magnetospirillaceae; genus JACFNC01. The sequence goes on from JACFNC010000003.1 coordinate 197,665, forward strand.
CGCGCCAGTGGTGTCGCGATGTGGCGCCCCGATTGCGGCGCCGGCGCCGAAGGAGCGGGTGGGGGTGCGGGGGACCGCGCGGCGGGGACCGGGGCGGCCGCGGGCTTGGGCGGCGGAGCCGAGCCCTCATCCCGCCAGCGGGCGAGCACTGTTCCCACCGGCACGGTGGCCCCGATATCGACCAGGATTTCCCCGATCACGCCCGAGCGCGGGGCCTCGACCTCGTTCGCGATCTTGTCGGTCTCGACGACGAACAGCACGTCGCCTTCGGCGACCTGCTGCCCCGGCTGCGCCTTCCACTCCACGACCACCCCCTCGGTCATGGTCAGGCCGAGCTTCGGCATGACGATCTGGGCGGCCGCGGTCACGGCCTAGCGCCCCTGAAAGTCCGCGCTGCGCTTCTCGAGGAAGGCGCGGCAGCCTTCATGCGCGTCCTGCGAATCCAGGACCAGCCCGATCATCGCCTGTTCGTAGGGCAGGGCGGCCGACAGCGGCATGTCGCCGCCGTCACGCAGGGTGCGCTTGAGCAGCTTGAGGACCAGCGGCGACTTGGCTGCGATCTTTTCGGCCAGGGCCAGCGCCTCATCCATCAAGCTGGCCCGCGGGACCACGCGGTTTGCGAGGCCAATGGATACGGCCTCCTCGGCGGATATATGGTCGCCCGCGAACATGATTTCCTTGGCGCGGCATAGCGGCACCTGGCGGATGATGCGCTGGGTGCCGCCGGCGCCCGGGAAAAGGCCGAGCGTGATTTCCGGCAAACCGAGTCGCGCATTGTCGGCGAGGATGCGGATGTCGAGGGCGAGAACAAGCTCGGTGCCGCCACCCAGCGCCCAGCCGTTTACCGCCGCGATGGTGGGCTTGTCGCAGGTTTCGTAGCGCCGGAAGACGCGATGGATGACCTCGGCGAACTCCTGGTAATGCTGGAGACCTTGCCGGGAATCCAGATCGGCGATGTCGCCGCCGGCGACGAAGGCGCGCTCGCCGGTGCCGGTCACGACGATGACCCGGACCGCGTCGTCGGCCTCCATCCGCCCCAGCGCCTCTTCCATGGCCAGCATGGTCGGCACGTCGATGGCGTTCAAAACCTTCGGCCGGTTGATGGTGATGATGCCGATGCGGCCGCGGGTTTCTGTCAGGATCGAGGGTTCGCTCATCTGTTTTTCCTCTATTCCAGGGTGCGGCGCACGGCGGCGGCCACCTGGGCGGCGCCGGGCAGGTAGGCGGCCTCGACATTGGGGGCGAACGCCACCGGCATGAACGGCGCGCCGACCCGCACGATGGGGGCGTCGAGTTCGTCGAATCCGACGTCGGCCATGCGCGCCGCGATCTCGGCGCCCACCCCGAACGCCTCGACGGCCTCGTGAACGACGACCAGCCGGTGGGTCTTCGCCAGCGAGGCGAGCACGCCGGCCTCGTCCCACGGCTGGATGCTGCGCAGGTCGAGCACCTCGGCCGACACGCCGTCGGCGGCCAAGGCATCGGCGGCGGTCAGGGCGGTGCCGACGGCGGCTCCGTAGGCCACGACGGTGACGTCCGCGCCCTCGCGGGCCACGCGCAGCCGGCCCAGCGGGATCGGTCCCGCGTTCTCCGGCAGGTCCCCCTTGGCGGCGTACAGCGACTTGTTCTCGACGAAGATGACGGGGTCGGGGTGGTCGATGGCGGTGCGCAGAAGGCCGTAGGCGTCGGCGGCGTTGCTCGGGCAGACGACGCGCAAGCCCGGAATGTGGGCGAACCACGCCTCCAGGCATTGCGAGTGCTGCGGCCCGGCGCCGACGCCCGCGCCGTGGGGCGTGCGCAGGACCATCGGCACCGAACACTGGCCGCCGAACATGAACCGCGCCTTGGCCGCCTGGTTGACGATGGCGTCCATGGCGATGCCGCAGAAGTCCATGAACATGATCTCGACGACCGGCTTGAGGCCGCCGATGGCGGCGCCGACGGCGGCACCGACGATGGTCGCCTCGGAGATCGGCGTGTCGCGCACCCGCTCAGGCCCGAACGCGTCGAGCAGGCCACGCGTCACACCGAAGGGACCGCCCGGAACCGCCACGTCCTCGCCGAACAGAACCACGTCGGGGTCGTCGCGCATAGCGTCGGCAAGTGCCTGGCCGATCGCCTTTCCGAACCGGGTTTCAGCCATGGGCGGCCTCGCAGGGCGAATAGACGTCGGCCCGGGCGCGGGCGATATCGGGTTCCGTTCCGGCGCGCGCAGCGGCCACCGCCGCCGCGATGCGGTCCTCGACCTCGGCAGTGACCTTTGCGACGTCGTCCGCACCAAGCTTCGCGGCGCAGCGTCGCAACGGGTCGTGGTTGGGGAGCGTTTCGAGGTCCGCGGGATCGCGATAGCGCTGGGGATCGCCCTCGTAGTGGCCGTGAACCCGGTTGGTGACGCAGCGCAGTACCTGCGGACAGCCGTCCCGCGCCGCCGCGACCACCTTGGATGCGGCGCGCGCCACCGCGGCCACGTCGTTGCCGTCGACCGTGGCGGCGTCGATCCCGAAGGCCCCCGCCAGGGCGATCAGGTCGCCGGTGAACTGGCGCGAGGTCGGCGAAAACTCGCCCCAGCCGTTGTCCTCGCACACGAAAAGCATGGGAAGGTGCCAGAGGGCGGCCAGGTTCAGCGTTTCATGCAGGGTGCCCTCGGCCATCGCCCCGTCGCCGAAGAAGGCGACGGCGACGCCGCCGGTGCGGCGCACCTGATGGGCGAGGGCGCTGCCGGCGGCGATGGGCAGGCCCGCGCCGACGATGCCGTTGGCGCCCAGCATGCCGACGCCCATGTCGGCGATGTGCATCGAGCCGCCACGGCCGCCGCATACGCCCTCGGCCCGGCCCATGACTTCGAGGAAGAACCTCTCGAGGTCGAGACCTTTGGCCAGCGCGTGGCCGTGCCCGCGATGATTGGAGGCAAGGGTGTCTTCGAGGCGCAGCGCGGCGCACACGCCGACCGGCACCGCCTCCTGCCCGATGCTGAGATGGATGAAGCCCGGCACCTCGCCGTCGGCGAACATCTGCGACAGCCGCTCTTCGGCCCGCCGCACGATCAGCATGCGCCGGTAAAGCTCCAAGAGTTCAACGTCGCGGTCGGCGGCGGACGCGGCGTCCCCGCCTTTTGCATTCCTGGCCACCTCCCCTCCCAATTCTTGTGGTTTGCCGGTCGCGCCGACGTGCCAAGGTCTTCAGGTGTAAGGGGATTGTTGGCACAGTTGGAAAGGCCGCGCCAACACCGTCTCCTTATGCGAGCCATCGGAAAAATTTACGGGAACGCGGAAAGGGCCAAATGAAAGCGGTGGAGCCGGACCATCACGAAAGGCGATTGCAACCATAAGATATTCCGCCTACCGCGTTTCGGGTGGCCAAGGCTAACTTGACCGCGAACATTCATTGCCCTTGTGCCACTCCCGTCCGGAGGTCCCGCCATTTCCGCCGATACGCTCTATTGGTTGTCGTTCGCCGTGAAGCTGGTGCTGACGGCGGGGATCGTCGTTTCCGCCTCGGTGGTCGTCGAGCGTGCGGGGCCGCTGATCGGCGCGCTGGTCGTCACACTGCCGGTGACGGTATGGCCGGCCTACGTCTTCCTGGCTCTCGACCACGACGCCGCCTATCTCGCCGCCAGTGGCAAGAGCGGGCTGGCGGTGACCGCCGTGAGTGCCGCGTTCATGCTGGTCTATCTCGTGCTTGCGCAGCGCCTGGGGGCGCTCGTCAGCGTCATTCCCGCCGTCGCCTGCTGGATCGGTCTGGCGTGGTTCGTGCGGGGCGTCGAATGGACCGTCGCCGAGGCGGCGTTGCTCAATGCCGTGGCGTTCGCGATTGCGATAAGGCTGAGCGGCAGATTTCGCGACGTCAAGGTGCCGAAGATCGCGCGGCAGTGGTACGAACTGCCGTTGCGTACGGCCCTGGTGTGCGCGCTGATGGGCGCGGTGCTCGTGCTCAGCAATGTGGCCGGGCCCACCGCGACCGGGATGATCGCGGTCTATCCGATCTCGACCACCTGCACCATGCTGATCCTGCATACGCGCATCGGCGGCCGGCCGAGCGCGGCCGTCATCGCCAACGGCCTGTGGGGCATGGTCGGCTTGGCCGGCGGCCTGTTCGCGTTGACGGTGACCGTCGAGCCGTTCGGGGAAGTGGTGGCGCTTGCGTTGACCCTGCTGGTGCCGATCGCCTGGAACATGTCGGTGTGGTACACGCGCCAGCGGGCCGCCCGCGCGCTGGCGGGCGCCGAAGCCGTCTCGTCGCGCTGAAGGCCGCCCCGCGCCTTATCGGGCCGGGGTCTTGCCGGGCATCGTGCGGGCGCGACGGTCGAGCCACCATCCGTACTGCTCCGGCCACGAGGCAAAGTTGCCCCCATGGCCCAGGGTCCGTTCCGCGTGGAGCGGCCAGTGCGGATCGAACAGCGCTTCGCGCCCGATGGCGATCAGGTCGGCGGCGCCCGACTGAAGGATCTCCTCCGCCTGCTCGGCCTCGGTTATCAGACCCACCGCCATGGTCGCGATGCCGGCGTCTTGTCGTATCCGCGCCGCGAAGGGCACCTGGAAGCCGGGTCCCCGCGGCAGGCGAGCGGCGGTGGCCGGCCCGGTCAGCCCGCCCGAGGAACAGTCCATGACGTCGATACCGCGCGCCCTGAGTTCGCGTGCCAAGGTCACCGATTCCTCGAGCGTCCAGCCGCCCTCGACGCCGTCGACCGCGGAAACCCGGAAGAACACCGGCTTGTCATCCGGCCATGCCGCCCGCACCGTCTCGGCCACCTCCAACGGGAAGCGCATCCGCCCCGCGAGGTCGCCGCCGTAGCCGTCGTTCCGGCGGTTCGACAGCGGCGACAGGAACTGGTGCAGGAGGTAGCCGTGAGCGCCATGCACCTCGGCCACCTCGAAGCCAGCCTCCAGGGCCCGTAGCGCGGCGCGCCGGAAGCACTCGCGGATGTCCCCGATCTCGTCGACCGACAGGGCGGTGGGCATCAGCCATCCCGCATCCATTGGCAGTGGGCTCGGCGCGACCACCGGCCAGGGATGGTCGCCGCGCGCCAGATCGTCCGCAGTCAACGGCCCGTTGCCGTACCAGGGCCGCTGCATGCTCGCTTTGCGCCCGGCATGCGAAATCTGTATGGCGGGCACCGCGCCGTGCCGTCGCAGAAAGTCCGCGATGCGGCGCAGCGGCGCGACCTGCCGGTCCTCCCACAGGCCGATGTCGCCGTGGGTGATCCGGCCGTTGGGATGCACCGCAATGGCCTCGGAAAATATCATGCCCGCCCCGCCCAGGGCGAACTGGCCGAGATGGACGAGGTGAAAGTCCTCGGCCATGCCGTCCGTGGCCGAGTACTGGCACATCGGTGAGATGACCACGCGGTTGCGCAGCGTCACGCCGCGGATCGTCATGGGTGACAGCAGCATGGTTTCGCTCATTCCTCTCTCCCGTTCGTTCGATCGGCCGACGCCAAGCGGTCGGCGAGTGCGGCCAAGCGGGCGTCGAGGGTGTGGTCGCGGTCGATCGGGGTGATCGCGATGCGCCGTTTCCGAAGGGCCTCGGCGTCGCTTCCGGGCAGCCGGGTGCCCGAACCACGGTTCAGCGCCAGCCAGAAGTAGTCGCGGGCGCGGGCGTCGCGGCGCTTCTCGACGGCGACGTCGATGGTTGCGGCACTCTGGCGCGCCGCCGCCATTCCCCGCACCTCGTGTGGCGCCACATCGGGAAAATTGACGCTATAGCATTCCGAAGCCGTCGGGCCGGCGGGAAACAACGCCCGGAGCACCGCCGGCGTCCAGGTCCTGGCCGTGTCCCATTGAATGGCGTCCGGCGCGCGATAGGTCTGGCTCAGCGCCACCGCCGGAATGCCGTGCATGCTGCCCACCAGGGCCGCCCCAAGGGTTCCGGAAAAGATGACGTCGTCGCCCAGATTGCCGCCGCAGTTGATTCCAGACAGGACGAGGTCGGGCGGCTCCGGCATCAGGTGCCGGAGCGCGACCAGCACCGAGTCGGCGGGCGTGCCTCTGACTTCGTAGCGCGCCGGGCCGAGTTGGCGGATGCGGATCGGTTCGTGTACGCTGACCGAGCAGGCGGCGCCGCTGCGATCGCAGTCCGGCGCCACGACCCAGACCTCGTCGGCGATCTCCGCCGCCACCGCTTCCAGGACGGCAAGGCCGAGGCCGTCGATCCCGTCGTCGTTGGAAAGCAGGACGCGGCGAAATCGCGGCGTCATCGTTTTAGAGCCGGTCGGGTACGGTGAGATATCGCGCCGCATCGCCGAAGCGTTCGCGGCTCTTGCGGACCTCGGCGCGGGCGATGGCCCGCAGATGAACCTCGTCCGGGCCGTCGATGAAGCGCAAGGCGCGGCCCCAGGTCCACAGCGTCGCCAGCGGGGTGTCGGGCGACAGTCCCATGGCACCGAACACCTGGATGGCGCGGTCGAGCACTTGGTTCTGCAGCCGCGCCGCGACCACCTTGATCATCGAAATCTCGTTGCGCGCGGCCTTGGCGCCCTGGGTGTCGATCATCCATGCCGCCTTCAGCACCAGCAGGCGGGCCTGGTCGATCTCGAGGCGCGACAGGGCGATCCATTCGGCGACCGTGCCGTGCTCATGCAGGTGCTTGCCGAAGGCCCGGCGTTCCTGGGCGCGTTCGGTCATCAGTTCCAGCGCCAGCTCGCACTGGCCGATCGAGCGCATGCAGTGATGGATGCGCCCCGGACCTAGCCGCGCCTGCGCCAGGGCGAAACCGCTGCCCTCGGTGCCCAGCAGATTGGACGCCGGGACCCGGACGTTGCGGAATACGATCTCGCAATGCCCCTCCGGCGAATGGTGGTTCATGATCGTCAGGTTCCGCACGATATCGACCCCAGGGGTGTCCATCGGCACCAGAATCATGCTTTGGCGCGCGTGCGGTTCGGCATCGGGGTTGGTAAGCCCCATGACGATGCCAATTCGGCAGCGCGGGTCGGCGGCGTTGGTGATGAACCATTTCCGGCCGTTGATGACGTAGTCGTCGCCGTCGCGGCGAATCATGGTCTGTATGTTGGTGGCGTCGGACGAGGCCACATCGGGCTCAGTCATGCAGAAGCAGGAGCGGATGTCGCCCTCGAGAAGCGGCCGCAGCCAGCGGTCATACTGCTCGGGGGTCGCGAACTTGTGCAAAAGTTCCATATTGCCGGTGTCGGGGGCGTTGCAGTTGAACACTTCCGACGCCCACATGACGCGGCCCATGATCTCGGCCAGCGGGGCGTATTCGAGATTGGTCAGCCGCGTGCCGGGCTCGTCGTCGCGGAGGCCGGGCAGGAACAAGTTCCACAGGCCCTCGGACTTGGCCAGTTCCTTGAGCTGTTCGACCACCGGCGGCGGATAGATGCCGGCCTCGACGTCGCGGACCCATTCCTTGTTGGCGGGGACCACGTAGCGATCCATGAAGTCGCGCACGCGCGACCGGAGTTCCTCGACTTTGGGCGTGTAGGCGAAATCCATGGCATCCTCTGCGTTTCAAATTCCGACGACGGAACAGCCGCGCGCGGCGTAGGCCACGCTCAGGCGGCCGACATCCTTGGCGTCGTCGGCGGCGGCGTTGCCCTGGGCGGCTCGTCCGGCGATCCCCTCCAGGATCACGGCGAAACGGAACAGGGCAAAGGCCAGATGGAATGGCTGCAGACCGTCGGGGCGACCCGTCCGGCGGCAGTAGGTGGCGGCATACTCCTCCATTTCGGGTATGCCGAGGGCAGACAGGTCGAGCCCGGCGATGCCCCCGAATTCCGACGGTGCGGCGTGCCAGATCATGCAGTTGTAGCCGAGATCGGCCAGCGGGTGCCCGAGGGTCGAGAGCTCCCAGTCGAGCACGGCGATGACGCGCGGTTCGGTCGGATGGAACATGAGGTTGCCGAGCCGGTAGTCGCCGTGCGCGATCGCGGTGTCGTCACCCGGCGGAATGTGGTCGGGCAGCCACGAGGCGAGGCGTTCGATTTCGCCGATGTTCCGGGTCTTCGAAGCCTGATATTGGCGGCTCCAGCGCGCGACCTGGCGTGCGAAGTAGTTGCCGGGCTTGCCGTAATCGCCAAGCCCGACCGCCCGCCAGTCGACCAGATGCAGGCGGGCCAGTGTCTCGTTCATGGCGTCGTAGACCGCCCGCCGCTCGTCCGATGCGATTCCGGGAACCGCCGAGTCATGAAAGACCCGACCGTAGAGGCGCGCCATGACGTAGAAAGGGGTTCCGATAACCCCCTTGTCTTCGCAGAAGTGAAGCATCCGCGGGACGGGCACGTCGGTTTCGGCGAGTGCCGTCATCACCTTGTACTCGCGGTCGATGGCGTGCGCCGAGGGCAGAAGCGGCCCGGGCGGCTGTTTGCGCAGGACGAAATCGCCGCCGCCCGCGAACTTCACGAAGAATGTCGGGTTCGATTGCCCCCCCGAAATCCGCTCGAGGTGCATCTCGCCTGAAGTCTCGGGAAGAACGCGGGCGAGATGATCGCGCAATGAGCGGGCGTCGAAGCCAAGAGGCGGCGAAACGTCGGGGGAGGGTAGGGATTGGCTTTGGCTCATTGCAAACCTCGTCGGCTGGCGCCGGCGGCCCGGTCATCCGCCGCCTGCGCGTTCTCCTGTCGCGTCATCAGGGCGTCATGCGGGATCGGAAACCGATTCCCAGAACGAGCGTGCCCGGTCGACTTCGCGTTGCAGGGCGTCCACGAACAGGGTGGCCGACTGCCCGAGGGGAACCTTTTTCAGATGCACCAGATAGAGCTGGCCCTGAAGAGGCGGATCAACGATCGGGTTGATGACCAGGTCGTCGCTGTCGATGTCGCAGATGATGGCGACTGTCGGCAGGATGGTGACCCAGTCCGATCGTTTCACGAACTCGATCATCCCGCAGACGGAATCCATCTGCATGCTGCGCGCGACTTTGATGTCCTTGGTCCAGATGCTGCGCTCGATGCTGGACCGCAGGCCATGGCGGGGCGTCGGCAGCACCAGCTTGAGCGGAGGAAGGTCTTGCAGGCGCACCGGGTGGCCGGACGGCACCGGGCCCTGGTTGCCCGCGATCATCACCGCCGGGCCACCACCGAGGCTGGTGATCTCCAGCGCCTCGTGCTGCGGAGGCTCGACCACCACGGCGAAGTCGATTTCCTGGGCGAGCAGCCAGTTCAAGAGCGTGCCGCTGAAGCCCTCCACTAGTTGAAGGTTGATATGCGGATAGGCCTGCACGAACGGCGGCAAGAAGGTCGGCAGCAGACCGCGGACGACCGAAGGAATCAGTCCCGCGCACACGTCACCCGAGACATGGCCCGCGATGGCGGAAATGTCGCGTTCGGCCACGTACAGCGAACGCAGGATGGCGACGGCGTGCTGATAGAACTGGCGGCCGGCAAAGGTGGGCACGACGCCGCTCGCCGAGCGTTCGAACAACGTGGACGCAAGCACACCCTCGAGCAGACGCACCTGCGCGCTCAACGCAGGTTGCGAGCAATTCTCGCGCTCGGCCGCGCGACTGAAACTGCCTTCTTCGTAGACCGCCGCGAAATACTGCAGCTGCCTGACGCTTATCTGAGGTATCACGCGCTTCTGCCTTGCCTCGCCCCAAGGGAGCGAGGCCTCTGGGCCGAGCAGCGATTCTGCGGAGAAGGCGAGCGCGCCGTCAAGCTTTGCTCGCTTCGTGGGCTGCGATCTCATGGCGACGAGGTGGGCAAGTTAGGGCCGCAGCCGGCGCCAGGATTGCTGATTCCAGATGGCATGAGGTCGGCAGGCACGAAGGTTCTCCCCGGTACCGGCCCTTGCGGGCGGGACAGCTAAGGTAGAACTCGTCAAAGCCTCCGCGCCAATAGTTGTTCATTATGGTCCCTATATCATTCTCGGATGGCCAAAGGAAATAACTGTGGCCCCCATCGGGATTTCCGTTGAATTAGCAACAGCGTATTCAACCGGACGAAATATAAAATGGTTCTAAACATAATGACCGAAAGTAGTAGTCTCCGGTCCTGACGTTCTGACGGTCAAAACCCCTTTGCTGGAGCCGGCCGGCGATTATAGTATTTTTCGATAGGAAGAATAAGAACATCATATTTTTCATTCTGGCTGGGAGGGGATAGCGTCTCCCTCGCTATCACCAAGCCGGGGGAGGTCCCTTGGCTTTTCCAGGGGAGGAGTCCCATGACAGACGCATACGGTAAGTCCTTTCCGATCCATCAGGCGGATTGGATCGAGGGTGTTAACATGCACAAACTGCGCACCGGCCGCCGCGACCGTGCGCAGAAGGTGTTGTTCGAGAACCGCAATTTCGGCGCGCTCCTGTCGCTGAATGAGTGGAACACCCGTTACATCACCAGCACCTACACCCCGCAATGGACCACGCCGAGCTCGGGCCTGCGCTACTCGCTGTGGTGCAAGGGCGACTCCTGGCCGGTCGTGTTCGAGCAAGGCGACATCGGCTACCACACCGAGCGCAGCTCGCCCTGGCTGCCGCAGGGGCACGTCAAGTACGCCATCACCGGCATGGGCTGGATCGCCCGCTGCATGGGCGCCAGCGCTCATGAGGAGGCGGTGCGCAAGTTCGTCGACCAGATCATGGTCGAACTGAAGCGCGCCGGGGTGGAAAAGGAAGTGCTGGCGATGGACTTCTCGGATCCGATCATCACCGCCGCCTTCGAGGCGCGTGGCGTGAAGACCAGCTCCGACGGCTACATGGCGATGCTGGAAGCGCGCAAGAACAAGCTGCCGGAAGAGGTCGAGTGCCTGCGCAACACCTGCACCATCGGCGACACCATGTTCGCCGCGCTGACCCGTACCGCGCGCCCCGGCGTGTCCGAGTACGAGATTCTCGGCGAAGCCTTCAAGGCCTGCTACAGCAATGGCGGCGAAGTGCATTCGGGTGTGTTCTGCACCTCCGGCCCGTACTCCTGGCCGAACCTGCGCCACACCACCGGTCGGCGCATCTCCGCCGGCGACGTCGTGTACATGGACGTCTATAACACCGCCTGGAACGGCTACAAGACTTGCTACTATCGCACTTTCAGCATCGGCGAGCCCTCCAAGGCCACCCGGGACGCCTACCAGCGTGCCTATGACTGGCTGTACGAGAGCATCAGCGTCATCAAGCCCGGCATCAGCACCAAGGACATCGCGGCGAAGTGGCCGGCGGGTCCCGACGTGTGGGGCGACATCGGCGTCACGACCGAGGATCAGACCGCCGGCAACAACTGGGCGCATGGCATCGGCCTGACCCTCTACGAACCGCCGCTCGTCTGGCGTGGTTGCTCGATGGATCATCCGATGGAGATCGAAGAGGGCATGACCTTCGCCATCGAGACCCAGGAAGGCGACGGCGAAGGCCAGGGCGTCCGCATCGAAGAGGTGATCCACGTCACCGCCACCGGTGTCGAGATCCTGTCGAAGTGGCCGGTCAAGGAAATCACCGTCATCGACATCTAAACCCGGTTCGGCCCCCTTCCTCAGGAAGGGGGCCGTCACCATTCCATTCAGGAAGGGTTGGGACATGCCTGTTTTTTCCTATAGCTGCGGCTCCTGTCGCCACCAGTACGAAGTTTTCAGCCTCGGCGGCAGCGATGGCGAGATCCGGTGCCCGATGTGCGGTTCGACCGAAGCGCGCCGGGAGATCTCGATGGTCAGCATCCGGCCCTCCAATCGCAAACGCGGGGGACTGCTCGACCTAAGTTCGAACAAGTGTCCGTGCGGCTGCAGCAGCGGCAAGAAGAAGCAGGCCAGCGCCTGACACGACGATGAGCGAGCTCGCCAAGAACGCGGCCAATTATCGGGCTCTGACTCCGCTGGATTTCCTGGTGTGGGCGTCCCGCGCCTATCCCCGGAAAACGGCGGTGATCGACGGCGAGCGCAGGTTTACCTATTCCGAATTCGCGGCGCGCTGTCGGCGGCTCGCCAGCGCGCTAGCCGGTCAAGGCATCGTCCGCGGCGACACCGTGGCCGTGCTGGCGCCCAACATCCCGGCGACGCTCGAGGCGCACTACGGCGTGCCGATGCTCGGCGCCGTGCTCAACGCCCTCAACATCCGTCTCGATGCGGCTTCCATCGCCTTCATCCTGGGGCATGGCGGCGCCAAGATCCTCATTGTGGACGCCGAATTCGCCTCGGTCGCGCGGGCGGCGCTGGAAGCCATGACGGGGCCGCGCCCCATGGTCGTCGAGGTGACCGAGCCCGGGACGGGGCTCGCGGTCGGCGAAATGGACTACGAGGAACTCCTCGGCGCAGGCGATCCTGCCTTCGTGTGGACCCCGCCGTCCGACGAATGGCAGTCGCTGGCCCTCAACTACACATCGGGCACAACCGGCGACCCCAAGGGCGTCGTGTATCATCATCGCGGCGCCTTCCTCAACGCGCTGGCCAACGCCATGACGTTCGGGCTGACGGCGCGGAGCGTCTATCTGTGGACGCTGCCGATGTTCCATTGCAACGGCTGGAGCTACCCTTGGGCGGTGACCGCGGTCGGCGGCACCCATGTCTGCCTGCGCAGAATAGACCCGGTCGCCGTCCTCGACCTCATCGAGCGCCATTCGGTCACGCATTTCTGCGCCGCGCCAATCATCCTCAACATGCTGATGCACGCCGAGGGGGCCAGGGACAAGCGCTTCTCGCACCGCGTCCAGGTGGCGACCGGTGGGGCCGCGCCGCCCTCGACCGTAATCGCGGCGATGGAGGGAATGGGCATCGAGGTCACGCATCTCTACGGCCTGACCGAGAGCTACGGTCCCGCCACCGTCTGCCTGCCCCAAGAGGACTGGCAGGACAAGCCGCTTGCCGAGCGCGCTGGCCTGATGGCGCGCCAGGGGCTTCCCCATTTCGCCGTGCCCGAGATGATGGTGGCCGACTCCGAGACGCTGGCGCCGGTGCCGGCGGACGGGGCGACCATCGGCGAACTGGTGTTCCGCGGGCATACCCTCATGAAGGGTTATCTCGCCAACCCCAAGGCGACCGACGCGGCCTTTGCGGGGGGGTGGTTCCACAGCGGCGACTTGGCGGTGCAGCACCCGGACGGCTATGTGGAGATCAAGGACCGCGCCAAGGACATCATCATTTCCGGCGGCGAGAACATTTCCAGCCTCGAGGTCGAAGAGGTTCTCTATCGCCACCCGTCCGTGCTCGAGGCGGCGGTCGTGGCGCGGCCGGACGCCACCTGGGGTGAGACGCCGTGCGCGTTCATCGCCCTCAAGCCCGGGATCCCGATCCCCGACGCGAACGAGATCATCGGGTTCTGCCGGCAGAATCTGGCCCATTTCAAATGTCCCCGGACCGTGGTCTTCGGAGAACTTCCAAAGACTGCGACCGGCAAAATCCAGAAATTCACGCTGCGCCAGCAGGCGGGTGAGCTATGAGCGCGGCGTTCCGCATCGATGGGCGGTGTGCGCTGGTGACGGGGGCGTCCAGCGGCCTCGGCTGGCATTTCGCCAAGGTGCTCTCGGAGGCGGGGGCCGCGGTCGCGCTGCTGGCACGCCGTCGCGACCGGCTCGACGAACTGGCGGGGCAAATTCGCGCCGAAGGGGGAGAGGCGTTCGTGGTCACCGCCGACGTGCGCGAGCGCGCCGAGGTCGAGGCGGCGCTTGACGAGGTGTGGCGTGACTTCCGGCCAGTCGATGTGCTGATCAACAACTCCGGCATCGCGCGCAGCCGGGCATTGCTGGAGCAGACGCAGGAGGACTGGGAGACGGTCATCGACACGAACCTGAACGGTTTGTGGTGGGTTGGCCAGGGCGTGGCGCGACGCATGGCGGCCCGAGGGGCCGGCGGCGCGATCGTCAATGTGGCGTCAACCCTGGGCATCCGCATTGCCACCTCCATACCCGCCTATGTGGCCTCCAAGGCGGCGGTCATTCATCTGACAAAGGCGATGGCCGTCGAGCTGGCCCCGCACCGTATCCGGGTGAATGCGCTGGCGCCCGGTTATCTGGCCACGGAGCTCAACAGCGATTTTTTCGAGAGCGATGCGGGCAAGGCCCTCCTGAAGCGGATACCGGCGCGTCGCCTGGCCGATCCGGCGGAACTCGATGGCCCGTTGCTGCTCCTGGCGTCCGACGCATCATCCTTCATGACGGGCAGCACGCTCGTAGTTGACGGAGGCTATGCCGCTTCCGGACCGTAGGTGGGTTGTTCGTAACCGCGAATCTCCGCGCAATAAAAGAAGAACGGTTGCACAGAGGGAGAGGATAAATGGAGTCCAGTTCGCCGCGTGGCGGCGCCCTGCGCTTGGTGCAGGCGGTGATGGCTAGGTTAAACGACCTCGCCGTGACGATATCGTCGGCCGCGCTCGTCATCATGGCGTTCATGATCACGGCCGACGTCATCTTGCGCTTCCTGTTCAACGCGCCGCTGCCGGCCAGCGTCGAGATCAGCCAGCTGCTCCAGCCCTATGTGGTGCTGCTGCCCATGGCCTATACCCTGGCCGTGGGTCAGCATGTGAGGGTGACGATCGTCACCAATCTGCTGCCGCCGGCGGCCCGCGGCGCCTGTGAGATCCTCACCTACGTCCTCGACTTCATCCTGTTCTCCATCGTCGCCTATTACGGGTGGACCGAGTTTGCTCATTCCCTGGCGATCCGCGAGGTGATGTTCGCGGCGATCGAACTGCCCTGGTGGGTCGGCAAGTTCGCGCTTCCGGCCGGAATGATCGTCCTCACCATTCAATGCCTGGTTCAAATATCCCTGACCGTGCAGCGGATCTGCGACACCGGGTTCGGCGCCGTCGACCTCAAGGCGCAGGCGAGGGAGGGCGTATGATGGACCCGATGGTTCTCGGCCTCCTCGGTTTGGGGGGGTTGGCCGCCCTGCTGCTCCTGGGCGTGCATATCGGCGTGGCGCTGATGCTCGTTGGCATCGTCGGCATTGCCGCCATCGTGGGGTTGGAGGTGGCGATGGGGATGGCGGCAAGCACCGTCTATCACACGGTCGCCGCCTACGAACTCATCACCATCCCGCTGTTCATCCTCATGGGCTATCTGGCCTGCGCGGGCGGCATCAGCGGCGACGTCTTCAAGTCGATCAACGACTGGCTTGGGCGCCTGAAGGGCGGCATCGGCACCTCGACCGTCATGTCCTGCACGGCCTTCGGCGCGGTTTGCGGCTCGTCGCTGGTGACCGCGTCGGTGTTTTCGCGCCTCTGCGCGCCGGAAATGCGCAAGCTCGGCTACGACAAGCGCATCGCCTATGGAATCTGCGCCTCCGGGGGCATGATCGGCATGCTCATCCCGCCGAGCATCCTGATGGTCGTATACGGGGTGCTTTCCGGCGAATCGATCGGCAAGCTGCTGATCGCCGGTGTGACGCCCGGCATCATGCTGATGCTCGCCTTCTCGCTGGTCATCGTGGCGATCGCCTACTTCCGCCACGATCTCATCAAGCCCGGCGGGCCCGCCGAAATCGTGCCGCTGGGCCGCCGGTTACTCGATCTCTTCAAGATTTGGCAGGTCTGGTTCGTCGCCATCGTGATCTTCGGCGGAATCTTCGGCGGCATCTTCAACCCGACGGAGGCGGCAGCGGTCGCGTCGGCCTTCCTCATCGTCCTTTTGGGCTTGACCAAGTTCCGTGACCTGCGCGCCATCTTCCCCGAGGCATTCCGCGAAACCGCGTCGACCACATCGATGATCTTCCTGGTCATGGCCGGGGCGGCGGTGTTTGCGCAGTTTCTCGTCCTAACCGGAACGGCGGCGACCATCGTGTCCTGGCTCCAGTCGCTGGAACTCTCGACGATGGGCTTCATCGTCGCCATCGTCGTCTTCTACGCCGTGCTCGGCTGTTTCCTCGATTCCATTTCGATGCTCAGCATCACGGTGCCCATCCTCAATCCCCTGGTGCAGGCGATGGGCGTGGACACGATCTGGTACGCGGTCATCGTGATCATGGCCGTGGAGGCGGGCCTGTTGACCCCGCCGGTGGGCCTGAACGTCTACGGTGCCTACGCGGTCGCCGAAGATGACGTGCGGCTGGAAGAGATCTTCTCAGGAATCATCCCGTTTTTCCTGGCAACCTGGATGGTGATCGTCGTTCTCATCCTGTTTCCGGGTCTCAGTACCGGGCTTCCGAACCTCATGATGAGCAATTAGGCGGCCCGGAACAATGCACTCAAGCGAAGAGAGAGGGAGGAGCATATGAAGTCCCGTGGAATAGTGGCGCTCGGTTTCCTGGGCGCCCTTGCAGCCTCGTCCGCGATGGCGGCCGATTATCCCGAAATGAAGCTGCGCCTGGCTTCCACCTACCCGCCGCCCGAGGTGTCGATGAGCAGCCTCTCGGCGAAGATGTGGATGGATGAAATCACCAAGCGGTCCGGCGGCAAGATCACTTTCCAGGCATTCTGGGGCGGCGCCCTCGGCAAGCCGGCCGAGTATATCGGGCTGGTCGAGAAGGGTGCCGTCGATCTCGCCATTAGCAGCTCGATCTACACCCCGGGCAAGCTGCCGCTCGGCTGCTTCGAATACGGTTTCCCGTTCGGTCCGGTCGATCCCGTGATCGTCACCAAGGCCAAGCGCCAGATCGCCGACGAGTTTCCGCAGATCGCCGCCGACTACGCGAAATACAACATCGTCGAGATCATGAATCCCCCGGGCGCGGCCTATCACATCCTGTCGAAGAAGGCGGTTGCCGGCCTCGATGACTTCAAGGGCAAGCGGCTGACCTTGGCCGGCCGCTATTTCGGCCGTTGGGTGGAGCCGGCCGGCATCACCCCGGTCGTCGCCCCTGCGCATGACCGCTATACCATGCTGCAGACCGGCGTCGTCGACATGGATCTGCTGCCTCTGGACCTGTTCAGCGCCTTTAAGGTTTACGAACAGGCCAAGCATGCCGTGATGGTCGGCGCCATGACCGGGAACTTCACCGAGTTGTGGGTCAACAAGCAGGTCTTCGACAAGATGCCTCCGCACGTCCAGAAGCTGTTCAAGGACGTCGGCCGAGAGATCGAACTCAAGGTGGCGAACGAAGTGGTCCCCGAGTGGACCAACAAGATCATGGCCACCTTCAAGAAGAATGGGGTCGAGGTGATCGATTTCCCCGATGCCGAACGCACCAAATGGGCGCACCTGATCGCGGACATCCCGGCTGAATGGGCCAAGGAAGTCTCGGACAAGGGCTACCCTGGGTTCGAGATCGTCAAGCGCTATCAGGAACTGACCACCGCACTCGGCTACAAGTGGCCGCGCCAGTGGGGCAAGCAGTAATCACCCGATTACGGCGATTGGTGGGCCGGGGAGCGATCCCCGGCCCCTGTCCATCCGAGGAGACGCTCATGAGAGTGGCGCGCGCCGACGAGAGCAAGGAAATCCAGATCACCGAATTCCCCTACAAGGGGGTTCCTCTGCCGGTCAGGGACGTGACCGTTCGCTGGCTGTCGCAGGCCGGCCCCGCCGACAGTCCGGAATACGGGCTGCGGCTGTTCCGGATCGGGCCGTCGGGCGAGATCCCGATTCACAAGCACTTCTACTATCAAACCATGTACGTGCTGAGCGGCGCCATGGTCGTTGCCGTCCACGATCCCGAAACCGACGCCAAGACGGACGAGCGGCGCGCCGGGCCGTCCGAGGTGGTCTTCATTCCGACCATGGAGCCGCACAGCATCGTCAATGCCAGCGCGCAGGAAGAGTGCGTGTTTCTTTGCGCGATCGCCAACGTCTACGACAACTGAGGGGGCAGCATGTTCGAAGGCAGGATCATCGATCTCTCGCAGGAGATCTACAACGGCATGCCCGTCTATCCGGGCCATCTCAAGACGGTGATCTGGAAGCATCTGTCGCATGAGGAGTGCAAGCGCATCCTCGGCACCGGCTTCTCGTACGAGACCTCGGGCATCCTGCTGTGCGACCACGGGCCCACGCACATCGACTCGGTGAGCCATTTCACCACCGACCCCGAGGCCGAATCCATCGACGAGCTGTCGCTGTCCAAATGCATCACCTCGGCCATCTGCCTGGACGTGAGCGACGTTCCGCTGCGCACCCAGTTCGGGCCCGACAAGATCGAGAGCGAGCTTGCCCGTTGGAACCTCGACATCAGGGCCGGAGACACCATCCTGTTCCACACCGGCCATTACGACCGCTGGTATGGCAAGCCGGAATACATGACCGAATATCCGGGGCTCGACCGCGCCGCGACCGAATACATCATCGACCGCGGCTGCGTGAACTTCGGCGTCGATTCGCCCAGCCCCGACATGTTCTACGACAAGACCTATCCTTGCCATGACACTTGCGGCAAGCGCCGCGTGACGCATGTCGAGAACCTCTGCAATCTCGACCAGGTGGTGGGCAAGCGGTTCACCTACATCGGCCTGCCGTTGCGGATAAGGAAGGGAACCGGATCGCCGATCCGCGCGGTGGCGGTTCTCGGCGGCTGAAGGGGGGCAGGGCATCCCGACCGTGGCGATGGATCGGCCCAGCGCATCGAACCCCACAACCAGCGGCCCGGCCGGTCAGGAAGCCGGGTTTCCCCGACACCCTGACCGGCCGGGAGCGCGTTTCTAGAATTCGATCCCGTAAGACACCAAGCCGCCCACGGTCTGGGTGACGAGGCCGGCCTGGTCGATGCGCAGCCATCCGGCCTGAACGCCGATTCCGTTCTCGAAGTCGTAGCCGCCGGACAGTTGGACGAATGTGTCGTCCGTGTCGGGCTGGCCGGGTTGGCTGTCCGTCCGCCGGCCGCCGGTCACCGCGGCGTTCCAGGGGCCGCGGACCAGCCCCAATCCCGCCGTCAGATAGGTTTCCGCCGCGCCTCCGATCGAGGTGGGCGACTCGACCCCGATCGCATCGGTGGAGCGGATGAAGTCGACCATGGGCATCAGGAACGTATCGTTGCCCAGGTCGAGTTCGTAGACGCCCCCGAGTCCATAGGCCCATTGCTCATCGGCGTCGCCGACCCCGGGTGCCTGCCTGAGCGCCGAGGCACGGACGGAAAGAGCCGGCGCAACCTGCAAATTCTTCACATCCACGGCCAGGGCGAAGCTTTCCAAGCCGGACGTGTTGCCCGGCCCTCCGTCGCTCTCGCGCAGGCGGCCCCTCTTGGTGCCCACGGAGTTGCTGAGGGCGGTGGTGTCGCGTTTGAACAGCGCGGCTTGTACGGAAATAGTCGCGGCCTCGGGAATCTCCCACTCGTAGCCGGTGCCGATCCCCAGCCGTTCCACCAGTTCGTAGTTCGCCGACAGGGTGTCGCCGTAGAGGCCGGGAACGAGGTCGGGATCGATGCCGAAGGCTGGGGTGAACTTGCCGCCATAGGCGAACCAGCCGTCGCTCTCGTAGGCGAGCAGCAGGGTATCGACATAGGCGCCGTGGTCCTCGAAAACCCGGTCGACACCCGGCACCGGGTCGGCAACGGGTTCGGCGGTCAGGCCGAGTTGGAGGGACAGCCCTTTGCTCAATCGCAGGCGGAATTGGGCCTCGATAGTGGCATACAGATCATTCGCCTCCGAGCCGTCGTCAGCGTCAAATAGGTTGTCGTTCTGCACCTCAACCGAAAGCGCCCCCGAAAGGAGCGGGTCCTCGGCGGTGTCCGCCGCGGCTGCCGATTGGATTGCGATCAGGGCAGTCGCGGTTACGGCGACTGCCATCTTCCCCTTGTAGAGCATGGAAACCCCCTAAATTTGCGCAATGTTATAATATAACAGAGAGGTTCTGGTCAACTGCGTCTCCCGGATGGACCTCCTAGCGGCGCGGTCCACCCGGGAGACAGGGTTAGTAGCCGCCCTTCTTACCGGTTCCGGCAAAGACGAAATCCCACTCGACGGTGAACGGCTGCCACCAGGCACCGACGCCCGTCTCCTTGTCGGTGTGGCGGAGGAAACCGTTCTCAGACGGAGGGGCGATCGTGTATGCCACGTGGTACTTGCCCGGTCCCTCGAACTTGACGTTCGCACCGTAGTGCGGGCCGTCGGAGGCGACCATGGGTACCAGTTTCCCGGCCGCCTTGAAGGTGCTGCCGGGTTTCGTCACCACATAGTTGACGTTGAGGTAGGGGATCCATTCGCCCTCGGCGAAGCCGCTATTGTTGCCCTTCAAGCCTTTGATGTCGGCCTCGATGTGTGCGTCGGTGGGGGTGGGGGGATTGGCCGCGTTGCGGTCGGCGAAGCATACGTCTGAGAACGAAGCCGGCTCCATCATCACCGCCTGCAGGTACACGGCGGCAATCTCCATGCCGTTCTGCTCGACCGGTTCGCCGATCGGTTTTTCACCGGCCATGGCCGGTGAGGCAAGAAGGAATGCGGAGGTCAGGAAAAACGCGTGTCTGTTCATGGTTTTCTCCCCTGGTAATAAAAGGTTTTGTAAAGCGAGCGCGTCGCGTTCGCATGTGTGAGGTAAAAAATCGTCGACCATCCAAGCCTCATCCCGGGAACAGGGCGGTCCACCATGCGGCGGCTACGATGGCGCTGCCGGCCAGGCCGGGCATCAAGACCACCGCACGGGCCGCCGCGCCGAGCCCTTGGCCGGCGGCAATGCGATCTCCGAGGCGCACGCTCCAGGCGATGCCGACTGCAAACAGACCGACCTTGAGAGCCCTTACGGGTTCCTGCGGGAGACCAGCCCAGGCGATCGCTTCGAACAGCTCGCCACCGAGACCGATGACCAGCGAGACCATGGCCACGGGCGCGAACTGGTAACCCAGTTCGACGAAGCGCTGGGCGCGCGTTCCGGTGCCGCCCAGCCTGCCCGACAGCGCCGCGGCGCTCCAGGTTGCCGCCGCGAGGGCGGCGGTGAGAGCGACCGTGACGGCGATCATGAAGCCCGAGATCATGACGAAATCCAGCCAGGTGAACACTTCGCGGCGCTCGGGATGGACGCTCATCAGCCACCATGGGCCAGGCTCGCCGATCCACAGCCAGTCCTTCTCGATGAACCAGACCGCCACGATGTCGCGCAGTTGCCCGTACAGGGGCAGCACAAGCCAAAGAAAGCCGCCGAGAGCCGCCCCGGATCCGAGGAAAAGGAACCAGACTTCGGCGGAATTGGGATTATGGTCACGGATGCGCTCGACCTCTTCGCCGGGATGACGCAGTCGCAGGTAGAGGCCGCCGGGGGCGGGCGGGCTGACGCAGCGGAAGCACTCGATGCAATGGCGCGATTCCTGCTTGCGCCGCAGGTCGATCATGGTCGGACAAACGCCCCTGTCGGTCCAGCGGTCGCCTCCGGGCTCGGGGCGCTTGGGGGCGAACTGCACGGCTCCCAGCCGCGAGAATACGCCCAGGAGGAGACCGATGGGGCAGGCGTGCCGGCACCAGGGGCGTTTTCCGGGGGCGTAAAGGAAGCCGACGACGATGGCGAGAAGCATGGTCCCGCCGAAGACCTCTGCCGCCGCTTCGGGGTGGTCTCGCACGCCGACGGTCTGCCCCAGGATGGTGACGGCGATGAAGCTGACGACGGGGGTGCCCTCCCAGGTCAGCCAGCGCGGGATCGCGCGTTTCAGCCCCACCTTGCTGGCGTATTCGGAAGCGGCTCCCATCGGGCACAGGAGACCGCACCACGAGCGGCCGGTGAAGATGACCGACAGCAGGACCAGGGGAAACCAGATGCCCCACAGGGCGAAGTTCGCGAACGGCACGAGATGGTCTAATGGGCCGGCTTGTTCCGGCGGGTCCGGGAGCAGCGCCGGCACCACGACGAGGGTCACGAAGACCAGGAACATCGCGGTATGGACGTAGGGCAACCACCGGCGATGGCGGACGAACAGGGCCTCGATGCGCCCCGCCAGGCGCCCCGCGGGTCGGCGCAACTCGATGGCAGGGACCTGTCTCAGCATTAGGTGGCGGCCCACTCGAAAATTTGGTGGGCGTCGGCCTCTGGCTGTTCATCGAGCAACTTCGCAACCACAGGCCGGACCGAAGTCGGGACGAGGCCGAGAAGCCTGAGAAGAGCGATCGCAGGTCGAAAGGGCTCGGTGTGCATCCGTTGCTCCGCTCAGGCTGACTAGATGGACGTCACCCTAACAGAGCACGAAAGTGGTTGCAAGTGCGTCGCACTTGCAAATAGTCATCGTCGCGGTGGAGCCCGGTTGACCAGATAGATTCCAAGGCCGACGAGAACGAGCGCCAGGGCGAGCGCCCAGGTCACCTGTTCATCCAGCAGCAGCCAGCCGGCAAGCATCCCGAAGAGCGGCGTCAGGAAGGAGAACGAGGATAGCCGCGAGGCGGGGTAGTGGGCGATCAGCCAGAACCAGGCGAGATAGCTGATGAAGGCCACCCCCACGGCCTGATAGGCCACCGACACGGCCACCAGCGGGGTAATTTCGACCACCCCCGGCTCGCCCAGCGCCCAGGACAGCGGCGGCAACACCAGCGCCGAGGCGGCGAGCTGGTAGAATAGCGTCTTGCTGGCTGGGATCGTGGCGAGCCGGCTGGCCTTGATGAGCACGGTGGTGGCGCCCCAAAGGACGGCGGCCCCCAGTAGCATCGCGTCGCCGACGAGCATGTGCCGGTCTGCCAGGCGCAAGCCATCCCCGAAGGCCGCCACCACCCCGAGGAAGGCGCACACCAGGCCAACTACCTGCACGCGGCTCAGTTTTTCGCCGGGCACCAGCACATGGACGCCGGCTGCGACGACAAAGGGCGCCGTGTAAAGAAAGATCACCGCGCGAGACGCGGTGGTGTAGGACAAGCCCCAGAAGATCAGGCAGAACTCGCCGGCGAACAGCAGCCCCGCGGCAATTCCAGGCACGAGCGAGCCGTCGCGGTTGAACAGCGGGGCGCCGCGCAGCATGCACCAAGCCCACAACAGAGCGGTCGCCGCGACGGAGCGGATGCCGGCTTGAAATACCGGCGAAATGCCCTCGTTGGCGACCTTGATGGCCACCTGCTGGAGCCCCCAGCTGGCGCACAGCACCACCATGGTCAGGATGGCGAGGGTGTCGAGATGGGCGCGGCGGTGCAATGCGGTCGTCTCCCCGGCAAGAGCCCACCGGGCGACGCGGCTTCGCCGGTGATCCACCCGGAAGGTATCGTTGTTGGGCGGTTGTCTGGATGTCGTCCGAACCGGCTCGCCCCCCGTGGAGAGATTAACCGTCCCGAAAGCGTTGGCAACCCGGGTTCAGAACAGGCCGGCTATGCGATTGGCGTCGTCGAGGTGGATTCCGGTCGCTGCCGGTTTGCGCGGAAGCCCCGGCATGGTCATGATCTCGCCGCAGATGACGACCACGAATTCCGCCCCCGCCGACAGCCGCACCTCGCGAATCGGCAGGACATGGTTGCTGGGCGCGCCCTTGAGGCTGGGATCGCTCGAGAAGCTGTACTGGGTCTTGGCGATGCACACCGGAAACCTGCCAAATCCGCCGCCCTGCAACTCCTTGAAACGCTCGCGAACCTTGGTGTCGGCGATGATTCCTTGGGCGCCGTAAAGGGTCTGCGCGATGGTGCGCACCTTGTCCCAGAGGGAAAGGTCGTCCGGATAGAGGAAGCGGAAATCGCCGGGGTGCTCGTCGATCATCCGCGTCACGTGGTGCGCCAGGGCTTCCGCGCCGGCGCCCCCGTCCATCCAGTGGCTGCATACGATCGCCTCGACGCCCAGTTCCGCGCAGTGTTGCCGCAAGGCGTTGATTTCCTCGGGGGAATCGGTGCTGAACAGGTTGAGCGCCACGACCGCCGGAACCCCGAAATGCCGCAGGTTCTCGACATGGCGCGACAGGTTGACCAAGCCCTTGCGCAGCGCGGCGACGTCCTCGATGCCAAGGGCGTCCTTCGCCGCCCCGCCGTGCATCTTGAGTGCCCGGATGGTTGCGACGAGGACCATCGCGTCGGGGCGGATTCCCGTCTTGCGGCATTTGATGTCGACGAATTTCTCGGCACCCAGGTCGGCGCCGAATCCGGCTTCGGTGACCACATAGTCGGCCAGTTTCAGAGCCGCTTTGGTGGCCACCGCGGAATTGCAGCCATGGGCAATGTTGCCGAACGGGCCGCCATGCACGAAGGCTGGATTGTTTTCGATCGTCTGCACCAGATTGGGCATGAAGGCGTCTTTCAGCAGCACCGTCATCGGACCGTCCGCGCCGAGGTCGCGCCCCGTGATCCTTCGCCGGTCTCGGGTCTCGCCGACCACGACATTGCCGAGTCGCCGTTGCAGATCCTTCAGGTCCTCGGCCAGGCAGAAGATGGCCATGACCTCCGATGCGACGGTGATGTCGAAGCCGTCCTCGCGCGGGAAGCCGTTGCCCACGCCGCCCAGCGAGCAGACGATGCTGCGCAGGGCGCGATCGTTCATGTCCATCGCCCGGCGCCATGAAACCCGCCGGGGATCGATCCCGAGTTCGTTGCCCCAGTACACATGGTTGTCGAGCATCGCCGCCAGCAGGTTGTGGGCGGTGCCGATGGCATGGAAATCGCCCGTGAAGTGAAGGTTGATGTCCTCCATGGGCAGGACCTGGGCATAGCCGCCGCCGGCGGCACCGCCCTTCATGCCGAAGCACGGGCCGAGGCTGGGCTCGCGCAGGCAGATCATCGCCTTCCTGCCGATGCGGTTGAGGGCGTCGCCGAGGCCGACGGTGGTCGTCGTCTTGCCCTCGCCGGCCGCCGTCGGCGTGATCGCCGTGACCAGGATGAGCTTGCCGTCGGGCCGGTCCTTCAGCCCCGCAATGAAATCGAGCGAAATTTTCCCCTTGTGAGGGCCGAACAGATAGAGCGCGTCGGCGGGGATGCCGAGTTTTTCACCGACCTCGACAATCGGCCGGATGGGTGCGGCGCGGGCGATCTCGATATCGCTGGGAGGGGAGCCTTTGCGGGTTTGAGGGGCGGGCGGGACGCGAAACAGTTCCTTCGACATGCACCCTCTCTTCGCCGTCTTTTCGGTAGTTAAAAGGAGAGCGAGGAGAAACGAAAATAGCGGCTGGCGGGAAACACGTCGATTGCCAAAATGCGCTTCGGCCTTCCGTCATGCGGGCTGTTCGTGGCCGCGCAGCGCTATTCGAGGCTTCACCCCACGGGTGAATGGCGTAAGCTTGGCCAATCGAGAGGGAGACGAGAATGCGCGTGAACGCCAGCAACCAAGCCGCGGCTGGGTTCTAGATGACTGGGAAGGGGCGAAGAGGCCGGACCGGCGCCTTTCCCAAGGGGCGGCAGGTCGACGAGGGCGCGCGGCAGCGAATTCGCGAACTGCTCGGCGATCGCCCGCGCCGGCGCGATCTGCTGATCGAGCACCTGCACCTGATTCAGGACCGTTACGGCTGCTTGTCCGCCGCCCACTTGCTGGCTTTGGCGGAGGAGCTGCGGCTCGCCCCCGTCGAGGTGTACGAGGTGGCCACGTTCTATGCACATTTCGATGTCGTCGAGGACGAGACGAGCGTGCGGGCGGTGACCGTCCGCATTTGCGACGGCCTGCCCTGCGCCATGAACGGGGCGGAAGCGTTGATCGCCGAGGCGGCGGAACTGGGAGCGGCCGTGCGCGTCGTGCGTGCGCCGTGCATGGGGCTGTGCGACCGCGCCCCGGCCGCCACCGTGGTTCGAGCCGGGCGGCCGACGGTCGAGGTGTCCAAGGCGGACCTGTCGCGTCTGCGTGAGGCCGCATCGAACGGGGCGGAAGTCGGAGGCCCCGGGGCAACGCTCGACGCTTATTGCGCAGCTGGTGGCTATGCGCTGTTGAAGGACTGCCTGTCCGGCCGCCGAGGAGCCGAGGAGGTCATCGCCGCCGTCGAGGGATCCCGCCTTCGGGGTTTAGGCGGAGCGGGGTTTCCCACCGGCCGCAAATGGCGCCTCGTGCGCGCCCAACCCGCGCCGCGCTACCTTGTGGTGAATGCCGACGAGGGCGAGCCGGGCACGTTCAAGGATCGCCACTGCCTCGAAACCGATATGCACCGCTTTCTGGAAGGGGTTCTGGTGGCAGCGTGGGCGATCGAAGCTGCCGAGGTCTATATCTACCTCCGGGACGAGTACGCCGCTCTGCGCGGACAATTGGCGTCGGCAATCGCCGAGGTCGAGGGAGCCGGTCTCGCCGGTCGCCCCGTTCATCTCCGCAGGGGCGCCGGTTCATATGTCTGCGGCGAGGAGTCGGCGATGCTGGAGAGCCTTGAAGGAAGGCGCGGGCTCCCTCGCCATCGGCCGCCGTTCGCCGCCGAGCGCGGCCTGTTCGGCCGGCCCACCCTGATCAACAACGTCGAGACACTGTTCCGGGTGCGCGACATCGTGGAGCGCGGCGCGGAGTGGTTCCGCGCGCAGGGGCGGCACGGAAGGGAGGGGCTGCGCGCCTTTTCGGTGTCCGGGCGCGTTCGCGAGCCGGGGGTGAAGCTGGCACCGGCGGGCATCACCCTCCGGGAACTGATTGACGAGCATTGCGGAGGGATGGCCGAGGGGCACCGGCTGAAGGCCTATCTCCCAGGCGGAGCGTCGGGCGGCTTCTTGCCCGCAAGCCTGGCCGATGTGCCGCTTGATTTCGGCACCATCGAGCCGCATGGCGGGTTCATCGGCTCGGCCGCCATCATCGTGCTGTCCGACCGGGACGACCTGCGCGCGGCGGCGCTCAATCTGACGCGTTTCTTCGCCGACGAAAGCTGCGGGCAGTGCACGCCCTGCAGGGTGGGGACGGCGAAGGCCGAACTGCTGCTCGCCGAAGCGGCATGGGACCGACCCCTGCTCGAGGACCTGGCGGGTGTCATGCGCGACGCGTCGATCTGCGGTCTGGGCCAGGCCGCGCCCAACGTCTTCATGTCGCTGTTGCGGCACTTTCCGGAGGAGTTGGCGTGAGCGTCGAGTTCACCCTGGACGGTCGGGCGGTGGTGGCCGAACCGGGCGAAACCATCTGGCAGGTGGCCAAGCGCAGCGGGCTGGCGATTCCCCATCTCTGCCACTGCGACCGTCCCGGCTATCGTCCGGACGGCAACTGCCGGGCCTGCGTGGTCGAGATCGAGGGAGAGCGGACGCTTGCCGCATCCTGCGTCCGGCAGCCGACGGCCGGCATGGTGGTGCGTACGGCCGGCGAGCGCGTCGAGAAAGCGCGGCGGATGGTGTTCGAGTTGCTGGTCGCCGACCAGCCCGAGCCGCCCCCGGATTCGACCTCAGCCTTCAATGGGTGGGCGGAGCGGCTTGGTGTGCGCGCCAGCCGCTTCGTGAGAAGCGAGCCTTCGCCCGCCGCAGACCGCAGCCACGTCGCCATCGCCGTGCGGCGCGACGCCTGCATACATTGCGGCCTGTGCATCCGCGCCTGTCGCGAGATTCAGGGGAACGACGTTCTCGGAATGGCCCGCCGCGGGCGCCGGTCGCAGATCGCGTTCGATCTCGACGATCCCCTGGGGGCCAGCCGGTGCGTCGCTTGCGGCGAATGCGTCGAGGTGTGTCCGACAGGAGCGCTTCTCGAGGCGGGGCTGGTCGACGGCCGCGGGATCAGGTCGATATGGGCCGACCGCAGCGTGGCCAGTGTCTGTCCTTACTGCGGGGTCGGCTGCCAGCTCACCTTTCATGTGCGCGGCAATCAACTCATCGCCGTGGACGGGGCCGACGGGCCGGCAAACCGCGGGCGTCTGTGCGTGAAGGGGCGGTTCGGCTTCGACTACGTCCACCATCCCCACCGCCTGACCAAGCCGTTGATCCGCAAGGCGGGGGTTCCGAAACGCGGCGACGAACTGGTCGATCCCGCGAACCCCCACACCCATTTCCGCGAAGCAAGCTGGGAGGAGGCGCTGGAACTGGCGGCGGGGGGACTGCGTCGGATTCGCGATCGGCGGGGATCGCAGGCGCTGGCGGGATTCGGGTCTGCCAAGGGTTCCAACGAAGAGGCGTACCTGTTCCAGAAGCTGGTGCGGGTGGGGTTCGGAACCAACAACGTCGACCACTGCACCCGGCTGTGCCACGCCTCGTCGGTCGCCGCCCTGATGGAGAACATCGGGTCCGGGGCGGTGACCGCTCCGTTCGAGGAATGCCTCAATTCGGAGGTGATCCTCGTCATCGGATGCAATCCCACCGTCAACCATCCGGTCGCCGGAACATTCATCAAGAACGCGGTCGCGAAGGGGGCGCAGCTCGTGGTCATGGACCCGCGCGGTGCGCAGGGCCTTACCCGGCACGCGGCCCTCGAACTGGCCTTCCGTCCGGGAAGCGATGTCGCGCTTATCAACGCGCTCATGCACGTCATCGTAACGGAGGGGCTGCACGACCCCGCGTACATCGCGGAACACACCATCGGGTTCGCGGAACTGCGTGACCATCTGGCCGGCTACGCGCCGGAGGCGATGGCCGGCATCTGCGGCATTGCGCCCGGCACCATTCGCGCGGTCGCCCGCCTGTATGCAAAGGCCCGGAGCGCGATGCTCTTCTGGGGGATGGGGGTGGCCCAGCACGTCCACGGCACCGACAACGCCCGCTGCCTCATCTCGCTGGCCCTGCTGTGCGGCCATATCGGCAAGCCCGGCAGCGGCCTGCATCCGCTGCGCGGCCAGAACAATGTGCAGGGTGCTTCCGACGTCGGCCTGATTCCCATGGTGTATCCGGAGTACCGGTCGGTGGAGAAAGCCGATGTTCGCGGATTCTTCGAGGACTACTGGGGCGCGAAGCTGGATCCGCGACGTGGCCTGACGGTGGTCGAAATCCTGAACGCCGCCTTCGAGGGGCGGATCACGGGGATGTACATCATGGGGGAAAACCCGGCGATGTCGGATCCCGATCTCGCGCACGCACGGGCCGCCCTCGCCAGTCTGGAACACCTCGTGGTGCAGGACATCTTCCTGACCGAGACCGCCTTCCATGCCGACGTCATTTTGCCGGCGTCCGCCTTTCCGGAAAAGACCGGCACCTTCACCAACACCGACCGCCGGGTTCAGCTCGGGCGCCAAGCGATCGATCCTCCGGGCGACGCCCGGCAGGACTGGTGGATCGTACAAGAAATGGCGCGCGCAATTGGATTGGACTGGCGCTATGGAGGGCCGGCCGACGTCTATGCGGAGATGCGAGGGTGCATGCCCTCGCTGCGGGGTATTTCCTGGCAGCGTCTGGAACGGGAATCCTGCGTCACCCATCCGTGCACGGACGAGCACAGCCCCGGCCAAGCCATCCTGTTTGCGACGGGCTTCCCGACCCCGATGGGGAAGGCGCGCTTCACACCCGCCGGATTCCTTCCCCCCGACGACCTGCCGGATCCCGAGTTTCCTTTGGTACTCACGACGGGGCGTATCCTCGAACACTGGCACACCGGCGCGATGACGCGGCGGGCAGCACGACTTGACGCCATCGAACCGGTCGCCACGGTCCAGTTGTCACCGGCGCTGCTCGCGCGGGTCGGCGTGACCGCCGGCGGACTGGTTCGGATTCTCACGCGCCGGGGCGAAATCATCGCCGCTACGAGGGCCGTGCAGGGAATGCCGGAGGAACTCGTATTCATGCCGTTCTGCTATGCCGAGGCGGCCGCCAACCTCCTGACAAACCCCGCCCTCGACCCCGACGGCAAGATCCCTGAGTTGAAGTACTGCGCGGTCCGGGTGGAAGCGGCCGAAAACTGACTGCCGTATCCGGCCGTCTGAGCCGGGAACATCCGCCGGAAGGGCTGCGTACACAGGGGTGTGTCCTAAAACAGGCAACCGAGGAGGCCAGAATGGCACTTGCACCCCATTCCACCGGCGCAATAGCTCAGTCGCTGAGCGGCATCGATTTCCCGGCCAACAAGAGCAAGCTCGTCGATTGGGCGCGGAAGAACAATGCCGATCGGGAGGTGATCAGCGTCCTCGAGAGTATGCCCGAGGAGCAGTACACGAGCATGGCCGACGTCTTCAAGGGCGTCGGCCATGAGCGAAAGCTGAAGCCAGGCAAAGCTTCCGGCGGGGACCAAAGTGGCTCCGCCGGACTTGCATCCATGCCTTTTCAGGCAGTTCCAGTTCATCCATCGGAGAGCGAGGAGGAAGGGGTAGGGCGGCCTGCCGCTGATGCGGAACCTTTCTAGGAAGGGTGTTGTTGTCCGGTCGAAGGCCAACCCAATCGAGGAGTTATGGAAATGCCTCTCGCGCGTCAATCGACGACCCATGACATAGCTCAGAGCCTGGCTGGGATCGATTTTCCGGCCAATCGGAGCAAGATCATCGAGTACGCGAAGAAGAACAACGCGAATCAGAACCTGCTCGACGCGCTCCAGAAGATGCCCGACGAGCAGTACACGAGCATGGCGGACGTGTTCAAGGGCGTGGGCATCTCCGAAGAGGGCTCGCAGAAGTCCTAGTCGGCGTTCCCTTTAGACCCCCAACGCCTGCCCCCCACCCTCGCCAGAGGGTGGGGGAAGGCGGGTATGAAGGACCCACCAGTATGGCCCTCGCACCCCATTCGACCAAGGTGATCGCGCAGGCCCTTAGCGGCATCGAGTTCCCCGCCGGCAAGAGCCAACTGGTCGAGTGGGCAAGGAATAACGGGGCCGAAAAGGATGTCGTCGGCGTCCTGGAAAAAATGCCCGACGAGCAATACACGAGCATGGCGGACGTTCTAAAAGGGGTCGGGAAGACCGACTGAGAGAACGTCAGGCGATCCCGTCGTCCTCCGCTACGCATGCGGTCACCAGGGCTGCCGGCGTGATCTCGAAATAGGCATTGACGACCGTCACCCCTGGCAGCACCGGGGCCCCAAGTTCCGCGGGGTCCATCCTCTCCATCGGCGGATCCGGCATCCCCGCCGGACAGCGTTTGTAGCTTTCCGCGCAAACGTAGAACGGCTTCTTCGCCTCGCGCGCGGCCAATGCCAGGAGATAGGTTCCGACTTTGTTGACTACCCGTCCGTCGGCCAGGATGCTATCCGCCCCGACCGCAACCACGTCCGCGCCTGATATGGCCAGGCCCATCTGTGCATCGGTAACGAGCGTGGTGCGAATGCCGAGCTCATCGAGTTTGGCCGCCAGGACGTACCCCTCGCACAGGGGCCGGGATTCGGAAACGATCGCAGTTACGTCGCGGTCTCTTAGGATGCGGTAGAGTTCGACGATCGTCGAACTCAGGCTGTGCGTCATGATGGCGGCGCCAGGCGGCACTCTGCTTGCCAGCCTTGCCGCAGCCAGCTTTGCGGCCAGCCGCGACTGTCGGGCCAGTTCCTCGGCGGCTTCGGCCGCCAGTTGGCCCGCCATCACGGGGTCATTGGGAAGATTTTCCAGGGATGCCGACCACTTGGTCATGTGATTGTAAAGCGGCGCCATACTCGGTCGGGTTCCGGCCAGCGCGGCGGCCCTCGCCCTAAACACCTCGACCATACGCGGCGTCGTATCTTGGTCGTGCTTCCGGGCGCAATCCGCCATCAGGCGCAGAGCGGCTCTGGCGATTTCGCTCGCTCCATGCTCGCGATCTTCCCGAAAGCGCTGAAGAGAGGTTTCGAAATCCCGGTCGCGCATCATCCTTCCTTGAGTACGACTCGGCGGATTTTGCCCTAGTGCGCGGGCGCAGGGAATTGAACTCCCTGCGGATCAGCTCTGCGTTCGCGATGTTGCTTTCGCCAACCCCATATCTGTTCCAGTTGTCCACCGTGGAGGGAGAGATGACGGAGGCGCCCAAGATCGAGGAAATCAGGGCCGCGCTGGGTGGCGATCCCCGCATTGGTTTTCCGGGGGTGCCAATCAAGATCAGCATCCTCGAGCAAGCGGTCGTACTCGAGGGCGAGGTCAGGGACGTGGCCGCGAAGAAGGTCGCCCTCGAGCGAGTGGCGGCGGTGAGGGGCGTCGGCGGTATAGTCGACCGGTTGCATGTCGCCCCCGCCGAGCAGCAGGCGGATGCCGAGATCACCGACCGGGTAAAGGACGCATTCCTGCAAGAGCCGGCATTCCGCGAAGTGGCCCTGCGGACCATGGACAAGGGGCGCCTGGTCGCTCAGTACGAACCGATCGGCGCGCGCGGCAAGATCGACATAGAGGTTGGGGATGGGGTCGTGACGCTCAACGGGACGCTTTCCGGGCTCGAGCGGAAGCGTCTTGCGGGTGTTCTGGCATGGTGGGTTCCGGGCAGCCGCGACGTCGTGAACGGCAT
The DNA here is from genome assembly GCA_019455065.1 of Rhodospirillales bacterium. Taxonomy (GTDB): domain Bacteria; phylum Pseudomonadota; class Alphaproteobacteria; order Rhodospirillales; family Magnetospirillaceae; genus JACFNC01. The sequence goes on from JACFNC010000003.1 coordinate 229,518, forward strand.
TGTCGTCGAACCTCCCGAGGTCGACACCGACGATCTCATGCGCGAGGCGGTACATCTCGTGCTGGAAAAGGATCCCTTCGTCGACGCCAGCCAAATCGCAATACAGGTTCGTGACGCTCGCGTCACATTACGCGGCATCGTCCCCTCGCCGTCCGAGAAAAGGATGGCGGAAGCCGACGCCTGGTACGTCTTCGCGGTCGATGACGTGACCAACGAGCTCGAGGTCCGGCCCTAGCAGGCAGGTAAAAAAATGGGCCGTGACTGGCACGGCCCAAGTTTAGGGAGGAAACGTCCAAGAAGGCACTATCAGCCATACCCGCAGGATCAGCTAATATTGCAATGCAGAAGATGGCCAAGAGGGCCGACTTTTTCAAGCCTCGAGCGACGCGGTGCGCCATTTTGTCGCACCGTCGCCTGGCTTGCCAGCACGGCTGTGTCCATTGGTGACTACCCCCTTGGAGTGAGCCGGGCTGGGGTTATGCCGGATGACGTTCCGGGACTACCACGCACAGACGATTTCATGACCGCCGTCGACGTGCGATCTTGCGCCGGACGGCCGAAAAGGGAAAATAACGCCCATAAGTCCGTAAAGGAACCCGGGAGGCGGCATGCCTAAGAATCCGCTGTATTGCCCTCGCAAGGGGTCGAAAACATTTGAAGTGCGCCTTTACAACAAAGATGTACGGGCGCTGCTCAAGGCGAATCTCGAGCACGAGTTGTTCGATGCCAAATGGGCAGATGAGACCTGTCAGATCGTTGAGGCGCAAGACGCCGCCGAAGCCCGGATTCTGGCGGCGCGCCGCTATCCGCCCGAAAAGGGTTTCGTGATTTCCAAGGTATCGATGGTGTCGAGCCCATGAGGGCTCTTCACCTCTCGGGGGAAGGGTCGGTGGCTTCGAAATCCAGATAAGCCGCGGTTCCGGTGAGAAGGACACCGTCGTAGCCGAGATCGATAACGCCCTTCAAATACGCTCCGACGATCTCTTTCCATTCAGCGTGCCAGTAGTCCACGTCGTAGGTGTTGGTGCCGGCGGCGCGACCTCTCAGCCAATTCGGCGTTCCGGGCGACCAATCAGGCTTCCAGTAATGGCGTTCCGGGTTGGCTGTGTTCAACGGAATCGCGGCGATGACGAGACGGCGACTGCCCAAGCGCTTGAACTGAAGGGCGGCGACGTCCTCGGCTGTCAGAGGGGCCGCCCCGAGATATGGTTCGACGATCACGACGTCGTGGTTGCTCTCGCGAAGCGCGGAAATGAGGTCCGCGACCTTGCGCAGGGTCCTGGTGGGGGCCACGAGAAAATTCGCCGCGCTTTTCAGGCCTGCCACGTGCGTGGCGTTCTCTCCCGGTGGTCGTTGACTTCCGTCGTCAACGAAGTAGGTGAGCGCTTTGTCGCGCTCCGCTCGGGCGGCGGCGGTACTTCGTGCCTGGAGGTCACGGCACCTCTCGACGACCAGCAGCCTCTTGCCCTCGGACACCATCAGCTTCGCAAGGCCGCTCGCGCCCGCATTCTTGGCCGCCGCGCTGCAATAAAGGCCTTCAACCAGCACGCCGTCCAGATTTTCGAGCAAGGAATGAAAGACCGCGCCGGCGGGGGCGCTCCGGACCTGCGGCGCTTGCTGCGCCTCCCACAGCGCCTCGCGGTCACCCTTGACCAGCAACTCGAAGCCGCCTTGCTGCAGCACGACGAACGAGGGTTTGCGGCCCTTGGCGTAGGCGGCGAGGTTGCCGACGAGATCGCGCATGAGCGAGCGATAGTTCAGCTGATCTGCGACCGGCGGCGGCTGTTCTTCGGGCGCCGGCTGGGGAACTGCGGGGTCCAGCCCCGGGATGGCGTCGACGCTGCGCGGGAGGGCAAGCAGCCCTTGGGGCTCCGCGGCGGCGGGTGCCCCAGCAAGGACGGCCGCGAGGACATAGCCCAGCAGGCGTGATGTCATGGCAACCGGTCCGCCACGTATTCGGCGATCGCCATCGAGGCCGTCAGGCCCGGCGATTCGATCCCATAGAGTGCGACATACCCGCTTACGCCGTGCTCGGCGGGCCCGTGCACGGCGAAGTCGCGGGCGGGCTCTCCGGGGGCCTGGATTTTGGGGCGGATGCCGGCGTAGCCGGGCCGTAGCGCACCATCGGGAAGGTCCGGCCAATAGCGGCGGATGCCGGCGTAGAAAGCTTCCGTGCGAGCGGGCGCGACGGTGTAGTCGATCCGGTCGACCCACTCGACGTCCGGTCCGAAGCGCCCCTGGCCGGCGAGGTCTCGGGTGTAGTGCAACCCGAGGCTGGCTTCGGTGGGCAAGGGATACACGAGCCTTTGGAACGGCGGCCGTCCGGCCAGGTAATAGTAGTTGCCCTTGCAGAGATGGAGCGGCGGAACCGTGTCGGCGCGCACGCCGGCGATCGCGTGGCTGACCGCCTGCGCGCCCAACCCGGCGCAATTGATCACCGCACGACAGACAAGCTCCGTCGGTTGTTCGCCCCCGACTCGCAGAACGAGGCCTTCACCAGTGGCGGCGCCGGACATGACGGGACTGAGAAACGCGAAAGCCGCGCCATGGCTCTCTGCGGCGCCTTGCAGCGCCAGCATGTAGGCGTGGCTGTCGAAGATTCCCGTCGAGGGGGACAGGAAGGCGGCGGCGCAGCGGACTTCCGGCTCCAAATCCCGCGCCGCGGCCGCGGACAGCCATTTCAAGTCATCCACTCCGTTGGCGGCGGCCTTGCGCCCCAAGGCCGCGAGGGCGTCCATCTCGCTCTCGTCGACGGCAACGATCATCTTGCCGACCATGTCGACGGTCACCCCGTGACTGGCGCAGAAGGCCCGCAGCATCCGGTTTCCGGCCACGCACAGTCTGGCTTTCAGGCTGCCTTCGGGGTAGTAGATGCCGGCGTGGATGACTTCGCTGTTACGGGAACTCGTTCCCGTGCCGATGGCGTCGGCGGCCTCGAGGACCACCACCTCCCGGCCTCGCATGGCCAAGGCACGCGCCACCGCAAGGCCCACGGCACCGGCCCCTATGACCGCGCATTCGATGGTTTCGGCCATCCGCTGACTATCTCCTGACGCGCCGCCGAGATATAGCAAACGCGGCAGGACGGCAAAAGCGGTACTTCATCCGGCGTTGCGCCGGCGGTGCCACCGCGGCTACAGTCCGGGCCCTGTCAATCTGGGGAAATCGGCATGACAGCGACCGGCCGGCCGGGTAACGCGCACATCATCGTCGTCGGCAACGAGAAGGGGGGGACCGGCAAGTCCACGGTTTCGATGCATCTGACGGTCGGCCTGCTGCACCGTGGCCTGTCGGTCGCGACAATCGACCTTGATGCCAGGCAAGCCACCCTCAGCAGGTACATCGAAAACCGACGGAACAATCCGAAGGCCGTGGCTGCCGGATTGGCGGTGCCCGAGCATGTCGCGATCAGGGCGTCGGAGGACCGCGCTGGCGACGAGGGACGCTTGCGCGAGGCGATCGCGCGGTTGCGGGCCGCGCATGACGTAGTGCTGATCGATACGCCCGGCAGCGACAACTACCTGTCGCGCGTCGGCCATTCCTATGCGGACACCCTGGTCACGCCGCTGAACGACAGCCTGATCGACCTCGACGTCCTGGCGGCAGTCGATCCCGCGACCATGCGCATCCTACGCCCCAGCCACTACAGCGAAATGGTCTGGGAAACCAAAAAACAAAGGGCGCTCCGCGGCGAGCGGGGAACGGTGGACTGGGTGGTCATGCGCAACCGCCTTTCCAGTCTCGACGCCCGCAACAAGCGGGACATGCACGACCTGCTGGAAACCCTATCGCGCCGGATCGGGTTCCGCACGGTGGCAGGATTGGGAGAGCGGGTGGTGTATCGGGCGTTGTTTCTCGATGGCCTTACCCTTCTCGATCTGCGCGACGGCGACCTAGGGCATGGTCTCAGCCTCTCGCACGTCGCGGCGAGGCAGGAACTGCGAGCCTTGCTGCACGCCTTGGATCTGCCCCACAGGAATGCGCCCGCCCGCGTCTAGGCGATCGCCCCCGCCATTGCGCCGAGCCCGTCATGTGGCCAATCTATTAATGCCGCTGCGTGGCTGCGACGCGGCAAGGGTTCGGTGGCATGGAGGTGACGGAAGGTGGCGCGGAACGGAAAGGGTCTTCCGAGTTCGGTTCAGCAGGCCGCGGTCGACGCTTTCTTGAAGAAGGTCGCGGCCGCTCCGGTGGCGCCGCATGAGGGTAGGGGCAGGTTGCTCTTCGCCCTCGACGCCACTGCCAGCCGCGAGCCGACGTGGCGGCAGGCGTGCCGCATTCAGGCGGAGATGTTTCGAGAGGCCGCCGCGCTTGGGGGCCTCGACATCCAACTCGCCTTCTACCGGGGATTCGCCGAGTTCCAGGCCAGTCCGTGGACATCGCATGGCGACGCGCTGCTGCGATGGATGGCCGACGTTCACTGTGTCGGCGGCCAGACCCAACTCCGCAAGGTTCTGGACCACGCCCTTGCGGAGACACGCGTGCGCAAGCTGAATGCCGTGGTGTTCGTTGGCGACTGCATGGAGGAGGACGTCGACCGCTTGTCGGCGAAGTCTGGAGAGCTTGGTCTGCTCGGCGTTCCGTTGTTCATCTTCCATGAGGGCGACGATCCGGTTGCGGCGCAGGCGTTCGCCGGGTTCGCCCGTCTCAGCGGCGGGGCATGCTGCCGGTTCGATGCCTCGAGTTCCGACCAGCTGCGCGATCTTCTTCGCGCGGTGGCCGTCTACGCGGCGGGAGGGCGGCCGGCGCTAAAGGATTTCTCCGCCCGCCGGGGCGGAATCGCGCTCCGCCTCATCGAACAGGTAAGGAGTTAGCGGGTGCTCCCGTCACTCGCCCTCGGCCTGCTGTTGCTCGCCGCGTTCATTGTTGTCACCCGCTGGTTCTCCACGGCGTCGCCGGGCAATCTCGCACGTGCGGCAACATGGACGGGGGCGGCGTTGCTGCTCGGGGTGGGCGCCTTCTTGTTGGCGACCGGCAGGCTTGGTTGGGCGATCGCGGCCGTCGCCGGCGCGGTTCCGTGGATCATGCGCGCAGTCCGTACGCACGCGATGTACCGGACGCTGCGTGGCGCCCTTGGGGGCAGGACCGGCAACCGATCGCAACGGTCGGAGGTATCCACGAGCTATCTTCGCATGACCCTCGAGCATGACACCGGCGACATGGAGGGCGCGGTCCTTGCCGGCTCGCTGGCGGGACGGGCGTTGTCGACGCTGTCGATGCCCGAGTTTGTCGCGTTGTGGCGGGAGTGCCAGGCGGAGCCGCAGTCGGTGCAGTTGCTTGCCGCGTGGGCCGATCGGGTGCGCTCCGGGTGGCGGGAAGCCGCCGAGGAGTCGGCGGGGGGCGCGAGGCAGGATGCGGGTAGCGGGGCGATGTCGCGAGAGGAAGCCTACGATGTGCTCGGGCTTGGTCCGGGGGCCAGTGAAGACGCCATAAGGACCGCACACCGCAAGCTCATGGCAGTCGTGCACCCCGATCGAGGGGGTTCCACCTACCTTGCGGCAAGAATAAACCAAGCGAAAGATGTGCTGTTAGGCTCGCGGGGGTAGTTGCGTCCCGGCCCCCGACATGGCAGAAAGCACGCTCTTTTCCAATTATTTCGAGGCGGCCTCCGCACCGCATTTTCACCAGGGAGTCTCTTCAGATGGCGCGTCGTGTCCGTAAGGCGGTTTTTCCGGTCGGTGGCATGGGCACCCGATTCCTGCCGGCAACGAAGGCCATGCCCAAGGAGATGCTGCCGGTCGTCGACAAGCCGCTGATCCAGTACGCGGTTGAGGAGGCTCGGGCGGCGGGCATCGAGCACTTCATCTTCGTGACCGGTCGCGGCAAGGCGGCGTTGGAGGACCATTTCGACCATGCGCCGGACCTCGAGCGCACGCTGCGCGAGCGCGGCAAGATGGCCGAGATCGAGGCGGTGACCGCCTGGATGCCCAAGTCCGGTCAGGTTTCCTACACGCGACAACAGGAGCCTCTGGGGCTGGGCCATGCCGTCTGGTGCGCCCGCGATCTGGTCGAGAACGAACCCTTCGCGGTCATCCTCCCCGACGACCTCATCCTCGCCAAGACGCCGTGCTTGAAGCAAATGGTCGCCGTACATACCGAGGTCGGCGGGAACGTCGTCGCGGTCATGGACGTGCCCAGGGAACACACCAAGCGGTATGGAATTCTCGACGTCGAGTTCGACAATGGACGGCTGGCCCGCGCCAAGGGGCTGGTCGAGAAGCCCGATCCCGCAAAGGCGCCGTCGACGCTTTCGATCACGGGGCGCTACATCCTTCACCCCGAGGTTTTTGAACACCTCGATAGGCAGGAGCGCGGGGCGGGGAACGAAATTCAACTCACCGACGCCATCGCCGCCACTATCGGGACCGTGCCTTTCCATGGATTGCGCTTCGAAGGGCAACGCTTCGATTGTGGAGACAAGGTAGGCTTCCTGCACGCCAACATCGCCTTTGCACTCGCGAGACCGGACCTTGGCGACCAGGTCCGCGCCGTCCTGCGGGAACTGGCCCTGTAAGTCTCACACATCTCGCCGCGGAGTCCGCCATGCGCATTGCCATGATTGGGACCGGCTATGTCGGTCTGGTTTCGGGAGCCTGCTTTTCGGAATTCGGCGTCGAGGTCATCTGTGTCGACAAGGATCACGGCAAGATCGAGCGTTTACGGCGCAACGAAATGCCGATCTACGAGCCGGGGCTCGAAGAACTCGTTGCCAGCAACGTTAAGGCAGGGCGTCTGTCGTTCACGACCGACTTGGCAAGCGCTGTTGCCCGGTCGGACGCCGTCTTCATCGCCGTGGGCACGCCTAGCCGGCGCGGCGACGGCCATGCCGATCTGTCCTACGTCTTCGCGGCCGCGCGCGAGATCGCGGCGGCGCTGGACGGCTACACCGTGGTCGTCACCAAGTCGACGGTGCCGGTGGGCACCGGGCGGGAAGTCTCGAACATCATCCGCACCGAGCGTCCCGACGCGGATTTCGATGTCGTCTCGAACCCGGAATTCCTTCGCGAGGGTTCCGCCATCAACGACTTCATGCGTCCGGACCGGGTGGTTATCGGCACTGGAAGCGAACGGGCGCGCGCCGTGATGCGTCAGCTCTACCGCGTCCTGTATCTCATTGAAACGCCCATCGTATTCACGAGTCTGGAAACCTCGGAACTCATCAAATACGCCGCCAATACCTTCCTGGCGACCAAGATCACCTTTATCAACGAGATCGCGGATCTGTGCGAAAAGGTCGGCGCGGACGTCAACGACGTCGCCAAGGGAATCGGCCTCGATGGACGTATCGGAAAGAAGTTTCTCCACGCTGGACCTGGCTATGGCGGATCCTGTTTTCCCAAGGATACCCTGGCCCTCGTGCAGACCGCGCGCGACGTGGGCGCCCCATTGCGCATCATCGAGACGGTCGTCGACATCAACGACCGGCGCAAGGCGCGCATGGCTGAAAAAATCGTCGAGGCCTGCGGCGGAGAGGTGTCGGGAAAGACAATCGCCGTTCTCGGCCTCACCTTCAAGCCGAACACCGACGACATGCGGGACAGCCCGAGCCTCGTGATCGTCCCGGAGCTTTTGCGGTGCGGGGCAACGGTCCGGGCGTATGACCCCGAAGGCATGGCGGAGGCGAGGAAACTCCTCGATGGCGTCACCTGGTGCGAGGACGCCTACGACGCCATGACGGGCGCCGACGCGCTGGCCATCCTGACGGAATGGAACGAGTTCCGCGCCCTCAACCTGGGGCGCGTCAAGGAGTTGATGGCGGCGCCGGTAATCGTGGATCTGCGCAACATTTACAACCCATCGGAAATGGCGGCCGCCGGCTTCGCCTATTCGTGCATCGGGCGGCCCTCGGGCCCCGTCTCGCCCGATGCCGAATTGTCGGTCGGCGAGCTTGCCTGAACGCGCACGGGTGCCCTACATCTGAACGTATTGGCTGACGAGAGGTCCCATGATGGCCGAAGCCCACCGCTTCCACCCGAGTATCCTGCGCGAGTACGACATTCGCGGCATCGTGGGCGAAACTCTTCATAGCTCGGATGCGAATGCGATCGGACGCGCCTTCGGAACCGAGGTCGTGCGGCAGGGCGGGCGGCGCGTCTGCGTGGGCTATGATGGCCGACTGAGTTCGCCGGATCTCGAACGGGCCGTCGTGGACGGCCTCGTAGCCTGCGGAATCGAGGTGCGGCGGATCGGCCGCGGCCCGACCCCCATGCTGTACTACGCCACGAAGGTCCTGGAGGCCGACGGCGGCCTGATGATCACGGGCTCGCATAACCCGCCCAGCCACAACGGCTTCAAAATGATGCTCGGCGGCCGCTCGTTCTACGGACACGACATCAAGCGGCTGGGCGACGTCGCGGCCAGCGGCGCGTTCGCCTCCGGCAAGGGCATGATCGTCGATGCGCCGGTAATGGGGGAGTACGTGGAGCGGCTGCTTCGCGACTACAGCGGACAGAGGGAGCTTACCGTGGTGTGGGACGCCGGCAATGGCGCCACCGGTGAGGTCATGAGCCAGCTCATCAAGCGGCTCCCCGGGCGGCATGTCGCGTTGAACGCCACCATCGACGGCACCTTTCCCGCCCATCATCCGGATCCCACGGAGCCCGAGAACCTCCACCAATTGCAGGACACGGTGTTGGCCGAAGGAGCCGACCTTGGTATCGCTTTCGACGGCGACGGCGACCGGATCGGAGTGGTGGACGGGCTTGGGCGCATCCTGTGGGGCGACCAGCTCATGATCCTGTACTCCGAGAACGTGCTCGAAAAGCACCCCGGTGCGACGATCATCGCCGACGTGAAGGCCAGCCAAGTCCTTTTCGACGAGATTGCGCGCATGGGCGGCAATCCGCTGATGTGGCGCACCGGTCACTCGCTGATCAAGACCAAGATGGCCGAGACCGGCTCGCCGCTGGCCGGAGAGATGAGCGGACACATATTTTTTGCCGACCGCTATTACGGCTTCGACGACGCCCTCTACGCCGCCGTGCGGCTGCTCGGAATCGTCGCCGGGTGGACCATGACGACATTGGCGGCGCGCTATGACGCGATGCCCCACATGGTCAACACGCCGGAGATGCGTTTCCCCTGCCCGGATGAGCGAAAGTTCGCGGTTATCGACGAGGTCAAGGCACGCCTGCGCGACAGCGGGGCCCGCGTGTCGGACATCGACGGGGTGCGGGTGTCGACGCCAGCCGGATGGTGGCTGCTGCGGGCGTCAAACACGCAGGCGGTGCTCGTGGCGCGCGCCGAAGCCCGCGACGCGGCCGGGTTGCGAGCGCTGCGAGAGGAGTTGGGTGCCCAACTACGGGCCAGCGGACTCCAACTGCCGTCCTAGCCACCCGCGCGGGCGCGCAATGCTGAACGTCGGCGGGCAGGGGGTTCCGCTGCGATGCAATTGTTCTTCTATGGCACGCTCATGGACCCGGACGTTTCCGCTGTCGTGCTCGGTCATCGGTTGGCCGGCGACCAGTTCGCACCGGCATTCGTCAAGGGATTCCGCAGGGTGGTCGTGGCCGGGCGGACCTACCCCATGCTCCTTGCGCATTCCTTGGGCACGGTGAATGGAGTGCTGGTGCACGATCTCGATGCCGCGGCGGTCCAGAGGCTCATGATTTTCGAAGGGGCGGAGTACCATCTATTGCCCCTTGGGGTGCACACCGGCGACGGGGTGCGGCGGGCCGGGGTGTTTCTGGGAGACCACCGCGTGCGCCCGGGAAACCAGGAATGGAACCTGGCGGCCTGGCAGCGCCGGCATAAGCGGACCTTCCTGCGACGCGCCGCCTACCTGATGGACCGCTACGGGACGCAAGCGACCTTGCGGCGCACGGCAAGCGGCATGCCGGCTCTTGTGGCGACGAGCGAACCCAAACGGCTCTGGGGCCGGCCCTACGGGATCGCCCGGTTTATCGCCGGGTGATGTCCCGCTGACTCCCTTCGTCCGGGGCGACGACGCTGCAGCTACCTTTGCGAACCGTCAGGCGTCGGCAGGCTTCGCGCGCTCCGTCCTCGGACAGCCCCGCCAACCGTGCACGGTACAGTGTGCGGTTTCCCGAGGGCAGGGGAACGACGGTGCCCTCGGCGCCGGCGACGAGCGCGCCCAGCGAGGCCGCAGCCCCTTCGATGGCCTTGTTCGCCGCCTTGGCCTGGCCGAACGCGCCGACCTGGATGCCCCACGAGGCATCCTCGGCATCGCCGCTGCCGACGATACCGCTGACGTCGTAACCCTCATCCTCGGCCGTGTCTTCGGCAGACGCGGTGCGGATCACGGCGGGTTTGCCGGCCAAGCGCTCGAATCCCGCATCCAGCATCTCGACCATATGGCGGTCGCGCGCCTTGGCGGACCGCCCCCCGAACACCACGCCGATCAGGCGCCGCCCGTCGCGCTTGGCCGAGGCGACAAGATTGAAGCCCGATGCACCGATATACCCGGTCTTGATCCCATCCGCCCCCTCGTATCGGGCGAGCAGGCGATTGTGAGAGTGAATGGTCTGTTCGCCAAACGTGAAGGTTCGCGTGGAGAAATAGGTGTAGTAGCGCCCGTGCTTGCGGATGAGCATTCGCGCCAGCGTGGCCATGTCGCGGGCGGTGCTGACTTGCCCCCTGTTGGGCAGCCCGGAAGCATTGCGGAAGGTGGTGCGCGACATGCCAAGGGCCCGCGCCCGATTTGTCATCATGGTTGCGAACTGTGCTTCGCTGCCGCCAATCGACTCGGCAGCGACGACCGCCGCGTCATTTGCGGATTTCGTGACGAGGCCAAGGATCAAATCCTCGACCGTGATTGTCTGGCCGGGCAGCAAGCCCAGTTTCGAAGGGGTCTGTGCCGCTGCCTTTCGGGATACCTTCAGGCGCTGGTCGAGGCGAAGGGCGCCACGATCCAATTCGTCGAAAATGATGAACAGCGTCATCATCTTGGTAAGTGATGCCGGGTAGAGTTGCTTGTCCGGCGCGGTCGCCTGCAATACCTCGCCGGAGGCGGCGTCGACGAGGATGGACGCGAACTTGGCGTTGTTGTTGGCCGCTTCGGCCGTTCCGGTGACCGCGAAGAGCAACCCGAGAAGGAATACGGCAAGAATGTGAAAAATCGAAAATGATCGGCGAGAAAACGAAGAGCCGTCGATTATCGCAGAAATCATTATAGCCTTCGGCATAACAGCCTTAATCCCCCCGTCACTAAAATTAACCGTTTTTTAAGAAGCTCGTTTCGCCTTCATTGATTGCGACCAATTGCCCTGCTCCCCTGCGCCGCGAGCCCAGATTAACCTTAGGAACGTTAGTTTGAGAAGAGGGAGAATGAAGAAAATGTGGCCGAACACGGCGGCATTAAGGCAATACTCGGTTACGTAGAATGACGCGTTTTCTATATCGCGTCGGTTGGTTGCTGGGGGAAACTTCTGAATGGTCAAGGAAAGCGTTCCGGGCGAGGTGCGCCTCGCCGGAGCCGCTCGGCCGATACCGATATCGCAGTGCAGCAAAGTTGTTGACGTGGATTTGTAAGGCGTGGCATGGTGGGCGTGCTGCAATGCAGCATGTTCCGAGTTGAGCCGAGAAGGACCAAAGCATGGGCACGACCAAGTCGAAGAGAGGGGGCGCCGCGGGCCGAAAGCCGGCCCCGAAGTCCACCGCCCCAAACAATGGAGAGGCGGCGGGCGGGGGTGGTCCGGCTTCGCTCCCGGGTTATCAAGAGGCGGTGCGGTTCAACCAGGATGCGGTTGAGGCGGTCCTGCGGGTCGGAACGGCGGTCGCCGAGGGGTGGAGGGACACCAACCTGCGGCTGATTGCGCTCGCTCAGGAAACGATTGAGGATAGTTTGTCGGCGACCCAAGCGCTGAGCGGTGCCAAGTCGTTGCGCGACGTCATCGATTGCCAGGCAAGGTTGGTGCAGGGCGGCCTTGACAGGTTCGTCAGGGAGGGGTCGAAACTCTCCGAAATGGGTACAAAGGTTGCCGAGGAGGCTTTTGCGCCTATCTCCGGAAGCGTCTCTGCGGTCATGTCGAGATGGGTGAAGCCCGCCGCCTGACACCTTCCGAGGTTTTTTCGTTAGGCCCGGCGGAGAGTGATTCTGCCGGGCTTTCCTTTTGCGGGGCTGACCTTTTTGCAGCGTCAATCTGGCTTACAGGGGGCTTTTCCGCACCTTGCCGAACCCAATATTATAAACCACGTTCCGACAGCCCATAGACCGACCTAGCAGAAGCAGCGAATGAGCGACCAGGGAAACGATAAACGCAACGGCGGCGCGCCTAACACCGGCGTTGTCATCAAGACGCGGCCGAAAACCAAGAAGCCGTCGATGTACAAGGTGTTGATGTTGAATGACGATTACACTCCCATGGAGTTCGTCGTGCATGTCCTCGAACGCTTTTTTAACAAGAATCGCGAAGAGGCCACGCGCATCATGCTTCATGTGCATAAGCGGGGTGTCGGGGTGTGCGGCGTTTTCACATATGAAGTGGCGGAAACGAAGGTGACGCAAGTCATGGACTTGGCCCGGCAGAACCAACACCCTCTGCAATGCACCATCGAAAAGGAATAGAGCCCCCATGCTCTCTCGGAACCTTGAGCACAGCCTGCACAGAGCGTTGGCCCTCGCGACGGAGCGGCGCCACGAGTACGCGACGCTCGAGCACCTGCTGCTGGCCCTGACCGAGGACCAGGACGCCACTTCCGTCCTGCGCGCCTGTAACGTCGACATGGACCGGCTGCGCCGAGACCTCACGGAGTTCGTCGACACCGCGCTCAGCGATCTGGTGACCACCCGGGTTACCGATCCCAAGCCGACGGCGGGTTTCCAGCGCGTCGTCCAGCGGGCCGCGATTCACGTCCAGTCCTCCGGGCGTGAAGAGGTGACCGGCGCCAACGTCGTGGTCGCCCTGTTCTCGGAAAGGGAATCGCACGCCGTCTATTTCCTGCAGCTCCAGGACATGACGCGCCTCGATGCCGTCAACTACATCTCCCACGGGATTGCCAAGGCGCCTGGCCGCGGTCAAAGCCGAACCGTTCATGGCGCCGACGATGAAGCGCAGGCGGAGAAAGTGGTGAAAAAGGGTCAGGAGGCGTTGAACGCCTATTGTGTGAACCTGAACCGCAAGGCGGCGCAGGGCAAGATCGACCCCCTTATCGGCCGCGAGATGGAGATCGAGCGGACGATCCAGATTCTGTGCCGACGAGCCAAGAACAATCCCCTCTACGTCGGCGAGCCGGGCGTCGGCAAGACGGCCATCGCCGAGGGTTTGGCACGCCGCATCGTGCAGGGCGAAGTGCCCGACGTGCTGAAAAACGCCACCATCTTCTCGCTCGACATGGGCTCGCTCCTCGCCGGCACGCGCTACCGCGGCGATTTCGAAGAACGGTTGAAGGCGGTGGTCGGCGAACTCGAGGCCTATGACGGCGCCGTCCTGTTCATTGACGAGATCCACACGGTGATCGGCGCCGGCGCCACCAGCGGCGGCTCGATGGACGCATCCAACCTGCTCAAGCCGGCCCTGGCGGCCGGTAACCTGCGCTGCATCGGATCGACGACGTACAAGGAATATCGAAACTATTTCGAGAAGGATCGCGCCCTGGTGCGGCGCTTCCAGAAGATCGATGTCAACGAACCCTCGGTCGAGGATACGGTCAAGATTCTGCACGGCCTGAAGCCGTATTACGAGGCGCATCACCGGGTTCGTTACACCACCGAAGCCATTCGCGCCTCGGTGGAGCTGTCGGCCCGCTACATCTCGGACCGCAAGCTGCCCGACAAGGCCATCGACGTGATCGACGAGGTCGGCGCGGCGCGCATGCTGCTGCCCGAGAGCAAGCGGCGGAAGACGGTCACCGTGCGCGACGTCGAGGAGATTGTCGCCAAGATCGCGCGTATTCCGCCCAAGAGCGTATCGGTCAACGACATGGAGGCTTTGCGCACCCTGGAGCGCGACCTCAAGACGCTGGTCTTCGGGCAGGATCGAGCCATCGAAGCCCTGGCCAGCGCCATCAAGCTGGCGCGGGCGGGGCTGCGGGAACCGGAGAAACCTATCGGCAGCTACCTCTTCTCGGGTCCCACGGGCGTCGGCAAGACCGAGGTCGCTCGGCAGCTCGCCAAGATCATGGGGATCGAACTGATCCGCTTCGACATGTCGGAATACATGGAACGCCACTCGGTATCGCGCCTGATCGGCGCGCCGCCGGGCTATGTGGGATTCGACCAGGGCGGGCTGCTCACCGACGCCATCGACCAGCACCCGCACGCGGTATTGCTCCTGGACGAGATCGAAAAGGCCCATCCCGATCTGTTCAACATCCTCCTCCAGGTCATGGACCACGGGCGGCTGACCGACCACAACGGGAAGAACGTGGACTTCCGGAACGTCATCCTCATCATGACGACGAACGCCGGCGCGGCCGATCTGGCGCGCGCGGCCATCGGGTTCGAGCGTGAAGAACGCGAGGGCGACGATCAGGAAGCGATCCAGCGCATGTTCACGCCCGAGTTCCGCAATCGCCTCGATGCCACGATTCCGTTCGCCAGCCTGACGCCGGAGATCGTGGCGCGCGTCGTCGACAAGTTCATCATGGAACTCGAGACTCAATTGGGCGACCGCGACGTGGCCATCGAGCTGACCGACGAGGCCCGGTCGTGGCTGGCCCGCAAGGGCTACGATCGCCACTTCGGCGCGCGGCCTCTCGGCCGCGTGATCCAGGAGCACATCAAGAAGCCGCTGGCCGAGGAGCTGCTTTTCGGGCGGTTGGCCAAGGGCGGGATCGTCAAGGTGGCGGTGAAGGACGGCGCGCTTACCTTCGATTTCGTCGAGGGCAGCCGCAAGGCCGACGGCGACCGGATACCGGAAATGGTCGACTGAGATCGGCCGTCGCAGGGGAACGAGGGCATCGGCCAATGGCCGGTGCCCTTGTTCTTTGAAAGGGGGGAGGGATGCTGCGGGAATGTTTGTCCGGCGTAAGGGTCTTGGACCTCAGCCAATACATACCCGGGCCGTTCGCCACGCTCATGCTCGCCGATCTGGGCGCGGAGGTGGTCAAATTGGAGCCGCCGGCCGGCGATCCGATGAGGAGCTTCGGACCGGTGGACCCCGACGGGATCGCCGCGTACTACAAGCTCGTGAACGGCGGGAAGACCGTGCTCAAGCTCGATCTCAAGACGCCATCGGGCGCACGGACCTTTGCCGAACTCGTTTCCGCAGCCGACGTGCTGCTGGAATCCTACCGACCGGGAACACTGGACCGGCTCGGCTTCGACCGGGCGCGGTTTGAAAACCTCAATCCGGCTCTCGTCCACTGCGCGCTGTCCGGTTTCGGGCAGACTGGCCCTTACCGGCTGGCGGCGGGCCACGACATCACCTATCTGGCGAGCACGGGAAGCCTGCATGTGACCGGCACCGACGAGCATCCCGTCGTGCCCTTTCCCCCGGTCGCCGACCATGCCGGAGCGATGCAGGCGGTGGTTTCGATCCTGGCCGCCCTCATGCTGCGGCAGCGGACCGGGAAAGGAAGTTATCTGGACGTCAGCTTGGCGGAGGCCGCGCTGGCCTGGCAGTACACGACGCTGGCGCGTAGCGGTGGTGGATTGCTGCGGAACCAGGGCATCCTCAACGGCGGGGCCGCGTTCTATCGTGTCTATCGTACTGCCGACGGCAGGTTCGTGGCGCTCGGCGCTCTCGAAGAAAAATTCTGGCGCAACTTCTGCGCTGCCGCCGGTCGTCCCGATCTGGCGCCACGGCACGCCGATCCGTTGCCGCAAACCCGCCTGATCGCCGAGGTGGAGACACTGATTGCCACTCGGACCGATGCCGAGTGGCGATCCGTCCTGGCGGGAGTGGATTGCTGCTTCGAGCCGGTGCGGGAGCCGGCCGAGGTGCCGTCGCACCCGCAGGTGGCGGGGCGAGGCTTGGTACATGAAATGAACACAGGTGTTTACGAGATCTTGTTCGCTTGCCACATGAACGGACGAGAGCCGCAGCGTCGGCTGCCTCTGAGGGAGAGGACGGCCGAGGACGTGCTGCGGGAGTGGAGGGCCGCATGAAGCAGGCCATGGGGCGACTGGTCGTGCATACCTCGGGACAGGGGCCGTACGATATCACCTCCCGGGTTGCGGAGTGGGTAGCTGCGCAGGACATTTCGGACGGGCTGCTGACCGTGTTCATCCGGCACACCTCGGCGTCGCTCGTAATCCAGGAGAATGCCGATCCGGATGTCCTGCGCGACCTTCAATCCTTTTTCGATCGTGTCGTCCCCGAGGAGGCGGGCCTCTATCGTCATAGCATGGAGGGCCCGGACGACATGCCGGCGCATATTCGGGCGGCGCTTACGGCCACGCAGGTATCGGTCCCCGTCCTCGAGCGGTCGCTCGGTCTCGGTACCTGGCAGGGGCTCTATGTGTTCGAGCACCGTATCGCCCAGCACACCCGCACGCTGCTTCTGCATCTGATGGGCACGTAACCTTTTTCGCGCGCCCCCTATCTCGTCTGCCAAATCCACTTACGCGGCCGGGCTTCCCACCTAGCCAACATGCAAATCGCCCGCGCCCGCGTCTGGCCCGGCAGCCCGAATGTCCTTGGCGCAACCTGGGACGGGGGCGGCGTAAATTTCGCCCTCTTCTCCGCGCACGCCGAGCGGGTCGAGCTTTGTCTCTTCGATCCATCCGGCCAGCGGGAGTTGGAGCGCGTCGCCCTCCCGGAATACACCGACGAGGTCTGGCACGGATATCTACCCGACCTGGGGCCCGGCCAGCTCTACGGTTACAGGGTGTATGGGCCGTACGACCCCAGGCGCGGCCATCGCTTCAATCACCACAAGCTGCTGCTGGATCCCTACGCCAAGTCGATCGTAGGGCAATTGCTGTGGTCAGACGCTCATTTCGGGTACCGGATCGGCCACGGTCGCGAGGACCTATCGTTCGACCGGCGCGACAATGCGCGTGGCATGCCAAAGGGCCAAGTGGTCGACACCGCGTTCACCTGGGGCGACGAACGGCGGCCGCAGGTGCCGTGGAACCGATCGATTCTGTACGAGGCTCACGTACGCGGCATGACCAAGGCGCATCCCGAAGTGCCGCCGCAATACCGGGGAACCTTCGCCGGCCTCGCCTGGCCGACCATGACGGACCATTTGAAGAATCTCGGAATTACGGCGATCGAGCTGCTGCCCGTGCACGCCTTCGTCGACGACCGCGTTCTCGTGCAGAAGGGACTTCGGAATTATTGGGGCTACAACACGATCGGCTTCTTCGCCCTCGATCCCCGTTACATGGCGACGGGCCGTATCGGAGAGTTCAAGGCCATGGTGCGCCGCTTCCACGACGCCGGCATCGAGGTGATGCTCGACGTGGTCTACAACCATACGGCCGAAGGGAATCACCTTGGGCCGACCCTCTCTTTCCGGGGGATCGACAACGCATCGTATTACAAGCTGGTTCCCGACGACCCGCGTTACTACTGGGATTCCACGGGTTGCGGAAACACCCTCGATGTGGGCCATCCGCGCGTCCTCCAACTCGTGCTCGACAGCCTGCGCTATTGGGTCAGCGAGATGCACGTCGACGGCTTCCGCTTCGATCTCACCTCATCGCTGGCGCGGGAAGGGTTTATCTACGATCCCGGCGCGGCATTCTTCGACGCCATACGCCAGGATCCCGTGCTCTCTTCGGTCAAGCTCATCGCAGAACCATGGGACCTCGGTCACGGCGGCTACCAGGTCGGGGGGTATCCCCCGGGCTGGTCGGAGTGGAACGGGAAGTACCGCGATACCGTCCGCCGCTTCTGGAAGGGAGATGCCGGGCAGGTGCCCAACCTGGCCTCGCGCATGACGGGATCCAGCGACCTGTTCGGCCATCGCGGGCGTCGCCCCTGGGCCAGCATCAACTTCGTGACCGCCCACGACGGGTTCACGCTCGCCGATCTGGTCAGCTACAACGACAAGCACAACGAGGCCAATCTCGAGGACAACCGGGACGGCATCAATGAGAACGACAGCTGGAACTGCGGCGTCGAAGGAGCCACGGACGATCCGGGCGTGTTGGAGCTACGCGAGCGGCAACGGCGCAACATCATGGCGACGCTGCTGCTGTCGCAGGGGGTCCCCATGCTCCTCGCCGGCGATGAAATCGGCAACGGCCAGGGCGGCAACAACAACGTCTATTGCCAGGACAACGAGATAAGCTGGATCGATTGGACCCAGCCGGACACTTCGTTCCTGCGATTCGTGCAGCGACTTTCGGCGCTTCGGCTAAGGCATCCCGTGTTTCACCGGGGCAGATTTTTCCGGGGACGGGTCGCCGAGGGCGAGGGGCGTCCTGACATCGTTTGGCTGGCGCCGGCAGGACGCGAAAACGCCGACGAGGACTGGAACTACGGCGAGGCCAGAACCCTGGGGATGCTGCTTACTGGCGATACCGGGGACTACTATTTCACGACGCCGGCCGGAGTGCGGGAACTCGACCGCGCTTTTCTCATCCTGCTCAACGCCCATCACGAGGAGGTCCCGTTCGTGCTGCCGCCCGAAGGCGGTGATTGGGAGGCGGTGATCGACACGGCCGCGGAAAACGGCGGAGCCGGAGGAGTGACGAAGGCCGGCGAAGCCTTTCCCTTGCAGGGCAGGTCGCTCGTCGTGCTGGTTCGCCGCGAGGACGGGCGTCCGTTCAAACTCGCCTGAGCGATCACAGGGCGTCGCGCAACCTGTACCAGGCCATGGCAAGCGCAAGCAGGGGTGTACGCAGGGCGCCACCCGGGAAGCGGCGATGTCTCAACCCGGCAAGGTTTTCCAACCCTCTCGAATCGCCGCTGGCTGCCTCGGCCATGAGCTTGCCGACGAGGCCGGTGAGGGTTACCCCCTGGCCGGAAAATCCCGTCGCAAACCAGATGTTCTCCTCCACCTGGCCCGCGAAGGGAAGGCGGCTCGTCGTAATTGCGACCTGTCCGCCCCAGACCCACTCGCACGCCACGTCGGTGAGTTGAGGGAAGACCCTGCGCAGCCGGCGCATGAGGACGAGCGAAGGCGAAGCCTCGGTCCGCCAGTAGCTGGCGCCGCCGCCGAAAAGGAGGCGGTGATCGGCCGAGAGCCTGAAATAGTCGAGCACCGCGTTGCAGTCGCTGACCGCCGCGTTTCCGGGCAGAAGCTCGCGGGCGCGTGCGGCTCCAAGAGGTTCGGTTGCGAGCATGTGCGTCGTGACCGGCACCACCATTCCCCGCGCCTCGGGCAAGAATCCCTCGAGGTAGGGGGCGCACATCAACACTTGATTAGCCCGCACGCTTCCCCCCTGCGCGTTGAGCACGGGCCGGGGCCCGCGCTTCAGAGCAAGGACCGGGGTTTGTTCGAAGATGGTGGCGCCACGCGCTTCCGCCGCGCGCGCGAGTCCGCGAGCGTAGGACAGGGGATTCAGGTGCCCGCCGCCGGCGTCGAACATTCCGCCGACATAGACGGGAGAGGCGACGATTGCAGGCAAGGCCTCGCGTGTGACCATGCGCGCATGGCGGTAACCGAACGCCTCCCAAGCCGCCAGTTCCTCCGAGAGTTCGTTCATATGGCGCGGTTTGACGGCGGCGAAGAAATATCCCCGCACCATCTCGCACGCGATTCCATGGCGCTCGATGGTGTCGATAAGGAGGCTCTTCGAGCCCTCGGCCAGGTCCCACAGCATGCGCGCCTTCGAAACGCCCAGGTTTCGCGCGATCGTCGTCAGGTTCACGGAGAACCCGGTCACGATCTGGCCGCCATTGCGGCCTGACGCGCCGGCCCCGATCCGCTGCGCCTCGAGGACGACCACTTCGCGCCCTTGTTCGGCGAGGTGGAGCGCAGCCGAAAGCCCGGTGTAGCCCCCGCCGACCACGCACACGTCGCAGTCCACGTCACGGGCGAGGATCCGGCGCAGCGGTTCCCGCGGGGCAATGGCTTCGTAAAAGGAGCGATCGCGGAGATGCGTCAACGGCGACTCGGGATCGTGCTTGCTTCGAGGACTTGTTTATACTAGCTGAGCCGCGCCTTCGCACAGGGTGAACCTGAATGACCGATTTGGTGAAATGGATTCGGGACCGCGGAATAACCGAGGTCGAGTGCCTGGTTCCCGATATCTCGGGGATCGCGCGCGGAAAAATACTGCCGGCCCAGAAATTCGCCGCAAGCCATTCCGATCGTGGCCTCCGGCTTCCGGAAAGCATCTTCGTGCAGACGGTCACCGGAGACTACCCGGAGGAGGACGTCACCGGCGAGGCCAACGGCGACATCTACCTGCGGCCGGATCCCGACACCATCCGCGTCGTGCCGTGGTACGAGGAGCCGACCGCCATGGTGATCAACGACTGCGTCTACGCCGACGGCTCGCCGGTGCGGATTTCACCCAGGGAGGTGCTCCGGCGCGTGCTCGGTCTCTATCACCACAGGGGATGGAATCCGGTCGTCGCCCCTGAGTTGGAGTTCTTTCTCGTCAAAGTGAGTTCCGACCCCGACTATCCGCTGGAACCGCCCATCGGGCGGTCGGGGCGGCCGGAGATCGGGCGGCAGTCCTACGGCATCGACGCGGTCAACGAGTTCGACCCGCTGTTCGAGGATGTCTATGATTTCTGCGAGGCCCAGGCCATCGACATCGACACCCTGAGCCACGAGGCCGGGGCGGCGCAGATGGAAATCAACTTCAATCATGGCGAGCCCCTGGCATTGGCCGACCAGGTGTTCATGTTCAAGCGCACGATGCGTCAGGCGGCGCTGCGGCATCAGGTGTATGCCACCTTCATGGCCAAGCCGATGCAGAACGAGCCCGGAAGCGCCATGCACCTTCATCAGAACCTGCTTGACGCCGCCAGCGGCCGGAATCTGTTCGCCACCGAGGCGGGGGAGGACACCGAACTGTTCCGTTGGTTCATCGGCGGCCTGCGGAAGTATCTGCCGTCGGCGATGCTGTTGTTCGCCCCCAACGTCAATTCCTACCGGCGGCTGGTTCCCGACTACGACGCGCCCATCAACGTTCATTGGGGGCGGGACAATCGGACGGTGGGCTTGCGCGTGCCGGTTTCGGATTCGGCGGGACGCCGCATCGAGAACCGGCTGGCTGGGGCCGACGCCAATCCCTATCTTGCCATCGCCGGGTCGCTGGCATGCGGGTGGCTGGGAATGCAGGAGAAAATCGATCCCGGCAAACCCATCGACGGCAGCGCCTACACCCGGGCGCACTCGCTGCCAAGGCATCTTCCCGACGCCCTCGCCAAGTTCTCCGCCGCCCGCCCGCTTCGCGAGATACTGGGCGAGGACTTCGTCGAGGTTCTGACTGCCGTTAAGCAGGCGGAGTGGGACGCCTACCAGCGCGTCGTCAGCAGTTGGGAACGCGAGTACCTGTTGCTGAACGTCTGAGAACGCCTGGGCACTCGCCGGGACGGCGTCGGGCCGCATGCGGTAATACCACTTGCGCCCAGCGCGCGGCGGGCGGCATTATCCGGGAACGAACCCGACGCGGCGGCGTTTCACCGGCATCTCCAATCGAGCAGCCCCGATGTCCACGGCCTCCAATCGCTATTCGCTGGCCTTCTCGTCGATCGGGCACGCCTATGCGCACCTGTTCGAGCCGATCTTCTACATCGTGGCCCTGGTGCTCCCGGGGGAGTTGGGGCTGCCCTACGAAGAGACGCTGGCGCTGATCATCGGCGGCAAGCTGCTGTTCGGCCTTGCCGCGCCGCTCGCCGGCTGGCTCGGCGACCGGTGGAGCACCGTCGGCATGATGGCCGTGTACTTCCTCGGCCTGGGGGCCTCGGCGGTGCTGGTGGGCCTTGCATCGAGCCCCGTGCAGATGGCGGTGGCGCTAACGCTGCTCGGTTTGTTCGGCTCGATCTACCACCCGGTCGGAATCGCTTGGCTGGTGCGCAGCGCCGTCAATCGCGGCAAGGCGCTGGGGGTCAACGGCGTGTTCGGAGGCCTGGGCCCCGCAGTCGCCGGCGTCACCGCGGGCGTTCTGATCGAGACGCTGGGTTGGCGGTCGGCCTTTGTCATCCCTGGCGCGGTGGTGCTGGTCACCGGCGCGGCGTTCCTCGTGCTGCTGGCGCGGGGCATGGTCGTCGAGGTGAAGACGGATCACCAGCCGCAGCCGCCGGCCTCGCGTGCCGACGCCCTGCGCGCCGGGATCATCCTTTCCGTAACCATGCTGTGCGGCGGCCTGGTCTATCAGGCGACCCAGCCGGCACTTCCCAAGCTGTTCGAGGCGCGGCTGGACGATATCGGCGTTTTCGGCGTGGGCGGCGCGGTGATGACGGTTTACCTGATCGCGGGCCTGTCGCAGGTTCTCTCCGGTCATCTCGCGGACCGGTATCCGCTCAAGCTGGTCTATGTCGGGGCCTATATCGCGCAGATTCCGCTGCTGCTGCTGGCGGCGTCACTGTCGGGATTGCCGCTGGTCTTGGTGGCTGTGATGATGGTGTCCTTCAACATGGCCGGCATACCGGCCGAAAACGTGCTCTTGGCGCGCTACGCGCCGGCAAAATGGCGGGGCACCGCATTCGGCATGAAGTTCGTGCTGAGTTTCGGCGTCAGCGGCCTCGGGGTGCCGCTCGTATCCGTCATTCACGGCGCCACCGGCGGACTTTATTGGCTGTTCGTGATGCTGGCCGGGATGGCCGCGATCGTGGCCGCCGCCGGAATGTTCCTGCCGGCCGAGAGCGCCGCCGAGGGGAAGCCGGCGACCGCTCCGGCGGAGTAGGCCGTTCATTCCTGTCGGACGGCTTCGATACCTTCCCCGATCCTGAGCGTGCCGAACCAGTCATAGAACCGCTTCACGTCGTCTCCGCGGAGCAGCAACCCGTGCTGCGGGGCGAGGATGCGGATGTCGAGGCGCGCCACCCGCGACAGCCAGGCGTCGCGAGCGCGCTCGGACCCCATGGCGCGCCGGTGCCAGGGCTCCATGTAAGGGATATGCGCGCTGAAATCCTCGACGAACAGGCCACCGCGCACGCCACGTGGCACCAGTGAAGCCGCCACGTCGGCGCTGAACAGGATGCCGGCGCGGGGGTCGAACAAATGGAAGTTGCCGGGCGAGTGGAGGAAGTGTGCCGGCACGATCTCCAGGCTGAGGGTCTTCGACAGCCTGATTTCGCCGCCGGGGTCGGGTACTGGGGTCAGTGTCGCCTCGCCATCGAAATGGGAAACGAAACTCGTCCAGAGCCATGAAATATGAATCTGGACGTCGTCGCGGCAGACCTCCCGCCAAAGCGGCAGCGACGAGCCGATGTCCGGATCCTGGTGCGACAGCATGATATGGCGGATGGAATCGATGGGAAGCTTTGCGCTCAGCGCGCCGAGCATGGCGGGAAAAATCTCGATGCCACCAGGGTCGATAAGCACCGCGTCGCCACCAGCCTCGACGACATACTGATTGGTGTCGACGATGTTGTCGGGCCGATCGGGGTCCTGGCCAAAGGCCAGCCAGCGGTGATCGCCTTCGCGATAGATGGTCTGGCAAAGCATCAGGCAACTCCCCTCGTATGGTGGGCAAAAGCCACGTGACCCAGGGCGTCGACGGCGGGGCGCGCGCGGGCAAGGGCCCCGCGCGCCTCTTCGGCCATACGCCGCAACTCGCCGGCATACCGCCGCATCGTTCGCGACACGACCAGGAATTCCTGCCCATGCGCACCGGCGCCGGCCGCCTCGACGGCGATGTTGGTGGCGATGGTGCCGGCGTGCATGGCGGTGGCCGAAAGCCGCTGGGTCTGTTTGTCCATTCCCTCGACGCAACCGGCCGCGGACAGCAGGTCGGTGACAACCGATGCGGCAAGACGGCTGGCCCCGGCCTCCAACTTGGGAAGCGCCGAACCAGCGGTGTGCGGACGCGCCCGTTCGATGATCCGCAAACGAAGATCGGTCCTGAGGGCGCCGGCGCTCGCCGCGTAGGCGGCGGTTTTCAAGGTGGCGATGCCATCCGCAATCGCGGTAAGTTGGCGAACCAGTTCGCGGGTAGCCAAGGTCAGCACCCGGATCGACCGTCCCTGTTCCCCGGCTCGCCCGGCGGCAAGTTCGGCATTCAACGAGAGAATGCGTACGTCCTCGGCCAGTTCGGAGAGTTTCCCCAGCGCCAGATGCGCGCGGACCGCGCCAGCCAATATCTCGGCGGAGGCCATTCGCAGTTCGGACGCCATAGGCGTGAAACCTTTTTCCTCGCTACCCTACCTCTTTAGTTTAGCGAAAAACTCAACAATCGATTTGATCCTGGTCAAGGAAGGGGCGAAAAAGACCTGGCGCCGCACTGCACTATTCGATCGTCACGATTGGCTGGCCCTCAGGGCGCGGTCGAGGTCGCGGACTATGTCGCCGACGTCCTCGATCCCGATCGAAAGCCGCACGACGTCGGGACCGGCGCCTGCCGCCTCCTGCTGCGGCTCGGTGAGTTGGCGGTGCGTGGTGGAGGCGGGATGGATGATGAGGCTGCGGGTATCGCCGATATTGGCAAGGTGCGACAGCAGGCGGACGTTTTCCACAACCTTTACACCGGCTTGAAAGCCGCCCTTCACGCCGAAGGTGAAGACGCTGCCGGCTCCT
Source organism: Rhodospirillales bacterium (assembly GCA_019455065.1). Classification (GTDB taxonomy): domain Bacteria; phylum Pseudomonadota; class Alphaproteobacteria; order Rhodospirillales; family Magnetospirillaceae; genus JACFNC01. The sequence continues at coordinate 254,007 of JACFNC010000003.1, forward strand.
TTGGGCAGGTATTTCTTCGCCAGTGAATGATAGGGGCTGTCGGGGAGTCCGGCGTAGGACACCCAGTCCACAGCCGGATGGTCGGCCAGGAATTCGGCGACCTTCTGCGCGTTGGCGCAGTGGCGGTCCATGCGCAGATGCAGGGTTTCGATCCCGGTGAGCGTGAGGAACGCGTTCATCGGCGCCATGGCTGGGCCGAAGTCCCGCAAGGCCACGGCGCGGGCCTTCGTCGTGAAGCCGAAGTCGCCGAAGGTTTCGTGAAAGACGAGGCCGTGATACGCGGGCTCGGGCTGGGTCATCGACGGGAACTTGTCGTTCTGGCCCCAGTCGAATCGACCCGATTCCACGATCGCTCCGCCGATCGAATTCCCATGGCCGTCGAGGAACTTGGTCGTCGAATGGACGACGATGTCGGCGCCCCATTCGAACGGCCGGCACAGATATGGGGTGGCCATCGTGTTGTCCACGATCAGCGGAATGCCGGCGGCGTGGGCGATTTCGGCGATCGGCTCGATGTCGACGACGATGCCGCCGGGGTTGGCCAGCAACTCGACGAAGATGGCCTTGCAGCGCGGAGTGAGGGCGCGGCGGAAGTTTGCGGGATCGCGCGGATCGACGAAATGGCAGGTCCAGCCCAGTTTCTTGAAGCTGAGTCCGAACTGGGTGAGGGAGCCGCCATAGAGGTTGCGCGAAGCCACGAACTCGTCGCCGGGTTCGAGCAACGTGAAGAAGGTGAGGAACTGGGCGGCATGGCCCGACGCGGCGCACACTGCGGCGCGCCCGCCCTCGAGGCAGGCCAGCCGCTCCTCGAGCACCGAGACCGTGGGGTTGGTGAGGCGCGAGTACAGGTAGCCGAAGGTGTGAAGGTTGAACAGCGACGCCGCCTGGTCGACATCGCGAAAGACGTACGAGGTTGTCTGGAAGATGGGCGTCGTGCGTGCGCCGGTGGTGGGGTCGGGGGAGGCGCCGGCATGCACCGCCTTGGTGGCGAAGGAATACTCCGTCGCCGTATCGTCCTCGCAACTCGCCGGTTTGGCCTTCTGGGGCTTCCGGGTCGGCGCTTCCTTCGGTTGGTTGGAGATGATGCCGGAATTTACCCCGCTCCATCCCAACTCGCCGCCCAGGCGGCCGAACTCGATCTTGGGGCAGCGGTTCATCACAACCTTGAGGCCCGCCGCCTCGGCTTTTGCCGCCGCCGCGTCGTTGCGCACGCCAAGCTGCATCCAAACGACCTTTGCCCCGATCGCGATGGCGTCGTCGACGATCGGAGGCACGGCGTCGGAACCGCGGAAGATGTCCACCATGTCCACCGGCACCGGTATCGCCTCGAGGTCCGCGTAGACGGTTTCGCCCAGGATCTCCTGGCCCGCCACGCCCGGGTTGACGGGGATCACCCGGTAGCCTTTCTCCTGCAGGTATTTCATCACGAAGTAGCTGGGCCGGTTCCACTTCGGGCTGGCGCCGACCATGGCGATGGTGCGGACCGAGGCCAGGATGCCCCGAAGGTAGGCGTCGCTATAGGCTGTCTCGGCGGTCATCGGCATCAATCCTGAGATGGGCGACGCTTGGTACTGTGGCGCGTCGGGCAGCCCAGGACAAGTCGCGGCCGAACCCCGCCGCCATTCCGGTCAGCAATTCAGCGGGTAGATGCCCACCTCTCCGGCGCGGTAGTCGAAATCGACCGGCGCCACGGTGACCACCCGGCCGTTGATCTCCAGCGGCGGGAAGGTGAGGCGGAATCGCGTCGGGGAAAATTCGGGAACCCTCAGTAGCAACGAGCGCAAGGCCGGGCCCTCGACCGGTTCGTCGATCGGCCCCGACCTGATGGCGCCCATGAGGGTCTGCGGCCGCAATGCCGCTCGTCCTTCGCCCGCCAGATCCTCCAGCACGAAGGCTCCGGGCAGGACGCGCAGCTTCGCCCCGCCTGCAACGGATATCGGGATGTTGGCGCGGATGCCGCCCTCTTGCCGCTCGAAGCGGATGCGCATGGTCAGCCCGCGCTGGTGAATGACCAGCGAATCCTCGGGCCCGACCTTGCCGCCGCAACTGCGGCGATGCACCTCGGCACCCTCCTGGGTGGTGGCAGGATGGTAGTAGCCGCCGTGCGGGGCCGGAACGCAGCCAGACAGCAGAAGCAACGAGAGAAAAAGGAACAGGTGCGGAATGAACATGGCGTGGGTGGCGGTGATGTTGAAACTCAGCGCAGGAGCGAGTCGATCTCCTCTTGTTTCATCGCGTGCTGCGAGCCGTGGATGATGGCCGAGGCGTAGTCCTGGAGGCGCTGTAGGATGTTGACGGCGGTTCGCGCCTTCTCGCCGATCACGGCGGCGTCGCCGCCCGCGATCGCCTCGTCGACGATGTCGATGGCCGCGGCGACCACCGCATTCATCTGCGCAATGGTTTCCTCGAAGGGTTTGCGATAGCGGTCCGGGACGTGCTCGTAGGCGGCAACGGCCAGATCGCGGTCGGAGAAGCCACTGTCACGAAAATGCGCGCAGTAGTCCTTCGGCTGCCATTCCCGGCAGTCGTCCAGCAACTCGGGCATGTCGGGAACCATCCCGAGCATCATGATGATTTCGTTGAAATGGTTCAGATAGTCGGTCGCCAGCAGGGTCGTCGGCGAGATATTGGTGCCGGCGACCCGCTCTTGCCACTCCTGGAAGGACGACCGTTTGGCCGTCAGCGCCCCTGGCTCGGTCATTCGTCGGTCTCAGCAGCCGCACCAGACGGGTTCGCGCTTTTCCAGGAAGGCATCAATGCCCTCGCCGGCGTCGCGGGCCAGCATATTGCGGGTCATCACCTCGCTGGCATAAACGTAGGCGTCGTCCAGCCCCATCTCGAGCTGCCGGTAAAAGGCTTCCTTGCCGATTGACAGTGCCAGCGGCGATTTCCCGGCGATCAGGCGCGTGGTGTCTTCGACGGCCGCATCGAGTTCGTCCGCAGGCACCATGCGATTGATCAAACCGGCGAGCGTCGCCTCCTCGGCGTCGATGGGTCGCCCGGTCAACAGCATCTCCATGGCCTTCTTGCGGCCGACGGCGCGGCTGAGGGCGACCATCGGCGTCGAGCAGAACAGGCCGATGTTCACACCGGGAGTTGCGAACATGGCGCCCTGGGCGGCGAATGCGAGATCGCAGCTCGCAACCAATTGGCAGCCGGCGGCGGTGGCCATCGCGTGAACCTTCGCGATCACCGGCTTGGGCAAGCGGACGATGGTCGTCATCATCTCGCTGCACTGGCGGAAAAGCGCCTCGTAGTTCTCTCGCCCCGGGTTGGCGCGCATCTCGCGAAGGTCATGTCCGGCGCAGAAAGCGGCGCCGTTGGCGGCAAGGACTACCACCTTTACCGAATCCTCGACCGCTACGGCGTCAAGCTCGGCCTTGAGCGCCGTCATCAGCGCCCGTGACAAGGCGTTGCGGGCTTGCGGGCGGTTGAGCGTCAGGGTGGTGACGCCCTGCCGATCGTCCCGGAGCAGCACCCTCTCGGTTGTCGGGTCGTGACGGATGGCGGACATGAACGCTCCCTTGCTCGAACGTCTCACGGCAGTTTGCGGCCAGGCGCTATCGGACCGCAAGGCCCTTCCGTTGACGTTAACGTAAGTAGTTGGCTACCTTTCGCTGGATTTCCAGGGAGAACGCGCATGCCGAAAATGTCGGCCCAAGAATTCCAGGCCTTGATCGACGCGGAATTGCCGCTGGTGCCGCTGTTCGGGATCAGGACCGAACGGCTCGGCAGGGGCGAGGCGGTGATGCGGATGGCTTTCAACGATGCGCTCGTCCGCCCCGGTGGCACCATCGCCGGCCCGGCGCTGATGGGGCTGGCCGACGTCACCATGTATGCCGTCGTGCTCAGCCTGGTCGGTCGGGTCGAACTCGCCGTAACAACCAATCTGACCATTCACTTCCTGCGCAAGCCGCCGCCTGCGGACGTGCTGGCGGAAGGGCGGATCCTCAAGCTGGGCAAGCGTCTGGCTGTCGGCGAAGTGCTGCTGTATTCCGACGGCCAAGCCGATGTGGTGGCGCATGTGACGGGGACCTATTCGGTACCCCCGGCAGGGGATCACTCGAAAGCCCCGCTCCCGTAGGCCTTCCGGTGCGGTAAAATGATACCGCAGACATAAAGGCATTGATTTAAAACGATTTTACGATGTTGACTTGAGTGCCGCCTGTGGCATACTCCGCCTCCTTCAACGAGGGGCAGAGCGCCCCGAGAGCTTCGGTAGCAGGTGTCATGAAAACCTTTTCCGCCAAGCCGTCGGACATCCAGAAGAAATGGATCGTCATTGACGCGGATGGCCTTGTCCTCGGCCGGCTGGCCAGCATCGTCTCGATGCGGTTGCGCGGCAAGCACAAGCCCACCTACACGCCGCACATGGATTGCGGCGACAATGTCATCGTCGTCAACGCCGAGAAGGTCCGCCTGACCGGCAACAAGCTCCGCGACAAGGTCTTCTACTGGCACACCGGGCATCCCGGCGGCATCAAGGGCCGTACGGCCGGACAGCAGCTCAGCGGCCGCTTCCCCGAGCGCGTGATCGTCAAGGCGGTCGAGCGCATGATCACCCGCGGACCGCTGGGGCGCCAGCAGATGAAGAACCTGCGCGTCTATGCCGGCCCGTCCCATCCGCATGAGGCGCAGCAGCCGGAAGCGCTGGACGTTGCCGCCATGAACCCGAAGAACAAGAGGAGCGTGTAATCCATGGCCGAGGATCTCAAGAGCCTCGCGGATCTGAAGAGTGTCGTCGCCCCGGTCGCCGCGGCGCCGGCGCGCGAACCGAAGATCGACGCACAGGGCCGCTCCTATGCCACCGGCAAGCGCAAGAACGCGGTTGCCCGCGTGTGGGTCATGCCGGGTACCGGGCGTATTACCGTCAACGGTCGCGAAGTCGAGAAGTATTTCGCCCGTCCAGTGCTGCGCATGGTCATCAACCAGCCCTTCGCGGTCGCCAACCGGGTGCGCCAGTACGACGTGGTGTGCACGGTGACCGGCGGCGGGCTGTCGGGGCAGGCCGGGGCGGTGCGCCACGGCATCAGCCGCGCGCTCACCTTCTATGAGCCGGATCTGCGCGCGCCGCTTAAGGCCGGTGGGTTCCTAACCCGCGACTCGCGCGTCGTCGAACGCAAGAAGTACGGCAAGCCGAAGGCGCGACGTAGCTTCCAGTTCTCCAAGCGCTAAGTTTCCCGTCGCGGTTAGCTCGAATGACGAGGGCGCCCCACGGGGCGCCCTCTGTCGTTTCAGGAAAGGTCGTTCGATGAGCCAAAACAAGATCCGGGCCGCCATTCTGGGAGCCAGCGGCTATACGGGAGCGGAGTTGGTGCGCCTGCTGGCGGGTCACGGCGGCTTTCGCATCGTCGCCCTGACGGCCGACCGCAAGGTTGGCCAGACCATGGGGACGGTGTTTCCCCATCTGGCGGGGCTCGACCTGCCGGCGATGGTGGGCGTCGACCAGGTGGACTATGCCGATGTCGACGCGGTGTTCTGCGGCCTGCCCCACGGGACGACGCAGGAGATCATCGCCGGCCTGCCGCCCCATCTCAAGGTGGTGGATCTGTCGGCTGACTTCCGCTTGGCCGACACCGCGACCTATGCCCAGTGGTACGGGCATGAGCACAAGGCGCCGGCGTTGCAGCGCGAGGCCGTGTACGGCCTTACCGAACTGGCCCGCGACGCGGTCCGCAAGGCGCGGCTGGTGGCCAATCCGGGCTGCTATCCGACCTCGGCGCAACTGCCGCTCGTGCCGCTGCTGCGCGCCGGGCTGATCGACGCCAACGACATCATCATCGACGCCAAATCCGGGGTAAGCGGCGCCGGGCGAGCCGCCAAGGAGGCCAACCTTTACACCGAGGTGGCCGGTGGCATTCACGCCTACGGCATCGCCAGCCACCGCCACGCCCCGGAGATCGAGCAGGGCCTCTCCGCGGCGGCCGGTCGGCCCGTCGTGGTCAACTTCACGCCGCATCTGATGCCGATGAGCCGGGGCATCCTGAGCACGATCTATGTTCGTCTCGCGGCCGGGGCGGCGGTTGCGGACCTGCGCGGCGAACTGTCGCGGCGTTATGCCGGCGAGGCGTTCGTGCGGGTGTTGCCCGAGGGCGTGGTTCCGGCCACCCGCCACGTCACCGGGTCCAACCACTGCCTGATCGGTGTGTTCGCCGACCGCGTGCCGGGCCGGGGCATCATCTGCTCGGTGATCGACAATCTGGTGAAGGGCGCCTCCGGACAGGCGGTCCAGAACATGAACCTCATGTTCGGCCTGGCCGAAACCGCCGGTCTCGAACAGCAACCCTTGTTTCCTTGAGGTGAAGCATGCCTGATCCCGTTATTCTCGCTTTCGCCGGCAAGTTCCCCGCCATCTCCGAGGAGGCCTTCGTCGCGCCCACCGCGGCGGTTATCGGCGACGTCGTCGTGGGGGCGGGGTCGAGCATCTGGTTCTCGTGCTCGGTGCGTGGCGACGTGCACGAGATACGCATTGGCGAGCGTACGAACGTTCAGGACGGGAGCGTGGTCCACGTCACGCACGACAAGTTCGGCTGCTATATCGGATCGGACATCACCATTGGGCACGGTGCGATCATCCATGCCTGCACGCTGGAAGACGGTTGCTTCATCGGAATGGGGGCGACGGTGATGGACGGCGTCGTCGTCGAGTCCCAGGCCATGGTTGCGGCGGGCGCGCTGGTCACCCCGAACAAGCGGGTCAAGCGCGGCGAACTCTGGGCGGGCAGCCCGGCGCGATTCCTGCGCCATCTGACCCGTGAGGAGCTAGCCGGCTTTCCTCGTCAGGCCGCCCATTACGCCGAGTTGGCCCGCCGCTACAAAGCGGGCTGAAATAGCCCGTCGAGCCCTTAGGCTGCGCGCACCCGGACATAGGAACCGGGGGCATCCTCCAGCGGTTTGAGCTTGCCGTCCCCGGGTTGACGAGCGGGAACCATCGCGCCCGCGTGCTCCTTCACCCAGGTCTGCCAGTCCTCCCACCACGAGCCGTCTTTCGAAGTGGCGCCCCGCAACCATGCTTCCGGATCGACGGGATTTTTGGTATTGATCCAATGGTTGTACTTGCTGGCCGAGGGCGGGTTTACCACGCCGGCAATGTGCCCGGAGGCCGCCAGCACGAATCGCACGGGGCCTGAAAACAGGCGGGTGGTGGCGTAGGTCGACTTCCAAGGGGCGATATGATCCTCGCGCGTCGACAGGATGTAGGTCGGGGTTTTGACGCGCCCCAACTCGATCGGTGTGTCGGCCAGGGTTATCGCATTCGGCTCGACCAGCTTGTTCTCCTGGTAGAACTTGCGGAGATAGAAGCTGTGCATGGCCGCCGGCATGCGGGTCGCGTCGGCATTCCAGTACAAGAGGTCGAAGGGGAAGGGGTCCTTGCCCAGCAGGTAATTGTTGATGACGAACGACCAGATCAGATCGTTGGCGCGCAGCATGTTGAAGGTCGTCGACATCTCGCTGCCTTCGAGATAGCCGCGCCGCGCCATCCGCTCCTCCAGCGACGCCAACTGCTCCTCGTCGATGAACACGCCGAGCTCGCCGGCCTCGCGGAAGTCGGTCATGGTGGTCAACAGAGTCGCCGAAGCGACTCGGTCTTCCTCGCCGCGCGCCGCGAGATAGGCCAGTGCGGCGGCCATCAGGGTGCCGCCCAGACAGTAGCCGACGACATTCGCCTTCCGCTCCCCGGTCGCCTGCTCGATGGCGTCCAGGGCCGCCAACGGGCCCTCCAGCAGATAGTCCGAGAAGGTCTTAGCGGCCAGGCGCTCGTCGGGGTTGACCCAGGAGACGACGAACACGGTGTGGCCCTGATCGACGGCCCATTTCACGAACGAATTCTTCGGCCGCAAATCCAGGATGTAATACTTGTTGATCCACGGCGGCACGATGAGAAGCGGGCGCTCGAACACTTTGGCTGTCGTGGGCGAATACTGCAACAGCTGCATCAGGTCGTTCTGGTAGATGACCTTGCCGGGCGTCACGGCGATGTTCTCGCCGATCTTGAATGCCTCGAGGTCGGTCATGCGGATGCTGAGTTGGCCCTTGCCGCGCTCCAGGTCCTCCAACAAATTGTTGAGGCCGCGCAACAGGTTCTCGCCACCGCTCTCTATGGTGGCGCGCAGCACTTCCGGATTGGTGAGGACGAAGTTGCTGGGCGCCATCGCGTCCACGAACTGGCGGGTGTAGAAGTCCACCTTTCGCGCCGTCTTGTCGTCCAGCCCCTCGACGCTGCCGACCAGCCCCTGGATCCAACGCGCGGTCAGCAGGTAGGACTGCTTGATGAAATCGAAGACTTCGTTCTCGCTCCACATCTCGTCGCGAAACCGGCGGTCTCCCGCTTCCGGTTCGACCACGGGTGCGGTCTTCTCGCCAAGCAGACGCCGTGCGGTGTTTTGCCAAAGCGCCATGTAGTCCCGCCAGAGGGAAAGCTGGGCTTCGACCAGCTTCGACGGCGTGCTGATCAGCCGCGCCGTCATATCCATGAAGGCGTTTCCGATGTTCAGCGGGTCCGTGCCGCCGAGCGCGGCTTCCGAGGCCTGGCGGGCGAGGAAATCCGACACCACGCGGTGACTGCGCTCGGCGATGTTCGTCACCGCCCGCGACAGTTCCGCAGGATCGACCGCCTTGGTGTCCGAGGCAGCGTTTTCGGGCATCGTCACTCCGATCGAAAGCTGTGCATACCGTCCATGCCTCTATATACTTACGGGCGCTTCGCTGTTAAACAGCAGCATGGACAAAAAGGCGGTCCAGCCGCAGGCGCAGGCAGTAAAGGAGTAGTCTGACCATGTTTCCATCGGCGAGGGCGGGGCAACGGATACTACGCGGTCGCTTTGCGGCGGCGACGGTCATGCTCTCGGCCGGCATCCTGCTGGGGGGATGTTCGTCGGTACCCGACGTGGTCAATCCGGTGGCCTGGTACCGTGGCACCACCAACTGGATCAAGGGCGAGCCAGCCGATACGGCTCAGGCGCCGGCCCAGACCGGGCAGTTCCCGAAACTCTCCTCCGTTCCCGCGCGGCCGCAGCCCATATCGCCGGCCGAGCGTCAGGACATCATGCAGGGCCTCGTCTCCGACCGCGCCAACGCGCGCTATAGCGACGAGGCGCCCCGCCTGGACGGAACCCCGACCCGCCCCTTGCAGCCGGCACAGGGCGGCTGAGCGCGCGACAGATTTCTGTCGCCTGGCATTTCCCGGCGCGCTAAATATTCTCGACGGCCGGCCCGCCGGCCGAACCCCGCGGTCCCACCTGAAAGCGTTCGCGACATGGAACAGGAATTTCATCGGATAAAGCGCCTTCCTCCGTACGTGTTTGCCGAAGTCAACGCGATGAAGGCGCGCGCCCGGGCCGCGGGCGAGGACATCATCGACCTGGGGATGGGCAACCCCGATCAGCCGACGCCCAAGCACATCGTGGACAAGCTGGTCGAGGCTGCGCAGAACCCGCGCGCCCACCGCTATTCGATGTCGCGCGGCATTCCCGGGTTGCGCAAGGCCCTCTGCGGGTACTATGCGCGCCGGTTCAACGTCGAGCTGGACCCCGAAACCGAAACCATCGTCACTCTGGGGTCCAAGGAGGGGCTTGCCAACCTCGCCGCCGCCATCACCAGTCCCGGCGATGTGATGCTGGTTCCGAACCCCAGCTATCCCATCCATCCCTTCGGCTTCATCATCGCCGGCGGTGCGGTGCGCCACATTCCGGTGACGCCGGACAAGGAATTCCTGGTCTCGCTCGATCGCGCCGTGCGGCACTCGGTGCCGAAGCCGGTGGCGCTGATCCTCAACTATCCGTCGAACCCTACGGCATTGTTGGCCGATCTCGACTTCTACGGCCAGGTGGTTGACTTCTGCCGCCACCACGGCATCTGGGTCCTCTCGGACATCGCCTATTCCGAGATCTACTTCAACGACGTGCCGCCGCCGTCCATCCTGCAGGTGCCGGGCGCGAAGGAGATCGCCGTCGAGTTCACCTCGATGTCGAAGACGTACAACATGCCGGGCTGGCGCATCGGCTTCGCGGCGGGCAACAAGACACTGATATCGGCCTTGTCGCGCATCAAATCGTATCTCGACTACGGCGCCTTCACGCCGCTGCAGGTGGCGGCGGCGGCGGCCCTCAACGGCCCGCAGGACTGCGTCGTGGAAATCCGCCAGATGTACAAGGATCGCCGCGACGTCGTGATCAAGGGCCTCGCGCAGGCGGGGTGGAACGTTCCCAGCCCCCCCGCGACGATGTTTGCCTGGGCGCCCATTCCGCCGGCGTTCGCGCATCTGGGATCGCTGGAGTTCTCGAAACTGCTGTTGCGCGAGGCCAGCGTGGCGGTGTCGCCCGGTATCGGTTTTGGCGAGTATGGCGATTCGCACGTGCGCATCGCCCTCGTCGAGAACGTTCATCGCACCCGGCAAGCGGTGCGCAACATCAAGACTTTCCTCCAGTCCTACGACCGCGTGCTCGAGGACGCCGAGAAAAAGCGGGCGGTAGGATCTTGAGCAAGCCGCTACGCATCGCGGTCGCCGGCCTGGGAACGGTCGGGGCCGGCACGTTGAGGCTGCTGCAGCAGCACTCGGCGCTCATCGCGGCCCGCGCCGGCCGTCCGATCGTGGTGACCGCGGTGTCGGCGCGCGAGCGCGGCCGCGACCGCGGGGTGTCGCTCGAAGGACTCCACTGGTACGAGGACGCGGTGGCGATGGCTGCCGGGGCCGACGTCGACGTCGTGGTCGAACTGATCGGCGGCTCTGACGGCGTCGCCAAGGCGGTCTGCGAAACGGCCATCGCCCAGGGCAAGCATGTGGTGACCGCCAACAAGGCGCTGCTGGCCGTGCACGGGGCCGACCTTGCGCGCAATGCCGAGGAGCGCGGCCTGATCCTCGCCTTCGAGGCCGCCGTCGCGGGCGGCATCCCGATCATCAAGGCTTTGCGTGAGGGGCTGGCCGGGAATCAGGTGACCCGCGTCTACGGCATCCTCAACGGCACGTGCAACTACATCCTGACCACGATGCGCGAGACCGGGCGGGAGTTCGCCGAGGTGCTGGCCGAGGCGCAGGCGCTGGGCTATGCCGAGGCCGATCCAAGCTTCGACGTCGATGGCGTGGACGCCGCCCACAAGCTGGCCATCCTCACCAGCGTCGCCTTCGGCTGCCCGGTCAATTTCGGTGCCGTGTACATCGAGGGCATCCGCCGGGTGTCCGCCCTCGACATCCAGTTCGCGCAAGAACTCGGCTATCGCATAAAACTGTTGGGCATCGCCCGCCTGACGCCCGACGGCGTCGAGCAGCGCGTCCATCCCTGCATGGTGCCGGTCTCGTCGCCGATCGCCCATGTCGACGGCGTGTTCAACGCCGTGGTCGCGGAGGGCGATTTCGTCGGACGCTCCGTCTACGAGGGCCGCGGCGCCGGCGCGGGCCCCACGGCCTCGGCCGTCGCGGCGGATCTGGTGGACATCGCGGCCGGCCGCCGCGGCCCCACTTTCGGGGTGCCGGCAGCGGCGCTGAAGAACCTGCCCCTGCTGCCGATGGAGCGCCACCGTGGCGCCTATTACATCCGCCTCATGGTGCTCGACCGTCCCGGCGTGTTCGCAGACATCGCCGCCGCCCTCCGCGACGAGCGGGTATCGATGGAGGCGGTGCTGCAACGGGGGCGAGCCCCGGGCGAGACCGTGCCGGTGGTCATGACCGTGCACGACACCGACGAGGCGGCGATGATGCGTGCGATCGACCGCATCGGCGCGAACGAGGCCATCGTGGAGCCGCCCTGCATCGTCCGCATCGAAGCGCTTTGAGAGGTGCTGGCTCACGCCACATATCCATTTCGTCATTGCCGGGCTTGTCCCGGCAATCCATGGCCCCCCGGGTCGAGCCCGGGGGTGACGACAAGGGAAGCCCCGGCGGTGGGACGGCAATAGGGATGGGAAGCGGACATGGATCGTAATCTGGCTTTGGAAGCGGTCAGGGTCACCGAGGCGGCGGCGGTGGCGGCCTCGCGGCTGATGGGGCGGGGCGACGAGATGGCGGCCGACCAGGCCGCAGTCGACGCGATGTTCGAGGCGCTGATGAGCCTGGCGATCGACGGCACCGTGGTCGTTGGCGAGGGCACGGCGGACGAGGCGCCGATTCTCTATGTCGGTCAGCGCGTGGGGGCCGGCCAGGGGCCGAAGCTCGAGATCGCCATCGACCCGCTCGAGGGGCCGACCATCACGGCCAAGGGCGGCAACAACGCCCTGTCCGTGATCGCCATGGCCGAGGAGGGCGGCTTCCTCACCGTGCCCGACGTCTACATGAACAAGATCGCGGTCGGCGGCGACCTGCCCGACCAGGTCGTCGATCTCGACGCCTCGCCCGAGGAGAACGTGCGCAGTCTGGCCGCCGCCAGGGGCGTGGACGTCGGCGACCTGCGCGTCTGCATCCTCGACCGCCCGCGCCATGAGGAACTGATCGGCCAGGTGCGCGAGGCGGGCGCACACGTCATCCTGATCTCCGACGGCGACGTCAGCAGCGTGATCGCCACCGCGCGGCCCGACGCCGAGGTCGACATGTACATGGGCATCGGCGGCGCCCCCCAGGGGGTGCTCGCGGCCGCCGCCCTGCGCTGCGTCGGCGGCCAGATGCAGGGGCGCCTCGTGCTGCGCAACGAGGAGGAGCGGGCCAAGGCGCGCAAGTGCGGCATCACGGACTTCAACCGGAAATACGACATCGCCGACATGGCGCGCGGCACGCTGATGGTCGCCGCGACCGGCGTTACCCAGGGTGCCGCCCTGCCGGGGGTGCGGCTGGCCCGCGGCGCCGCCGTCACCCACTCGCTGGTGATGCGCTCGAAGACCGGCACCGTACGCTACATACGGGCGCACCACATCCTGTCGCGCAAGGTCAAGCCCGGAACCGGAGCATGATGCTGGCCGCGCCGCCGGCGGCTCCGGCGGCGTTCCTGGGCGTCGAGCGTTCGCTGACCGGCCGGCGCTGGCAGGTGCGGGCCACCGACGAACGCCTGGCGCTCGCCCTGAGTCAGCGGCTGGGCCTGCCCGAGGTCGTGGGCCGCCTTTTGGCGGCGCGCGGGATCGGCCTCGACGAAGCCGAGCCGTTCCTGCGCCCGACCCTGCGCGAGATGTTGCCCGACCCGGCCCACCTGCTGGGCATGGAGGCGGCCGTTGAACGCCTGGTGCGTGCGGTGCGCGACGGCGAGTCGGTCTGCATCTTCGGCGACTACGACGTCGACGGCGCCACCTCGGCGGCGCTGCTGCGGCGCTTTCTCGATGCCGTGGGGGCGCGGGTGCGCGTCTACATTCCCGACCGCATCAAGGAGGGCTACGGCCCCAACGCGCCGGCCCTGTTGCGCCTGCGGGCCGAGGGGGTGGGCCTCGTCATCACGGTCGATTGCGGCACCGCGGCCTTCGATCCGCTGGCGGCGGCGGCCGAGGCGGGCATGGACGTGATCGTCGTCGACCATCACGAGCCGGCGGGAACGGCCTTGCCCCCGGCCGTGGCGGTCGTCAACCCGAAGCGCCTGGACCAGGACAATTCGCATCCGCACCTCGCCGCCGTAGGCGTCGCCTTCCTGCTGGTGGTGGCGCTCAACCGGGCGCTGCGCGAGGCCGGCTGGTACGCGACCCGGCCGGCCCCCGACCTGATGCGCTGGCTGGACCTCGTGGCCCTGGGCACGGTATGCGACGTCGTGCCGCTGGTCGGCGTGAACCGCGCCTTGGTGGCGCAGGGCTTGAAGGTGATGGCGGGGCGCGGCAATGCCGGGCTGGCGGCGCTGGCCGACGTCGCCGGGGTGCGCGAGCGGCCCGAGGCCTATCACGTCGGCTACATCTTGGGGCCGCGGGTGAATGCCGGCGGGCGCGTCGGCGAGGCCGACCTTGGGGTGCGCCTGCTGACCACCGAGGACGCCGCGGCGGCGGCCGAGATGGCGCGGCGTCTCGACGACTACAACCGCGATCGCCAGGACATCGAGGCCGCGGTGCTGCTGGCCGCCATCGAGCAGGTGGAGGGCCGGGACGACGACGGCGGCGTGGTGGTGGCGGCGGGCGAGGGGTGGCATCCCGGGGTCATCGGCATCGTCGCCGGGCGCCTCAAGGAACGCTACAACCGCCCCGCCTGTGTCGTCGCCTTCGAGGGCGACGTCGGCAAGGGCTCGGGGCGGTCGCTGGCCGGGTTCGACCTCGGTGCGGCGGTGATCGCCGCCCACCAACAGGGCCTTCTGGTCGCCGGCGGCGGCCACGCCATGGCCGCCGGCTTCACCGTGGAGAAGGCGAAGCTGTCCGCCTTCCGCGCCTTCCTCGACGGGCGCCTGGCCGAGCACGCGGCGGGGCGTCTGGTGCCCAGCCTGGAACTCGACGGCGCCGTCGACCTCGGCGGCTGCACCGTGCCCCTGGTCGAGCGGCTGCGCGCCCTTGGCCCGTTCGGGGCCGGCAACGCCGAGCCCCGCTTCGCCGTTCCCGCCGCCCGCGTGGCCCGCGCCGACGTGGTCGGCAGCGGGCATGTGCGCTGCCTGCTGTTCGGAGCCGGCGGGGCGCGGCTCAAGGCCATGGCCTTCCGCGCCGCCGACTCCGAACTCGGCCACGCCCTGCTCAACGCCGCCGGCGCCGCGCTGCACTTCGCGGGCACGCTGAGGGCCGACAACTGGCAGGGGCGGGAAGCGGTGCAACTCTTCATCGACGACGCCGCGCCAGCCCGCTGAGGCGGGCGCGGGGAAGCGGACGGAAAACGTTTGATTTTGCCGCGCCGCCCGGTTATCAAGGCGCCCGCACGCCCTCGACGTCCCCATCGTCTAGAGGCCTAGGACACCGCCCTTTCACGGCGGCGACAGGGGTTCGAATCCCCTTGGGGACGCCAAGCGATTTCAATTAGTTCCACTCGCTGGCCGGGCTGTTTCCGTTCGTAAGGAATTTTTGCGGAAAGAACCGCGCAGTTCGCACGCACGGAAGCTCGTCGAAATTCCAGGCGCGGTCTCGTTCCTCAATTACGGGTGGACCAATCTTTTTGCGCCACCTACGATAGAGGAGGCTGGTTACTACACAGGAAGCCGCGATGAAGCGGAAATCGTTACTGTCCGTTGCGGCCGCTGTTACCATCCTAGCTGCGTCCAACCCTGCAGCTGCCGAGCCGCTGTCCGTCGCAGAATACGAGTACCAACCTATGACCTACGCTGGGCATGGAAGGCTTGAGGCATGTGGGGTTCGTTTTCTTGTGGTTACCCACCAGAGGATGGCATTCGACGGATCGGTAAATGTTTTCTTGATCGGCAGCAGCAACCTTACGATGGTTTTCAAGATCATCGCGCGTTCAGGTGATGAGGCCCTGAAAGCTGTTCCCATAAGTTTTGCATGGATGCGCCTGCGGAACGGTTCCAACACCCTCGATTTCAAGAGGATACCCGGCGAAATACCTGAAGCCTACGTGGCTTACAGCACCGCAGGCGACTCTAAGGAAATTCGCCTGCTTTTTGACTTGGTTGCGAGCGGCGCCGTGGTCGGGGTTTCAGAAGAGGGAAAAGAGTCGGACCATACCTTCGACATTCCGCCAGCCGCTGAACGAGTGGTGTTTGACAGGCTGTTTGAGTGTACGGACCAATTAGTAGACCAAGCACTTAGTGCGGCTCAGGGCCACCAGTGAGCGTCTGCCGATAATCAACCGCACCAGCGCCGCCCGCAATCGCAGCCTCGGATTGCTCACGTGTCGAGATTGACCCTGCCGGAACCAAGGGATTCCGTGCCCTTCCGTCCGCCTGCCCGGCACGCCTCTGTATCTTGCCATCTCTCAGCCCCTTCGGGCGCGCCCACGCCGCTCTAGGCAGTGAATGGCTGGGTGCACTGTCACCGTGTCGCCGGAATGGTTGCGCGTTTCAATGGAGGTTGGACAAAATGCAGAAGGTATTGCATGGTGTAGATAATCGAGATTAACGGAGAACCGAGAATGCAGATCACCGCCGCCCAGTGCCGCGCCGCCCGCAGCCTGCTGAACTGGACGCAGGAACAGCTTGCCGTCAACGCGAGCGTCTCTCGCGCCACCATTGCCGATTTTGAGTCCAACATCCGGCACCCGATGAAGAACAACCTACGGTCGATCGCCGACTGTATGTTCGCTGCCGGGGTGGAATTTATCTCCGAGGAAGAAAATTCCGGCGTTGGCGTTCGCTTTCGCGAGCGGAAACTCGAATACATCAACAACGTGCGCGTCGACCGCCTCAACCGTACAGCCACTATGCGGATGCGCTACGCTGGGGAGGACTTCGTGTGCGTAATCGACCTCCACGCGATTAATGACTATCACCGAACCAATTTCTCGACTGACGATGAGTTCGCCCGGGCGATCAGTAGCATCTTACACATTGTGCTCGCCGCGGTGGAACGCTATGCCGGAACGCACATCAAGGAAGGGAAGATGCTGATCAATTATGACATGCTGATAGGGAATTGACCTGCCCTGTTGCTGGCGAGTTCCGCAGCGGAGAGTAAGCTTCAAGAGAACGAGGTTTCCGCTGGCACGGTCTGGTGAAAGTAGATGAGCGTCTGGAATCCCCGGCGCGTGCACTGGCGCAGCCTTTTCAAAACCTAGTGCTTCTGCATCAGAAGCGGAGCGCCAGAGTCATATTCGTGTAAATAGGGCTTCATCACGCCGCCGACAGGCGCACATGCACGCGGCTGCCGGTCGCCTCGGCGAAACGCAGCAAGGTCTTGGTGCTCGGCAGAGTCTGGCCGCTTTCGAGGCGGGCGACTACGGATTGAGTCGTGCCCATGCGAAGGGCCACTTCGGCCTGGGACAAGCCGGCGCGGGCGCGGGCCTTCACCAGTTCGGCGGCGATCTCGAATTCGGGCGCCAGGGCGTCGTATTCCGCCTTGAACGCCGGGTCCTTCATCCATTCCTGCTTAAGCTGTTCGAAAGGGATGGTCATGAAACTATCTCCTTTGCCCGCTCTGCGGCGAGACGGATGGCGGCGGGCGGCGTCCGTTGCGTCTTCTTCACGAATGCATGGACGATGACGATGCGCCGCTCGTGGGCCACAACGTAAATCGCCCGCGCGATGCCATCCCGGCCGGTCATTCGCATCTCCCACAGTTTGTTTCGCAACGGCTTGACATGGGGTTCGCGCATGTGCTGCGGGCCGACGGTCACCATCATGTCGAGGATGCGCACCAGTTTGGCGCGGATATCCAGTGGCAGGGCGCCAAGCTCCCCCCGCACCGTCTCGTTCAGGACTTCCACCGTCCACGTCATATGGCGATGATATCGCTTTTCTGCGATAGCGCAAATGGGTGGGATGCGATGCTACTGGCATCCCGTCGGTTCGCGCGCGCATTGCGTGCTGGCCTGCGCCTGTTGGGCGCCCGTCTCGACCAGCGCGGGAACCGCGAGCGCGTCGGCGATCCTGCCGAACACGCCACCCAGCGCGCTGCCGACCATGCCCGCGCCGAAGGTGACCGCCGCCGACATGCCGGCGGCGAGCAGGACGTAGTCCATGGGCGAGGCGCCGGACTCGTCCCGGCGGAGCATTCTCAAGCGGGTGGCGAGGAATCCCATTTTCGCGTTCTCCTGCCGGATGGCTCGTCCCGAATGAGGCGGGGCCACTACTTCGGGGACATCAGTGCGATGCGGTACCACGTCCGCGAATACTGCCGGGAACTCGCGGCGTGAAGGAGATATTAAAAAGGAGTATTTTGGGCGGAAAAGTATTGGACGAACTCATCCGTTCGGATGTGTGGGAACGACTGGTTCTATGACTCCGTATTGCTTCCGCCATTGCGAGCGGAGCGAAGCAATCCAGGCCTCGCTGTCATGATTGCTTCGTTGCGTCGCTCCTCGCAACGACCCCTTCTTCAAATTCGCCGCCGCACCCGCTCGTCGAGAGCCAGGGCGTCGTGGGGGGCGCGGACTTTGGCGTCGTTGTCGAAATAGATGAAGACGTCGCGCGGGGCGGCGGGGGGCGAGGGGGCGGTGAGGCGTTCGGCGTCGGCGGGTTCGCGCCGCTCGCCCAGGCGACCACCCGCTCGGCCCAGGCGTCGAGGGCGTCGTCGTCGTAGCCGCTGGCGTAGAGCACCTCGGAGCCGTGCAGGCGGCAATAGACGAAGTCGGCGGTCACGTCCATCAGCCGGGGCCACTCCACCGAGTCCGCGCACACCAGGGCTACCCGGTAGCTGCGCAGCAGTTCGACGAATTCCGGCACCGCGAAGCTCTTGTTGCGGATCTCCATTGCGTGGCGCAGGGGCCGCGAGCCCGCCTCGGGAAAGGCGGCGCGGCCGGCCACCTTGGCGTCGTGGCGGCGGGCGAGGTGGCCGGCGGCTTCGCTGTCGTGGGGCAAGAGCTTCAGCCAGGCCTCGATGCGCGGCGCGTCGAAGCGGAAGAAGGGCGGGAACTGCCACAGGATGGGGCCCAGCTTGTCGCCAAGCGCGAAAATGCCGCTGGCCAGGAAGTTGGCGAGCGGCGTCTCGATGTCCTTCAGGCGGCGAATGTGGGTGATGTAGCGAGGGGCCTTGACCGCGAACGAGAACCCGTCCGGCGTCTGCGCAGCCCATTCCGCGAAGTACTCCGGTCGCTGGAGGGAATAGAAGGTGCCGTTGATCTCGATGCTGCGGAAGCGCTCGGCGGCGTAGCGCAACTCGTCCTTCTGCCGGAGGCCCTCGGGGTAGAACACGCCGCGCCAGGGCTCGTAACGCCAGCCCGAAATGCCGATCCGAACGGTGCCGTCTTCCGCCACCACAGGCTCCCTCGCCGGTGGGTCTGGCGCCGGCCTAAGGCCGTGCCCACAGGCGCATCAGGTTGTAATAGCCTTCCAAGAACAGTTCGGTGGTCGGCGTGTTCGGCGCCTCGGCCACCAGGGCGTGGTGGACGCGGTGCAGGGCCGAGGCGATGGCGCGCTGCCCGGCGTCGGGGATGACGCTCTGGATCCAGCATACGGCCACGATGCGGGCCCCTCTCGTGACCGGAGCAACGCGGTGCGGGGTGCCGGTGGCATAGGCGAAGGCGTCGCCGCGCGCCAGCTTGGCGCGATGTTCGGCCGCCCCTTCCGCCAGCACCAGCTCACCGCCGTCATAATCCGCCGGGTCGGACAGAAACACCGTGACCGAGACGTCGGTGCGCATCATGCCCGCCGCGCCGCCGAGCAGCGGATTGTCGACGTGCAGGCCGTATTCCATGCCCGGCTCGTAGCGGGCCACGATGGGGCGGGAGAAACGCAGCGGCAGGACGTGGTCGGCGATCAGCGGATGGGCGGCCAACGCGCCATGCACCAGTTCCTGGAGTTCGCGGGCGCCGTGGGTGGCCGGGTCGAGCTCGAGGTTGCGCTTCGTCCCGCGCGCCGCGGCGCCGGCGGTGCGCCCGCCGTCGGTCCATCGCGCCTCGGCCAGCACCCGGTCGACGAAGGCCAGGGCGTCGGAACCGAGCAGTGCGGGAACGTGCAGCGTCATCGAAACGCTCCTCACGGGGATTGGAAGCGTTCAAATTAGCACATGCTCATCCGGGCCGCACCCGCGTTGCCGTCGCTTGACGGCCGACGGGCCGGGAATAGAGTGGTGCAAACATTCCCACGAGGTCCCCATGAGCGCCGCCCCCTCTTTCTCCTGGCCCAGCGATTTCGTGTGGGGCGTGTCCACGTCGAGCTATCAGATCGAAGGGGCGGCACAGGAGGACGGACGAGGGCCCAGCATCTGGGACGCGCGCTGCCGCACCCGGGGCAAGATCGCCGACGGTCATACCGGCGACGTCGCCTGCGACCATTACCACCGCTATCCCGAGGACATCGCCCTGATGAAGGGGCTGGGGCTCGACGCCTATCGGTTCTCGGTGGCGTGGCCGCGGGTGCTGCCGCGCGGGCGGGGGGCGGTCAACGAGGCCGGGCTGGCCTTCTACGACCGCCTCATCGACGGCCTGCTCGAGGCGGGAATCGAGCCCTGGCTGTGCCTCTACCACTGGGACCTGCCGCAGGCGCTCGACGACCTCGGCGGCTGGACCAACCGCGACTGCGCCGGCTGGTTCGCCGACTACGCAGCGCTGGTGGCGCGGCGCTACGGCGACCGGGTGAAGCGCTGGGCGACCTTCAACGAGTTCTCGGTGTTCACCCTGTTCGGCTATGCCATCGACTGGGGGGCGCCGGGCGTCACCGACCGCGCCGCGCATTTGCGCGCCATCCACCACGTCAATCTCGCCCATGGGGCAGGGGTGGACGTGCTGCGCGCAACGGTCAAGGATGCCTCGATCGGCGCCGTCCACAACCGGCAGCGGGTTCTGCCGGAGAAGGACACGGACGAGGATCGGGCGGCGGCGGCGCTGCTGGACGCGCACTGGAACGGCGCCTTTCCCGACCCCCAGCTTCTCGGCTTCTATCCCGCCCTGATCGCGGGCGAGATCGAACCCTACGTGGCGGCGGGAGACATGGCGCGCATCTGCCGGCCGATCGACTGGTTCGGCCTGAACCACTACGGGCCGATCTTTGCCAAGCCCGACCCGAACGGGGTGTGGAACTTCGCGTGGGGAGCCGACCTGAGCGAAGCGCCACGCTCGGACATCGGCTGGCCCATCTACCCCGAGCATTTCCGCGACGAGCTGCTGGATCTCACCCGCCGCTTCCGGCTCCCCGTCTACGTCACCGAGAACGGCGCCGGCGGCCGGGACAAGCCAGATGCCGACGGCCGCATCGACGACCGCCACCGCATCCGCTATCTCGAGGCCTATACCGGGGCCATGCGCGAGGCCGTGGCCGCCGGGGCCGACGTGCGGGGCTATTTCGTCTGGTCGCTGCTGGACAACTTCGAGTGGGGCAACGGGTACAACGACCGCTTCGGCCTCGTCCACGTCGATTTCGATACGCAGCGGCGGACGCCGAAGGCTTCGGCCCAGTGGTATGCGGACATGATCAAGGGGGCGCTGGGGCGAAGGGCGCCTTAGGGCTCCATCGGAGTGCCGGCCCGCCGGAATCGAAGCAATCCAGCGGGTCACGCCACCGGCAACTGTTCGCTCGTAAGGGCCAGCTTGCGCCGATGGAAGGTTTCGAGGATCGGGTGGTGGCCGATGGTGATGACGGTCGCGTCGGGCAATTCCTGGTCGAGCAGGCGCATCATCTCCTCCTCGCCGGCCGGTTCGAGATCGTCGGTGGCGTCCTCGATCAGGATCCAGTCGGGCCGGTGCAAGAGCAGGCGGGCGAAGCCCAGGCGCTGCTGTTCGCCGGGCGCCAGGATGCGTTCCCAGGTCTGGACGTCCGAAAGGCGCCCCGTAAGGTATCCCAAACCGACCCGCCGCAAGGCGGCCTCGGCGGCGGTCGGCGCGAATGCCGAGGCGGGGGAGGGATAGGCAAGGGCGGTGCGCAGGGTGCCGACCGGCAAGTAGGGGCGCTGCGGCAGGAAGAAGATGGCGGCGTCGCGCGGCAGGTCCACCCGTCCGTGGCCCCATGACCAGAGCCCGGCGACCACCTTGAACAGCCTGTGGGTGGCGGCGGGATCGCCGGTGACCAGCACGCGCTCGCCGCGGGCGATCTCGGCGTCGAGGCCATCGACGATCACGCTGCCGTCGGGGTCGGCGATCGTGAGCGCGCGAAAGGCGAGGATGGGGGCGGCTTGGCGCTCGACCGAGATGCTCTCGCGGCTCGTCTGTGCGGGGCGGGTCGCCAGTTCGGCAAGGGCATCGTGAAGTCCCAGCACACGCTCCACGGAAGCCCGCCAGGTCGCCCCGGCGGCCAGATTGTCGATCGGCCAGGAGAGGGCGGCGGTCATCTGCTGGAAGGCCTGGGCGGTCTGCATCAGCGCGCCGAGGGTGATGGTGCCGCCGATGTAGCGGGGGGCCGCCACCACGATGGGAAAGGCCACCGACAGCACCGAATAGGCGGTGGTGAACAGGAACAGATTGCTCAGCGCCCGGGTCTGCTTGCGCCACGCCGCCTCGACGCCCTTGAACAGGTCGGCGAGCCGGCGCCGCTCGACGGGTTCGCCGCGCAGCACGGCGACGGCCTCGGCGTTCTCGCGCGCATGGGCCAGGCCAAACCGGAAATCGGCTTCGTACGCCTGGCGCCGGTCCATGGCGCGGACGAGCGGTCGCCCCAGCAACAGCGCCACCGTGGTTCCGGTGCCGGCGTAAAGAATGGCGATCCAGACGAGGTGCCCGGGCAGAAAGATTTCGAAATCCCCGATCCGCACTTCGGGCGTGCCCGAGAGCGACCACAGAATCTGCGTGAAGCCGACGAGAAGCAGCAGGCAGTAGAGCAGCGAGTGGGCGAGGTCGATGGCCACCTCGGTGGTGATGCGGACGTCCTCGGCGATGCGGCCGTCTGGATTGTCGTGTGCGCCGGGCAGGTAGTTGATCTGCAGGTGGCGCCCCTTCGCCATCCACTCGCCGAGCAGTCGCCGGGTCAGCCACCGCCGCCAGCGAAGCTGCAACTGGCGCTTGACGCGAAGATGCGTCGTGGTGATCAGCATGTTGGCCAGCAAGATCCCGCCCAGCGCGCCGACGAGCAACAGGAAGGCCTCCATCTCCCGCTGCTCCAGCGCGTTGAACAGGCGCGCGCTCCACAGATTGATGGCGATGGGCACGCCCACCTGCCCCACCGTGAGGGCCACCAGGGCGGCGGTCAGCCAGCCGGCCCGCAAGCGCTCCTTGGAGGTCCAGTAGGGACCGGCAAGACGCAAGAAACGAAGGAGAAAGGAAACGGGTTGGCGGGCTCTGCCGACGAGTGATGGAAGTCGCCTTCTGCTGCCTTTGCCCATGCATGTCCCCGCGCCGCCACCCGGCGGCCCGTCCATTAAGACACGGCCGGCCGGCCCGCGACAACGGGCAGATAGGGGCGCCGAACAGGCTCAGTCGTCGTCGTACAGTCCAAGTTCGGCTTGCTTGTGGCAGGCCGGGCAGTTGGATTTCGCGCCAACCTGGGGCAGCTTCCAGACTTCGTCGCGGAATCGGTGCTCTTTGACGAAAGCGGGATTCTCCGTGATGCGCTGCGGTGCGCCGTCCGGGGCAACCCAGCGCATGTACTTTCGGGCCAGCTTGCCGGAGACGCGGTCGCCCGCATTGGCGGTCAGATAGTCGCGGATCGAGCGGGCCGTGTCCTCCGGCAGGCTGGCGTCCTCGCCGAAGTGATCTGCAAGGCCGGCCATCATCGCCGTCCACGAACGCGCCGGAAGGAACGCCGGCTGGAAGGCCATGTGACACTCGCCGCATTCCTTGCGGGTCGGTTCGTGGGTGACCGGGGCGGTGTCGTCGGCGCGGGCCACCGTGGTCCCGAGAAGGGCGGCGGCGAGGGCGGTGGTCAGTATGGGGCGCATGGCAACGGCCTCTCCTAGCGGGACATCATGAAGGTGACGTAATCGCCTTTCTCGACGGCTGTGCAGAGCCGGCCGAGCACGTTCTTGCAGTCGCGCGAAAATCGCTTCTCCACCTCGGTCGCATCCGTGAAGCGCTCGGGGTTGCGGGACACCGCAACGGGCTCGATGGCACGTCCCGTCTTGTAGTGCCGACCCTGACGGGTGGGGTCCTCGGTGTGACAGGTGGTGCAGGATGGAACGTCCGGATTGTGCGCGTGGCGCGCCTTGAACAAGGCCTCGCCGCGCTCCGCGGAGAAGGCGGTGAATCCGGGGTCGGCCTGCCGTGCCTGGTTGAGGTAGTCGGCCAGAATGGCGTCGCGCGCCGGTTCGGCGGCGGCGATGCCGCCGAACAGGCAGACGCCCACGGTAAATACGACAATTCCGCGCAACAGCATATCCGGCCTCCTATCAGGCGATCGGGCGGTGGTGGGGGAACAGCCGCGCGAGAAGCCGACGCCCCTGGAACAGGAACACGATCACGGCGACGTGGCCGAGCACGACCCACAGCGAAAACTCCGAGATGCCTTCATGCACGTCTTCGAGCCAGACCAGGGGGTCGGCGAGCGCCCCTAGAGCCGCCGCGAGCCCCACGGCAAAGAGGACGATGGCGGCCATCCAGGCGAACACGGGGTTGCGGCCCTTCCCGCCGCCCCGGAGCCTCTCGAGCATTGGGGTCAAGCTTGGGCGGGCCAAGCGCAATGGGCTGCCGGCGGGCGCCGCGGCGGCCATGATCAGCCGTAGCGCGATCGCCCCGAGAACGACATAGCCGGCAAAGAAATGCATATCGTAGGTGTCCTCGTCGCCGGTGAGGTATGCGACGACGAAGGCGCCGAACACCAGCGCGTGCCAGAGCCGCAGTGCCAGCAACTCGTAACGGCGGGACCGGCGGCTCATCGATGAACCTCGCCGTTGGCGCCAAGCAGGCGTGTCAGCCATGGGCGGCGGCGATCGTCGTCGTGATCGTCGTCGTCGTCGTGTTCGTGCGACCTATCGGCCGGCATGAGGTAGCCGTTGGGCGAGGCCCGAAGCCGTTCCTTCGTCCGCGTGTGCCGGGCGTCGTCGAGGGGAACGGCAAGGTAGCCGTTGCCGGCCTCACTGGTTCCGTCGGCGGGTCTGGCACCGGGGGTTTCCGCGGCCGTCGCGGCGTAGAGGGCGGCGGCGCCGGCGACCAGAACCGCCGCCATGGCGCCTTGCGCCAGCATCTTGGCGATCATAGCGATCTCCTTCGTTTCATTCGGGGCGAAAGGTAGCCGGGTCACCCTGAACTCGTTGTGACCGGGCAGTTCATTCGCCGTTCAGGAAATCGAGGGATCAGCCGTCCAGATCGAAACGGATGGGCACGTCGAGGGTGCCGGCGACCTGTTCAGCGCCATGGTGCGCCGGCAAGAAACGCCACGAACGAACGGCCTCGATCGCGGCCTCGTCGAGGATGGGGACGCCGCTGCTGGTGACGATGGTGGTCGCCGACGCCCGTCCGTCAACCGCGACCGTAACCCGGATGATGACGACGCCCTCCTGTCCCCTCCGTCTCGCCGAGGGCGGATAGTTCGGCGGGCGGTTGCCATTGGCGACCTGCGGCGGCATTACGGAGGCGGCGCCGCTCGCCGCCGGCGGAAGGGGGGCGGGGTCGCCGTCAGCCGTGGCCGTCGGATGCCGGGGGGATGTGCGCGTGGTTTCGGCGGGATCTGGCCCGTCGGCGGGGTCCAGGCGGGCGGTCTGGTGGGGCGTCGGCTTCGGCGGAGGCGGATCCATCGACAGGAAGCGGGCCTCGGGCGGCTCAGGCTCGGCCGGGCTGACTGCTGCCGCCCCTGTTTCAGCATTGTAGGACCGCGGCGCGGGATCGGGGGATGGGGGAGGGCGACGGACCGCCGGCGGATCGCTCTGCTGGGGCTCAGGCGGCGTCGGCGGTGGGGCCGCTGGCGCACCTTCCGCTCCCGAAGACGTTTCGATGACGAGGCTGACGGTGATGGCTTCCCCGGCCATGCTTGGGGGCTGGCCCGAGGGCCATTGCAGGACCGCCGCCAGACCGGCGGCGTGCAAGGCGAGCGATATCGTCACTCCGATCGCGAACGAACTCGCGGGGGATCGCGGCGGGCGGGGCGTCATGGCGAGACGCGTTCCCGAGCCGACGGCACGACCACCGGCCACCCGGCGACGTCGGTCAGCTCCATCGGCAGGCCGAACGCCGCGGCGAGATTGTCCCGCGTGAGGACCGCTTGCGGCGGGCCGTCGGCCAGAATGCGGCCGTCCCGCAAGAGGGCCAGGCGATGACAATAACGTGCCGCCAGTCCCAGGTCGTGGAGAACCGCGACGGTTGCCTGGCCGGCTTCGGTCCGTTGGCGAAGGACGTCCATTACTTGGAGCTGGTGGCGGGGATCGAGACCGGCCACCGGCTCGTCCGCCAGCAGAATCTCCGGCTCCACGGCGAGTGCTCGGGCCAGGAGCACCCGTGCCCGCTCACCTCCCGACAGCCTGTCGATCCGCCGTGTGGCGAGGTCGGTCAGTCCGCACTCGGTCATCACCGTGCGCAGGGCGGCCAGGTCGGCGGCTCCGTTGCGGGCGTGCGCCGAGCGGTGCGGGAGGCGGCCCAGCGCCACCACGTCCGCGACCGACAGGCTCCAGGCGCAATCCCCGGCTTGCGGCAGGAAGGCGATCCGGCGCGCCCGCTCCTCGAGGCGCAGCTTGTCGAGCCGTATTCCCTCCAAGGTGGCTTCGCCCCGAGCGGGGGCGGCGAGACCGGCGAGAACCCGGATGAGAGTGGTCTTGCCGGCGCCATTCGGCCCGACGAGGCCGACGAGTTCCCCCGCGGCCACCCCGAACGACACTCCGGAGAGCACGGCTCTCTGTCCGTGGCGGACATGGACGTCATGGGTGGCGAGCAGCGTCATCGCATCCCCGCATGGCGCAGACGCAGGACCAGGGCGAGCATGAAGGGCGCGCCGATGAGCGCCGTCACCACCCCCAGCTTGAGTTCCGGGCCGGGGGCCATAAGCCGCACTGCGCAATCGGCCGCGAGAACGAGGGCCGCCCCGCCGAATGCCGCCGCGGGAAGCAGCCTGCGCGCAGAATGGCCGACCAACGGCCGCAGAACATGCGGCACCACCAGTCCGACGAAGCCCACCGCGCCGATGACCGCGACCGAAGCGCCCACGGCAAGCGCCGTGCCTGCGGCGACCGTGACGCCCACCCTGGTCGGCGAAAAACCGAGGGTGAAGGCCGTCTCCTCGCCGAGACTGAGGGCTTCGAGCCCCTTGCCGGCGCTAAGCAGCATCGCCGTTCCCACCGCCACGAAAGGCGCCATGAGCAATACGTGTTCGGTCGTCCGGTCGGCCAGCGAGCCTAACAGCCAGAAGACGATTTCGGACAGCGCGAAGGGATTGGGCGAAAGGCTGAGTGTCAGCGAGGTGAGCGCACCGGCTATGCTGTTCACCGCCACCCCGGCCAGGATGAGGGTGTGGGCGGTGGCGGCGCGGCCGGCCAGGGCATAGAGGAAAAGTACCGAGACCAGCGCGCCGGCAATTCCCCCGAGCGGCAGGGCGAGCGGATGGTAAAGCGTCCAGCCACCGTAGAAGACGATCACGGCCCCCAGCGCGGCGCTCGCCGACACCCCGAGCAGGCCGGGTTCTGCGAGGGGGTTGCGCACCCACCCCTGCATCGCGGCGCCGGCCAGCCCGAGGCTGGCGCCAGTCGCCACCGCCAGCAGGGTGCGGGGCAGGCGGATTTGCCCGATGATCGCCGCCTCGGTCGAAGTGAGGCCCAGGATCAGCTGCTTGACCGCGGCGACAAGGTCTATTGGGCTGGGTCCCACGGCGAGGGACAGGACGCAAAGTGCGGCGGTGACGGCGGCGAGGGTGGGCAGGAGAATGCGATTCCCCATGTCAGCCACCCTCCATTATGCGGCGATGCGCCGCCAGCCTGGTCACCGCCTCGGCGGTGAAAGGCCCGCCGCAGGACCAAAGCGCGCCCGGGATCTCCACGCGGGGCAGGCTGGCCAGGGCCGGATGCAGCAGCAGCATGTCCGACAGGGATGGGCGGTCGGGCGCCTTCGCGGGTGCGATCAGAAGGTCCGGCCGCCCGGTCACGACCGCTTCCAGTGACAGGTAACCATAGCCGACGAGACCGGCCTTGGCCGCGAAGTTCTCGAAACCGGCCGCCCGAAGGACGGCGTCAACCAACGTGCCCGCCCCCGCGGTAAAGCCGCTTGCCTGCCAGACCAGGGCGGTCGGCGGGCGGACACCCGGTGGCGGGTTCGCCGCGCGCAGGGCGTCGTCCATTCCGCGCAACAGGCGCTCGGCTTCAGCGGGGGCACCGAGCGCCGCCGCGACCCGGCGGACCTGGGCGCGGATGGCGTCGAAGTCGTTGGGTATGTCGATCTCGACGACATCGAGGCCGCTCGCCGCAAGGATGGCGGCGGTCGCCGTCCGGCCATGCCGGCTGGCGAGGACGAGATCGGACGCGCCGTTCAGTATTTCCTCGGCGCCGCCGTGATTGACGGACATGCCCTCGACCCGGTCCGCCACGAAGGAGAGCGCGGGATCGGCCGCCAGCATCGTCACCGAGGCCACGCGCTCCGGCGGCAGGAGCATGACCAGCAACTGGTCGGCGCAAAGATTGAGCGAGGCAACGCGTCGCGGGGCGTCGGCCCGCGACGGGGTCGCCAGCGTCGCCGGCAGGAGGCCGGCGACGATGGCAGCCAGGATGCCCGCCCGTCGGAACATGGCGCGCTCAGAAGGTCAGCGCCCCCCGCACCATCAGCGTCCGGCCGGGTGCGGGATAGGCCAGATATGTGCCGGGCGTCGACGTGCTTGCGACGCCATAGGGGAAGTAGTCCTCGTCGAACAGGTTGGAGACGGTTGCCGACACGTTGAGGGGAGACAGTCTCAAGCCGGCCTTGATGTCCACCGTGGCATAGGACGGGATCTCCGGCTGTGTTCCCGCCTGATCGTTGATCAGACGCTGCTTGGACACGTAGTTGGCCTGGGTGGACAGGTAGACGATTTCCGTGGCCTGCCAGGTCGCGAACACGCTTGCCGTAATTGGAGCGGACAGCGGCACCTCGTTGCCGTTGAAAGGCCCGCTTTCGAACGTCGACCGCCGCAACCCCAGTGTGGCCCCCAGGTCGAGGTCGCTTCGGGGAGACCATCTGCCGTCCAGTTCGATCCCCAGACGGCGGGTCTTGTCGTAATTGGCGTTGGCCCCGAAGGGTCCGGCCGAGGGATCATAGGCGATTTCGTCGCTCAGCCACATCGCATAGGCGGTGGCATCGAGCCTGAGGCCGCCCACCGCGTACGCTGCTCCGACCTCGACGTCCCAACTCGTCTGCGGGGCCAGCTCGAAGGGATTGCCGACCACGGCATTGCGTTCCTCGACGGTCGGCGTCCGGAAACTGCGACCCGCGCGCGTGCGCAGCGTCAGAGTCCGGGTTGCCCGCCAGGCAAGTCCCATGTCCGCCGCGGTCAGGACATCCCTCTCCTCGAAATCGGTCCCGGTATCGTCGGTGACGCGGTAGCGGAACCCGTGGAGGCGAAGGCCCGCCGAGGCGTCGACGGTGGGAGTCAGTGCCCAGGTGGCCTGCCCGTAACCGGCCAGACTGGTTTCGCGGGCCGCCGCCTGCGTGAAGAACGCGAATGCGGGCATCGCCGTGTCGACGTCGAAATCGTGGTTGTAGAGGTCGACGCCGGCGAGGATGTCCAGCCGCCGGCCGAAAAAGCTGGTGGCCGTTTCGGCGCGGGGCGTGAGCGACAGGGTGTCCAGTTCCTGGTCCTGGAGGAAAGACATTCCGGGGGTGAACTGATAGTCGGTATGTTGCTTCTTGCGCCGCGCTCCGGCGTCGAGGATAAGCCGCGTGTCGCGGCCTATGTCGAGAACGGTGCCTGCCACGGCGGCCCATTCCCGGCGCGTGCCCTCATCGAAGGGCGTGCTGGTGCCTCGCCTGTCCGTGGCGAGTTCCGAGGTGGTCGGACCTACCCGCCGGCCGCCGGGTAGGCCGAGGGTCTGTTCGTCGTAGGAAAGTTGCAGGAAAACCTGATTCCCGTCCCCATGGCGGCGCAGTTCCGTGAACAGCGTGTCCTGGTCGAGGTCGTTGTTGACCCGGTAACCGTCGCTGCGAATGCGGTTGGCAAAGGCGGTCAGGTCGTAGGCGCCCCGGCCCTGGCTGGCCGACAGCGAGGTCTGGCGGTACTCGTCGCTGCCCAGCGCCACCTCGGCCGTGCCGCGGAAACCGGGCTCGGGCCGCGAGCGGGTGACGATGTTCACCGCGCCGCCGACCGCGCCCTGGCCGTAGAGCACGGCTGCGCCGTTCCCGCGCATGACCTCGATACGTTCGATGTTTTCGACCGGAATGGCGGCGAAGTTGACGTTGGACAGGTCGATGTCGGTGAGGCGGCGACCGTTCAACAGGATCAACGTGTTGCGCGAGGCTGTTTCACCGAAGCCGCGGATGTCGATGGTGGCCCGGGCGGCGGCGTTGCCCGGATAAAGGTCTGTGACTTGGATGCCGGCTTCCCGGCGAAGAAGGTCGGGCAGGGATTGCGCTGGGGAGCGTTCGATATCGCTCCGCTCGATGATGGTGGTGGAACTGCCGACCTGGGTCGTTTCGGACAACCGCGTGGCGGTGACGACCGTTTCCGGCGCCCGGGCCGGCACTGGTTGGTCCTGGGCCAAGCCTATTGCGGGCACTCCCAGGGCCAGGGAGAGGGAGGCAAGGGAAATCAGGGATGGAACTCTGCTCATGAAAAGACGACTCCGCCAAGCCGGGAACCAATAGGCCCGACCGCCGCCCATCGGGCGGCTCGTTACGTATCGTCAGCGCAAAACGGTAAGCCGTCCCGCCGGAGCACCCCGCCCGACGGTTGCGTGACGCAGCGAAGCGACGGCAGGTCTCCTGACTCTCGGGTCGTCGCCTTGCCGTCCTGCCTTCCCAGTCACCCAGTGGCTTCGTCGGACGGCGGCTTGCCGATAACAGTTGCGGGGGCAGCCACGGAATAGGCGCCTGAAGAAGGCGCCGCACCGCGTTCCCTTTTCATTCCTCGAAGGAAACCGTCGCAGGAAGGACATTACTGAATGGACCTAGCCAAGACAAGGGGGCGGGCGAGGCACCTCTGGGGTGCGCCAGAGACGGTGGACGGCACGGTTGCGAAAATCGGCACACTCGTGCCACATTTGACCGCCCACCCGGATCGGCGGCGGCGAGGAGGCCGGCGATGTACGTTCTGCGCCTGGCGGCCACACGGTTCGCTGCCTTCTGTGAGGCCGCCTATGGGGTCGTCGAGGCGGTGATGCATGGCCTGGAGCCGCTTGCGCGCCGCGTCGGTTACGACAGGCTGGAGCGGCCGATGGCCGCCGTCGAATCGGTGACCAAGGGACTGATCTTCGACTGCCGTATGTGCGGGCAGTGCATCCTATCGGATACGGGCATGACCTGTCCGATGAACTGCCCCAAGAAGATGCGCAACGGGCCATGCGGAGGCGTGCGCCAGGACGGAGGCTGTGAGTTGGCCCCGACCATGCGCTGCGTGTGGATGGAGGCGTGGACGGGAAGCCGGCGGATGCGCAACAAGGCAGGTATCGCCAAGCCGCAGCCCCCGCTCGACAATCGGCGCTGGGGCCGGTCGGCCTGGATCGGGCATCTGCGGGAAAGGCGCGGCGAATGACGGCCGAAATATCCCCATTGTCCGGCGAAGGAAGCCGTTTCG
Organism: Rhodospirillales bacterium; assembly: GCA_019455065.1. Lineage (GTDB taxonomy): Bacteria > Pseudomonadota > Alphaproteobacteria > Rhodospirillales > Magnetospirillaceae > JACFNC01. The sequence goes on from JACFNC010000003.1 coordinate 284,966, forward strand.
CGCGGCTGCTCAGGTCCGGCAAGTTCGTGGTGACCGCGGAACTGGCGCCCCCGGATTCCGCCGATCCCGAAGACACCTACCGCCGTGCCGTGCTGCTGGCCGACGTAGTTGACGCCATCAACGCCACCGACGCGTCCGGCGCCAACTGCCACATGTCGAGCATGGGGGTCTGTGCCCTGCTCACGCGGGAAGGCTACGAGACCATCCTGCAAATTTCATGCAGGGACCGCAACCGCATCGCGATCCAAGGCGACGTCCTCGGGGCCGCCGCGATGGGCGTCGGCAACGTGCTCTGCCTGACCGGGGATGGCGTCAAGATCGGCGACCATCCGGACGCGAAGCCGGTGTTCGACCTCGATTCCGTCAGCCTGCTCGAAGCGGTGCGCAAGATGAGGGACGAGGGCCGCTTCCTGTCCGGCCGCGTCATCGCGGCGCCCCCGCGCATGTTCCTCGGGGCGGCGGAGAACCCCTTTGCGCCACCCCTCGATTTCCGACCGATGCGGCTTGCCAAGAAGATCGCCGCAGGCGCCCAGTTCGTTCAAACCCAATACTGCTTCGACGTGCCGCGGCTGGTGGAATTCATGGACGCCGTTCGCCAACTCGGTCTGCATCAACGATGTTTCATCCTGATTGGCGTCGGGCCCCTGGCCTCGGCGCGGTCGGCGCGCTGGATCCGCTCCAACGTTCCGGGGGTGCATATTCCGGACCACGTCATCAAACGCCTGGAAGGGTCCGCGGACGAGCGGCGGGAGGGGCGCCGGATCTGCATCGAGATCATACAGCAAGTCCGTGAGATTCCGGGCATCGCCGGGATTCACGTCATGGCCTACCGGCAAGAGGGATGGGTGGCCGAGATTGTTCGGGAGGCCGGTCTGTGCGCTTCGCCGACGTAGAAGGCGCGTTGCGGGAAGCCGGACTGGCGGCTCGGGGCGGGTTCGCCCCCGGCCCCGGCGACGACGTGCCCGACGTCGCCCCCGGGGTGGCGGCGAGGGCGGTCGTTCTGGTCGGCAACGCCGGTCCGGAAATGTGGGCGCGCTTCTCGCAAGAGCGCCGCGAGGAAAGCGACCCACTGGACCGCTGGACCGAGCGGGTGGTGACGCGACTGGCGGCGGCACTCGGCGCCCACGCGCTGTTTCCGTTCCAGCGCCCGTACTTTCCGTTCCAGCGGTGGGCGCGAAAAGCGGAAGCGTGTTACCCCTCGCCATTGGGGCTGCTCCTCCATTCCGAATACGGTCTGTGGCACGGATACCGCGCGGCATTGCTCTTCGCCCGCGCATTGGACCTTCCCGAAGCCGCTTCTCGGACACCGTCCGCATGCGAGAAATGCGCCGACCGTCCGTGCCTGTCGGCCTGTCCAGTCGGGGCATTCAGCGGCACCAGCTACGACGTGGGTCGTTGCGTCGCGCACCTGGTCGCCTCGCCGCGGGGTGATTGTGTCCTGGAGGGGTGTCGCGCAAGGCGGGCCTGCCCCGTCGGCGCGTCCTTTCGGTACGTCCCGGCGCAGGCCGAGTTCCACATGGCCGCCTTCATCCGCAACCATGCCAAAGCGTGACGCTCAGGCCCTTCGCTTCGCCTCGCGACGGCGGGCGTGGAGGATGGGCTCGGTATAGCCGTTCGGCTGCTCGCGCCCCTTGAACACCAGATCGCAAGCAGCCTGGAAGGCAACGCTGTTCTCATAATCGGGTGCCATCGGCCTATAGGCCGGGTCGCCCTGGTTCTGGCTGTCGACGGTGGTGGCCATGCGTTTCATGGTTTCCATCACCTGCTCGGCGGTGCAGACGCCGTGATGCAGCCAGTTGGCGATGTGCTGGCTGGAGATGCGCAGCGTCGCGCGGTCCTCCATCAGGCCGACGTCGTGGATGTCGGGCACCTTCGAGCAGCCGATACCCTGGTCGACCCAGCGCACGACGTATCCCAGAATGCCCTGCGCGTTGTTGTCCAGTTCGCGCCGGATGTCGTCGGGCGCCCAGTTGGGCCGGTCCGCGACCGGAATGGTCAGGATGTCGGACAGACTGGCGGGCGCTCTTTCCCTCAGTTCGCCCTGCCGCCGCGCCACGTCGACCTTGTGGTAATGGACGGCGTGCAGGGTGGCGGCGGTGGGCGAGGGGACCCAGGCCGTGTTGGCGCCGGCCTGGGGATGCGCGATCTTCGTCGCCAGCATGTCGGCCATGCGGTCTGGCATCGGCCACATGCCCTTGCCGATCTGCGCCCGCCCGGGGAGGCCGCAGGCCAGGCCGACATCGACGTTCCAATCTTCATAGGCCTTGATCCAGGCCGACCCCTTCATGTCGTTCTTGGGGATCATCGGCCCCGCTTCCATCGAGGTGTGGATTTCGTCCCCCGTGCGGTCGAGGAATCCGGTGTTGATGAACGCCACGCGCTCCTTCGCGGCGCGAATGCATTCCTTGAGGTTGACGGTGGTGCGGCGCTCCTCGTCCATGATGCCGATCTTGATGGTGTGCCTGGGCAGGTTCAGCACATCCTCGACGCGGGCGAAAAGGGCGTCTGAGAAGGCAACCTCCTCGGGGCCGTGCATCTTCGGTTTGACGATGTAGACGGACCCCGCGCGGCTGTTGCGGAAAGCGCCCGTGCCGCGCAGGTCGTGGAGGGCGATGAGCGAGGTGACGACGGCATCAAGAATACCCTCCGGCGCCTCCGCGCCGTCAGCCAACAGCACGGCGTCGCTGGTCATCAGGTGTCCGACGTTGCGCACCAGCATCAGGCTGCGGCCCGGCAGAGTGAGTGCGCCGCCTTCGGGCGTAAGGTAGCGGCGGTCACCGTTGAGGCGCCGTTCGATCGAGGAACCTCCCTTGGGGAACGAGGCGGCAAGGTCGCCCTTCATCAGCCCCAGCCAGTTCCGGTAGGCCGCCACCTTGTCCTCCGCGTCCACCGCCGCGATCGAATCCTCGAAGTCGATGATAGTCGTTACGGCCGCCTCCATGACCAAATCGCGCACGCCGGCGGCGTCGGCCGCCCCGATCGGGTGGTTCCGGTCGATCGCGATCTCTACGTGCAGGCCGTGGTGGCGAAGGAGGACGGCGGAGGGAGAGGACGGGTCTCCGCGGTATCCCGCGAGCTTTGCCGGATCGGCCAGCGCCGTCTGGGTCCCGCCGGACAGCGTGACGGCCAGCGTGCCATGGTGAATGGCGTAGGCTTGGGCGTCGCGATGCGAGCCGGTGGCCAGGGGCGCGATCTCGTCCAGCATCTCGCGGGCGAAGGCGATCACCCGTTCCCCACGTGCAGGGTTGTAGCTCCGGCTCCGTTCGGCACCGTCGCTCTCGGGAATGGCATCGGTCCCGTAGAGCGCGTCGTAGAGGCTGCCCCACCGCGCGTTCGCGGCGTTCAGGGCGTAACGGGCGTTGGTGACGGGGACGACGAGTTGCGGCCCCGCGATGGCGGCGATTTCGGTATCAATGTTGTCGGTGGCGATCGAGAAGGCGGGGCCTTCCGGTGTGAGATAGCCGATATCCCGCAGGAACGCGGTATAGGCCTCCGGCTCGATCGGCCGGCCACGGCGCTCGCGATGCCACGCATCGATCGCCGCCTGAAGTTGGTCGCGGCGGGCAAGCAATTCGCGGTTGCGGGGCGTCAAATCTGACAGGATGGCTTCAAGCCCCGTCCACAAGCGCGCGGGTTCGATCGCCAGCCCCGGCAGCACCTCCGATTCGATGAAGTCGCGAAGCACGGCGGCGACGCGAAGCTTTCCCGTTTCGACATATCCGGCCACGGATCGCTCTCCGACCATTCATCACCCCATTCAGATTGGGGTGTCCGCACGCCAAAGCCAGCTTCGGCCGATCGATCGTCACCTTCGGGATGGTGAGGCGCGCCGCGCGATCGAAGGGGGGCGGGGCCCGGGTGGTGAAATCCGGCGGGGTGAAGAACCGGGCCGCAAGCCCGTCTGTTCGTGGGTCAGTTTCATCAGGAGGCGCAGATGGCTTTCAACCCGCTCTCGGAAAAGGGCATACCGATGGACCGGCAATTCCGCAATTGGTCGGAACTCGCCGGCGAACCCTACGACAAGGCGTCGGTGCATCCCTATACCCGGTGCCGCATCATCACGATGAACGGCGTGGAGATCGAATCCATTCTCCACGGGCACCAATACGCCAGACACACCCCCGACCTCGACCTCAAGCGGCAACTCGCGGAAATCCGCCGCGTCGAGCAGCAGCAGCAGAAGGCTGTGAGCGGGCTGATCCCCGGCGAGGAGACCATTCTCGAAAACACCATCGGTTACGAGCAGGTGGCCGTCGATCTTACGGCCTGGGTGGCCCAGCAGGAGCCCGACGCCTATGCCAGGCAATGCTACGAGTTCGGTCTGCTCGAGGATTTCGACCATTTGTATCGCTACGCCAACCTTCTCGACCTTCTCGAGCACAAGAAGGCCGACGATCTCGTAGGGAAATACACAGAGATCATTCCCGGCCGCCCGACCAAGCTCGAGCATCGCCACCCCTTCGACGACGTGCGCAAGCCGCTGGACCACAAGACGGCCGATCCCCTATCGCTGATGCATGCGCTGACGATTACGGCCGCCGAACAACAGACGATGAATTTCTACATGAACGTTGCGAACCGGCCGACCCACCCGGTCGCTCGAGCCCTCTACGTCGAGATCGGCATGATCGAGGAGCAGCACGTCACGCAATACGAGTCTCTGCTCGATCCGACCATGACCTGGGCACAGATGGAGGTCATGCATCACTATAACGAGTGCTACTTGTACTACTCCTTCCTCCAGCAGGAGGAGGACCCGCGGGTGCGGCAGATGTGGGATACCCACCTCGCCATGGAGATCGAGCATCTTAGGCTTGCCTGTGAATTGATGAAGAAGGTCGACCGCGCGGACCCGGCCGAGATGCTGCCGCAGGAGTTGCCGGAACCGGTGAAGTTCCAGGCCAACAAGGAGTTCGTGCGCAAGGTGCTGGGCGGCCAGATAACACTGACCGCCGACGGGACCGATTTCGTGCCCATGGACAAGCTGCCCGCCGATCATCGCTACAGCCGCTACCAGTCCGCCGTCCACGGCGGGGGAATGGTGCCGAGCGAAGCCGTCATCGAGGAGCACAAAAGCCGCCTCAACGAGGAATATCGCCTCAACACCGAGGGGCCCCATCCGGTCGAATGGCTGCGGCGCCAGCGCGCCGCCGAGTAGCATTCGATGGCATCGCCGGCGGATCCCGGAAAGCCGCCGGCGATGCTGCCCTGCCGATCGCCCTAGGTGTCATGCGTTGGGGGTGCGAACACCAATTCAAGCGGCTTGATCGGAAGCGCCCGCGGAGCGGCGGGATTAAGGCTTGAGCACAGCTTAAATACGCGGCTGCCCGGATTAGCTGACAACAGAGTAACGGTCGGAGGCAGCGGTGCGCGGGCGGGTTACGGAAGCGGATGCAGCGGACTCGCTCGGTGGCCCCTATGTACAGCGGTTCACGGTCGAATACGACTACCCGGTGTATTTCACCGAAGGCGTATTCCAGGCATCCAACCTCACGCTAAGGGAGGCATTGTCGCGTCGCGAGCCGGTCAGGGTGCAGAGGTTTCTGCCCGTCGTGGAACAGGCGCTTCTGCATCTGCGACCGGACCTCGCGGCGGCAATTCTCTCGTACGCAGACGCCCACGCCGAGGCCTTGGAACTGGCATCGCCGCCGATTTCGCTGCCGGGAGGGGAAGGGGCGAAGAACGGTCAACGAGCGGTGCGGCGGTTGCAGCATCGGCTGCTCGAGCTGGGAATAGACCGGCATTCCAGCGTGGTCGCGATCGGCGGCGGGGCGCTGCTCGACATGGTGGGGTTCGTCGCGGCCACGGTTCACCGGGGCGTCCGGCTGATCCGCGTTCCGACCACCGTACTGGCGCAGGACGATTCGGGAATTGGCGTCAAGAACGGTGTGAACGCCTTCGGCATCAAGAATTTCCTCGGCACGTTCGCGCCCCCGTTCGCCGTGATCAATGATTTCGATCTGCTGGGGACATTGCCTGACCGGGATCGACGGGCGGGCTACGCCGAGGCGGTCAAGGTCGCCCTGATCAGGGACGCCGCGTTCTTCTGCTGGCTGGAACAGGCCGCCGACCGCTTGGCCGCCTTCGAGCCGTCGGCGGTAACCTACCTCATCCGGCGCTGCGCCGAGCTTCACATGCGACACATCGCCTTCGGCGGCGACCCGTTCGAGACCGGTAGCGCCCGCCCACTCGATTTCGGCCATTGGGCGGCGCACAAGCTGGAGAGCTTGTCTCGCCACGCCCTGCGCCACGGCGAGGCGGTGGCCATCGGGGTCGCGCTCGACAGCCGCTATTCGGCGCAGTGCGGTTTGCTGCCCGCCCACTGTGCTGAGCGCGTCTGCCGCTTGCTGGAACGCCTTGGCTTCCGTCTCTGGCACGCCGGGCTGGCCCGGCGCAACCGCGATGGGCGCCTCAAGATTTTTGATGGACTGCGGGAATTCCGGGAACACCTTGGCGGCGATCTGACCGTCACCATGCTGGCCGATATCGGCAAGGGAATGGAGGTGCATGCGGTGGATGAGGGCGGGATGGCGCGCGCCATCACCTGGCTGAACCATCGGGATGCCGCGCGATGAAACTGGCGGACGGCAGCCACCTAACCTATTGCTCCAATATTCACGCCGGCGAGACGTGGCCCGAGTTGCGTGATGCGCTGGTTGCCGTCGTGCCCGAGATCAAAGCGCGCGTCTGTCCGGACGCCCCGTTCGGCATGGGCCTGCGCATCTCGAAATCCTGCCTCGACGCGTTGAGGACTGAAGCCGCCTTGACCGAGTTGCGCGAACTATTGGCATCGCGGGGCTTGTACGTCTTCACGATCAACGGTTTTCCCTACGGAGCGTTCCATGGGCGGCGCGTAAAGGAGGAGGTCTATCGTCCGGATTGGCTAACCCCTGAGCGGCTGGACTATACCTGCGGCCTCGCCGACATGTTGGTCGCGCTCCTTCCTGACGAGGAGGAACTCGAAGGGAGCATAAGCACCGTACCGTGCGGCGAGCGAATTGCCATTCGGGGCGGAGAGGATCGGGCCGCCGAACTGCTCCTTCGGCTGATCGCCCACCTCGCGGCCTTGCGGCAAGCGACGGGTCGCACCGTTGCCGTGGGACTCGAGCCCGAGCCGGGGTGCCACCTCGAAACCACGGCCGAACTGGTCACCTTCTTCGAGGAATGGCTCTTCTCGCGTCGGGCGCTCGCCCGTCTCGCTTGGATGACCGGCCTTGCCCCCGGGCAAGCCGAGGAGGCGGTGCGGCGTCATGCGGGAATGTGTCTCGACCTCTGTCATGCCGCCGTACAAAGGGAAAATCCGAAGGATGCGTGTGAAGCGCCGCTTCGGGCCGGAATTCGCATCGTCAAACTGCAAGTCACGGCCGGGCTGGTGGCGCGGGGCGACGTGATGCGACTTCGATGCGCGTTCGAGCCTCTGCGTGACGAGGTCTACCTGCACCAGGTGACCGAGCTGGGGCCGGCAGGCCGGCGCGCCTTCCTCGACCTGCCGGAAGCACTAATCGCCGCCGAAAACGCCCCCGGCGATCGCGAATGGCGCGTTCACTATCACGTCCCGGTGTTCGCAAAGGAATTCGGCGCGCTTGCATCGACCAGCGATTTCGCCGCGACCGTGCTTGCGGCGCAGCGGCACAGCGCCTTGTCACAGCATCTGGAGGTGGAGACCTATACTTGGTCGGTGTTGCCCGAGCCCCAGCGTGGCGGTTTGGTCGACGTGGTCGCGCGGGAACTCGCCTGGGTGAAGGAGCAACTTGGCCATGACTCCGGCGGCCGCGCTTAAATTGGGGCGGGTGTCCAACCTGCCGACCGTTTGGTCCAACGTCTTGGCCGGTGCGGTGCTCGCGGCAGGGGCCGTGGACGTCCTGGTCGCCTTTTGGCTGATGGCCGGGCTTTCGTTGCTCTATGTCGCCGGGATGTATCTCAATGACGCGTTCGACCACCGGATCGACGCGATTGAACGGCCGGAGCGGCCAATTCCCTCCGGACAGGCGAGCCTGCCGACGGTGTTCGCGGCGGGTTTCGGGCTGCTGGCGGTCGGGCTGGGACTGCTCGCCTGGGTGGGCCAGACCACCATCGGCGGCTGGAAGGTGACAGCCAGCGGTGCGGCGCTGGCGGTTGCCGTCCTCGTCTATGACTGGCACCACAAGAACAACGCCTGGAGCCCGGTGGTGATGGCCGTGTGTCGGGTGCTGGTCTACGTGACGGCCGGGTTCGCGGTGGCCGCCGTGCTGCCGGTGAGGCTGGTCGCCGGCGCCGCCGCGCTGTTCTGCTATCTGATCGGATTGACCTATGCGGCGCGGTTCGAGGCGGCCGGCGCAGTCGGTCGGCCATGGCCGTTGCTCCTGCTTGCCGTGCCGCTGGCCTACGGTATCGGCGCGTCTCTCGACAATCCGCTGGGCTTGGCGGTGCACATCTTCTTCATCGCCTGGGTTCTGCGGTCGGTCCTCATACTTCGAACGGGCGGCACACACGTGTCGTCAGGAGTGGCCGCCCTGATCGCCGGAATCAGCCTGCTCGATGCCTCGATGATCGCGTCCGCGGGAGAGACGTCGCTGGCCATACTGGCGATCGGTTGTTTTCTGGCCACGATCGCCCTTCAGCGGCGCGTTCCGGCAACCTAGGTGGTGAACATGGTCGAAATCCGTCCGTCCTCCATCGCCGCGATACTCGAGGGCTGGGTCGTCCGCCAGGTCCCCGCCGACGCCGGAACGTGGCTGGCGCAAACGCGGCGCCGCCTTGCCGCGACCGCGACCGACAGGGATCTGTTCCTGGCGATGGCCCTGGTGCCGCGAAAGACAGGACGTTTCCGACTCCAGCTTTCCGCAGAGGAGGTCGAGCATGCTCGGTCGCTTGTAGCAGGATGGCGGCCGGATCTGCTCAGTACGGACGAGGCCGCCCGCTTGAGTCTGCTGCTCGCCGCCGAAGGCGGCGCGCTGGCTGACCGCCTGGATCGTTTGTGCACCGCGGCGGACGTTGGCGAACTGGTGGCCTATTATCGCGGCCTGCCGCTCTATCCCGAGCCGGTGCGTCATCTACGGCGGGCAGAGGAGGGAGTCCGGAGCAACATGCGCAGCGTGTTCGAGGCGGTGGCGCACCGAAATCCTTATCCCGCAGCCCATTTTCCCGAGAGCGCCTGGAATCAGATGGTGCTCAAGGCGATTTTCATCGGGTCGTCCCTCGATGCGATCGAAGGTCTCGACGATCGGTGCAATCCGGCACTGACGCGGATGCTGTGCGACTACGCGCACGAGCGGTGGGCCGCAAGGCGACCGGTCAGCCTCGAATTGTGGCGCTGTGTCGGCCCCTTTGCCGACGATCTCGCGCTTGGCGACATCGAAAGGCTGATTCGTCAGGGCGGGGAGCTTGGCCTTCAAGCCGCGGCGCTGGCCCTTGCCGGTTGTCCGCATCCGCGGGCGGAGGAACTGTGGCACACCTTGCCCACAAACGCCCGGCAAGGGTCCTGGGCCGAGCTTGCCGGCCGGTGAGGAGATGGAAGAATGAAGTTCATCGATCCCCACATCCATATGATTTCGCGCACCACGGACGATTATGAGGCGATGCGCGAAGCGGGCATCGTCGCCGTCATCGAGCCTGCCTTCTGGGTCGGGCAGCCGCGCACCAGCCTGGGCACGTTCCAGGACTATTTCAGCACCATCGTCGGCTGGGAGAGATTCCGCGCCGCACAGTTCGGTATCCGCCACTATTGCGCAATCGGGCTCAACCCGAAGGAAGCCAATAACGAGCCGCTCGCCGAGCAGGTGATGGACCTGCTGCCAATCTATGCCTGCAAGGAAGGCGTGGTCGCGATCGGTGAGATCGGGTTCGACGACATGACGGCGGTGGAGGAGAGGAGCTTCCGCGCCCAGCTCGAACTGGCGAAACAACTCGATATGCTGGTCCTGATCCACACCCCGCATCGCAACAAGAAGGCGGGCACGACCCGCAGCCTCGAGATCTGCGAGGAGCACGGCCTGGATCCCCGGCGGGTCATTGTGGACCACAACAACGAGGAAACGGTCCGGGATACCTTGGATCGAGGTTTCTGGGCCGCCTTCACCATCTATCCGCGGACGAAGATGGGCAACGAGAGGATGGTCGAGGTCGTTCGCCGGTACGGCAGTCGCGGCATCATCGTGGACAGCTCGGCGGACTGGGGTGCAAGCGACCCGTTGGCGGTGCCAAAGACCGCCCGTCTCATGCTGGCTCGCGGCATTCCGGACGACGACGTGCGGGCCGTCACCTATGGCAATGCGCTGGCCGCCTACGGGCAGAGCGGCCGAATGCTGGAAAGCGACTGGTTGGACCCGTTGCCGGTCGACCAGCGGCAGCTCTATCTCGGGAATTCGGTTCTAAGGGGACAGGAGCCGCAGGTGGGATCCGCTGACAGCGCGATCATCGAATAGAATTCAAAGATCGTAGATGCGCGCGCCGAAGTGCCCGAGGTAGAGCCGGAACCATGGAGCGAAGCCGTCCTCCGCCCTTTTCAACTCGTCGAACAGCCGGCCGGCGCTCAACCATCGCCACTCCGCCACTTCCTCGGGATCGGGGGTGAGGGAACCATCGAAGATGCCAGCGAACAGATGGACCACCTCGTCCTCGACGAGGCCGTTTCCCACCTCGGCGCGGTAGGAAAACATGCCCACGCCGCGAAGCTCGCAGGTCACCCCCAGTTCCTCGGGGAGCCGGCGGAGCGCCGCCTCATGCGGGGGCTCGTCGGGCAAGGGATGGCTGCAGCAGGCGTTCGCCCACAGGCCGCCGGAATGGTATTTCCCCAGCGCCCGGCGTTGCACCAGCAATTCGCCGGCCCCGTTCACGAGGAACACGGACAGGGCCCGGTGCCGCAGGCCGAGGCGATGCGCCTCCTGCTTCCCGGCTATGCCGGTAGGCCGGTCTTCCGCATCAACCAGGAGGACCTGCGACCGCACCATCACTCTTCCCTGCCTTGGATCGTAGCTCGTGAATATAGGCGATCACCCGCAGCATCTGATCTTGCGTTAGGCGGTTTGCGAACGACTGCATGGCGCCGGCCCCGCCCTCGTGAATGATCTCGAACTTGCCGACGTCGGTGTTGGTGCGGGCGCGATTGTACTGGTCGTCGAGAAAGCTGGGCCCGATCCGGCCCGACCCGTCGGGCATGTGGCAGGCCTGGCACCATTCCTGATAGATCTGCCGACCCTCCGCGACCGCCCCTTCGTCGCCGACGTACGGGTTCTCGCCCGTCTCGTGGAAGTGTACGACCGCCTCGGTCCGTTTGTCACCCTCGGGCAGCGGAATTTCGACGGGCTTGTTGTCGAGGGGGTGGCGGAAGGTGACCTCCTGCCCCGGCGCGGGGGCGGCGAAGGTGGCAATGAACGTCGCTGCGGCGATGGCCGCCGGCCTTCGGCTGGATGGCATCGAGCCTACCTTGGTGTTTGGTGGCATGCGGCTCGGGGGAGCCGCATGCCCGTTAACACCGCCGGCTATTCGACGGTTCGCGCGACTTCCGCGCCCTGCGGAACCTGGTCCCGCGGGACGATGCGCCACAAGGACCCGGGCGGATTCTGCAAGGGTCCGCGGTCGGAAAGATAGAAGCACTCGCAGTTGACCGCGAGCACGGTGCCGTCCTCGGCCAGCCCGCCCGAGGTGAATTGTAGATTGGTCTGCATCATTTCCTGGAGTTGCCATTTCTGGCCGTTCCAGGCGACCCCCCAGACCCGGCCGGAACACCAGTCGCCAGCCAGGAACACGCCCTTCATCCCCTGGTAGTTGGCGACCCCGAAGCCCTGGACGGAACAGCCCCAGCCGTCCTTCAGCGGCTGTGCCCCCGGATACGGGACCTCATGGGGATATTCGGCGACGGGGAGCACGCCAACGATGGGGCACTTGTCGTCCGGCCCGGTCATGGGGTGGCACTTGGTGCCCATGTTCCGGTCCCAGCCATAGTTTTCCCCGCCTTGGCTCTTGGCCGGTTGCCAGTCGATCTCTTCCAGGTGATTCTGGCCGACGTCGGCGATGAAGAGATCACCCGTTTCCTGGTTGAACGCCATGGAATAGGGGTTGCGTAGGCCGTAGGCCCAGATTTCCTTCTTGGCGTGTGTCTCCAGCTTGGCGAAGTCCGCCTCGCTGATGCCGAACAGCACCATCAGCCGCTCCTTCGACGCGTTGTTGAAGGGATTGTCCGGCGGGATGCGGTAGGGCCGCGGGTCGTCCTCGGGGACATTCACGTCGACGCGAAGAACCTTGCCGAGCCAGGTGCTCAAATCCTGCCCGGCATCGAGGGGGTCGCCCTCCCAGCCGCCGTCGCCGCTGCCGATGTAGAGGTAGCCGTCCTTGGGGCCGAAATGCATGCCGCCGCCGTTGTGGTTGTACCAGGGCTGGTCGATCCGCATGATCACCTTGGCCGTCTGGTTGGCGCGCTCGGCGGTCACCACGTCGGGGTTCTTCGGATCCACGGTGAAGCGGACGATCATTCCGTCGCCGTTAAAGGGCAGCGAGGCGTAATGCACGAAGAAATGGCCGTTCTGCTTGAATTCGGGGTGGAACGCGACCGCGTAGAGGCCTTGTTCGACAAATCCGGTCTGGACCTCGCTGCCTAGTGGGTTCAGCTTGGTCAGGTCGAGGAACGGCTCCTTCTGGAGATTGCCATCCTTGGTCACCACCCGGATCCGCCCCACCCGCTCGACGACGAAAATGCGCCCGCTGCCGTCTCCCGCATTCGCCACGCCGACCGGATCGTTGAATCCCCCGGCCATCTTCACCAAAGCCAGTTGCGGGGCGCCTTCGATCTTGCCGCCCGGGCGGGCCACCTGATCTGGCGTTTGTGGCACGCTTTGCGCCAGGGCGGGGAATCCGGCCAGCAGAACCGCCAATCCGGCGGCCGTCCAGATCGTCTTCATGGTGCTACTCCCTTTGTGTCTTTCTCCTGCCTGCGTGTAAACGAATTGAAACGAAAGGAAGAAAAGGCTCTAAATCGATGCGTCGCTACGGAGCTGAGTTCCATCAATGTGATGTGTCTTTCAATCCGGTTTGGACAATCATGAATAATAGGTAACGGACAGACATTACTATTGCCGTCCGCTATCATTTTGGATGGGCGGTCTGGAAACTTTCGTATTCCTGGTCAGGTCTGGAATACGTGATCGAGGATCAATTGCTTGATCATCGTCGCTGGCACCGGCCCTGCGGCAAGGAGGTCGGGGCAAGAGGTGATCAGAAGAGGCCCCATTTCAGGGCGGTCGACGGGACGACCGTGCGAGCCCTTTACCAATCGGGCATCGAGCGGCACCACGTCGAGCAAGCTGCGAAAGCCCAGGGCTCGTTTAGCGAGCCGCCAACCGACCGAAAGCTTCGGCCAGCGCAGTGCGGGATCCAAGAACAGTTCGACGGGATCGAACCCTGGTTTGCGATGTATTTCGACCGTTCGAGCGAAGTCGGGCGCCCGGTCATCGTCGAGCCAGTGGTAATAGGTGAACCACGCGTCGGTCCGCGCGACGGCGATCAAGTCGCCGGACCGGGGATGGTCCAGCCCCGCTGCGGCCTTGCCCTCCCAGTCGAGCACCGTCTCGACGCCGTCCATCGCTGCGATGAGAGCCCTAACCTCGTCCTGCCGATCCTTCCTGTTTACGTAGATATGGGCCACTTGGTGGTCGCTGACGGCGAAGGCGGCGGAGGCGCCGGGGTCGAGCTGCTCCCGACCCATTTCCTCTCGGACGGCGAGCAGCCTGGCCTTGCGCAAGGCTCGGTTGACATGGATGGGTAGGCTCACCTCGGTGATGCCGTATTCGGAAACGACTATTACCGCTGTCCCGTCGCGTTCGGCATCGGCGATCAGGTCGCCGACCACGGCATCGATGTCCGAAAGGTCTTTGATGATGGAGGGATGGGCGGGCCCATGCCGCTGCAGCCCATAGTCGAGATGCGGCAGGTACACGAGGGTGACGGTGGGCGCCCGGGTCCGTCGCACATGCTTCGTCGCGTCCGCTATCCACCGGCTGCTGGATATGTCTGTCGCCGGACCCCAGAAGGTGAAAAGCGGAAACCGGCCGAACTTTCGCGTCAGCTCGTCCCGCAGTTCAGCGGGGTTCGCGTAGCAGTCGGGGATCTTGCGGCCGTCCGCAGGATACATCGGGCGCGGCGTCACTCCGATATCGGCGCCCGAGTACATGTTGTACCACCAGAACATGTTGGCGCAGGTAAAGGCGGGATCCCGGCGTCGCCCGGCATCCCACAACTTGTCGCCGGCCACCAGATGGTTGGACTGCCGCCAAAAAAAGATCTCCGACAGGTCGCGGAAAAACCAGCCATTGCCTACGATGCCGTGCCGGCTGGGCAGTTCGCCCGTGAGAAAAGTGCTTTGTACCGGGCAGGTTACCGCGGGCAGGATCGTTCGCAACGGACGCATGCCTCCGGCTGCCGCAAGCCGCGAGAGGTTGGGTGTGGCCTCTCCGATCATTCCCGGCGTCAAGCCCACGACATTCAGGACTATGGTCGGTCGCATTCCGGCAATTCCCTGGGATCGCATAGAGGTTTGCCGGCGTCGCCCGCGAACGCAATTCGGCGAGGGCGGTAATCCTTTTGCCGACGGTCATCCGGTGAGGCAGAATCGGCGGTGCGACCGGCGGCCGAGAACCGAAAGGCGGTCGAGGCTGCGGGCGAGGCCGTCGCGGGTGCGCCGTTGACCAGGGCTGTGGTCGCAAAGCCAGATGGCAAGAGTGCTGAGGAAAAGCGCCGTAAGGGCGATTTCTTCGACCTGACGTCGAAAACCGTTCTGCTCGAGCCTTGCCACGTCGCGTAGCCACTGAATCGTTCGTGAGAGATTGAAGATCATCGGACCCCAATGATGCGGGTGCAGGGGATAGGCCTTGGCGGCGATGATCTCGCCGGTGACGCGCCTGTGGCCGGCCAAGGCGTCGAACCAGCGCATGAGAGCGACAAAGATTCGATCACGCGCCGGCATCTCCGCGAAACCGTCTGGCGGTGTGAGCATGGCGTAGAGGCCACGCAGCAACCATGCGTTGGCGACGGCGTCGAGATCGCGGAACCGGTCGAGAACGTCGGTGAGCGGCACCCCCAGCCTGTCGGCCACGGCATGGAGCTTGACCTGCTGCCAGCCGACCTCTTCGGCCAAGTGAAGGGCGGTGTCGACGATCAGTCGGCTGGATAAATCCTCATTCACGGAACGCCCCGGTCTGCGGCCAGGCGATCGAATCGAGCGGCCATGATGAAGTCATTGTCGTGCAACCCCTTGATCTTGTGCGTCTGCAAGGACACGGTGACATACCCCCAGCCGAAACAGATATCGGGATGATGGCCCTGGACCTCCGCCTCATCGCTCAAAGCGGCAACGAAACCAAAGGCGTCGCGGAAGTTCTTGAACTTGTATGTCCGCTTTAAAACAGTGCCCGCGGCGGTAACCTCCCAGTGCGGGATGTGGGCATGCCGGCGGGCGACCTCGTCCGGACCAAGCGGGGGGACATCGCCACGGCAGGGCTTGCAGATGTGGGAGATTTGATCCATGCGTCTTGCTCCGGTCGTTTGCCACAACTCAGGAGGTAGAAAGAGGAAAGGGGGCCATCAAGGGCGCAAGGACCCAGCGGGCGTACAGGCGACGTCCCGCAGGTGAGGGACCTGGATGTGCTTGTCTGTTTTCCACTCGTCACCACCTGAATGACGAAATTGGATCGCGAGGCAGGAATGGAAAAGGCCACGTTTGCCGCGGGTTGCTTCTGGGGAGTGGAGGCGGCGTTCCGGCGAGTGCCGGGGGTCGCCGATGCCGTCGTAGGCTACACGGGCGGCCACACCGAAGATCCCACGTATCGCGAGGTATGTTCGGACCGCACCGGCCATGCCGAAGCCGTCGAGGTGACGTTCGATCCGGGTCGCGTGAGCTATGACGAGCTATTGAGCGTGTTCTGGAAAATCCACGATCCGACTACCTTGAATCGGCAGGGCTACGACATCGGAAGCCAGTACCGATCCGCGATCTTCTTTCATTCGGCGGCGCAGGAGGCTGCGGCCAAGCGCTCGAAGGAGGACGCGCAAGGACGCTTTCGCCGGCCGATCGTAACCGAGATCACCCCCGCCTCGATGTTCTGGCGGGCGGAGGAATACCACCAGCGCTATTTGGAAAAGACCGGCGCCGCTCACTGCGGTATCGGATAGGGGACGAGCACCGCCGGGCGGTCGCGGCGTTCGGGACTTCTAGGCATGGTTTCCGGGGGCCGTGACGGGGTTGATGGCTGGACCTGTTGGCCGAAGGCCGGTGGGGCTTGAGCGGTCTGCTGGCGACGCGCCACGCTGTCCGCGATTCTCAGGTGCTGACGCAGCCGAGGCAGGTATTCCTCGGCCAGTTGGCGATAGGGGTTTTCCTCGCTCTCGGATTGGGCCCGAAACAGTGCCGTGAGTTGGCTGTGATAACGGACCGCGTGTGGCATGAACGCGCGGTCGAAGGCATCCCCGGAAAACTCGGCGAGTTGCTGGCTGCGAACAAGGGCCTCCGTCGGCGGCTCTTCGGGCAACCTGACGCCGCGTTCCCTCGAGACGGCCCTCAGCCGCTGGCTGATGGCGGCGAAATCGTCGACCATCCGCCGGGCCACCGACCGCACCTCGGCATCGACGGACTTCTGGAGGGCCAGCCGCCCGAGCCGGATTCCGGAGAGGCTGAGGCTCAACGATTCGATTGCGAAGCGCCGCTCGCCGGGGTCGGCCCCCGCCGTGGCATCGCGCTGGGCGTAGGCAGGGAACGACATGGCGGCGGCGAGCAGAAGGGCGACGGCGCGCAGCATGACGGACCTTCCGATGGCTTTCTTCGGGGCTGCCGGTCACTGGTGACCCGGCAGCGGTCCTATCCTCCCATCTCGCGGGCGCTATGAGCTAATGCGATTTGGGGGCCTCTCTGGCAAATGCGGCGCGCATCCTTATCCCGAGAGATCAGTTCACCTGCTGCCAGGATCCGTCGGGTTGGCGGCATGCGGTTCCGTAAACCTGCTGCGGCCGGCCGCCGATCGTGGCCGTGGTCTGATATTCGCGGCAATAGCGGCCAGCCCGGTCCTGATAGGTCTGGACGGGGACGACCTCGTAACGCGCTGCCGTCTGCGGGTTGTTCCACACGATGGGCGTCGCGTTGGGAGCGTATTCCAGTACCTGCCCAATGCACGCCTGGTCGACGCGATCCATGCTGCGGCCGACGTTTCCCCCGATGAGAAAGCCAAGAATGGTGCCTCCGGCAACGGCGGCGAGCTTTCCCGAACCCTCGCCGATACGCGAGCCGATGGCCGCGCCGGTGGCACCGCCGATGAGGGCCGCGATGGTCTCGCGGTTGCAACTTCCGCTATCGAAGCCAAAGGGCAGGACCGGCGCCGCCGCGGGCACATGGGGCCGCGCCGTCACCCAGGGAAGCCGGCGGTGACGCTCCCGATCCCGGCTTTTCCGGCATTTATATTCCTCCTTGTACATTCCGGGCGTGACCTTGCGCTCGTAGACGCAGTCGCCATCGCGATAGCGGTATTCCTCCTTATGCCCGCGACCCTTCCAGGGGTCGGCCATCCCCGGCGTTGTGGCCAGCGCCACCGCCAGCACTGTCGCAGCACCGATTAAGGTTCGCGCTGTACGCATTTTCGTCGCCCCCGTATTCAAACGATCATCTCCGACGCGCGTGTCGGCTATCAGAAAGATGACGTGGGTTTGTGTCTGTACAATGGCGCCAATGTGGCCGATATCGGTGGGCGGGTCGGGGCGGCCGGATGGCATAGGGACGCTCTTCCGGCAGGTTACGGGACTTCTCATTGACGCCCGTCGGGCGGGAACCAAGGTAACGAGTGGGCGGCGGCCCGAGGATCCGGCGAGAATGGAACTCAGCGGCGAGTATCTCATACCGGCCCCCAGGGAAAAGGTGTGGCAGGCCCTCAACGATCCGCAGGTGCTGAAGGCCTGCATTCCCGGCTGTCAGGAGTTGGTCCGGCTCTCGGATGGCGAGTTGTCGGCCAAGGTGGTGGTCAAAGTCGGGGCGATCCAGGCGCCGTTCGGCGGCCGCATCCTCGTTTCCGATGCCGATCCGCCTTTCGGCTATACGTTGTCCGGGCAAGGGCAGGGCGGGGCCGCCGGGTTTGCCCGCGGTTCCGCGAAGATCAATCTAGAGGCCCACGGAGTCGATACGCTGCTGACCTACCAGGCGCGCGTCGACGTTGGCGGCAAGCTGGTCAGCGTGGGCAACCGCTTGCTGGCGGGAGTCGCCACCCAGAACGCCGACCAGTTTTTCGCTCGATTCAACGAGGTGGCGGCGGGTATGGCGCCCCATCCTGCAAGGCCGGCGGGGGCTTTGCCGGATGGGGCGGGGGAAACGGGGGCGGCCCCGCTTGACGCCGCATTGTCGCCAAGCCTGACGGCGGAACCGCCGTCGGTGGTGGACCTGGCGCCTCGTCCAGGGGGATTGCAGGAGGAGTTGCCACGCGAAGTTGGCCATCCCGTGGGGCCGCGGACGAGCATCGCGGTCATTGCCGCCGGCGCGGTGGCGTTCGCCTTCATTCTACTTCTGCTGTACTGGTGACCGGAGCCGGGCGTCGCGGGAAGGCCATCCACAGGAGGGCCGCGACCTGTAGGATGAGCATTGCCCCGAAGGCGGTTTGGTATGCCGTCGCGGGATATCGTCCGTCGATCGGCTCCCAATACCCGACGATTGCGCCGATGCCCGCCTGAATGGCGAACGAGGCAATGAACACGAGCAGGTTGAGCGCGGTGTTGACGCGGCCCGCGAGTTGGGCGGGGAAGAACTGGGTAAGCACCGCATAGCATAGGGCGCCGGCGGTACCGAAGAAGCCGAAGGCAACCCAGAACAGCGCGCTGTTGCCCAGCCAACCGGACACGAGGCCGGCCTGGACGAGCATGAAGATCATCATGCCGCCAATTCCGACGGTCAACGGCTGCACGCCATAACGGGCGAGGCGGTCGGCGATCGACCCGAGGAGGGCGAATCCAGCAACCATGGCCGCCGCGGCCGCGAACAGATAGTTGGCGGCCTCTCCCCGCTCGAGCGCCGCGACATCGCGTAGCCAAGGGCCCGCCCAAAGCCCCTGGATGGACATGAATGTTGCCTGCGACATCATCGCGAAGGGCGCCAGGCGCCAGAACATGCCGCTGCCGAACACCGAGCCGATCTCGCGGACCTGCTTTCCAAACGCTTCGCCGCTGCCCGGGACCGGCTTCTCCGGTACGGTCACGAACAGCAGCGCCGCCACCGCCGACGTCACCGCGGCCAGGCCCCAGAAGACACCACGCCAGTCGGTGATGTGGAGCGCCGCCTCGACCGGGGCGGTGGCAGTCAGCGCACCGAACCCCCCGGAAGCCATCATCAGCCCGTTGACGAGCGGCAGGCGTTCGCGCGGGAACCACAGGACGTTCGCCTTGAAGGCGGCCATGAGGCAGGCCGAGACACCGAATCCGATCAGCGCCCGGCCAATGATCAGCGTGACGGCCTGATCGGAAGCGGCGAAGATCGCGGCGCCGGTCGCGGCCACGACGAGGAGCGCCGATTCGACGCGACGCGGGCCAAATCGGTCAAGGAGAACCCCCAGCGGCAACTGCGTCGACGCGAAACCGATGAAATAGGCGCTGGTCAACAGACCCAGCTGCCCGGCGTCCAATGCGATCGAGCGCGAAAGGTCAGGGGAGATGACGGCGTTGACCGTGCGGTATAAATAGGAAAGGAAATAGCCAGCCGCGAAAGGCATGAACACCCGTAACGACAGGACGACGGCGGACGGGGCTGCAAGTGTGGGCATCGACGATTCCGATTTGCGTTCGCGCGATACTAGGGGGCTAACCCTTAGCCGACAAGCCACCCCGACTTGACCGCCGTTAAGGCGCTTTCGCAACCGGCCCTGATAAAACCCCGGCTGTCCGAAAGGGTGAGAGGTGAACGTGAGGATCCAGATCGACGATCCGGCGAAGTTGAATCAGCAGGCGACCGGCCCGGTGTTTTTTGCCAGCGGTTTCCGCCCGTTCTTCATCCTGGCCGGGATGCAGGCTGTGGTTGCCCTGGCCGCGTGGCTGGCGATGTATTTTGGCCTGCTGGACATCGGCGGGATGTCGCCGCTGCTCTGGCACGGGCACGAGATGGTGTTCGGCTTCGGCCTGGCCGCGGTGGGCGGCTTCCTGCTGACCGCGGTTCCCAACTGGACGGGGGCTGCGTCGCTGTCAGGCCGCCCGGTGGCGATCCTTGCCGCACTGTGGCTGGCAGGGCGCGTGGCCTTCTGGCTGGTCGGCATCCTTCCCGGATGGCTCGTGACGGTGGTCGAGTTGTCGTTCCTGCCGGTGCTTGCGGGCATGCTTGCCGGCCCGTTGATCGCCGCGGGCAAGGTCCGCAACATCGTCTTTTTGCCCATCCTTGCCCTCTTTCTGGCTGCCGATGCGCTGGTCGGGCTCGAGTTGCTCGGCGTCGCCGGCACCGGCATGGCGGGCGTCTACGCCGGCATCTACATCCTGCTGCTTATGATCGCGATTGTCGGGGGGCGAATCATTCCGGCCTTTACCGCGACGGCGCTGCGGATGCGGCGCATCGAAGCGGCCCCGCAAAGCCATGGGTGGCTGGAGATTGCCGCCCCCGCAAGTGTCGTGATCGTGGGCGCGGCCGACCTCACGGTGCCCGGCAGCGCCGCGTTCGGCTGGCTCGCCCTCGCGGGTTGCCTGGTGCACGCGGTGCGGCTTGCCGGTTGGCAGACGCGCCATGTCCTGGGCCAGCCTATCCTGTGGATTTTGCACGCCGGCTATGCCTGGCTGATCGTGGGACTGGCATTGCGCGGGATGTCGGCGTTTACGGACGCCGTTCCGCCGTCGGCTGCATTGCATGCCTTCACCGCCGGCACTATCGGCAGCATGGTGCTGGGGGTGATGACCCGGGCGGCCCTTGGTCACAGCGGGCGGCCCCTGCAACTGGCGACGGCCACTGTGGCGGCCTATGTCCTGGTGCAGGCCGGCGCCGTGTTGCGCGTCTTCCTGCCGATCGTCGCACCGTCGCTGCTGGCGGACGTCATGCCGTTGCTGTCCGGTCTGCTATGGGCGGGGGGATTCGCCGTGTTCGTGGCGGTCTATCTGCCAATCGTCACACGCCCCAGGATTGACGGACGCCCCGGCTGAGTGCTCCCCTTGGGGGCCGCTCCGTCGGCGGCGCCGCGGATGCGAGGCAGGGTTGATCGTACTGTTCACCGATTTCGGCTACGAAGGCCCCTATGTCGGCCAGGTGAAGGCGGTGCTCGCCGCGAATGCGCCGGGGGTGACGGTGATCGACCTGATGCACGACGCTCCGGCCTATGCGGTGGCCCCGGCGGCCTTTCTGCTACCCGCCCTGGCCGCAGAATTTCCCCTCCGATCGGTATTCCTTGCAGTGGTCGACCCGGGCGTCGGCGGGACGCGAAAGTCGCTGGTGGTCGAAGCCGCCGGACGGTGGTTCGTGGGACCGGATAACGGTTTATTCGAAGTATTGCTCCGCCGCGGCGAGTGGCGGTGCTGGGAGATTGTGTGGCGGCCGGCCCGCCTCAGCAGCACCTTTCATGGCCGCGATCTCTTTGCGCCGGTCGCCGCCGCGCTCGCCTGTGGTGGGTCGCCGGAGGCCATCGGCTGTGTCCCCGTGTCACCGACCCGGAGCCAAGAGTGGCCAGACGACTTGGGCGAGGTGATCTATGTCGACCGCTACGGCAATCTGGTGACGGGGCTGCGAGCCGCGTCGGTGCATCGTGGGGCGCGTCTCGGCATCGCCGACCGCTCGGTTGCATTCGCGAGAACCTTCTCCGACATGCCGGCCGGCCATGCCTTTTGGCACGAGAACTCGAATGGGCTGGTGGAAATCGCGGTCAATCGGGGAAGAGCGGACCTGATACTGGGCGGCATCGGGACAAAGGTCGCCTTGATTGCTTCTGATCACCATGCTTAATTGAGGCGTCATTTCACGGGCGAGGGCCGATGCCATGGCTTCAGGGGCCAATGCATGGGGTTGAGGGTGAAGTTCTGGGGGGTGCGCGGAAGTATCGCTTGCCCGTCTCCAAATCATATCCACTACGGCGGAAATACAAGTTGCGTAGAAGTGACTGCCTCTGGCCGCCATATCATTCTAGATGCTGGCACGGGCATTCGGGCTCTGGGCCACAGTTTCATGAACAGGGATGCCCGTAACGGACTTCTTCTACTCACTCACACGCATTGGGATCACATCAACGGATTCCCTTTTTTCGGGCCCGCATTCAACCCTCGATTCTCTTTCCACATCATGGCCGGCCACCTGATCGCCCATGGCGGCATCCAGCAGGTGTTGGCCAGCCAGATGACACGGCCGATGTTTCCCGTTCCACTCGAAGCCATGAAGGCGACCCTGACCTTTGAGGATTTCGCTGCGGGCGACGGCTTTGACCTCGAGGGCGGGATCAGGATCCGCACTTGCATCCTCCGACATCCGGACGGCGCGACGGGATATCGCATCGAACATGGCGGCAAGGCTGTGTGCTTCATCACAGATACCGAGCACGTGCCGGGCAAGCCCGATGAGAACGTCCTCGCCCTGATCGAAGGCGCCGATCTGGTGATCTACGATTGCACATACACGGACGACGAGTTCCCGGCCAAGGTGGGTTGGGGGCACTCCACGTGGCAGGAGGGCATCCGGCTGTGCCGCATGGCGAACGTCGGTCGTCTGGCGATTTTCCATCACGATCCCGAACACGACGACGCGTTCATGGCCGCAATCGAAAAGGAGGCCGTCGGGCAATGGGCCGGAGCATTGGTGGCCCGGGACAATATGGAACTGGACGTCGGGTAACCTCACCGGCGCCGGGACAGCATCCGCCAGCGTGCGAGGTTCGCGACCGCCGCCACCGCCGTCCCCGCTAGCAGTCCCGTCCATATGCCGGCCGCACCGAAGCCGGAACCGAATGCCAGTACCATCCCGATCGGGAAACCGACGCCCCACTGGCTCGCGATGTTCAGTATCATCGGGACTCGAACATCCCTCCATCCGCGAAGGATGCCCAGCACGGCGGACCCCATGCCCTGGGCGACCTGACAAAGCCCGAGAAGCACCAGGAGCCCCGCAGCCAGCGATGCCGCCTGGGCCGCCTTGGGATCGGCTGCGGGCAGAAAAGCCCACGGCAGGGTCTGCGAGGCGCCGGCTAAGGCCACCAGAAAAACGCCACCGACCGTCACTCCGGCGACCAGCGCCGCCCGCTCGACGAGCCGCAGGGAGGCTCGGTCGCGCGCCCCGTTCGCCAGCGCGGTGCGCACCGTGGCCGCCTGTCCGATGGCGTTGAGCGGTCCATAGAACACCCCCGCGACACGAAGGGTGATCGTGTGGGCGGCCACCGATTCGGCCGGGAAAACCGCGATCACGATCGTGGCGGTGAGGAACGTTCCGACCTCCGCAAGACTGCTCAGGCCGATTGGCAGCCCGATACGAAGAATTTCGATCAGACGAGTGGCGCTGATGCGCGTCAGGTCGCGGCCGATTCGGCATTCGCTGAGGCCGGGGGCCGTCATGGCGTATAGCGTCAGGCCGATTGCCATGGCCGCGGCCACCATTGCCGAAGAGACGGCGGCACCCACGATCCCGATCCCGGGAAAGCCCAAAGCACCGAACATGAGCAGATAGTTTCCGGCGGCGTTCAGGGGAAGGGCCGCGGCCGTGAACCACATGAAGACCTGAGGGCGCTCGTGAGCCGACAGAACCTGCCGCCAGAGAGCGACGGGCACCATGAGGGCGACCGTGCAAGCCATGACTCGGCCATAGGGCGCGCCCAGTTCCACCAAGGCCGGGGACAGGCCGAGCGCGGCCATGAGGTCTGGAGCCAACCAAACGAGGCCAGCCGCGGGAATGGCCACGATCCCGGCCGTCCAGATCCCGTGGCGCACCGTTTGCCGCACGGCGGCCTGTCGTCCGGCCCCCCGCGCGTGGGCGATCAGCGGCGCCGTAGCCGCCAGAATGCCGGCCGCCAGATAGAAGACGATGGAATAGGCGTCGCTCATCACCGCAACGGCGGCGAGCGCGTCCGCACCGAGCCATCCCACCATGATCACATCCGTCAGCGACATCCCCATGTTGAGCAGTCCGACGGCGGCGATCGGGCCGGCGAGGCGGAACAGGGCGTTGAACTCGCGGACGGCACGGCGGCTCCGGGCCGCCCTCTGCTGGATGGCGGGAGAGGCGTGGTGGAGGGTTGCGGCGACGGTCATGTGGTTCCTCATGGTCCGGAGATTTCGGGCCACAGGGTCGCCGCGGGCCATCAGTGGGCCGTCAAACGTTCCGTCATGAAAGCATGAAAAGAGCCGCCGACCCGATGATCGGCGGCTCCGCAACGAGTAAAGCCATCAACAGAATGCTGGTGCCATGCGTTCTACCGAGACGCGGCCGATCGGGGTGAGGGCGCCCAAGGTTTGCAGGAAGCGGGGATGTGTCATTCCCGAGCCGAGAAACGTCCAGCGCACCGCCTGGAGTTGAATGTAAATGACTGCCTCACGTTCTCCGGCGGACAGGGGCTCGAGGTGCCGTCCCGCTGCGCGACCAAAGGCGTCAAGGTCGTATGCGACCTGCGTGGTGAGCGCTGCGTCAAGGTAGGCCATGATCTCGAGATAGCCCCGCACGGCCGCGAGACGCTGGGTCTGCGAGTTTCCGGCGGCCATGGCTTGGAGGAGGAGTGTATCGGTCCTCGCATGCTCCGCCTCCTCCATCCAATGACGTCGCAGGAGCCCCTTGAACCTCGGATCCATAGCCTCGTCGTCGCGGATGCTGTCGATGTAATGCCGCTGGGTCATCCATTCGAAATGGAGGACCGCGAGGGCGACGGACAGCGGGTCATAGGACAGCACCATCCGGGCGATGTCGGCAGGCGGCCCTATGACGTCGCAGGTGGATCCGAAGCCCATTTCGAATTCGGTGCGAAACCAAGTGAAATCATCGCGGCTCGTCGGCCCGCGGGTTCCTTCACGAGCTTGGTCCGGATGGTCCAGGACGAAGGGAACGACATGCTCCTCAAAAAGGGCGAACAGGCATAGATAGCCATGGCCGCGGATGTGATTGAGCGTCAGGCGCTCGCGAGCCGTGAGGAAAGCCAGGGGCTGCACGCGCGCGAGCGATTCCGGCAGGAAGGGGCGCGCGAAATCCAAGTGGCGATCCGCCCCGATCCGATGCTCGGCGCGTGTGATGGATGCTGTGAGGTCAGGCATGTGGGCCTCCTGGCGGCAGGGTTATCGGTGGACGGGGAATCACTCCTTGGGGGGGCGGAATTAGGGTGATTTGAATTCGCGTATTGATGTCGTTCCGGCGCACGCCCATGTCGGTCAGGATTCGGTCGTCGAGGCTATGCACCTCGGCCATTGCCCTGTGCACCTTGTAGGCCTGGAGGATCCCGGCCAGAGCCGGACGGATCGGCGCTACCGCTGCCGTAAGCATGGCGCCGATGGTGTGCGGAAGGGCGCCCCATTCGCTGGACGTCCAAGTCGGTCGGGTGTTCGTCAGCAATGTGCCCTCCTGGGTGTGGTGCGGCGCGCCGTGGTCGGGTCGTCGGTCGGATCGTGCCGGCAGACGATCAATCGGCCGTCATCGACACGGTCAAAGGAACGTGAAAAGCCGCTTGGGAGGACTGGATGCTGAATTCGCAGGCCGAAGGAGCGGGCAGTCGATCAATCACCGGGATGGAATTCAAGCTGCTTGGGCCGCTCGATATCGGGGGCGGGATAAGGCTGCCGACGCGCAAGGCCGAGGCCTTGCTCGCGTTCCTGGCCCTGCCGGCTGGGCGGCCGCATCGCCGAGACGCCCTCATGGGCCTGCTGTGGGGGATCGTGCCGAACGGCAGGCCCGGCACAGCCTGAGCCAGACGCTCTTCTCGTTGCGGAAGGCGGTGACGGCGCCTGAGAACGGGCCATCACCCATCGTGGTGGATGGCGACACGGTGATGCTGTCAGCGGGAAGCGCGGTAGTCGATGTCGAGCGCTTCGAGGCGTTGGCCGCGGCAGGCGAGGCGGAGCGCCTGGCCGAAGCGGCGGCGCTGTACCGCGGCGAACTTCTTCAGGGCTTCGGTCTGCGGGAATTGGCCTTTGAGGAGTGGCTGGCCACCGAGAGGAGCCGCGTGAAGGAGATGGCCCATCATTTGTTTCGGCGCTTGCTCGGGCACTACGAAACGGCCGGCGAACTCGACCGCGCCATTCAGGCGGCGGTTCGGCTCATCGGCATCGACCCGCTGCAGGAGGCCGCGCATCGGGCTTTGATGGGGCTTTACATGCGCCAGGGGCGGCATGCGGCGGCCCTGAGACAGTACGAGGTCTGCGCCCAGATTTTGCAGCGTGATCTGGGAGTCGACCCGGAGGCTGAGACCCGTGCGCTTCGGGCCGAGATCGTCAGGCGCCGCAGCGCCCGGTCGCCAACCCCGGGTTCCGCTCTGGCCGCGGAACACAAGTCGGCGCCGGTCGTGGTGGCGTCCGCCGCCTCAAATCATCCCCGGCCCGACATCGTACCCCCGATCGGACGTTCATCGGAAATGCAAACGCTCATCGGCCTTCTCGCGTCGATGCAACAGGGGGACCGGGCGGTGGTGTTCATCGTGGGGGAAGGGGGGATCGGAAAGTCCACTCTCGTTGACGCGTTCGTGGCGGCGGCACACAAGGCTTGTCCGGGGATTCTGGCCGGCCGGGGTCAATGCATCGATCATCGAGGCGGCGCCGAACCTTATCATCCGGTGCTCGACGCCCTGTCGACCCTGTGTCGGGAGCCCGGCGAATTCGTCGCGTGTCTGGAGGCCTATGCCCCGACGTGGGTCCCCCAGTTGCCCGTTCCGCCCGCAGTGCGGGCCCAAAACCTGCCCGTCGGGACCACTCAGGAGCGCATGCTGCGGGAGATGGTCTCGGCGCTCGAGGCCGCCGCCCTGGCACAACCGCTGCTGCTCGTTCTGGAGGATTTGCACTGGAGCGACTGCTCCACCCTCGACCTCGTCGAAGCGCTCGCCCGACGGCGCGGGCCCGCGCGCCTCATGCTCGTCGCCACCTATCGGCGAGCCGACGCAGCGATCCAGGCGAGTCCCGTTCAAACGCTTGCCCGGGATCTACGGGTGCGCGGCCTCTCCGAGGAAGTCGCATTGGCCGCGCTCGACGAGCCGGCAACGGCGCGATATCTAGCCGAGCGGTTTCCCGCCGCGCCGGTGCCTGACGGCGTCGCGCGGGTTCTGTGCCGCCGGTCAGGCGGCAATCCGCTGTTCATGGCGCATCTGGTCGATTGGTGGATCGGTCAAGGTGTACTCCGGGCCGAGGGAGGCAGTTTGACCGTCCAGCAGGACATTGCCGCACTGGAGGTGGGCGTGCCGGAGGATCTCGATTTCCTCATCGAGCGGCAACTCGAACGGTTGGATGCGCACGAACGAAGTCTTCTCGCGGCGGCCAGCGTGACTGGGGCCGAAGTACTCGTCGCGTCGGTGGCGGCCGCCCTCGAAATCGATGAGGAGGGTGTGGAAGACGGCCTGTCGAGGCTGGCCCGGCAGGGGCTCTTCCTGCGTGAAGAGGGGGCCCGCGACTGGCCGGACGGAACGTCAAACCGAGCCTTTTCCTTCCGCCACGACCTCTATCGCGACGGGCTTTACCAGCGTTTGACGATCGGGTCGCGGCGGCGCCTGCATTGCCGCATTGGCGCGCGGCTCGAACGGGCCTTCTCGGGGGCTCGCGAATACCCGGCCGCGGAACTGGCCATGCATTTTCTCAACGGACGCGACGCACAGCGCGCCGTCAAATACCTCGAATTGGCGGCCCAGCAGGCCATGCGCCGGAGCGCATATCGCGACGCCGCCGGATTTGTTGCTCATGCGCTCAAGCTGGTGCCCTTGCTGCCGCCCCAGGAGCAGGCCACAAGCGAACTGCGCCTCCAGGCGATAATGGCTCCGGCACTGGTGTTCACGCGGGGCTGGTCCGACCCCGAGGCGGAAGGCGCGTATCGCCGCGCTCTCGAACTCGGCGAAGCCGTTGGAGACAATCGTCGGCTGTCGTCGGTCATGTTCGGTCTGGCGAGCCTATTGGAGTTCCGCGCGGAGTTCGCGAAGACGCAGGCCCTGCTGGCAAAGCGCCTTGCCCTCCTTGACCGGGAACGCGACCCCTCGGCCACCGTCGAGTCAGAGGAGTTGATGGCATGTTCGAAATTTCATCATGGGCGCTTCCCCGCGTCAGTCGAGCATGCCGAGCGGGCTTTGGCCGCCTATGACGACGCGCGGGATTTGGCGTTGAATGCCTGTATCGGCGATAACCCGGCGGTGGCTTGTCATAACTGGATCGCACGGTCCTTGTGGTTTTTGGGACGTGGGGAAGAGGCCCTCGAAAGGGCCCACGAGGGGCTGGCGGTGGCTCAGCGCGACGGATATTCGTTCGCCCTGGCCCTGGCGCACGAACAACTTGCGCGACAGCATCAGCATCGCGGCGAGGTGGAGGCCGCGCTGCATCACGCCGTTCGCGCCGCGACCTTGGGGGAGGAATATGGATTCGCTTATCGCGTCGTCGCGGGGCGTGTCTTGAGGGGTTGGGCAAGGGCCATGCTCGGCGATAATGATGCGGGTCTGGCCGACATTGGCGGTGGTTTGGAGGTCTGCTCGGCGATCGGCGCCTTGCTGGAGTATCCTTATCTTCTCGCACTCAAGGCCGAGGCGCTGAACGCGGCCGGCCGGCCGGAAATGGCGGTGGAAGTCGCCGATGAGGCGCACAGGCTGTCGCGGAAGAGTGACGGCTTCTTCTACGATGCCGAAATCCTCAGGTTGATCGGGTGGTTGCGGCTGTGCCTCGACCGTTTCGATGGCCGGGGACTTGCCGAAAAAGCCTTCCACGAAGCTCTTCGCGTCAGCCGGAAACAGGAGGCCAAGAACCTCGAAAGGCGGATCGTCGCCAATCTCGGGGCGCTGTGGGAACGTCAGGGACGCCGGGAAGAGGCCCGCCAGCTGCTTGGCGGCTTACACACGTCGGGTATGCCCGCGTCACCCGCTCCCCCACTGAACGGAAACACGATTTGATCGGTTTTTGATGACGGACGTGAGCCGCCGTTGAGGATCGTCGGTCAGTGTCCTCGCCGTCCAGCCGATGACGAGGAGACCCCTACATGCCGACATCCGCGCCGCAACCACTTCACGCCATAAGCGATGCTCCGCCGATCCAATGGCTCGAACTCGACCGCAGTCGGATAGCCTACACCGATGTCGGCATAGGTGAGACGGCCGTTGCCATTCACTGCTCGGGCGGCAATGGCGGGCATTGGGCCTCCTTGGCCGGGCGCGTCGCGCGCCGGATCCGCACTCTTGCCCCCGACCTCTTCGGCAATGGAAAAAGCGATCGCTGGGATGGTAGTCATGCTTTGAGCCTTGCCGACGAGGCGGCGATCGTGCGCGCGCTCGCCGGCCGGGCGGGAGGGCCCGTGCATCTCGTCGGGCATTCCTACGGTGGTGGCGTGGCCTTGCGCGCGGCAATGGAACTCGGTGATCGGGTGGCCAGTGTCGTGCTCGTCGAGCCGTCCGCCTTCCAGCTTCTTCGCCAGAGCGGCGGGAACGATGCGCTGTTGTTTGCGGAGATCGCCGATAAGGCGGCGGAAATCGTCGGCGCATTGGGCAGGGGCGACTACCGGGCCGGCACTGCCGCCTTCGTCGACTACTGGAACGAGCCTGGCACCTTCGAGGAAATGGATGGTCGGCGGCAGGCTTCCCTATCCGCCCGGTTGCCGGCAATCGCGCCGCATTTTTCGGCCCTATGTGACGAGCCTCTGACACTCGCCGACATGACGAGCCGGCTGACGATGCCGGTGTTGATCCTGCAGGGCAGCCGGTCCCCCGCGCCGTCCCGACGGATCAGCGGCATGCTGGCGGCGGCGTTGCCACGGGCCAGTTTGCATATCATCGGAGGCGTGGGACACATGGCCCCCGTCACCCAGCCTCAGCGCGTGGTTCCCCTCATCGCCGATTTCCTCGAACGGCAGACGGTGTCCACTCAAGTCGCACGCCTGCGCGTCGGGTGAAACAGTGCGCATGGAAAAGGGGCCCTGCCGTTTCCGGCGGGCCCCTTTCGAATTGGCTCCCAGGGAGGGACTCGAACCCCCGACCAAGCGGTTAACAGCCGCTCGCTCTACCGACTGAGCTACCTGGGACCAGGGCGCCGGGACCGTCCCGACGCGACGCTCAAATCCTCATCGACTTCCGGGCGATCCGCCCGCGCAAACTGGAGGCCGGGGCCGGAATTGAACCGACGTAGGAGGATTTGCAGTCCTCTGCATAGCCACTCTGCCACCCGGCCACGGGCCGGGCTGCGGACGTCAGTCCAGTTGAGGCCGACCGTGAGGAACGGGTTTATAGACGTTGCTTAAAGCCGGGTCAAGGCCGCTGACGAATGCGCCTGGACTGGTCGCGCAGCATGTCGGGCAGGCATCGCGCGCACCCGGGATTGTGTTCGCCGGGCGGTGCATTTATAAAGCGGCGGAACGTCAATCGCCCGCCGGGTCGGGCTTCCTGTGTTCGGAGCCGGTTCATGGACTATGCCGCCGCACGCCACAACATGGTCGAGAATCAGATCCGCACGAATCGCGTGACTGACCCGCGGATCGTCGCGACGATGGACGCCCTCCCGCGAGAACTGTTCGTGCCCAAGCAGTTGCGTGGGATCGCCTATGTCGACGAGGATCTCGATCTCGGCAACGGCAGGTATCTCATGGAGCCGCTGGTGCTGGCGCGCCTGCTCCAGGCCGCTGAATTGAGGCCCGAAGACGTGGTTCTCGACGTCGGTTGTGGGACGGGATACTCCACGGCCGTTCTGGCGCGCGTCGCCAGCACCGTGGTCGCCCTGGAGTCGGATTTGGATCTCGCCGAGGCCGCGGCCAGCCTGCTCGCCGAACTTGGCATGGACAACGCGGTCGTCGTGACCGGACCGCTCGCCGACGGCTATCCGGCGCAGTCCCCCTATGACGTGATCGTCCTGGGGGGCGCGGTCGCGGAGATACCAACGGCCTTGTGCGACCAACTGGCCGAAGGCGGTCGCCTCGTGGCCGTGGTCACTGGGCCGGGTA
This sequence comes from Rhodospirillales bacterium, assembly GCA_019455065.1. Classification (GTDB taxonomy): domain Bacteria; phylum Pseudomonadota; class Alphaproteobacteria; order Rhodospirillales; family Magnetospirillaceae; genus JACFNC01. The sequence continues at coordinate 315,984 of JACFNC010000003.1, forward strand.
CGGCGGTCGGCAAGGCCACCCTGGTCACCCGGGTGGCCGGCACCCTCAGCCGGCGTATCATCTTCGATGCAGGATCCCCCTATCTTCCGGGTTTCGCTCCCGTTCCAGGCTTCACCTTTTGATGCTTCCCTACTGCTTCGAGTAGGGGAAGTCGGGGGGCGGGGGACCGCCGAGTAACTTTATTAGCAAGAGACTCAATCTTCTTGATATTCGGGACACCCCAGATATTGTGTATCTTGAGTTTTCCGGCCTTGAGCGGGGGGTAGAGCAGGCCAAGGACGATGAAGAAGGTGAATAAATGAAAATGCCTCGATACCTTGTCGCCGGACTGGTCTTTCTGGGAACCGCCGCCAACGCCCAAACCCTGGACGAGGCGCTGATCACCGCCTACACCAACAACCCGACCCTGCTTGCCGAGCGGGCGCGGCTGCGCGCCACCGACGAGCAAGTGCCGCAGGCGTTGTCCGGCTGGCGACCCGTGGTACGGGCTTCAGCGGATGCGGGGAAATCACGCGTCGACAGCAACACCGCGGTCGTCAACAATCCGCAGACGCGCAGTCCTCGCACCATCGCCCTCCAGGTGTCCCAGCCCATCTATGACGGCGGTCGCACGCCGTCGGCGATCGACCAGGCGGAGAACACCGTCAAGGCGACGCGGGCGCAGTTGACGGCCACCGAACAGGGCGTGCTGCTGTCGACCGCCACGGCGTATCACAACGTCCTGCGCGACCAGGCCATTCTGGACCTCAACGTCAACAACGTTCAGGTTCTCCGGCGGCAGCTGGAAGCCGCCCAGGATCGCTTCCGCGTCGGCGAAATCACGCGCACCGACGTTTCACAGTCGGAGGCAAGGCTGGCGCGGGCGATCGCCGATCGCGTGTCGGCCGAGGGCAATCTCCAGGCGTCGCGCGCCGCCTTCCAGAATGTCGTCGGCATCGTTCCCGGCAGACTGGTGCCGGCCGCGGTCGTCGGCGGTCTGCCGCGGTCGCTCCCTGAGGCCACCGAACTGGCGGCGTCCCAGAATCCCGGTGTGGTCGCGACCCAGTTCGTGGCCGAGGCCGCGGAGAACGGGGTTCGCGTGGTGCGCGCCGAGTTGTTGCCGGACGTCTCGGTCAACGGCAGCGTCAGCCGCAGCGACGACGCCGTCACAACCGGATCGCGGGCCGAGGTGGCGCAGGCCACCCTCAATCTCACCGTCCCGCTATATCAAGGGGGGGCGGTGTATTCCCGCGTGCGCCAGCAGAAGCACACTGCCAATCAGCGGCGGATCGAAGTCAACCAGGAACGTCGAAACGCCATCGAGAACGCGGCCCGCGCCTGGGAGTCACTACAGGCCGCTCAGGCGCGCATCACCTCTTTCAAGTCCCAGATACAGGCCTCCGAAATCGCCCTTGAGGGCGTTCAGCGCGAAGCGCAGGTCGGTTCACGCACCGTGCTCGACGTGCTGGACGCAGAGCAGGAACTGCTGGACAGCCGCGTCAACCTTGTGGTCGCTCAACGTGACGAGGCTGTTGCCGCATTTCAGCTCAAGAGCGCGATCGGACGGCTGACGGCAGCCGGGCTGAACCTGCCCGTGGATATTTACGACCCGGTGGAGCACTATCAGGAGGTGCGCGGCAAATGGTTCGGCACCGCTATCGAACCTGTGGCTGAGCTGAGGGATTAGACGCAGGCTGCCATCAACTGGATCAGGGCGAGTATGAGCGAGGACAAAGGCCAGCACGAACCGTCGATGGAGGACATCCTCGCCTCGATTCGCCGCATCCTGTCCGAGGATGAGGCAGAGGAAGCCGCCAAGCCCGCAGCCCAGCCCGCCCCTCCGCCTCCGGCGGCCCCGGAAGAGCCCGAGGACGACGTTCTCGAATTGACCGATGACATGGTCGCCGACGATGTCGAGGAGGAGGTCCCCGAGCCCGAACCGGAGCCTGAGCCGGAACCGGAGATCGATTTGTCGGCCTGGGGGCTCGACGAGCAGGATGTGGAGGAGGAAGAGGCTCCGCCGCCGCCTCCACCGCCTCCACCTCCGCAAGTGGCTCGACCGGCGCCCAAGCTCGTCGTCAATGATGCTCCGGAAGAGGAGGACGATGAGCTCGAAAGCTGGGTTTCGGCCCCGGTTGCCGAGGCGTCGACCGCGGCCTTGACCGAGCTTGCCCGCGCTGTCGCCCGCGAACGGATGGTCGGCGTGGGGACTCGGGGAATCACCCTCGAGGACATGGTGCGAGACATCATGAAGCCGATCCTCAAGGAATGGCTGGACAAGAACCTGCCATACATGATCGAGCGCATCGTCCGGAAGGAAATCGAGCGCATGGTGAACCGCGCCGAGAAGGTCTAGCCGGCTTTCCAATCATTTTCCGACATTCGGGGCCCGGCCGTTCATTCCGGCTTGGTCGGGCCGGGGTTTTGCGGTATCAGTCTGCCCCTTGATGCGCATGGGTCCGTTGCCGGAGGACGGTTTCAGCAATGCTGGACAAGACGTACAACCCCTCTGAAGTCGAGCCGAAGCACTACGAGCTCTGGGAAAAGTCGGGCGCCTTTGCCGCCCGGCCGAAAGACGGCGGTAATCCCTACACCATCATGATGCCGCCGCCGAACGTGACCGGCAGCCTCCATATGGGTCACGCCTTGACGTTCACCCTGCAGGACGTCCTGATCCGCTATCATCGCATGCGGGGCCGGGACGCTCTCTGGCAGCCGGGCACGGACCATGCGGGCATCGCCACCCAGATGGTGGTGGAGCGCCAGCTCGAAGCGGCCGGGGTCACGAGGCACGACCTGGGCCGTGAGAGTTTCGTCGAGCGCGTATGGGAGTGGAAGGCGGAATCCGGCGGGACGATCACCCGCCAACTCCGCCGCCTCGGCGCCTCACCGGATTGGGCGAAGGAACGCTTCACGATGGACGAAGGCCTCTCGAAGGCCGTTCGCAAGGTGTTCGTCGACCTCTACAAACAGGGGCTGATCTATCGCGACAAGCGGCTCGTGAACTGGGACCCCAAGCTTCATACCGCGATTTCCGATCTCGAGGTGGAGCAGCGCGAGGTCCAGGGCCACATGTGGTACTTTAAGTACCCCGTGGAAGGGTTTGAGAACACGTACATTACCGTTGCCACCACACGGCCGGAAACGATGCTGGGCGACACCGCCGTCGCCGTTCATCCAGACGATGAACGCTACCAGCATCTGGTCGGTCGCCATGTGGTTCTGCCCATCGTCGGCCGGCGCATTCCAATCGTCGCCGACACCTATTCGGACCCCACGAAGGGCACCGGCGCGGTCAAGATCACGCCCGCGCACGACTTCAACGACTTCGAAGTCGGCCGGCGCCACGCGTTGGAGATGATCAACGTCCTCGACGCGAACGCCCATCTCAATGAAGTGGTCCCGCAGGCGTATCGTGGCTTGGAGCGTTACGAGGCGCGCAAGCGTGTCGTGGAGGAGATCGAGAAGCTGGGCCTGCTCGAGAAGATCGAGGCGCACGTCCATACCGTCCCTTATGGCGATCGTTCCGGCGTGGTCATCGAGCCGTGGCTCACCGACCAGTGGTTCGTGGACGCCGAGACCCTGGCCCAGCCCGCCATCGCGGCGGTCGAACAGGGGCGCACGCGCTTCGTCCCCCAGCACTGGGAAAACACCTATTTCGAGTGGATGCGCAACATCCAGCCGTGGTGCATCTCGCGCCAAATCTGGTGGGGTCATCAGGTCCCCGCCTGGTATGGGCCGGACGGCCGCGTTTTCGTCGAGATGACCGAGGAAGAGGCGGAACTGACGGCGGCGCGCCACTATGGGACGGCGGTTCCTCTGACCCGTGATTCCGACGTCCTGGATACTTGGTTCTCGTCCGCGTTGTGGCCGTTCTCGACCCTGGGCTGGCCGGACAACACGCCCGAGCTCCAGCGTTACTATCCGACCGACGTGCTCGTCACCGGCTTCGACATCATCTTCTTCTGGGTGGCCCGGATGATGATGATGGGC
>JACFNC010000004.1 GCA_019455065.1 Rhodospirillales bacterium
GACCCCAATCAGATGGTGCTGCAATGGGCGTGAATTAAACCGGACAGCCGTGGACTTGATCCGGCCATCCACGGGGATGCCCGGGTCGAGCCCGGGCATGACGGGTTGAGGGCGCCTTGGGCGTTCCGGTGCCCGTCCGCCAAGCGCCGCGATGCTACCGCACCCAGAACGTTGCATGAACATACCCTCTTGCGCAGCGGAACGAATCGTGTACAGTATGCGCCGTTGCACGCCCGCTGGTCCTGTGGAATAAGAGGGGGACGTCATGTCGCAAGTGGCCCTACGCCTGGTGGACAAGGATACGATGGATCGACAGAAGGCAATCGAGGCGGCGGTCAGCCAGATCGAGCGGTCGTTCGGCAAGGGCTCGATCATGCGCATGGGCCAGAAGGACAGCGCGGTCGAGATCGAGGCGGTGTCCACGGGCTCGCTCGGGCTCGACATCGCGCTCGGCATCGGCGGCCTGCCGCGCGGGCGCATCGTCGAGATCTACGGGCCGGAGAGCTCGGGCAAGACCACGCTCGCGCTGCACGTCATCGCCGAGGCGCAGAAGAAGGGCGGGGTGTGCGCCTTCGTCGACGCCGAGCACGCCCTCGACCCGGTCTATGCGCGCAAGCTCGGGGTCAACCTCGACGACCTGTTGATCTCGCAGCCCGACGCCGGCGAGCAGGCGCTGGAGATCGCCGACACCCTGGTGCGCTCCGGCGCCATCGACGTCCTGGTGGTGGATTCGGTGGCGGCGCTGGTGCCGCGCGCCGAGCTCGAGGGCGAGATGGGCGATTCCCATGTCGGCCTGCAGGCCCGGCTGATGAGCCAGGCCTTGCGCAAGCTCACCGGCTCGGTCAGCCGCTCGCGCTGCCTCGTCATCTTCATCAACCAGATCCGCATGAAGATCGGGGTCATGTTCGGCAGCCCGGAGACCACCACCGGCGGCAACGCGCTCAAGTTCTACGCCTCGGTTCGCCTCGACATCCGCCGCATCGGCGCCATCAAGGACCGCGACGAGGTGGTGGGCAACCAGACACGCGTCAAGGTGGTCAAGAACAAGCTGGCGCCGCCGTTCAAGCAGGTGGAGTTCGACATCATGTACGGCGAGGGCGTGTCGAAGACCGGCGAGCTCATCGACCTCGGCGTCAAGGCCGGCATCGTCGAGAAGTCGGGCGCGTGGTTCTCCTACAACAGCCAGCGCGTCGGCCAGGGCCGCGAGAACGCCAAGCAGTTCCTGCGCGACAACCCGGCGCTGGCGGCCGAGATCGAGGGCGCCATCCGCCAGAACGCCGGCATCCTCTCGGACGCCCTGGCCGGCGGCCGCGGCGATCAGGACGGCGTGGTCGCCGAGTAGACTTGGCCCGCCTTTCCGGGGCTTGAAGCCGCCGGCCCGGGGCCGGGTTGATGATTGCCGGCTGGTTTGACCGCAGGACCGCCGTTCACGCCGGCGGCACGGGCGGGCCGAACGGGTCGGGGCGCGGGGAGAAGTCGAAGCCCCGCACCCACGGCTCGTCGCGCAGGCCGAGGGCTTCGCGGGCCAGCGCCACCTTGGGCGGCGGCCCGTCGAGACGCACCTCGCCGGCGCGGCGCGCCTCGGCCAGTCCGCGGTGGCCCAGCCACACCAGGGTGAAGGCGTGCAGCCTGGCGGCGATGGTGACGTCGACGTCGTAGCCGGGGTGCTTCTGGCAGACGTCGACCTCGGGCCGGCGCAGCACCAGCCACCAGTAGCGTGCGGCGTTCCACGCCTTGGTCACGCCGCTGAACTCGAACTGGACGACCAGTCGCCCCGCGGGCAGGGCCGCCGTCTCGAGATGGCGGCGCATCCCCCAAACCAGTTGCGCGGGATCGGTGTCGCCGGGCCGGATGCGACCGCGGCCGTGCGTCTGCCCCCACATCCCCATGAGGTCGATCAGAGGACGGAACGCCTCGCCCTCGACCGTCAGGCGGTATTCGTGCCGCACGCCGTCGGGCAGCGGCATCCGCTCGACCACCCCGGCCAGTTCCAACTCCCGCAGCCGCTGCGCCAGCAACGATCGCGAGATCAGCGGCAGGCCCTGCTGCAACTCGCCGAACCGTCGCGCCCCCATGCACAGCTCGCGCAGCAGCAGGGGCGTCCAGCGCTCGGCGAAGATCTCCGCCGTCTTCGCCACCGGGCAGAAGGAGGCATACGACTTCATGTCGGCATTCTCGCGCCGCCAAGCCCGACGCGGCGAGTCGGTTTTTCGAACTATCTCCGACGGGACAGCGGCGGCACGATGCGCCGCGACGACGGCATTTCGCCGCCCCCGGCCCACCGAAGGAGGTTTCCATGTCGACGGTCACCAAGCTTTCCCCGCCCGCTCCCGACTGGACCGCCCGAGCCCGCGACCTCGGGCCACGCTTCGCCGCACGCGCCGCCGAGGCCGACGCCGGCGACCGGTTCGTCGCCGCCAACTTCGCCGACCTCAAGGCGGCCGGTCTGCTCGCCGCCGGGGTGCCGGCCGAGCTGGGCGGCGGCGGCGCCGGTCCCGCCGACCTCGCGGCCATGCTCACCGAACTGGCCCGCCATTGCGGCTCGACCGCGCTCGCCTTCTCGATGCACACCCATCAGGTGGCCATGGCCACGTGGCGCTGGCGCCACCAGGGGGCGCCGGTCGAGCCGCTGCTGCGCCGCGTCGCCGCCGAGAACATCGTGCTCCTGAGCAGCGGTGGCTCCGACTGGCTGGCCGCCTCGGGCACCGCCACCCGCGCCGACGGCGGTTATCGCATCGACGCCCGCAAGATCTTCGCCAGCGGCGCCCCGGCCGGCGACCTGCTGCTGACCAGTGCCGTGCTGAGCGACCCCGACAAGGGCAACGAGGTGCTGCACTTCGCGGTGCCCATGACCTCGCCGGCGGTGCGCGTGCTCGATACCTGGCGGGCGTTGGGGATGCGGGGCACCGGCTCGCACGACATCGAAATCACCGGCTTCTTCCTGCCCGAGGCGGCGGTCGCCGGCCGCCGGCCTCAGGGCAAATGGCACCCGCTGTTCCACATCGTCTCGATGATCGCCCTGCCGCTGATCTATGCCGTCTATCTCGGCGTCGCCGAGGCGGCGCGCGATCGCGCCCTGGCGATGGCGGAGCGCCGCAAAGGCGACCCCGGCCTGCCCTACGTGGTGGGCGAGATGGAGCGCCAGCTGCTCGCGGCCCGCCTTGCCCACCGCCACATGCTGGACTGCGCCGCCACCGACGACCCCGGCCCGGCCACCACCAACGCCGTGCTAGCCGGGCGCTCGCTCGTCGCCACCGCCGTCCTCGCCACCGTGGACAAGGCGCTGGAGGTGGCCGGCGGCGTCGCCTTCTACCGTGACCAGACCCTCGAGCGCCTGTTCCGCGACCTCCAGGCGGCGCGCTTCCACCCCCTGGCCGACAAGGCGCAGGCGCGGCTGGCCGGGCGGTACGCGCTGGGGCTGCCGCTGGACGAGTAGGTCGGCGGCCGGGCGGGCGTGGGCGAGCGCCCGCCCTACCACGGAAGTGCGAACCATTCCTCCATGGCGGGCGTTGCGTCGCCGACATCCACTCCCCTAGGGTTGGACTTCCCGGGACCGGAGGGGCGGATCGTTGCGCATCGACGGAATCTCGATCATCGGCGGCCATGGCCGGGACGGCGCGACCGAGCCGGTCGGCCGCCTCGACTTGAACATGGGCGACGTGGTCAGTCTGGTGGGGCCGACGGGCTCGGGCAAGACCGCCCTGGTCAACGACATCGCCCTGTTTGCCGATGCCAACACGCCGTCCGGCCGCCGCCTCCTGATCAACGGCGCCGCCCCCGACGAGAGTTTCCTCGACGATCCGTCGCTCAACCCCATCGCACTGATCACCCAGCACACCACCTTCCTGTCCGACCTGCCGGTGGAGCGGTTCCTGCTTACCCACGCCCGCGTGCGGCGCAGCCCCCGGCCCGAGGCCGCGGTGGCCGCCACCGTCGACTTCGCCAACCAGCTCACCGGCGAGCCGATCCTCACCGACGGCGCCATGACGGAACTGTCGGGCGGACAGACCCGCGCCCTGCTGATCGCGGACGCGGTGGTGATCGGCAATGCGCCGGTGGTGCTGCTGGACGAGATCGAGAACGCCGGCATCGACCGCGCCCGCGCCCTGGACCTGCTGCGCGGCTACGAGAAGATCTTCGTGTTCGTCACCCACGATCCGGGAATCGCCCTGCTGTCCGACTTCCGGGTGGCCATGCAGGGCGGCGCCATGCGCGCCATCCTGCGCACCACCGCCGAGGAGCGCCTGGTGGCGCGGCGGCTGATGGCCATCGATGCCATGCTGTTGGGCCTGCGCGACAGGATCCGCGGCGGCGGCCGCGTCGGCGCCGCGGATATCGACCTGACCGAGGCCGCGGTGTCGGGAGGCCGGGCATGAGGGTGGTGATGTGCGCCGGGCCGCCGACCAGCGGCAAGACGATGGTGCTGCTGCAGGCCGCCGCCCGCCTGCGGCGGCGCGGCCACAGCCTCGCCTATCTGAAAATGGATGTGCAGTACGCCGAGGAGGACGTGCTGTTTCGCGAGCGCCTCGGCATCCCGGCGCGCAAGGTCCTTTCCGGCGAGTTGTGCCCCGACCACTGCGGCGTGCTCATCATGGCCGAGGCCATCGCCTGGGCGGAGGCGGAGGGCGCCGGGACCTTCCTGGTTGAGACCGCGGGGCTGTGCCTGCGCTGTGCCCCCTATATCGAGGGCACGCTGGGCGTGGCGGTGATCGAGGCGACCAGCGGAATGAGCCTGCCGCGCAAGATCGGTGCCATGCTGGCGCTGGCCGACATCGCCGTCGTTACCAAGATCGACCTCGTCTCGCAGGCCGAGAAGGAGGTGTTCAAGGCCAACATCGTCGAGGCGGCGCCGCTGCCGGTGATCGAGACCGACGCTTTGCGCGGCATCGGAATCGATCGCTTGGTCAATCGCATCGAAAAGGCGGCGCCGGTGGGCGCGCCGCTGCGGCTCAAGGGCCTGCCGCCGGTCGCCACCTGCACGATCTGCGCCGGCAAGCGCGAGATCGGCTGGGAGCACCATTTCGGCGTGCTGCGCACCCTCGATTCCGACCTGTTCTATCGGGGGCAGTGATGGGAATCGGGTTCGACCGCCTGCTCGCCCGTATCGGCCGGCTGGCCGGCGGCCGGCCCGGTGCCGCCGGCGACGACGGAGCGATGGCGGCGGCGCTGGCGCGCCTGCCCGGCAAGAACTGCGGCCAGTGCGGCTTTCCCGACTGCGCCGGACTGGCGGCGCTGGCGGCGCGACAGCCGGAAGCCCTCCGCCGCTGCGTGTACCTGCCCGCCGAGCCACCCGCCGCCCCGCCCCCGGCCGACGCGGCGCCCGCATCCGACGCCGCCTGGACGGACATGCTGGGCCGCGACTTCGACTTCGTCCTCGAGCCCTTCCCCGAGGACCCCGGCCCGCGCGAAACCATCCTGCCCTTCAACCCGGCCAATGCCGAGCGGCTGGGGGTGCGCGAGGGCGACGTGCTGCTGGGACGCCCGGCCTGGGTGGGCTGCCCGGTCACCCATGCCGGACGGGTGATGGCGGCGCCCGACCGCCTCAACGGCACCATCGAATGGTGCGTGGTGGGGCCGCTGGCGGCGCGTGGCGGCGCCATCGAGATCGGCCAATACAACCCGGTGGCCTATGAGGGGTTGGTGCGCACCCGCCGCGTCGGGCTCGACATCGGGCGGCGCTACTTCTTCCTGCCGCAGCGCTGCATGCTGCAGTCGCGCCACTCCGGCGTCGTCACCGCCCTCGCCCGCCGCCCCGACGGCCTGCGGGTACGCCTGGAAGGCATCTGGATCGCCTGAGACCGCCGGGATTTCGGATCGCTGCTCAGTCGGTTCTCGGCGGCGGCCGCGCGTGGTCGGGGATGCGGAAGCGGCGGCGGTAGGCGCCGGGGGGCAGGCCGGTGAGGCGGCGGAACAGGCGGCGGAAGAAGGCGGGTTCCTCGTAGCCCACCTGCCAGGCGACGTCGTCGACCGGGGCCTCGGTGCGTTCGAGGCGGCGCTTGGCGTCCTCGATCCTGAGCCGCTGCACGTAGGCGATGGGGCTCATGCCCGTGGCCCGGGTGAAGCGGCGCTTGAAGGTGCGCTCGCCCAGGCCGGCGCGCTTGGCCATCTCCTCCAGGGGGCTGGCGACCGGGAAGTGGGTGGCGATCCAGGTCTGGGCGGCGCGGATCGCCTCGTCGCCGTGGTCGTTGCGGCCCTCGAACACGATGTAGGGGGCGAGGCCGTCCTGATGCCATTGCAGGGCGAAGAACCGTGCCACGGACTGGGCCGCGGTGGCGCCGGCGTGGCGGGCGATCAGGTAGAGCACGAGGTCGTGCCAGGTCATCGAGGCCCCCGAGGTGATCAACTCCTCGTGGCGGCCGGCGACGACCAGCACCCGCTCGGGGTGGATCGGCACCTGCGGATGGGCGGCGGCGAAGGCGCGGGCGTAGCCGAAATGCACCGTGGCGTCGACGCCGTCGAACAGCCCCGTCTCGGCCAGCAGGAAGATGCCCGAGCAGGCCGAGCACAGAAGGGCGCCGCGGCGATGCATGGCGCGGAACCATTCCACCAGCCCGGGATGGCGGCCCTTTTCCCAACCCTCCGGCCCCAGCAGCAGCGACGGCACGATGACGATGTCGGTGGCCTCGATCCCGGCAACGCCCCGCTGCACCGTGACCGGCACGCGGCTGGCCAGTTCCAGCGGCCCGGCGCTCTCGCCCACGATCTCCACCCGGAAGGGCGGCGCCGCGCCGACGCCGGGCACGGGCAGGACGGCGAAGGCGTTCATCACGTCGAAGATGCCGGTCAGCGTCGACACCGTGGCCTCGGGGATGGCCACGAGGCTGACATGGAGCGGCGACGGCCCGGCCGGCTCGGCATCTGGCGGCATTCCGACGCGACCCTCCCTTCAATTCGGCGCCCGGTGGCACGAACCGCCCGATTGTGGACCGTCCGGCTCTTCTGCCGGCAGGCGCCGATTTGCCATCCTCGGCCCCAGGCAACGGCCCCTTGGGTCAGGCTCGGAACCGACCCCGAGGCGCCTGGCCCGGTGCAACCCTGGATAGGAGACATGGAGATGACGCACATCGAACACAACGCGATCGACCCCGCCAAGCTCGACGCCATTCTGGCGCGGGCGGTGGGCGATTTGTCGGCCGGCTATGGCGGCGTGATGGTGAGCCTCGGCCACCGCCTCGGCCTCTACAAGGCGCTGGCCGGGGCCGGGCCGCTGACCGCCGGCGAGGTGGCCGGGCGCGCCGGCTGCGCCGAGCGCTATGTCCGCGAATGGCTGAATTCCCAGGTGGCGGGCGGCTACGTCGCCTATCACGCGGTGAGCGACACCTACGAGCTGACGCCCGAGCAGGCCTTCGTGCTGGCCGACGAGGACAGCCCCGCCTTCATGCCCAACGCCTGGAACGTGCCGGCCTCGATGTGGGCCGACGAGGACAAGGCGGTGGAGGCGTTCCGCACCGGCCGCGGCATCCCCTGGGGCGATCACGACGGGCGGCTGCATTGCGGGGTGGCGTCGTTCTACCGCAACGCCTATCGCGGCAGCCTGGTCGCCGAATGGCTGCCGGCCCTCGACGGCGTAATCGCCAAGTTGGAGGCCGGCGCCCTGGTGGCCGACATCGGCTGCGGCCACGGGCACTCGACGGTGCTCATGGCCCAGGCCTTCCCCGCCTCGCGCTTCCGCGGCTTCGACACCCACCCCGACTCGGTGGCCGAGGCCGGGCGCATCGCCGCCGCGGCCGGCGTCGGCGGCACCGCCACCTTCGCCACGGCCCGGGCCGACGACTACCCTGGCGCCGGCTACGACCTGATCTGCTTCTTCGACGCCCTGCACGACATGGGCGACCCGGTCGCCGCGGCGGCGCATGCGGCGCGGACCCTGGCCCCCGACGGCACGGTGATGCTGGTCGAGCCCTTCGCCAACGACCGCGTCGAGGACAACGTCTCGCCGGTGGCGCGCCTGTACTACGCCGCCTCGACCACCATCTGCTGCGCCCACGCCATCTCCGACGGCGGCCACCTCGTGCTCGGCGCCCAGGCCGGCGAGGCCCGCCTCGCCGAGGTGTTCCGCAAGGCCGGCTTCACCCGCTTCCGCCGGGCGGCGGAGACGCCGTTCAACCTGATCCTGGAGGCGAAGTTGTAAGGGGGCGAGCCATGCTCCCTCCCCGAACCGTCACCCCCGGGCTCGTCCCGGGGGTCCACTGGCGCGACCGGTGGCAATGATGACAAAGATTGACATTCCTTGCCACTCCCCAAATATGGTGGAGACGCCAGGAGGTCGCGCCATGAGCACCACGATGAACATCTCGCTGCCCGAAACCCTCAAGGATTTCGTGCGGGACCGGGTGCGCGAGGCGGATTTCAGCAACCCCAGCGACTATGTCCGACACCTGATTCGCGAGGACCAGAAGCGCGCCGCCCAGGAGAAGCTCGACGCCCTGCTCCTGCAGGGCCTGTCGGGGGCGCCGACCGCGCTTACGGCCACCGACCTCGACGCCCTGCGCGCCGAAGCCCGCCGCCGCCTTGCCGGCCGCCAAGGGTGACGCGGCTGCGGGTCGAGCGCTCGCCGCGCTCCGGCCAGGACATCGTTGAAATCGCGGTGGCCTTGGGCGAACACGACCCGCGCCTCATCGACCGCTTCTTCGAGGCGATCGAACGCGCCCTCGACCTGCTGGCCGAACACCCGCAAGCCGGCAGCCCATACCATTCGATCGACCGACGCCTCGGCGGCCTGCGCAAATGGCCGGTGCCCGGTTTCCCCAATCACTGGCTGTTCTACCGGCCGAGTCTCGAAGCGATCCTCGTCGTCCGCGTGCTCTATGCCGGTCGCGACCTGCAGGCGGTGCTGGGGGAGGAGTGAGGGACAAGGAATGTCGATCGCCTGAGATAATTCACTCACGCCCTGTTCCCGGAACCTCAAGAGATAGGTTAGTGCGATTTGCGCGGATTGCCGGGTCAAGCCCGGCAATGACGGGGATGAGGAGACGCCGCGCCTATTCGGTGGCCTGGAACGCCGGATGGAACGTCACCCGGCCTTCGGGAATGTCGCCGGCGAGAAGGCGACATGCCCGACCACCCGGCCGTCGATCTCCGCCACGAGCGACAGGGCGAGGGCCCCGGCGCGGCGCGACGACGATGAACGGCTCGGTCTGATGGCTGTAGGGGTGGTCGCGGAACGCCGCGGCGGTGACTGCGGTGATGGCGTCGGCGTCGGCGGGCGTTTCGTCGCGGATGATCATGGGCGCATCGCCGATGGGGTCATTGCGAGGAGGCGGCGCAGCCGACGAAGCAATCCAGGTCGCCGGCATGATGGATTGCTTCGCCTGCGCCTCGCAATGACGGACACCTGGGAGGGGCTCACTCCCACTCGATGGTCCCCGGCGGCTTCGAGGTGATGTCGAAGGTCACGCGGTTGATGCCCTTGACCTCGTTGATGATGCGGTTGGCGACGCGGCCCAGGAAGTCGTGCGGGAAGGGGTAGAAGTCGGCCGTCATGCCGTCGGTGGAGGTCACGGCGCGCAGCGCGCAGGCGTAGTCGTAGCTGCGCGCGTCGCCCATCACGCCGACGGTGCGCACGGGGAGCAGCACGGCGAAGGCCTGCCAGATGGCGTCGTAGAGGCCGGCGTTGCGGATCTCCTCGAGATAGATGGCATCGGCCTTGCGCAGGATGTCGAGCTTGTCGCGGGTCAGCTCCTGGCCGGGAATGCGGATGGCGAGCCCGGGGCCGGGAAAGGGATGGCGGCCGACCATCTCCTCGGGCAGCCCGAGTTCGCGGCCGAGCGCGCGCACCTCGTCCTTGAACAGCTCGCGCAAGGGCTCCACCAGCTTCATGTTCATGCGTTCGGGCAGGCCGCCGACGTTGTGGTGGCTCTTGATGGTCACCGACGGGCCGCCGATGAAGCTCACCGATTCGATGACGTCGGGATACAGCGTACCCTGGGCCAGGAAGTCGGCGCCGCCGGCGGCCTTGGCCTCCTCCTCGAAGACGTCGATGAAGGTGGCGCCGATGATCTTGCGCTTGCGCTCGGGCTCGGTGACGCCGGCCAGCTTGGCGAGGAACAGGTCGGAGGCGTCGCGATGCACCAGGCGGATGTTGAAGCGGTCGCGGAACACGCTCACCACCTGGTCGGCCTCGCCGGCTCGCATGAAGCCTGTATCGACGAACACGCAGGTGAGTTGGTCGCCGATCGCCTCGTGCAACAGCGCCGCCACCACCGAGCTGTCCACGCCGCCCGACAGGCCGCAGATCACCCGCCCCTTGCCGACCTGGGCGCGGACCTTGGCGATCTCCTGCTCGCGGAAGGCGGCCATCGTCCAGTCGCCGGAGCAGCCGGCGACGCGGTGCGTGAAGTTCCGGAGAAGCTGGGCGCCGTGCGGGGTGTGCACGACCTCGGGGTGGAACTGCACGCCGTAGAAGCGCCTTGCGTCGTCGGCGATGGCGGCGAAGGGGGCGCCGTCGGAGGTGCCGACGACGCGGAAGCCGGGCGGCAGGGCGACGACGCGGTCGCCGTGGCTCATCCACACCTGCTCGCGCGCGCCGACGTTCCACACGCCGTGGAACAGCTCGCAATCGGCGGTGACGTCGAGGAAGGCGCGGCCGAACTCGCGGTGCTCGTGTTCGTCGACCTGGCCGCCGAGCTGGGCGCACATGGTCTGCTGGCCGTAGCAGATGCCGAGCACCGGCACCCCCATCTCGAACACCGCCGGATGGGCGCGGGGCGATTCCGCCAGCGTCACGCTGGCCGGGCCGCCGGACAGGATGATGCCCTTGGGCCTGAAGGCGGCGAGCGAGGCGGCGTCGACCTTGTTGAACGGGTGGATCTCGCAATAGACGCCGGATTCGCGCACGCGGCGGGCGATCAACTGGGTCACCTGCGAGCCGAAATCAACGATGAGGACGCGGTCGGACATCCTGCCTCCGGGGAGCATGAGAAGGGGCGAATGTAGAGCGCGCCGCCGCCCCGGGCAAGGGGATGGCGGGCGAGGGGGGGCGGGGGACTGGCGGCGGGCCGTCGCAATCCCCATCAACAAAAGGAGTAGGGGTGAGGAGGTGGCGATGGGCGACGACGTTCTGCGCTGCGAGGAGCTTCGGCAACGCGTGCAGTGCGACTTCCACCGCGCGGCGCCGGACGAGGTTCGGCGGGCGCTGGGCCTGCGCCTGGAGGAGGTGGACGGCGCCCTGGTCTCGGTCGCCACCGGCGAGCCCAGCATCCTGTTCAACCGCACGATCGGGCTCGGCGTCGGCGCCCCGGCCAGCGCCGCCACCGTCGCCGCCATCCGCGACGTCTACGCCGGCGCCGGCACCGGCCGCTACTTCGTGCATCTGCATCCCGCGGCGCGGCCGGCCGGGCTGCGGGCCTGGCTGGAGGCGGCCGGCCTGCGCCCGGCGCGGGCCTGGACCGCCTTCGAGCGCGGGGCGAAGCCGGCCCCCGAGGCGGGGACCGATCTGGTGGTCGCGCCGATAGCGGCCGACAAGGCCGAGGACTTCGGGCGCATCGTCGCCGACGCTTTCGACATGGGCGCCGCCGCCGTGCCGCTGTTCGCCGGCCTGGCGCGCCGGCCGGGCTGGCGTCTGTACCTGGGAGTCGCCGACGGACGGCCGGCCGCCGCCGGCGCCCTGTTCGTCGACGGCGAGGTCGGCTGGCTGGGCTTCGGCGCCACGGTGCCGGCCTTGCGCCGCCGCGGCGGCCAGCGCGCCATGCTGGCCCGGCGCATCGAGGACGCCCGCGGCCTCGGCTGCCGCCTGCTGCTCACGGAAACCGGCGAGGCGGTGCCGGGCGACCCGCAGCACTCCCACCACAACATCGAATGGGCCGGTTTCCGCCCCGCCTTTCGCCTCGAGAACTACGCGCCGGCGTGACGCTGTGGCGAATGCCGCAACGCCGTCGCCAAATGCCGCAGTGCCGGCAACCCGTCTGCCAAGCAAACCACGCCTTTCAAACTGGCACACCGCTTGCGAAGAGCGCGGGCTTTAAGCGGCTCGGATCCTGGTCCGAGCGGGGAACATGTGGGGAAGGGGTCAATGAAAATTGGGGTCGTTGCGGCGTCCGCGGTCGCGGTCGCCATGTCGTCGTCGGCCATGGCGGCCGACACTGCGAAGACGCTGGACGAGGTCGTGGTCACCGCGACCCGCACCAAGATGAAGGTGGACGACGCACCGGCCAGCGTCAGCGTGATCACCGAGAAGGCCATGGAGGGACGCAACGTTCGCCAGGTCAGCGACGCGCTCAAGGACCTTGCCGGCGTCAACGTGCGCGACGTCGGCGCCGGCACGCCGAGCGCCTGGGCCAATCAGGTGATCATCCGCGGCATTCCCGGCTACTACCGCACCGCCGTGATGGTCGACGGCCAGCCGATCAACAACGCCTTCTCGGCCGGCGTGAACTGGTCGATGGTCGATCCCGAGGCGGTGGAACGCATCGAAGTGGTGCGCGGACCGTTCTCGTCGCTCTACGGGGGCAACGCCATGGGCGGAGCCGTCAACATCATTACGAAGGCCCCCCTCGAGCGCGAAATCGTCGCCAAGGTGGGCTATGGCAGCAACGACACCAAGAGCGGCCATGTCGCCTATGGCGACCGCCTGAGCGAGCGCTTCGCCCTGCGCCTCGACGGCGGCTACAAGGAGAGCGACGGGCACCTCAAGGAGTTGGTCGTCCGTGAGCCGAGCACCGGCGCCGGCGCCGCGGTCAGCGGCCTGGTGGCCACCCAGACGCCGGAGGGCAACCCCGCCTACATTGTGGGCGAAAAGGGACCGCGCAAGTGGTGGCAGAAAAACGCCGGCGGCACCGCCACCTTCGACGTCACCGACTTTTCGGTGCTCACCCTGGGGGCGCGCTACCATCAGCACGAGACCGATTTCGATGCCTATACGACCTATCTCACCGATACTCTCGGCAATCCCCTTGTCTCGGGCAATGTCGACGTCGGCGGCGGCCAGCGCCTCCGGCTGAGCGAGAACGTCTTTCTGTTCGGCGCCAATGGCGAGGACGCGCTGCGCTACACCGCCGCCTATGAACACGAGTTCCGCCCCGGCCTGTCGATGAAGCTCGATGCCGCCTATGCCGACAACAACTACTGGTACACCTCGGCGGGAAGCACGGCGACCGCCAGCGGCGGCACCGGCAAACTGGTGGACGTTCCGAACTCCAAGCTGTCGCTCAACGCCATGGTGAACTTCACGCCGATCGACCGTCACAACTTGGTCGCCGGCATTTCCTATGTGGGCGACGAATTGAACAAGCGCGAATACGACCTCGCCAACTGGCGCAACCGCGGCACCATGACGAACCTGCGCTATCTATCGGATTCGGAGAACCGCACCTACGCCGCCTACCTGCAAGACGAGTTCAAGGCCCGGCCGGACCTCACCTTCTATCTCGGCGCCCGCTACGATTACTGGACGACCGAAGGCGTGGTCCAACAGATTGTCGCGCCGGCCTTCCGCACCGAATATGATTCGCGCGAGAAATCGGCCCTCAGCCCCAAGGCCTCGATCGTCTACGTGCCGCGTGAAGGCACGACGCTGCGCGCCTCGGCCGGCAAGGCGTTCCGCGCGCCCACCCTGTCCGACATGTATTCGACCTGGGTCGCCTCCAATGGGGTGGTCAACCAGTCCAACCCCGACCTCGACCCGGAAACCACCACCTCATTCGAAATCGGCGGCAGCCAGGCGCTGGGGGCGGCAACCGTGGTGTCCGGCACAGTATTTCACAACACACTGGAGGACCTCATCTACCAGCGCCGCCTGCCCAACGGCGATTCCACCAAGGAGAACGCCGGCGAAGCGGTAATCAAGGGGGTCGAGGTCGAGGTTCGGCATCGCTTCACGGCCGCCGTCACGGCCTTCGCCAACTACACCTACGTGTCGACGGAAATCAAAGAGAACGCCGCCGAGCCGGCGTCGGTGGGCAAGCGGATCACCTACGTTCCGGACCATTCGGCCAGCGCCGGCGTTGACGTCCTCGCGGGCCCGTGGAAGGGGTCCCTGGTCGGGCGCTATGTCGGCAAGCTCTATTCCGACAGCCAGAACCGCGACGTCGTGGACGGGGTCTTCGATTCCTACGAACCGTACTTCACCCTCGACGCCAAAGTCCGCTATCGCTTCACTGAACGCTTCTCGGCCTCGCTGGCGGCCACCAACCTGCTCGACGCCGAATATTACCAGGGCGGCATCGCCCCCGGGCGGACGGTGTTCGCCGAAGTGGTGGCCGAGTTCTGACATGCGGCCATCGCGGCGTCGCGGCCGATGGATGGTGACGGCGCTGGCCGTCGCCATCGGCTTCGCCCTGCCGGTGGCCGCGGGCCATTACGGGCGAGGGATGTCGGGACGCGAGGCGGCCAAGGCCAGCCTGGCCTTCCCCGGCCCGCCTGGCAAGCCGGTGACCGTCGATCTGGCGGCCTTCGGTGGGCTGAAGAAGACCCTGCAACCCTGGCACTTTCGTATTTTCGTCTCGGTCGCCAACAAGACCGCCGGGCCGCGGCGCGTCGGGGTGAGGGTCGAAGGCTGCGCGTTGTTCTTCGACTGGGTGGTGCGCGATTACACTTGGGAGGCGGACGCCCGCGCCGTCGCCGAGCCAATCCCGCCGGGCGGCAAGCTGACCCTCTATTTGTTCACCGAGGTGCCTGAGGAGTTGCGCGGCCAGCCAATCTACTGCGACGGCCGCATCGTCGCCTTTGCCCCAGAAACAGGCGAATTGCTGACCGCGCTTCCATTGCGCGTGGTCAACGGTATTGCGGACGGGGCGGCGCACGAACATCACCATGATGGCGCCTTGCATGTCCATTGAGGCCTCATGAATCGTATCCCCCTCAAGGGTGGTAAGGACGTCCAGAACCACAGCGACAGGTTCCGGCTGGTCCGCTACGCCTCCTATTTCATCGGCTTCCTGCTGTTCTATTCGCCGGCCGCGCTGGTCCTACGCTTCTTTTCCGGGCTCGACGGCAAGCATCTGATCGGCAATCTGTGCGATTCGCTCAACCTGCGCATGGGCGTCGGCGGGTTGCTCAGCATCGACCGCTGGCAGGCCATGGACTGGACCCTGGGCCAGGTCAGCATCTTCGTGGTGATGGCGGTAGCCCTGATCTTGGGACCACTGTTCTGCGGCTGGCTGTGCGCGGCCGGCGCCTTCACCGAATTCGTCGGCCGGCTGGTACCCGATCGCTGGAAAATCGACGTGGCCGGCAAGGTGGACGCGGGGGCGGTGCGCTACGGATTTCTCGCCGGCTATCTCAGCCTGCCCTTTTTCGGCACCGGCATCGGCTGCTCGTTCTGTAATTTCCGGGTGCTCGAATATATCGGCCTGGGGGTGGGCAGTGGTTTCCTGCCGGCACTGACCTCGACCTATATCGTCGTCACCCTGCTATGGCTGGTCGCCGGGGGCATGTTCATGAAGGGCGGGCGTGGCTGGTGCGTCTTCCTGTGCCCGGTGGGCGGCATCCAGAACGCCATGCACGCCATCGGCGCCCGCCTGCCATTCACTGCCAAGATGCGTTATCGGCCAGAGAACTGCCGCAGTTGCGGCAACTGCGTCGAGGTTTGCCCGATGCGTGCCATCGCGCCGGCCGCCGATGGCGACTGGCAGACCTCCGGCGGGCCCGGCGTCCGCATCAGCCTGAACACCTGCATCGCCTGCGCCCAATGTTCCGCCGCCTGCCCGCATGGCGCGTTGGGTTATGGGTTCGGGCCGCTGGCCAAGCCAGCGTCGGCGACCCTGCCGGCGCGGGAAGCGGCCCGGTCATGAGCGGGACCGCGGGCCGGGTGGCGGCATGGGTCTTGGCCGCCTGGGACAAGGCCCGCAACTCGGTGTCGCTCGCCTTGTTCGGCGGTTCCGGGGCACTCGGGGCCGGCACCCTGCAGCATCTGGCAGCCACCTGTCCTGGCGGCGGTTGCTCCGGCTGCGGCAACTGCGTCACCGCCCTCGGCGCCGCCGCCGGTGCCGCGGCCATTGGCGTCGTCGCGCGACGGCGCAAGAAGGGCCCGGCGCGGCTTCCCCAGAACTCTGAGCCGCTCAACCCAACCTGACCACCTCGACCGGATTGCCGCAGGCGCGGACGAATTTCACAAGGTCCGCCGCAGCGATGGTGGTCGTCATGTCGTTGCGCAGCGGGTGGTAGTTGACCAGCGGCTGTTCGGTCATCCAGCGGTCGAGCACCACGGTGACCCGGTGCTCGCGGTCGTTGATCAGGCCGAATGGCGTCACCGAACCGGGGTCGACGCCCAGGGTGGCGCGCAGCAACTCGGCATTGCCGAAGGACAGCCGGGCGGAGCCGATCTTGTCGGGCAGCCGCTTGAGATCGACCGCCCGCTCGGCGGGCGCCACCACCAGCCACAGCTTGCCCTTGGCGTCCTTGAGGAACAGGTTCTTGCAGTGCACGCCGGGAATATCGCCCCACACCGCGTTGCCCTGTTCGACCGTGAAGGCCGGGGCGTGGCGGTGCGTCGTGTGCGGGATGCCGAGGCCGTCAAGCCGGCGGAAAAGGTCGTCCGGAGTGGCCTCGGCGGCGATCATGCTGGCGATGACGGCGGCTCCTAAAGACTTTGCATCAGATAAAACACATATCCATAGGCTGCGGAATGGCGCCGATACAAGTCGATTTCGGCCTCGTTGGCGGCAAGCACGGCTCGCATCGCCGCGTCGGCCGTCGGCCGCAGTTCGGCAATGCGACGGGCCAGCGGGGTGTAGAAGCCCTCCCACCAGGCCGAGGGTGGCAGGGAAAAGGTGTCGAGCACCGTGTAGCCGGCCGCTTCCGCCGCGGCGCGGTTGGCGGCGATGCCGGCCATTGCCGGATAATCCCTTGCCCAGAACGCCGCGGCCTCGGGCGGGCGGTCGTCCGCAAGCCACGAGCATTCGGTAGCGGCCAGCAAACCGCCCGGCGCCATCAGCGGCCGCCACAGGGCAAGCCCGCGCGCGAAGCCCAGGTTGTAGACGGCACCCTCGGACCACAACAGATCGACGCTTCCCGCGGGCAATCCGGGATCGGCCATGTCGGCGCAACGGGTCTCGATCAACTCGGCAAGACCCCGGCGTCCGGCTTCGGCGCGTAGCCGATCGAGAAAGGGCTGATGAACGTCAATGGCGAGGATCGGGCAGTGCAAGGCGGCGGCGAGCGCCAGGGTCTGTCGTCCGGCGCCGCAACCCATGTCGACGACGCGCGGCCGCTCCGGCAGCGCCGGCAGCCGGGCCAACGCCTCGAGCGTGCAGGCGTCGCTGCCCGGCCCCTGTTGCGGCAAGCTCTCGAACAGCCGGAACAAGGCGGCCAGTTCAGGATTTTCCATACCCTCCCCCACCCGGAGTCTCGATGATGATGGCGTCGCCCGCGGCCATCTCGACCTGGGCGGTGCCGGGCAACGCCTCGATGCGGCCGTCGGCGCGGAGCACGGCGTTGCGCCCCGGTGCACCGTCGCCGCCGCCGTCCAGGCCGAAGGGGGCGACGCGGCGGCGGTTCGACAGGATGGCGGCGGTCATCGGCTCGCGGAAGCGGATGCGGCGGATCACGCCGTCGCCGCCCCGCCACCGGCCTTCGCCGCCCGAACCGGTGCGAATGGCGAACTCCTCGACCAGCACCGGGAAGCGCCACTCCAGCACTTCGGGGTCGGTGAGCCGCGAGTTGGTCATGTGGGTATGCACCGCCGAGGCGCCGTCGAAGCCGGGGCCGGCGCCGGCGCCGCCGCAGATCGTCTCGTAGTACTGGTGGCGGGCATTGCCGAAAGTGAGGTTGTTCATCGTGCCCTGCGCCGCCGCCACCGCGCCCAAGGCGCCGTACAGGCAGTCGACCACCGCCTGCGAGGTCTCGACGTTGCCGGCCACCACCGCCGCCGGGTGGACGGGGTTGAGCATGCAGCCCTCGGGGATGAGGACCTCCAGGGGCTTCAGGCAGCCGCCGCTCAATGGGATCGGCTCGTCGACCAGGGTGCGGAAGACGTAGAGGACGGCCGCCATGCACACCGCCTTCGGCGCGTTGACGTTGCCGGGGCGCTGCGGCGAGGTGCCGGTGAAGTCGACGACCGCGCGCCTGGCCGTCCGGTCGACCCGAATCGCCACCTGGATGACGCTGCCGTCGTCCATCTCGACCGTGAAGGCGCCGTCGTGCAGGCGTTCGATCACGCGGCGCACGCTTTCCTCGGCGTTGTCCTGGACGTGGCGCATATAAGCCTGCACGACGGGCAGGCCGAAATGGGCGACCATCCGCCCGAGTTCTTGCGCGCCTTTTTCGTTGGCGGCGATCTGGGCCTGCAGGTCGGCGAGGTTCTGGCGGGGGTTGCGGGCCGGGTAGGGGCCGCCGGTCAGCAGCGCCAACACCTCGGCCTCGCGGAACACGCCGTTCTCGACCACCGTCACGTTGTCAAACAGCACGCCTTCCTCGTCGATGCTGGTCGAATGCGGCGGCATCGAGCCCGGGGTGATGCCCCCGATGTCGGCGTGATGGCCGCGTGAGCCGACGAAGAAGAGGACCGTTTCCCCTCTCTCCCCGCTCGCGGGGGGAGAGGGAGTGGAGGCGAACACCGGCGTGATCACGGTGACGTCGGGCAGGTGGGTGCCGCCGTTGTAGGGGGCGTTCAGGGCGATCACGTCGCCCGGTTTGAGCGTGGCGCCGCGTGCGCGGATCACCGCCCGCACGCTCTCGCCCATCGAGCCCAGATGCACCGGCATGTGGGGGGCGTTGGCGATCAGCCCGCCCTCGGCGTCGAACACCGCGCAGGAGAAGTCCAGACGCTCCTTGATGTTGACCGAGTGGGCGGTGTTGGCCAGGGTGGCGCCCATCTGCTCGGCGATCGACATGAACAGGTTGTTGAACACCTCGAGCATCACCGGGTCTGCCTCGGTGCCGACGGCGACGCGGCGGGGGCGCGGCACCACCCGGCCGAGGACGATATGGTCGCGGGGCGTCACTTCGGCCCGCCAGCCGGGGTCGACGACCGTGGTGGCGCCGTCCTCCAGGACGATGGCGGGGCCGTCGATCGTGTCGCCGGGCAGCAGGTCGGCGCGGCGGAACACCGGCGCCTCGCGGTCCTCGCCGGCCGCGTACATGCGCACGCGGTCGAGCGGCACGAGCGGCGTGGTGCGCCTCCCGGTGCGGATGGGGTCCTCGACCCGCGCCGTATGCCCGATCACCTCGACCGACAGCGCCTCGACCACGAAGCCACGGCCCGGCATGAGGAAGCCGTAGCGCTGGCGGTGGGCATCCTCGAGGGCCGCCACCAGCGCGGCGCGGTCGGCGAAATCCACGATCAGGGCGGTGTCCGAGCCCTCGTAGCGCAGATGCGCCTTGCGCAGAGCCTCCATGTCGGCCGCCGCCACCCCCTGGCGCGCTATCTCGGCACGCGCGTCCGCTTCCATCAGGTCGAGATGCCCGCGCAGGGTGGGGATCAGGTCGTCGGCCAGCCGCGCCTCGACCGCCCGTTCGCGCATGACCCGCAGGTCGGCCAGCCCCATGCCGTAGGCCGAGAGCACGCCGGCCAGGGGATGGACGAACACCCGCGTCATGCCCAAGGCGTCGGCCACCAGGCAGGCGTGCTGGCCGCCGGCGCCGCCGAAACAGCACAGCACGTATTCGGTGACGTCGTAGCCGCGCTGCACCGAGATCTGCTTGATGGCGTTGGCCATGTTCTCGACGGCGATCCTGAGGAACCCCTCGGCCACCTCCTCGGGCGTGCGTCCGTCGCCGAGCCGGGCGGCAAGGTCGGCGAAGCGGGCACGCACCATCGCCCCGTCCAGCGGCTGGTCGGCGGCCGGGCCGAACACGGGAGGAAAGAAGCGCGGCTGGATGCGCCCCAGCATGACGTTGGCGTCGGTCACCGCCAACGGTCCGCCGCGCCGGTAGCTGGCGGGTCCCGGATCTGCTCCGGCGGAATCGGGCCCGACGCGGAACCGGGCGCCGTCGTAGTGGAGGATCGAGCCGCCGCCCGCCGCCACGGTATGGATGCGCATCATCGGCGCCCGCATGCGCACTCCGGCGACCAGGGATTCGAAGCTGCGCTCGTACTCCCCGTCGTAGTGGCACACGTCGGTCGACGTGCCGCCCATGTCGAAGCCGATGATCTTGGAGAAGCCGGCCATCGTGGCGGTGCGCACGGCGCCGACGACGCCGCCGGCGGGGCCGGAGAGGATCGAATCCTTGCCCTGGAACAAGCGGGCGTCGGCGAGGCCGCCGTTCGACTGCATGAACATCAGCCGGGTGCCGCCGAGGGCGCCGGCCATGCGGTCGACGTAGCGACGCAGAATGGGCGAGACGTAGGCGTCGACGGTGGTGGTGTCGCCGCGCCCGACCAGCTTCATCAGCGGGCTTACCTGGTGGCTGACCGAGACCTGCGTGAAGCCGATCTCGCGCGCCAGTTCCGCCACCGCCCGCTCATGGGCGGTGTGGCGGTAGCCGTGCAGGAAAACCACGGCGGCCGAACGGATGCCGGCGTCGAACGCCGCGTGCAGCCCGGCCCGGGCCGCGGCGAGGTCGGCCGGCAGCAGCACCTCGCCTTCGGCCGTAACCCGTTCCGGCACCTCGACGACGCGCTCGTACAGCAACTCCGGCAGGACGATGTGCAAGGCGAACAGGTCCGGGCGGTTCTGATAGCCGATGCGCAGCGCGTCTCGGAAGCCCCGGGTGATGACCAGCACGGTACGCTCGCCCCGCCGTTCCAGCAGGGCGTTGGTGGCCACCGTGGTGCCCATTTTGACGGCGTCGACGATGCCGGCGGGGATGGGCTGGTCGCGTCGCAGGCCGAGGACGTCTCGGATGCCCTGCAACGCGGCGTCCTCGTAGTGCTCGGGATTTTCGGATAGCAGCTTGCGCACGGCGAGCCCGCCGTCCGGCCGGCGCGCCACGACGTCGGTGAAGGTGCCGCCGCGGTCGATCCAGAACTGCCAGCCGGTCATGCCGCTCCGCCCCGGTGCGCCGGCCAGTCGCGTGAAAACCCGGTCATCCCTCACCCAGTGTATACCGTCCCGCCCGATCGCCGCCGGCCTCGAGCGGGCGGCGTCGGTCGGAACAATACAGGATTCAATAGACGTCGTGCTGGGTGTTGTAGACGTTGAATTTGCCGGTCGGGGTGATCAGCTTCGGCGCCTTGATCACCTTCTTGAGTTTGCGGGTCTTGTCGTCGACGATGACGATCGCCGATTCCTGGTCCTTGGCGCTCCACACCGAGAACCACACCTCGGTGCCCTCCTTGTTGTATTCCGGCTGCACGATGCGGGGGCCGGTCGCCTTGATCTCGGCCCAATCGGCGATGGGCAGCACCTCATAGCCCTTGTCCAGGTTACGGATGTCGAAGACGGCAATGGTACCGGAGATCGAGGGCTCGGGGTTAAGGGGCGTATCGACCCACAGATTGTTCGATTTCGGGTGGGTCTTGATGAACAGCGAGCCGCCGCCCTGGCCTTCGAGGGTCGCCACGACCTTCCAGGCATGTTCCTTGTGCTTCTCGGGATCGGTCCCGATCAGGGATATGGTCTCGTCGCCGAGATGGCTGGTGGCCCACACCGGTCCGAATTGCGGGTGGACGAAATTGGCCCCGCGCCCGGGATGGGGAGTCTGGCCGACGTCGATCAGGGTGACCAGCTTGCCTTCCTTGGTGTCCACCACGGCGATCCGGTTGCGGGCGTTCGCGGCGACCAGGAAATAGCGCTTCGTGGAGTCGAAGCCGCCGTCGTGCAGGAAGCGTTCGGCGGCGATCGTGGTGACGTTGAGATTCTGCACGTCCTCGAAGTTCACCAGCAGGATCTGGCCGGTTTCCTTGACGTTCACGATGAATTCCGGTCGATAGTGCGACGCCACGATCGAGGCGACGCGCGGCTCGGGGTGGTATTCCTGGGAGTCCACGATCATGCCGCGGGTGGAGACGATGCGCAGTGGCTCCAGGGTGTCGCCGTCCATGATCACGTATTGTGGCGGCCAGTAGGCGCCGGCGATGGCGTAGCGATCCTCCCAGCCTTTCGCCTTCGAGGTTTCGACCGACCGGGCTTCGATGCCGATCTTGAGTTCGGCCACCTTGTCCGGCTTCTCCATCCATAAATCGATTAGGTCGACCTTGGCGTCGCGGCCGATCACGTACAGATAGCGCCCCGACGCCGACAGGCGCGAGATGTGAACCGCGTAGCCGGTCTTGACGATGTTGATCGTTTCCTTCGTGTTGCCGTCGATCAGCGCCACCTCGCCGCTGTCACGCAGCGTCACCGAGAAGATGTTCTCCGTGTCGTAGTCGTTCATCTTCTTTTGGGGCCGCTTCTCCGGCGGGACGAACACCTGCCAGGACTTGCGCATCTCGGGCATGCCGAACTCGGGCGGCTCCGGCGGCTCGTTCAGAAGATACTTCGCCATCAGCTCGACCTGCGCCTCGGTCAGGTCTCCCGAGGTGCCCCAGTTCGGCATGCCGGCCGGCGATCCGTAGGTGATGAAGGACTTCAGGTAGTCGAAGCCACGCTCCTGCGTGATGTCGGTGGTCAGCGGTTTGCCGGTCGCCCCCTTGCGCAGCACGCCGTGGCAGCCGGCGCAGCGCTCGAAATAGATCTGTTTGGCCTGAGTGAACTCCGCCTCGGACAGACGGGGCACGCCCGGCTTTGTTCCCGGTTGCTCGACCGGCACTTGTCCCAGCACGTCCATCTCCGGCTTGTATCGGCCCGGCGGCTCGGTCTCGTGAGCCTCGGGTGACGGTTTTGGCGGCTCCGATTGCTGCTGCGCGACTGCCGGATATGCCGACCAGACGGCAACCGGCAGGGTCAGGGCGATGAGCGTGCCGAGGATCGGTCTTGCCATGACGTTCTCCCTCTCGCGGCCGTATGAGCGGCCATTAGAGGTTTAAAAGTCCATGGCAGGCAAGTAACCACCAGGAAGTAGAATGGGCCTCTTGGAGGTATTCAGCAGGCGGTATTCAGTGGCGATAAAAGGAGATCAAAGCCGAAATGGCAGCATCGCCAAAAGGATTGGCGAGTGTCGTCGTGTGGTCGCCGCGGATGCCATTGATCAGCCGAGCGGCGAATTCGTCCAGCGGCATGCGTTCCGCTTGCAGGCGAAGATCCTCAGCGGGCAACGGACCTGCCTGGTTTGGCGCGTCATGGCAGCCGGCGCATACGTCCTCATGGATCGCACGGCCGTAGGCGACGCTCGCCGGAGTGGTCGAAACCGGGACAATGCCGGCCAGTTCCAGGGGATGGCGCGCGATCAGTACCTCCAAGTCGGCGGCCAGTCCGGTAAAGTCGCCTTGGATATATCGCTCGCGGGCGGCTGTGGCCGGATCAGGGGCTTCGCCAGCGAGCCGCAGGAGCCATGGCAGGGACGACAGGGCCCCCGCCAGCCGGGCGCGCAGCCCATTCCGTCGCACTTCTGCCACGTCAGGCGCCGAGAGGCGCGCCAAGTCGCCCCGCATGATGAGTAGATCCGCCGCCAACCGGCGTTGGTGCTCGTCCTGAGCGAGGGCCGCGGCGGGGAACGCCGTCGCCGCCAGAAGGACGATTGCCAATACCCGTCGCACGCCAAGCTTGACCGTGGCCCCCCGGGACAAGCCCGGGGGTGACGCGGGGGGGACTAACGGGTGCGACCGCAAGGTGCCCTAGAACTTTACCTTCTGCTCCATCGGCATGGCCGGGTCGGCGGTCCATTCGACCATCGAGCCGTCATAGAGTTTGGCCTGCTTGTTGCCGAGGATTTCGCTCGCGGCGAACCAGCCGATGGAGGCCCAGTGGCCGGTGTTGCAGAAGGCGATCTGCGGGCCGGACGTGGTTACTCCCGCGACCTTGTGCAGGGCCTCGATCTGGTCCTTGCCGCGGAACATGCCGCCGCCGTTCTCGGTCAGCCAGCTCTGCGGAAGGTTCTTGGCGCCGGGAATGGTGCCGCTGCTCTTGGCGATCGGATGGCGATTGATTCCGACATACTGGTCTTCGGTGCGGCTGTCGACCAGCAGCGTCCCCGCGTCGAGCGCCTTCTTCATGTCGTCGCGGCTGACCAGCATGTCCTTGCGAAGATTGACGTTGAAGGCCTTGGCCGCGGGCGTGACCTGGCCGGGCTCCAGCGCGTTCGCCTTGTCCTTGGCGTAGGCCATCATGCCGCCGTTGAGGATCGAGACGTTGTCGTGGCCCAGAACCTTGAAGGTCCAATAGATGCGGGTGCCCATGCCCATGTCGGAAGAATTCGCACCGGGTGGCAGCAGCACGACATGGGTGGCATTGTCGATTCCGAGCGAGCCGATGAGGCCGGCGAGCTTGCCGGTATCCTCGGGGAACATGTCGGGGGTCTTGGCGGAATTAGGGGCCCGCCAGCCATCCTTGCCGTAGTTGGTCGTCACGGCGCCCGGTACGTGGCCGCGCAGATAGTCCGGCGTCGGCCGCAGGTCGATCATCACCACGCCGGGTTTGCCGGCATTCTGCTTGACCCAGTCGACGCTGACCAGGGGATCCGCCGCCGCCGCGCCGCCGAACCACATGGTGGCGGCCATCGCGGCGGATACCATCAATTTCTTGAACATGCTTATTTCCTCCCTTGCAGGATTCGTTGCCACACGAGCGGCCGTCCGCTAGGTGGTTACTATCAGGTCCGAGGCCAGGATGGCGCGCAGCACCTCGTCCCAGGCCTCGTCTCCCGCATCCCGGCCGGGCGTGTCCAGCCGCCGGAGATTGTGTTCGGCCGGCAAGCTCCGCAGGGCGGCGTCGAGCGTCGCCTGGTCGGGAAACAAGCCGGTGTTCAGCGCGAGTATCCGCATCTTCGCAGCCCCTAGACGTTGATAACCCGGTCCGCGGCGGTCAGCGCCGCCGCCAGGGCGACGGAGTCGAGCAGCGGCAGTTGGTCGGCCATTTCCGCCACGGTCGTCTCTGGCGCGATGTCCGACAGTTCGAGCAGTTCGGCCATGGCGGCGTTGGCGTCCGTCTCGGCGACGGGGCCGGTCATGAAGACCAGCCGCACCGCGTGGCCGAAGATGGTCAGGCCGGCGGCCACCCGCATCGCCTCGGTGTGGTCGCGGCGGCCGAGCACGAGTATGGCGAGCGGCGTCATCGGTCGATCTCCTACAGGCTCACGACCCGTCTCGCCTCGGCCATCATGGCGCTGTTGGCGGTCTGGCTGGCCAATTCCACGGGGGCGGTCCCGGTGCCCATGTGATGAGTCCACGAATGCTCGCAGACCTGGGCCTTGGCGGCGCTTGCCAGCGCGGCAACGATCGCCTGATCGGCAAGGGCACGCACGCCGTCGTTGGTGAAGAAGCAGCCCCAAGCCACACCCGCCCGGCCGCAGGCCCGCGCCAACGGGAGCAGCAGGGGGGCCGAATCGGCCGAGGTCACGTGCAGCATCAGTTCCATCGTCTTCTCCGCAGGGCGACGGCGGCCCCGCCGCTGCCCACCAGCAGCCCGACGGCGGCGCCGGCGAGGATCAGCGGCCAGGGGGCCGGCCCCGGCGCCGGCGGCGGCGCGACCAGTGCCGGGGCGTGGTCGGGAAAGCTGAGGGCGTCGACGGGAAGGGCCGGATCCGCCGCCCACGCCTTCCAGCCATCCACATAGACGCGCGCGGCCACGCCGGCCGCCCGCAGCAACGCGAAATAGGCCACGCTCGCGCGGGGATCGTGGGCATAGGCCACGGGGTCGGCCGGCAGAGGGGGCAGGGCGCCATGGTTCGCCAGCGCCGCCCGAACCTCGGCGGCCGGCAGGTTGTCGGCGCCCGCGACGTGGCCGCCGCGCGCCGCGCGCACCTGCTCGCCCCAATATTCCCGGTCGTCGCGTCCGTCGAGGAGTGGCACGCCTGAGGCGTCCGCCAGTTCGCGGGTGGTAAGCATCAGCGTGTCCCGCATCGGCATCTGGTAGACGGCCGTGCGCGTCGTTGACTTGGCGCTACCCGGCGAGTCCGCGAGACGGCCGGGCGGCACGATGAGAACGCTGACCTGCCGCTGCCCCGCCAGGAACAGCACGCCGGCCATGAAGTCCCGGTCCTGGTGGCCCTCGCCCACGACCAGGACATGTTCGGCACCGGTGAGGCCGGCCGTGCCGAAGAACCAAAGAATGTCGCGGAAGTTGGCAAGGCGGCCATGCGGCCCGGCGATTTCGTCGGCCGGCAGGCAACGGGCGCCGGCAAGACTGGCGGCGGCGCATCGGTCGAGAGGGCGCGCGTCGACCACCAGCGCATCCGCGGGGGGATGCGTGACGTAGGCGATGTCGGCGGCGGCCGTGGGCGCCGCCGACAGGGGCAGCGCCAGGAAAAGCAGCAGTTGTCTGGCCGCCCGCGTCAGCATCCGCCGAAATGCCTCACTGCGGCGGGGCTGGCCGAGGTTGCCGCGGGGGCCGGCGGGTTGTCGATGTAGTAACCCACCAAATCGATCACCGAGACCTGCCCGAAGCCGCCGCCGAGGTCGACGGGAGGAAGCTTCTCGGCCGGAGTCGGGGTGCGCGCCGCCCGCACGACCTCCGGGGGCAGCGCCGCCAGGGAGAAGCCGGCCGCACTGACGGCGAAGGAGAGGGCGAGGGCGGCGGCGCAGAAGATCAGGCTGGCGCGGTCCATGCAACCGGTCTCCTAGAAAGAATCCTTGAGGAAGCTGACGTACATGACCACGAACGCCACAAAAAACATGACAAGCTGCGCGCCGGTGGCGAGGTCAAGGCTCATCACTTCACTCCCTTGTAGTGGCGCGCCAGCATGCCGACGTCCAGCGGCTCTCCGGTTTGCGGATGGGCGACCGGCGGCGTGAAGTGGGGCACACCATCGCGGGTCACGCGCAGGCTGGGCGGCGGCACCGCGTAGACGAAGGCCGCGCCCGCCACCGACCCGACGATCACCGTGGCGGCAAAGGCGCGCATGAAGACATGGCCGAACATCTCAATCCTTGAGCAGATAGACGCGCCAGCAGTGGTCTGCCTTGACGGTTTCCAGGTGCGTGGCGCCGATCTCGGGGCACATCGGCGGCAGGGCCTCGACCGAGGAAGGGTTGTCCAGCGAGACCTCGAGAACGTCGCCGACCGCCGCCTCGGCCATCGCCTTGCGCGTCATCAGCTGCGGCCGCGGGCAGGAGTCGCCCAGACAGTCGATGCGCCGGGCGATGGCGTGGGTGCGCCCGTCGCCCAGGGTAACGCTGCCGCCGCCGCTCTCGCCGGCTTCCTTTTTCTTTCCGAATCCGAACAGTGCCATGTAGCGCCCCCTTACTCCGCGGCCACGGGTTGCCGATGGCTGGCCGCGATCCTGTCATGCTTGATCTGCTGCGCTTCTTCCTTGCGGCGTATCGCGCGGTAGATCGCGTAGAGCACCGCCGCCTGCACCAGGCCGAACACGACGGCGGGAATCTTGAAGGTCTCCTGAAGCGTCTGGGCATTGGCGAAGCCCAGTTGCAGGGCTTCGAGATTGGGTTGCCCGGTCATGCTGGCCGGGGCCGGCGGCCAGTAGTTCCACGACCAGACGAGCGAGAACAGGAACATCCCGATGAAAGTGAAGATCAAGGCCCATACGGCGCCGACATTGCCTTCGCCGGCCTTGACCCAGGTCGACAC
Source organism: Rhodospirillales bacterium (assembly GCA_019455065.1). GTDB lineage: Bacteria > Pseudomonadota > Alphaproteobacteria > Rhodospirillales > Magnetospirillaceae > JACFNC01. The sequence goes on from JACFNC010000004.1 coordinate 27,438, forward strand.
CGTGCAGGCGCCGGCCAGCACCATGCCGACCCCGAAAAGGAACAGGCCGAGCACCGTGTTGAGGCCCACGTCGAAGCGCAGCGGGTGGCCCTCGCCGAAGGTCATGAACAGCGGGAAACCGATCGACAGTATCATCATGGCGACCAGCAGCGCCTTGGTGTTGCGGTAGCTCTTGAACAGCATGGCGTCACGCAGCGCCGCCGTGTTGCAGAAGCGCGAGCGCTGCACGAGCAACCCGACCACCGAGCCGAACACGAAGGCGACCAGGCATTCCCCGACGACCGACATCGCGCTCAGCCCTCCAGCATCTTCTTGTAGATCATCGAGCCGACCCAGGCGCCGGCGAGAATGCCGCTGATCGCCAGATAGCCCCCGAGGTTCAACTCGGGCGTGAGGCCGAAAAAGGTCGATACGTTGCACACGAAGGCAAGACGAATGCCGACGCCCATCAACAGACCGCCAATCGTGATCAGGACCCATTCCGACAGCCGCCGCGGGAAGCGCAGGTAGAACTCCTTGCTGATCACGGCCCCCATGAAGGCGCCGAAGAACATGCCGAGGCTGATGTAGATTTTCCAATACCCGGCGTCGGGAACGAAGACCAGGTTCCAGAACGGAATGCGGGCGATCTCCTCGCCGAGGAAGATTTTTGCAAGCAGGCCCGTCATCATGGTTTCGCCGCCGCCGACGGTCCAACTTCCGACGATCAGGAACAGAAAGAGGTCGAGCACCGCGATGGCGGCGAGAGCGACGATCGGATCGAGTGTCTTCTTGAAGAATTCCATTCCGCTCTCTCCATGCCGGCGCTTGTCTCGCGCCGTACGCCGTCATGCTATCGCCGGGTCGAAAGCGGGTGGTGGTATTTTTTGCCAACGTGCGAAATTCCCTGTTGGACGTCCTCTTCGCCGTTCCCCGTTGCGAAGAATTTCCCGCCCGGCCACACTATGGGCGTTCATGCGACCATTTGGGGTTTCTAGGGTCATGGCGATCTACGTCGAACCGGAAGACTTCCTCGCACACATGTTCAACGCCTGCACGACCGACCAGATCAGCGAGTTCGTTCCCGAAAAACGGGGATTCCGCATCCACGGCCACAGCACGACCATTCGGCTCGAGAACGCCTTTTGGACCGTTCTGGAAGAAATGTCGCAACGCATGAACAAGTCGCTTCCGCAGCTTATCGAGCGAATACATGACCAGTGTTTGGTCGCCAACGACAAGAACATCGCGTCATGTCTTCGCGTCATTTGCGTAAAGTACATCAACATCTATGCCGAGGCGGAAACCCCGGTATCTGCTTGTAGAATCCAATAGGCCGATGTGGTAGGGTCTTGCTCCGGCCTGGGGTTTGGCCGGAAACGAGGCGGGGGGTCGTTGAAAAGCTGTCTGCTCTGTCCGAAGGGCACGCGGTGCCGCGGCTATGTGCTGCATCTCGTGATCCTCAAGTTGCTGGACGCCATGGAGACCGGCGAGGGGGCCGATGCGATCGCGCGCGAACTGTCGCGTGAGGACATGAAACTCATCGCCGACTTCGGCAACAAGGCCCGCGAGACCTGCTGGAGCAAGGCCTTCGTGCTGACCATCGCCAAGAAGATCGTGGGCTTCGCGACCGACGAAACCTCGGAGGCACGGTTGCGGGCCGCCGCCGAACGCTTGGTGGTCACCCTGCACCGCCTGTTCGCCAAGCTGCCGAACGGCGTGCGCGTCGACCTCGGAGCCTTGGCCATGGACGTCTACAATCAGGCGGCCAAGGGGCTCGAGGAAAAGGGAATCGACAACTTCGTGCCGGCCAACATCCTCGGCCAGGCCTGCGTCAACATCTCGCGCAAGCGGCACTGAGCGGCCGTTGGCGGCGCGCCGTTATGGGCGAGCGAGCGGTCGGCTGCGCCTTTCCTCGGATTGCGCCGCGACGTGCGCCGGCCGCCGACGGGTGTTATGTTGGCGTCGGGAGGCCGTGTCATGACGGCGCATAGAGACATCTTCGCCCGCCTCGTGCGGTCGGCCATGGGGCCGGTGCGGCTGTGCTGCCCGTCGACCATGCCCTGCGGGGAACTGGTGGCCCGCATGGCCGAGACGGAGGTCGATTGCGCGGTCATCACCGGGGCAGACGGAACCATTGCCGGCCTTGTCACCGACAACGACGTCACCCGTCGTATCGCTTTCAAGTTGCCTGCCGAAACCCCCGTTGCCGAGGTGATGACGCGGCCGGTGTTTACGGTGGCGGCCACCGACTACCTGTACCGCGCCGTCGCCCTCATGCAGCGCCGGCGGTTGCACCGGCTCCCCGTGGTCGATGAGGCGGGGCGGCCGATCGGCATTCTAGACCAGCGTGAGGCGCTGGCGGTCACCTCCGAGCGTCTGATCCGGCAGGCCAAGCTTCTAACGCCGGACGGGTCGGCCGATGGCATGCGCGCCGTCAAACAGGCGCAAGCGGAACTCGCGCACGAACTGCTGGAGGACAATCTGCCGGCACTCGAAATTCAGGCCATCCTCAACGAGATTAACAACGACATCTACCGCGCCGTGGCGCGGGCCGCCAAAGAGGCGATGGTCGAGGACGGTTGGGGCGAGCCGCCCGCCGAATGCGGCATCGTCGTCATGGGCTCGGGCGGTCGCGGCGAGAGTTTCCTTCGGCCCGACCAGGACAACGGCTTCATTCTCGCCGACTATCCCGACCGCAAACACAACGCCATCGACACCTACTTCATCGAATTCGCCGGCCGCCTGACCCGTGACCTTGACGCCGTGGGCTTCCCCTACTGCAACGGCAACGTGATGGCCACCAACCCCTTGTGGCGCAAGACACTCACGCAGTGGAAGGAGCATGTGAGCCTGTGGGGGCGTCGGCGGTCCGGTGTGGCCATGCTGCACGCCGACATCTTCTTCGACTTTCGGATCATCGACGGCCCGCGCGCGTTGGAGACGTCGCTACGCAGGCACGCGATCGAAATGGCCCGCACCAATCCCCGGTTCCTGCATGCCATGGCCACCAACGAAAGCCACCACATGGTCGGTCTCGGTTGGTTCGACCGCCTCGTGACCGACGACTCGGAGGGTCCGCATCAGGGACACGTCAATCTCAAGCGCAACGGTACCTTGCCGATCGTCGAAGCGGTGCGCCTCTACGCGCTGCGTGAGGGCATCGAGGACACGGCGACGCTGGCACGGCTCGACCGGCTCACCGAGATGGGCGTTTTCGGGCGCGATCAGCACGACTACTGGAAGGCGGCGTTCGTCCATCTGACGACGCTGCTGCTGCGCCAGCAGGTGGCCGACGTGCTCTGTGGCCGCACGCCCGGCAACTACCTTGATCCGGCGTCGCTCTCGGCCCGCCAGCGGACGGAGTTGGTTGCGCACCTGAAAAGGGTCGAAGAACTGTCGGCGCGCGCCCGAGCCGATTTTACCGGAGAGATCCTCTAGAGGAAGACAATTCGGGCAGCATCACACCCCCGACAGCCGGCAGCGAGAACAAATTGACAACACATTGTGCGTTCACTTAATGTTCTCGTGCTGCGACCTTGGCAACCCTCAACACCCTAATGCACCCAGACAAGAAGGTCCGCTGAGGGCTTGGTCATTCACGCCCGGATCCAGCCAAGCCCATATGCAGTATAATCTGCTGGATGGAACCCATGCATGTTGACTATTCACAGGCAGTTCGGCGAGCTTATTGACATGAGGCCAACGCAGTTATAGAAGACGTCTAGACGTCTTGACGTCATGGGGAGAGAAAATGGCTGGCGGGACTAAGAGGCGAGGCAGAACTTCGGACGTTTCAGATCTGCTGAGTTTGCGCGTCGATCGAAAGATTGCCCAAGCCTTCCGTGACGAGGCGTACAAACTAAAAACGCCCCAGTATGCTCTCTTTGAAAAGTTGTGGCGGGTTTACGTGGAGAAGCGCAATGTCGCCCCTTGATGCAACGCTGAGCAGCGGTGGGGCGGTTTGCGGGCTTGCCGAGGACATGCCCTTCCCATCCTATTTGGGCGAGAAGGCAACGGAAACCCTTCGGGTGGCCGAACAACAAGTCTGGCGGGCGCTCCGGCATATTGAGCGCTCCACGGCGGAGCCCTGCCCAGGCGTGGCGGTGGCGACCGCGGACGCCCTCAGGTGGCTGGCCGCTGTGCCTGAGGACAGCATCTCGGGATGCGTGACTGATCCACCCTATGGTTTGATCGAATATGAAGAAAAGAATCACGCAAAGATGAAACAGGGTCGAGGGGGCGTCTGGCGGATTCCGCCATCGTTCGACGGTTCCGAGCGGTCCCCTGTTCCCAGGTTTACGGTCCTTACCGAACAGGATCGGAAGCGGCTCAGCCAGTTCTTCTCGAAATTTGCCAAGCTGGCGTTGCGTGCCATGGTGCCTGGAGGCCACTTGCTGATCGCGTCGAACCCTTTACTGTCGACGACGACCTTTGCCTGCTTCGAAAAGGTTGGGTTCGAGAAGCGCGGCGAGGTCATTCGTCTAGTGCAGACCCTTCGAGGCGGAGACCGGCCCAAGGGGGCCGAGGGGGAGTTCAGCGATGTGACGGTAATGCCTCGGGCTTGTTGGGAGCCCTGGGGCCTCTTTCGTAAGCCGATCAGTGAGAAGACCGTGTCTGCCAATCTAAGGCGTTGGGGTACGGGTGGTCTTCGCCGCGTGTCCGGGCAAGAACCTTTTCGGGATGTGATCGAGTCAGCACCGACGAGGGCAGCGGAGCGGGAAATTTCGCCTCACCCGTCGTTAAAGCCTCAGCGCTTTATGCGTCAAGTCGTGCGCGCCGTGTTGCCACTGGGGATTGGTGTTGTGTACGATCCCTTCACAGGAGGGGGGTCCACACTCGCAGCAGCGGCACGGTTGAGTTACAAGGCTATCGGGACGGAAATGGACGAAGACTACGCGATCGTCGCGTGTCGTGCTATTCCGCTTCTCCGCATGCTGCACGGCGACGGCTCCATCTAGAGATGAGCCCAGATGATGTCCTGCAAGAAATGCGCGCCGAGTTTACGCGTGGGCGTGGCAGGCGCCCAAAGCCGCGAACCTACGTTGGAGGGTTGCTCGTTTCTTTTGCCGATTTTCTGATCGAACTCGGCGTTCCAAGCGCCGGATTCCGGTCGCTCGACGATCTGTTCGAGCAATTTCCCCAAATTACTGAAGGTGTGAGCACGATTACAGTGCAAACCCCGGAGGGACAAAAAACGATCCGTCCAGCCTACGAGCGGGCGCATCGGTACTTCATTTGGGAACACAAGCGACTCGACTACCCTCGCTCACAGCCATACGCAACCGGCAAGTGGGCCGATTACCGCCACTGGCTCGACGCCATGGTTACCTTTTCGCTCGTCGATCTTCAAAGAATCGCGGACGAGGCGCGCGCCTTTGTGCTGGAACAGCTAACGCCGCACGTCTTCAATCCTCTCGATGTTCGTGTAGAGCCTCCGATCTTTCTGATGCTTCTCCGGGACTTCCCATTTGCTCAACGAGCAGTTCGTGAAACGACGGGCGCCTCCTTTCAGGCCGCCGTGTTTGCGTACATCAGGGCGGACGCGCCGCATCTCCAAGTTGAGGCACGCAAGGTCCGAACTGGATCAGCTCGCGAGGCGGGAATCGGCGATATTGACGCCTGGGAGGGCGACCAACTTGTCATCTCTGCCGAGGTAAAACATTACGTCGTTACGGGTGCGATCCAGGAGGAGATCGAGTTCTTTGTAAGCGAAGTCCGCCAGAGGGGGGCCTTGGGGTTGGTCATAGCTGAAGACTTTAGGGATGGCGCCCGGGAAACCATCGAGGCGCTTGGGATTACGCCGCTCTCAAGAGCCGATCTCGTGCGGATAGTGGCGCTTTGGGATCCATTGAAGCAACGAGCCGCTCTCAACGCATTCCAATGGGTTGTGGTCCACAGAGAGCAAAACGGCCCGCTAATTGAGCGGGTCGCCAGGTTTCTCGCCGATGTTGGCTATCGCGCCACCAATCTTGCTCCAAACCAGCCAACCTAAGAAACGTGGTCGTTGCCTTTGGAAAGGTCGTCAAAACGGATTGGATTGGTGACCACGAGCAATTCTAAGGTGACTTAGCTCACTCCGCCACGCCGCCGGGTTCGGCGCGTCCCGCCGCTTCCGCCGGCTCGTCCTCGACGGGGCGCGCTGGGATGAAGAAGCAGAAGGCGGCGCCGCGGCCGGGCTCGCTTTCCACCCAGATGCTGCCGCCCAGACGCAGGACGATGCTCTTGCAAATGGCGAGGCCGAGGCCGGTACCTTGCGGCTTGGCGGTCATGGTGTCGCCCACCTGCTGGAACTTCTCGAAAATCCGCGACTGCGCCCAATAGGGGATGCCGGGGCCGTTGTCGCGTACCGACACCGTGATGCCCGAGGCGCGCACGTCGAGGGTGACCGAGACGAGGCCCGTGCCGGGTTCGGAGAACTTCACCGCGTTCGACAGCAGGTTGATCACCACCTGCATCAGGCGGTCGCCGTCGGTCCACAGGGGAACCGGCTGGTCCGGCGCGGTGACCTTGAGGTTGACCTGCTTGTCCTTGAACAACTGGCCGGTCGCGGCGACGGCGTCCCGGATGACGTCGCGCACGTCGACCACCGCCATCGACCACCGGATGTTGCCCGATTCCATCTTGGCAAGATCGAGGACCTGGTTGATCAGGCGCGTCAGGCGCTCGCTCTCGCGGATGACGATGCTCAGGAACTCCTCCCGCTGGGCGGCTTCGAGGTCGGGGTTGTCATGAAGGATTTCGGTGAAGGAGCGGATCGAGGTAAGGGGCGTGCGCAACTCGTGTGTTACCGTCGAGATGAAGTCGTCCTTCATGCGGTCGAGTTCCTTGAGACGCTCGTTGGCCGCCCGCAGCTCGGTCGTGGCGGCCTCCAACTCGCGCGACTTGGCCTCGAGTTTCTGGCTGTAGGCGATGACCTGCGACGCCTCGTCGAGGATCTCCATGACCTCCTGCAAACCGACGATCTCGCCCTTGGCCACCGAGGCCACCATGACGCGCGCCGAGGCCGCGCCGATGGCGCCGCCGAGCAGGCGCTCGGCGAAATTGACGAGCTGGGCGTCGGCGTCGCGCAGGGTCCGCAGGTCGACGTTGTGCTCCTGCGAATAGCTGGAGAAGGCCCGCTCGGCCCGTTCCTGGCCGACGAAGCGCGCGACCAGCGCGTAAAGGTCGGCCACCGTCGCCGTGCCCCGCCAGAACTGCGAGCCGCCGCCCTCGCCCGAGGGTCGAAACACGTCGACGAACAGGGCCGCCTGGATGCGCTCGATGGCGGTGTGCTGGGTCAGCAGGGACACCATCACGTAGCAACCCAGATTGGCCATCATGCTCCAGATCAGCGAATGGGTGACCGGGTCGAGCCCGGTAAGCCCGAAAAGCTGGTAGGGGCGCAAGAGCTCGATGCCGAACAGTCCCTGCTCGATGAAGGATTCGGGAAGCCAGCCCGACCGGGCGAAGGACGGCAGCAACAGGGTGTAGAGCCACACCACGAAGCCCGCCGACAGGCCCCACATGGCGCCTCGCTGAGTTGCGCCCTTCCAAAAGATGCCGCCGATCAGCGCCGGGGCGAATTGCGCCGCGGCGGCGAACGACACCAGCCCGATGGTGACCAGGGCGAACGATTCCCCGATCAGCCGGACGTAGAGATAGCCCAGGAACACCACCAGCACGATGGTCCAGCGCCGGATGGAAAGCAGAAGCTTGGAGACGTCCTTGAGCTTCTGGAGACCGAGCCACGGAATGCGCAGCAGCACCGGCATCACGAGGTCGTTGCACACCATGGTGCTGAGGGCGATCGTCTCGACGATCACCATGCTGGTGCCGGCCGACAGTCCACCCAGGAAGACGAACAGGGCGAGCGTTTCGGACTGGTTCGCCATAGGCAGGGCCAGGACGAAGATGTCCGGGTTCACCTCGCTGGGGTCGAACAGCATCATCCCGGCGAAGGCGATCGGCAGCACGAAGATGTTGATGACCAGCAGGTAAAGGGGAAACAGCCACACGGCCTTGCGGATGTGGTTCTCGTCGACGTTCTCGACCACCGAGACCTGGAACTGCCGCGGCAGGCAGATGATGGCGGCCATCGCCAGCAAGGTCAGCGCGATCCAGCCGCCGTACTCGGCGGCGTCGCCGACCGCGAACAGGCGAACGATATCGGGATGGTCCATGGCCCGCGTGAAAAGGTCGCCAAAGCCGCCGAACAGGCCGTAGGTCACGAACACTCCGACGGCGACGAAGGCCAGGAGCTTGATCACCGACTCGAAGGCGATGGCCGCGACCATGCCTTCGTGATGTTCGCTGGCGTCGATGTGCCGGGTCCCGAACAGGATCGAAAAAGCGGCCAGAACCAGGGCGACGTACAGCGCGGTGTCGGCCAGGATCGGCACCGCCACCAGATCCGGCGCAACCTCGAACTGGGGGTAATGCAGCAGCACCGTGAAGGTCGTCGAGATCGCCTTCAGTTGCAGCGAGATGTAGGGCATGATGCCGACCACGGCGATGATCGTGACCAGGCCGCCCAAAGTCTGGCTTTTTCCATAACGCGCGGAAATGAAGTCGGCGATCGAAGTGATGCGGTTGACCTTGCTGATCCGCACCATCTTGCGCAGCACGATCCACCAAAGCGCCGCCATGAGAGTCGGGCCCAGGTAGATCGGCAGGAAGTGCATGCCGCTCTCGGCGGCCCGCCCGACGCTGCCGTAGAAGGTCCAGGACGTGCAGTAGACGGCGATCGACAGTGCGTAGATGAACGGATTGGCGATCAGGCTGCGGCGCTGGTCGGCACGCTTGTCGCCATAGTAGGCGATGGCGAACAGCAGGCACAGATAGGCGAAGGAAACGCCGATGACGACCCAGCCTTGAAGCATTCAGCCGTCTCCCCCGTCCCGAGGCACGAGGTCGTCGGGTTTTTCGGTTCCCTCCTCGCCGTGGCCTTCGATGATGGCGGCGAGCAGGACGATCAACCCGATCCAGGCGACGAACAGATAAAGGAACAGCACCGGCAGGCCACCCACCGTGCCGCCCTTGCCGAACACCGCCAGCAGCGGCGGATTGAACAACGCCAGTCCCAGCATGAACACCGCGACCAGCCGCTCCCTCATTCCGCTGGGACGGGCGATGCGGAGGGGACGGTTCGGTCGCGTCATGGTCGGTTCCGCCCGGCTAGAAGTGGGTTTCCTGCAGGCGCATCTCGGCCGTCATGTTGGACGCCCTCATCACTTCCGCCAAGGTATACGTCCCCTTGGCCTCGAGCAGGTCGAACATGCGGACCAGCACCTCGGCGGTGGCGAGCGAGTCGCCCAATGCCGTGTGCCGATCGGTAATTCCAACCCCGAGCCGTTGTCCCAGGCCGTCGAGGGAGTGGTCGGCCTCGGGGTCGATGAGGACCGAGAGCAGCATGGTGTCGATGACCGGATTGGGGAAACTCACCCCGCACTCGGCCTCCTTCAGCTTGAGAAACTTCAGATCGAAGGCGGCGTTGTGCGCGACCATGACGGCGTCGCCCACGAACTGCTTGAACTGGGGCAGCACGACCTGCAGCGGCGGCTTGTCGCGCACGGCCTCGTCGGTGATGCCGTGGAAGCGCACCGACTCGGCGGGGATCGGGCGCCCCGGATGGACCAGCCGCTGGAAGGTCTCGCCGGTCAGCACCCGCCCCTTCACCACGCGCACGCCGGCCAGCGAGATGATCTCGTCGCCCGCGCTTGGGCGCAGGCCGGTGGTTTCCGTGTCGAAAACCACGAAGGTCAGGTCGCGGAGCCGCCTGTCGCCAAGGGCGCCGGTAAAGCTGTGCTCGTGCATCAATCCGAAGTCGTAGAACTCCGGTCGCGGCGGCAGTTTTTCCTCGGCCTCCTGGAACTGCGGCCGCAGGGGCGCCAGGAGTGGGATGCGAAGCAGCGCAGTGCCCTCGCGCCGCATCTGGCTCCACGGTTCGCTTCCGTGGCGGTCGAGGATGTCGCGTGCCGTCGCCGCGCCAAGGGCGCCTTCGAGCGGCATGTCCTGCCACGCGTCGAGCACCTTCGACGGTATCGCCTCTCCGTGCCACAGGATGTCGACGTACACGCGGCGGTCGCCCAGCAAGGCCTCGATGTCGAAGGCCGCGACGCCGGCGTGCTCGTGAACGCGGCCGATCAGGTAATCGAGCATCTGCATCAGGGCGGGGCTGTCGCCGTGCAGCCAAAGCGGCATGCCGACGACCGTAAGCGCGATGCCGCGTTGCTCGGACAAATGGTGCGCAACGCAGTTGAACAGGTCCAGCGAATAGATGTCGGCCATCGGCCAGCGGGCAACGGCGTGGCCGCGGTATTCGGCGGCGAGCGCTTCCAGGCGGTCGCTGAGCGTCTGACTCTCCTTGCGGATGACCTCGTCGAAAGCCTGGCGTTCGGCGGGTGCCATCTCGGGGAACGCGCCGACCGTTTCGCTCGCCGCCCGCAAGTTGGCGATCGGGGCCCGCAGCTCGCGGGTGACGGCGCGTCGCACCGCATCGCTCTTGGCCAACACCGCCACCTCGTTGCTGATGTCCACGAAGGTCAGCACGTAGCCGGTGACGTCGCCGGCGGGGTCGACGATCAGCGCCATCCGGCCTTGCAGCATGACACGCGAGTCCGCGGTGGCGCAAACGAAGGCGGAACTCAGGTCGGCAGCCGCTTGGGCGGTGGCCTGGCGGCGCCGATGCTGGAGAAGCTCCAGGGTGTGCAGGACGGGTTGACGGGTCACCAGTTCGAACAGCGAGCGGCCCAGCCCCACCGCCTCGGGCGCGCTGAACATGCGCACCGCCGCCTGGTTGTAGAGCAGGATGCGGTGGCCGACGCTGCACACCACCACACCCTCCGACAGGTGCAGCAGGATCACCTCCAGCCACGTTTTCTGCTCGGCCACCTGGGCGGTCGCCGCCTCCGAGGCGCGCTGGACGTCCTGCCGCGCCGCCTGCAAAGCCGCAACGAGGTTGCCCAGCGAATCGGGCAGATCGCCCAGGAGATGGTGCGGCGGGATTTCGAGGGGGCGCTCGGTCTGTTTCGAATGGACAAGGGTGCGCACTTCGCGCGCCAGCTTGTCCAGCGGCCTCAGAAGGCCGCGGTCGAGCGCCGCCCATACGCCCGCGGCCAGCAGGGCGAAGACGATGCCGGCGACCAGCGCGTAGAGACTGCCCGTGCCGATCTTCTCGCCCTCGGACACGCCCGCGGCCAGCAGCGCCCGGTAGACCGTGAAGGCGAGCAACGCATAAGCGGCGATCGCGAGTCCGGCGACCATCAGCGCGATGCGTTTCCTGCGGGTCATCCGACTCCTTTCGGCGTGCGGGCTCAGCTCTGGTCGGCGGAACCCAGGAAGAACTTGACGCGTTCGACCACCTCGCGCGTCGAGAAGGGCTTGGTGATGTAGTCGTCCGCGCCGAGGGCGAGGCCCTTTTCCTTCTCCACCTCGCGGCCGCGGGCGGTCAGCATGATGATTCGCACGTCCTGCCATTGCGGGTTGCTGCGCACCGTCTGGCAGACGTCGTAGCCGTCTCGCTTGGGCATCATCACGTCGAGCAGGATAAGATCGGGCACCTTTTCGGCGATCGCCTGCAACGCCGCCTCGCCGTCGCGCGCCACGCGCACGTCGTAGCCGGCCTGTTTCATCAGGAATTCGAGCGACAGGACGATGTTCGGCTCATCGTCCACCACAAGTACCGAACGTGTCACGCGGTGCCATCCTCCCGCCAGTTGAGCGACCCCGGCGTGGCGGGTCGGCCGGGAACCCATTGAAAACTGTACCATGGCGTCCGGCCGGATGCCATGGACGGGTTGTTTCGGGCAGTGGCCGGACAGAGCGCCGCCCATGGTTGCCCGGCTGGGGCCGTCGGCCGCGCGATTGCTTGTTGCAGTTGACCGTCTCCCCGGCTAGGCTGTGCGCCGTTTTTCGATGGTCTCGAAGAGCTCACGGCTGGTTTCCAGCCCGAACGCTCACCAAGCCCAGCCTGGGCTGGGCTCCCTCCCTGAGGAGCGTCTTCCAGGGGGTCGGGCGTTACCCGATCAGCAAGGATGGTAAGCAAAGCCGAGGCCGGAATCGCCCCTCCGATCGCGCGCGTCCGCTTGTCGTCCCCGAACCGCAATAACGCGAACATGCCAAGGAGAAGCCGCCACCATGTGGGGGAACAGCGATCAACGGAAATTGCTCAAGGTTCAGGATTTCGGCGTCAAGGGCCGCGGCGTCATCGCCATGGAGGACATTCGCCAGGGCGAATTGATCGAGCGCTCGCCAGTGCTCATCATTCCGCACGAGGACCGCCCCAAGACCGACGCCACCATCTGCTTCACCTACGTATTCATGTGGGAGCCCGGCGCTTGCGAGGAGGACCTGTACAAGCATAAGGGCCGCGCCGCGATCGTGCTCGGTTACACCAGCCTGTTGAACCACTCCTACACCCCGAACGCCGAATTCAAGCACCACATCGACGAGATGTTCCTCGACATCCACGCGGTACGCGACATCAAGGCCGGCGAGGAAATCACCATCGACTACCAGATGACCCTGTGGTTCGATCCTGACTGAGCGGGAAACCTAATCACCCATCCCGTGACCCCCGGGCTTGGCCCGGGGAGGCGTATACAGCCATTGATCGTCATGCGCGGGCTCGACCCGCGCATCCACTGCCGCCGCGTTGGGATGGCCGGGCAAAGCCCGGCCAAGACGACCGGGGATAAGGGGCAACTCCCGGCCTTGGCGGATCGATGTCATGCTGCATTGCAGCATCGTCCTTGCAATTCGGCTTGGCCGTGCTATTCTTTACTCATGCTGCGCTGCAACATGGTGGCGCTCTATGAAGGAATGAATACATGTACGCCTATGAGGAACTGGTCGCCGTCGGCAAGGAGAATGTCGAGGCGGTCGTGAAGAGCGGCGAGATCGCCGCCAAGGGATTCGAGGACCTCGCGAAGGCCTATGCGGGCCTCGGTCTGCAGTCGCTGGAGAAGGCGGGCGGCGCCGTCCAGGCGCTGGGCGCCTGCAAGACGCCGGCCGAATTCGTCGAGACCCAGGCGAAGCTGGCCCGCGGCGCGTTCGACGATTACGTCGTGGAGAGCCGCAAGCTGGCCGAGATGACCACGGCCGTGATGAGCGCCGTGGCCGAGCCCCTGGCCTCCCGTGTCCGGGCCGCCGCCAAGACCATTTGAGGTTGGACGGCAGCCGCGGCGAAAGGGCGCCGGCTCTCGCCGGCCTTGATCCCCGGGGCTGCCGCCCCTAATGTCGCCGGGAACCTACTGCGAGGCGGGATCGAAGGCGCATGAAATTCACCGGCACCGATAGCTACGTGGCGACCGAGGACCTGATGGTCGCCGTCAACGCCGCCGTTACCCTCGAGCGGCCCTTGCTGGTCAAGGGCGAGCCGGGCACCGGCAAGACCATTTTGGCGCACGAGGTCGCCAAGGCGCTGGGGCGGCCGTTGCTGCAATGGCACGTCAAGTCCACGACCAAGGCCCAGCAGGGCCTGTACGAATACGACGCCGTCTCGCGCCTGCGTGACTCGCAACTCGGCGACGAGCGGGTCCACGACATCGCCAACTACATCGTGCGCGGCAAGTTGTGGGAGGCCTTCGAGGCCGAAAAGCCGCCGGTATTGCTGATTGACGAGATCGACAAGGCCGACATCGAATTCCCGAACGACCTGCTGCTCGAACTCGACCGCATGGAGTTCCACGTCTACGAGACGCGGCAGACCATCAGCGCCCGCGTGCGGCCGGTCGTCATCATCACGTCGAACAACGAGAAGGAGTTGCCGGACGCCTTCCTGCGCCGCTGCTTCTTCCACTACATCCGCTTCCCCGACCGCGAGACGATGGAACGCATCGTCGACGTGCACTATCCGGGCATCAAGAAGGAACTGGTGAGCGAGGCGCTCAGCGTTTTCTTCGAGGTGCGCGAGGTGCCGGGCCTCAAGAAGAAGCCGTCGACCTCGGAACTGCTCGACTGGATCAAGCTGCTGCTTGCCGAGGACCTGTCGCCCGAGGCGCTGCGCAGCAAGGACGCGCGCAAGGTCATCCCGCCGTTGCACGGGGCGTTGCTGAAGAACGAGCAGGACGTGCACATGTTCGAGCGCCTCGCCTTCATGGCGCGGAGGGAAGGGCGCTGACCGATCGCGCGGGAGCGTTGGGATGTTCCTGAATTTCTTCCTCGAACTTCGCAATGCCAAGGTTCCGGTCACCTTGCGCGAATACCTCACCCTCGTCGAGGCGGTGAAGGCGGGGGCGGCGAACTACAGCATCGAGGATTTCTACTATCTGTCGCGCGCCGCCCTGGTGAAGGACGAGCGCAACCTCGACAAGTTCGACCGCGTGTTCGGCCAGTGCTTCAACGGCATCGAGTCGGGCGCGGGCGGTGACGTCACCGCCGAGATTCCCGACGAATGGCTGCGCAAACTCGCCGAGCGCTTCCTGACCGAGGAGGAGAAGGCGCAGATCCAGGCGCTCGGCGGGTTCGAGAAGCTGATGGAGACTCTGCGCCAGCGCCTCGCCGAGCAGAAGGAGCGCCACCAGGGCGGCAGCAAGTGGATCGGCACCGCCGGCACCTCGCCCTTCGGCGCCTACGGCTACAATCCCGAGGGCGTGCGCATCGGCCAGAACGAATCGCGCCATCGCCGCGCCGTCAAGGTTTGGGACAAGCGGGAGTTCCGCAATCTCGACGATTCCGTGGAACTCGGCACCCGCAATTTGAAGGTGGCGCTGCGCCGGCTGCGCCGCTTCGCCCGCGACGGCGCCGCCACCGAATTGGACTTGCCGGGCACCATCCGCTCGACCGCCCATCAGGGCGGCATGCTCGACATCCAGATGGTCCCCGAACGCCACAACCGGGTGAAGGTGCTGCTGCTGCTCGACATCGGCGGCTCGATGGACGACCACATCCGGCTCTGCGAGGAGTTGTTCTCGGCGGCGCGGTCGGAGTTCAAGCACCTCGAGTACTTCTACTTCCACAACTGCCCCTACGAGAGCCTGTGGAAGGACAACCGCCGGCGCCAGTCCGACCGCATGGGGACCTGGGAGCTGATCCGCACCTATCCGCCCGACTACAAGCTCATCCTCGTCGGCGACGCCTCGATGAGCCCCTACGAGATCGCCTATGCGGGGGGCAGCGTCGAGCATTGGAACGAGGAGCCGGGGGCGCTGTGGGTCGAACGCCTGCTCGACAACTACCGTCACGCCGTCTGGCTAAACCCGGTACCGCAGCAGCAATGGCCGTGGACCCACTCGATCCGCATGGTCGACCAGCTGATGGGCGGGCGAATGTTCCCGCTGACCATCGAGGGTCTTGACGGAGCCATGCGCGAGCTTAACCGGTGAACCTGACGGGTTCGCTATGATGAAAGCAGGTCAATACGGGCAGTCCGCCCGCTCGCAGCGGGTCGGGTTGCCGGCCGCCACGTAGGCGCCGCACACCGCACATTTCTGAGTGTCGTACACGGTGGCCCGCGCCTCGTTCGCGGCGCCCTTTCCGCGGGACCGCGGCAGGTCCCGGGAGTGCCGGGCCGCCAGCATCCGGTTCAGATAGGTGAAGCCCATCCAGGCGACCACCACCAGCACCACCGTAAGGGCGATTTTCTGAAGCATCCGCTTTTATGGACGCGTGGCGTGGTCGCGGTCAACCCGCGTCACAGCCCGTACCGCGCCCACCAGGCGCGTTCCTCGATGGCCCCCAGGGCCGCGCCGGCCCAGTCCTGCGCATCGCGGGTAAGGCCGAAGCGGCGGCGCAGCCAGCCGCGTTGGTAGACCACCGGCCGCAACCGGACCTTTTCGCCGAAGCGGGCGCGCATGGTGTGCCGGATCTCGCCCAGGCCGTCGGCAAGTCCCAACTCGATCGCCCGCCGGCCGGTCCACACGTCGCCATCGAAGAGTTCCTCTTCGGGGGCCTTGAGCCGGTCGCCGCGGCGGGCGCGGACCACCGCCTTGAATTCGTCGTGGATGTCGGCCTGCAGGCGAGTCAGCCGTGCCACGTCCTCCGGCGATTCAGGGCGGAACGGATCGAGCAGCGACTTGTGCCGGCCCTGGGTGTACACCCGCCGCTCCACGCCGAACCGTTCGAGGAGGCCGTGGAAGCCGAAGCCCGACGAGATGACGCCGATCGAACCCAGGATCGAGCTCTCGTCGACCAAAATCTCGTCGGCGGCGAGCGCCAGCCAGTAGCCGCCCGACGCGGCAACGTCCTCGACGAAAGCGAATACCGGCACCTTGCGCTCGTCGGCAAACTGCCGGATGCGGCGCATGATCAGCGAGGCCTGCGCCGGCGAGCCGCCGGGCGAATTCACCGACAGGGCCACGGCGGTCAGGAAGTGAGGGGAGAAGGCGCGCTCGATCGCCTGGGCGAGGCCGGCGATGCTCAGACCCGAGCGCAGCGGCCCAAGCTGCCCGATAATGCCTGACAGCCGCAGCACGGTGACCAGCGGCGGCCGGTGGCGCAGCGGCTCGAAAGGCAGGCGGGCGAGCAGGGCTTCAACGTCCATCGCCTAAACCATAGGGGGGCGGGCCCGGCTTGCCAATCCTCCTTACGGCGCGGGCGCGATCGCTTCATCGAGTCCCCGGCCGTCGCGAAGCACGGCTTCGGCACCGGGCGTGTATGCGCCATCGGCCTGGTGCAGCACCAGGCCGGCGGTCAGCTCGAGCGGCGACGAGACACCCTTGCGCGCGCGCAGGACGATCCGCTTCGCCGGGCGGCCGGCCTTCGGCCACAGCGGAACGACGCTCACGCCGCCAACCTTGCCACGCAGGGCGGCCAGCAGTTCGTCCAGGCGGTCGGCGCGGTGGACCACCGTCAACGTGCCCTTCGGGCGCAGCATGTTGACGCAGAAACGCATCCAGGCCGCCAGGTCGGCGCCGCCTTCGACATTGGCGAGCGCCTTGCCGGCGTCGGGCGGCAGGTCGGCGCGGTCCGCCGCCAGGAACGGCGGATTGGTCATCACGTGATGGAACGAACCGGGCGCCAGCCGGGGTGGCGGGTCGAGCAGATTGCCGGTGACCACGACGACGCGCCCGGCCAGTCCGTTGCGTTCCGCGTTGTCGCGGGCCAGCGCCGCCAGCGGTGCCTGCACCTCGATGCCGGACACCCGGCATCCCGGCACCCGCGCCGCCAGGCACAGGGCCGCCGCCCCGACGCCGCAGCCGACGTCGAGCACCGACTGTCCGGCTTCCGCGGGCACCGCCGCGGCGAGGAACACCGGGTCGATGGCGGCACGGTAGCCGCGGACCGGTTGCCGCAGAAGAACCCGCCCGCCCAGCAGGGTGTCGTCGCTGACGCCGCCCTCCACTCCACTCGCGTCCATTGTCCCTTGTTCCGCCCGGCAACCTGTGGCTAATTGCGCATCCGCGGCAATGTTGTAGACTCCCGCGTGCGGATCGGGCAACCATCCGCGCGGGGAACGCGTTCGAGCAGGGGTGAGGTGTCGTGGCGGTCGTCGTGAGTTTTGAGGAAGGGCGAGGCAAGAAGACGCCGAACATCGACGTCCTGACGCGGCTGGTGGCTGAAGACCTGGAGAAGGTCAATCGCACGATCGTCGAGCGGATGCACAGCCCGGTGGCCCTTATTCCCCAGCTTGCCGGGCATATCATCGCGGCCGGCGGCAAGCGCCTGCGGCCGATGCTGACGCTGGCGTCGGCGCGCCTGTGCGGCCATGCCGGCACCCGGCATGTGACGCTGGCCGCCTGCGTCGAGTTCATTCATACCGCCACCCTGCTGCATGACGACGTGGTGGACGAGAGCGACCTGCGGCGCGGCCTGGCCAGCGCCAACGCGGTGTGGGGCAACAAGGCAAGCGTGCTGGTCGGCGACTTCCTGTTCAGCCGCGCCTTCGAACTGATGGTCGAGGACGGCTCGCTGCCGGTGCTCGCCATCCTGTCGCACGCCTCGTCGGTGATCTCCGAGGGCGAGGTGCTGCAACTCATCACCGCCAACGACACCGACACCACCGAGGACGCCTATCTCGACGTCATCCGCTCGAAGACCGCGGCCCTGTTCGCCGCCGCCTGCCGCATCGGCGCGGTCGTCGCCGACCGCCCGCGCGGCGAGGAGGAGGCGCTGGAAAGCTACGGCCTCAACCTCGGCATCGCCTTCCAGCTCATCGACGACGTGCTCGACTACTCGGCCAAGCAGGCGGTGCTGGGCAAGGCCATCGGCGACGACTTCCGCGAAGGCAAGATCACCCTGCCGGTGATCCTCGCCTTCCGCCGCGGCGACCAGGAGGAACGCGAGTTCTGGCGGCGCACCCTGGAACAGCTCGAACAGTCCGACGACGACGCCGATTTGGGCCGCGCCATCGCCCTGATGGAGAAGCACGGCAGCCTGCAGGACACGATCGCCCGCGCCCGCCACTACGGCGCCATGGCCCGCGACGCCCTGGCCATTTTCCCCGACGGCCCTCTCAAGGCGGCGATGACCGAGGTCATCGACTTCTGCATCGAACGCGCCTACTGAGGGGGCGCGATTCCCGTTTGCGGTCGGCCCCGGATGGCGCTATATAGGGCGCCTCTCAGGCGGTCGGAGTGTAGCTCAGCCTGGTAGAGCACTGTCTTCGGGAGGCAGGGGCCGGAGGTTCGAATCCTCTCACTCCGACCAATTTCTGAAATATTCCCACAGCACCCACGCTAACGACGTCATTGCGAGAAGCGCAGCGACGAAGCAATCCAGCGCGGCGGGTGGATCGCCACGGCGCTGGGGGCCTCGCGACGCCAATCGAACGGCTCAGCCCCCGATCCCCGGCATTTCGAAGTTGTGGCGGGCGAGTTCGGCGAGGAGGGCGTCGGCGTCGGCGGCGGGCAGTTCGACCAGCGGCGGGCGCACGCGGTTCCAGCCGTCGTCGCCGGCGTAATGGGCGATCATCGCCTTCATGGCGGCGATCATCGGGTATTTCTGGACGATGCCGCGCAGTTCGGCGAGGTCGGCCTGCATGGTCTCCGCGCCCGGCGAGCGCCAGTGCAGGAACAGCTCGCGGATGGGCGCCGGGTTGACGTTGGCGGTGGCCGAGATGCAGCCGGCGCCGCCGGCCCGCATGGTGGCGAGGAGCAGCGATTCGGTGCCCGAGAACACGCCGAAGCCGGGAAAGGCGGCGAGGATCGCCTCCAGATTGGCGCGGTCGCCCGAACTGTCCTTGATGCCGACCACGGTGCCGGGATAGGCGCGGAGCAGCCGGCCGATCAGGTCGAGGCTCAGCGGCACCGCCGACATCTGCGGGAAATGATAGAGATAGAGCCGCAGGCGCGCATCGCCGACCCGCTCGATGACCTCGCTGTACGAGCGGTACAGCCCCTCGTCGCTGACGTTCTTGTAATAGAACGGCGGCAGCACGAGCACGCCGCCGACGCCCTTGGCGACGGCGTGGCGAATCAGGCGCACCGTGTCGGGGAGGGCGCAGCAGCCGGTGCCGGGCATCATGATCCGCGAATTCAGCCCGGCCTCGACGAGCCGGTCGAGGACCGCCTCGCGCTCCTCGATGGTCAGCGAGTTGGCCTCGCTGTTGGTGCCGAACACGGCGAGGCCGCAGCCCTGCGCCGCCAGCCACCGGCAATGCCGCACCAGCCTTTCGGAATCGACGGCGAGGTCGGCCGTGAACGGGGTCACCACGGGCGCCAGAACGCCCGTCATCGTATCAGCTTGCGGCATGCCGAAGCGTCTCCTGCGCCGAGTGCGAACGCCGCCTTATAGACGCGATAGACGCGCGCCGTCATCCCCTGTCAATGGCGCGGAGGCGGGAACGGCCGTCGGCGCCTTCCGGCGCCCCCGGTCGCGGTAACCCCTTGCCGGTCCGTCCGCGTTACTCGCCGGTGGCCGCGGCGCGCGGCCGGCGGCGATTGCGGGGTTTGGCCGCACCTTGCCCGGCCTTGCCCTTCGCCGGGCGCTCTTCCTCCTTCTTGCGTCCAAGCCCGATCTGCTTGGCGAATTGCGAGCGCAACTTGGCGTAGTCGGGGGCCACCACCGGATAGTCGGAGGGCAGGCTCCATTTCGCCCGATACTCCTCGGGCGTCAGGCCGTGCGCCGTAAGCAGGTGACGCTTCAGCATCTTCTGGCCCCGCCCGCATTCCAGGCAGACGATCTCATGGGGCTTCACCGAGCGGCGTACCGGCACCGCCGGCTGGGCCTTCGGCTCCTCGGGCTGCTCCGGGCGCCCCAGACCGGCGACCGCGTTGTATACCTGTTGGATCAGGCCGGACAACTGGTCGTTGGGCAGGGGATTATTGGCCACGTAGGCGGAGACGATTTCGGTGGTAAGGTCGATCAAATTGTGTTGTTCAGCAGGCATGGCTCCAACTTCTTTCAAGCGGGTTGTTCAGAAAAGTATATTTAGATTCGTAATGCTATAAATAGGTCGTTGGTCACATATGGATATTACGGATTCTCTGGCGGCGGAATTCTCATGAGGCGGCACCGGCGTAAGCAGTCGAAATCGTGAAGTCGCCGCCGTGGTTCGCTGTAACGGAAGACGCGGTTTCCATCATGATCTTCCTTCGTGCCTGCCGATGCTAGATGGACTAAAGTGGTTTATTCTTTTGATCGCTTTTCCCTGAGAAGCGAAGGACGCTTACCTCCCCCGCGATATTACCATCAGCGAACCTCGCGACTCCCATTCAAGTCCCGTCGCGGCACACGACAAGAAACGGGCCTGAGATTCCAGAGACCAGCTTGCGGCGGACTTCATTCCGGCGAACGCTTTGCCGTGTTAAAACTGCGCGCGATCGAGAATCGGCATGCGTCGGGAGAATTACGCCATTGCGCGGCCCTGGTCGGGGCCCGATCCCCGCGGGCGGCTCCTTGGCCGACAAGTGAAAGATGCGAACTCGCGTACGCCGCAATAAAGAACCCAGCGGTCCGTCGGCGAATGTCCCGTAATTACACGGCGTCCAAGCCCTTAGGGATTAGGGTGTGTCTCGGCGTGCACTGCCGGCCGCGTGCAGCAGTTCCACGACGTCTGCGTCGCTTACCGGGGGATAGGAATGGTAGAGGACGTTGATGGCCACGACGTCGTCCAGCGCGACCAGGCACACCATCGCGTCGACCTCGGGCTGCAGCTTGCGCAGGATCTCCGACGGGGCGGCGGGAAGGGCGACGACCAGCCGCCTGGGGTTGGCGCGCCGGACGGCCCGGATGGCGGCGCGGATGGTTTCTCCCGTGGCTATGCCGTCGTCGACGACGATGGCCGTGCAATCCGCGATATCCTCGCGTTGGCGGACGCCGCGATAGAGCCGTTGACGGCGGCCGATCTCGACGATTTGCCGGCCGCATTCGGCCGAAATCGCGGATTCCGGCACGCCGAGGGCGTCGACCACGTCTTGGCGCACCGAGGATTCGGGCGGATCGCCCTCGACCACGGTTCCCATCGGCAACATCGCCGGGCCGGGGGCGTGAAGTTTCTGCACGACGAGAACGTCGAGCGGCGCGTCGAGCGCGATCGCGATCTCGTAGCCGACCGGCACGCCTCCGCGCGGCAAGGCCAGGATCAGGGGGCGCCCGGCCCTGAACTGGTTCAGTTGGACGGCAAGCAGACGTCCCGCCTCTCTGCGGTCGGTGAACATGGTGGCCCTCCCCGCCAATGGTGCGCCGGCGCGTAACCGGCGCGTCGCCTCCGGCCGAAGTCAGCTCAACTCTACCGACGGTCCGACATCGGGATGCTCCTTCCGCACCGCGTCGGTCGCGGCGTCGACCTCGATCAGCCGCACCTCGTAGCCCCATAGATTGGCCAGGTGCCGCTGGACGGCCCTGGCCTCGGCTTCATCGAGCAGGACGCCGCGGGTGATGCGGTGCTGGACGACAAGCTTGCGGTCGCCGGCCAGGTCGACGTCGACGATCTGAATGTCGGGCTCGATATAGGCGATGTCGTGCTGCCGCGCGAGCGCCTTGCGAACGTCGCGATATCCGCGTTCGTTGTGGATGGCGGTGACCAGCAGGTATGGCTCGGAGGCATCGTTGCGCAGCTTGAACAGGCGCATCTTGCGCATCAGATGCGGGCTCAGGAACTGCAGGATGAAGCTCTCGTCCCGATAGGTGGCCCACGCCTCGCGCAGCGTTCCGAAGGGGTCGCCGTTGCCCGCGATCTCCGGAAACCAGGCGCGATCCTCGTCCGTCGGATCGACGCAGACGCGTTTAATGTCCTCCATCATGGCGAAGCCCAGGGCGTAGGGGTTGGTCCCCGAGAAGCGTGGGTCGTCGAAGTCCGGCTGGAAGATGACGCTGGTGTGCGAGTGGAGGAATTCCAGCATCGCGCCCTCGGTCAGCAGCCCCTGTTCGAACAACCGGTTCATGATGTGGTAGTGGACGAAGGTGGCGCATCCCTCGTTCATCACCTTGGTCTGTTTCTGCGGGTAGAAATACTGCGAGATTCGCCGGACGATGCGCAGAATCTCGCGTTGCCACGATTGCAGCTTGGGCGCGTTCTTCTCGAGAAAATAAAGAACGTTCTCTTCCGGGAGATTGAGCAGCTTCTTTCGCTCGCCGAGGCCGCTTTGCTGGGGCGTTGCGCCGCCGCCGGCCGCCTTGGGGACCGTGCG
The DNA here is from genome assembly GCA_019455065.1 of Rhodospirillales bacterium. Classification (GTDB taxonomy): domain Bacteria; phylum Pseudomonadota; class Alphaproteobacteria; order Rhodospirillales; family Magnetospirillaceae; genus JACFNC01. Next base: position 49,907 of record JACFNC010000004.1, read on the forward strand.
CCACAGATCGTTGTAGATGCGCTCGCGATAAGCCGCACGCTCGGCCTCGCGCCGCTGTTCCTCGCGCAAATCGAGCGTGCGCTTGCGCGGATAGCGGTGGACGCCGTGATTCATCAGCGCATGCGCGGCGTCGAGCACGATCTCGACGTTCTGGGCGCCGTGGCGCTCCTCGCAACGGGCGATGTAGGACTTCGCGAACTCCAGATAGTCGAGGATGCCCTTGGCGTCGGTCCATTGCTGGAAGAGATTGTTGTTCTTGAAGAAGTGATTGTGGCCGAAGGCGGCATGGGCGATGACCAGCGTCTGCATGGTCATGGAATTCTCTTCCATGATGTAGCTGATGCAGGGGCTGGAATTGATGACGATCTCGTAGGCGAGGCCCCGCAGGCCCTTGCGATAGAGCTGTTCGTCCCGTGCGAAGTGTTTGCCGAACGACCAGTGCTTGTACATGAGCGGCATGCCGACGCTGGAATAGGCGTCGAGCATCTGTTCGGCGGTGATCACTTCGATCTGGTTGGGGTAGATCTCGAGCCCCAGCTCGCCGAACGCGATGTTCTCGATGGCGTCATAGGCGCGGCGGATCTTGTCGTAATCCCAGTCGGCCTCGGTGAACAGCGGGGTGCGCGGCGTAGCTTGCTGCATGGCTGATCCTGTGGTGCGCCGCGGTCAGGCGTGGGAACGGTCGGGAGCGAACAGGTCGCGGAACACCGGAAAGATGTCGCTGCGGGTCCGCACCTTGCGCATGGCCAGCACGCCGCCAGGCTTGGCGACCGTCTTGTAGGTGCGCCAAAGTTCCGTCTCTCGCCCCGTCCAGTCCTTGTGCTCGCCGCCCACCTCGATATAGGCGAAGTACTGGCACAGCGGCAGAATGACTTGCTCGAGCAGCCCGGCGGCGCGGGCGTTGTCGTAAGTGGTGTTGTCGCCGTCCGACGCCTGCGCGGCGTAGATGTTCCACTCGTTGGCGGGGTAGCGTTCGGTGACCACGCGCTTCATCTCCTGGAGGGCGGTCGAAACCACCGTGCCGCCGGTGTCGGTGCTGTAGAAGAAGGTCTCCTCGTCCACCTCCTGGGCGACGTGGGTGTGGCGGATGAACACGATGTCGACATGCCGGTAGCGGCGGGTCAGGAACAGGTAGAGCAGCATGAAGAACCGTTTGGCCAGGTCCTTCATGTGTTCGGTCATCGAGCCGGAGACGTCCATCAGGCAGAACATGACCGCCTGGGTCACCGGCTTCGGCACCACGTCGAAGCGGTTGTAGCGCACGTCCAGCGGATCGATATAGGGAATGCGCTTGCTGCGCAGCACATGCTGTTCCAGCTCGGCCAGCAACTCCGCGAGACGGGCGGGGTCTTTTCCGGACGCCTCGAGTTCCTTCAACTCCGCTTCCAGTGCCTCGATGTCCTCGGTCTTGGGGCGTCGAAGGGCGATGCGCCGCGAGAGGCTGTTGCGCATCGTGCGCACGAGATTGAGGTTGGAGGGGTTTCCCGACACCGAATAGCCGGCGCGCACCGTCGAGAAACTCTCGGAGTGCTTGATCTTCTTCTTGACGAGGTCGGGCAGTTCCAGGTCTTCCATGAACAGGTCGATGAATTCGTCGCGGCTGATCACGAACCGGAAATCGTCCTCGCCCTCGCCGTCCGGACTGCCCTCGGAACCGGCGCCGCCACCGCCCGACGGTGGCCGCGGGATGCGATCGCCCTCGACGAATTCCTTGTTTCCGGGCACGACGACATCGCGAATCCCGCCCGCTGACGCCCCGCGGAAGACGGGTTCCCGCAAACCGTCGCTGGGAATGCTGATCTTGTCGCCCTGTTCGACGTCGGTGATGCTGCGCCCGCCCGAGGCCGAGCGCACCGCGCGCATGATCTGCGCGCGCGCCCGCTTGAGGAACCGCTGGCGGTTCCCCAAGCTCTTGCCCTTGGGATTGAGCCGACGGTCGATGATGTTCATGCCCGACACGGTCTATCCCGCCTGCTTGACCCGCATGTACCATTCCACCAAACGCCGCACCTGGCGCTCGGTGTATCCGCGGCTCATCATGCGTTCCACGAAATCGGTGTGTTTCCGCTCGGTCTCGGAGTCCTTCTTGCTGCCGAAGCTGATGACCGGCAGCAAGTCCTCGACCTGGCTGAACATGCGCCGTTCGATCACGTCGCGCAGCTTTTCGTAAGATGTCCACGAGGGGTTGCGCCCGCCATTGGCGGCGCGGGCGCGCAGCGCGAACTTGACGACCTCGTTGCGGAAGTCCTTGGGATTGGCGATGCCCGCCGGCTTCTCGATCTTGCTGAGTTCCTGATTGAGCAGGTCGCGGTTGAGCAGTTGCCCGGTATCGGGGTCCTTGAAGTCCTGGTCCTCGATCCAGGCGTCGGCGTAGTCGACGTAGCGGTCGAACAGGTTCTGGCCGTAGTCGTGATAGGACTCGAGATAGGCCTTCTGGATCTCCTTGCCGATGAACTCGGCGTAGCGCGGCGCAAGCTCGCTCTTGATGAAATCCAGATACGTCTTCTCGGTCTCCTCGGGAAACTGCTCGCGCCGGATGGCCTGCTCCAGCATGTACATCAGATGCACGGGATCGGCAGCGACCTCGTTGGTATCGTAGTTGAAGGTCGCCGACAGCACCTTGAAGGCAAACCGGGTGGAGACGCCCTCCATGCCTTCGTCGACGCCGGCGCTGTCTTTGTATTCCTGGATCGGCTTGGCCTTGGGGTCGGTTTCCTTGAGGCTTTCGCCGTCATAGACCCGCATCTTCGAGAACAGGTTCGAGTTCTCGTGCTCGTGCAGGCGCGACAGCACCGAGAAGCGGGCCAGCATCTCCAGCGTGCTCGGCGCGCACGGGGCCTCGGCGAGGTCGCTGGTCTGGATCAGCTTCTCGTAGATTTTCTGCTCCTCGGTTACGCGCAGGCAGTAGGGCACCTTGATCACGCAGATGCGGTCGATGAAGGCCTCGTTGTTCTTGTTGTTCTTGAAGCTGCGCCATTCCGCCTCGTTGGAGTGGGCGAGGATGATGCCCTGATAGGGCATGGCGCCGATGTTCTCGCTGCCCGCGTAGTTTCCTTCCTGGGTGGCGGTGAGCAGCGGATGCAGCATCTTGATCGGCGCCTTGAACATCTCGACGAATTCGAGAATGCCTTGGCTGGTCCGGTTGAGGCCGCCCGAGTAGCTGTAGGCGTCGGGGTCGTTCTGGCTGAACAGCTCGAGCTTTCTGATGTCCACCTTGCCGACGAGGCTGGAGATGTCCTGGTTGTTCTCGTCCCCCGGTTCGGTCTTGGCGACGCAGATCTGGCGCAGCTTCGAGGGATGGAGCCTGACGACCCGGAAGCGCGAGATGTCGCCGCCGAACTCGTCCAGGCGCTTGACCGCCCAGGGCGACATCAACCCGGTGAGGCGCCGCCGCGGGATGTTGAACCGATCCTCCAGTTCGCCGCCCATCGTCTCCGGGTCGAACAGGCCCAGCGGGCTCTCGAACAGCGGACTGATCTCCTTGCCGGCCTTGAGCACGTAGATGGGGAGACGCTCCATCAATGTCTTCAGCCGCTCCGCCAGTGACGACTTGCCGCCGCCGACCGGGCCAAGCAGGTACAGGATCTGTTTGCGTTCCTCCAACCCCTGCGCGGCGTGGCGGAAGAAGCCGACAATCCGCTCGATGGTCTCCTCCATGCCGTAGAAATCGGAGAAGCTCGGATAGACCTTGATGGTGCGGTTCATGAACACCCGCCCCAGGCGCGCGTCCTTGGAGGTGTCGATGATCTCCGGTTCGCCGATCGCCGCAACCATGCGCTCGGTGGCGGAGGCATACATCATCGGGTCCTTGCGGCAGCCCTCCAGATATTCGAGGAGCGGAAGCTCCACCTCCTTTCGACCCTCGTAGGTCTTGGTGTAGCGGGAAAAGAGATCGTCGGCCGGGAACATGCACTACTCCATATCGTCGTCGTGACCGTGGTCGGGTGGCAAATAGACAAACTCCGGCGCCGCCATAAGGTTCGCGCTCATAACCGTCGGCTGGCGACGGGTGCGGCCGGGACGGCGGAAGCGACGCTGCCACCCGGTCACCGAAATCCATTTAGTTGCCCAGTACGGCACCAAAAATTTTCCCAAAAGCGGTAGGCGCGGACGGATGGCCGACCAAGGCGTCGAAATCTCGCATGAAAGGCGTTCCGTCGATGCGCCCGGAATCGGTGACTGCGATTTCAATCTAAACCTGGAGTCGTTAATGAGTTCCTCTTGTTCATATGAGTCTCGCCGCCGCTCTTCCAAGACGACCGCACGCAATCCCTTCGGCCTATCCTATGGACAGTGACGTCGTCGTCTGTCTTTCATTCTGATCTGTAACTGGTCTTTCCTGTGCTCACGCAAAGGGATAAGTGTTATCCCGCCGCGGCGCCTTATCGGATACGTCGGCACAATCGTTTCCTTTTTTACATGGGATCGCCGGGGCGATTTGCAGCCCCATCCCTTAGGCATGCGGCATGCGCGGCGAATAAGCCCTTGCATCGACGGTTGCACTACGCCCTAATCTTAAGCTTGCGAGGCGTGGGGAGTGTCGCCCGCATTGGGGGGGAAATGTCGGTAAGGAATTTGATGCTCATGGTGCTCGGCACCATGCTCGGCGTCGGGGGCGTGGTCGTCGTCGTCGTCGTGGGGGGCTTGTTGGGCCAGGCCCCGCTCCTCGAGCGGTTGGATCGCGAAACCCAGATGGCCCAGGAACACGGGGTGCCGCTGCTCGAAAGCGTTCGGGCCGCCGAGAAGGACGTCATCCAGGTCCAGCAATGGCTGACCGACGTGTCGGCCACGCGGGGACGGGATGGGCTCGACGACGGCTTCGCAAAGGCTCAGGAATTCGCCGACCGTTTGGCCAGCGATCTCGCCACTGCCCGCCGCCATGCCGTGGCGATGGGGTTGGAGGAAGTCGTCGCGCAGCTGGAGCGGGTCGAACAGGCGTTCAAGCCCTACTACGATGCCGGAACGGAAATGGCGCGCGCCTATGTCGCCTCCGGTCCGGCGGGCGGCAACACCCTCATGCCCAAATTCGACGAGGCGGCCAGTCGCCTCGGGGCGCACATGACGCAGCTCGGCGACCGGGTGGCCGCGCAATCGGCGGCACTGTTGGATACGGGAATATCGTCCGAAGTCAGGGAGTCCGGGCGGACCATCGTGATCATCGTGCTGGTGGTTTCGGCCGTGGGTGGCGTCTTGGGCGGGGTGGCCGCCTTCCATCTGTTCCGCACGTTCTCGACCGCCATCCGCGCCCTGCTCGCCGATATCGACGTGGTCGCGGCCAGGCGCCAGGACGTGGCGCTCGCCCTGTCGACCGAGCGCCGCGACGAGTTTGGCCGCGTGGCGCGGGCATTGGCCGAGTTCCGGCAAGCCCTCGCCCAACTCGACCTAGCGAACGCGAACCAGGAGGCCGCGAAGCGCCAAGCCGAGGAACAGCGGCGCGCAATGCTTGGGCAGCTCGCCGACGGCATGGAGGAGAGCATCGGCGGCGTGGTGGGCACTGTCGCCTCGGCCGCCACGCAAATGCACTCCACCGCCGAGATCATGTCGGAGACGGCGCAGGAGGCCAGCGGCATGGCGACGACAGCCTCGGCCGCGGCCGATCAGGCTGCCAGCAACGTCGAGACGGTTGCCGCGGCCGCCGAGGAACTCTCCGCGTCGATCCGCGAGATCAGCCGCCAAATCGCCCATTCGACGAACATTTCGCGCGAGGCGGCCCAGGAATCCGAGCAGGCCAGCCGCCGCATCCGCAGCCTTGCGGAAGCGGTCGGTCACATCAGCAAGGTCGCCGATCTCATCACCGACATCGCCAGCCAAACCAACCTGCTTGCTCTCAACGCGACGATCGAGGCGGCGCGGGCCGGCGAGGCCGGCAAGGGTTTCGCGGTGGTGGCCAGCGAGGTCAAGTCGCTGGCCAACCAGACGGCGCGTGCCACCGAGGAGATCGGCCAGCAGATCGGGAGCGTCCAGACGGCGACGGACGACGCCGTCAGGGCCATCGAAGCCATCGCCCGCACCGTCAATGACGTCAACGACGTGGCCTCGGCGATCGCGGCTGCCGTCGAGCAGCAGAACGCCGCGACACAGGAGATCGCCAACAACGTCGCCCAGGCCTCGCAAGGCACGTCGCAGGTGTCCTCGTCGATCGGCGGGGTTACCCGGGCCGCCGACGAGGTGGGACAGGCGGCCGGCCAAGTGCTCGAGGCCTCGTCGGAACTTTCGCGGCAGGCGGAATATCTGCGCGAGCAGGTGCGCAAGGCGGTGGAAGGAATTCGGTCCGCCTAGCTCGTCGCAATCCAGAGTGTCATTCGCCCCTGGCTTGTCCCGGGGCGACTCTAGGCCGCGAGGTTCACCCAGGCCGGCTTGCGTGGTCGCAGCCCGGCCGTCCCCGCGGTCAGGCCTGTGCCTTCGCCCAGGGTATCGAGAATTTCGAGCCGCAGCAGGGCAAGGCCAACATTGCCGGCGCTGCTGCGCATCTCGCCCGCCTCCTTGTCGCCGAGCATGATCGGGGTGCCCGGGGCAGGGGGGGGCCCGTCAATCTCCACCGGCAGCAGGCGCTTCTTGATCAGGCCGCGATACTTGGTGCGGGCCGTCAGTTCCTGGCCCATGTAGCAACCCTTCTGCCAGTCGACCCCATGCAGTTCATCGAATCCGTTTTCGAGCAGAATGGCCTTGTCCACCGCCATGTCGCGGCTGCCGTCCGGCAGTCCCAGTCCGATCCGCAGGCGGTCGTAGTCCTCGATGGTGCCGGCGGCGAAGCCGGCAGTGGTCAGTGCCGCGGCGGCGCCGGCGGCGGGCAGGAACGCCCTCAACCCGGCCTCGGCCAAGCGGGGATCGACGCACACCACGCCGCCGCCCCACAATTTTGCGGCCCCCGCCTGCTGCGGCAGACCGACCGCCGCGGCCGCGCCCTCGCCGATCAGGGCATACACGGCCAGCCCGTCCTCCGTCGCCAGGGCCACTTTGGCGCGCAGCCTGTAGATGGAAAGGCGCTTGCGAAGGTCCTCCCGCCGCTCCGCCTCGCATTCGAGCAACAGGACGTCGTCCGCCTCCATGACGAACATGTCGTGCAGGAACTTCCCTTGCGGCGTCAGCATGGCGGCATAGATGGCGGTATCGGTGGCGGCCTTGTTGACGTCGTTGGAGACCAGGCCCTGAAGGAAGCTGCGCCGGTCTTCCCCGGTGAGGGTGAGGATGGCGCGGTGGGAAAGGGGAATGCTCAACATCGACGACGCCCCGCTCGGTGGTTGACTTGCGCAAGGTGGGCCAATCCGGGCGGCAAGGCAAGGGGCGGGCGGGGCATGCGTCCTTGGCAGGGGGGCGCGCCGGTCGTATAAACCCGGCATGCGCATCACCCTCGTCGACGACTCGATTCCCTTCGATGGTTACACCCCGGGCAGCCAGCCCCTGGGTGGCGCGGAGAAGGGATTCGCCAGCTTGCCCGGCGCACTGGTGCGACGCGGCCATACCGTGCAGGTGTTCAACCGCTGCCGTTTTCAGATGACGATCGAGGGCGCGCGCTGGGAGACATGGGAAACCGCCCGGCCGCTCCAGACCGACGTGCTCATCGCGTTCCGCAAACCCAACCTTCTGGAGGCAGTCCGCCAAGCGGGCAAACGCATCCTGTGGCTGACCGCTCCGGCAGGGTATCTTGACCGTCCTGCGGCCCGACGACTGCTCGACGACAATCGGCCCACCCTGGCGTTCATTGGCCACAGGCATCGCGAGACTTGGCGCGAGCGGGGTTTGCCGGCCGCGGTCATCCCGCCCGGCCTGCGCTTCGACTACCTGGGCGAGGCGCCGATCTCGCCGGCCGCCCCGCCCCGGGCCGTCGTCACGACGCATCCCCTGCACGGCCTCGATTGGTTGCTGCGCATGTGGGTCGAGCGCATCCACAAGGCCTGTCCCGAGGCGCAGTTGCACGTCTATTCCAACGTGCTCGACCGTGGATCGCTGGGCGGCGACATACCGGACCAGGTCAAGCCGGTCCTGGCGCAGGCTCTCGCGGCTGCCGGTCAGGGCGTGGTGATTAAGCGGCCGGAAGGCGACATGGGCATGGCCGAGGACTACCGGGCGGCGCGGGTGCATCTCTATCCCGGGCACCCCGAGGACATGGGTTGCTTCACGCTCATGGAAACCCAGGCCTGCGGGCTGCCCGCGGTGGCGCGTCCGCTCGGCGCCGCGCCGGAGCGGATCGTCAACGGGCAGACCGGCTATCTGGTGCCCGATGACGAAGCCTTCGTCAACGTTGCCTTGCGCTTCCTCACCGACGACGATTTGTTCTGGGGGACCAGTCGCGAGGCCCGCTTGCAGCAGGGGCGGCGGTCATGGGACGATGTCGCCGCGGAATTCGAAAATATTTGGGCCGCTTGATCGGGGGGTGGGGGTGACGCGCCTGCTTCAGGCCATCGCCGGGGCCGAACAAGGGGGCGCCGAGGGGTTCTTCGAACGCCTTGCCCTGGGTTTGCAGCGCGCCGGCCAGGATCAGCGCTTATTGATCCGCAGCAACCCCAAGCGAGCCGCGATGCTGCGCGCCGGCGGTGCCGAGGTGGTCGAGTTGCCGTTCGGCGGCGTCCTCGACTGGCGGACCGGCCGGGCGTTTCGCCGCCAGGTCGCCGATTTCCGTCCCCGCGTGGTGCTCACCTGGATGAACCGGGCCACATCCTTCTGCCCAAGGAAAGGCGGGTTCGTGCATGTCGCCCGCCTCGGCGGATACTACGACCTGAAATACTACCGGCATTGCGACCATCTGATCGGAAACACGCCCGACATCGTGGAGTATCTGATCCGCAATGGCTGGCCGCCGAGTCGAGCCCATTACTTGCCGAACTTCGCCACCGAGGCGGTGGCGGCCCCGGTCGACCGCGCCCTGTTCGATACTCCTGCCGATGTGCCCCTGATCGTCGCCCTCGGGCGCCTTCACGAGAACAAGGCCTTCGACGTGCTGCTTGCTGCCCTGGCCAAGGTGCCCGAAGCGCATCTCTGGCTGGCCGGGGAGGGGCCGCTGCGCACCAAGCTCGAAAAGCTCGCCGAGTGGCTGGAGATCGTGCCGCGGGTCCGGTTTCTGGGCTGGCGCGACGACGTGCCGGCGTTGCTCGCGGCGGCCGACCTGTTCGTATGCCCGTCGCGCCACGAGCCGCTGGGCAACGTCGTGATCGAGGCGTGGACGCAGGGCGTTCCGGTGATCGCCGCGGCCAGCCAAGGCCCGAGCATGCTGATCGACGACGACCAGACCGGGCTGCTGGTTCCCGTCGACGAGCCCGATGCCTTGGCGGCGGCGATCTTTCGGATGCTGCACGAGCCGGGCCTCGCCGAACGCCTGGGAGCGGCGGGGCGGGACGCCTACGAGAAGGACTACACCGAGGCCCAGGCCGTCGCCGCCTACATGGCCTTTTTCGACAAGGTCGCCGGCTGATGTGCGGCATCGCCGGCGTCATGACGCGCGACGGCGCCAGCCCCGATCCCTCGGTTCTCGATGCCCTTTCGGCGGCTCTGGCGCATCGTGGTCCCGACGGGCGCGGCCGGCATCTGCGCGACGACGTCGGCCTCGTGCATGACCGTCTGGCGATCATCGACCTCGCCACCGGGGATCAGCCGCTCGGCGGGCCGGACGGCCACTGCGCGCTGGTCGCCAACGGCGAAATCTACAACTATCTGGAACTTCGCGCGGAAATGCCTGAGGCGCGGTTCCGCACCCAATCCGACTGCGAGCCCGCCCTGCATCTCTATTGCCGCTTCGGCACCGGTTTCGCGAAGCGCCTGCGCGGCATGTACGCCATCGCCATTCACGATGCGCGAAACCGCCGCCTGATCCTTGCCCGCGACCCGTTCGGCATCAAGCCGCTGTACTTCGCCGAAACCCCCGCCGGCTTCGCCTTCGCCTCGGAGCCGCAGGCGCTGGTGGCGGCCGGTCTCGTAACCCCCCGGATTGATCCGCACGCGCGGAACGAACTGCTGCAACTGCAATTCACCACGGCCTCCATTTTCCAGGGTATCGAGCGGGTGGCCCCAGGCGAAACCCTGGTGGTGGAAGGTGGCCGCGTCGCCGAACGCAGGCGGCTCGAGCCGCTTCCCGCCGGAGGTGTCGTCCAGGACGACCAGAACCGCATCCTCTACCGCCTCGACGAGGTGCTGGCCGAGAGCGTGCTGCTGCACCAGCGCTCCGACGTGCCCTACGGGATGTTCCTGTCCGGCGGCATCGATTCCTCGGTCCTGCTGGCGATGATGGCGCGGCTGAACCCTCGGCCGGTGCTCGCCTTCACGGCGGGGTTTCCGGGCACCGGTGTTCACGACGAGCGGGAACTGGCCCGCCTTCTGGCGCGCCAGGTCGGCGCCGAGCATCGCGAGGTCGAGATCGGCGAAGGCGATTTCTGGCGTCTGCTGCCCGAGATCGCCGCCGCGGTGGACGATCCGATCGCCGACTACGCCATCGTGCCCACCTACGTGCTGGCGCGCGAGGCCAGCCGCCACGTCAAGGTGGTGCTGAGCGGCGAGGGGGGCGACGAGCTGTTCGCGGGCTATGGCCGCTATCGCGCCGCCATGCGGCCCTGGCCGTTCGCCCGCGCAATGCGCCGCCGCGGAACCTTCGACGGCCTGAACGTGCTGCGCGAGAAGCCGGCGGGATGGCGGTCGGGCATCGACGCCGCCGAACGCCGCCTCAAGCGCGACGGGCTCAGCAAGCTGCAATGGGCGCAGGCGGTCGATTGCGAACACTGGCTGCCGGACGATCTGCTGATCAAGCTCGACCGCTGTCTGATGGCGCATGGGGTCGAGGGTCGTGTGCCCTTCCTCGATCCGGTCGTCGCCGATTTCGCGTTCCGCCTGCCCGACGGCATGAAGGTCCGCAAGGGGCTGGGCAAATACGCGCTGCGCCGCTGGCTGGAGACCGCCCTGCCGGCCGCCCGGCCGTTTGCCAAGAAACGCGGATTCACCGTGCCGGTCGGCGAGTGGATCGCGAGGCGGCCGACGCTCGGCCCGCTGGTGGCGAGGCAGCCGGCGATCGCCGAGATCGCCCGGCCCGAGGCCGTCGCCCATCTGTTCGCCACCGGCGGCCTCGGCCATCACGCTTTTGCCGCCTGGACGCTGCTGTTCTATGCTTTGTGGCACCGCCGCCACGTCGAGGGGCTGCCGCCGCAGGGCGACGTGTTCGACACCCTGGCGGCGCGCTAGACGAGGAGAGCCGCATGTCCCAGCCCTTCGATTTGATCCTCCACGGCGGCACCGTGGCCACGCCCGGCGGGCTCGTGCGTGCCGACGTCGGTGTGCGGTACGGCAAGGTGGCGGCGATCGGCGACCTGGCTCACGCGAAGGCCGCCGAGAGGTTCGACGCCGAGCACCTGCACGTGCTGCCCGGGGTGATCGACACGCAGGTCCATCTCCGCGAGCCGGGCAACGAGCACAAGGAGGATCTGGCCACGGGCACCGCCGCCGCCGCGCTGGGCGGGGTGGTCGCCGTCTTCGAGATGCCGAACACCAAGCCGCCCACCACCGACGCCGGCGCGCTCCAGGACAAGCTTGCGCGGGCGCGCGGCCGCGCCTGGGTCGACCACGCCTTTTTCGTCGGGGCCAGCGCCGGGAACGTCGACGATCTGGCGGCGCTCGAGGCGATGCCGGGCTGCGCCGGGATCAAGCTTTTCATGGGATCATCGACCGGCAACCTTCTGGTCGAGAACGACGAGGCGGTGCGCCGGGTATTGGCCGCCGGCCGCCGCCGGGTCGCGGTCCATGCCGAGGACGAGGGGCGGCTGCGCGAGCGCCACGCACTGGTCGCCGGCGGCACCGACGCGGCCATGCACCCCGTGTGGCGCGATGCCGAAACGGCGCTGCTGGCGACCCGGAGGCTGATGCGGCTGGTCGAGGCGACGCGGCGGCGGGTGCACGTCCTCCACGTCTCGACGGCCGACGAACTGCCGATCCTCGAGGCGCATCGGGACCTCGCCACCGTCGAGGTGACGCCACAGCACCTCACCCTGGAGGCCCCCGACTGCTACGAGCGGCTGGGGACCTACGCCCAGATGAACCCGCCGATTCGCGACGGGCGGCACCGCGAGGCGCTGTGGCGCGCGGTGGTCGGCGGCCTGGTCGACTGCATCGGCTCCGACCACGCCCCGCATACCCGCGAAGAGAAGGGTCAGCCCTATCCCAAGAGCCCGTCGGGGATGCCGGGGGTGCAGACCCTGGTGCCCGTCATGCTCGACCACGTGGCCGCAGGTCGGCTCAGCCTGGAACGCTTCGTCGACCTGACCAGCGCCGGCCCGGCGCGCATCTACGGAATCGCCGGCAAGGGCCGCATCGCGCTTGGCTACGACGCCGATTTCACCGTGGTCGATCTCAAGCTCCGGCGGCGCATCACCAATATGTGGATCGCCAGCCGCTGCGGCTGGACGCCCTTCGACGGCCTTCACGTCGTCGGTTGGCCGATGGCGACCGTCATCCGCGGCCGTATGGTGATGCGCGAGGACCAGTTGATCGGTGAAGCCGCTGGCGAACCCGTGCGCTTCCATGAGGCGGGGTGACGCTTGGGGCGATGACGTCAACCGTTGGAGGGTAGGATGTCCTTTTCCGCATTCGTTATCGAGGAAGCCGACGGCAAGGTGTCGGGCGCCGTCCGGTCGCTTGACGACGCCGACCTGCCCGAGGGCGACGTCACCGTGCGCGTCGCCTGCTCGACCCTGAACTACAAGGACGGGCTGGTTCTCAACGGTCTGGGCAAGCTGGTCCGGCAATATCCGCACGTACCCGGCATCGACTTCGCCGGCACCGTCGAGGCGTCGTCCTCTCCCGACTACAAGCCGGGGGACAAGGTGATCCTGACCGGCTGGCGGGTCGGGGAAACCCATTGGGGCGGTTACGCCCAGAAGGCACGGGTGCGGTCGGACTGGCTGGTGCCGCTGCCGTCCGGCTTGAGCGAAAGGCGGGCGATGGCGATCGGGACCGCCGGGTTCACGGCCATGCTGGCGGTGATGGCGCTGGAGGATCATGGCCTTGTCGCGGGGGGCGAGGTTTTGGTCACCGGGGCCTCCGGAGGGCTGGGCAGCGTCGCCATGGCGGTGCTCGCCAGGCTCGGCTACCGGGTGGCGGCGGTCACCGGCCGCGCCGAAACCCATGACTACCTCAGGGATCTGGGAGCGGACACGATCCTCGACCGCGCGGAATTTTCCGAGGCCCCCAAACGGCCCATGGCCAGCGCCCGCTGGGCGGGAGCCGTGGACGCGGTGGGCGGCACCACCCTGGCCAACGTCATCGCAGGCATGGCCTACGGAGCGCCCATCGCCGCCTGCGGCAACGCGGGCGGGATCGATCTCCATACGACGGTGCTGCCCTTCATCCTGCGTGGCGTCGGCCTTCTTGGGGTCGATTCGGTGATGTGCCCGAAGGAGCGCCGGCTGCGGGCCTGGGACCGATTGGTGCGGGACCTGCCGCTCGACAAGCTGGACGCCATGACCACCGTGGCGCCGCTGGCCGAACTGCCGGAGCTCGGACGGCGCATCCTCAAGGGCCAGGTGCGCGGCCGCGTGGTCGTCGACGTCAACCTTTAGGTAGTTGGCCGGCCCCGCCCGCGTCGCCATGTCGGGGGCATGGCGGAGGGCGCGGCGATGATCGCTTTGGTGTTGTTGCTGGCGGGCTTGTCGGGCTGTGGCGGGGACAAGCCCGCTCCGATCTACTGCTACCGCACCCTCGCGGCCCCGGACTGCTATGCGCAACCCCAGCCGGGCGAGGCGCATCGCCTGATCGGCTACTACGGACCGCCGCCCGATACCTCGCCAAAGACGACTGATTAACCTGTCGATATCCCGGCAGTTCCATTAACTTAGCGTCGGTTCCTGCGCCGGAGTTGCCGTTTGCTGTTCGAATCGGTCTTCCACGAGCTGTCGGTCCTGTTGATCTTCGCATCGGGCCTCGCCTTCATCGGGCTCATCCTGCGGCAGCCGCTCATCGTCTCGTTCATCGCCGCCGGCATCCTCGCCGGCCCCTCGGTGTTGGGGATCGCGCAATCCGGGGCCTATCTCGACGTCCTGGCCGAGTTCGGGGTCTCGCTTCTGCTCTTCGTGGTGGGTTTGAAGCTCGACCTGCATCTCATCCGCACCACCGGCCCGGTGGCACTGACGACCGGGCTGGGGCAGGTGATCTTCACGTCCGTCATCGGCTACCTGCTATGCCTTTGGCTGGGCATGAGCCACGTTGCCAGCGTGTACGTGGCGGTGGCGCTGACGTTCTCGAGCACGATCATCATCGTCAAGCTGTTGTCCGACAAGCGCGAGATCGATTCCTTGCACGGCCGCGTCGCCCTCGGCTTTCTGATCGTCCAGGACGTGGTGGTGGTGGTCGTGATGATCGTGCTGTCCTCGCTGGGTTTCGAGGGCAAGGGCGAGGGCGGCATGCTCCGGGAAATCGTCATGACCCTCGCGAAGGGGGCCGTGCTGCTGGGGGTGGTGGCTCTGTTCGTGCGCTATCTGGCGCGGCGGCTTCTCGACCTCCTGGCCACGTCGCCGGAGTTGATGGTGTTGTCCGCGGTGGGGCTGGCGGTGGTCTTCGCCTCGGCCAGCGACCTGATGGGCTTCAGCAATGAGATGGGGGCCTTCCTCGCCGGCGTCGCCCTGGCCTCGACGCCATATCGCGAGGTGATCGGCGCCCGCCTGATGAGTCTGCGCGACTTCATGCTGCTGTTCTTTTTCATCGGCATCGGCGCGCAGATGGACCTTGGAAACCTCGGCAACCAGATCGTTCCGGCCATTCTGCTGTCGGCCTTCGTGCTCATCGGCAATCCCCTCATCGTGATGGTCATCATGGGGGCGATGGGATATCGCAGGCGCACCGGCTTCCTGGCCGGGCTGACCGTCGCCCAGATCAGCGAATTCTCGCTGATCTTCGCCGCTCTGGGGATGTCGCTCGGACACATCGATGCCGATACGGTCGGGTTGGTGACGCTGGTCGGCCTGATCACCATAGGGCTGTCCACCTACATGATCCTCTATTCGGCACATCTTTATGGCGTGCTGGAGCGCTGGCTCTGGCCTTTCGAGCGGCGGGTTCCCTATCGCGAGGCGCATGCCGAGCAGGCGCCGGATCATCGCTACGAGGTCATCATCTTCGGCCTCGGCAGATACGGCAGCAACATCGCCCGGGGTTTGCGCCAGCAGGGCATGTCGGTATTGGGCATCGACTTCGACCCCGAGGTCGTGGCGCAATGGAAAACGCAGGGGCATCCGGCCATCTACGGCGATGCCACGGACCCAGGTTTCGCGGCGGACCTGCCGCTGGACGCCGTGAAGTGGGTCATCGTCGCCATTCCGATGCGCCGCGGCGCGCTGACGGAAGGGGAACCGGCCTCGATGCTGCTGCGCTCTCTGCGCCAGCGGGGCTTCGTGGGCCGCATCGCGGTTACCGCGCAGCGCGCGGTCGATGTCCCGGAACTCAAGGAAGCGGGTGCCGATCTGGTGCTGCTGCCCTTCTCGGACGCGGCCCGCCGGGCGGTCGAGGAATTGGTCCAGGAAATCAGTGCATCCACAGGCATTCGGGGCAAGCATGATGAGCTCGCAAGCGGGACTGGTTAACCTGCTCGTCGCAACGGATCTGTCGCCGCGCGGCGATCGGGCGCTGGCGCGGGCCGTGCAAATGGCTTCGGCGACGAGAGGCGAGCTTACGGTGCTGCATGTCGTCGACGAGGAACTCCCGGCGCCGATGGCGCGGTCGCTGCGCGAGCAGGCAAGCGACCTTCTGAGCCGTCAGATGTCCGAACTGACCGCCGGCCGGTCGCTGCGGTTCACGGTGGCCGTCGAGTTGGGGATGGACTTCGAGGTGATAACGCACAAGGCTCAAAATGCCGAGGTCGTCATTCTCGGCGCGCACCGCGAGCAGTGGCTCAAGGACGTTTTCGTCGGGACAACCGCGGAGCGCGTGCTCCGCCACGGAATCACGCCGACACTCGTGGTCAAGGGGCCGGTGGCGGGACCTTACCGCAACATTCTGGTGGCGGTGGATCTTTCCGAGACCTCGCGGAAGGCCCTGCTCTTCGCCCGCCGCCTGTGGCCCGCCGTACCGGCAACCGTTCTCTACGTCATTGACGCGCCTTTCCTCGATCAGGCCCGGGTGGTCGCTATCCGTCCGGAAGCCGCCGACGACAACGCCAAGGCGGTGCTGGACGAAGGGCGGGCGAACCTATCCGCGTTTCTGGCCGAGGCCGGTGTCGAAGGGGTCGAGCCCGTGGTCATCCTGGGCGAGGCGCCCGTGGCCATCGAACGCGAAGCCGCCGCCCGGTCTTCCGACCTCGTCGTTCTGGGAACCCACGGACGTTCCGGCATCGCCCATGTCATGCTGGGCAGCGTCGCCGAGCGTCAGCTCCGCCATCTGCCGCGCGACGTGCTGGCGGTGAAGCCGGGTCAGGAATTCCCCCACCAATAAACCCAGACGAACAGGAAGATCCACACCACGTCGACGAAGTGCCAGTACCAGGCCGCCGCCTCGAAGCCGACATGGTGCTTGGGCGAGAACTGGCCGCGGATGGCGCGCGCCAGGTTTACGGCCAAAAAGCACACGCCGACGAAGACGTGAAACCCGTGGAAGCCGGTGGCCATGTAGAAGACTGTCGGATAGACACCCTCGGTGAAGCCGAATGCCGCATGCCCGTACTCTACCGCCTGGAAGGTCAGGAACACGATGCCCAGGGCCACGGTCAAGGCAAGCCCCCGCACCACGTCGCGCCGGTTTTCCTCGCGCAGCGCGTGATGCGCCCAGTTCAGGGTGAGGCCCGACGACAACAGGATGAGGGTGTTGAGGAACGGAAGGTCCCACGTCTCCAGAGGTTCGATTCCCTGCGGTGGCCACTCGGCGACCAAGGGGTTCACCCCCAGGCTGGCATTGAAGAAGGCCCAGAAGAAGGCGACGAAGAACATCACCTCCGAGGCGATGAACAGGGCCATGCCGATGCGCAGGCCGTGTTGCACCACCGAGGTGTGGGCCTTGTCCACGGTGGCCTCGCGGATCACGTCCCGCCACCAACCCGCCATCGTGACCAACACCAGCACCAGGCCGGGGGCGAGGTACCACAGCGGCGCCCCGTGCATGTACTGGATCAGCCCGAAAGCCACGAAAAAGGCCGCCAGCGCACCCACCGCCGGCCACGGGCTGGGCTCCACGAGATGATAGGGGTGGGGCCGCGTTTCGGTCCTCGATGGCTCGTTCATGACCGTCCCTCCTGCAAACTCGTATGCTTTGTGGACGCTGCCGGCGGTGCCGCGCCGGTGGTCTCGCCTCTCGCCCGGAAAAAGGTGTAGGACAGGGTGATCGTCAGGACTTCCTCGGTTCCCGGATCGGTGGCTAGCGCCGGATCGACGAAGAAGGCGACCGGCATTTCGACCTTCTGGCCGGGACTGAGAACCTGCTCGGTGAAGCAGAAGCACTCGATCTTGTTGAAATAGCGGCCCGCCTTGGCGGGGGTCACGTTGAACGTGGCGTGGCCGGCCACGGGCCGGTCCGAATGGTTCTCCGCCGTATAGAACGCCAGCACGTTCTCGCCCAGATGGACCGTCATCTGCCGCTGTGCGGGGCGGAATTTCCATGGCAAATCGCGCATCACCGTGGCGTCGAAGCGCACCGTGACCGACCGCTCGCTCATGGCATCGGACACCGCGGCCGAGACCTGCGGCGTGCCGCCATAGCCCGTGACCCGGCAGAACAGATCGTAGAGCGGCACCGAGGCCGCCACCAGGGCCACCATGGCGGCGATGGCGCCGAGCGTCGCCGCCACCGTCCAGCCCTTGCCGCGCCGGGGCGTCATGGCGTTACTCCCCGGCCGGCCTGAACTGCGGCAGCTCTTCGAAGCTGTGCAGCGGCGGCGGTGAACTGACCGTCCACTCCAGGGTGGTGGCGCCGATGCCCCATGGATTATCGGTCGCCGTCTGGCCGGCGGTGAAGGTCCGCCAGATCACGTAGACGAACAGGATGGCGCCCGCGAACGAGATGTAGGCGCCGATCGACGAGACCATGTTCCAGCCCGCGAACACGTCGGGATAGTCCGGGATGCGTCGCGGCATTCCGGCGACGCCCAGGAAGTGCTGCGGAAAGAAGGTCAGGTTGACGCCGATGAAGGTGATCCAGAAATGGATCTGGCCCAGCCGCTCCGGGTACTGCCGGCCCGACATCTTGCCGATCCAGTAGTAGAAGGCGGCGAACATGCCGAACACGGCGCCCAGGCTGAGCACGTAGTGGAAATGGGCGACAACGTAGTAGGTGTCGTGCAGCGCGATGTCGACGCCCGCATTGGCAAGCACCACGCCGGTCACGCCGCCGATGGTGAACAGGAACACGAACCCCATCGCCCACAGCATCGGCGTACGGAACTCTATCGAGCCGCCCCACATGGTGGCGATCCAACTGAACACCTTGATGCCGGTGGGAACGGCAATGATCATCGTGGCGGCGGTGAAATAGGCGCGGGTGTCGACGTCCAGGCCGACGGTGAACATGTGATGCGCCCACACCACGAAGCCGATGACGCCGATGGCCACCATCGCATAGGCCATCGCCATGTAGCCGAAGATCGGCTTCTTCGAGAAGGTGGAGACGACGTGGCTGATGATGCCGAAGGCCGGCAGGATCATGATGTAGACTTCGGGGTGGCCGAAGAACCAGAACAGGTGCTGATACAGCACCGGGTCGCCGCCGCCCGCCGGGTCGAAGAACGCGGTGCCGAAGTTGCGGTCGGTCAGCAGCATGGTCAGCGCGCCCGCCAGTACCGGCACCGCCAGCAGCAGCAGAACCGCGGTCACCAGGATCGACCACGCGAACAGGGGCATGCGGTGCATGGTCATGCCCGGCGCCCGCATGTTGACGATGGTGGTGATGAAGTTGATGGCGCCCAGGATCGACGAGATGCCCGCCAGGTGCAGCGACAGGATGGCGAAGTCCACGGCGGCGCCGGGATGGCCGGTGGTCGACAGCGGCGGATAGAGGGTCCAGCCGGTGCCTGCGCCGCCGTCGGTGACGGCCGAGAGCAGCAATAGCAGGAAGGCCGGTGGAAGCAGCCAGAAGCTGATGTTGTTCATGCGCGGAAAGGCCATGTCCGGGGCGCCGATCATCAGCGGCACGAACCAGTTGCCGAACCCGCCGATCAACGCCGGCATCACCACGAAGAACACCATGATCACGCCGTGCGCGGTCAGGATGACGTTGTAGAACTGGAAATCGTCGCCGACGTACTGGATGCCCGGCTGCTGCAGCTCCATGCGCAGGTAGACGGACATCGCCCCGCCGATCAGGCCGGTGATCACCGAGAAGACGATGTACATCGTCCCGATGTCCTTGTGGTTGGTCGAGAACAGCCAGCGCCGCCAGCCGTGCGGGGCGGCGTGCTCGGCGTGATTTGCCGTCGTTGCTAGTGCCATCTCATCTCACTCCTCGATCGGCGCCGCCGGCCTCGGCCTCGGCAATCTGCCGCTCGCCCTGCCGGGCGAATTGTTGTTTGGCCTGCGAAACCCATTCGTCGAATTCGGCTTTCGGCACGGCCCTGATCATCACCGGCATGAAGGCGTGGTTGACCCCGCACAGTTCCGAGCACTGGCCGTAGTAGATTCCGGGTTGGTCGACCTGTACCCAGGTTTCGTTCAGGCGCCCGGGAACGGTGTCGGTCTTGATTCCGAAGGCGGGCACCGCCCAGCTGTGGATGACGTCGTCGGCGGTCAGCTGGATGCGGATGGGAACACCGACGGGCAGCACGACCGGGTTGTCGGTGGCCAGCAACCGCGGCTGTCCCGGTTTGGTTTCCTCGGGCTGGACCATGAGGGCGTCGAACGTGAAGCCGTGGTCCGGGTACTCGTAGGACCAGTACCACTGATGCCCGGTCACCTTCAGCGTCATGTCGGCTTCCTGCACGCGGTCCATGAAATAAAGCAGGCGGAAGGACGGGAAAGCGATCGCCAGCAAGATGATGACGGGTATCGTGGTCCAGGCGATCTCAAGCCGCGTGTTGTGGGTCCAGCGGGCCGGATTGGGGTTCCGGCTTGCCCGGAAGCGCCAGGCGGCGTAGACGACCAGCGCGGTCACCAGCACCACGATGGCCACGATGATCAGGTTGATGGACAGCGTCAGGGCGGCGATGCGCTCCATGGTCGGCGAGGCGGCCGCCTGGAAATCGATCTGCCACGGCCAGGGCTGCCGCTCCTGGGCAAACGCGCATTGTGGCAAGAACGGCATCGCCGCGGCGGAGGCCCCGAACGCCCTGCGGATCGTGGAAGTCATCGGCATTCATTCCCCTGTCGATTCCGCCGGCCCGGCTGGAAGCCGGCCGAAAGAGAAATCCAAATGGATAATCAGACGCAATTCAGTTCGCATTTCGAACAAAGACATGGGATTACCGGGCCCGCCTGCCAATAGGGCGAACGGACACTCCTTGGCGTGTTCGCCCGGAATCAAACTCCCCAGGGTTGGAGGAACGCCTCTGGAAACCCGGCCAGGGGGCGTGTAGGGTCCGGCAGCGGCGAGAGACGGGGCGAAGGAAAGGATATGCGCGAGGCGGAGAGCGGGGCCGAAGCGGGGGCGCAAGGGCTACACTACGGCTGGGTCATCGTCGCCACCGGCACGCTTGCCGTTTTCTGCTGCCTTGGGCTCGGGCGATTCGCCCTGGGCATGCTGCTGCCGTCCATGGGCGCCTCGCTGGCTCTCAGCTATGACGAGATGGGGTTCATCAGCACCGGCAATTTCGTCGGCTATCTGGCGGCGGTGCTGATGGCCGGCCCCATGGTGGCGCGGCTGGGCGCGCGGCGGACCATCGCCATCGGCCTGTTGCTGGTTGCCGGGTCGATGATCCTGGTCAGCCGCTCGTCGGGGTTTCTGCCGATCCTGTTGCTTTACTTTCTGACAGGGATCGGCAGCGGCGCGGCCAACGTGCCGACGATGAGCCTGGTCACTCACTGGTTCGCCCGGCGGTTTCGCGGGCGGGCCGCCGGCTACATGGTGATCGGCAGCGGTTTCGCCATCGTCTTCACGGGATTCGCCATTCCCGCCATCAACGGCGCGGTGGGCGCCGAGGGATGGCGGACGAGTTGGGCGGTTCTCGGCGCCCTGTCGTTGGCCGTCGCCGCCGTCGCCTATGCGCTGTTGCGTGACCGGCCGGCGGAGAAGGGACTGAAGCCGGTCGGGGGCGACATGCCGGCGTCCGCCAACGCCGCCGGCGGCACGCGCGCGCCGGCGCCGGCCATGGGCGTGAAGGCCGCGCGGGGGGTGCTGATCCATCTCGGCATCGTGTACTTCCTGTTCGGTTTCACCTATGTCATCTACGCCACCTTCATCGTCACCACCCTGGTTCAAGAGCGCGGCTTCTCGGAGGCGACGGCCGGCCAGTTCTGGGCCTGGGTCGGGTTCCTCAGCCTGTTCTCGGGGCCGGCGTTCGGCGCCCTTTCGGACCGCATCGGCCGCAAGCTGGCCCTGGCATTGGCCTTCGGCATGCAGATGACGGCCTATGCGCTGATGGCGGCCGAACTGCCCAATCTCTTCATCTACGCCTCCATCGCCCTCTACGGTCTGGTGGCCTGGAGCGTGCCCGGCATCATGGCCGCGGCGGCGGGCGATTACGTGGGGCCGGAACGGGCCGCCGCCGCCTTCGGCCTCATCACCTTCCTTTTCGGCGTCGGCCAGATCGTGGGACCGGGCATGGCCGGCATCCTGGCCGAGCGCAGCGGCAGCTTCTCGGGCAGCTACTGGTTGGCGACCGCGATGGCGGGCTTGGCCATCGTGCTTCTTTCCTTCCTGCGCAAACCACAGCATCAGGGTTAGACCGGGCGGCAGCGGCCCTATGCCGTGTGGGCGTCCTGCTATCCCTCCCGGTGAATTGCCCCCGCGGGCGGCCGGCGGCTAGGCTGCGGATCGTCGAGAAGACAAGGGGGCAGCGATGTCGATCACGCGATCCGAGGCCCTGGGTCCGCTGGCGGCGCTGGCCGCCCTGCTCGTCCTGCCGCTGCTGCCGGATCGACCGGCTCCCGCGTTCCCGACCTACGATGGGGCCGCGGTCGTCGCGGCAGCGCTGGCCGATGACGGAAGCTGCGGCGTCGCCCCCCAGCTTGCCGAAGGGCTGGAATAACCTCGTCAGGCGCTGACCGGGCCGGATGGCACGAGCGCGTCGGCGTCGACCAGCGGCAGCGCTACGGAAAACACCGTGCCGCAGCCGGGGCGGGAGCGCACCTCCAGGGCATGGTCCAGCAGTTGCGCGGTGCGCTGGACGATGGACAGGCCGAGCCCCAGGCCACCGTTGCACGCCCCCTCGGCATCCGGCGTCCGATAGAACTCATCGAAGATCAAGGGCAACTGGTCTGCCGGGATGCCGACGCCGGTGTCCCAGACCTCGATGTGCGCCATCCGGCCGCGGCGGCGACAGCCGACCAGAATTCCCCCCTGCCGCGTGTAGCGGATGGCGTTGACCACAAGATTGCGCAATATGCGCTGGAACAGCACCGGATCGGTCGAGACCGGCCGCCGACATGCCCGCCAGCGCAGCTTGAGACCCTTCTCCGCCGCCTGGGCTTCGCAGTCCATGATCACCGGGGCGACCAGATCGGCCATGGGCACTTCCCGTATCTCCGGCTTGATGAGTCCGGCCTCCAGACGCGACATGTCGAGCAACGCCCCGAGCAGGCGCTCGACACTCACCATCGCCTCACGGGCATGGTCGATCGCGCTCGTTTGCAGGCGACCCGCCAACTGGCCCGCCAAGACCTCCAGATAAAGCCGCAGGGCCTGCAGCGGCTGGCGCAGGTCGTGGCTGGCGGCGGCCATGAACCTGGACTTTGCCTGGCTTGCCTTGTCGGCGGCCGCCTTGGCCTCGATCAACTCCTGTCGCTCGTGGACGCGTTCGGTCACGTCGATCAATGCGCTGCGCAGCCCGACGACGTTCCCCTTGTCGTTTTTCCGCGGCTCGACAATGGCGTCCACATGCCGGATGACGCCGTCGGCGAAGCGCAGGGCGGTTTCGAGGCGCCGGGGTTTTCCGGTGCGCAGGACTTCGCGACGCGCCTTGTCAAGTTCGCGGCCGCCCGGCCCGATGAGATCGCGCTGCGTCTTGCCCAGGAATTGCTCGGCGGGAATGCGCGTTAGCGGGTTGACGAGCCACGTATATCGAAGCTCCCGATCAAGCTCCGCCAATGTCACGGGGACCATTCGAAGAGTCAGATTCATCCGTTCGTTGCTACTCGCCAGCGCCTCCTGAATCCTCTCTTCGCGCCGAAAGCCCCGGAGCATGACGACCGTCAGCAGGGCGATGACGGCCAGGAACATGCCGGCCAGGGCAGCCATGCTCCAAGTTTCGCGCCGCCATATCGCCAGGATGTCGGCCGCGGTCTTGCCGACCACGACGTAGAGCGGGAGTCCGGGAATTTCCCGGTAGGCGATGAGGCGCTCCACGCCGTCCACCGGCGAGGCGTGAAACAGGGTGCCCAGACGCCCGGCAGCAAACATGCCGCCCACATCGGTTGGCACCGAGGCCGACAGAAACCGCTCGTCGAAAGGATGGCGCACGACGCCGGTGCCGTCGGTGCGATAGACGCCGACGATGCCCTCTGGGCCGAGATCGAGGGAATTGTAGAAGCGCTCGGCAAAGGCGATGTCGATGCCGGCCACGATGACGCCGCGGAAACCGCCATCACCGCTCCGCAGTGCCCTTGCCGCGGTGAAATAGTTGGCCGGGAGAACCCGTCCCTGGATGGCGCGTCCGATATGGAGGCCTTCATGACCGAAGGCCAGGTCCTTGAAGTACTGGCGGTCGGCGAGGTCGGTTTTGGGTAGGGGCTCCTTTACCGAGGAGGCGGCCGTGTAACCGCGGGCGTCGATGAGGAACAAAACGCCCACGCCCGGCAGCAGGCGGCCGGCTTCCGCCAGGATGCGGCGGCTATGAGGCGTGTCGTCCGGCTGGCCGTCGCTGGTGCGTTGGATATCCTCGATCACCTGCCGCAAAAGGTTGTCGACGGCAAGAATGACGCCCTGCATGTGCTCTTCGACCACCTGGGCGGCCGTGGCCAGCCTGGCCTGCTCCGCCTCGATGGCATGCTGGTGCTGGCGTTGTACGGCGAAGAGCAGCGCGAGCACCGCGGCGGCCAGGGAAGCGCCGATGACGGCCAATGCCAGCCGATGCGATCGCGCGCGGGCTCCTATCATTGCGTTTTCTCCCTTTCGGCTATTACAGCAGGCGGAGACGCTCCTGAAAGGCGCGAAACGGTAGTGCCCCTTTCGCGTAATGCCCTTAAGCCCGCTTCGTCAATATGCGAATGGTCTTTGGACGCGCTGTAACATTCCAAGAATCAACGGAAACGGGAAAAGCGTGGAAGACTGGGCGACCTGTGATGTCGCGTCCGTACCGTCGCCTGACAGGAAAGGGGGCAAAATTGGAAAGCCCCCAAAAGGCGTTTGCCTTTCAGGGGCTTACGATGGTGCCCAGGGGCGGAATCGAACCACCGACACCGTGATTTTCAGTCACGTAACAGGGCGTTTCAGGCCTTCTTATGTCGTCTCAGATCATGTGCCGATTATGCCGAAATCAGTGCAAAGACGCTGGATTAGCGGTATCATTCTGTCTCAGGGGTAACCAGGCAAGCGCGAGCATCTTGTTACCCCGTTGTTACCCCGGAGGGCGCACCATGACTAGTAAGGCCAGGATCCTGACCGCCACCGCTATCGAGAAGGTGAAGCCTCCGGCGACTGGCCGGATCGAGCTATGGGACCAGACGACACCCGGATTTGGACTCCGCGTTACGTCCAAGGGTGGCCGGGCGTGGGTGCTGATGAAGCGCCTGAAGATCGGTGACAAACAGCTCGTCCGGTTTACCCTAGGCGAATACCCGACTCTCTCGCTGGCCAAGGCCCGCGAGAAGGCCGACCGCTATGTAGGCATCATCGATCGTGGTGGCGACCCGCGGGAGGAAGAGGCGGAGATACTGGTGGCGGCCGAAACGCGGCGGCGGAACACCGTCGACACCGTGGCTGCCGAGTTCATCGAGAAGTACGCGAAGCGCAACACCCGTTCGTGGGCTCAGACGGAGGCCATTTTCAAGCGCCACGTCACGCCGAAGTGGGGGCGCCGGCCGATCACCGCCATAGGCAGGCGGGACCTGATGGACCTCTTGGACGATCTGGTCGAGCGCGACATGCCGATCATGGCGAATCGGGTGTTGGCCCATCTCCGCAAGCTGGGCAACTGGTGCGTGGAGCGCGGCATCCTGGAGGCATCCTTTGCAGCCCATGTGAAGCCCCCGGCCGGCAAGGAAGAGGCGCGCGAGCGCGACTTGTCGGACACCGAGATAGCCGAGTTGTGGCCGGTGTTCGATGGCCTGCGCTATCCCTTCGGCCCCATGTTCAAGCTGCTGCTGCTTTTGGGCCAGCGCCGTAACGAGGTGGCTGAGATGCGGTGGCAGGATGTTGACCTTGACCGGGCCGAGTGGACCTTGCCGCGCGAGCTGACGAAGGCGCACAGGACGCATGTGGTGCCGCTTCCCTCGGCAGCGCTGGATATCCTCGGGGGCCTTCCGCGCCTCTCCGACGTGGAGCGGAAGGCCCTGGGAGCGGGAGCGACGGAGTACGTCTTCACCACCACCGCCGGCCGGTCTTTCGCCTCCGGGTATTCCCGGGCGAAGCTGCGGGCCGAGGCTGCCGTCAATGAGGCGCGCGCGAAGCAAGAGCGCGAGCCCATGCCGCAATGGCAACTACATGATCTGCGGCGCACGGTGGCAACCGGTTTGGCAGAGCTGGGCATTCCGCTGGATCACATCGGCCGTGTGTTGAACCATGCGCCCAAGGGCGTCACAGCGACGGTCTATGACCGGCACAGCTATCTCCCCGAGAAGCGGCGTGCGCTGGAGGCCTGGGCGGTGAAGCTTGAAAGCATCATCAACACGAGCAAGCCGACGAATGTGGTGCGCCTGGATGAAGCGCGGGGCTGAGGGCCAAAAGCGAACCCACTTTTCCTTCAATTTCGCGGTGCTGAATGCAAAAGCCCCGGCCGGTCCCAGCCCCCAAAAGCCCCAGAGATCGGAACCCCCCACCCCTCAGGGCTGCGGCAGGCGATCGGCAGCGAGCGCGGCGGCGCATAGCCGGCGGTCTTCATCACCACCGTCCCCGCCGGCCTCAAGCCAGGCCGCATAGGCGGCGGCGCCGGCGCGGGCGCGATCGATCATGGCAGCAGTTGCGGGGGAGTGTCCCGCAAGGTGTCCCGCACTGTCCCAAGGGGGTGGGACAGCGCAAGCCGAGGCGTGCTGCGGGTTTCCGGCATATTGTCCCGCTGTCCCATTTTCCTGGGGGTGGGACAGTGGGACGTTTTTCGAGCGATTCCAGTCCGAGGCATCCCGCACAGTGTCCCGCGCTCTGTCCCGCTCCAAGACTCTGCGCGCCAAGGCCTTGAGGCCGGTTGTCCCGCTGGTGTCCCACGAGGTGTCCCGCTGAGGCTCAATCATCGATCAGGCCTCCCGCCTTGCACTTGTCCCGCAGCCGTCCCGCGGCCGATTTGCTGATGCCGAGTTCGTCGGCGACGTCGCGGACGCTTGTGCCGTCCCGGAACAGGTCGGCGGCGCGGTGGAGCTTCACGTCCTCAAGGTCGCGGGTCGACCACACCGCGGCGCCATTGACCACCATCAGCTTGGCCTCGAACGGCTTGGCGTCGTCGCCGGTGATGCCGCGGCCCTTCTCGATGTGAACCTCGAAGCGGGCGCCTTCGGTGGCGCTGTAGTCGTCGGGGCGCCGCAGGTTCAACACAGTATCGAGGATGTCTTCCCGCTTGCTGGTGCCGCGCTGGGCGCCGCCCTTGCCGGCATGGTGAACGATGAGGACCGACAGCCCGCGGCGCCGCAAGGCGAGTAGCCATTCCTGGACGCCAACCCAGCTTTCCGACTCGTTCTCGCGCCCGGAGCGGCAAAGGGTGCTGAGGTTGTCGAGGATCACCAACTCAATCCCGTCGAGATGTTCGTCGACGGCGTTTTGGCCCTCGACGGTCGACAGGTCGGGAATCGGATCGTCCTGCAGATCCGGGCTGATGATGCGCAGGTAGTCGGGCGCCGGCGGTTCCAGGCTCGTGGCAGTGACGATCGCGGCAAGCCGTTCTTGCATCGTCGCGGCCGGCATCTCGCCATCAATGATCAAGACTCGGCGGGGCAGCGGCGCCTTCCAACGCAGGAACTCCCCGCCGGTCGCCACCGCATAGGCGATGCCGAGGCCGACATGGGTTTTGCCCACGCCGCGCGCGGCATACAGCATCGCGAGCCCCTGGGTGGGGATGATGGGCGCCAGGACCAACTCGCGCGGCGGGATGTCCAGTCTCAGGAAGCTGTCCAGCGATAGCGTCTTCAGCCGGCGCTTGGGCTGGAACACCTCCGCTGCTTCCACGATGGCCTTGACCGGTTCAGCGCCCATCAGCCGCACCCCATCATCAGGTCATTGAAGTCCTGCCCCGGTTCGGGCGGCAGGGCGATCCGGACGCGGCGGCCATCGGCATGGAAGCGAGCGGCGGCGACCTCCGCGGCGCGCTGGCCCCGGCCGCTGGCGTCGTTGTCGGCGGCAATCACCACCTCGCCAGCCAGGGGCAGGGGAGGCAGGACCAGGCTCTCGACACCGCCGGCCGACAGCGCCGCCCACACCGGCAGCCCCGTGGCGGCGAGAAGGCTCAGCCCGGTTTCGAGGCCCTCGCACACGATCATGGTGGGACCGGCCGGAGCGAGGCGGACGGCGCCGCCGCCACAGGGGCCGAGCATCATCTTGTCGGGTGTCACCGGCGCTTTACCGCGGCCATCGGCGAGAAGGAATGTGCGGTGCACCGCGACCACCCTGCAGTCGGGCGCCACCGTCACCGCCGCCACCATGCACGGCAGCAGGAGGCCGGTTGCGGAGTGCTTCAGGCTGGGATGATAGCGGATCGTCGGCGGGATGGGGCCGCAGTAGCCGCGATTGCCGAGGTACGCGGCGGCGGGCGACCGTTCGGCCGGCTTGGACTCCCGCCAGATACGTTGCGCGACGGCGGTGCGCTGGGCATCGTCGTCGCGGTGCTCGATGTGGCGGTGGCGCGGTTGCTCAAGCGGGCGGCCATCGACCAGGCGCAGCCGCCGCAAGGCCGAGAGGACGTCGATAGGTTCGCAGCCCGCATAGCAGTGAACCAGTAGTCCCTTGTTGCCATCGCTGATCACCAGCGACGGATTGCGGTCGTCATGCGCGGGGCAGCGGCAGGACCAGGCGCCGCCCGCCTTCCGGCCTCCCAGGGCCTTGGCGATGGCTTCGGCATTCATTCGGCGCCTCCCAGGCCGGCGAGGCTGGCGAGAAGGCGGGTACGCGCCAGCGTGATGCCGAAGCGGCGAGCGAGATAGAGGGCCGCCATCTAAGCCGCACCGCCGCGGGCGTCGGCGCGGGCTTTGATCCAGTCGTCGATTTCGCATTCGAGCCAGCCGACGGACGCGGGGCCGAGCTTGACCGGCTTCGGGAAGTCGCCGGCTGCGATGCGGCGATAGATGGTCGGTTTGCTCTGGCCTGTCCGGTCACTGACTTCGCGGATGCGGATGATCTTCATAGCGGGCCTCCTCATATCGAGATATGCGCAATATGGTGAGACCGGCTGATACGCAAGTCAACACATATTGCGCAATGCTCGATATGGTGATACCGTGCCATCAGCTTGGAACCCGAGGACCTCCGATGAACCCAAAGCAACTGGAACGGTATCTGGAAAATCACACACCGCGGAGCGCGGCCATGCTGGATCACACAGCGCGGGCGCTACGTGGCGTCAATCTGCTGCCGACGGGCGGCAAAGGATTCGGGGCGGTCGACGTCACACCGGAGCACGCGGCCAGCATGCTTTTGGCAGTCGCGATCGTCGAAAGGCCGGCCGAAGCACCGCTGAAGGTGGTGCAGTGGGCCGGCGTCGGTCCTGTGAGCGGCGATCCGCACGACGGCTTCTGCGGCGCGGAGACGCTGGCGGAGGCCTTGGCAGTGATGCTTGCCGACCCCGAGTGGACGTCCGGCGTGACCAGTGTTCGCATCTGCCGCACTTGGCCTTTGGCCGAAATCCACCGCAAGACCCCCTACGGTCAGCCCGAGGTTTTCACATACGGCTACAACAGCTTCGATCGCGCTGCGGCCGCCGGTTTCCGCACGTCGACCGGGCGGGACTGGTTTGAAATGTCGTCTGGGGGGCTCGCCCAGCTCGCACTAAATCTGTCCCAGACCGGAGAGCCCAAGGCAGCTTGGCGCGACGGCTCGCCGGAGGGTGAAGCCGCCGCCGCCGCATTCGCGGACCATGCCAAGAAGACCAGCAAGGAGTGACCAGCCCATGACAAGTTTCGGAATGAGCAACGTCCGCGAGGCGGTCGAAAACATCACCGTCGAGTTCAAGACCTTCGTCGCGCGGCAGGACGAAAGGGTGAAGGCTCTGGAGCACCAGCTTGCGAACGAGCGCGAGGCCCGGGAGCAGATGGAGGTGAAGCTGGGGCGACTCCCCATCATGGGGCCGCGGCCGGCCGGCGGGATCGGCGGCAGTCAGCTTGCGTCCGAGTACAAGGCGTTCGGCGCCTACATCCGCAACGGCGACGATGCCGAGCTGAAGACCATGCGCGTCGGCTCCGACCCGGACGGCGGCTATCTCGTGCCCGCGACCATGTCGGCGAGCATGACTCAGAAGCTGTTCGATCAGTCGCCGATCCGCCAGCTGGCGCGAGTCGAGGTGTTCAGCGTCGGCGATGCCTGGGAAGAGCCGGTCGACAACGATGACGTCCAGGCGGAATGGGTCGGTGAACTGGAGGCCCGTGACGAGACCGAGACCGCACAGCTCGGCATGCTCCGGGTTCCCTGCGACGAGATGTTCGTGAACTACCCGCTGTCGCAACGCCTTCTCGAAGACGCCGACCGCGATATCGGCGCCTGGGCCGACGGCAAGATCGCCGACCGGTTCGCCCGGAAGGAGGGCGAGGCGTTCGTCACCGGAAACGGCATCAGGAAGCCTCGCGGCTTCCTTGCATACCCGACTTCGGCCGACGCCGACGCGTCCAGGTCCTGGGGTACCCTGCAGCACGTTAACAGCGGCGCCGCCTCGACCGTCACCGCCGACGGCCTTCGGGATCTGTACTGGGCGATGCGGTCGCCTTACCGGGCGCAAGCGGCTTGGGTGATGGCCTCCAGCACCGCCAACGCCGTCGACAAGCTAAAGGACGGCAATGGCGACTACTTGTGGCGCAATTCCTCCGCCGCCGGTGTGCCGCCGACGCTGCTGGGCCTGCCGGTCGCGTTCGACGAAAATATGCCGGGCATCGGCGCCGGTACGCTTCCAATCGCCCTGGCGGACTGGAAGCGCGCCTACCTCATCGTGGAAAAGAAGATCATGACCTTGCTCCGCGATCCTTTCTCCGCCAAGCCCAAGGTGCTGCTCTATGCCCGCCGGCGCGTCGGCGGCGCGGTCGCCAATTCCGAAGCGATCAAGCTGCAGCTCATCGCCGCGTAGCAGGGCCAGAGGTACGAACAGGAGGGCGGCAGTCGGAAGGCTGGGCTGCCGCCCCTGTTGTTGCATTTTCATGGGCTCTTACTGCGCTTGGTGGGCCACCAACGGCCTTGCCATCCGGTGGCCGGTTGGCCGTCGGTTGGGATTGCGCAAAACGGGGTAGCAGAAAAGACGAGGGCCCCACTCAGCTTGGAATCGCCAGGTGGAGCCCGCCACCCGAAGGTGGTCTTGAGGCTGAACGGCCTTAGCCGCCAGCAATCGCCTCTGAACATGCTCTACGGATCGCCCTGCGTCAAGTCGTGCCAGCCGATCGCATGCAGAATGCAGGCCCTCACCCGGTGCAGGTCTTCCGACCGGAGGGACGGCCGCAGGTAGGCGCGGCGCCCCGAGGGATCGCGGGCGGTCCGAAACAGGTCGAGGCGGTCGAAACAGACAGTCGCCAGCATGTCGGCCTTCGCCCATACCCTCGTTGCGGTGAAGGGTGCGGGGAGCGGATCGAGCAATTCGATCAGGCAAACATAGGGCACGTCCCGGGCGGGTGGCGTGGTGCTGAGGGGAACGACCGTGCAGAGTTGATCCCGTCGCGGCAGTCGCGGCGACACTACCACCACGGGGCGCCTCTTCACCATCTCAGGCGCCCGAAAGCCCGAATCGTAGTCGCAAAGGAGGATCGTTCCTGGTGCGACCGGGTACCGAATTCCCATCAGGTTTCCCGGCCTCTCAGCCTCACCCCCGGCCCGCCGCCGTTCTCGGGGATGAACTCGACCCCCGCCGCTTCCAGGGCGGAGCGGATGGCGTCAATGGTGCGGGGTTGAGGTGACGTCGCCCCCTGCTCGAACCGGATCAGCGAGCGCTTGGCTACCCCACCCCCAGTCGCCACCGTAAGTTCATCTTGGCTCCATCCGAGCAAGCCGCGAGCCGCGCGGCACTGTGCGGGTGATATGGTCATGGCACCCTTGGTGACTAATGGCCGTTGACTGGTCGGAGAGCATATGGCACTTTTAATGCCATCGCAATAGCGACGGCCGGACGTTGGGGGTAGGAGCCCGACGCCCGGCCTGACCGAAACCAGACTGAGAGGAGTCCGGCATGGCTACCAGCCATTCTACGCCGCACGGGGAACCGCGCGCCATACCCGCCACCAAATACACGCTCACCCAGCAGAATACCGACACCTTTGTTTCGAGGGCTGCGGCCCAACTGCGCCACGTCACCATGCGGTGCTGGTGCCACAGTGGCCTCACCGACGAGGAAATGGCCAAGCGCCTCGACGACGAGTCCGACATTGTTCAAGGCATTGCCCAGTCTCACGCCGCGACACCGCATGAGGTTCTGGAGAAGCTGCGCATCCTGTGCGGCCGTATCCGGACGCACTTGGAGCCCACCTACCCCGCCGCGGTGCTGGACTACGTGCTTGCCGAAGGCGCGCGCTCCGATCTCGAAGCGTGGATTATGCGAGCCGAGGACGCCGACGCCGACCGCATACTCTTCAATGAGATCGAGCGCCTCGCGGCGATCCGCCGCGACCTCGATAAGGCGTCCGGGCCTGAGATAGGGCGGTTGAGTGAGTTGGCGAGCTATACCGAGCAGGAAATCGTCGAGCGGGCCGCTCACACCCCGGCCGGGGTGCTGTGGAAGGCGCGGCGGCTATCCGAACTCTTGGGCGGCAACGAGAGCGTGACCGAATTCATGCGCTCGCTGGCGACCTCGATCGTGGATGGCCTCGCCGACCTCGAGACGCGTTCGGCCTCACGCGGCCATGCGGGAGGGCAGTTGTGATGAGCGCGCCCATCCCCTCCGCCGGTCCCAACAACGAGGCTCGGCTGCTAAAGTGGTATCGCGCGGCCGATGCGGCGGAGCGCCGGGCCATGCATAGCTTTCTGGTGCGCGTGTCAAACGGCTGGGTTCCCGGCGAGGCGGAAGCCTTGGCTTGGTTCCGCTCGGCAGTCGCGCGGTATCGGGCGCGGCCCTCCGCACCTTCATCGGGAGGCGTCGTACTGCCGCTGAGGCAGTATCCCGCCTGATCGTTCACCCCACCACCTCAAGCTCCGCCTGCGGCGACGTCGGCGGGGTTTTTGCTGTCCCACTGTCCCACCCCCAGGAAAATGGGACAGCGGGACACTTTCGATGAAAGCCGCAGAATAGCTTGTGTTGAGGTGTCCCACCCCCTTGGGAAAGTGCGGGACAGTGAGCGGGACAGCCTGGGACAGGTATTTCAGGGGGGCTGTTACCCCGGGCCGTTCGGGGTAACAGCCTTCCGGCCGGGCAGGGCGCCGCCGCTACCCAGAAGCCGCTTGTTACCCCATATGTTACCCCGAAGCCCGCCAGTAGTCGGCCCCAAAATTGGAAAGCCCCCAAAAGGCGTTTGCCTTTCAGGGGCTTACGATGGTGCCCAGGGGCGGAATCGAACCACCGACACCGTGATTTTCAGTCACGTGCTCTACCAACTGAGCTACCTGGGCACAGGCCGCTTGCGGCGAGAGGGCCGCTTATAAAAGAAAACGGGGGGGCTGTCCAGCCCGCGCCGGGCGCGGTTCGAGGAATTTCAGGCCCCGTCCTCGCCGTCCTCGCCGGCGCTGGGTTCCTCGTCCTCGCGGCCGGGAATGGCGTACACGCCACCCAGCCAGCGGTTCAGGTCGACGTCGGCACAGCGCGCCGAGCAGAAGGGGCGATAGCGTTCGGCCGAAGGTTTGCCGCAGATCGGACAAGCCTTAACCTTTTTCCGCCGGTCGGCGATGCGTGCGATGTCGTCCGCCATTCTCATCAAGCCCATGTGATGTCGATGTCGTCCCGCCCCCGGCCGGCTTCGCCGCGCAGCACCGGCATCCGCCCGATACGGTCGGCGGCCGCGCCCATCGCCTGTGGCAACCGGCGCAGCGCCTCGGTGACCTCGGGCGCGGCGGTGATCGTCGGCGCGCCATGGCCGCCCGATTCGCGCACCAGCCGACGCAACGCCTCCAGGGCTAGCGCCTCGGCGGTGAGGTTGCGCGTCGTCTCGAGCATCAATTCGCTCAGCGACGCCCGCCGGCGTTCCCGCGTCATCTCGACCAGACCCAGGGGCGACGTTCCAACCACATGGGTGGGCACCGGATCGGATGCCACCGCTCGGCGCATGGCTTCAATCAGCCCTCGCCGCGCCTCCCGGCCGCGTTCCGGTATGAAATCGACGACGATGTGGCCGGAGAGGTTGCGCAGGCGAAGCTGGCGGGCGATCGCGGCAACCGCCTCGCGGTTGGCGTCGCCGGCCTTGCCGCCGCCGCTGTTGACGTCGATCGCCGTCAGCGCCGTCGTCTCCTCGATGACGAGGCTGCCGCCCGAGGGCAAGGACACGCGCGGCTCGAGGGCCTCGGAGAGGGTGTCGTCGATACCATAAGCGGCGAAGGCCGAGCCGTCACGGTGACGCGCGGCAAGTTCGGGGAACCGCCGGCGGACCGCGGCGAAGGCGGCGTCGTCGTCGACGATGATCGCCCGGACGTTGGGAAGGTCGGCCAGAATCCGGTCCAGCGGGTCGGGCTCCCAGAGCAGGGCCGGCGGCTGCGTCGCGGCGGCGCGGGCCTGGATGTCCCGCCAGGCGGCGCGCAACGCGCCGAGATCCTCGGCCAGCGCGGCGGTGGCTGCTCCGACCGCCTGGGTGCGGACCACCACCCCTTCGTCCGGGGCGGCGTGCGCCCGTGCCGCCGCCAGCAGACGTTCGCGTTCCGCCAGGTCGGAAATGCGCCTGGACACCGCCACGCCCGGCGCGGCCGGCGTATAGGCGACCATCCGTCCGGCCAGCGAGGGTTTGATGCTCAACTCGGGCCCCTTGTCGGCGCGGGCCTCGACGACGCACTGCACGAGAACCGATTGGCCTTCGGCAAGTCCCTTGGCGAAGGCGACGCCCGGGCGCGTCCCGCCGATGTCGACGAAGCCGAGGCCGCGCTCCGCTCGAACGATCCGCCCCAGCCACACGCTGCCCGTTCCGGCTCCGCTGCGGGCAATCACGATCTGCACCACTAGGCCGTCTTCCAGAACGGCCAGCCGCGTCTCGCCGGGGCCCGGCGAGACGACGACCTCAACTGCGGCCATCGCCGCCACGCCGGTAGCCGAGGCCCTCGAGAAGGTTGTTGACCTCGTACAGGGGAAGCCCGACGACGTTGGAATAGGAACCGCCGAGGAAACTGACGAATACCGCGGCGCGCCCCTGAATGGCGTAGCCCCCGGCCTTGCCGCGCCATTCGCCGCCCGCGAGGTAGGCGTCGAGTTCGGAGGCGGAGAGGCGCTTGAATTCAACCACGGTGGCGACCAGGCGGTGCCCCGCCCTTCCGTCCGGGGCGATGGCGCAGACGCCGCCGAAGACCCGATGGCGTCGGCCCGACAGCAGTTCCAGGCAGGCTCGCGCCTCGGCCTCGGTCTCCGCCTTCGGGAGAATGCGGCGCCCGCAGGCGACCACCGTGTCGGCGGCCAGCACGTAGCTGCCTGGGAAATCGGCAAGCACCGCGCGCGCCTTCTCTTCGGCCAGACGCCGGGCATGCGGTCCGGGCAGTTCGTGCCGGCGCGGGGTTTCGTCCACGTCCGCCGGCGCCACGCGGTCGGGCGCCATGCCGATCTGTCTGAGAAGTTCGAGTCGCCGGGGCGAGGCCGAGGCGAGCACCAACGGGGTGTGTTTGAAATCCGCCACGGCGGTCGGCGGCTATTTGAAGCGGAAGGTGATGCGGCCCTTGGTCAAATCGTAGGGCGTCATTTCGACGTTCACCCGGTCGCCAGCCAGCACCCGGATCCGGTTCTTGCGCATCTTGCCCGAGGTGTGGGCGAGGATCTCGTGATCGTTGTCGAGTTTTACGCGGAACATTGCGTTGGGCAGTAATTCGGTCACAGTTCCGGAAAACTCGATGACGTCTTCTTTGGCCATCGGACCTCCACGGCTAATCGATGCGCAAGATAAGTGCGGCGCAAAGTCGGCCGGGTCAAGAGATTTCCTCCTTTCCCATCCGCACGCTAGCGCCCTTGGCGCGTCACGTCGGGGCGACCTTCGGCAGCGGAAAACGCTCGAGGATGCGCGCCATCAGGCCGTCCCGGACTTCGCGATACGCCTGGAGGCGAGTCTCGCGATTGCCTTCGATGATCGTTGGGTCGAAGGTCGGCCAGAACTCCACCTCGCAGGCCGAGGTGCGGGTGAGTTCGACGGCCCGGTGCTGCGCCTCCGGCGACAGCGATACGACCAGATCGAAGCTTTCGTCCTCGAGATCGTCGAAGGTCTTGGCGCGGAAAGCGCACATGTCGATGCCGATCTCGTCCATCACGGCTGCCATGAAGGGGTCGGGCTCGCCGCGTCTCAGCCCGACCGAATCGACAAAGACCCGCCGGCCGTGGAAGTGCTTCATGATCGCTTCGGCCATCGGCGAGCGCACCGCGTTCAACGTGCATGCGAACAGCACTGCTGAGGGCAGTTCGCGCAAGGCCGCTCACCCCCGGATGTGGAGGACGCAGATCAGGGTGAAGAGGCGGCGCGCGGTGTCGAAGTCGACGTCGATCTTGCCGGCCAGCCGTTCGCGCAACAGCTCCGAGCCCTCGTTGTGCAGGCTGCGCCGCCCCATGTCGATGGCCTCGATCTTCGACGGCGAAGCCTTCTTGATGGCGGTGTAATAGGTCTCGCACACCATGAAATAGTCCTTTACCAGAGACTGGAAGGGCTTCAGCGGAAGCTGGATCTTGCACAGGGGTTGGTCGTCGCGGGTGCGGACGTCGAACAGCAGTCGGTTTTCCTCGAGGCTTAGATGCAGGCTGTAGGGGCCGACGAAGTCGCCGACCGGCGCGAAATAGTTCTCCTCCAGCAGGTCGTAGATGGCGACTGCGCGCTCATGTTCCACCTCCGGCCTGCGGCGGACCACCGTGCGTTCGTCAAGCTGAATGTCGATAAGGGTCTGTCCGTGGGCGTGCGGTGTCATCGCCCCCGTCCGAGGTTGAGCCGCAGCGCCACCGACAGGCCATGCGCGCCCAATCCCTCGGCCTCGGCCAAGCTCACCGCCGCCGGCCCGATGGCGCGCAAGGCGTCGGCATCGCAGCCGAGCAGCGAGGTCCGCTTCAGGAAGTCGATGACTCCCAGGCCCGACGAGAAGCGCGCGCTGCGCGCCGTCGGCAGCACGTGATTGGGCCCGCCGACATAGTCCCCGACGGCCTCCGGGGTGTATCGCCCGAGGAAGATGGCGCCCGCGTTGCGCACCTGCGCGGCCAGGGCGTCGGGGTCGGCCACCGCCAGCTCAAGGTGCTCGGGGGCTATGCGGTCGATCAGGTCGGGCGCCGCGTCGAGCGAGGGCACGACGACGACCGCGCCGTGGGCCTGCCAGCTCGCGCGGGCGATGTCGGCGCGCGGCAGGGTGGCCAGCAATCCTTCGACCGCTGTCATGACGCGGCGGCCGAAGTCGGCGTCGTCGGTGATCAGGATGGACTGCGCGGATGCGTCGTGCTCGGCCTGCGACAGCAGGTCGGCGGCGATCCAGGCCGGGTCGTTGTCGCCATCGGCGACGACCAGGATCTCCGACGGGCCGGCGATCATGTCGATGCCGACGGTGCCGAACACCTGCCGCTTCGCGGCCGCGACATAGGCGTTGCCGGGGCCGACGATCTTGTCCACCGGGTCGATGGTCGCGGTGCCGTAGGCCAGCGCGGCGACGGCCTGGGCGCCACCGATGCGATAGATTTCGTCCACACCCGCGATGCGGGCGGCGGCCAGCACCAGGGGATTGAGGCGGCCGTCGGGCGTGGGAACGACCATCACCAGCCGCGGCACGCCGGCCACCTTGGCGGGCAGGGCGTTCATCAGCACCGACGACGGATAGGCGGCGGTGCCGCCCGGCACGTACAGCCCCGCCGCCTGCACCGGCGTCCAGCGGTAGCCCAGCCGCACGCCGGCCGCGTCGACGTAGTCCAGATCCTGCGGCCGCTGGCGCGCGTGGAACGCCGCGATCCGCTCGGCCGCGAGTTCGAGGGCGGCCAGCGTGCCGCAGTCGCAGGCGGCGGCCGCGGCGGTGACTTCGGCGGCAGTGATCCGCATTTCCTCGGGCGTCAGCGACAGGCGGTCGAAGCGGGCGGTGTACTCCAGCACCGCCGCGTCCCCGCGTTGGCGCACCTCGGCCAGGATGGCGGCGACGGCGGCGTTGACGTCGGCATCGGTCTCGCGCTTGGCGCCCAGCAGCGCCGCGAAGTCGGCCTCGAATCCGGGGGCGTCGGAAAAAAGTTCACGCGCCATCGCGGGCCTCGCGGAACCGCTCGATCCAGCCGCTCATCTCTTCGGGGCGGGTTTTGAGGGCCGTGCGGTTGACGACAAGCCGCGACGAGATGTCGGCGATGTGCTCGACCTCGACCAGCCCGTTGGCGCGGAGGGTCGATCCGGTGGAGACAAGGTCGACGATGCGCCGGCATAGCCCCAGCACGGGCGCCAGTTCCATGGCGCCGTTGAGCTTGATGCATTCGGCCTGGACGCCCCGCGCCGCGAAATGGCGCCGCGTGATCTCTGGATATTTGGTGGCGATGGAAATGTGGCTCCACGTTTCGGGATTGTCGCTCTCGACCATGTCGACCGGTTCGGCCACGGCGAGGCGGCACTTGCCGATGCCCAGGTCGAGGGGGGCGTAGATCTCGGGGTAGTCGAACTCCATCAGCACATCGTTGCCCGCGATGCCGAGATGGGCGGCGCCGAAGGCGACGAAGGTGGCAACGTCGAAGCTGCGCACGCGA
The DNA here is from genome assembly GCA_019455065.1 of Rhodospirillales bacterium. Classification (GTDB taxonomy): domain Bacteria; phylum Pseudomonadota; class Alphaproteobacteria; order Rhodospirillales; family Magnetospirillaceae; genus JACFNC01. The sequence goes on from JACFNC010000004.1 coordinate 88,059, forward strand.
ATGATTTGTATGTGGGGATGATTGGTGGCGAATCGGAGTTGCCGGGCGTCTGGGTCGGCGAACGCCGGCTCGGCCTCGATGCCGGCGGCGTTCACCAGCGGCATGGCCTCCTTGAGGATGCGCCCTTTGGGCAGCGCGATCACCAGTTTGTCGTCATTCGCCACGATGTACTCCCGGAAAGGAGGCATCATTTACAACGATTCCCGACAAGCCTCCAAGCCTTTCGGCAGTTCACTCGGCGGGGCTCGTGTCCTTTACGCGCTCGATAACGGCGCCGCAGGCGGCGAGCTTGGCCTCGACCCTTTCATAGCCGCGGTCGAGATGGTAGACGCGGTTGACGACCGTCTCGCCCTCGGCGGCCAATCCGGCAAGAATCAGCGACACCGAGGCACGCAAGTCGGTGGCCATCACCGGCGCCCCCGACAGGCGCGGTACGCCGCGCACGATGGCCGAGGCGCCGTGCACGTTCACCCGCGCCCCCATGCGGGCGAGTTCCGGCACGTGCATGAAGCGGTTCTCGAAGATCGTCTCGGTGATCATCGAGGCGCCGGCGGCGGTGGCCATCAGGGCCATCCATTGCGCCTGCATGTCGGTGGGGAAGCCGGGATAGGGTTCGGTCATGATGTCGACGCCCACGATGGCGTCGGTTTCCGCGTCGACGCGCAGGCCGCGCTCGGTCGTGGTGACGCGGGCCCCGGCCTCGGTCAGCAGCTTGATGACCGATTCCAGCAGGTCGGCGCGCGTGCCGACCAGTTCCAGGTTGCCGCGCGTGATGGCGGCGGCCAGGGCATAGGTCGCCGTCTCGATGCGGTCAGGCAGCACGGAATAGACGGCGCCGTGCAGTCGGTCCACCCCGCGAATGCGCAGCGTTCCGGTGCCGATGCCGGCGATGTCGGCGCCCATGGCCACGAGGCAGTTGGCGAGGTCGGACACCTCGGGCTCGCGGGCGGCGTTGACGATCACCGTCTCGCCCTCGGCCAGCGCGGCGGCCATCAGGGCGTTCTCGGTGCCGCCGACGGTCACCTGGGGAAAGATGATCTGTCCGCCGCGCAGCCGACCCGTCACCTCGGCGGCGATGTAACCTTCCCGCAGGTCGATGCGCGCCCCCAGCGCCTCCAGCGCCTTGAGGTGCAGGTCGACGGGGCGGGTGCCGATGGCGCAGCCGCCCGGCAGCGAGACGCGCGCCCGGCCGCAGCGCGCCAGCAAAGGCCCCAGCACCAGCACGCTGGCCCGCATCCGGCGCACGAGGTCATAGGGGGCGGTGGTGTTGGTGATTTCGCCGGCCGTCAGTTCCAGCACCCGGCCCGTATGGCCACCGTTGTCCGCGGCCCCGTTCATGCTCATCGCCACGCCGTGCTGGCCCAGCAGATGCGCCATCGTGGTGATGTCCACCAGATGCGGCAGGTTGCACAGGGTCAGGGTTTCGTCGGTGAGCAGGCAGGCCGGCATCAGGGCGAGCGCCGCGTTCTTCGCGCCGCCGATGGTTATCGTTCCCTTGAGCGGCGTGCCGCCGATGATGCGGATCTTGTCCATGCTGAGTCCCGTGTTGCTGGCGCCGCGCCGGTGCCGTGGCCGCCGCTATAGCGGCCGAGCGTGGCGAATCAAAGGCGGGGCAGGGTGACGCCCTTCTGGCCCTGATACTTTCCGGCGCGGTCGGCGTACGAGACTTCGCAAGGCGAGTCGGCCTTCAGGAAGATGAATTGGCAGGCGCCCTCGTTGGCGTAGATCTTGGCCGGGAGCGGGGTGGTGTTGGAGAACTCCAGCGTGACGTGTCCCTCCCATTCCGGCTCCAGCGGGGTGACGTTGACGATGATGCCGCAGCGGGCGTAGGTGGATTTGCCCAGGCAGATGACCAGCACGTCGCGCGGGATGCGGAAATACTCGACGGTGCGTGCCAGCGCGAAGCTGTTGGGCGGAATCACGCACACGTCGCCTTCGCGGTCGACGAAGCCCTTGGGCGAAAATTCCTTGGGGTCGACGATGGCCGAATCGACATTGGTGAAGATCTTGAATTCGCGCGACACGCGGGAATCGTAGCCATAGGACGACAGGCCGTAGGAGATCACCCCCTCGCGCTGCTGCTTCTCGGTGAACGGCTCGATCATGCCGCGGGTCAGCGCCATGTTTCGGATCCAGCTATCGGGCATTACGGGCATCGGACTCTCCTTGGCCTACGCCCGAACTTTTAGCCGACCACCCGGCGCGTCACAAGCGAATGTGGCGGGGAAGGCTAGCCTTCGGCGGTATCCGTCTCATCCGGTTGGCGGGGTTCCTCGGCGCGCGTCCGTGCCTGCGCCTTGCGCCGCGTCAGATTGGTGCGCAGGGCCGCGGCCAACCGCTCCTGCCGCTCGGCGGAGCGGGCACGGCCCTTGTCGCTGGTGGCGGGTCTGTGCTCCTCGTCGTGTTCGGGCATGCCCTTCGATCCGCGGTAATTGCTGGCGCGGATGGTGCCGGGGACGGGCGGCCCGCGTCAAGCGTGCCGGAATGGCGAGAACCGCCGGTCGAACGAAATCGCGAGCAATTCTCATTTTCCGCTTGACAACGGTACCGGCAAAATTATTATGGGTATGGTTGCGAATAAGTCGCATATTCTGTTTTCCTCATAGAGATCGCCGATGAGCCCCGCCGAGGTTCGCAGACAGGCCGAGCACGCGTTTCCCCTCGCTCTGGCGCGGCGTGGCGAGCGGGTTCGCATCGCCGCCATCCGCGCCGGCAAGGGGTTGGAACGGCGGCTTTACGACATCGGCCTTCCGGTGGGCAGCGAGATCGAAATCGTGCTGCGGGAAGGGGCCGGGCGAATGGTCGTCGGCTGCGGCAATACCCGGGTGGCATTGGGTAGCGGCATGGCCCAGAAGATCATGGTGGTCCTGCCCGCCGCCGCGGGCGGTTGTGTGGGGTCGGCCAGGGCGGCCGAGTAGCGATCATGGCGAGCGTCACCATCGGCGTCGTTGGCAACCCCAACTGCGGCAAGACCACCCTGTTCAACGCCCTGACCGGGGCCCGCCAGCGGGTCGGCAACTGGTCGGGCGTGACCGTCGATCGCAAGGAAGGCAACTACGCGCACGGCCGGGAGACGATCCGGGTCGTGGATCTGCCCGGCGTCTATTCACTGGGTGTGGTCGCCGGCATGGACAGCCTGGACGAGCGCATTGCCCGCGACTACGTGCTGTCCGGCGAGGCCGACCTCATCGTCAACATCGTCGACGCCTCCAATCTCGAGCGCAACCTCTACCTGACCGCGCAGTTGGTCGAGATGCGGGTGCCGATGATCGTCGCCGTCAACATGCTCGACGTCGCCCGCGAGCGCGCCATCGAGGTCGACATCGACGCCCTGGCGCGCGCCCTCGGCTGCCGGGTGGTGCCGCTGGTCGCCGCGCGCGGCAAGGGCATCGCCGAGTTGAAGGCGGCCATCGCCGAGGCGGTCCGCGCACCGGCGCCCCCGGCCGCGCAGGTCACCTATGACGATGCCGTTGAGCGTGCGGTCGCCGATCTTGCCGCCGTTCTCGGTGCTTCCCGGGATGGCGGCCCGCCGCCGCGCTGGCTGGCCCTCAAACTCCTGGAGGGCGACGACCGGGCCCGCGCGATCGCCGCGGCCCGGGGCGTGGCGGCGGCGGTGGACGAGGCGCGGGCGCGCTGGGTTCCGGAGATCGAGGCGGCCGGCGACGAGGCCGACATCCTGATCGCCGACGGGCGCTACGGCTTCGCGCACGGCGTCAGCCGCGCCGCGGTGCGCCATGGCGACCGGGTGGGCCGCCCGACCTCCGATCTGATCGACCGCGTGGTCCTGAACCGGTGGCTTGGGGTGCCGGTGTTCCTGGCCGTCATGTATTTGATGTTCATGTTCACCATCAATCTCGGCGGCGCTTTCGTCGATTTCTTCGATCAGGCGGCGGGCGCGCTGTTCGTCGAGGGATTCGGCCGCCTGCTGCTGGCGTTCGGGGCCCCCGAATGGTTGAAGGTGATCCTGGCCGACGGTATCGGCGGCGGCGTCCAGGTCGTGGCGACGTTCATCCCGATCATCGGGTTCCTCTATCTGTTCCTGTCGGTCCTCGAGGATTCCGGCTACATGGCGCGCGCCGCGTTCGTGGTCGACCGATTCCTGCGCGCCATCGGCCTGCCCGGCAAGGCCTTCGTGCCGCTGATCGTGGGCTTCGGCTGCAACGTTCCCGCGGTGATGGCGACGCGCACGCTGGAGAGCCCGCGCGACCGGGTGCTGACGGTGGCCATGGCGCCCTTCATGTCGTGCGGCGCGCGGCTGGCCGTCTACGCGCTGTTTGCCGCCGCCTTTTTCCCGACCGGCGGGCAGAATCTGGTGTTCGTGCTCTATCTGGTGGGCGTGGCGGTGGCCGTGCTCACCGGCTTCCTGCTCAAGCACACGCTGCTGCGCGGCGAGACCTCGCCATTTCTGATGGAATTGCCGCCCTATCACCTGCCGCTGCCCAAGGCCCTGGTGATTCACGCCTGGAACCGCCTCAAGGGCTTCATGTTCGGGGCCGGCAAGGTGATCGTGGTGGTGGTGACGGCGCTCAGTTTCCTGAACTCGTGGGGCACCGACGGCAGTTTCGGCAACGAGAACAGCGACAAGTCGGTGGTCAGCGCCGTCGGTCGCGCCATCGTACCGGCCTTCGGGCCGATGGGCATCGAGGACGACAACTGGCCGGCGATGGTCGGCATCTTCACCGGCGTATTCGCCAAGGAGGTGGTGGTCGGAACGCTGGATGCCCTCTACTCGCGCATCGGAGCGGCCGGCCCGGCATCCGAGGAGGCGGTGGAGGCGTTCGCTCTGTGGCGCGACCTCTCCGAGGCGGCGGCCACCGTTCCGGCCAATCTGTTCGCCCTCGGCCAGCGCTTCGGCGATCCGCTCGGCCTGGGAGCCGCGGGGGTGGGCGGCCAGGAGCAGGTGGCCGAGGCCCAGGCCGTGGACGCCGCCACCTTCGGGGCGATGGTGGAGCGCTTCGACGGGGCGCTGGGGGCGTTCACCTATCTCTTGTTCATCCTGCTCTACACCCCCTGCGTCGCCGCCATGGGCGCCATCCAGCGCGAGGTCGGCGGCCGCTGGGCGCTGTTCGTCGCCGGCTGGACCACCGGCGTCGCCTACGCGACCGCGGTGGTCGTCTACCAGGCCGGCAGCTTCGCCCGCCATCCCGTCTCCTCGGCCCTGTGGATCGGCGGCCTGATCGCGCTGTTCGCCGTGGTGGTGGCGGGGATGCGGTGGGCCGGCCGAAAGGCCGGCCACGTTCCGGTCGTGGCGGTGGCCGCGTCGGAGGGACCTGGGTCGTGCTGTCGCAGCTGAAGGACTATCTGAGCACGAGGAAGCGCGCCGCCATCGGCGACCTCGCCGTGCGCTTCGACGCCGACCCCGATGCGGTGCGCGGCATGCTCGATACGTGGATGCGCAAGGGCAAGGTGCGCCGCGTCGGCCCCGCCGCCGCCGACTGCGGCGGCTGCCACAAATGCGACCCGGTCAGCCTCGAGATCTATGAATGGGTCGGCTGACCAAAGCCGCTTGCTTCGCCAGCAGCGCTGTGGCATGTTGCGCGCCTCTCGCGAACCCGCTGCCGTAGCTCAGTGGTAGAGCACTCCCTTGGTAAGGGAGAGGTCGTGAGTTCAATCCTCACCGGCAGCACCATTTTCCTCGCATTGCAATCAGCTGGTCGCGGGCTTTGACCCGCGCAGCCGATGCATGGCCGCGTCAAACAGATGGCCGCCCGGCACGTTTCTTGCGGTCGCGCAAAGGGCGTGTAATGCGGCCCCGGCCGCTACCATCGGCGTCATGCCCGGACTTGATCCGGGCATCCACGCCCATCCGGTCGCCCCGACGCCGAAGCTGTGGCACCACGTGGGTGCGCGGATCAAGCCCGCGCATGACGATGAAAAGTAGTAACGCACAACCCGACACAACCGATTTCACGAGCCGGACAGCCGTGCGCCAAGCACCGCCATGACGGCTATTGCGGCGGCGTGTCACCCTCCTCCCGCTGCACCAGCAGCTTGTCGATGCGGCGGCCGTCCATGTCCATCACCTCGAACCGCCAGCCGCCCCAGCTCACGTGATCGCCGGGCGAGGGGATGGTGCGCGACAGCGAGATGAAGAACCCGGCGACGGTCGAGAACTCGCCCTCGGCCTCCAGGCGGCGCAGGCCCAGGCGGTCGGCGGCGAGGTCGACGGGAACATCGCCGTCCATCAGCCACGAGCCGTCGTCGCGCCGCACGATCTCCGGCTCGTACTCCTCGCCGTGCTCGGACAGCGTGCCGACGATGGCGGCTAGCAGGTCGGTGGCGGTGACGATGCCCTCGACGCTGCCGTATTCGTCGACCACCAGGGCCATGTGGATGGGCGAGTGCTTGAGCACGTCGAGCACGCCGAGGGCGGGCGAGTTGTCGTGCACCGCCTCGATCGGCTGCACCAGGGCGGCCACGTCCATCCCGCCCTCCAGGCAGGCGTTCAGCAGGTCCTTGGCTTGCAGCACGCCCAGCACGTCGTCGGGATTGCCCCGGATCACCGGATAGCGCGAGTGGTGCGAGGCCTTCAGTTTGGCGCGGATGGTGTCGGCATCCCAGGCGAGGTCGACCCATTCGACCTCGTGGCGGGGCGTCATCAGACCGCGGATCCGCCGCCCGCCGAGGCGCAGAACGCCCGCCATCATCTCCTTCTCCTCGGGCTCGATGGCGCCGGACTCGGCCCCTTCGGCGATCAGCGCCTTGACCTCCTCCTCGGTCACGTGGCGCCGGTCGTCCTTGCGCAAACCAATCAGCGCGAGCACCAGCCGGCTCGATGCCTCCAGCAGCCAAACAAGGGGGGCGGCGGCAACGGCAATCGCCGCCATCGGCCGGGCCACCAGGGCGGCGACGCGCTCGGGATTGGCCAGGGCGACGTGCTTGGGCACCAGTTCGCCGATGATGACCGAGGCATAGGTGATGGCGCCGACGACCACCGCCAGGGCCGCGGCCTCGGCATAGGGGCCGATCACCGGCGCATCGGCCAGCGCGGCGGCCAGGGTGCGCGCCAGGGTGGCGCCGCCGAAGGCGCCGGCCAGGATGCCGACCAGGGTGATGCCGATCTGCACCGACGACAGGAAGCGCCCGGGATCGTCGGCCAGTTGCAGCGCCACACGCGATCCCTTGCGGCCATCGGCGGCGTCGGCGGCCAGGCGCGCCTTGCGCGAGGACACGATCGCCAGCTCGGACATGGCGAAGAAGCCGTTGAGCAACAGGAGCAACGCGATCACCGCCACTTCCATCACGCTCGACACGACAGCTCTCCTTGGTCCGTTCGAAAGACCATCATGGTCCAATACCCTGCGTGCGCAAAGGCATCCGGTCAGCGTCGCCCCGGAACGCCCTCTCGGCTTCGGCCCGCAGGTCCGCGCCGCGGCCGACGTAACGCGGCGAGAAGTGAAAAGGAACCATGCGTCTGGCGCCGGCGCGCCGCGCGACCAGGCCGGCCTGGGCGGCGGTGAGGTGTCGCTTGGCGGCGGCCAGTGGGGCGTCGGCATCGAGGAACGGGGTTTCGATGAACAACACGTCGGCGTCGCGAGCCAAGGCGGCGATGCGCGCCGCGTTGTGCTCGTGATAGGCGACGTCGGTGACGTAGGCGATCTTCTGGCCGGGCACGATGCTGAGCACCTCGTCGCGCAGCCTGCCCAACGGCAGCACCGTTTCGCGCGCGGTGCCGCCCGCGCGCCAGCGGATGCGGAACGGCGTCTCCGGCGGCTGGTCGCCGAGCACGGCGCGCTTGAGGTCGCGCAGCCACGGGCCGACCGGCAGGCCGAGCTCGCTCAAACGATTCTTCCACACGTTGACGTGCCGCTCCTCCTCGATGGCGAAGCCCAGGCAGGGGGTGCCGTGGTCGAGCACCGCCGCCCGCACCCTCAGGGCCGGCTCGTGCAGCAGGGTGCCATGGGTTTCCTCGATGGTGTGCGCCTCGCGCCGGAATCCGGTGCCGCTGCGGAACGTTGCCCGGGTCAGATGCGGCGGGTCGAACTCGGCGGCATGGATGACGAAGTCCGCGGCGTAGCCGGCGACCAGGTTCCAGGTGTAGCCGGCCAGCTTGTGCTCCACCCGGTCGAGGAACCCCGGCGGTCCGAACATGCGCACGGGTTTGCCGCGCCCGAGGCGCAGCCGCAGAAGCTCGTCGAAGCCGGAGAAATGGTCCATGTGGGCATGGGTGACGAACACGTCGCTCACCTGCAACAGATGCCGCGCCGGCAGCGACCGCAGGTCGCCCAGGTCGATCAGCAGCGATCGCCGGTCGAACATCATCTCGACGATCATTCCCGGATCGCCGAAGGGCGGGTTGATGAGGCGGCCGTGGAGCAGGGGGCGCATGGCGGGCGGCGACTATTCTCCCGCTTCCGCCCGCATCGCCGGCAAGTCGGGATGCTCTGGTGCCGCAAACCACCCTTCGGGCGGGGCGATCAGCTCGAGTTCGGCGATCACCGGCAGGTGGTCGGAGGCAACCCGGGCCAGTTCGCTGCGCGGCACGCTCACGTCGACGACACGGGTTACGGGGTCGACGAAAACGTGGTCGATTCTCGCCGAGGGATAGCGTCCGAACCAGGTGCTCTTCGGCCGATGGCCGTGCAGTTCCTGCTGGGCGTCGCGCAGCTGCCCGCGCACCTTGCGGCACACCCGCGACGAGGGCAGGGCGTTGAAGTCGCCGCACAGCACCACCGGTGGCCGGCAGTCGGGATGGCCCAGCCACTCCGGCCCCAGCAGGGCGTCGGTCTGCGCCAGCCGCTCGCGGGCGCGCAGGCCGAGATGGGTGTTGACGATCTGTACCTCCACACCGCCCAGGTCGATCGCCACCCACAAGGCGCCGCGCGGTTCGAGATCAGGGCGATCCCGCAGCCCCGGCAGGCCGCCCGCCTTCACCAGCCGCATCGGCAGGTGGGTGAGGATCGCGTCGCCGTACAACTCCTCCTCCAGGCGAAGCGTGGGGTGGAAATGGAAGTCCATCTCCAACAGTTGGGCGATCTGATGCGCCTGGTCGATGCCCCCGGTGCGCAGCCGACTGACGTCGAGTTCCTGGAGCGCGACCACGTCGGGCGCGTGCCGGGCGATCAGGCGCGCGATGCGTTCGGGCGAGACCTGCCCGTCCATGCCGACGCAACTGTGGACGTTGTAGGTCATGACTCGCAGGGTCCGCCGGTCGGCGATCGGCCGGGTGTGGATACGGGCAGTGCGGGCCGGCCGACGTCCGAGGAACAAGGCGGCCGCGCGGTGCATGTCGAGCGGCCGCAGGTAGTGGCCGGCCGCGCTTTCGGTCAGGCTGTCGTGCGGAATGAGCGCGAAGGCGCGGGTCTCTTCCGGGGCGGCGCCGCCGTGGGCGCCGTTCTCGACGGCGAAGGTATGGGGCGGCACGCCCGCCCGCCAGCCGAACAGCAGGATGTCACCGGCGTGCGGATGGCGGCAAAGCTCGATGATGTCCTGGGTCACCTCCTCGACGAAGGGATGGGTCGATCCGAACAGGTGCGCTCCATCCTCGGGCAAGGCGAACTCTCCGTCGGCGGTCCATGCCCGTACCCGATCGGAATTTTCGGGCACCAGCACCAGCGGAACGTCCGCGGCGGCCAGCCTTTGGGCGATCGCGTCCCGATCCTCCACGGTCAGGTCGCGATGGAAATACACCAGCGCCACCGGCCCGTAGGAGGTCACGGAGAAATCCTGCCCCGGCGGCGGGTCGGCCTGGCGATAGACGGGCAGGATCTTGCGCACCCTGCGCCCCCCCAGCAGACGGACGCGCTGCGACTGGATGCCGCGCAATCCGCCGTGGTTCCGCTTCGGGGGCTTGCCCGCATTCTGCAAGGCGGCGGCCACCACCTCGTCGACGGTCCTGCCGTAGCGGGCCGGATAGGCCACCGTCTCCTCCTGGCCGTGATCCGAGTAGATCCACACGTCGTAGCGCCGGCGCGCCGCACGGTGGGCGGCCCGCCAAACGCTCTCTATCGTGGCGTCGATGCCTTTCAGCGACCAATGCGCAAAGGCCGACGAAGGGCCGCGCCGGTGCGCCTGCTCGTCATAGCCGAGGAGGTTGAGGTGGATCACCGGCAAACCCCGCGCCACGTCGATCTCGGCGCCCATTCGGACGAGTTCGCGCAGAAGGATGGAGATGGCCACGCGGGTCGGGACGAATTTCATCTCCTTGCCGAGGTCGTGGCCAGCGATGAGGCCGGATGCGAGGTCCCACAGCGCCAGCACGAATTCCACGGCGAGCAGGCCGGCGATGCGGAGGACGCTGAGGGCGTTGGTGACCAGCAGGAAGCCCAGGGTGAGCGGGTTCGCGGAGCGCAGCACCGGTCCCCATCCGAGCGACGAGGGGCAGAAATGCGGCTCGGCGGCGCCGCCCGTGAAGATGCCGGAATAGACGCTGCCCCCGCTCAGCAGCGGCCGACCTTCGCGCGCCAGGTGTTGCTCGACGCCCGCGGCGGCGGCGGGCTCGAACATGCGAACCACCTGATGCGCCCGCCGGTCCATGAAACCGAAGGCCGGCACCGCGGTCTTGATGCCGTAGAACAGTTCGCCCTGGAAGGCCGGGGTGCTCGACGGCAGGCCGGAATACAGGGTGTGCAGGCGGTAATGCTCGTGCGCCAGCAGGTGGGCCAGGAACGGCAGCCGGTTCTTGCGCAGGGCGGCCTCCATCTGGGTGCGCGACAGGCCGTCGATCTGGATGAGAACCAATCCAGGTGCACCCTCCGGCTCGGTCGACCGGGACAGGCCGAGCAGGCGCGCCGCCCATTCGCTGCGGCTGATGCCACGCCGCAGCCGCCGAAGGGTGAGTTCGAGATGGCCGATCATCGGATCAGGCCTTGCCTTCCGGTTCCTGCACCCCCGACGCGGCGCCGGCGGCCTCGGCCACCGTGCGCAGGAGTTCCCATTCGGCGCGGATACGGCGGAGCAGTCCCGACCACGCCGTGTACTCCTCGTCGCGGTCGACATAACGGGTCGCCAGAAGCGCATCGTAGCAGGCCAACGCCCTGTCGGCACAGCGCGGCATGGAGAATGCGATGGCGGTTTCCGCCAGCGCCGCCCGCATCTCCTCCCGTCGTGGCTTGGGCAGGTCGGCAATCGAGGTGAGGGCCGCGGCGAACGAGTCCGGGTCCGTCTGCCTGAGCAGGCGCCCATTGACGCGGTCGCGCACAACCTCGCGTGCCCCCGGTGCGTCGAGGGCGACGACCGGCACGCCGGCCGCCATCGCCTCGGTCAGGACCATGCCCTGGGTCTCACTCTTGGATGTGAAGGCGAAGATATCCATGGCGCGGTAGGCGTCGGCCAGAGCCTGTCCCTCCAGCACGCCCACCGTCATCAGGCGGTTGGAAACTCCGTGGTTTCGGAAAATCTCACGGATCGTGTCCACGGAAGGCCCCCTGCCGACGCAGAGGAACCGGGCATCGGGGCGGCGCCGCAGAAAGCGTGCGACCGCCTCCGCCAGCAAGCCGAGATTCTTCTCGGGCGCCAGCCGTCCGACATGCCCGATGACCAGCGCCTCGCGCGGCAGTCCGTGGGTCGCCCGAAAGGCCGCGCCATCGCCCCGGGCGAAGCGCTCGCGGTCGACGCCCGTGGCCACCACCAGGATGGGCGAGGTGACGCCGCGCTCTCGCAGCACGTGGGCGACACTCTCGCTGGGGGCGAAGACCTGGTCGCAGAGATTGGCGTAGCTGATCGAAAGGTTGATGACGAAGCGCTTCAGCGCGTCGGAGTCGCCCGGGACGTAATGGGTGTACTGCTCGTACATGGTGTGATGCGTGAACACCAGCGGCAGCTCGTACTGGCGCGCCACGCGCAACGCCGTGGCACCGACAAGGAACGGGTGGTGCGAATGCACGATGTCGGGCTGGAACGCCTCGATGGCGTCGTTGGCGGCGCCCGGCAGGGGCAGCACCACCGAGAAGTCGCTGCCATTGAAATGCTGGATGGCCGGAAGCCTCACCACGTCGATCTCGTCCGCCGGCATGTTCTCGAATTCGGGGGCGATCACCAGAACGCGGTGACCACGCCGGCGGTATTCGCCCACGAACGCTTCGACCGAACGTGCCACCCCCCCGACATGCGGCGTGAAGGTGTTGGACATCATCACGATGTTCATGTCGCGGCCTCACGCACGAATTCCACCACACCCTGTCCGGGATCGGCGACGACCGGGGCGAAGCCGGGCAGCCGCACCTCGACGCAAGCGGGCGCCCGGCGCCATTGCGCCTGCCACGACACCGCGATGCGGTCGCGCCGCGTCTCGATAGCGAGGGAGACCGGGCCGAATGCGGTGGGTGCCGGCCCGAGGGCGACGCGGTCGCCGAGATGCAGCCACTGCCGGGGCACGCCGGACGCGAGGATCAGCCGGTCGCCCTCTTCGCGAACCAGGCAGTTGCGCTGCATCAGCAGCCACTCCGCCGCCGCCCAGACATGCTGGCCGTCGCCCATGCAGCCGCCGAGGGTGTGGGGGTGGATGGCCTCGGGCCACTGCCCGGTCGGCGACGCCAGCCGCGCCACCGTCGCCATCAACTCCAGGCAGCGGCGGTCCCCCGCGCGCAGCAGCACCTGGGCAACGTGCAAGGTGAGATAGGCGTTGATGCCGGAATGGATCATGTCCTGAAAGAATCCGCCCTTGAAGAAGCAGGACTCCTGGAGATAGGCAACCGTATCGAGAAGGCGAGGGTCGGTCGGGCCGCAAAGCGCCAGCGGGTAGCCGATCGCCAGCGAGCCGACCGCCCCAGCATCGAGGCGGCGCGTCGGCGCCGCTGGGATTGCGGGGCGACCGAGCCGCGGCGCGACCGCCGCGATGCTGCGATCGACGGCGGCGACGAACTCGGCGGCGGCTCGTTCGAACTCGCGTGCCTCTCGCTCGTCGCCATAGCCTTCAGCAATGCCGGCGGCGGCGCGCAATCCGGCGATTCCCCAGAAGTCGTCCCAATAATAGTAGTCGTTGGGGCCCAGGTGCTCGGCGCTGAAGCCGGCCGGAAGCAGCCCCGAATGGGGCCCCCCGTCGTCGGGAAGGCGCTTGCGCACGATCCAGCGCGCCCCCTGATAGACTGGTCCCCGCCAAGCCGGCGGCGGCGGCTCACCCGTGAGCTCGCAATACCGGGCATAGGCCCACAACGCCTCGCCGTTGGAATCCCACTCGCCGTCCTGGGAGTGAAAATAGCCGAATGCCGTCTGCCGGCCGGCAAACCGGTCGAGGGTGCGGCGCGCCCTGCGCACCAGTCCGACGCTCAGCATGCCGTTGATGATGAAGGCGGCGTCGCGGAACCAGAATCGCTTGTAGGTGTAGGGTCCGGGGTAGACGTCGCCCGGCGAATGGAGGATCAGGGTCCTGACCGCGGCGTCCCACAACAACTGAAAACGGCTGTCTGGAACCTCCAGGCGGCAGTGCTCCTCGAGGGCGGATGGCCACGCGGTGCTGGCCGCGGCCGGGGTGGTGCGGTCCTGCAACAGCGGGATGGTGACCTCGATCTCGCGTTCGCGGTCGGGTTGAAGGCGATAGAGGGCGGCCGCCGTGGCCAGGCCGACCTCGCACGAACCGTGGCGCTGGTCTTCGGCGTCGTGCAGGTGCAGGAACACGTCGCCCGTGCGATAGTTCGAGATGTGATGGCGCTCGGCGGCATGGCCGAGTTCGATCCGCCGCTTGCCGTCGATCGTCCAGACCCGCCGGTCGTCGGATATTTCGGCTTCGTGGACGAAGGCGATTCCTTCGGGGTTGTAGGGACGCACCCCGATCACCACCCAACCCGGCACAGTGCTGCGCGCGACGGTGCGCAGCCGGCACACCGGCACGTTGCCGTCAAGCTCCATCTCGGCGCGGGTGGTCAGCGAGAGGCCGTCGGTCTCGGTGTCGGTGTCGATGGAAACGCCGTCGGCGAGATCGAGGCGCTGGACCGCCGAAGCCGCGCGCGACGGCAGGATCATGCGGCCGTCGTCGGCGACGATCCAGCTATCCAGCGACCATTCGTCGAAGAACGGCGTCAGCAGGCCGCGCGGATCGACGATGGGCAATTCGTCGAAATCGGGCAGCCCGATCGCCGTCCAGTTGCGGTTGGTCAGGTTGATGTGGGTGATGGTGAAGGCCCGCGGCACGAAGGCGACGTCTTCCGGATCGAATTGGCGCTCCACCCAGTAGGGCCATACCCAGTCCCGGTTATGCTGGATCACGCGGCTGTTGATGAGCCCACGCGCGTGGAAGGCGACGCCGGCCCGCAGAAGCTCGATCGGCTCCGCGACCTCCGAAGGCTGGGCGAACTGATGAATGCGGGCGAGAAGGGCGATGGGGTCGAGAAAGCCATGCGCCCGCGCGATGCGCCGCACCACGAATCGCCACGGAAGTCTGCCCCACCAGCTCATGCCGCCTCACCACGGATCGCTCCGGTCCATGATAGACCAACAGCGTCGCCGATGGCCGGAAAGATCGGAAGCGCGGCAATGCATGGCGCGCGCACCGGGCGGCGGCTCGCGCGCCTTCCCCCGGCTACTTCCCTTCAAGCACGAACGAAATCTTCGCGTTGATCCGATACTGGGTGATGCGGTTGTTCTCGACGGTGGCCTCCATGTCCTTGATATAGATCGACCGGATGTCGCGAAGCGATTCGGAGGCGTTCTTCACCGCCGCCTGCGCCGCATCTTCCCAGCCCTTGTCGGATTGCGCCAGCACCTCGATGACCTTCAACATCGGCATGACCTTTCCTCCCTGCAAACGGTTGGGGCGGGCGGCGGGCCGATTGCGGCGCCGCCTGACCCCACAGATAATGGCCGGTGCGCGCACCCTCCTAGGTTCTCATGGGGAATAACCCCTTCGTTGGCGGATTGGTCCGAACGCGCCGACCGCGTCGGGGTTGACAGAAGACCTGTGAATGAATGATCATTCAACGCGGAGACAGGAGGAAGCCCAGATGGCCGATTTGACGATGCATCGGCGCGGAGCGGCGGCGGAGATCGTATTCGACCGGCCGCCGGTGAACGCTCTCAGCCGATCGCTTCTCGAGGAACTGGCCGCCGCCGTCGATCAGCTTGGCGCCGACGACGGCGTCGCCGTGGTGCATTTCCGCAGCGCCGGCCGCGCCTTCTGCGCCGGCGCCGACTTGGCCGAGATGCGGGTCGGCTTCTCGGGCCCCGAGGGCGCCGAGGTGCAGGTCGCGTTCATCCGCCGCCTCCAGGAGGTGTTCAAGCGCATCGAGGACTTGCCGGCGGTCACCGTTGCCGAGATCGGCGGGCCGGCGCTGGGTGGCGGCCTCGAGCTTGCGCTCGCCTGCGACATGCGAATCGGCGCGCAGGAGGCGCGCATGGGCCTGCCCGAGGTAGGCTTGGGGCTGGTCCCCGGCGCCGGCGGCACGCAGCGGCTGACGCGGCTGTGCGGGGCGAGCGTTGCCCGGCGCCTGATCCTGGGGTCGGAAGTCATCGACGGGGCGACGGCGGCGGCGCTCGGCATCCTGCATTGGGCGGTGCCGGCGGCCGAACTCTCGGCCACCGCGCGCGTGCTGGTGGATCGCATCGCGGGTCTGCCGCGGGCGGCGCTGGCCGGCGCCAAGTCCTGCATAGCGGCCGCGGCCACGCCGGGCGACGCCGGCTACGAACTCGAAGTTACCGTATCCCGCTCCCTGATGGATGATCCCGAGACGCGGCGCCGCGTCGGCGATTTCCTGGCGAAGCGCCGTTAGGCCTCGGATCGGCACAGCGATTTCAAAGATGATGATGAGAGGAAGGGCATGAAGCTTACCGACAAGATCGCCGTCGTCACCGGCGCCGCCTCCGGCATCGGACTGGCCACGGCCAAGACTCTGGCCGAAGCCGGCGCCACCGTCATTCTGGGCGACATCACCGAGGACAAGGGGCGGCAGGAGGCCCAGGCCATCCGCGACGCGGGCGGCAAGGCCGATTTCGCGCGCCTCGATGTCACCGACCTGGACTCGATCGCCGCCTTCGCCGAAACGGTGACGGGACGCTACGGGGCCGCCGACGTCGTCGCCAACGTTGCCGGCTGGGGCAAAATTCAGCCCTTCATGGAAAACGACATCGATTTTATCAACAAAGTGGTCGCGGTCAACTTCCTTGGCCCGGTCCACGTGACCCGCGCGTTCCTGCCGGGCATGATCGAGCGCAAGTCCGGCAAGGTGGTCATGGTGTCGAGCGACGCCGGCCGCGTCGGCAGCACCGGCGAGACCGTCTATTCGGGCGCGAAGGGCGGCGTCATTGCCCTCGCCAAGAGCATGGCCCGCGAGATGGCACGCTACAACATCACGGTCAACACCGTATGCCCCGGTCCGACCGACACGCCGCTGCTGATGGCCGTGCCGGAAAAGCACCGCGAAGCCTTCCAGCGCGCCATCCCGATGCGCCGGTTCGCCCAGCCCTCGGAAATCGCGGATGCCGTGCTGTTCTTCGCCAGCAATCGCTCCGACTACATCACCGGCCAGGTGATCAGCGTCAGCGGCGGCCTGACGCTGGCGGGGTGAGGTCTTACGAGAGCAAGCCCGCGAAAGAGCCTGTGAAGGAATGCTGTTTTTGCCTCTACCGTCATTCCCGCGAAAGCGGGAATCCATAAACGCCAATGGCTTATGGGCCCCCGCCTTCGCGGGGGCGACGGTTAGGGGGATTTCTTCACATGATCGAGAGCGGGGAATAATGGAACAAGAGTCCGACTAGGAGACAACCCAACATGAAGAAGATTCCCGCCAGCGCCTTCCGGCCCGAGCACTTCAAGTTCGAAGTCGACGGCAAGGTCGCGACCATCACGCTCAACCGGCCCGAGCGCAAGAACCCCCTCACCCTCGATTCCTACGGCGAATTGCGCGACCTGTTCCGCGACCTCGTCTACTGCCCGGACATCAAGTCGGTGGTGCTGACCGGCGCCGGCGGCAATTTCTGCTCGGGCGGCGACGTGCACGAGATCATCGGCCCGTTGACCAAGATGGACATGACCGGCCTGCTCGAGTTCACGCGCATGACGGGCGACGTGGTCAAGGCCATGCGCAACTGTCCGCAGCCCATCGTCGCCGCGATCGATGGCATTTGCGCCGGCGCCGGCACCATGCTGGCCTGCGGCTCCGACATCCGCTACGGCACCGCGAAAAGCAAGGTCGCCTTCCTGTTCGTCAAGGTCGGCCTGGCGGGCGCCGACATGGGCGCCTGCACGCTGCTCAGCAACATCGTCGGCCACGGCCGCGCTTCCGAGCTGCTGTTCACCGGCCGCGCCATGCCCGGCACGCAGGCCGAGGCGTGGGGCTTCTACAACGAGCTGGTGGAGCCCGAGGCGCTGCAGCAGAAGGCTAAGGACATGGCGCAGTCGCTGGCGGACGGCCCGACCTTCGCCCATGCCATGACCAAGAAGATGCTGCTGCAGGAGTGGAACATGGGGCTGGAGGAGGCCATCGAGGCCGAAGCCCAGGCGCAGGCCATCTGCATGCAGACGCAGGACTTCCATCGCGCCTATCACGCCTTCGTGGCCAAGCAGACGCCGAAGTTCGAGGGCAACTGATGGCGGACAAGTCCTTCCTCGACTGGCCTTTCCTCGAGGACTCCCACCGCTCGCTTTCTGTCGAGGTCGAGCGGTGGGCGCGGGAGGAACTGCCCCAGCTCGCGTTGCCGCACCATGGCGGCAACGATGAGCTTGACGCCGGGGTCCGGCGGCTGGTGCGGTCGCTGGGCGAGGCGGGACTGACGGGGTTGAGCGTTCCGGCCGCCCATGGCGGCCGGAACGCCAGTCTCGACGTGCGTAGCCTGTGCCTGGTGCGCGAGACCCTGGCCCGCCACAGCGGGCTGGCGGACTTCGCCTTCGCCATGCAGGGCCTCGGCAGCGCTCCGATCACTCTTGCCGGCACCGAGGAGCAGAAGCGCCGCTGGCTGCCGGAAGTGGGCGCGGGCAAGGCGATCGCGGCCTTCGCCCTGTCCGAGCCGGATGCCGGCTCCGATCCCGGCGCCATGGTCTGCCAGGCGGTTCCAGATGGCGACGGATTCCGCATTACCGGCCAGAAGACCTGGATCTCGAACGGCGGTCTGGCCGACGTCTATACCCTGTTCTGCCGTCTGGGCGACCAGCCGGGGGCCAAGGGCCTGGCGGCCTTTGTCCTGCCCGCCGACACGCCCGGCCTTGACACCTCGCAGCGCATCGATGTGATTGCCCCGCATCCGCTGGGCACCATCAAGCTGGACGGCTGTTACCTGCCGGCATCGGCGATGATCGGCGAGCCGGGCCACGGCTTCCGCATCGCCATGGCGACCCTGGACATCTTCCGTTCCACCGTGGGCGCCGCCGCCCTCGGCTTTGCACGACGGGCGATGGACGAGGCGATTCGGCGGTCGCGGCAGCGAAAGGTTTTCGGCCAGATGCTGGCCGACTATCAACTCACACAGGCGAAGATCGCCGACATGGCGGTGGCCATCGATGCGGCGGCGCTGCTCATCTACCGCGCCGCCTGGACAAAGGACGTCAAGGGCATCCGCGTCACCCGCGAGGCGTCGATGGCGAAGCTGTTCGCCACCGAACAGGCGCAGCTGGTCATCGATCAGGCGGTTCAGCTGTTCGGCGGCCTTGGCGTCGTCAGCGGCGTTCCGGTGGAGGAGCTGTACCGCGAGATAAGAGCCCTGCGGATCTACGAAGGGACAAGCGAGGTGCAGAAGCTCGTCATCGCCGGGAAGACCTACGAGGCGCATACGGAGGACTGAAGGGCGATCGGTCGAGGCGCCGGGCCGAAGGATGTGCGGCGCCGATAAGGATAAACCGCGAAAAGCGGAGAGATTTGAAGGGAGCGAGGGATGCGTCCGCCAGGAGGGGTGCCCACCGGCCACCTCGACACTTATGCCGGTGATCTGCTGCCGCCGCGCGAGCTGTGGCCGGTGTTCGACTACGCCGCGGAACCGCTTCGCGGCTATCCCGACCGAATGAACGGGGCCGATCTGCTCGATTGGGCCATCGCCGCGGGCGCCGGCCCTAAGCCTGTGTTCTTCTTCGAGGACAAGGCCTGGACCTACGACCACCTGCGCGACCGGGTCGACCGCATCGCCAACGTCCTGGTGACGCGCTGGGGTCTGGTGCCGGGCAACCGGGTGCTGCTGCGCTCGCCCAATACTCCGATGGTCGCCGCCTGCTGGCTGGCGGTGCTGAAGGCAGGGGGCATCTGCGTGACCACCATGCCGCTCCTGCGCGCCAGGGAGATCGCCTACATCC
The DNA here is from genome assembly GCA_019455065.1 of Rhodospirillales bacterium. Taxonomy (GTDB): domain Bacteria; phylum Pseudomonadota; class Alphaproteobacteria; order Rhodospirillales; family Magnetospirillaceae; genus JACFNC01. The sequence goes on from JACFNC010000004.1 coordinate 107,206, forward strand.
TCGACAAGGCACGCGTGCGGTTCGCCCTTTGCGAGGCCACGCTGGCCGAAGAGATGGAACTGGCGCGGCCGCAGGCGGCGAGTCTGGAGCGGGTGGGCTACTTCACCCCGCTCTGCAACGGCAGCCATCCGGACGCCGACTTCGATCGGCTGGTCGAAGCCGCGCCGGCCAGCGCCGGCACTGTCGCTACGGCCGCCGATGACATCGCCCTCATCACCTTTACGTCGGGCACCACCGGCAACCCCAAAGGCGCGGCGCATTTCCACCGCGACATCTTCGCGATCACCGAGTGTTGGCCGAGGGTCTACACGGTGCAGCCCGACGAGGTCGTCTGCGGTTCCCCGTCGCTGGCATTCACCTATGGCCTTGCCGCCTTCCTCATTTACCCGATCCGCTTCAAGGCGACGGCCGCACTCATCGCCAAGCCCACGCCCGACAGCATTCTGGCGGCGGTCCAGCGCAACCGGGTGACCAGCGTTTACGCTGTACCCACCATGTTCACGGCCATGCTGGCCGAGATCGGGAAATATGACGTGTCGAGCCTGCGCAAGTGCTCCTCCGCCGGCGAGCATCTACGACTCAAGCTATGGGAGGATTGGCGCGACAAGACGGGTATCCGCATCGTCAACGGGCTCGGCGCCAGCGAACTGCTGACCCATGTCATCTCCGAGTTCGAGGCTGTCGAGCGCGTCGGCTCGATGGGGCTTGCGGTGCCCGGCTATACGGCCGTGGTGATGGACGACGAGGGCAATCCGCTGCCGCCCGGAAACCGCGGCCGGCTGGCGGTGCGCGGGCCGACCGGCTGCCGCTACATCGACGACGTGGACCGCCAGAAGATCGCCGTCCAGAACGGCTGGAACATGACCGGGGACGTCGCCGAACAAGATGCCGAGGGGTGGTTCTGGTACGTCGACCGTGCCGATGACATGATCATCTCCTCGGGCTACAACATCTCGCCGCTCGAGGTCGAGCGTTGCGTGCTCGAGCATCCGAAGGTCGCGGAGTGTGCGGTCGTGGGCGTGCCCCACGAGTCCCGCGGCAACGTCGTACGGGCCTGCGTCGTGCTGACCGCGGGTGCCGTGGGCGATGAGGCGCTGGCCCGCGAACTCCAGGAGTTCGTCAAATCCAGGATCGCACCCTACAAGTATCCGCGGGAGGTGAAGTTCCTGGATGAGTTGCCGAAGACGGCGACCGGCAAGATTCAGCGGTATCGTCTGAGGCAGTTGTAAGCGATGGCCGGGGCCATTCGGTGTATCGCGAAGCCCCGGCCCCGTCTATCATCCGTGAACCAAAACGCCCCAGACGGATGATCCAAGGGGCAAAAAGCAAGGGAGGGTTCTTCATGAGGAGATTGTTGGGACGCACCGCCGTGGTGGCCGGGGCGCTGCTTGGGCTCGGCATCCTCGGGTCCGCGGTGGCGCAGGAACCGATCAAGATCAAGGTTTCGCACTTCCTGTCGCCAATGTCGCCGACCCAGGTCAAGCTGCTTCAACCCTGGGCCGAGGCCATCGAAAAGGATTCCAACGGCCGCATCGACGTGGAGATTTATCCCTCGATGCAGTTGGGCGGCAAGCCGCCGCAACTCTTCGACCAGGTCCGTACCGGCGTCGCCGACGTGGTGTGGACGCTGCCCGGCTATACGCCCGGCCGCTTCCCCCTGGTCGAGGTGTTCGAACTGCCGTTCATGACCGCCAGCACCGCCGAAGCCTCGACCATGGCTGTCTGGGACTTCTATCAGAAGCACCTGAAGGAGGAGTTCAAGGACGTCCACGTCCTGCTCCTGCACACGCATGCACCCGGTCTCGTCCACATGAAGGACAAGGCCGTGACCAAGATGGAGGATCTGCAGGGCAAGAAGATCCGTCTTCCGGTCAAGCCCATCGGCGAAGCCCTGAAGGCGCTCGGCGCCGTGCCGGTCGGCATGCCGGTGCCCGAGGTGTACGAGGCGTTGTCGCGTGGCGTCGTCGACGGCACCGTCATTCCGTGGGAGGTCACCGTTCCGACCCGCGTGAACGAGCTGGTGAAGTATCACACCAACACCGGCCTCTACACCTCCGTGTTCCTGCTGGCCATGAACAAGGACAAGTACGAGAGCCTGCCGGCCGACCTCAAGGCGGTCGTCGACAAGAACTCGGGCGCGAACATCGTTCAGAAGATCGGCAAGGCATGGGATGACGCGGAACTGCCCGGCCTGAAGCAGGCCAAGGACGGCAAGCATGAAATCACCACCCTGTCCGCCGAGGAGAAGGCGCGCTGGATCAAGACCACCCGGCCGGTGATCGACGCGTGGATCGCGCGCACGCCGAACGGCCAGGCGCTCTATGACGAGGCCGCGGCCCTGGTCAAGAAGTACGACACGAAGTAAGGGGCAAGGCGTATGGGCAGCCCCGTGGGTACCGCCCGCGCCGACGAAAGCCAGGACCGTCGCGACGGCACGACCGTCGCGGCGGCCCTGCCCTGGCCGCGGCGTGTTCTGGAAACGGTCACTGTTGGATTCGCCCTGTTCGGCGGGTTCGTGCTGGTCGGGTTCATGGCGATTTCGGTGGGCAGCATCGTCAGCAGGGCGTTCTTCGGTTCGCCCTTGTTGGGGGACTTCGAGATCACCGAGCGCGGGTCGGCCATTGCCGTCTTCACGGTGCTGCCCTACTGCCATCTCAAAGGCGGTCATGTGGTTGTGGATATGTTCGTCGGAATGGTTCCGCAGGCTCTCCGTCGCTGGTTGGCTCTGGCGAGCGAGGCGGCGTTCGCGGTCGTCGCCGGCGTGCTGACATGGCGGCTCGCCATTGGCGGCTATGAGCTACACATCTACAACGACCAGTCGATGATGTTGCAGATCCCCACCTGGTGGGTGTTTGTCCCGGTGGTGGCTTCGATGGCCCTCCTCACCCTGGTTTGCCTGGCCCGGTCCGCCACCGCCCTGAGCAGGGATGCGTCATGACCGGGTTGGCGATCTCCTTCCTGATGTTCGGTGTGCTGGTCACCCTGTTGGTGCTGTCGGTGCCGGTGGCCGTGGCCCTGCTGATCGTGGGCAGCGCCGGCTACATCATGGTGTCCGGCTGGGATCCGCTTCTGAGCTATCTCAGCCAGGCACCCTACTACCAGACCGCCACCTATTCCTTGTCGGTCATTCCCCTGTTCGTGCTGATGGGACAGTTCGCCAGCGCCTCGGGGATGTCGGCGGGATTGTTCAACGCCGCCAACGCCTGGCTGGGTCATCGCCGCGGCGGAGTCGCCATGGCCGGCGTCGGCGCTTGCGCCGCCTTCGGCGCGATCTGCGGCTCGTCCCTGGCCACCGCCGCGACCATGGCCCAGGTGTCATTGCCGGAGATGAAGCGGTTCAAGTATTCAGGAGGCTTGGCGACCGGCGCGCTTGCCGCTGGCGGCACCCTGGGCATCCTCATTCCGCCCTCGGTGATCCTGGTCATCTACGCCATCCTGACCGAGCAGTCGATCGGCAAGCTGTTTTTCTCGGCGATGATTCCTGGCGCGATGGCGGCCGTCGGCTACATGTTGGCGGTGAACATCTACTGCCGGATCCATCCCGACGCAGGACCGGTCGGCGCCAAGATCTCGTGGCTGGAAAAAATCCGCGCCACGCTCGACGTGGTGCCCGTGGCGATCGTTTTCGTGGTGGTTATGGGCGGCATCTACGGCGGGTTCTTCACGCCCACGGAAGGTGCCGCGGTCGGTGCCGCATCCACCGGTATCATCGCCATCGTCAAGGGTGGTCTCCGCTGGTCTGGCTTCATCGAATGCCTGCTGGGAACCGGCAAGCTGACCGGCATGATTTTCCTGATTTTGATCGGCGCCGATCTGTTCAACTCGTTCCTGGCCATCACCCAGATGCCGACCGTTGCCGCCAACGCCATCGGCAACAGCGGCCTGTCGCCCATGGCCATCCTGTTGCTGATCCTGCTGATGTATCTGGCGCTGGGCTGCTTCATGGATTCCATGTCGATGATCCTCATCACCATTCCGGTGGTGTTCCCCATCGTCATGGGACTCGATTTCGGCATGACGCCGGAACAGACCGCCATCTGGTTCGGTATCCTGGCCCTCGTCGTGGTCGAGGTGGGACTTATCACCCCGCCCTTCGGCCTCAATGTGTTCGTCATCAACAGTCTGGCGCCTGAAGTGCCGCTGTCGGAATCGTTCCGCGGCGTCGTGCCGTTTCTCGTCAGCGACTTCCTGAGGGTGGCCTTGCTGATCGCGTTCCCGGTGCTGACGATCGGCCTCCTGCCGCTGATGAACTAACCGCGACTACTGGAACAAAAGGAAGTTCGCCATGCCGAATGGCCTTGCCGGAATCGGCGATTCGAAACCACTGGCCGGGCGTCATGCCGTGGTCACCGGGGGTGGGCGCGGTCTGGGAGCCGCGATCGCCGACATGCTTGGGCGGTTGGGCGCCGACGTCACGGTGGCCGGCCGCACGGCCTCGGTGCTTGACGAACAGGTCGCGGCGATCGCCAAGCGCCATGGCGCCCGCGTCGCGGCCGAGGTGATCGACGTGGCCGACGAGGCGGCGGTCGAGGCCGGGTTTGCCCGGGCGGCGGACCGCTTCGGGGCGCCGGCGATCCTGGTCAACAATGCCGGCGTCGCCGCGTCGGCTCCCTTTCATCGCACCGACCTCGCCATGTGGCAGAAGGTCATGGGGGTCGACCTCACCGGAGTCTTCCTGTGCACCCGCCAGGTTCTCCGCGGGATGACCCAGAGCGGTTGGGGGCGTGTGGTCAACGTCGCCTCCACTGCGGGCCTGAAGGGCTACGGTTACATCGCGGCCTATTGCGCGGCCAAACACGGCGTCATAGGGCTGACCCGTGCCCTTGCAGTCGAAACCGCGCGGACCGGGGTCACGGTCAACGCGGTGTGCCCGGGCTATGCCGAAACCGACATCGTCGAGGACGCCATCGCCAACATCATGGCCAAGACCGGCCGCAGCCGGGACGAGGCGCTGGCGGAACTGACGGTGCACAACCCGCAGGGGCGGCTCATCCAGCCGCGCGAGGTGGCCGAGGCCGTGGCGTGGCTGTGCCTGCCTGGCTCGGGATCGATCACCGGCCAGAGCATCGCCGTCGCCGGCGGCGAGGTCATGTGAGGCACCATGCGGGCGGATGAGAAGCCGGAAGGAGACTTGCAGCCGCCGATCAAGACGCGGGTGGCCGACGCCGCCCTGGTCCGCCGGCGGCGCCAGCAGATCGCGAGTGCCGCCGTCGAACTGTTCTCCGATCGCGGCTACTACCGGACCACGGTGCAGGACGTTGCCGACAAGGCCGGTGTGAGCGCCGGCCTCATCTACCAGTATTTTCAGGACAAGGACGACATCCTGCTCGTCGCCATCCTGGAGGTGATCGAATCGTATCGCACCGAAATCCCCGCCTCGATGGTCGGCCTTAGCGATCCTTTGGTGCGTTTTCGCGAAGCGGTAGCGACCTATTGCCGGGTGGTCGACGCCCGCCGCGAGGCCACCGTCCTCGCCTACCGCTCGACGAAATCGCTGCCCGCCGAGCGGCGCCGCCTGATCATGGAAGCCGAGACGGAAACCAACAACCTGATCGCCGAGTGCATTCAGGCCTGCGTCGATTCCGGCCTGTTCCGCCAACTGGACGTCGAGTTCGTGACCTATCAGTTGGTCATGTTCGCGCACTCCTGGGCGCTGAAGCACTGGCGGCTTTCGCGCAAATACACCATCGAGCAGTATATCGAGCAGGGTCTTTCGCTGTACATGGCCGCCTGCCTCAGCCAAGCCGGTTGGCGCCACCTGCCGAGCGTGCTGCCCGGTCGGCAGTAGTCTTTCCGGTCGCAAGGAGAATGCCGATGAAGCTGGCAGCGGTGACCGCCGCCGTCGTGATCCTCGCCATCGCCCGCCCGGCCGCCGCAGACCCGCGGCAACTGGTCGAGCTGCCGGGGCCGATGCAGCAGCACATGATGGCCAACATGCGTGAGCACCTGAAGGCCTTGGAAGACATCCTGGGAGCCCTCGCCGCGGGGGACGTGACTTCCGCGGGCGACATTGCCGAGAGCCGCATCGGCATGAGTTCGCTCGACAGCCACGGCGCCGCCCACATGGCCCCCTTCATGCCGCAGCCGATGCAGGCCATGGGGACCGCCATGCACCGGGCCGCCAGCCGATTGGGGATTGTAGCGGCCGACGCCGAGGTCGAGCACAGCTACGACGCCCAGCGCAAGGTGTTTGCCGCCCTGCAGGAACTCACCGCCGCCTGCAACGCCTGCCACGCCAGCTATCGCATCCGGTAACGGTCAGCCCTTGACGCAGACCAGGGGCCTGAGGCGCGCCACCTTGCGCGCCAAACCGGCCCGGTGTGCAGCCTCGACCACCGCGCCCACGTCCTTGTAGGCGCCGGGGGCCTCCTCGGCGACGCCCCGGAACGATGGGCTGCGCACCAGGATGCCGCGCTCGCGCAGGTCGTCGACGATCTGCCGCCCAGCCCATTGCCGCGTCGCGGCATGGCGGCTCATGCTGCGGCCGGCGCCGTGGCAGGCGGAGCCGAAGGCGGCCGCCTCGCTCGCCCGCGTGCCGGCCAGCACCCAGGATTCGGTGCCCATGCTGCCGCCGATGAGCACCGGCTGGCCCGCCGCACGCAAGTCCTCGGGAAGGTCGGGGTGGCCGGGGCCGAAAGCCCGCGTCGCACCCTTGCGGTGGACGTGAAGGCGACGGCGGGCGCCATCGATGTCATGCTCCTCGACCTTGCAGGTGTTGTGCGAGACGTCGAACAGCAGGTCCAGTCTGGCTCGGGGGAACAGGCGACCGAACACCTGCCGGGTGAAATGGCCGAGAATCTGGCGATTGGCGAGGGCGCAGTTGATGCCCGCGCGCATGGCTCCCAGATAGCGCTGTCCGATTTCCGAGTCGATCGGCGCGCAGGCCAGCTCGCGGTCGGGCAGGCGGATCCCGTAGCGCGCCGCTGCGGCCGCCATGTCGCGCAAATACTCGGTGCCGATCTGATGGCCGAGGCCGCGCGAGCCGCAGTGGATCGAGACCACCACCTCGCCGGGGCGCAGGCCGAACGCCTCGGCCGCAGCGGGGTCGAACACCTCGCACACCTCCTGGACCTCGAGATAATGGTTGCCAGACCCGAGCGTGCCCATCTCGTCGCGTTGGCGGGTCTTGGCCTTGGCCGAGACGGCCGACGGGTCCGCTCCCGCCATGCGGCCGCCCTCCTCGATGCGGGCAAGGTCGGCCGCCTCGCCGTAGCCGCGGTTAAGCGCCCAATGGGCGCCGCCGGCCAGCATCTCGTCCATCTCGACCGGGTTCAGGCTGATGGCGCCGGTGCTGCCGACCCCGGCCGGAATGGCGGCAAAGAGCGCGTCGGCGAGATCGGCCTTGCGGTCCTCCACCTCATCGCGGCGAAGGCCGGTCAGCAGGCAGCGGACGCCGCAGGAGATGTCGAACCCCACGCCTCCCGCCGAAACGATGCCGCCCCGCTCGGCGTCGAAGGCGGCGACACCGCCGATGGGGAACCCGTAGCCCCAGTGGGCGTCGGGCATGGCATAGGCTGCCTTCACGATTCCCGGCAGCGCGGCGACATTCGTCGCCTGCTCGAAGACCTTGTCATCCATCGCCCGCAGAAGCGCCTCATCCGCGAAGATGACGGCGGGGACCCGCATCGCGCCGAACGGTTCCACCTGCCAGGCGTAGTCGCTCAGCCGCGTGAAGCGCGAGGGGTCCATGGCAATCCTCTCATACGTCCACCACGCACTCGGCCGTCCACCAGCCGCCGGTGTCCTGAACGACCCGCAGAGCCGTATAGGTGGCGCCCTTGACTTCCGCCGCCGGCTGATGCCGCGCCACGTCGACCGGCTCGCCCCAGGCCGTGGCGTTCAGCCGGCCGGCGTCAATGCTCACCACGTAACGGCCGAACAGCATGCGCCGGGTCGCCATCTCGTAGACGAGCGCGTTCAGCCATTCGATGAGCAGCAGTTCCGGATCTTCGGCCTCGCATTCGAGCGCGACGGCGCTCGCCGTGCGGACGCCCGCCGGGTCGGTGACGACCGCCGTCATCGCGACGGCGACCTGCTCGAACGCCGCCGCCAGCGTCGGCCCGCGGCCGCGCAGGCCGACATCCGCTTCATGGGGGAAATGCTCCCAGGTGGCGCCCGTCATGTCGTTCTCAGAGATGGTATTCTTCCGGGATGCCGCAACCCGTGTCCGCTCAGCCTGCGGGCACCGGCCTCGCTTCCTTCAGGGCGCCGAGAAAGCGCTCGACCGCATTGGCCAGGGGCCCTGAGTTGTCGATCACGGTGACGTCGTCGCCCTCCGGCGGCGGAACGGCGGCGCCACGCAGGCGCTCGGCGATCTCGGCGGCGCTCTCGCGGCCGCGGCGCCGCAAACGCTCCGCCAGCACCTCCGGGGGGGCGTGGATCACCAGCACACGCACCGGGGAATGGCGGCGTCGTGCAGTGTCGATGACGGTACGCGAGACGTTGACGATCACGGACCTGCCCTCTGCCAGGCTCTCCTCGATCGAACTCGGCACGCCGTACGCCAGGCCGTGCGCCTCCCAGGTTAGTGCGAAGTCGCCGCGCGCGTCCATCGCGCGAAACGCCTCGGGAGAGACGGGAACATAGTCCTCGCCCGCGGCGGCGCCGGGGCGGGTCACGTAGCGGCGCGGGAAGGCGAAGGCCGAATCGCCGCCCAAGGCCTGCCGGGCGGCCTCGATGATGCTGTCCTTGCCGGACCCGCTGGCGCCGGTGACCAGAAAAAGCGTGCCTCGCGTCATCCGGCGATCATGCAGCGGCTGGGTTGGGTCGGCAACCGTGCAACCTATCGGCCCGGTCCGGCACCGGCCAGGAAATCGTCCACGAAGCCGTCCAGGGCCAGCCAGTCGGTGAACTCGTAGTCCTGGCTCGTGTCGGACGGCGTGCCCTTCTCGCGGGCGATGCGCCGCATGATCCAGCGCTTGAAGAAATCGTACTGGCTGAAGCGAAAGGCTCCGGCCGCGAGATGGATGGCCGTCGGCCGCCAGCCGGTGCCGGCCAGGAAATGCTCGGCGCATTCGCGCGCATCCTGGCGGTCATGCTCGTCGCCGGCAGCGCTGAGGCTGACCGAGACGAGTGCCGACGGCCGGTTTTCCAGTGCGGCGCGGTGCGTGCGCACGAAGTGGTCGATCGAGGACTGATGGCGGCCGATATGAACCGATCCGGCCACGATCACCGCCGAAAAGGCCGCCGGCTCGATATCGCCGGGCAGGGCGGTGGCGTCGTGCAGGGCGACCTCGTGGCCGGTGTCGCGCGCCCGCTGGGCCATGCGCTCGGCGATCTTGCGGGTCTGCCCCTCGGTCGTGCCATAGACGATCAGCAGCTTCGCCATGCGCGTCTCCCGCGCTCAGGGTTTCACTTCTTGGGGCGGAACGCCTTGCACACCTCGGGATCGGTCTCGAGATAGGGGCCGTCGATCAGGTCGATGCAGTAGGGGATCGCCGGAAACACCGCCTGCAGGCAGTCGGCGATGGCAGAGGGCTTGCCGGGCAGGTTGACGATCAGGCTGCGGCCGCGGATGCCCGCCGTCTGGCGCGACAGGATGGCGGTCGGCACGAACTTCAGGCTGACCGTGCGCATCAGTTCGCCGAAACCCGGCATCATCTTGTCGCAGACGGCCTCGGTCGCCTCCGGGGTGACGTCGCGCAGGGCCGGACCGGTGCCCCCGGTGGTGACCACCAGCGGACACCCCTCGACGTCGCACAGTTCCTTCAGGGCGGCTTCGATGACCGGCTGTTCGTCGGGGATGACGCGCGCGACCGGCCGCCACGGCGTGGTCAGGATGCGCCCCAGTTCCGCGCGGATCGCCGGTCCGCCAAGGTCCTCGTAGATGCCCCGGCTGGCGCGGTCCGAAACGGTGACGATGCCGATGGGTACTTCTTCAGCCACGCTTGACCCTCCTGCCCGCTGGATGGACGGCCATTCTGGTCAGATGGGACCGGCATGGCAAGATGGCCAGACTGACGAAAAGCGCCGTTCGGGGAAGGAAAGCGGATGCCGAGGGCGGATGGTGGGCGGTACTGGGATTGAACCAGTGACCCTTCGCGTGTGAAGCGAATGCTCTCCCGCTGAGCTAACCGCCCGCACCCTCCGAGAAGGCGGCTTTTATAGGGTGCCCGCGGGACGCCTGTCAAGGCGCAGCCGCGGGCACTCAATCGGCGTCGAAAGCCGTTGCGTGGGCGTGCCTGAGGGAGGGGGGCTGCGCCGCCTTGTCGAGAAAGCAGTTGCCTACGACGAGGGCATCGAGGTCGGTGCCCATGAAGCAGCGGAAGGCCTCCTCCGGCGTACAGACGACCGGTTCGCCCCGGACGTTGAAACTCGTGTTGACCAGCACCGGACAGCCGGTCAGAGCCTTGAAGCGGATGAGCAGAGCGTGAAATCGTGGGTTCGTTTCGGCATGCACGGTCTGGACGCGAGCCGAGCAGTCGACATGGGTGACCGCCGGTATCGTGGACCGCGCCACCGCCAGCGCCGACAGCCCTTTGAGCGACCGCTCCTCGAGGGACAGGCGCTGCCGATGCCCGTGGTGCACCTGGGCAACCAGCAGCATGTAGGGGCTGTCCACATCGAGTTCGAACCAGTCGGCCAAGTCCTCCCTCAGGACGGCCGGGGCGAATGGGCGGAAATTTTCCCGTTGCTTGATCTTTTCGTTCAAGACGCGCTGCATTGCGGGCGATCGCGGGTCGGCGAGGATCGAGCGGGCGCCAAGCGCGCGCGGGCCGAACTCCATCCGTCCCTGCACCCAGCCCACGACCTTGCCTGCAGCCAGGGCGGAGGCCGTCGCCTCGGTTATCGCATCATCGCCCGCGACGTCGAAATGCGCCCCCACGGCTCTCAAACGCCGTTCGATCTCGGGCTGTCCGAAAGCCGGACCGAGATAGGCGCCCGACATGGCATCCGAACGGCCGTCTGGGGTGCGCGCCCCCCGGCCGTACTGGTGGTAGCCGATCAGCGCCGCCCCCAGAGCGCCGCCGGCATCGCCCGCCGCCGGCTGGATCCAGATGTCGGCGAACCGGCCGTCCCGCAACACCCGCCCGTTGGCCACGCAGTTGAGCGCCACTCCTCCGGCCAGGCAAAGGTTCCGCATGCCCGTCTCGGCGGCGATTGAGCGGGTCAGCCGCAGTACGACCTCTTCGGTCACTGCCTGGATCGAGGCGGCCACGTCCATATGGAATTGACCCAGCGGCCCGTCGGGCCGGCGCACCGGTTGTCCGAACAGTTCTTCGAACCGCCGGTTCGTCATCGTAAGGCCCGTGCAATAGTCGAAATACCGCATGTCGAGACGGAAGCTGCCGTCAGGCTTGAGATCCATCAGCCGGTCGAGGATCAAGGGCGCGTAGCGGGGCTCGCCGTAGGGCGCCAGTCCCATGACCTTGTATTCGCCCCCGTTGACCTTGAACCCCGTGTAATGCGTGAAACTCGAGTAGAGCAGGCCCAGCGAGTGCGGAAAGTGCAGCTCCTTGATGATTTCTAATCTGGTGTCGTGGCCCAAGGCGACCGAGGTTGTGGCCCATTCGCCGACCCCGTCCATCGTCAGAACCGCCGCCTCTCGGAAGGGTGACGGGAAGAAGGCCGAAGCCGCGTGCGAGAAATGGTGTTCCGCAAACAGCAGGCGGCCGGTTTCGAATCCCTCGTCGATCACCTTGAGTTCGCGACCAAGAAGGTCCTTCTGGAAAAGCTTCTCCCTGATCCAGGCCGGCATCGCCTTGCAGAACGAGGAAAGGCCCCTGGGGGCGAACGCAAGATAGGTCTCCAGAAGCCGCTCGAACTTGAGAAAAGGCTTGTCGTAGAAAACCACCCGGTCGACCTCGGCCAGCGTGCAGCGGGCCTCGCGAAGACAATACGCGATGGCTTCCGTCGGAAAGCCGGGGTCGTGCTTGCGCCGCGAGAACCGTTCCTGCTGCGCGGCGGCGATGATCCTTCCGTCTTCGACCAGGGCCGCGGCACTGTCGTGGTAGAAGGCCGAAACGCCCAGGACGCGCATGAGCGGCGCCTAGAACAGGGTGTAGATGAAGGGGCCGACGGCCGATCCCTGGGCCAGCGCGACGAGGCCGCCGAACAGCACCAGGGTCAGCATGATGGGCAGAAGCCAGTATTTCTTCCGCACTCTCATGAACGCCCAGAACTCGACAAGGAAAGACATCGCGACCTCAGAACTGCCGTTCGAGGCTTTCGGGAGATGGTCCTGGCGGCTGGCGGGGTATCCAATAACTGTCGACCCTGGGCTCGAACGCCAGTTGCAAAGGGGCCTTGCCCAGCAATCGCATGATGGCCCCCAACGGGGTCACCATCAGGAAATATATCGAGCCCAGGACAAGCGGCGAAGTCACCTTATGCAGGGCGTTTCCAAGGCGGGCCCAGGCCAGGTTGGCGCGGTGCAGGCTGCCCGGCGCTACGAGGGAGACGGCGAGCAGCAGGATGGCCAGCCCCAACGACCACCATCGCGGCGCCTCGCCGCCCAGCGCAGGCAGCGCGCCAATCAGGACAAAGACGCCGGTGAATACGAGGCCGAACGCGCGATCCGATCCTAATGGGTTCGGAACCGTGCTTGGTTTTTGTTCAATGGCCATGGGAATCCTGAAAAATCGCCGGCAAAGCGAAGTCTAGAAGTCTCATCGCCCCAGGGTCAACGTCTTCTCCCGCGACTGCGCCTATGGCGGCGCCTGCTCTATTCGCTTGATCGCAACCATTCAAGGGATAATCTTGCGTCCCGTTGCCCGCATTCCAGCATTGACGGGCGCCAATATCCTCGATGGTTCCCATGCTCAAGCGACTTGTCGATATACTTCTTTCCGCGTTCGGGCTTGTTGTCACGGCGCCCATTACGGTGCCGACAATGGTTGCCATCTGGCTCCAGGATTACCACTCGCCGTTCTACATCGCCCCCCGTGTCGGCGCTGGCGGCGCCATGTTCCGAATGGTGAAACTGCGCTCGATGGTGGTCAACGCCGACAAGAGCGGCGTCGATTCGACCGGCGGCAAGGATCCTCGGATCACGGCCGTGGGGCGTTTCGTGCGGCGCTATAAACTCGACGAATTGTCGCAGCTTTGGAACGTCCTGATGGGCGACATGAGCCTGGTTGGGCCGCGCCCGAACGTCAAGCGCGAGACCGACCTCTATACGGCCGAGGAACAGAGCCTGCTGTCCGTCAGGCCGGGGATTACGGATATCTCTTCGATCGTGTTCTCGGATGAAGGCGACATCCTCAAGGACGAGCCGGACCCCGACCTCGCCTACAACCAGCTCATCCGGCCGTGGAAGAGCCGGCTCGGGCTTGTCTATATCGACAATCAGTCACTGGGGCTGGACTTGCGGCTGATCCTACTTACGGTCGTCGCCATCCTGAGCCGCGACCGCGCTTTGCAGGGGGTGAACCGCATCCTCGTGGATCTTGCGGCGCCGGAGGATCTCGTCCGGGTCGCCCTGCGGCGCGACCGGCTGGTCCCCCACCCGCCCCCCGGCGCATCGGAAATCGTCACCGCGCGTACCGCTGTTCCGGCATAGATCAGGACGCGGCGGGCGGAGGCTGGCCGTCTCACTAAAAGGGTGGCAGTCGAACGACGGCAAACGGCTAAGGCGCGTGGGCGGGCTGTGCAGCGGGCACTTGATCCGCTGAGGGGGCTAGAAAACTCCTCCACCAGGGTTGGAGGAGAAGGGCTTCGGCCATCACTTTGTGCCCCCGCGGCTTAAGATGACCATCCCTATTCCAATACAGGGCGGTGCCGCCGGCCGCCGTCACGGCCGCCGTCAGGTCTGCGACCGGCAACCCGAGTTCGTCCGCGATTTCGGTCGCGGCCGGAGTGAAGGGGTTTTCGGGAAGGTCTAGGGACCACTTCGACGGAATGAGCATCACTGCCACCCGACAATGCGCCTGATCGCATATCTGGCGGATCGCCGACAGCTCCGTCCGGGTTGCTTCGATTTCGCGTGGTGTCAGTTCGGGGAATCCCGAGCCTGATGGCTCTTGGTCGAGATTCACCAGCGCTCCGAACGCTTCCCTCGCGACCGGTATGGCGGCGGTAAGACTTCGCAACACCGGCTTGATGGCATCGACAAGCACGGCATAGGCAAGCAGATTGTCGTTCAGGGCGGCCTTGAACCTATCCGCAGGAGACGTCGGAGCCGAAGGCGAACACTGGTCTCGTATTATTTGGCGCGCCCGATGCAGATTTATGCTGCCTGCTCGAAAGCGGCGCGACACGTCCGCCACGATCTCAGGGTCGACCATCCGGGGCGTATTAGGGCAGTACTTGTCGACCAAGTGCCCTTCAACAACATAATATTTATCGACATGTTGAATATTATTGAAGAAATCGTTTTCGAAGAATGCAATAATTACGTGGGTCGGCATCAATATCGGAAGCAGTTCCCTTAGGGCGGCGCGCTGGTTGTTGGTTCCCCAGCCGTTTACTGAAATGTTCCAGACCCGCGCGTGTGGCAGGCGCGCTTCAAGTTGGTGCGAGAACACTTGGCCATCAGGAATCGAAAATCCGGCCATGAAGGAATCGCCCAGAATCACGATGCGCGGCCCCTCCGGGCCACCTTTCGATGCTTCGCGCAAGGGGCGGCGGAAACCAAGTTGATCCGTCGTCATATCGTTGATGAACTCGGCATGCGAGACGCGAAAGCCCTGGCTGGGCAAATAGGAATATCCCCAAACCGGATTCGTCCGGTAAATGCCGGGATGGTTAATCTGGTCTCCGAGTGGATCGGCCAGCCGCAGATAGGCTTCCAGGGCGCCGAGGGCAACGACGAAAGCCAGAACCACGCTCACGAATACCAGGCCGATGTTTGCGAGGGTGCGCACCATGGGTGCGATTAGAAGGCCAAAGCTTTCGCCTCATTCGGGAAAAAGGCGAAAGTTGCCGCGAATCCTCGGTAAACCGACGTTATGTGGCCGCCGAGTGAGCATACGGTCTCGCAACGTTTTGAAGAATTGGGTTTCATAGCAGATTTCTCTATCGGTCGCCTTGGCGTGCAGGCGCCGCGACAGCCTGCAAGGCGCCGACGATGTCGTCGACGACGGTGCGGACGAGGCTTTCGTCCTCGCCTTCGGCCATCACCCGAATCAGCGGCTCGGTGCCGGACTTGCGGATGAGCAGGCGGCCCGTGTTCGCCAGCCTGGCCTCGCCGGCGCGGATGGCCTGCGCGACGGCGGGGTGATCGACGATCGCACCGTTGACGCCGGGGCTTAGGCGGACGTTCCGCAGCAACTGGGGCAGCGGCTGGAAGCAGCGCGCCACCTCGCTCACCGGGCGCCCGGATGCGACCACCGCCGCCAACACCTGAAGCCCGGCCACCAATCCGTCGCCGGTGGTGGCGTAGTCGGTCAGGATGACGTGCCCCGACTGCTCGCCGCCGAGATTGCATTGCCGTTCTCGCATCGTCTCGACGACGTAGCGGTCCCCCACCTTGGTGCGCAGCAGTTCGAGGCCCATGCCGGCGAGATGGCGTTCCAGACCCAGATTGGACATCACCGTCGCCACCACGCCCGGCCCCTTCAAGCGGCCGGCGCGATGCCACGCGCCGGCGATCAGCGCCATCACCTGATCGCCGTCGATGAGGTTGCCATGCTCGTCGCACATGACCACGCGGTCGGCGTCGCCGTCGAGGGCCATGCCGAGATCCGCCCCGTGCTCGCTCACGGCCTTGCACATCGCGGCGGTGCTGGTCGAGCCGCAATCACGGTTGATATTGGTGCCGTCGGGCTGCACGCCGATGGCGATCACCTCGGCCCCCAACTCCCAGAGCACGGTGGGGGCCACCTTGTAGGCGGCGCCGTGGGCGCAATCGACCACGATCTTCAAGCCTTCGAGGCGCCGCCCGGCGGGAAAGGTGTTCTTGACGAACTCGATGTAGCGGCCGCTCGCGTCCTCGATCCGCCTGGCGCGTCCAAGCCCGGACGGGGGCGCCAGATGGTCGGTGAGGCCGTTGGTGATGAGGTTCTCGATCTCCCGCTCGGCGTCGTCGGACAACTTGAAGCCGTCCGGTCCGAACAGCTTGATGCCGTTGTCCTCATAGGGGTTGTGGGAGGCCGACAGCATGACGCCCAGGTCGGCGCGCAGGCTGCGCGTGAGCATGGCGACGGCCGGCGTCGGCAGCGGCCCGACCAGGACCACATCCATGCCCATGGAAATGAAGCCGGCGGTCAGCGCCGGTTCCAGCATATAGCCGGAAAGCCGCGTGTCCTTTCCGATGACCACCGCGTGCCGGTGGTCGCCGCGCGTGAAATAGCTGCCCGCGGCCATGCCGACGCGCATCGCCGTCTCCGCGGTCATCGGCTCGGTGTTGGCTCTGCCGCGCACGCCGTCGGTACCGAACAACTTCCGCATTCCCTGACTCCGACTCCGCCCCGGCAGTTCCGTCTTTTCGCGGTCATAGCATGATGCCGGGGGCCTGCCAAGAACGCCCCGCCAAGTTAAATTCAGCCACCGAAAGCGGAAGCGCGCGCAAGAAGAGGCGACTCCTCGTTCAGGATCATCGGAAGTAGTGCGTTGGTGTTGGTGCGGTCGTCCGTCCCCCCACTTGTGTGGATGCGGAACCGATCATTTGGATTTGCGGGTCGCGGTTGCATCGGCAAAGTCTCTGGGCCATCCTGCGTGGACGCGAATATGGATGGGGACCGACGTGGCAGATAGCAACACCGTCCTGGTGACCGGCGGCGCCGGCTATATCGGCAGCCATGCCGTCCTGGCTCTTCTCGAAGCCGGGCGGAAGCCGGTGGTGGTCGATGACCTGTCGACGGGGCGCCGCGAATTGGTGCCCGAGGGGGTGCCCCTGATCGTCGGCGACGTCGGCGACGGCGCGCTGATGCGCCGCGTACTGGCCGAATACCGTTGCGGCGCGGTCATGCATTTCGCCGGCTCGATCGTGGTCCCGGAGTCGGTCACCGACCCGCTGTCCTACTATCGCAACAACACCTGCGCCAGCCGCAGCCTGATCGAGGCCTGCGTCGCGGCGGGCGTGAGCCGGTTCATCTTCTCGTCGACCGCAGCAGTGTACGGCGAACCGGAGGCGGTGCCGGTGGCCGAAGAGGCGGCGTTGCGGCCCATCAGTCCCTATGGCACCTCGAAGCTCATGACCGAGTGGATGTTGCGTGATGTGGCGGCGACCGGTGCGCTGCGCTATGTCGCCTTGCGCTATTTCAACGTGGCTGGCGCCGACGCGCTGGGGCGTAGCGGCCAGGCCAGCCCCAAGGCGACCCATCTGATCAAGGTCGCGGCCGAGGCGGTGACCGGAAAGCGCGAGGCGGTGACGGTCTTCGGCGACGACTATCCCACGCCCGACGGAACGGGAATCCGAGACTACATCCACGTCTGCGACCTTGCCGAGGCGCACGTCCTGGCTCTGTCCTATTTGGAGAGGGGGGCGCCCAGCGACGTCATGAATTGCGGCTACGGGCACGGTTTTTCGGTCCGCCAGGTCTTGGACGCCATGATGGCCGTGGCCGATCGCCCGATCACCCTGCATATGGGGCCGCGGCGCGACGGCGATCCAGCCGAGCTCGTGTCGAACCCGGCGAAGATTCGCCGCGTCCTCGCTTGGACACCACGGCGCGATGATCTGCGGGAAATCGTGGCCAGCGCGCTCGCTTGGGAGCGACGTCTGCAAGACGCCCCCGGAGCCGCCTGAAACCGGCGGAAGAATTTTGCGATCAGTGGCCGCTCTGCTATAGGGAGCGCATGGCCTCAACGTCCGCCCGCCGTTTCGTTCTCGTCGACCGCGATGGCACCATCAACGTCGAGCGCCACTACCTGTCCGATCCCGACCGCCTGGAACTGTTGCCCAACGCCGCCGCCGGGCTGCGGCGCATGGCGGACATGGGCCTCGGCATTGTGGTGATCACGAACCAGTCCGGATTGGCGCGGGGTTATTTCGACGAGGCGGCGCTCACGGCGGTTCACGGCCGCCTGGAGGCGGTGCTGGCGACCAAAGGGGTCAGGGTCGACGCCATCCTCCATTGCCCGCACGGCCCCGACGACGGCTGCGCCTGCCGCAAGCCGGCGCCCGGCCTCGCCGAGGAGGCGGCACGGAGGTTCGGCTTCGACCCGGGCGCCTGTTTCGTCGTCGGCGACAAGGCGGCCGATGTCGAGATGGGTCGGCGCTTGGGGGCCGTCACCATTCTCACCACCACCGGCTACGGCCGCGACGATTGGCAAGGGCGCCGGGCGTGGCCGGATTTCGTGGTGCCCGATTTGCTGGCGGCGGCCGATATGATCGAGGGCTTCATGAAGGAACGACCGGAAACGCCTTCGGGTCTGGGCGGCGACGCGACGGAGCGCGTGCGCCGCCATCTGCTGGGCAGCATCGAAACCAAGCGCCGGCTTCTCGACGAATGCGAGCCGGCCATTCTGGCCGCTGCCGCATTGGTCACCGAGGCGCTTCGCGCCGGCGGCAAGCTCATGATCTGCGGCAACGGCGGCAGCGCCGCCGACAGTCAGCACATCGCCGCCGAATTCGTGAGCACGTTGGACCACGCCTTCCCGCGCCCCGCGCTGCCGGCGATCGCGCTCACCACCGACACCTCGCTGCTCACCGCCAATGCCAACGATTTCGGATTCGAAGGCGTGTTCGAACGCCAGGTCCAGGCGCTGGGCCGCCCGGGCGACGTGTTGATGGGCATCAGCACCAGCGGCGAATCGGCGAACGTCGTGCGTGCGATGGCATGCGCCCGCGACCGCGGCATCGCCACGTTGGCGCTGACCGGCGGCGCTGGCGGCAGGCTCGTCGGCCTGGCGGACGTGTCGGTGGTCGTTCCCAGCCGCAGCGTGCAGCACATCCAGGAGGCCCACATCGCCATCGGGCATCTGATCTGCGAGTTGGCCGAACGAAGCCTGTTCCCGGCCGGGTCCGCGTCCGGGGGTGGGTCAGAGACTCCAGTAGCGTAGGCCGGACGGGATTTCGCCCGGCGCGAAGGCCGACTTTACGTCGATCACCACGCCGCCTTGACGCAACCGGGCGAACAGGTCGTCGCGCGGCGCCGCCAGATAGGACCGGTGGGGCACCGCCAGGATCATGGCATGAAGGTCGCGGAAATCGTCCATGGAGGCGAGCCGGATACCGTATTCGCGTTCCGCCTCGAGGGCATCCGCCAGTGGGTCGTGGACCAGCGCGTCGACGCCAAACTGACGAAGCTCAGCGACGATATCAGGGACGCGGCTGTTGCGCAGGTCGGGCACGTTCTCCTTGAAGGTCAGTCCGAGAATGCCGACGCGGCACCGGCGGACCGGCTGGTCGCTGCCGATCAAAAGCTTGATCGTCTTTTGCGCCACGTAGGCGCCCATCCCGTCGTTGATGCGGCGGCCGGCCAGGATGACCTGGGGGTGGTAGCCGAGCGATTCCGCCTTGGCCGTCAGGTAATAGGGGTCGACACCGATGCAGTGGCCCCCGACCAGGCCGGGCGTGAAGGGCAGGAAATTCCATTTGGTCGAGGCGGCTTCGAGCACGTCGCGGGTGCGGATGCCCAACCGGTCGAAGATGAGGGCGAGCTCGTTCATCAGCGCGATGTTGAGGTCGCGCTGGGTATTCTCGATGACCTTCGCGGCTTCCGCCACCTTGATGCTGGGGGCTTTGTGGACGCCCGCCGAAACGATCGCGCCGTATGCGGCGGCGACGCGTTCCAGGGTCACCTCGTCCTCGCCCGCGACCACCTTCACGATGCGCTCGAGCGTATGCTCCTTGTCGCCGGGATTGATACGTTCGGGGGAGTAGCCAAGCTTGAAATCCACCCCTTGGCGCAGTCCGGACGCCGAAGCAAGAATCGGGCCGCAGACCTCTTCGGTCACACCCGGATAAACGGTCGATTCGAAGACCACCACGGAGTCTCGGGTGAGGGCGCGCCCGACCGTTTCGCAGGCCCGCCGCACGGGCCCCAGATCGGGTTGCCGATTGGCGTCAATGGGAGTGGGTACGGCCACCACGAAAAACCTCGCGCCGGCCAGGGACTGTGGGTCGCTGGAGAAGGTCAGGCTGGTGGCGGCGAGGGTTTGCGGCTCGACCTCGCCGGTGTCGTCGCGTCCGCCACGCAGGCTGGTGACGCGGCGCTCACTGACGTCGAAGCCCACGGTGCCGGGAAAGGCGCGGGCGAATGCCAGGGCGACCGGCAGGCCCACATATCCAAGGCCGATGACCGCCACCCTCTCCGTCATGGCTTCCTCGATCCAGCCAGCCTCCGAATGAGGTTCGTCTAATCGAGGGAGAGGTGAAAGTCAACGAGCCTCCCAACCGCTCGGTCTGAACTTTCCGGAGAAAGGAGGGTCGCAACCTTTTCCGCAGAATACACCTAAGCTGTATGCCAAATGAAATGTCATGCCGATGAATAGATGGATCAACAAAAGAAAGACGAACCTATCCCTTTGGGGCAATGAACTTGTCAGTCGGCGAGCCACATAAATGGCGCTACCGCAGCGCCGGGGGATATGCTAGTCCGATCGGGTTGGCTTCGCGGTGAAACTAGTTCGCCTGGGCGCGTGAATTCTTGGCGACGCTAAGTCTGGATCGCCGGTGTTTCTTGCGGCCGGGCCTCGGGGAGACGAAGGCCAAATGCGGGTGGTGGCGAGCGAGCGAGTGGATGCGTCTTCGGGGCAGAACCTGTCCCTGCTGTGGCAACGCAAGTGGTTCATCGCCGCGGTTGTCCTGGGCGCGACAATCTTCAGCGGCGTTCTGCTGTCCCTCGTCACGCCCGTCTACACGGCGGAGGCCCTGGTCGCCCTCAATACCCGACCGGGCCAGATCGTACAGACCGGGCTCTCCACGCCGCCTTCTCCCCCGACCGCGGCCACGGTGCAGACGGAGATGGACATCCTGCGCTCGCGCGAGCTTGCGGCGCAGGTCGTCGACGAATTGGGCCTGCGGGAGGACCCGGAGTTCAATGTTTCCTTGCGCGAGCAGGGGTGGCTGTCGCGTCAGGGGGAGCGCGTCGGTGTTTGGATACTCGGCGCCTGGGAGTCGGCCGCCGCCCAGTTGGGGTTTCAATGGGGAACGCCGGCCGAGCCGGGAGCACGGGGGGACCGCGAACTTGGCCGCACGATAGAGCGGGTCATGGACCGCCTGGACGTAGGCACCGACGCGGAATCTCTCGTCATCCGGGTCAAGTTCGCGGCTGAAAGCCCGCGCAAGGCGGCGAACGTCGCCAATGCCTTTGCCGACATCTACGTGCGCAATCAAATTCGCAACAAGTTCGAGGAAGTGGAACGGGCCACGGGGTGGATCGTCCAGCAGATCGCCGCCTTGCGCGGCGAGTTGGCCGAGGACGCGGACACGCTGGCCGCCTTCCGCGAAAAGAACCAACTCGCGCCCAACAATGACCCCAGCCTGCTGGCCGCCCAGGAACTGGTGGCGCTGACGGCGCAGATATCGATGGTCGAGAAGGAACGGGTGGACGCCGAGAGCGCGCTGGCCGAGACGCGCCGTCTGTTGGCGCGCGGCGCGGGCGGGGCGATGGACCTCATCGGCACGTCTCCCGTGCTCCAGGTGCTGCGGGCCAAGGAGGCCGACGTGCGCGCCCAGATCGCCGACCTGTCGACCCGCTACAAGGAGGCGCATCCCAGGCTTGCCGCCCTCCGCGAGCAGCTGACGGCCCTGCAGGCCGAGATGGATGCCGAGGTGGCGCAAGGAGTTCAGGCGCTCACGGCGCGCGTCGCCCAGGCGCGGTCGCGCGAGCAGGCGCTGCGCGCCCGCATGCGCGAGGTCACTCAGGCGGCCAGCGCCACCAACCGCACCTTCACCGAGGTGCGGTTGCGGGAGCGTGACATCGAAGCGAAGAACGCCCTGCTGTCGTCGTTCCTCGCGCGCTACAACGAGATCGCCAACCGGATGGAGATCGAGAAGCCGGATGCCCGCATCGCGTCGCTGGCCGTGCCGCCGGTCGAGCCGTCGCACCCCAAGCCGCTCCTGTTCCTGGGCATCGCCTTCACGGGATCCCTGGGGCTCGGCATGTCGTTGGTCCTGCTGCTCGAACGCTTCCGCGCCGGGTTCCTGAACACCCGCCAGGTGAAGGAGGAACTGGGGTTGCCGACGGTCGGGATCGTCCCGGTGATGCGCGGTCTGCCGCGGCAGGGGGGGCTTGCCGACCATGTGCTACAGAAGCCACGCTCGGTGTACAGCGAAGCCATCAGGTCGGCGCAGCTGTCGGTCCTCAACGCGGCGGTGCAGAGCGGCAGCCGGCGCATTCTGGTGACCTCGTCGGTCCCTGGCGAAGGCAAGACGGCCTTCGCGATCTCGCTGGCGCGGTCGCTCGCCAACAACGGCTACCGGACTTTGCTGGTGGACTTCGACTTCCGGCGGCCGTCGGTGGCGCGCCGCCTGGGCCTGCCGCCCGAGCCCGGGCTCGCAGACTTCCTGCGCCAGGAGGCGCCCATCGAGGACGTGATCCGCGTCGACGAGGCGACGGGTCTGAACGTCGCGCCGGCCGGCGCGCGCGCCAACCAGGACCCGTTGCGCCTGCTCAACAGCCATCTCATGTCGTCATCGCTGAATGCCTTCATGGAGGGTTACGAGGTGGTGATCGTCGACAGCCCACCCACAATGGTGGCGTCGGACTCCGCCCTTCTCGCGCGGGGCTGCGATGCGGCCCTCTACGTTGTCGAATGGGACAAGACCCCGCGACATGCGGTGCTGGCAGGTGTGGAATACCTGCAATCGATGGGCGGTAAAGTGGCCGGCGTGATCCTGTCCAAGGTCAATTTCAATAAGCAAAAGCAACACACCGACTACGTCGATTTCTGCTTCCGCTACGAAGACTACTACACGAAGTGACGACAACAAGGGTGACGGGGCCACGCCAGCCGGAGCATGCCAAGGTGACCCGGCGCCAAGTCCTTGCGGCCGGCGCAGCGGCGGCGACCTGGTTGGTATCGGGCGGCCCTGCGGGGGCGGGGGCCTGTACCGGCGTATGCACCACGGAGGCGGATGCCGGCACGCTGCGCGCCGCCGCGTGCCGGCGCGGCCGGGCTTTCGGCAGCGGGGTCGCCACCGGCGAGTTGGCGAACCCGGAGTACGCCGATCTCGTAGCCCGCCAATGCGCGGTCGTGGTCCCCACCTGGGAGATGAAGTGGGGGCAGGTGCACAAGGCGCCGGATGTCTTCGATTTCGGTAGCTGCGACCGCCTTGTCGCGTTTGCCAGGGTCAACGGCCTCGGGGTGCGGGGCCATACCCTGGTCTGGCACCGCAACCACCCGGAATGGCTGCCGGCGCGTCTTGCCGGCGGCGGCTGGCGTGACATCCTCGCGAGCCACGTCGCCACCCTGTGCGGGCGTTACCGCCATGCGGTGTGCTCGTGGGACGTCGTCAACGAGGCGGTGGAGCCGGAGGACGGGCGGAGCGACGGACTGCGCGACTCGTTCTGGCTCAAGGCCGCGGGGTTCGGCTATCTGCGGACCGCCTATGAACTGGCCGCCGAGTACGCGCCCGAGGCGGAACTGGTCTACAACGACTACGGCTGCGAAGGGGACGCACGGTGGAACCATCGCCGGCGGTCTGCGGTGCTTCATTTGCTTGAGCGGTTGAAGAAAGCGGGTGTCCGCGTGGACGCCCTGGGCATGCAGTCGCATCTTCGCGTGGGCGACGCCTTTTCGACCCGCAGCCTTGGGCGGTTCCTGGCCGATCTCGCCGATCTTGGCGTCAAGCCGATCGTGACCGAGCTGGAGGTGCGCGGCGACCGAATTCGGGGCGTGCATGACAAGGATCGGGCGGTTGCGGCCCTGTACCGGGACTATCTCGAAACGGTTTTGACCCGCTCGAATTGCGACTCGGTCGTCACCTGGGGGTTGAGCGATCGCCATTCGTGGCGCCTGGACGAGGACCCCACCGACCGGCCGCTGCCCTTCGATTCGACCCTGCGCGCCAAGCCCGCCTACGAAGCGCTGCTTGCGGTGTTCGGGAAATAAAAAAGGGGAGGGGCCGTCGCCCCTCCCCGAGCCCGTTGAGGCTAGGTCTACAGCCAGTTGTGCATGGCGTCGGCCAACTCGGCGGGCTGGATGCCCTCGAGCGTGGCGACGATCTCGCCCGCGCCCTTTCCGGTCGGATCCACCTTGACCACCGTGGCCTCACCCTGCGCGGCCAGCGAGACGTAATGGCTGACCTCGGGATCGGCCTCGAGCTGTGCCGCGGGCACCAGCCCACGCAGGTCGAGCAGGTCTTGGGCGGGGTCGAAATCGGTGACCACGACGCCCTTTTCCGCCATCGAGCGGATGGCGAAGATGTCGTTCCCTTCGCCGCCGGTCATGGTGGTGGTTCCGATGCCGGCCACCAGGATGTCGTTGCCGCCCATTCCGGACAAGCTGTTGTCGCCGTAGCGGGCCGCCAGCAGATTGTCCACCTCGTTGCCGATGCCGGTCTGGTCGCCCCAGTTCTCGAGCCACAGGTTCTCGACGTTGGCCGGCAGGGTGTAGGTTGGCGCCCAGCTCGCCACCGTGTCGACGCCCTCGCCGGGCTTTTCGACGACCTGATCGGCCGTGGTGCTGACGATGTAGGTGTCGTCGCCCTTGCCGCCGCTCATGACGTCGATGCCGCCCTTGCCGTTGACGAAGTCGTTGCCGTCAGTGCCTGTCAGGGTGTCGTTGGCGTTGTCTCCGCGGATCCAGTTCCCGATCGCACCGCTGAGCGGCAGGTCGAAGAACGTCGGAGCGGGGGTTTCCGCCGGCGGTTCGGCCGGAGGCGCGCTCGGCGCCCCCGCGAGACCGAAGTCCTCGGCCGCCAGCGAGCCGAGCTGGACGTTGAGCAGGGTCAACGACTGGCCGTCGCCGAGGTCGACGACGACGTTGGCACCGCTCTGCGACATCGCGGCCTGGAGGGCGGCGAAGTCCTGGAAGGCGAAGCCGGTGAGCTGGACCTTGTCGCCCTTGGCGAAGTCGGCCACCGTGTCGTTGCCCTCGCCCTTGGCGACGACGAAGGTGTCGTTGCCCGCGCCGCCGGCCAGCCAGTCGTTGCCGCCCTTGCCGTCGAGCACGTTATCGCCGGCGTTGCCGGTGATCTTGTTGGCGAGGCCGTTGCCGGTGCCCGACGAATTGCCGGTGCCTTCAAGCTTCAGGTTCTCGACGTTGTCGGCCAGGATATAGGCGCTGGTGTGGCTGACCACGGTGTCGACACCCTCGCCGGCCTTTTCGATCACCTTGTCGCCGGCCTGGCCGACGATATAGGTGTCGTCGCCCTTGCCGCCGCTCATGGTGTCGTCGCCCAGGCGGCCGCTGATCTGGTCGTTGCCGCTGGTGCCCGTCAGGACGTTGTTCTTGTCGTCCCCGGCGATCCAGTTGCTGGGGGCGGCGCTGTCGGCCGGGCCGGAGGGGGCCGGCTGGGCCGGAGCGGGATCGGTCGGGGCGGGTTCCGTCGGGGTCGGTTCCGTCGGGGCGGGTTCCGTCGGTGCGGGCTCGGTGGGAGCCGGCGGGGTGGGTGCGGCGCCGAGATCAAAATCCTCCGCCGTCAAGGCACCGAGTTGGACGTTGAGCAGGGTCAACGACTGGCCGCCGCCGAGGTCGACGACGACGTTGGCGCCGCTCTGCGACATTGCGGCCTGGAGGGCGGCGAAGTTGGCGAAGGCGAAGCCGTTGAGCTGGACCTTGTCGCCCTTGGCGAAGTCGGCCACGGTGTCGTTGCCCTCGCCCTTGGCGACGACGAAGGTGTCGTTGCCCGCGCCGCCGGCCAGCCAGTCGTTGCCGCCCTTGCCGTCGAGCACGTTATCGCCGGCGTTGCCGGTGATCTTGTTGGCGAGGCCGTTGCCGGTGCCCGACGAATTGCCGGTGCCTTCAAGCTTCAGGTTCTCGACGTTGTCGGCCAGGATATAGGCGCTGGTGTGGCTGACCACGGTGTCGACACCCTCGCCGGCCTTTTCGATCACCTTGTCGCCGGCCTGGCCGACGATATAGGTGTCGTCGCCCTTGCCGCCGCTCATGGTGTCGTCGCCCAGGCGGCCGCTGATCTGGTCGTTGCCGCTGGTGCCGGTCAGGACGTCGTTGCCGTCGGTTCCGGCGATCCAGTTGCTGGGGGCGGCGCTGTCGGCCGGGCCGGAGGGGGCCGGATCGGTCGGTGCCGGATCGGTCGGTGCCGGATCGGTCGGTGTCGGATCGGTCGGGGCGGGCTCGGTCGGGGCCGGTTCGGTGGGCGCCGGCTCCACCGGGGTGGGATCAACGCTGATCGCGCCGTCGTAGCTCAGGCCGACTTCGGCGGCCTTCACGAAGTCGCCCACGGGCGGCATGCCGACCGTCACCTTGCCGTCATAGGGCAGCCCGGGCCAAGTGATGTCGTCACCCGAACGCACCGCCCCGATGCTGCCCAGTCCCGCCTTCGGCCACACCGAGGAGTTTTCCGCGCTCTGGCCGGAGCGTTCCGTGGTGTAGACGTTCTTGAGCGAGATCGGGAACGGCTTCTCGTTGGCGTTGTCGAGGAACCAATACTGGTAGGTGGTGGAGTCACCGCCCGGGATGTAGCGCATGTTCACGTTCTCGAGGGTCGCCGACTTGGTCGGCGCCTGCGGTGCGATGAACAGGCCCTGGTAGTTGGTCGAGCCGGTCACGTTGTACATGCGGATGTCGCCCACCGGGCCGTGCGTCTGGAACACGTCGCCGTGGGTGCCGCTGCGGGTGCCGTTGACGTTCTCGATCAGCGAGTTCTGGATGGTGACCGTCGGAGATTTCCCGGAGGCGCCATACACTGCGATGCCGTCCTGCGCGACGTTCTTGTTGTTGATGTGCACGCCCTCGACATGGACGCTGCCGTGCAGGTTGGTGAAGTACAAGGTGGCCGTGGCCTTGCTGGCCGGCACGTATTCGCCGCCCACCAGGACGATGTTGTTGCCGCCGCTGGTCTGCAAGCGGTGGGCGGTGCGCACGCTATCGGAGGCGATGAACAGAACGTCCTCGTCCGGGCGGAACTCCCAATAGGTCTGCGAGCCGGTCTTGTTGAGGTCGATGACCGTGTAGCCTGGCTTGAGCGTCGGTGGCGCCCAACGCAGCCCGCTGGCGCTGGCGGCGTCCACCTGCATCATCATCGGCTCGTCGGACGAAGCCATTGCGGCGAGCTCCGCGCCAGCTTCCGGAGCGGCGGCGAGCTCCGTCTCGATAGTCGGCACATCCGTAAGGACGGCATTGTTCGCGTCGACCGCGTCGCTCTCCTCGGGGGTGGAGGGGACGGCCAGCGTGTCGGTCGTGCCTTCGACCGGATCGGCCGGCGCCGTCTCCAGGTCTGGCTCAGGCTCGACCTCAACCTCCTCGTCAACCGGATCGGCGGACGCGTCGGGTTCGTGGGGGGTGAACGGCCACCGATCGGCGAACTGCTCAAAAGAAGGGACTTCGAGATCAAGCAGGGCTTGCGGGAAGGAGACGTTCGCGGCAGCGAAAGCCTCCTTCAAAGCCGCGAAATCGAATGGCGACTTCGACCAGCTGTCGATGGCCTCATGCCAGGTCTTGAAGGGATGCGATGATCTACTCATCGAATAATCCTCTCTGAAACTCTATACAAAGACGTACAAGGCCGGGGTTGCCTGTGTCTGTTCAGAATTTCCGCTGTGCCAGTTAACAAAAATTGAAAATGACGAATTTGTAATAACTTACAAGGAAAGAAAAAGCCGCGTCATTGCTGGCGCGGCCAAGTTTTGCGGGGTAGAAAAACGATCTCTTTATTACTGTTCCTTGAAGGTCCGGGCGAAGCTATCCGTCAACGGTTTGACGAGATATTCGAGTAGCGTCCGTTCTCCCGTCTTGACGATCACCTCGGCCGGCATTCCGGGCTGCAATCGATGCTCGCTGAGCAACGCCTGCTGGTCGGGCGGCACCTCCACCCGGGCGGTGTAGTAGGCGAGGTTGGTGCGCTGGTCCGTGAACCGGTCGGCGGAGACGGTGAGGACATGGCCGGCGATGATCGGGGTGGTTCGTTTGTTGAGGGCCGGGAACCGAACCTCCGCGTCCAGGCCGTAAGACACCGTTTCGACGTCCGCGGGTGCGACGTGAGCCTCGATCACCAAGCGGTCCTCGGGAACGATCTCCATCAGGTCGGCGCCCGGGGGGATCACGCCGCCCGCGGTGAACACCTTGAGGCCTTGGACGGCCCCGGCCACCGGCGCCACAACCGTCAGGCGGCGCACCACGTCCTCTGCCGCCACCACCCGCTCGGTGAGCTCATTGATTTCCGTCTGAATTTCGCGCAGCTGGGCGACGACGTCCTCGCGGAACTTCTGGCGCAGTTGCATGATCTGGATGCGGGCCTCACCAATGCCCTCCTCGGCGCGTGCGATGTCGGCGGCGACCGAGCCCACCTCACCTTCGAGGCGTGCCAGGTCGCGCTCCATCGCCAGGATGCGGGTGCGCGGGTAGTAGCCCTTGCGGTGCAGCTCGTACAGGCCCGTCAGTTCGTTGTTGTAGAGCTCGATCTGGCGCAACTTGCTGTCCTGCTGCCGGCGGAAGCCGTCGGCTTGCGTGGTCAACTGGGCGATGCGCTGCTCCAGGATCGCCACCTGGCCGTCCTGCGACCGGCGCCGTTCCTCGAATTGGCTGAGCTGGCCCGCCAGAATGTCGTGCACCCGGACGTCGGCGGCGTTGGCGAGGTCCGGCGGAAACGACAGCCTGTCCGCGCCGTCGCGTTCGGCGACGAGGCGGGCCTCGGTGGCGCGATCGGCAATCAGCCGGTCGCGCACCATGGCCAGATTGGCGACAGCCTGGGTGTCGTCGAGACGGACCAGGACCTGCCCCGCCGTCACGCTGTCGCCGTCGCGGACGAGGATTTCCTTGACGATGCCACCCTCGAGATGCTGCACCGTCTTGCGGTTGCTCTCGACGACGAGTACGCCGGGGGCGACGACGGCACTGTCGATCGGCGCCAGGGCCGCCCAGGTGCCGAGGCCGCCGAAGGCCAGGGCGATCACGGTGAGGCCCGCCGCGATGGGGCGGGAGAAATCGGCCGAGGCCGGCGGCACCGTGAGGGGCGCGGGCGCCGGAAAGGCCAGAACGTTTTCTTTGCTCATGGCAGATACCTATTGGCTGGCCGCGCGGTTCGGCGCCTGGAGCGCCTCTTGGCGGGGATTGGCGGCGACCACGGTGGGACGCGCCAGGCGCGCCATCACCTCGTCGCGGGGGCCGAAAAACTCGGCGACACCGTCCCGCAGCACCAGGATCTTGTCGACGCAGCCCAGGATGTTGAGGCGATGGGTGATGACGACGGTGGTCGTCTTGCGCTCGCGCAAAGCGCCCAACGCCTCCACCAGGGCCTGCTCGCCGGCGGTGTCGAGATTGGAGTTGGGCTCGTCGAGCACGACCAGGGACGGGTCCCCGTAGATGGCGCGGGCCAACCCGACGCGCTGGCGCTGACCGCCCGACAGCACGCGGCCGCCCTCGCCGATGCGGGTGTCATATCCGTCCGGCAGATGCAGGATGACGTCGTGGACGCCGGCCTTGCGCGCCGCCAGCACCACGCCGCCCGGATCGTAGTCCAGGAAGCGGGCGATGTTGTCGGCCACGGTGCCGTCGAAAAGTTCGACGTCTTGCGGCAGATAGCCGATGTGCGGGCCGAGATCGTCGCTGCGCCAGGCGTGCACGTCGGCGCCGTCAAGGCGCACCGCGCCCGATGCCGCCGGCCAGACGCCGACCAGCAGGCGCGCCAGGGTCGACTTGCCGGCGGCGCTGGGCCCCACGATGCCGAGCACCTCGCCCGGTTGCAGCGCGAAGGAAACGCCCTTGAGCACCGGCGTCCGGCCGCCGGGCGGCACGACCACGGCGCGCTCCACCTCGAGGCGTCCCTCCGGCCGTGGCAGCGGCATGGCGGCGGCCGGCGCCGGCACGGCCGCGAGCAGGTCGGACAGGCGCTTGTAGGCGCCGCGGGCGGCAATGAAATTCTTCCACTGGCCGACCGCAAGCTCGACCGGGGCCAGGGCGCGGCCCATGATGATCGAGGCGGCGATGATGGCGCCGGGAGTGATTTCCTGGCGGATGGCCAGCCAGGCGCCGGCGCCCAGAACCAGGCTTTGCAGGAACAGGCGCACGAACTTGGACAGCGCCATCAGGGTGCCGCTGCGGTCGGCGGCCAGTTGCTGGCGCGCCATCGCGCGCTCATGGCGCTCCATCCAGCGCCGCGCCATGCCGGGCATCATGCCCATCGCCGACAAGACCTCGGCGTTGCGCAGGCTGGTTTCCGCGAAGGCCCCCGCGGCGA
Source organism: Rhodospirillales bacterium (assembly GCA_019455065.1). Lineage (GTDB taxonomy): Bacteria > Pseudomonadota > Alphaproteobacteria > Rhodospirillales > Magnetospirillaceae > JACFNC01. The sequence continues at coordinate 137,336 of JACFNC010000004.1, forward strand.
TGGATTCGCCCATGGCCTCGCGCAGCAGCCGGCGGGTCGAGAACTCGTTGATCAGCGCCAGGCCGAAAATGATCACGGCGCCGGCCAGCGACACCAGGCCAAGCAGCGGGTGAAGGATGAAGGCGACGGCGATGAACAGCGGCGCCCAGGGCGCGTCGCACAGGACTTGCACGCCGGCGCCCGAGGCGAACTCGCGTAGCGTGTCGAGGTCGCGCAGGGGCTGGCCGTGCGCGCCGCCGGGACTGCTCAGGCTGCGCTGGAAGACGGCGCCGAAGACGCGGGCGCCCAGATGACGGTCGATGCGCGCTCCCGTTCGCACCAGAACGCGCGAGCGCACCAGTTCGAGCGCGGCAAGCACGGCCAGCAGGCCGCCGGCGATGACGGTGAGCATGACCAGGGTCGCCTCGCTGCGGCTGGTCAGCACGCGGTCATAGACCTGCAGCATGTACAGCGGCGAGACGAACAAAAGCAGATTGGCGAACAGGCTGAAGAGGACGGTGGCGTTGAAGCCCTTGCGGCAGGCGGCCAGGGCGCCACGGATGCTCACCGCGTCGCTTTGCGCCGGGGCGGCCGGCGGACGCCCGCTCTCGCGAGTGTGTGTGGATGACACTCTCGTTCCTTTGCTCCGTTGAACCGAGTGCCACCGACGCTAGAGGGCGTCTCTTAATTAGGTGTTAAGACAAAAGTGGAAGACGGCCTGATACCAAAGCAATAGGGGAGCAAAAAAGAGTTAGTGACCGCGTCGCAACACTGTGGCCAGCGCCAGGTTGCTTGCGTGTATTTGCTAAGCGCCTTACCGAATACGGCGACATTGTGCGAGCAATGTGATTCTATTTCGTAAATAACACCGGTGGCCGGCCGCGAAACCGTGCCGCGCAAATGAAAAGGGCCGCCCAGGGCGGCCCTTTCGGCAGCCTTTCGGCGCGCGGTTCCTACGACAGCACGCCCTTGCTTTTCAACAGGTCCTGCAACTCACCGGAAGCGGCCATCTCGCGCACGATGTCGCACCCGCCCACGAACTCGCCCTTGACGTAGAGTTGGGGGATGGTCGGCCAGTTGGTGAATTGCTTGATGCCGTCCCGCAGGCCGGGGTCCATCAGCACGTCAATGCCTTTGAACTTTACCCCGAGATCGGTCAGCACCTGGACCACGGCGGCGGAGAATCCGCATTGGGGAAACATCGGGGTGCCCTTCATGAACACGACCACCGGATTATCGGTGATGTCCTGCTTGATACGGTCGAATACCGGATTGTCGGTCATTCTCTTTCCTCGTTCTCTCGGTTGCCCGTCGGCGGCCCGGCTTGAAATCGTCAGATGGAGCCTTGTGGCCGAGCCCCATGTCCTGGCCGGCGGTCCCTGCCACGGCGACACGAATATATTAGCGCTTCCCTGGGAATAACAAGTAGAGGCTTGGTCGCATATCGCCCATCTCCGTCAGGTAGACCGCACCTGGTCGAGGAAGGATCGGGTCAGCTTCTGCAGGTTTTCCGCTTCCTGAGAGAGCGAGCGGGCGGACTCGAGAACCTCTTCGGCCGCATCGCCCGTGGCCGCCGCCGTTTCGTGCACCAGCTTGATGCTGGACGACACTTCGCGGGTTCCCGTCGCCGCCTGATTGACGTTGCGGGCGATTTCGCGGGTGGCCGCGCCTTGTTGCTCGACGGCCGCTGCGATCGCCGCCGCGATCTCGTTGAGTTGCCCGATGCGCCCGGCGATGGTCTGAATGATGCCGATGGCGTCGCGGGTGGCCGACTGGACCATGCCGATCTGGGTCTCGATCTCGCTGGTGGCTCGCGCCGTCTGGCCGGCAAGGCCCTTGACCTCCGAGGCGACGACGGCGAACCCCTTGCCGGCCTCGCCGGCGCGCGCCGCCTCGATCGTGGCGTTGAGGGCCAGCAGATTGGTCTGGCCGGCGATGGCGTTGATCAGCGACACCACTTCGCCGATACGCGACGAGGCCTCGCCCAGGCTCTGCACGAGCTCATTGGTGCGTCCGGCCTCCTCGACGGCGCTTGTGGCGATGTCGGCAGATTGGCCGACCTGTTGCGCGATCTCGGCGATCGAGGCCGACAATTCCTCGGCGGCGCTGGCGACCGTCTGGACATTGTTCGACGTTTGCTCGGCGGCGGCGGCGACGGCCGCCGTCTGCTCGCCGGCGCGTTCCGCCGAACCGCTCATGGTCTGGGCGGTTCCGCCCAGTTGCGCCGAGGCGTCGGCTACCTTGCCGATGGTGGTGGCGACGGTGCGCTCGAAATCGTCGGCGAGCGACCGCATCATCAGTCGCTGCTCCTCTTCGTTCCGCCGCCGTTCCTCCTCACGCTCCGCGTCGAGTGCGGCGGTGCGTTCCATGTTCTTACGGAAGACCTCGACGGCCGCCGCCATCCGCCCGACCTCGTCGCGGCGATTGGCGGCAGGTATTTCGACGGCGGTGTCGCCCTCGGCCAGCGTCGTCATGGCCTTTGTCATGGCGACGATCGGGCGGGCGATCATGCCGCCGACGATCCAGGTGGCGGCCAGCCCGAGAACCACGGCCAAGGCGCTGGCCATCAAGGTGATCAGGCGGGCATCGGCGACCCGGCTTAGGGTATGTTCGCCCAGTTGGGTTTGCGCGGTTTCCGTGGTCGTGATGAAGGTGGCCGCGGCCTCGCTCATCTTGGGAACCAGCGGATCGAGCTTCTTGTCGAGAATGTCGTCGCGGGCCACGATCGCGCGTTTGCCCTGCTCGAAGGCCGACATGTACTCGTCGAGCTGCTGCGCCGCTTCGCCGCTCAGCCACTTCAGGGTGGCGTCGGTGAAGTCGTTGGTCCGGTTCTGGAACTGCTCGCGGGTGATGGCGAGGCCGCTGCCCCCGATGCGCATCGAGCCCGGATCGGAGGTCATGAGGAAGTTCTGCACGTCGGATTGCGCGCGCATGTAATTCTGTAAGACGATGCCCAGGTCGTAGGCCAGTTGATCCATGTTCAGGCTGTCCGCCGTCTGCATCATGGTCGTCATGTTCTCGTTGAACAGGGGGCCGGCGGTGCTGAGGCGGCCCATGGCCTGGCTGCGCACGCGCTGCATGTCGACCAGTTCCTGGAAAGCGGCGCGATAGGCGTCGAGATCAACTTGCAAGGCCTCGGCGATCCCTCGGCGTTCCGCGTCCACCGTTTCCGCCGCCAGCGAATCGAGCAGGCTCTTCGTGGTCTCGATACGCGCAAGCACCTCCTTCCGGCTTTCATCCTCGCCGGAAATGACGAAATGCTTCATCGCGATCGAGGTGTTGAGCAATTCGGCCTGGAACCGCGCGGCCTTGCTGGCTTGGGTCACCATCGCGCTGTAGTCGGTGAAAGAAGTCCGTAAATTGCCCAGACTAACCACCGCGACGCCGCAAATAACCCCGACCAGGGCGAGGACGAGCAGGAAGCCGAACGAAATCTTGGCGGAAATACCTAGCCCTACGGTTGCTTTCACTGGGCACCCCTGTACATTTTTGAGTTAATCCCCAGAAATGATAGGTCGATAGGGGTGTTATTCGCAATCAACAAGACACTTATGCGTTGAGTATTAGAACTTTCGTCGAGGGCTTTTTGGAACCGCAAAAAGGAGCGTCGTGCCGCAGAAAAGACGGCACTGGCCCTGGCCGGTTGGTTCGGAGGGGGAGGTCGGGCGCCGAGGCGCGCTCGGATATCAGTATTGCGGGGCGTCTTCCGGAAGGGCGGTCTGGAGGGCCAGGGCATGCAGTTCGCCGCCCATCTTTCCGCGCAGGGCGGCATAGACCATCTGGTGCTGCTGCACCCGGCTCTTACCCCGGAACGCCTCGGACACGACGAGGGCGGCGTAGTGGTCGCCGTCGCCGCGCAGGTCCTCGATGATGACCCGGGCGTCGGGCAGGCTCTCCTTGATCATCTCCTCGATGACGTGGGCATCCATTGCCATGTTACTTCTCCTCTACGCGACGATTTCGGTGGCGCCCATGTAGTCGGGCAGCCAGCGTTCATGAACCTGCCTCAGTTCCGAAACTGCGATCGATTCGGCGCCGTCGATTGACAAATCGTCGCCGCCGGTCGTGCCGACCATGCGCGCCGCCAGGTCGGCCTCCTGCGCCGCCTCCAGCACGGCGGCGGCGCTCGAGGCGGCGCAGGTGACGACGTAGCGCCCCTGATCCTCGCCGAACCACCAGGCATGGGCCGGCATCGTGGGCGGCGCATGGTCCAGTCGCGCGCCGATGCCCGAGGCCATCGCCATCTCGGCCACCGCCACCAGCAGGCCACCATCGGACAAGTCATGACAGGCGGTGATGGTTCCGTCGGCGATCAGGTTCTGCATCAGCTCGCCGGCGCGCCGCTCGCGATGCAGTGCCACCGGCGGGGGAGCGCCGTCCTCGCGCCCGGCGACCTCGCGCAGATACAGCGAGGCGCCCAGCCAGCCCTTGGTTTCGCCGATCAGGATGATGGTCTGCCCCGCCGCCTTGAACGGCAGCGACATGCTGCGCGCCACGTCGGCGACGATGCCGACGGCGCCGATGGCGGGGGTCGGCAGGATGGCCTTGCCGTTGGTTTCGTTGTAGAGCGAGACGTTGCCGGAAACCACGGGGAAGTCGAGGGTGCGGCAGGCCTCGCCCATGCCCTGGATGGCCTCGACGATCTGGCCCATGATCTCGGGCTTTTCGGGATTGCCGAAGTTCAGGTTGTCGGTGACGGCGAGCGGCCGGCCGCCGACGGCGCAGATGTTGCGGTAGGCCTCGGCCACCGCCTGGCGGCCGCCCTCGTGGGGGTCGGCCAGGCAGTAGCGGGGCGTGCAGTCGGTGGTGATGGCCAGCCCCTTGCGGGTGCCGTGGATGCGCACCACGGCGGCGTCGCCGCCCGGGCGCTGCACGGTGTCGCCCATGACCATGTGGTCGTACTGTTCCCAGATCCAGCGCCGGCTGGCGAGGTCGGGGCAGCGGACGAGGGTGCGCAGGGCGGCGAGCGGGTCGATGGCGGGCACGTCCTCGGCCTTCACCACCGGCCGCTTGACCGACGGCACCCACGGACGGTCGTATTCCGGGCTGGCCTTGGCCAGCGGGTCGATCGGCAGGTCGGCCACCACCTCGCCGTGGCGCCTGAGCACCATGCGGCCGCTGTCGGTAAGGCGGCCGACGATGGCGAAGTCCAGCTCCCATTTCTCGAACACGGCGCGCGCCACGTCCTCGCGGCCGGGCTTGAGCACCATCAGCATGCGTTCCTGGCTTTCCGACAGCATGATTTCGTAGGGGGTCATGCCCTCCTCGCGCATCGGCACGGCGTCCAGGTCCATCTCGATGCCGAGGCCGCCCTTCGACGCCATCTCGAACGACGACGAGGTAAGGCCGGCGGCGCCCATGTCCTGGATGGCGATGATGGCGTCGGTGGCCATCAACTCCAGGCAGGCCTCGATCAGCAGCTTCTCGGTGAAGGGGTCGCCGACCTGCACGGTGGGACGCTTCTCCTCGGAGTCCTCGCTGAACTCGGCCGAGGCCATGGTGGCGCCGTGGATCCCGTCACGGCCCGTTTTCGATCCGACGTAGACCACCGGATTGCCGACGCCCGCGGCGGCCGAATAGAAGATGCGCTCTTTGTCGGCCAGCCCAACCGTCATGGCGTTGACCAGGATGTTGCCGTTGTACGAGGCGTGGAAGTTGGTCTCGCCCCCCACCGTCGGCACGCCCACGCAGTTTCCGTAGCCGCCGATGCCGGCGACCACACCCGCCACCAGATGGCGCGTCTTGGGGTGGCCGGGCTCGCCGAAGCGCAGGGCGTTCATGTTGGCGATGGGCCGCGCCCCCATGGTGAAGACGTCGCGCAGGATGCCGCCGACGCCGGTTGCCGCTCCCTGGTAGGGCTCGATGAAGCTGGGGTGGTTGTGGCTTTCCATCTTGAAAATCGCCGCCTGGCCGTCGCCGATATCGATGACGCCGGCGTTCTCGCCCGGTCCGCAGATCACCCAGGGCGCCTTGGTGGGCAGGGTCTTCAGCCACTTCTTCGACGACTTGTAGGAGCAGTGCTCGGACCACATGACCGAGAAGATGCCAAGCTCGGTGATGTTCGGCTCGCGGCCCATGATCTCGAGGACGCGATCGTACTCCTCCGGCTTGATGCCGTGGCTGGCGACGATGTCAGGGGTGATCTTGCTCACGAGAATGCCTCCACCGCACCGCACGTGGTATCTGCCCGGCGTTCCGGCATGCTTCCGCGGTGCGGAGCATTAGATACGACCGGGTTCGGCGAAGGGCAAGCGCGGAAAGCCGCATTCGAGTGATGCTGGTCATAGCTCTCGAGTCAGGCAATCCTGCCAAATCATAATCACAAGGCGGTCGGGTATGTCCGTCGCCCGTGGCCTGCGGTTTCCTGCAAGAGACGTCTGTGAGTGGCAATTCCGCCAGCGGCACCGATCAGTATAGTTCTAGAGTGTGGCAATTAAGGCAGCCGGCATGGTTGCCAACCAGCTGAATTCCAAGGGGTTTGCGCGAGGTGATATAGTTCTCCCATGGAAAGAGGATTCTCGGATGGCAAATCATCGGCAGCCGCGCTGGGGTCGGCGCCGGTGGTGGAGATCGGCTCCGTTGGCGCCACATTTCCCGCAGAGCGGGTGGCGGGTATTACCTCGCTCACCAAGAGACGGCTGCTTGCCTGTGCGGGAACGAATTCTCGCCAGCCGGTTCTGTTGAGGAGTGCTTGCGACGGTTGCGGCCGGGTTATGTGTTCTCGAGGACATTCTCGCTTTTGCGCACGTTTGAAATACTCCGCTTGCAAAACGGCTCGTCGCTCCAGCAGACTTCGAGAGGCGCCAAAAAATTTTGGGTCGTCTTAAGGACTGCCTGACGCCAATGGGAGCACCATCGCGGACAGAGGGCCTGTGTTGAGGGGGCAACCCGATGATCATTCTGTCTCACCGCGGCTGCTGGCTGCGGGCGGAAGATAAGAATTCCGCGAAAGCCTTCGAAACATCTTTTGCCCGCGGGTTCGGGGTCGAACTGGATATTCGCGATCATGCCGGAGAGATTGTCATTAGCCACGATCCGCCGTTTTCGTCCGGACTATTATTTAAGGAAGTCCTCCTTCAACGCAGCCGGTATTCCCATGCCGGCCCGCTTGCCGTGAACGTCAAGGCTGACGGATTGCAATTTGGCGTTCGCGATTTACTGCGCGACCATGGCGGCGCAGACTATTTCTTGTTCGACATGGCGGTGCCCGACGCACTCGGCTATCTCGCCCAGGAGATGACCGTTTTCACCCGGCACAGCGAAGTGGAACCCGTGCCGGCCTTCTACGACCGTGCGGCCGGCGTCTGGGTCGATTGTTTCCACCGCGACTGGATCGACGAAGGAGTGATCGCCGGGCATCTCCGGGCCGGCAAGAGGGTGGCGCTGGTGTCGCCTGAACTGCATGGGCGGTCCCATCACGAGGCGTGGCAGTTATGGCGCGGTGTCGAACAGCGGCTTCGGCCGAACGGGGCCTTGATGTTGTGTACCGACCACCCCGAAGCCGCGGAGGCCTATTTTAATGCCTAGAACCATCCGGGGGGTTCTGTTCGATATGGACGGCGTTCTGATCGACGCCAAGGAATGGCACTACGAGGCCCTCAACCGCGCCCTCAGACTGCTCGGCATGGAGATCCCGCGCGACATTCACCTGTCGACCTTCGACGGGTTGCCGACGATGCGCAAGCTGGCGATCCTCAGCGAAACGCGGGGGTTGCCGCCCGGGCTTCACACCTTCATCAACGAACTCAAGCAGACCTATACCTTGCAGATCGCCCATACGCGGTGCCGTCCCGCGCTCCATCATCAGTATGCCCTGTCGCGTCTGCGGCGCGAGGGTTACCGCATGGCGGTGTGCTCCAATTCCGTGCGCAATTCCGTGCGGGTAATGATGGAACTGGCCGGATTGGCCGAGTACCTCGATCTCTTTCTGTCAAATCAGGACGTGTCCAAGCCGAAGCCGGACCCCGAAATGTATCGCGCGGCGATGGCGCGGCTGGGGCTCCAGCCGTGGGAATGCCTGATCGTCGAGGACAACGAGAACGGAATCCGCGCCGCCCGCGCCAGCGGCGGCCACGTCATGGTTGTCAACTCGGTCGACGAGGTGACATACAGCAGGATCCAGGCGGCGATCGTCGAGGCGGAGCGCGATCGAAATGAAAATTCTTTTGCCGCTGGCCGGCAGGGACAAGTTCTTTAGGCGTGACGGGTGTGACCTTCCGAAGCCGCTGGTAAAGGTGGGCGGCGTTCCCCTGATCAAGCGTGTCGTGGATTGGCTGCACGTCCTCGATTCCGATGGCGAATTTGTTTTCGTGGTCCACGATGAGGACTGTCGGAAATTCGACCTCGACGGCATTGTCGGACGGACGTTCCAGAGGCGAGCAACCTTCGTCCGATTGTCCGGCGAACCCCAGGGGACCGCTTGCTGCGCCCTGATGGCCATCGAGCACATCGACAACGACGACGAACTGATCATCTTCACCGGTGACCAGTTGCTCGACGTCGACCTCGCGGATCTCGTGGAGACGTTCAGGCGCCGCAGGCTCGATGCGGGTGTCGCGGTGTTCCGGGCAACGCATCCGCGCTGGAGCTATGTTCGTGCCGACGAACACGGGAACGTGGTCGAGGCCGCGCACGACCGGGCAATCAGCCGGCTGGCGATCGCCGGCTTCTACTACTTTGCCCGGGGGCGCGATTTCGTGGCGGCCGCCATGCGTTCGATCGCGAACGCCGCGACGGTGGGGGGTGAGCATTGCGTGGCGCCGACGCTGAACGAGTTCGTTCAGGATGGCCGCGCCGTGGGCCTTGAGCGGATTCCCAACGAGCGTTGCGTCAGTTTGCGGTCTCCCAGGAAAGTGGCGGAGTACGAGCGCCGAATGGACCAATCGAGAGGCGGGATACGGCGGGTCCGGCGCACTGGCCGCCCGCCAGTCAACGTGGTCATCCCCATGGCCGGCGAAGGCAAACGGTTCGCGGATGCGGGCTTTGCCGCGCCCAAGCCGTTCATCGACATCGACGGGCGCATGATGATCGAGCATGTGCTCGACAATCTCGCCATCCCCGAGGCGCGATACATCCTGCTCGCGCGCGAGGAACATCTGCGAAGGTTTCCGGCCGCCGAGCGGCGGCTGCGCCAGCGCGCCGACGTCGAGATCCTGCCTGTCGAGGGCCTGACGGAGGGAACTGCCTGCACGGTTCTGCTGGCGCGTCCGTTCATAGACAACGACGCCCGGCTGCTGATCGCCAATTGCGACCAGATCGTGGATTTCGACTGCGGCGCCTTCGTGGAGGACTGCGGGCGTCGCGGATGGAACGGGTCGATCCTGGTTTTCCGCGACGCGGCCCGCGATCCGAAATGGTCATTCGCCAAGTTGGACGATGCGGGAATGGTCGCCGAAGTGCGCGAGAAGGTGCCGATCTCGGACCTTGCAACCGTGGGCATCTATCTTTTTTCCCGCGGCGCGGACTTCGTGGACGCCGCCATCGACATGATCGCCCGCAACGACCGCGTCAACGGCGAGTTCTACACTTGCCCCGTCTACAACTACGCCATCCGCCGTGGCGCGGCGATCGGTATCTACGAGGTGGCGTCGGAGCAAATGCACGGCGTGGGCACGCCGGAGGACTTGCGCGCCTATTGCGGCGCCATGGGATTCGCTTGAACGTCATCGTGCCCCTGGCCGGGCCAGACTTCGTGCACCCGAAACTCGGCATCAAGCCGCTGATGGAGATTGACGGCGAACCGCTGGTGCGCCGGGCCGTTACCAGCCGGGCGTGGTGGCGGCAAGGGATCACGCGCGCGGCCGATCTCGTCTTCGTCCTGCGGCTCACGCCCGAGGCCGAGCAGGTGGCCGCCCTGCTGGAGGCGTGGTTTCCCGGGTGCCGGGTGGTGCGCCTGTCGGATCTGACCATGGGGGCCGCCTTGAGCGCCCTGGCCGGGGCCGCGATGCTCGTTCAGTCGTGGCGGTCGCTGTGCATCGACCTCGTCGACCTGCTGTTCGAGAGCGACGATACGCTGGCGGACCATTTCGCCGATCCCGCGGTGGGGGCGGCGGCCACCGTCTTCCCAAGCGACGAGGCGTGCTACAGCTACCTCGAAATCGGCGACGACGGCATGGTCATCCGGGCGGTGGAAAAACGCGTGATTTCAGAGTACGCCTCGGCGGGAACATACGCGTTCCGCGACGTGGCCACCTATCTCGACGGCTTGGCGCACTCCCTGCGCCATGCGGACGAAATGGCGGTGAACGGTGCGTTGTTCGTCTGCCCGACGCTCAACGGCGTGATCGCCGCCGGGTCGCGGGTGGTTCCCGTACCCGTGGGCGAGGTAGTTCCCGTCAGCCGGCGTTTTCACCAATCGCAACCCTGAGGTCGTCCTCGTACACGACCGTCGAGGTGTAGGCCGCGCCAGGCCGGCCGCTGTGGTCGGCCGCCAGGAAGCCCTTGCGATCGACCGCGAAAGCGGCCAGGAACCGAAGCGTCTTGTACGCTTGGCGGAACAGCCGGACGTTGGAAACCTGATCGTCTTCCCGCCAGCTTAGGGGAAAGAAGCGGAAATTCCACCGGTTCTCCACCATGCCCAGGATCATGTAGTAGTTGAACGTCAGGTCGTCGGCGCAGCGCATCCACTGCCGATCGGAGAGCGCGCGGACGGCGAATAGGTTCAGGCCCGAGCCCAGGTCATAGAGGCGTCGTCCGCTGACCAGCGAGAACAACGCGTTGAACACGCGGTTTCCGAACGTCCGAAAGGTCGAATAGCCGACGAGCCGTGATCCCGGCATGAAGCGAGCCCCGAGAAGGCAGTCATGCTCGCGATGGAGGCCACGGTCGAGCAGCGGGAGAAGGTCGCGGATGTCGCCCTGGTCGTCGCCGTGCAGAATGATGCAGTAGTCGTAGCCGCGCTCGAGGCATTCGTTGAACGCCACTTTGTGGCTGCCGCCAAGCCCGTAGTTGGCGTCGTTGCGAAGCAGCCGGGTGCGGACGTTCGTCAGCGTCTTCAATGCTTCTTCGGCGGCGGCGGCACTGCCGTCGAGGCTGCGATTGTCGATGACGACGATCTCGCGAAACCTGCGCTGCGTTTCCTCATCGAATTGCGCGAGCACCCGCGGAATCTGTGGCTCGCAATTGTACATGGGTATGAAAACGGCAATCTGTTCGGCTCCCGAACCCATTTTCATTTAACGCCTCCCTCGTTGTGGGCCATATCCGGCCTCTTTTTCCACAGCGTCCACAACGGCGACTGCGCGGCGATATCGTATCTTGCTCGAACCGCGTCACCGATCAGTTTCCACATCGCCTCGGTATCGTCGAATTCCCTGAAGCGGGGCAACATCACCACGTCCGCGTCGGCGAGAAGGCGATCCGCATCCGGCGGGCTATTCTCCGAGAACGTTCGGCCGTAGTGCCACCACAGCCCGCCTCCCACCGGCGGGCGGGTGCCGGTGAAGAACGAGAACCAGGAAGAGAAGGATACGGACAACACCGTGGCGCCCGGCGCATGGGCGCTCAGCATGCGATGGCCGTCGTCGAGCAATAACTGGACGTCGGCGCCGGTGAGCTGGAGTTCGAACGCCTCGTGAGCCTCGGCGGAAAGCTCGCCCGACATCACGAGCGTGAGGGGACGGCTCGTTTCCTTCCGTCTGTTCTGCGCCGCCACCAGCATCAGATCGTCGATGGGCGTGCCGGCGATCGCGGTCGCCTTGACGGTCGGGCTAACGAGCGGGAGCAGGACGTTCAGCGGTATGGCCAAGCCGTCCTTGACCACCTGCGGCGCGGTGACGATGAGCGATAAGGCGGCCACCCCGGCCGCTGCTCGCCTCGCCGCCACGCCTTGCCGCGCCTCGGCCCGCCGCACGGTGGCGCCCAGCAGGATGAGGAGCAGTGCCAGCAGGCCGAAGAGATGGTGCTGATGGTTCTGATTGTTGATCGCCAAGGCGCTGGCGGCGAGCAGCATGACCGCCAAGGTCGCGGCGCGGGCCGCGCGGCGTTCCGCAACGCCATCGGCGCTGCGCAGCAACCAGACACCAATGACCACAATGGCGCTCAAGCTGCCCACGTTCTGCCAAAGGTCCCCGAGAAATTTTCGGAAACCTGGCGCACGCTCGGTCAAGCCGTAGGTGCCACCGAGTGACTCCTTGGCCTGCAGGATGTCGTGGAAATAGCCGATGTTGAGGTCGCTGGCGGCGGTGCATGCCGCGAGCACCGCCAAAGCGCCCGCACCACCGAAAAAGGCGACGGCGCGATTGGCCGGCACCAGCAGCACCGCCAGCATCAGTCCCAGCCCGGCCCAGGCGAAAAAGGTGATCTTGAGATAGAAAAGCGCCAGTGTCAGTCCCGTCAGCATGGCGGTTTCCGCGGCCAAGCGGGCGGGGGAACGGCGGGTCGGCTCGATCAGCGCGGCGACGAGGACGATGGTGGCCAATGCCCAGCCATGCCGGTTGTAGTTCGCCAGGTGCACGATTTCGACCACGGACCCGTCGGCAAAGCGTGGCGACAGCACCGCCAATCCAAGGGCGGCCACCAGCCCTAGCCGCGGCCATACTGACAACCGGCCTCCGGACGTGGCCAGGAGGCCCGCGCCCACGACGACCGGCATGATCAGGAGGTTGGCCTGGATCAAAGCCATGGCCGAGACGCCGAAGATCTGCATGGCCCAGCCGTGAAGCGCCGGATAGAGCCAGCCAAGCGGCGAATAGTAGTCTATATGCGGCACCTGCCCGTTGATGAAGCGCCACCCGGCCTCCAACGGGATGAAGGCGTCCTTGTGCCAACGGACCACGAAGACGTGGGGGGTTGCCAGCAGGATCAGGGGAAAGACGCAAAGCAGTCCCAGGCCGACCGCCAAGCGCCGACCGCAAGGGCGCCCCGTTTCGACCACGCTTGCGCTCGCCCGATCCAGCAGACAAAGCATCCGGTCCACCATGGCGGCCAGGCGCGGCGGCACTTCCGCTGTTCCGGCGCCGTCGCATGTGGCGGGGACGGTCACCGCCCCTCCTGGCCGGACGCGTGGGCGGCGGGCCGCGCCCACAGCGCCCAGAGCGGGGTCTGGGCGATCAAGATAAAGTCGGTTTGCAAGCGTTCGGCGATTCGCTCGTAGAGAAGCCTCTCGTCGTCCTCCTCCCTGACCTGTGGCACCATCACCGCGTCGGCGTCGCGCAGCAGGCGCGACGTGTCCAGCGGGGAGCCTTGCCTAAGACCAAAGCGCAACCATGGGCTGGCGCCGACCGGGGGGGGCGTAGAGAGCGAAAGCCAGGGCGCGAAGGACAACGACAAGACCTTTGCACCCCGCGCATGGCGCGCCAGGAGGGCGTGGCCGTCGGCGAGGAGAACCGGGATATCGCCGCCGCGGAAGCTCATGGCGAGGGCGTTGTAGGCCAGCGCGGACGCCTCGCCGGATGCCACCAGCGAGAGTGGCGTCCGATAGTCCTCCCGGTCGGCCAGATACACTTCGGCCAGCGCCAGGTCGCGCAGCGGCGAGGCCTGCGCGGTCGTCGCCGTGGCCGTCTTCGATGTCAGCGGCGCCGCCAGATGATACGGCACGGCCGCCGCGTCTGGCAGCAGATCCGGCGACGTGCCGAGCAGCAGCAGCGCGGCAAACCCGACGGCCGGGCGGGCTGCGGCGGTCGTCGCCCTGTTTCTGGCCCTGACCAGGGTGGCGGATAACAGCAGGATGAGCGGGACGATCAGCCCGAAGGCGTGGGATTGGACGCTCAGGGCGCCGAGGGCCAGGGCCGAGAGGGTGATTCCCAAGACTCGAATGACGGTGCCGGCGGCGGCGGCGCGTTCGCGGTCGTCGCGCGCGCCGCGCAGAAGCCATATCGCCCCCGCGCATACCGCGAGGACGCCGATGCCGAACTCGGCCATCGCCGTGCCGGTCCGCGGTTCGCTCCCGAATGAAACCTCGTTGCTGGCCAATGCAGCCTTGGCATGAAGCACATCGGAAATGTAGAGACCGGTGTAGTCGCTGAGGGCACCGGTGGTGCCGAGAGCGACCGCGGCGGCCGCCGCGCCGGCCAGCGCGACGCCACGGTTTGCCGACCCCGTCAGTATTGCCAGCGAAAGACCGAATGCGGCCCATAGGAAGCAGGTCGCTTCGGTGTGGAAAAGCGCCACGAGAAGTAGCGCCACCATGGTTGCCTCGACCGTGCCTCGGACTGCCGATCGCTGCACCGGCGGAACCAGCGTCACGATCATTATGATCGCGGCAAGCACCAAGCCGTGACGTTCATAGCTGGCCATGTGCACGGCATCCTGGATCGCTCCATCGGCCAGCCGCGGTGAGACGACGGTGACCACGACGGCGGCGAGCGTCCAGAGGCGCGGCCACAGCGCCAGACGCCCGGCTCCGGTGGCAATCAACCCCGCCGCCACGACGATCGGCAGCGGGATGAGGTTGGCGTAGACCACGGCCTTCGCGGAGACGCCGAACAACTGCATCGCCCATCCGTGCAGGGCCGAATACAGAAAACCTGCCGGCGAGAAGTAATCCGCATGTGGCATCTGGCCGTTTACGAACCGCCATCCGGCGTCCAGGGCAATAAACACCTCTGCGAACTGCCTCTCGGCATAAACAACCGGGGCAAGGAGCATCATCAGCGGGAAGATTGACAGCGCCGCGATCCCCGCCGCGAGTTCGCGGGCATGCGGCCGCGTCGTAGCGGCTATGGAACCGGCCAGCCGATCGAGGAGGCGCACGATGGCGGTGCCGAGTCTTTCGGCGTCGGGATGCGCCGGCCTGCCATGTGGCGCGAAACCGCGCCCCCCACCTCCTTGCCAGGAGGCCGGCAGGGGCGCATCGGTCACGAGAGAGCCTCTACCAGCCCCTCGAACATCGGCCGGCCATCGGTGCCGCCCAGGAGGTCGTCGGCCAGCCGTTCCGGGTGCGGCATCAGGCCGAGCACGTTCCGGCGTTCATTGTAGATTCCGGCGATGCTGCGTGCCGAGCCGTTGGGGTTGGCGTCGCCGTCGCAGTTGCCGGACGGGCCGCAATAGCGAAAGGCAACCAAGCCCTCGCCCTCGAGGCGGTCCAGGGTGTCGGGGTCGGCGAAGTAGTTGCCGTCGTGATGGGCGATGGGAAAGCGCACCACCTGTCCCGACTGGTAGCGCCGGGCGAACGCGGAATCCGCGTTTTCGACCTTCAGCGTCACGTCCTTGCAGATGAATTTCAGGCCGGCGTTGCGCATCAGCACTCCGGGCAGAAGGCCGGCCTCGGTGAGAATCTGGAACCCATTGCAGATGCCGAGGACGGCCACGCCCTTGCGGGCGCGCGCGGCAACCTCGCGCATGATCGGCGAATGGGCGGCCATCGCGCCCGACCGCAGGTAATCCCCGTAGGAGAAACCGCCGGGCACGACGATCAGGTCGACTTCCGGAAGGTTGGTGTCGCGATGCCACGCCATCAGGGGCGGGCGCCCGGCGGCGGCCTCGATGGCGACGGCAACGTCGCGGTCGCAATTCGATCCGGGAAAGACGATGACGGCGGCTTGCAAGGGCGGCCTCATGCAAAGGGGCGTTGGGGCGACGATCCGCCGGATGGCGTGCGCCGGCCATAGATACGACGGTGGTGGTGCGGATGCAAGCGGCCGGTGCCCCATCGGGCCACCACGCCGCAATGTCAGTCCTGATCTGGTCGGATATAGCGGCTACCACCTATTCGCCCGGCCGCCGAACGCCTGCGCGATCCTGAATGAAATGTGGGAAGGGCTAGAATGCAACCCGCTGTTTCATCGGGGCTCGGAATGACGCGTCGGCTCCGCGGATTGTTGGCCGCCGCCTTGTGCGGGCTTTTCGCATCACCCGCTGGGGCCGGAGATGGCGGCGGGGTCTTCGTGGGGCGAGCCGCAGACCTGCTGCAACTTGGGGCCGGGGCTTTCGCGGCGGTGAAGCAACGCGACCGGCCGGACCGTGCCGGCGAGGGCCGCATCGAGTACCGCTCCGGGTTCACGGTCTGGCATGTGGGCCCCCTGGCCGGGCTCATGGTCAACAGTAATGGCGGGGTCTTCGCCTATGTGGCCCTTTACCTGGATATCCGGATCGGCCCGTGGACGCTCACGCCGGCCTTCGGCGGCGGCTACTACGGCAAAGGGAAGGGCAAGGAACTGGGCGGCGAGGCGGAGTTCCACGGCGGTCTCGATCTTGGCTACCGGCTGGCGAACGGCCATCGTCTCGGTGTCAAGGTTACGCACGTCTCGAACGGCAATACGCAGGAGAGGAATCCCGGAACCGAGTCGGTTCTGCTCACCTGGAGCGTGCCGTTGCGATTCGATTGAGCGGGCATACCCGACGAAAGTCATATTGCGCGTACGATACAGTACAGTACATTCCCGGCGTCTTTTCTGTCAGGAGGCATCGCCATGACATCCGTCGCTCGTTTCCATCTCCGCAGCGCCCCCATCTACGCCGTGATCGCCATGGTTCTCGGTGTGGCCATGGGAGTGGCCCAGGACTTCCGCCTCGTCAGTGTTCACGCCCATTTGCTGCTGCTCGGCTGGGTCAGCATGTTTCTGGCCGGCCTGTTCCTCAGCATCCGCGCCGTTCCGGCCGGTGCCCGCCTGCCGTTCTACCACGCGGTCGCCGCGCATCTCGGATTGGTCGTCCTGGCCATCGGCGTGGCCGGCATCGGCCTGAAGATCCCGGCCGGCGGGCCGATCACCATGATCGGGTCGATCCTCACCCTGGTGGGAATGCTGATGTTCATCGGGATGGTGTTCAGCGCCACCAGCGAGGCCGCGGCGCACCGGCCGCTGGCCGCGGAATAGGCTCAGGCGCCCAGTTCGGGCAGCATCATCCGCACCGCAGCCGCGACCATGCGGTCGATCTCGGCCGGGTCCGGCGGCGGGCGGACGCCCAGAAGCACGGCGAGTTGGGTCTCGCCGATGAGCAGGGCCAGAAACCGCGCGGCGGCGCGCCGGGCGTCGTGCCTGGCGAGTTGGCCCCGTTCCTGTGCCGTCTCGAGATAGCCGGCGACCGCCCGCAATGAACGTTCCGGCCCGGCGGTCCAGAAGACCGCCGCCAAGCGTGGCAAACGGCCCGCCTCGGCGATTGCCGAGCGCTGCAAAGCCAGCGCGTTGGGTTCGTAAATCCCTTCGAGGAAGCGGCATCCGAGTTGGCGCAGGGCTTCGCCCGGCGCCAGGCCGCGCAGCGCCGGTTCGCCCATTGGCGCCAGCAGCCGCTCGCAAAGATCCGTGACGACCGCCTCGAGCAGGCCTTCCTTGCCGCCGAAAAGCGTGTAGATGGTGGATTTCGAGCCGCCCGCCGCGGCGACGACCGCGTCCAGCGTGGTCGCCCCGTAGCCGTCTCTCATGAAAATGTCCGCCGCGGCCCCGATCAGCGCCGCCCGCCGTTCGGCGCGGCGCTGGCGCGGCCCCTTGGAGGATGGCGTCTCGGTACCCACCGCGGCGAACCCGACAAGGACGATCGCGCGCCTAGTCGGCGAGTTCGACCGAATAGTTCTCGATTACCGTATTGGCGAGCAGGCCGCGGCACATCGCCTCGACCTCGGCCATCGCTTTGGCGCGGTCGGTTTCGGCGAGGTCGAGCTCGATGTACTTACCTTGACGGACGTCCTGGACGCCACTGAATCCCAGAGCCCCCAGCGCATGCTGGACGGCCTTGCCCTGGGGATCGAGAACACCGTTCTTGAGGGTGATGTGTACCTTCGCCTTCACGACTCGTCTCTTCCTTCGCCGCTCACTGCATCGTCGCCGGACCCTTGAGGTCGCGCGGGCCACCCTCGGGCAGGATGCCCAGGCGGCGCGCCACCTCCTGGTAGGCCTCCTCGACCTGCCCGAGGTCGCGCCGAAAGCGGTCCTTGTCCAGCTTCTCGTTGCTCTTGATGTCCCACAACCGGCACGAATCGGGGCTGATCTCGTCGGCCAGCACGATCTGCATGTCGTCGCCGTTCCACAGCCGCCCGAACTCGATCTTGAAGTCGACGAGGCGGATGCCGATGCCGAGGAACAGACCCAACAGGAAGTCGTTGATCCGTAGCGCCAGCGACATCATGTCGTCGAGGTCCTGGGTGGTTGCCCAGCCGAAGGCGGTGATGTGCTCCTCGGTCACCATCGGATCGTTAAGCGCGTCGTTCTTGTAATAGTACTCGACGATCGAGCGCGGCAGCGGCGTGCCCTCGGCGATGCCGAAGCGTTGCGACAGGCTGCCGGCGGCCACGTTGCGGATCACCACCTCGAGCGGGATGATCTCGACCTCGCGCACCAGCTGCTCGCGCATGTTGAGGCGGCGCACGAAATGGGTGGGCACGCCGATCTCGCCCAGCTTGATCATCAGATGCTCGGAGATGCGGTTGTTGAGCACCCCCTTGCCCGTGATGACGCCGCGCTTCTTGTTGTTGAAGGCGGTCGCGTCGTCCTTGAAATACTGGACGATGGTGCCGGGTTCCGGCCCCTCGAACAGGACTTTCGCCTTGCCCTCGTAAATCTGTTTGCGTCTGGCCATGGCTGCGAAATCCGGGATGTGGGAGTGCGTCGCGGGCGGCGGTGCCGTATCCGGGGGGATGAAACCGCCCCCCATATAGCAGGCTTGCCATCATAGCACAATGTCGGCCCGCCGATGCGCCGCGATCACGGTGCCACGCCAGTCGCCACCCCGATGCCCCGAGCCTTTGCGGCAGTCGGTTACGCCAGCAAAAAGTCGCCCGCGACCAGGGCTCCGACACCCTCGAGCGTAGCCATGGCCACCGGCAGTTCGTCCCCGTTGCCGTCGGCGTCGAACCACAGCCGGCCGGCGGCGGGGTCGAACACGAACGCCGCGTCGGCATCGGGTGGGGCCCCCACGACCAGACGGTCGGCGGGCAGCACTCCCGCGGGCAGACCGTCGAGCCCGAAACCGCCGCGCACGACGGCGATCTTGTCCAGCCCAGGCGTGAAGTCCGTGATGGTGTCCTCGCCCTCGGTCGCGGCGTGGAAGCGGAACTCGTCGGGGCCGCCGCGACCGGTCAGCATGTCGTTGCCGCCGCGTCCGGCCAGCCGGTTGAAGTTGGCATTGCCGAGCAGGGTGTCGTCGAAATCGCTGCCCTCGGCAAGACCGATGCTGATGAGGCGGTCGACCTCGCCGCTCGCCGGGTCGGTCGCCGTTCCGGCGGCGAGATCGACGACGCCGCCATTGCGCGGCCCGAGAGTCGCGACGACCCAGCCGTCGTCGGCGAGGGGATCGCCGACATAGACGTCATGTTGCAATGTGACGGTGTCGTTGCCGGGGCCGCCGTCGAGCATGTCGGCGCCCGGCCCGCCCGACAGCACGTCGTCGCCGCCCCGGCCGAAGATGGTGTCGTTGCCGGGCCCGCCGTGCAGGAAGTTGATGTTGCCGGTGCCGGCCAGGGTGTCCGCGTCGGGGCCGCCGAGGGCGTGCCCGATGCTCACGATGCGGTCGGTCTGCCCGGCCTGGGTGGCGGTGCCCGCGGCAAGGTCGACGGACACCGGCCCGCCGGCGTCGTCGCGGAAGCTGATGGTGTCGCTGCCCGGCCCGCCGTCGAAGACATCGTTGCCGGGGCCCGAGACGAACAGGTCGTTGCCGCCGCCGCCCTCCAGGCGGTCGTTGCCGGCCAGTCCGTCGAGATGATCGTTGCCGCCGAGGCCGCGGATGATATTCAGATTGTCGTTGCCGACCAGCCAGTCGTCATGCTGGCTGCCGATCAGCAACCCGACGCTGATGATCTCGTCGGTGTCGCCCCAACCGTCCACCGCGCCGCCAGCCTCCAGGCTGACGATCACGCCCTGCGGGTTGTCGGTATAGGTGACCCAGTCGCTGCCCGGCCCGCCGTCGAGCACGTCCTGTCCCGCGCCGCCGTCGAGGGTGTCGTTGCCGGTACCCCCACGCAGCACGTCGTCGCCGTTGCCGCCCGAAAGGGCGTCGCTGCCCGCGAAGCCGTCGATGGTGTCGCTGTCGGCCGTGCCGCTAAGCCGGTCGTTGCCCCCGGTGCCGTTGATGATCGCCATGTCCTCCTCCCTTCGCTCGTCTGGCTGGCAAACAGGCGAGGGCGGGGCGCGGGTTCCCGATGCTGGTTTGGCGCTTCAGTAGAACAGCCGGGCCAGTTCGTAACAGCCGAAGGCGATCAATCCGGCGGCGGGGATGGTGAAGATCCAGGCCCAGACGATGGTTCCCGCCATTCCCCAGCGCACCGCCGAGGCCTTGCGCGCCGAGCCGACGCCGACGATCGAGCCGGTGATGGTGTGCGTCGTCGACACCGGAATGCCCAGCCAGGTGGCCCCGAACAGCGTCACCGCGCCGGCGGTTTCGGCGCAGAAGCCCTGGAACGGCTTGAGGTCGGTGATCTTCGAGCCCATCGTCTTGACGATGCGCCAGCCACCCATCAGGGTGCCCAGCCCCATCGCCACCTGCGCCGACAGCACCACCCAGAACGGCACGTAGAAGTCGTCGCCGAGATAGCCCTGCGAGAACAAGAGGACGGCGATGATGCCCATGGTCTTCTGGGCGTCGTTGCCGCCGTGTCCCAGCGAATACAGGGCCGCGGAGACGAGCTGCAACTGCCGGAAGCGGCGGTCGACGGCGAAGGGCGCCATCTTGCGCACCGCCCAGGTGGCCAGGAAGACGAGCAGCAGGGCCAGGAAGAAGCCGGTGGCCGGCGACACCACGATGGCGACGGCGGTCTTGGTGAAGCCCGCGGTGACGATGGCGTCGAGGCCCGCCTTGGCGAGGCCGGCGCCGGCGATGCCGCCGATCAGGGCGTGCGAGCTCGACGACGGCAGGCCCAGCCACCAGGTGATGGCGTTCCACGCGATGGCGCCAAGCAGCGCCGCCAGGATCACCACCGGATCGATGACCGAAGGCGCGACGATGCCGGTGCCGATGGTCTTGGCCACGTGCAGTCCGAAGAACAGGAAGGCGATGAAGTTGAAGAAGGCGGCCCAGGCGACGGCGTATTTCGGCGGCAGCACCCGGGTCGAGACCACGGTGGCGATCGAGTTCGCGGCATCGTGCAGGCCGTTCATGAAGTCGAAGGCGAGCGCCACGAAGATGATGAGGGCCAGCGCCGGCAGGCCGATCTGAACCGCTTCCATGATCCGCGCCTCAGACCTGATCCAGCACGATGCCTTCGATGATGTCGGCCACGTCGGCGCAGCGGTCGGTGACCTCCTCCAGCCGTTCGTACACCTCCTTGCGCCCCAGGAAGGTGATGGTGTCGGGGCGGCTGGCGATCAGTTCGGACAGCGCCACCCGCAACAGGCGGTCGGCCTCGCCCTCCAGGCGCCCCACCTGGTCGCACAGCGCGTTGATGTGCGCCGCGTTGGGGCCGATGCGGGTGAGCATGGGAATGGTCTCGGCCAGCAGGCGCGCCGCCTTCTGGATGATGGCCGCGAACTCGCGCATGCGCTGGCTGTAGTCGGTGACCTGGTAGAGCGAGGCGTGCTGCGCCACCTCCTCCATGAGATCGACCGCGTCGTCGAGCGAGTTGATGAGGGCGTGGATGTCGGTGCGGTCGAAGGGGGTGATGAAGGCGCGGTGCAGGGCGACGATCGTTTCGCGGGTGATGGCGTCGGCCTCGCTCTCGATCGTGGACAGGTCGGTGAAGCGGGCCGGCTGTTCGGCGGGCGGCGCCTCCATCAGCGCCGCCAGCGCATCCGAGGCGGCGACCATTCGCCCCGCGTGGTCCGTGAAGAATTCGACGAACCGCTCTTCCTTCGGCAAGATCCTGCGGAACAGCCGCAACGGCATGATCGCCCCCTCGTTATCCCCGTCAACGGCCACTCCATAACACGGATGACCGCCGACGTCATGGCGTTCACTCGGGGGGCGGCGCCGCCATCTGCAGGAATACCTCGACCAGCCCGGTTTCGCTGATGTGCAGCGCCGCCTCGCCGGGCGACATCCAGCGCCGCTCGCGCTGGCCCTTCTCCGGCCAGTCGTCCAGTTCCTCGTCGACCTGGAACAGGAAGGTCTGCACCACGCAGGTCGTCGTCTTGCCCGAGCGCAGGCGCTTTTCGTAACGGAAGGTGGTGAACGGCTCGGTCGCCACGCGCCCGATCAGCCCGGCCTCCTCGAAGGCCTCGCGCGCCGCCACCTCGGGCGGATTCAATTCCTTTTCCGGCCAGCCCTTCGGAATCACCCAGCGCCGCGTCTCGCGCGACGTGATGAGCATGACCTGCGGCTCCCCGTCGCGCACGACATAGGGCAGGGCGGCATACTGGGTGCGGAACTTGGTCTTCTTCATCGGCCCGGCGACAGGTGGCGGAAGAGACGAAAAGGACAACCTAACAGGGAACCCCTAACAAGGAGTTACCGGGCCGGCCCGCCGTCTCGGCGAAGAGTCCTAAAATCGGGCGGGGCGGGGGGAAATCAATAGGGGGAGGGGGATGAGCCCCGCAGAGCCGTTTCCAGCAGGGAATCGACGGCCATCGCGAAGGGATCGACGACGGTCAGGCCGCGCCAGGTGAAACCGGGCTGCATGTCTTCCGACAACAGCAATCGGCATCCCGCCTCCGCCGCCACCGCCATGATGATGGCGTCCCAAATCGAAAGCCTATGGTCTGTTGCCAGGTCCATCGCCGCGGCCAACGCTGCTCTCGATGTGTCGAGCGTCGCGAAGCCGTCCTGCCATCCAATTACCGCCGCCCGCGCATCGGCCGTACTGCGGCCGGCCTTGGCGGTCAGCACGCGGAACAACTCGCCCAACACCTGAACCGGGATCATGGTATCGGCCAGCGGCAGGCAAGCCACCAGCGCCGTTGCCGTCTCTTGCCGGGCGGCACCGTTGACGCCCTCGGCATAGGCCAGGACGTTCGTGTCCAGCGCAAGCTTCAAGGTGAGTCGTAGAGTTCGTCGCGCGACCAGCGGCCAACCTCGGCGGCGGGCTGGGCGCGCAACCGCTCCAGCAACCGCTGCCGCCCGCGCGCACGTTCGGCCAGACCGCGCTCGGCCGGGCTGATGGTGGCCACCGGCGTCCCGTGCGACGTCACGACCACCGTCTCACCGTCGCGCACCACGCGCAGCAGTTTGGAAAACTCCCGGTTGGCCTCGGCGGCGGAAACGGTTCGCATGGCGGCATCCCATAAAGTAGATAATTTAACTACTACGTAGATGCTGCTGTGGCAAGGCTGGCGGAAGGGGTGGGATTCGAACCCACGGTGGGCTCGCGCCCACGCCGGTTTTCAAGACCGGTGCCTTAAACCGCTCGGCCACCCTTCCGTCGCTTGCGGGTACGCATTGATGCCGCGCCCGGGCGGGAGGGTCAAGCGGCGCGGCGGGTGGCTGCTTCGTCATCGTCACGCGCGGACCTTGATCTGACTTGACCCGGGCATCCACACCCATCCGCTCGCCCGAGGCCATTGGCACCACGTGGATGCGCGGGTCAAGCCCGCGCATGACGGTGACCAGTGGCAACACATACCCGGAAGCACAACCGATTCCGCGAACCGGACGGATGGGGCATGCCCGGCCGTCACGGCGGAAAGAACCGATACGCCACTCCAGATCACTTTGACGCATGTTTGACGAGGCTGGTGAGGCTGCCGTGATCCCGCCCGCCTAGGGTGCGCCTCGACAGCCCGGCCGCCCCTGGCCGGGTGCCGCAAACGGAGGAGGCACCCGAATGACAGACCGAACCACCGCCACCCGCGATCGCTTTCGCTACGGCGCCGCCGCCGTCGCCCTCGTCGCCGCCGCCGGCGTCGGCGCGGCCGGCGCCCGGGCCGACGAGACCTGCCAGTCCCCCTACATGGCCAAGATCACCGGGCAGGAGGAGTATGTCTACGTCCTCACCCTCGGCGTCGAGGGCCTGGGCGACGGCTCCGACAAGCTGGTCACGGTCGACGCGCGGCCGGATTCCAAGACCTACGGACAGGTCATCGACGTCGATTCGGTGGGCGGGCGCCACGAAACCCATCACGGCGGCCTCACCGACGACCGCCGCCACCTGTGGATGGCCGGCCTCGACACCAGCCGGATCTTCATCTTCGACATCGCCACCGATCCCGCCAACCCCAGGATGGTCAAGACCATCGACGACTTCGTCGAGAAGTCGGGCGGCGTGGTCGGCCCGCACGGCGCCTATGCCCTGCCCGGCCGCATGCTCGTCTCCGGCCTGTCCAACGCCGAGGACAAGACCGGCCGCACCGCCCTGGTCGAATACACCAACGACGGCGAGTACATCGCCACGCACTGGATGCCCACCGCAGAAACCGCCAAGGGCATCCCGGGGGCCGAGTTCGCCGACGGCTACGGCTACGACGCCCGCGTGCTGCCGCGCAAGAACGTGATGCTGTCCTCGTCCTTCACCGGCTGGTCCAACTACATGCGCGCGTTCGGCGACCTGGCGCAGGACGGCGAGGCGATGAAACGCTTCGGCCAGAGCATGGTGCTGTGGGACCTGCACGCCCGCCAGCCCAAGAAGGTCTTCCATGTTCCGGGCGCGCCGCTCGAGGTCCGCTGGGCGTGGGGCGAGGACAACGACTACGCCTTCACTGCCGCCGCGCTGACCTCGAAGATATGGCTGGTGCACGAGGACGAGGCGGGCGAGTGGCAGGCCACCGAGGTCGGCACCGTCGGCGACCCGGCCAACCCGCCCATCCCCGTCGATATCTCCATCAGTGCCGACGACAAGACGCTGTTCGTCGACAGCTTCATGGACGGCACGGTGCGGGTCTTCGACGTCTCCGACCCCAAGGCGCCGCAACAGATCTACGAGAAGCGGATCGGCAAGCAGGTCAACATGGTGTCGCAGAGCTGGGACGGGCAGCGGGTCTATTTCACCAGTTCGCTGCTCGCCAACTGGGACAAGAAGGGCGAGGACGAGGATCAGTTCCTCAAGGCCTATGACTGGGACGGCAAGGAGCTCAAGGAGCGCTTCGCCATCGACTTCAAGGCCGAGGGCCTGGGGCGGCCGCATCTGATGCGGTTCGGCGCCCGCAGCCTGTACGCCGGCTGAGGCCGGACCGGGGCGGCCCGCGGGCCGCCCCGCCCCACCGCCACAACGGAGACCGCCATGAACGCCCGCCTCCTCGCCACCCTCGCCGCCGGCCTGCTGTCGGTCGCCCCGGCCCTCGCCCATGACGGCGCGCCGCACCGGCCGGAACTGGCGATCGGCCGCAGCGCCGCCTTCGACTACGACCCGCCCGCGCCCGGCAGCTACCGGCTGGCCGCCATCAAGGCGGCGGCCGACGCCGAGGTGCTCGACCATCGCGGCCGCCGGGTCAGCCTGGGGGGCCTTCTGGCGGGCAAGGTCACGGTCATGGCCTTCATCTACACCCGCTGCGCCGACGTCTGCCCGCTGGCCACCGTGCTGCTGCACGAGATCCGGGGCATCACGGCGCTGGACGCGACCCTGAGCGGCGCCGTGCAACTGGTGACGCTCAGCTTCGATCCCGAGAACGACACGCCCGAGGTGATGGCCATGCAGGCCGCCGGCCTCGAGCATCTCGGCGAAGGGGCGCCGTGGCATTTCCTGACCACCGACGGGCTGCGTGCGCTGCGGCCCATCCT
Source organism: Rhodospirillales bacterium (assembly GCA_019455065.1). Classification (GTDB taxonomy): domain Bacteria; phylum Pseudomonadota; class Alphaproteobacteria; order Rhodospirillales; family Magnetospirillaceae; genus JACFNC01. Next base: position 162,764 of record JACFNC010000004.1, read on the forward strand.
CGACGCCTACGGCCAGCCGCTGGCGCGCAACGGCGGGGAATACGCCCACGAGCTTCGCGTCTTTCTCGTCGACCCCGCCCGGCGCATCCGCAATATCTACAGCGTGGGCTTTCTCGACCCGCGCATGGTGGTCACCGACGTCCGCACCCTGCTGGGCGAATCGGCCCGGCAGGCGGCGGTACGGTGATCCGTGTTCAGAAGGGGGTGAAGGGCACGCGGCCGGGCTTGCCGGCGGCGAAGAGGCGGATTGGATCGGCATCCGGCCGGTCCATCGCCGGCAGGGCGATCAGGGTGCCGCATACGGTGCCGAAGCCGTTGGGCAGCGTCAGGCACAGCCCGGCCTCGGGATCGCGCGCGTCCGAACCCGGCGGGGTGGCAAGCAGTTCCTGCCACGACTCCCAGCGGTTCGTTCCAGGGTCGGGAACCTCGGCCTCGGCGAAGCGTGGCAGGAATGCGCGGATGCGCGTGTCCTCGGGGTCGTTGCGGTCGCGCGCGGTGATCATCGACAGGCCGGGGGGCAGGGCGAACATCTCGACTCGGCCGCCGCCCAGGCTGCGCAGCCAAAAGGCGTCGCGGTTGTCGGCTATCACCATGTTGAAGGGCCGGTAGGCCTCCGCCCTGAGATGCGCCAGGGTGTCGGCGGCCTCGGCGGCGTCGGCGTGGTCGAGGGCCTCCAAGGGAAGCTCGCCGCGGCTGCGCTTGCCGGCCAGCGGCCCCAGCGACCCGACCCGGTTGAGGACGGCGGCGACCACCCCGTGATCGTTGATTCCCAGCCAGGTGCCGCCGCCCAGCGTGTCGATGCCGGCGACCACCTCGGGCCGGTCCGGCCAATGGCGCGCCGGCGGCAGCCAGGGCCGGTTCTCCATCTCGTCGCGGTTGGCGGCGAGGAGGAGGGGCCAGGGATGCCCGGGGCGGCTGAGGACGACTACTGTGCACATGCAAAAAATCCGTTCAAACCGCGCGACGCTCCCGCTATAACAGGACGCGCGCGGCGCGGTCACTGCCGATCAATTAAAATACATCCAGAAATTACATCACTGGGGTTGAACCTGCCATGACCTCCTTCGACGAACGTGAAAAGGCCTTCGAAGCCAAGTATCGCCTGGACCAAGAGACGGCCTTCAAGGTGAATGTACGGCGCAACAAGCTGTTGGGCAGGTGGGTCGCCGAGCAGTTCGGGCTGAGCGGAACGGACGCCGAAGCCTATGCGCGTTCGGTGGTCGAGGCGGATTTCGCGGAACCCGGCGACGAGGACGTGGTGCGCAAGGTCATGGCCGACGTCGCCGCCCGTGGCCATGACCTGACCGAGGACCGCCTCCGCAAGCAGCTCGACAAGCTCGCCGCCACGGCGCGCGAAGAGATACTGAAGGAGCTGGGCAAGGATCCCGGCAAGTAGGCAAGGGCTCCCACCCGGACGGGATGACCAACAGCGGCACCATGCGCCAAGCCGCGGCGGGAAGCGTCGCGGCCCTGGCCATCGTGCTCGCCGTCCAGACCTACCTTGCCCTCGGCCATGACGGCGCCTTGCTCCGAGGGGCGCTGGCCGACACCGACGCCTATCTGCGCTTGGCCCGGGTGCGCGAACTGATCACGAGCTGGGGGTGGTTCGATCCCCTGATCGCGCGGGCCAATCCCCCCGACGGCTTCGTGCCGCACTGGACCCGACCGCTCGATCTTCTGCTTGTCGTCGGGACGGGCCTGCTTCTTCCCTTCCTGGAACCAGCGGCCGCGCTGCACTGGGCGGGCGTCTTCCTGGGGCCGCTGTTGCAGGTGGCCCTCGTGGCCGCCGCGCTGTGGGCGACCGCGCCCTTGATGCGGGGCGCCTGGCTATGGCTGGTGGCCGTGCTGCTGGTGTGCCAGCCCCTCGTCATTTCCTCGTTCATGGTCGGCCGGCCGGACCATCACGGCCTGCTGCTGCTGCTCTTCGTCCTCGCCCTGGGTTGCTCGATCCGGCAGTGGTTGCGGCCGGCGGACGCGGCGCCGGCGGTCTGGGGCGGCGCCCTGGGCGCGTTGGGCCTTTGGGTCAGCGTCGAGTTCCTGGTCTACATCGCCGCCGACATGGCGCTCCTCGGCGTCGCCTGGCTGCTCGGCGTCGGCGGCGCGGGGCGCCTCGGCCACCGGAAGGCGGCCGCGCTGTTCGCCCTCACCGTCGCCTTCGTCGGCATCGAACGGGGCCCCGACCTCGTGTTCGAGGCCGACCGCCTGTCGCTCTCGCACGCCGCCCTGACCGGGTTTCTGGTCGCCGTCTGGACGGCGCTGCGGGCGGCGGAGGGCGCCCGGGCACTGGCCTCTCGCGGCGTCCGGGGGCTGGCGTTGGGGGTGGCCGGCGCCGCGGCGCTCGCCATCCTCCTGCCGCTGCGGCCCGAATTGATGCCGATGGCGGCGGTCGATCCGTTCTATTACGCGAAGAGCTTCGTGCACACGCAGGAGATTCGGCCGACCCTGGTTTTTCCGCCCTTCTCGTGGGACGACACCGTGCTCCGGCCGATCACCTATCTGGGCCCGGCCGTCCTCGCCCTGCCGGGGCTGTGGTGGCTGCTGCGGCGGGCGCCGACCGCGGGGCGCTGGGCCTGGCTGGCGGTCGGCGCGGCGACGGCGGTGTGTCTGCCCCTGGCTGTGCATCAGATCCGCTGGGCCGGCTATGCCGAGGCGCTGCTTGTCCTGCCCTACGCGGCGGTGCTGGGCGAATGGGCCGCCCGGATGGAGACCGCGCTGCGCCCCGGCCTCGTCACGCTCATGCGGCCGCTGGGCCTGGCGGCGGCGGCGGTGTGGATCTACTTCCCCGCGATGGTCCAGGCAAAACCCTATCAAGGGTTCGCCGAGACCCATGCCGGCTGTCCGGTGGGCGAACTCAGCGGCTTCCTGTCCGATCCCGCCGGTCTCGGCGGCTCGCCGAAGCGCATCATGGCGCTCTACGATTTCGGGCCGGGACTGCTCTACCGCACGCCCCATTCCGTGCTCGCGCTGCCCATGCACCGCCCGCACGCCGGGTACGGCAACACCTACCGCGCGATGACGGCGTCCGACCCGGGCGAGGCGGAAAGGATTATGCGGGCCGCCGGCGTCGACCTCGTCCTCGTCTGCGACGGCGCGGCCGAGGCCACGTTCTACCGGACGGGCGATGGCGACATTTTCTGGAAGCGGCTCGTCGACCGCCGGGCGCCGGACTTCCTGCGCGAGGTCCCGCTGCCGGATCGGCTCGGCGAGACCCTGCGACTGTATTCCGTCATGCCCCCGCCGGTCGCGAACGGCGGCGGTTAGTCCGCCGCGGCGGTCTCCTTCTCCTCGTGGTATTCGTCGTCGACGTTGATCTCCCAGATGGCGTCCTTGGCGGCGCTGCCGGCGACGATGGCCTCCACCGCCAGCTTGGCGGTGAGCATGGAATGGTCCTGGTTGTTATAGCGGTGCATTCCGTTGCGGCCGATCAGGAACAGGTTGGGAATGCCGTCGAGATGGCGGCGCAGGGTGTCGAACTCGGCGTAGGTGCCGAAATAGGCGGGATAGGCCTTGGGCACCTTGATCACCGTGGACTCCAGCACGTCGGCCGCCTCGACCAGCCCCAGCCGGCGCACCTCGTCGATGGCCATGGCCTTGAAATCCTCCTCGGGCATGGTCCACAAGTCGTCGCCCTCGGTGCAGAAATATTCCAGCCCCAGCCACACGGCGTTCGCGTCCTTGACCAGCGCCGGGCTCCAGTTGTTGAAGATCTGGAGGCGGCCCAGCCGGACGTCGCTCTCCTGGATATACACCCAATTGTCGGGGGGGATGCTGCCGTCGTGGCTGGCGGCGTCGCCGAGCCGCATCCGCCGGACCAGCAGGCCGACGGTGATGAAGTCGCGATACGGCAGCCCGGCGGCCACTCGCGCCACCTCGGCCGGCGGCGGCGGCGACAGCCCCGCCACCAGGTCGCGGACCGGCATCGAGGACAGCACGAAGTCGGCGGCCATCGTCGTCACCGCGCCGGTTTCCTCGTCGCGCACCACCGCGCCCGTCACCCGCCCGCCCGCGGTCTCCAGGCCAATCACGGCGCGGCTGAAAAGGATGCGGCCGCCGCCGGCGGTCACCATCGCGGCGACCTCCTGCCACAACTGCCCGGGTCCGTACTTGGGATAGAGAAACCGCTCGATCAGGCTGGTCTGGGTGCTTTTCTGGGCGGCCAGCGACTGGCGGACGAAGTGCCGCCGCACGGCGTGGGCCAGCGCCTTGGCGACCGACAGCCCCTTGATGCGCTGCGCCCCCCATTCCGGCTCGATTTCCTGGCAGGGCACGCCCCAGACCTTCTCGGTGTAGTCGCGGAAGAAGGTGGCGTAGAGCTCGCGGCCGAAGCGATTGACCAGGAAGTCCTCGAGCGAGCGCTCGGGCCGGCGCGGGAACATCCAGGCGCGGAAATAGCTGAGCCCGATGCGCAACACGCGCACGGCGCCCAGATTGCGCAAGGTGGCCGCGCTCAGGCGGATCGGATAGTCGAAGAGCCTGCGCAAGTAGAAGATGCGGGACAGGCGGTGCCGGACCAGCATCACCTTCTCGGGGTCCTGCGGGCGCGGCGCCCCGTCCAGCGAAACCGGCCGGCTCTTGTTGCGGTAGGTGACGACCAGTTCCGGCGCCTCCTCCTGGCCGGGATCGATGGGCAGGATCTCCTGCCACCAGTTCATCACCCAGTCCGACTTCGAGAAGAACCGATGCCCGCCCAGGTCCATGCGGTTGCCGTTGTGGACGACGGTGCGCGAGATGCCGCCGACCTGATCGCTGGCCTCCAGCACCACCGGGACGAATCCTTGGCCGCTGCGCAGGAGCTGCAGCGCCGCGGTGAGACCGGCCGGCCCGGCGCCGATGATCAGGACCGTCTTCATTGCATGGCTTCTCCCATGGAATCGGGATGGTTGGCGCGAATGCGGCGGCAGTCGAAAAGCAGCCAGTCGCGTCCCGGGCCGTCCTCTCTCCAGACGGCCACCGGCGCCTCCGGGAACGTCTGCGCCAGAATGGCGAAGTCGAGGGCGGGATCGTGACAAAGATGGACGAGCCCGGCGAAGGGCAGGGGGCCGTACAGCGTCTTCTGCCTCACGGCCAAGCTCATGTCGCCGTCGCCCACCCCGAGCGGCGCCAGACGCCGCGCCCGGCGGACGAATTCCAGGGCACCGTCGCGCGAGAAGGCCACGCCCGCCCCTTGCGCCCCCGAAAAGTAGTTCGCTCTACGAAGCAGGAACCAGCTCCGCAACGGCGAATCCTGCCAATACACGACGGCCCCGGGCGGGATCGCGGCGGCGAAGGACTCCGCCGAGGCTCCCGCTTCGATCGTCGCGGTCTCGGACGGCCGGCGATCCCAGGTGGCGATGCCCAACGCCAGTTGGACGGCGACGATGGTTCCGGCCAAGGCCAACGCCGCCGGCTCGGGGCGATGGAAGGCCGCGTCGACGACGTAGAAGTAGGCGAGCGCCGGAACCGTTGGCAGATACATGAGGATCATGACGGCGAGGATGGCCGCGATCTGAAGCCATTGCAGTGACGATGGCACATCCGGCATCAATCCGGCGGCATCCGACGCCACCCGGGCCAGCACGGCGGCGGCCGTCAACGCGTACATCGCGAATTCGACGAGCCGGGGGATGGCCGGCCGCCCCTTGCCGACGCGGCCGTAGCGAAAGACGGTGGTGGCGACGGCGACCGCGCCGCCCACGGTGTCCACGGTCATCCAGGCCAGGAAATAGCCGGCCATCGCCACCCGCGTGGCGGGCTCCTTGCGATAGTCGGTGGCGATGACGGCGAACGCCATCCAGGCGAAAAACTGGGTCAGCCACCAGGCGCGCCAGGGCTGTATCTGAAGGACGAAAACGTTGCGCGCGAGGTCTCCGCCAAGCAAGGCGAGGGCATAGCCGGCGATGCCGACGATCAGGGCTGCGGCCAGCAGCCGGCGCAAACGGCCGTCAAGCGGCCCGGCCAGCGCGCCGACGATCAGAGCGGCGGCCAGGACGGCGGCGTTGAGGTCGCCGAGGTCGGCATTGGCCATGAACAGGAAGGGCGAGCGGCGCTCGACGATGGCCGCCCATTCCGGGTCCACGGTCGCGAGCAGCCGGTCGAACGGGGCGACCTCGGCAAGAGCGGCGGCGGCCACCAGGCCGACGACCGCCAGCGCGGGAATGACCCAGCGGGCGCTGGGCCGCGCGTGAAAGAGGAACAGCAGCGCCGCGCCCGGCGCCGCCACCAGCGGGTGGACCGCGAAGGCTGCCGCAAGGGCGATCACGGCAAGGGCCGCGCGATTGCGAAGGGCAAGGGCGAGCGCGCCGACGACAAGCGGCTCGGCATAGGTGCGGGCGGTGAGAAAGGGCTCGCCAAAACCGAGGACTTCCCCGATTCCATAAAAGGGCGACCCTACGAAGGCCAGCCCGAGGAAGAGCCAGCGCGCGGGCCCGGCAAGCAATAGGGCGAGGGAGGCGACGGCCGCGATCCACACGCCCTGCCCGACGACCAGAAGGACTTGATTGGCGGTCGACAGGCCCAACGCTTCGACCGCCACGCCGTATAGCGGGCCGAATATCGAATAGTCGTCTTGCGAACCGTGAAGAAAAAAAACGTCCTTGGCGAAATCGGCCGGGAATGCCCGGTGCAGCGCTTGCAGGGAATAGAGGCGGGAATCGTCGACGATCCCGTGATAGCCGTGTTGCAGCAGCCACATCGCGGTTGCCGCCGCCACCAGCAGGCCCGCCGCAACGACCCGACGGTCTTGTCTGTCAAACTGAGAGGCGGCGCCACGATTGTTCATGGCGCGCCCGGCTCAACCGTCCTTGCCGAAGACCCTCGAGAAGATCGTGTCCACATGCTTTGTGTGGTAACCGAGATCGAAGATATCTTCCAGTTGGCCGTCCGTCAGGTATCGCCGTATTTCGTTATCGCCTTTCAGCAGGGTAAGGAAGCTTGCGCCCTGCTCCCACACCTTCATGGCCTGCCGCTGCACGGTGCCATAGGCGTCCTCGCGGCTCATGCCGGCCTGGGTGAGCGCCAGCAACACCCGCTGCGAGAAGATCAGCCCGCCGAGCTGGTCGAGGTTGCGGGCCACCGCCTCGGGATAGACGATCAGCTTGTCCACCACGTTGGTCAGGCGGGCCAGCGCGAAATCGAGCGTGACGGTGGCGTCGGGCGCGAACATGCGCTCGACCGAGGAATGCGAGATGTCGCGCTCGTGCCACAGGGCGACGTTCTCCATCGCCGGCACCACCATGGCGCGGACGATGCGGGCAAGCCCCGTGAGGTTCTCGGTCAGGATCGGGTTGCGCTTGTGGGGCATCGCCGACGAGCCCTTCTGCCCCGGCGAGAAATATTCCTCGGCCTCGCGCACTTCGGTCCGCTGCAGATGCCGTATCTCCACCGCCACCCGTTCGATGGAACTGGCGATCACGCCGAGCGTCGCGAAGAACATGGCGTGGCGGTCGCGGGGAATGACCTGGGTCGAGATGGGCTCGACCGCCAGCCCCATCTTGCCGGCGACGTACTCCTCGACGAAGGGATCGATGTTGGCGAAGGTGCCGACGGCGCCCGAGATGGCGCAGGTGGCGATGTCCCGGCGCGCCGCCAGCAGGCGTTCGCGATTGCGCTGGAACTCGGCGTGGAAGCTGGCGAATTTCAGGCCGATGGTCACCGGCTCGGCATGGATGCCGTGGCTGCGCCCCATCGCCACCGTCATCTTGTGCTCGACCGCCCGCCGCTTCAGCGCCGCCAGCAGGGCGTCGATGTCGGCCAGCAGGATGTCCGCCGCCTGCGTCAACTGCACGGCAAGACAGGTGTCGAGCACGTCGGACGAGGTCATGCCCTGGTGCACGAAGCGCGCCTCGGGACCCACGTATTCGGCCAGGTTGGTCAGGAAGGCGATGACGTCGTGCTTGACCTCGCGCTCGATCTCGTCGATGCGCTCGACCTCGAACGCGCCCCGTTCCCAGACGGCCCGCGCCGCCTCGGCGGGGATCACGCCAAGCTGGGCCTGGGCATCGCAGGCGTGAGCCTCGATTTCGAACCAGATTCGGAACTTGTTGTCCGGTTCCCAGATGCGGCTCATCTCCGGGCGGCTGTAACGCGGGATCATTCCTTCCTCCGGCTCTTCGTCCGACAGGGGTTATTGCAAAAAACAAACTCGTTGCAAAGCCAATGATTCCGCCTGCGGCGCGCGACAGGCGAAACATTTGGCCTGTCATTAGAGATTGATCTTTAGTGGTACGCGAAGCTAATCTTTAGCCGGGCAAAGTTTTCGCGGGCTGTGTGAAGTCCAGGGGGACGTAATCGTGGACGCTATTCCCGGGGGTCTAGCGGGCATCGAACTCTTCGCAGGCCTGCCTGAAATCGCCATCACCGAAATCGAGGCGCAATGCCGCTGGCGGGAGTTCGAGGCTGGCGAGCTCGTTTTCGACAAGGACAACGACACCCTGGACGTCTATTTCGTGGTGCGCGGCAGTGTGCGCGTGCTCAGTCCGGCCGACGGCGAGCGCGAGGTGGCGCTGGCAAACGTGATCGAGGGCAACTACTTCGGCGAACTGGCGGCGATCGACCGCAAGGAGCGGTCGGCGCGGGTGGTGGCGGCCGAAGACACCATCCTTGCCGCGCTCGATGGCCCCGCCTTCGTCGACTTGATGATGAAATACCCGGTCGTTGCGCTGCGGGTGATGGAGCGTTTCACGCGCATGATCCGCACGCTCGACACGCGGGTCACCGACCTCAGCACCCTGACCGAGGTGCAGCGGGTTTACGGCGAACTCGTCCGACTCGCGCAACTCGACCCCAAGCGCCCGGGTGGACGGTACATTCCCGACATGCCCAATCACAAGGAAATCGCCGCTTGGGCCGGCACTTCGCGCGAATCCGTTGCGCAGGCAATCGGAGAACTCGCCCGCGAAGGAGTCCTCGAACGGCGCAGCATGAAAATCGTCATCCGCGATTGGCCGCGATTGCAGTTGATGGCACGGGGAAATTGACGGCTACTTTGCCTTTTTCATGGGGTGTGACGAACGACACTTACGCTGTTCGTCAACAAGTGATTAATGACGGCGAAAACAGGCAATGTGATCTATCCCGATTGAGTTGCGTGTCCTTGCCATTGAGCTTATCATGCGCGCAAAAAGGGGTAGGTAGGTGTGGGGTGGTCGGCATAACGGCCGGAAGGTTCGACCACCGCGTTGAACATAATCACTAGGGAGAACTTGGATGTTGACCAATCTTCGCGGTTTTGGGGGGGTTGTTAAGGGTCTGGTCCGGGATGACTCGGGCGCCACGGCCATCGAATACGGCCTCATCGCGGCTCTGATCGCGGTTGCGATCATCGGGGGAGCCACCCTTCTCGGCGGCTCGCTGAACAACCTGTTCGGCAGCGTGTCCGGTTCGGTCAACTCCGCCACCTGAGGTCCGTTGATCAAGAGGGAAGCCCCCGGGCTGACGACCGGGGGCTTCTTTTTCGCATGATGTCGTTGATTACTCTTCGGTCAAACTCCAGTATTTGCCGGCCGGCAGCGCAAAATGTTGGCTACTCTGGTGTCATCTTTCCCCGCACATCCCCATCAAGATCTGACCAGGTGCAAGGTAGTTCCGGTCGATCTGGGAACAGTTCTTCCAAGCGGCTCCCTTGCTTGGTCACAATAAGAATTCAACATGTTCGAAGCGGATGGCGCGAAAACATTTGCTTTCTTTGATTGTTTGTTGGACTCTGATTTCAAACAAGACTAGGCCATGCTTGACGACTGATGTCAGGTCAACGGCCTGCGGTGGGGGGATGGCGGTTTCGAAGGCATTAAGACCGCTCCGTAGATAGGACCAATCGTCGCGATGCGTCCATTGATGATCATCCTCGTCGTCGCCGCGCTGGGCATTGCCGGCACGGCCGCCTTCATGGTCAAGCGCTACCTGGACGGCCAGGCGGCGCAGACCGTCCAGCCAGCGGAACCGTCGTTGGCCACCGAGCAGGTGCTGGTGGTTTCGCGTGACATCGGTGCCGGCGCCGTCCTCATCGAGGACGACCTGCGCTACGAGGAGTGGCCGAAGGCCGTCGTCGACCGCCGCTTCGTGGTGCGGCCGGGCGTGGGCGAGGATCCCAAGCGGCAGTTCGTGGGCGCCACCGCCCGCCGTGCCCTCGCCGCCGGCGAACCGATCACGGGGAACGCGGTGTTCCGCCAGGATGAGGCGGGGTTTATGTCGGGCATGCTGAGCCCCGGCATGCGGGCGGTCAGCATCGCCTTGACCCCGACCAACTCGGTCGCGGGCTTCATCGGTCCGGGTGACCGCGTCGACGTGGTGCTGGGGCTTGAAATGCGCGGGTCCCACAACGAGAAGCTACACACCGCCGAAGTCCTGTTCAGCAATGTCCGCGTCCTCGCCATCGACACCCGGCTCAAGGCGGAAGGGCCGGCGCCCGGCAAGACGGCGACGATCGAGGTGACCCCCGAGCAGGCTGAGAGCATCATCACAGCCGGGGCGATGGGCAGCCTCTATCTTGTGTTGCGCAGCCTGAGCCAGGAGCCGGCCGAAGCCGAAGACAAGAACGGCTTTTCGTCGAGCCTGACGGTGAGCCGGGCGGTCAGGGCGATAACGGGGGGCGGAGCGCATCCGCGGGAGGAGCCATCAGTGTCGGTGACCGTCGAAGTTTCACCACGGCGTCCGGTGCGCCTGAACCGCGCCGGCCAGGTTTCGATCCAGTCGTTCTCGCAGTGATGGGCGCCATGCGACATCTCGGCGCAATGGCGCTTTGCCTGGGGCTCGCGGTCGCGGTCGGGCCCGCCCTCGCGCAATCCAGCGCCAACTCGGCGCCGGCCGCGCCGGCGGCCCCACCGGTCGCTCTGCAGCCCGCGGCCGAGCTGAACCTGTTGAAAACGATCCCGCTGACGCGCCATCCGGTTGCCATCACGGAGGCCGATACGTCCTCGGCGGCCGACCGGCGCGTGTCCCTGCCGTTGCACAAGAGCCTGCCGGTGGAATTGCCCTCCGACGTCCAGGACATCGTGGTCGGCAATCCTGACATAGCCGACGTCATCGTGCGGTCGCCGCGGCAGGTTTATGTGAGCGGCAAGGCCCTCGGCGACACCAACATCTTCTTCATCGGAAGGGATGGCGAGTTGTTGCGGCGCATCGAGGTGGCCGTGCGCCTCGACACCGCGACGCTGCAGCAAACCCTCAAAGAGCTTCTTCCGGGGCAGCGCGTGGAGGCCACGGCGGTCAACGACACCGTTTTTCTGCGCGGCAAGGTCCCCTCGGCGGCGATCGCCGCCAACGCGGTGGGCATCGCGCGGCGGTTTGTGGCCGCCGACACCAACGTGGTCAACCTGCTCGAAATGGGCGGCGAACAGCAGGTGCTTCTGAGGGTGCGGGTGGCGGAGGTGCAGAAATCCGCCCTCAAGGAAATCGACACGCAGGCCAATCTCGACCTGCTGGCCAACGATTTCACGTTCTCCGGCCTGACCGTCGGCGGCGCCACGACCGCCTTGCCGTTCGCCACCGGCACCCTGACCGTCGGTTCCGGCGCGGTCACCCTCAACCTGCTGGAGCAGCACGGTCTGGTGAAGACCCTTGCCGAGCCGAATCTCACCGCCATCTCCGGCGAGGAGGCGAAGATGCTGGCGGGCGGCGAGTTTCCGCTTCCCGGGCCGCCGGACGAGCTGGGCCGGATCTCGGTCGAATACAAGCCGTTCGGCGTGTCGCTGTCGTTCATTCCCGTCGTTCTCGGGCCGGGCCGCATCAGTCTGAAGATCGCCACCGAGGTCAGTGCGTTCTCCTCGGCGCAAACCATCAACGTCGGCGTATTCACCCTTCCGACCCTCACGGTTCGGCGGGCCTCGACCACCGTCGAATTGCCGAGTGGCGGCAGCCTCATGATCGCTGGGCTGTTAAGCGACGACGTGGCGAGCAGCCTGGCCGGGGTTCCGGGTCTCAAGGACCTGCCCATCATCGGACCGTTGTTCCGCAGTTCCTCCTTCCAGCGCAGCGAGTCGGAATTGGTCATCACGGTCACCGCCTTCGTCGTCGCGCCCGTCGATGACAAGGCGTTGGCGCTGCCGACCGACGGGTTCGTGCCGTCCTCGGATCTGGACCGCTACCTGCTGGGGCGGCTGCACGAGGTCTATCTCAGGCGCGAGGTTCCCATCGACGGCGTGCGGGGACCGCTGGGCTACATCGTCGAATAAGGGGAAAGCCATGATCTTCCAGCCTCGCGGTGCGACCATGGTGGCGGTGATGGGGGCCTTCGTCCTTCTGGGATCCTGCGCGGGCGGACGGGGCGGTCCCGATCTGGCGGATTACGACTACCGCCACCGCCACCCCATCGTGGTGGAGCAAGCTTTGGCATCGCTCGCGATCGAGCTGCCGCCCGAGGTTTCGGCAATCGCCGCCGTCGATGTCGAACGCCTCGAACGGTTCGCGGCCGACTATCACAGGCGAGGGCAAGGGGCGGTGGATGTTTTCGTGACCGGTCCGACGCAGGCGACCGCTTCGGAAGCGGCGCGCGCGCTGGCCGCCGCATTGGCCAGGGTCGGCCTGGAGGGCGACCGCGTTCGCATCGGGGTTGACGGCGGCGCCACGACCGAGCGCGCCACCGCGGTGCTCACCTTTGGACAACCCGTGGCCCGTTTGCCGCAATGCGGGGATTGGTCGAGCCGCGCGGACCTGAACTACGCGAACACGGCCAGCGCCAATTTCGGCTGCTCGACGCAGCGCAACATCGGGCAGATGGTAGCCGACCCGCGTGACCTGGACCGCGCGCGATACCGCGAGGCCGGAGAGGCGGTCCGCAGCGTCGATGTCGTCAACCGCTATTGGCGCGGGGAGGCGACGCCCACGGCGGGCAAGGTCGAGGCCACGACGATGGGCGAGACCCAGTAGAAGGCGGGGAAGCCAACGTGATCTACAAGCTGAACATCGACGCCTTCGTCGCCACGCCGGAAACCAGCGAGGCCATGGAGCAGGCGCGGGAGCATCGCGACCTCGCGAAGTCCCGGCTGAACGTGATGCAAGGGGGGTTGCCCGCGGCCGTCGCCTACTATTCCGACAACCGCACGCCGCAATTGATCATCGTCGAGGAAACCGGCGACGACCACGCGATGATGGAGCATCTGGCCAGCCTCGCCGAGGTTTGCGAACCTGGTACCAAGGTCGTCATCATCGGCACGGTCAACGACATTTCCGTCTACCGCCACCTGATCGGCCAGGGGGTCAGCGAGTACCTGGTGGCGCCGGTGACGGCCCGCGAGATCGTCGATGCGATCGTGACCATTTTCGCCGATCCCACTCAGCCGACGCGCGGCCGCATGATCGCCGTGATCGGCGCTCGCGGCGGCGTCGGCAGCAGTACCGTCGCGCACAATCTGGCATGGTCCATCGCCCAGTCCGTTGACGAGGACACGATCCTGGTCGACCTCGACGTGCCGTTCGGCACTTCGGGCCTGGCGTTCAACATGGACTCGAAGCAAACCATCGGCGACGCACTCGCGCAGCCCGAACGCATCGACATGGTGCTTCTCGAGCGCTTCCTCGTGAAGCATGACGAACGTCTCCAGGTCCTGATGTCGGCGGGGGACCTCCGGGTGCCGCCGGATATGGATATCGAGGCGGTCGACAAGGTGCTGGACCAGGTGCGGCAGATGGCGGCCTTCGTGGTGGTCGATCTTCCGCATCTGTGGGCGCCGTGGGTTGATTTCACCCTGAAATCGGCCGACGAGATGGTCATCGTCGCCCAGCCCGACCTCGCCAACCTCCGCGACTGCAAGAACCTGGTCGAGATTGTCGGCGCCAAACGGGGCGAGGGCAACGCGCCGCGAATCGTGCTCAACAAGATGGACACCCACAAGCGTACGCAACTCTCGCCCAAGGATTTCGAGGAGACGTTGCGCGTGGCCCCGACACTGTCGGTGGCGTTCGAGCCCAACGTCTTCGGCGCCGCGGCCAACAACGGCCAGATGGTCGGCGAGGCAAGCAAATCGAGCAAGCCCGCGGAGAATTTCAAGCAGCTTGCCCTTCAGCTGACCGGCCGGCAAGCTGTCCAGGCCAAGAAACACCCCAGCCTTCTCGGCTGGCTCAAGGTGGACATGAAGTCGAAGAAACGGAAATAATCGAGCCTAAGCGCGGGGTATGTTCGGCAAGAAGACATCATCATCGGGTCCAAAGGCGGGGGCGGGTCAAGCGACACTGCCGCACGGCAAGGCTGCCGACACGCCCGCGGCGCGGCCCGAACCGCCGCCTCCGCCGCCGCCGCCTCCACCCTCTGCCAAATCGGCCGAGATGGATTCCCGGCTTTCCGACATCAAGATCAGCGTCTTCAACGACCTTATCGATTCGGTCGACCTGACCGAACTCAGCAAGCTCGAATCCTCGGCGGTGCGCGAGGAGATCAGCGACATCGTCTCCGAGATCATCAGCATGCGGAACCTGGTGCTCAGCGCCACGGAACAGACGCTTGTGATCACCGACATCTGCAATGACGTGCTGGGGCTCGGTCCGCTGGAACCGCTGCTTGCCCGCGACGACATCGCGGACATCATGGTGAACGGCTATAACCGGGTGTACATCGAGACCGGCGGCCGCATCGAACTCACGGACATACGCTTCCGTGACAATGCCCAGCTCATGAACATCTGTCAGCGCATCGTCTCGGCGGTGGGACGGCGCGTCGACGAGGCGAGTCCCATCTGCGACGCGCGCCTCGCCGACGGGTCGCGCGTCAACGCCATCGTGCCGCCGCTGGCAATCGACGGCCCCGCGCTGACCATCCGCAAGTTCAAAAAAGAAAAGCTCACCATGGACAAGCTGGTGAGCTTCGGGTCGATGACGCCGCAGGCGGCGCGGGTGATCCAGATCGCCGCCGCCGCACGCTGCAACATCATCATCTCGGGCGGCACGGGCAGCGGCAAGACCACGCTGTTGAACTGTCTGACCAGCTACATCGACTCCGGCGAGCGCATCATCACCTGCGAGGACGCGGCGGAACTGCAACTCCAGCAGCCGCATGTCGTACGCCTGGAGACGCGGCCCCCGAACCTCGAGGGCATAGGCCAGGTGACGATGCGCGACCTCGTGCGCAACTGCCTGCGCATGCGGCCGGAACGCATAATCGTCGGCGAGGTGCGCGGCCCGGAAGCCTTCGACTTGCTCCAGGCCATGAACACCGGCCACGACGGCTCGATGGGCACCATTCACGCCAACAACCCGCGTGAGGCGATCTCGCGTATCGAAAACATGATCGCCATGGGCGGCTACAACCTTCCGGCCAAGGCGGTCCGCGAGCAGATCGCTTCGGCGGTCCATGTCATCGTTCAGGCCTCGCGGCTGCGCGACGGCTCGCGCAAGGTGACCCATGTCACCGAGGTCGTGGGCATGGAGGGCGAGGTGGTCACCCTGCAGGACCTGTTCGTCTTCGAGTTCGTGGGCGAGGACGCCCAGGGCCGCGTCATCGGCCGTCATCGTCCCACGGGCCTGCGGCCGGCATTCTGGGACAAGGCTCGCTATTACGGACTCGAACGCGACCTGGCCGAGGCATTGGACGAGACGAATGTCTAGCGTTCTCAATCTGCCGCCCTTCGTCGTCGTCGTCATCCTCGGGCTGCTCCTTCTCCTAGGCGCGATGGGCACCGTTCTCTATTCGACCACCTTCGGGCCGCGCGCCAGGCTTCAGCGCCGAATGAACGCGCTGTTCGGCGGCGGCCGAAAGGCGTCCAAGCAGATCGCCTCCGGAACGGCGCGGCGCAAGTCGATCCAGGGCAAGCTGAAGAACATCGAAGATACCCGTAACAAGCGGCGGGGCTACAAGCTGCGCGAGGCGCTGATGCAGGCGGGCCTGACCATGACGCCGCGCCAATTCTTCCTGGGCAGTGCCCTGTTCGCCGCCGTGGCCGCCACAGCCTACGCCGCCTCCGGCCTGCCGCAGGTCGGCATCGTCCTCGTGGCCATCATCGCTGGGCTGGGAATACCCAAGTTCGTCCTCAATTTCCTGATCAAGCGCCGCCTGAAGCTGTTCACCAAGAATTTCGCCGACGCGATCGACGTCATCGTCCGCGGCATCAAGTCGGGCCTGCCGGTGGGCGAATGCATGTCGCTGATCGGGCGCGAGATGGCGCCGCCGGTCGGCACCGAATTCCGCTTGATCACCGAGGCCCAGCGCCTCGGCGTGCCGCTCGAGGAGGCACTGGAAAAGGCCGTGCAGCGCGTTCCCACCGCCGAACTCAAGTTCTTTGCCATCGTCCTGTCCATCCAGGCGCAGACCGGCGGCAATCTGGCCGAGACCCTGTCCAAGTTGTCCGAGGTCCTGCGCATGCGCAAGAAGATGCGCGACAAGGTGCAGGCGATGTCGAGCGAGGCGAAGGCGTCGGCGGGCATCATCGGCTCGCTGCCCTTCATCGTGACCGCCCTCCTCGGCATCGTCGCGCCAGACTATGTCGGCCTTCTGTTCACCCATCCCACCGGGCATCTTTTGCTCGGCATCTCGGCCGTGATCATGTCTGTGGGCATCTTCGTGATGCGCCAGATGATCAATTTCGACATGTAAGGCGGCCGGGATGGATCTTCCGACGATCATCACCATTCTGACGGCGGCCGGCGCGTTCATCTCGGTCCTCGCCGTGGGTTTGCCCCTGGTGCAGAAGGACGAACTCGGCGCGCGCCTAAAGGCGGTTGCCGCTCGCCGCCAGGAGTTGAGTCAGAAGCAGCAGGCGGCCTTCCAGCAGAAGACGCGCTTCCAGCCGAAGCGGCATGTCGGCCTGATGAAAGCCGTTCTGGACCGGCTCAAGCTCCAGAACATGCTGGAAGCGAAGGATCTCAAGAAGAAGCTGGCACAGGCCGGTTGGCGGCGGCAGTCGGCCGCCGTGACGTTCACCTTCTCCCGCATTGCCGCGCCGATCGTCCTGACGATCGTCACGCTGATCTTTGTCTCGTCGGCGCCCGAGTTTGCTTCCAAGGCGTTCGCCACCAAGCTGTTGATTTGCGCCGGGGCCGCTCTGGTCGGTTTCTTCCTGCCGGCGATCCTGCTGCAGAACGCCATCACCAAACGGCAGCAGGTGCTGTCGCGTGCCTTTCCCGACGCTCTCGACCTGCTCGTCATATGCGTCGATGCCGGGTTGTCGATCGAAGCGGCCTTCAGTCGGGTCACCGAAGAAATGGCCGAGGGGTCGCCTGAGATGGCGGAGGAGATGGGGCTGACGTCGGCGGAACTCGCCTTCCTGGGTGACCGCCGGCTGGCCTACGAGAACCTTGCCGAGCGGACCGGGCTGGCCTACGTGAAGTCGCTGGTGACGGCCTTGTCGCAGGCCGAAAAATACGGGACGTCGATTTCCAACAGCCTGCGTGTGATCGCCCAGGAAACCCGCGACGTCCGGATGTCGGCGGCCGAGAAGAAGGCGGCGGCGCTGCCGGCCAAGCTGACCGTGCCGATGATCGTCTTTTTCCTGCCGGTGTTGTTCATGGTGATCGCCGGCCCGGCCGGGATCCAGGTGTCGGCCAAGTTCGGGGGCGGTTGAGCGGCAGCCGCTCAGGGCAGGCGGGCAGCGTCCGCAAGCGCCTTGTAGTAGGAGACGTTGGTGCGCACCAGATCGTTCGGCAGGTCCTGCCGCGCAAGCCGTTCGGCCCCGCTCACGTCGCCCTTCAGCGCCATGACCAGCGCCAGATTCTGGCGCACCTGGGCGGTCGCCTTCGGCTGATCGGCGGCCAGCCGCAGCAACCGCTCCGCGTCGTCGAGATCGCCTGCCTGCGCGCGCGAGAGGCCAAGATTGTTGAGGACCAGGGGGTTGTCCGGAGACAGGGCGAGGGCCTGCCGGTGGGCGGCGGCGCCGTCGTCGTAGCGCCGCTGGTAATCATAGGCGACGCCCAGCGCCGACCAGGTCTCCCAGTTCTCGGGGGCCTGTTCCCTTGCCTGCAGCAGCGTTCGCACGGCCACGTTGGGGCGGTCCTGGGCGAGATAGGCCTTGCCCAGTTCCGTCAGCATCGCGGCGTCGCCCGGCGCACGCTCCAGGGACGCCTGGCCGAGATCGACGGCCTGCTGCGCCAGACCGCCATAGCGCAGGACACGCATCAGCTTGAGCAGAACCGCCCGGTCCCCGGGATTGCGCTGGAACAGCGTCTTGTAGTGACCGGCCGCGGTCTTGTAGTCGTAGCCCGCCTCGGCAGCCTCGGCCGCCCTGCGCAGCGACGGCTCGATCACCTCGGTGAGGTTCGGCCGCGGGGGATCCGCGAGAAAGGGATTGCAGGCGCCGAGCGCCCCCGCCAGCAGCACGGTCGCGACAGAACGGCCAGAGTATTCAACGACGCGATAAGAAAACATCTTCGAAAGTCCCTGGCTATCGGAGGAATCGGAACCTCAAGAACGAGTTATAGTCCGCTCCTTTCCCATCAGCAAGGCCAAGCGAAAGAGACGCGAGCATTGAGCGTTTTTTTGATATATAGTAGCGACCTTCAGGCCGATGCCTGAACGATTGACGGGAGACTAAGAGATGCGCCGGCTTTTGTCGTTGATTGCTGTGACGGTCGTCATTGCCGGGGCGGCGGTGGCCGCCGAACCGCTGGTCGTCACCTGGGACAAGGCCCACCTGCTGCGCCTTTCCAAGGATGCGGCGCAAGTCATCATCGGCAACCCGGCCTATGTCGACGCCACCATCGAGAGCCCGCGCGTGCTGACGCTGTTCGGCAAGCAGCCAGGCGAAACCAACATCATCGTCCTCGACTCCCGGAATCGCACCATTCTCGAGCGCGCCGTGGTGGTCCATCCCGAGAGCGGACGGCGCGTATCCGTGATTAGCCCGCGCAAGGGAACCACCGGGGTCGCCGAGGTCAAGTACAGCTGTCCGGGGGGATGCACGCCAACCGAGATGGGGCAGGCACACGGGACACTCGCTCCGGTCTCCGAGCCGGCGCCCTCCAACGGAAACTAGGCGGCGGATCGGCCGCCGACACTGCCCCGCGCCGCAGTTCGCGGCGTGGGGCTTTGTTTTGTGACCGCCGTCATAGCCTCCAATCGCTCCCCTAAGCTTTGCTGGGATCGGCATCGAGCGGTTGGAGATTTTGCGTCATGGCGGGGTCGCGCAGGACGATCAAATCCTTCTACGGGGCGTCGGGCGGTTCGATCGCCACGATCGCGGCGGTGACGCTGCCGGTCATCGTGGGATTCCTGGGGCTGGGGGTCGATGTGGCCACCTGGTACGTCGAGCGCCGCGCGCTGCAGACGGATGCCGACGCCGCCGCATTCGGGGCCGCGATCCATTACGCCGGAGGGGGGAACGACCTCGGCGCCATCGCCCTCGCCGAGGCGCAGCGGAACGGATTCGGGGGTGGCTCGACCGACATCACCGTCAACCACCCTCCGGTCACGGGCCCCAATGTCGGCAACGCCAAGGCGGTCGAGGTGATCGTCCGCCAGCCGGCCCAGCTCTTCTTTTCGAGATATTTTCTCGATTCCTTCCTGGTCAGCGCGCGCAGCGTGGCCGCCGCCGGGCGGACCGGGGAGTTCTGCGTGGTCGGGCTCGAGCGCACCGCCAGCAAGGCGGTGGAACTGTCGGGCGGGTCCAACGCCACATTGGGCTGCGGGGTCGCCGTGAATTCCCAGAACCCTTCCGCCCTTTACATGGCGGGAAATTCCAGTTTGGACGCCTCGCCCGTTTCCATTTCAGGCAGCTACCAACTCGGCAGCAACACGGTCATCACCTCGACTCCCGACGTCAACATGCCGCCCGTCGAGGATCCCTACGAGGATTTGGTGGCGCCGACGCCCAGCGCCTGCGACTACACCAACGCATCGATTTTTGGCGGCACGATTTCGCCGGGGGTCTACTGCAACGGCCTCGATCTCAAGGGAGCGGTCCTGCTGCAGCCGGGCGTCTACGTCATCGACGGGGGCGATTTGAAGGTCAACGCGGGGGCAATCGTCACCGGAACCGACGTTACGATCATCCTGACCAACACGCCGCTCAGCAGCGGCGGATGGGGCACGGTTGGAATCAACGGTAGTGCGATGGTCACGCTGGCGGCGCCCAGCACCGGACCGTGGGCGGGAGTGGTGTTCTACGGGGACCGCAACGCGCCGGCGAGCGACGTCAACCTGTTCAACGGCGGGGCCAACCTGCAATTGACCGGTGTTCTGTATTTTCCGAGCCAGGAACTTCAGTTCACCGGCGGCAGCGCGGTGGGTGGTGCGGTGTGCACCCACCTCATCGCCCGTACGGTCAATTTCGGCGGCAACGCCATCGTGAAGAACAATTGCGATACGGCGGGCACGCGGCACCTCGGTCGCCTCAAGCCAACGTTGATCGAATGAGCATGAGAATTTTCAAAGCGGGCTGCGACCGCGGCACCGTCGCCACAGAATTCGCCTTCGTGGTCCCAATCTTGTTTTTCGCCCTGGTGGCGGTCAGTGACCTCGCCCTGGCCTGGTGGGTGGCGGGGCAGCTTTCCAACGGTGCCCGCGCCGGCGTGCAATACGCGCTCAGCAACAGCAGTGACGCCAGCGGCATCTCGGCGGCGGTACGAAATGCGGGGATTGGCGACGGCGTGACCAGTTCGCCCTCCTTTTCCGTAGCGTCCCGGCGCTTCTGCGAGTGTGCGGGCGAGGGCGAGGTGAGTTGCGGTAGCGGCTGCGCCAGTGGCGATCCGAGCCGCATGTTCGTCGAAGTGACGGCGAACGTCACCTACCTGCCGCTTTTCCCCTATCCCGTGCTGGGCGACGCGCTGCCTTTGAGCGGATCGGCGGTTCTTCAGGTTCAGTAAGCGGCAGCCTGCCGGCTTGTCACCGCCTTCTTTCCGGGCGATAAAAACCTCGGTTGCGCAACCGATGCCTGCGCCGGTTCGTCCGAGGGAGAAGGAAAGACCATGTGGACCTGGCTGGGAATGGCCGTCTACGTGCTGGTCGCCGCGGCGCTCGCGCTTGCCGTTCCCGCTGAGGTTCTGTCGCCGGGCAGTGCTCATTTCTTCGCCCTGCTTGGCGCCATCGGGCTGTGGCGCTACGGCTGGGCCGGCGTTCATCTGTTGCGCGCCTTCATCTACGTGACGTGGCGGTTCCCCGCCTTGCGCGAGGCCGCCCGGCATTCGCAGGCGCCGTTGCCCCCGCTCTACGTCGTGGTCACCGCCTATCGCCAGGAGACGTCCGTGACTCGGCGGGTGTTCGCGGCCTTGCTCGACGAGGCCCGATCGTGTGGGTGCGGCATGACGGTGGTGGCGGCGGTGACCGATCCGGCCGAACGGGTTCTGCTCGAGACCATGTTTCGGGCCAGCGCGCCTCATGGCGTTTCGTTGGTGACGATGGAGCAGGACGGCACCGGCAAGCGTTCGGCCCTTGCCGAGGGCTTGCGGGCGATCTCCCGACGCATGCCGCCGGACGACGCCGTGGTGCTGCTCATGGACGGCGACACCCTTCTGCCGCCCGGCGCTCTTGCCGCATCACTGCCGTTCTTCAGCGTGTTCCCGGCAATCGGCGCCGTGACCACCGACCTGCGTGCCGAGGTGACCGGTTCGCCATGGGCCGCGGACTGGTACGACCTGCGCTATGCGCAGCGCCATCTCCTGATGTCGTCGCTCAGTCTCTCGGATCGCCTGCTGGTGCTGACGGGGAGGTGCTCGCTGTTCCGCGCGTCCCTGGCCACCCGACCCGACTTCATCGCCGCCATCGAGGACGACCGGCTGCGGCATTGGCGCTATGGATCGCTGCGGTTCCTGACCGGGGACGACAAGTCCACCTGGTACTGGCTGCTGAAGCACCGCCACGCGATGCTCTACTTGCCGGATGTGCGGGTGGTGTCGCTGGAGGACATGCCGCGCCGGCGGTTCCTCGCCGATTCGGCGCAGCGGATGCGGCGCTGGTATGGCAATATGCTACGCAACAACGGGCGCGCCCTGCGCCTTGGTCCGCGCCGGGTTCGACCCTTCGTGTGGTGGTGTCTGCTGGATCAGCGGGTCTCCATGTGGACCAGCCTGGCCGGGCCGGCTTTCGTGCTGACGGCCGCGCTGTTCGCGAAGGCGGCGCTGCTGCCGGCCTACCTGCTGTGGGTGATGGTAAGCCGCCTGGTTTTCGCGATCGGTCTTGGGGCCATACGCGGCCGGTTCACCCCTCGCTGGCCCTTGCTGCTCTACTACAATCAAGTCGTGGGGGCGGTGCTCAAGGTCGTGGCCGGCTTCAACCTGGACCGCCAGGAATGGGGGCGGCAGAAGGTGACCTTCCCGTCGATGCCGCGGCGGGCGGGCCTCTGGGGTATCTATATCACGCTGCTGGCCAGCGCCCTGTTCCTCTACGTCACCTCCGCCACCACGGCAAGCCTGGACCCGCCGAATTGGCTGCTCGTCTCGGGGGCGTTCGCAGGGCTCGAGCACGTTCTGGCTGAATGGGCCGTGGATGCGGCCTGGGCCGGGGAGACGCCGCCATGAAGGATGTTCCAGACCCCCCACGCGGCGGCCCCGAACGGTCGATCTTTCACGAGGCCCGCAGCCGCCGCGGGCTGTTGCGTTTCACCACGCCCCTCGAGGTCACCATCGAGGGCCGGACCCTGGTGGCGGCCGACTGGTCGCTCGGCGGCTTTTCCTTCGTCGACGCGGAGCAGGCGTGGCATCCGGGAAGCGAACGCGTCGTGCGCCTCGTTTTCCCGGGTAAAAATGTCGGGATCGTGTTCGACTGCCACTGCGCAGTGGTCCGGGTCACCAGGGACGGGCGGATTGGCTGGCGCTTCCTCGACCTCAAACCGGACCAGATGTCCTATCTGCGTTCGGCAGCGAACGCCGCCGCGACGGGGCAGGTTCTGGGGGCCGAGAGCGCGCTGGCGCTCGTCCAGTCCTCCGCCTCGCGGGCGGGCGGCGGAGCGTCCGGCCCCGCTCCCGGTGAGGAGGGGGCGGGACGGGGCCGCAACCTCGGCTATCTGCTTCTCGTGCTCGGGGGACTGGTTCTGGCAACGGTGGTCGGCCTGTCGTTGTACGGTCGGCTGCTGACCGTGCAATCCGACTTCGCGGCGGTGTCCGGGACCCTGGCAAGGGTTTCCGCCGCGGGCGATGGGTTCGTTCGCGGCCCCCTCCCGCCGCTCGGCCAGCGTGTTTCTCCCGGCGAGACCTTGTTCACCATTGGCGATCCGGAACTGGACGCGAAGATGCGTCTGGCCGAGGCGGAGGTGGAGCGCCAGGAGGCCGAGGTCGCCTCGATGCGGCGGCGCCACCGGCAGGCCGTGGACTTCCTCGGCCGCTACGCGGCGTTGGCCGACGCCGCCCTGGCCCAGGCGCAGGCCGAGCTGGCGGGCGCCGAGGCGGCCCGCCGGGCGAGCGTGCGCGAAGCGGACCGGGTCGATGCCCTGCATCGCGGCGGGCATGCCTCCGCCGCCGCGGTCGATCAGGCGACCAGACGGCGACTGGAGGGCGACAGCGGCGTCGCGGCGGCCAGGGCGGCGGTCGCGGCGGCAACGACCAACGCCGCCATTGCAGGCGAGGGCCGGTTCTTCACCGGCAGCCGCATCGAGGGCCGCGAGCCCCACGAGCTGGCCGAGGACCTTGCGGTCGCCGAGGCCGAACTCGCCTTCCTGCGCGCCCGGCGGTCCGTCCTCGCCGAGCGGCGCGAGGAACTGCGGGTGGCCAGCCCTTGCGCCTGTATGGTCCACGCGGTGCTGCTGCATGAAGGCGAATGGGTGCGGGGCGGAGCGCCGGCGCTGCTGCTGGTGGGGCCGCACGACGTCGGCCCGACCGTCGTCGCCAAGGTGCCGCTGACGCAGGCCCTGAAGCTGAACATCGGCGGCCGCGCAAACATTCTGCTTGCGACCGAGAGCGCCCCGCGCGACGGGGTGATCGACGAGATCAGTTTGACCCTGCCGCCTCTTGCCCGCCCGGGATTGCCCGACGCGGTCGATCTCGACCCGCATTTCGCCAGCGTCGTCGTGCGCTTGCCGGGGACCGAGACGGCGCCCGTCGGGACGCCCGCCCAGGTGATTTTTCCGATGCCGTTCAAAAGAGCGGTCTTCGCCTGGTTCGGGCTTTGATCGCGGGCGGCGCGGTCACAAGAAGCCATAGGGATCGACGTCCACCTGCAAACGCACGCCGCCGGGAATTTCCGCGGTGGACAGCCACCCCCGTAGCGTCGCCTGCACGTTCACCCGGCGCTCCGCCCTGAGCAGCAGCCGCACCCGATGGCGGCCGCGCAGCATGGCGAGCGGCGCCGGGGCCGGGCCAAGCACCGTCACCCCGGGGAGGCGCGGTGCCGAACGGGCAAGCCGGCGGGCGACCGCGTCGACGCGCGCGGCATCGGCGCCCGAAACGATCAGCGCCGCCAGCTTGCCGAAGGGGGGCATGCCGGCGGCGCGCCGCCCCGCCGCCTCCTCGGCGTAGAAGCGCTCGGCGTCGCCCGAGACCAGGGCCTGCATGACCGGATGGTCGGGCTGATAGGTCTGCAACAGCACCCGGCCGGGGTGTTCGGAGCGGCCGGCGCGTCCCGCCACCTGGGCCAGCAGCTGATAGGTGCGCTCCGCGGCGCGCAGGTCTCCCCCGGCCAGCCCCAGATCGGCGTCGATCACCCCGACCAGGGTGAGCAGCGGGAAGTGATGCCCCTTGGCGACGATCTGCGTGCCCACCAGCAAATCGAGTTCCCGCGCCTCCATGCGGCGCACGAGTTCCGCCGCGGCGGCGGGCGAGGCCACGGTGTCGCTGGCCATGATGGCGCAGCGGGCGTCGGGGAAACGCGCCGCGACCTCTTCGTAGAGCCGTTCGACGCCGGGGCCGCAGGCGGCGAAGCTGTCGGCGGCGCCGCAGGACGGGCACAGGCTGGGCAGCCGCGCCTGATGGCCGCAATGGTGGCACTGCAGGCGGCCGAGCAGGCGATGCTCGACCAGCCAGGCCGTGCAGTTGGGGCATTGCAGCCGCATTCCGCATCCCCGGCACAGCGTCAGCGGCGCATAGCCGCGGCGATTGAGGAACAGCATCGCCTGCTCGCCGGCGGCCAGGGTCTCCTCCAGGGCGGCGAGCAGCGGCGGCGACAGCCAGGACCGCCGTGGCGGGCCGTTGCGGCGCATGTCGACGGCGGCGACGCCGGGCATGGCGGCGCCGGCGTGGCGGTCGGGAAGGTGCAGGCGCCGATAGCGCCCGGCCTGCACGTTGGCCTGCGTCTCCAGGCTCGGCGTGGCCGAGGCCAGGACCACCGGATGTTCGCCCAGCCGGCCGCGCACGACCGCCATGTCGCGGGCGTGATAGATGGTCCCGTCCTCCTGCTTGAACGACGAGTCGTGCTCTTCGTCGACGACGATCAGTCCCAGGTCCGGATAAGGCAGGAACAGCGCGGAGCGGGCGCCGACGACGACGCGCGCCGCTCCTTCCGCCACCGCCCGCCATGTGTCGCGCCGCTGGCCGGCGGAAAGGTCGGAATGCCATTCGGCCGGCGGCGCCCCGAAACGCCGCGCGAACCTCTCCAGCCACTGGGCGCTCAAAGCGATCTCGGGCAGCAGCACCAGCACCTGTCGGCCCTTCTGCAGCGCCGCGGCGATGGCTTCGAAATAGACCTCGGTCTTGCCGGACCCGGTCACGCCCTCGAGCAGGGTGACCGAGAAGCCGTCGACCACCTTGGCGGCGAGGTCCTGGGCCGCCTCGTGCTGGGCCCGCGAGAGGGACGGGCCGGGGCGCCGCCAGTCCGGTTCCGGAGGTGCCGGCGAGCGGCAGGTCGCCACCGCTTCCAGCAGGCCGGCGTCGGCCATGCCGCGGATCACCGACGGACTGACGCCCGCCTCGCGGGACAGATCTGCGGCCGGCAGCGGCGGCGTCCCGGTGACCAATTCCAGCACACGGCGGCGCGCCGGCGTCAGGCGCGCGGAGGCATCCTGAACAGCGGCGGCGCGATAGGCGACCATGGGGCGCGGAGGCTCGAGCGCGGCGGTTACGCTCATCGCCATCTTGAGCACCGCCCCCGTTGGCGCCAGACAGTAGTCGCCGACCCATTCCACGAAGCGGCGCGAAATCTCGGGCAACGGAGGCGCCGGCAAACGTCCGCGCACTTCACGGAGCTTGGCGGGCGCGACCGTGTCGGTCCCGGGGCCCCATACCACCCCGACCTCGTCACGTCGGCCGAGCGGAACGCGAACGAACGCGCCCGCCTCGACGGCGAGACCTTCCGGTACAAGATAGTCGTAGGGGCCCGGCAAAGGCAGCGGAAGCATCACGGCGATGCGCTGGCCGGGCAGGAAGGTCTTGGAAATCCCCATCCCGCCACTCTAGCGGCGGGGCGACACCATCAACAAGACGGCGCGACTAGCGGACAGCCAGGATGTCACACGGAGGCTGGCGCAAGAGGTCCTCGGCCACACTGCCCAGCAAGGCATGGGCGACTCCGCTTCGTCCGTGAGTGCCGATGACCAGCAACTCCGGCCTCGATCGTTTCGTCTCGTTGCGGACGACCTCGCGCACCATGCCGCGGGCGACGACCTGTCGGATAGAGGGGGCCTTGCCGGAGTAGCGGTCAAGGAAAGCCTCGACCTCGCCTGCGACCAGCCGCTCGATGTTCTCACGGTGCTTGGCCTCGACCGTTCGATCGGAGTCCTCGCCGGAAATAAAGGTCGCGAACGGTACTTCATAGGCATGGACCACCGTGAGTTCCGCCTCGGGCAACAGGCGGAGCGCGAATTCGAGCGCAGTGCGCGAGCATTCCGACATGTCGACCGCGACCATGACCTTGCGGTAGGGTGTGAAGGGGCGTTCGGTGACAAGCAGCACCGGACGGCCGCTCTCGCGCAGGACCCGCGCGATCGTGGTGTGGCGCAACAGGTCGCCCGTGCGCGGTTTATGGGTGCCCAGAATCACGATGTCGGCCTTTGTCTCTTCAGCACATCGAATAATCGCTTCGGGACCCGGGCCGAAGGTTACGTGCGTGGAAAACGCGAGCCCGCGGCCTGCCCTCGCCGACCGCACATAGGCGCCGATCAACCTTTCCGCTTCCCGGCGCAATTCGTCTCGATGGCCGGATGGCGGCTCGCCCTCAATGGCGTGGACGACATGCAACTCGGCCTCTATCTGGCGCGCCAGCGACACCGCCCGGTCAAGGGCCCGGTCTGAATGGGGCGACAGGTCGGTCGCCACCAACACTTTCCCGGAATTCGACTGCATTCTCGCCCTCCCTAGGCCGAACGTCGCCATTCAATGGGCGGTTGCCAAGCCCAACCGCCGCCGACCCAGCTTTTCCAATTCCAGCACGAAGAACAGGATCACAGCCACCGCTACCACCAGCATGCCGTCGAAAAGTGACACCGGTCGAGTCTCAAACCATCGCTGCATGAAGGGGGCGTAGGTGAACACGAACTGCAGTCCGACCACAATGGCAACCGCGATCAGGACCGGGCGGGTTCCGAGGATGCCCTGGACCGTCAGCGACGGCGCCCTCAGATACCGCACGCTGAACAGATAGAAGATCTCCATGGCCACCAGGGTATTGACGGCGAGGGTCCGCGCTTCCGCAACCTCGGCCCCGCGCCAAAGGGCAAGGTTAAACATGCCGAAGATGCCGCCCACGAAAAGCGCCGACACCAGGGCGATCCGCCATAGCACGAACGTCGAAAGCATCGGGGCGTCGAGGCGGCGCGGCGGTCGCTTCATCACGTCGCTTTCCATCGGTTCGAACGCCAAAGTCATCGCCAGGGCGACCGAACTCACCATGTTTACCCAAAGGATCTGCAAGGGCGTTATGGGCAGCATCAATCCCGCCAGGATCGCGGCGACGATCGCCAGCGACTCTCCGCCGTTGATCGGCAGCAGGAAGATGATGGACTTCTTGAGGTTGTCGTAGACCGCTCGTCCCTCTCGAACGGCCTCGGCGATCGACGCGAAGTTGTCGTCGGCGAGGACCATCTCCGCCGCCTCCTTGGCGGCGTCGGTGCCTTTCAGTCCCATCGCCACGCCCACGTCGGAGCGTTTAAGCGCCGGGGCGTCGTTCACTCCGTCTCCGGTCATGGCGACCGCATGGCCCGCCTCCTGGAGCGCCATGACGAGGCGGAGCTTGTGTTCCGGGCTGGTGCGCGCGAAGACGTCGACACCAACCGCGATCGAGGGTAGCGCGGGGTCGTCGATGGCGTCGATGTCGCGGCCGGTCATCACGTCCGCAGGGTTGCGAAGCCCAAGTTGTGCGGCGATGGCCCGGGCGGTGCCCGCATGGTCGCCGGTGATCATCTTGACGCGGATGTTCGCGGACTGACACTCGCGCACCGCCTCGATCGCCTCTTCGCGCGGGGGGTCGATCAGACCGAGAAGGCCAAGAAGGGTCAACCCGCCGTCGACGTCCGAAAATCTGAGTTCGCGATGCTCCGGAGAGGTGGCCCGGGTCGCCACCGCCAACACACGCTGTCCCCGCGATGTCATTTCTTCGACAGCCGTTTCCCATAGCATTCGATGAACACGAACGTCGCCGCCACCGGTCCGCTGCGCGGCGCACATGTCTAACAGCCGCTCGGGTGCGCCCTTGACGAACACGAAGCCCCGGCCTTCGTGGTCGTGATGCAGGGTGGCCATGAAGCGGTGCTCGGATTCGAATGGGATCACGTCTGTTCGCGGGCGTTCCTTGGCTTCGAGATCGAGGCTGAACCCGGCCTTCAGGCCGGCCATCAGCAACGCCCCTTCCATCGGATCCCCCTCGACGACCCAACGGCCGTCCGCCTGGCGCAATTGGGAGTCGTTGCACAGGATCGCCGCCCGAATGACGGCGGACAAGGGCTCGGGCAATTCCGAAAGCTCCGCGCCCTCCGCCGAGAACCCGCCATGCGGGTCGTAACCGACGCCGCTGACCGAGTAGGCGCCGTCGGCGGTCGCGACGGCCGTGACCGTCATTTCGTTCCGGGTCAGGGTGCCCGTCTTGTCGGAGCAGATGATCGATACCGAGCCCAGGGTCTCGACGGCCGGCAGCCGGCGGATGATTGCGTTGCGCGCGGCCATGCGCTGCACGCCGATGGCCAGGGTGACCGTCAGGATGGCGGGCAGACCCTCGGGTATCGCGGCCACCGACAACCCGACCACGGCCATGAACATCTCGCCGGCGTCATAGTCCCGCACCCACAGCCCGAACGCGAAGACCACCGCGCCAAGCCCCAGAATCCCCGCGGTCAGCCATGCCGAGAATCGCGTCATTTGACGCAGCAACGGGGTGGTGAGGGATTCCACGTCGGCGAGCATGGAACTGATCCGGCCGATTTCCATGTCCGCGCCGGTGGCGACGACCACCCCGGTCGCCTGACCCGAGGCGACGAGTGTTCCCGAGTAGGCCATCGAGGTGCGGTCACCCAGCGCCGCATCGCCTTGCACCGGGGCGATGTCCTTCGGCACCGGGACCGATTCGCCGGTAAGCGAGGCTTCTTGGACCTGCAGGCCCTTGACCCGGACGAGCCGCATGTCGGCCGGCACCTTGTCGCCCGATTCCAAGGTGACGAGATCGCCGGGAACAAGTTCCTCGGCCGGTATGGTCAGGCGCCGGCCTCCACGTATGACGGCGGCGCGTGCGGACAGCATCTTGCGGATGGCCTGCAACGCCTTCTCGGCCTTCCCCTCCTGTACGAAGCCGATGACGGCGTTGAGGACGACGACGCCGAGGATGACGTTTGTATCGATCCAATGGCCTAGCGACGCCGTGATCGCCGCGGCACCGAGGAGTACGTAGATCAGCAGGTTGTGAAACTGGCCGAGAAAACGCCGCAGCGGACCGCGCCGTGCCGGCTGGGGAATCCGATTGGGGCCATATCGATCGCGTCGCCGCGCGGCCTCCTCATCGGACAATCCGCCATCGCCGGTGCCGAGCGATGCGAGGGCCGCCGCCGCCGGGCGGTCATGCCACGCTTGGCCCTGCGAAGGGCTTAGCGTGCTCATTCCATGGCTCGCGAGATGGCGTAGGCGCGCGGCATAGCCGTGAGATGGTTAGGGTTTTTGTAAAATCAAATCGGCGAAGCTGGCCGCCCGGATCGACTCGCATCGCCTGAGCCCTTGGGCTACACTGCCGCCGCCTGGACGGAACGTTCAGCCTGGAGAGCGAATGGCGAGCAAGCAGGGAGACAAGGCGCGGGCGCCCAACGCGGGATCGCCGACCGAGGGCGAGGTGAAGGCCTATCTCAAGGATCATCCCGACTTTCTGGTGCGCCATTCGGACTTGCTTTTGCGGTTGACGGTGCCGTCCCGTTCGCGCGGCGACAACGTTGTCGACCTGCAGGAGTTCATGATCGAGCGCTTGAAAAGCGAGGTCGAGGACTTGCGGGGGTGCGCCGAGCACCTGATCACGACCACCCGCAACAACATGTCGACGCAGGCGCGCACCCACGAGGCGGCGCTGGCCGTTCTCACCGCCGCCGGCATGGCGGAACTCGCGCAGGTCGTGGCCGACGAACTACCGCCCCTGCTCGACGTGGATGTGGTCACTCTTTGCTTCGAAGTGGGAGACCAGCCGCTTCCCGAACTGGCCGTCAGCGGAATCCAGCGGCTTCCGGCGGGCAGAATTGACCTGCTCCTCTCCCAGGGGCATAGCGTCCTGCGCGGCAACGCGGTGGGGGATCCCGAGGTCTTCGCCGATGGCGCCGGACTCGTCCGCTCATACGCCCTCGTCCGGCTCGATCCGGGCGGGCGTTGCCCGGTGGGCCTTCTCGCCCTGGGCTCGCGCAACGAGCGCACCTTCCACCACAGCCAGGCGATCGATCTTCTCACCTTCCTGGCCCGCATCATCGAAAACGCGGTCTGCCGGTGGGTGGCGGCCTGATCCGCTTCGCGGGCGACGCGGCACTCTTGCAGGCGTTGGCGGCATGGCAGGCGTGGCTGGGGGACGAGCGCCGGGTGTCCGCCCATACGTTGGACGGCTATGGCCGTGACCTCGCCGCGTTCCTGGCGTTTCTGACGGACCACCTCGGCGGCGAACCGCGTCTCCAAGACCTCGAGCGCCTGGCGACCGCCGATTTCCGCGCCTATCTGGCGCGACGTTCCGGCGACGGCCTGTCGCGGGCGTCGCTGGCCCGCGCCATGTCGACGTTACGCGGGTTCTTCCGTTTTCTCGACAGGACAGGGCGGTTGCACAACGCCGCGCTGTCCGCCGTCCGCGCTCCCCGGCCCCCCGCGTCGGTGCCGAAGCCTCTGGCCGCCGACGAAGCGCTGGAGGCGCTGGAGACGGCCGCCGAATTGCAGGACGAGCCGTGGCTGGCGGCGCGCGACACCGCCCTGTTCACCATGCTCTACGGCTGCGGGTTGCGATTGGGCGAGGCATTGTCCCTGAACCGGCGCGATGTGCCCAAAGGCGAAACGATGGTGGTGACCGGCAAGGGACGCAAGCAGCGGGTGGTGCCGGTGCTGCCCGTGGTCGCCGCGGCGCTTGCCGACTACCTGTCGCTGTGCCCCTTCGCGCATGGCGAGGATGCGCCGCTGTTCGTCGGCGCGCGCGGCAAGCGGCTGAATCCGGGGGTCGTGCAGCGGCAGATGCGGCGGTTGCGCGCCTTGCTCGGGCTGCCGGCGACGGCGACGCCGCACGCCCTGCGCCACAGCTTCGCCACCCACCTGCTGGCCGGGGGGGGCGATCTGCGCACCATCCAGGAACTCTTGGGACACGCCTCGCTCAGCACCACGCAGCGGTACACCCAGGTCGATCAGGCGCGGCTGTCAGGAATCTACCAGCAGGCTCATCCGCGGGCGAAGGCCTCGGAGTAGCGCAGGCCTAAACGCCCGGGTCGCTGCGCTCGATGAACAGTCGCAGGTTGCTGGGCATCCGGTCCTTGATGCGGTTGAGGCCGCGCGACACCGGCGGCGCCTGGCGGCGGATCCAAGTTACCGATCGGCGTGCCTTTCGCGAGCCGCGGGCGACGAAATAGAGCCCCAGTGCGAACAGCACGAATCCCACCGGCACCGGCGTCGGCACCGAGGCGACTCCGGCCAGCATGAACGCCGATCCCATCCCGAGCAGGCCCGTCCGCTTGGTCCACACCATGAGGCGTCGGCGACGGCGGCGGAGCAAGGCGTGGTCAGTTCTCAGGATGGTCGCAAGCCTCGTCCTGTCACCAAGCATGATGGTTCCGAGCGGGGAAGGGTCGAGTACATATGCACCCGAGGCTAGGCTAGGGCAAGCGCCGCGACCACAAGATCGCCAGTGGCCCAAGCATGGCTACCATGCTCACCGAGGCGAAGGCCATCGCCCAGGCGTAGGCGCTGTTCGCGCCGCCGGCCAGGTCGAGCACGACACCGACGGCGAGCGGGCCGAGAAACGCCGCCGTGAACCCCAGTACCGAATGCAGCGCCATCGTCGTTCCACGCCGTCCGGCGTCGGCCGAGTGCACCGCCCCCGTGGTCAGGGCGGCCGAATCGGCCTGGATGAAGGCGGAATGCACGATGCTCAGCAGCGCCACGGCGACATAGGGCAGCGAGGAGGAGAAGCCGAAGGCCAGGGCGGCGGCGGCCGACAGGACCATCCCCGTCATGATTACCCGGCCGCGATCCAGGCGCGCTGCGATGTCGGCGCCGACGATGCTGGCGACCATGGCCACCACGGCCGCCACCGTCATTACCGAAGTCGGACTCCAGCCGGGCTCCGTTCCCTGGCTATGGGCCACGAAGGCAAGAAACGCCACGGCCCAGGAGCGGGCCGCGAAAAGTTCCCAGCAATGCACCGTGTAGCCCAGGATGTAGCCCATCGCCGGCCGGTTGCGTAACACCGGGCGGTAATCCAGAAGATGGGTCGGTTGCTCGGGCGGCAGGGGCTTCGCCGGTCGCAGAAGCGTGGCGACCAACGCCATCCCCAGGGCCGCTGCGATACCCGATGCGGCGAACGCCCAACGCCAGTCGAAGGCGGCCACGATCTCGCCGACGACCAGGAACGAGGCGCTGGTGCCCAGGCTGAAACTCGCCGTGTAGAACGAGATGGCGCGCGGCTGCATGGGGCCGTCGAAGCGGTCGACCAGGGCACGCAGGCCGGGCATGTAGGTTCCGGCCAGACCCACCCCGCCTAATGCGCGGAACATCATCGCCGTCCAGAATCCATCGGCTATCAGGGCGAAGCCGAGCGCGGATATCGCTGATGTACCGGCGCCGAACAGGTAGATGCGGCGCGCGTCGACGCGGTCGGTCAAACCGACCAGGATGGGAACCGCGACCGTGTAGCCGGCGAAATACACGCCGCTGATCCATCCGGCCTCGGTGTTGCTGAGGCTCCATTCGGCAAGAAAGGTCGGCAGGGCGGCCGGAAAGGCGAACACGCCAAGCATCGTCAGCACCTCGGCGATGCACAGCGCCACGACCACCCGCCACATCAGCGAGCCCCGCCGTTCTTGTCGTTGCCGTCGGTGCCGTTATGGCGGCGCAGCCAGTCGGCGGCCCGGTCCTTGGCCGCGTCGAAGGTGGCCGCGAGTTCGGGATGGCGCGCGCGCATGCGATCAAGCTGCCGCTGCGCCCAGGGCGAGACGGTGGACAGGATATAGAAGCCGATGGCGAGGAACAGGAAGCCCTGAAGGATCGGCAGGAACAGGCCGATAACGCCCAGTACCACGAAGCCCCAGCCGGCCCCCAGCGTCAGCCACCGTTTCATCCACCGCCAGTGCGTGCGCATCGCTCCCCGTCTCGTCCGTGGCCCGGCCGGCCGAGGGAAGATATGGTACGCGCCGGGTCATGCCAAGCGGCGAGGCCGCCTCACCATCTGCAAGCCGATGGCTGATCCTCGTGTGGAGCGCGGCAGTCAGATATGCAAGGCCCGGCCGTCGACGGCCAGCGCCGCCTCCTTGATGGCCTCGCCGAGCTGGGGGTGGGCGTGGCTGGAGCGCGCGACGTCCTCGGCCGAGGCGCCGAACTCCATGGCAACGACGATCTCCTGGATCAGGTCGCCGGCCTGCGGACCGATGATGTGGGCGCCCAGGATGCGGTCGGTCCTGGCGTCGGCAAGGATCTTCACGAAGCCGTCGGCGTCGGCGTTGGCGCGCGCCCTCGAGTTGGCGCTGAACGGGAACTTTCCCACCTTGTAGGCGACGCCGTCCTGCTTCAGTTGCTCCTCGGTGCGGCCGACCGCGGCGATCTCGGGCCAGGTGTAGACGACGCTGGGAATGGCCTCGTAATTCACGTGGCCGGCCTGGCCGGCGATGATCTCGGCCACCGCCACGCCCTCTTCCTCGGCCTTGTGGGCCAGCATCGCGCCGCCGACCACGTCGCCGATCGCCCAGATGCCCGGAACGTTGGTGCGAAAGTGCCCGTCGATCCTGACGAAGCCGCGGTTGGTGATCTCCACCCCGGCCTCGCCGAGGCCAAGTCCCTCGGTGAAGGGGCGGCGGCCGATGGCCACCAGGACGACGTCCGCGGCCACCTCTTCGGTGGCGCCCCCGTCCACAGGCTCGATCGTCAACTTGACGCCGCTCTTGGCGCGCTTGGCCGCGGTCACCTTCGAGGACAGCCGGAAGGTCATGCCCTGGCGGCCGAGGATGCGCTGCGCCTGCTTGGAGATTTCGCCGTCGAAGGGGGGAAGGACGCGGTCCATGAACTCGACGACGGTGACCTCGGCGCCCAGGCGCCGCCATACCGAGCCCAGTTCGAGCCCGATGACCCCGGCGCCGATGACGACCATCGACTTCGGCACCTTGGGCAGGGCCAAGGCGCCGGTGGAGGAGACGATGCGGTCCTCGTCGATCTCCACGCCCGGCAGGGGCGTCACGTCCGAACCGGTGGCCAGTATGATGTTCCCGGCCTTGATCACGGTCTCGCCGCCCCCGTTCTGCGCCACGCCGATCCGGCCGTCGCCGAGCAGGCGGCCGGCCCCGACCACATAGGTCACCTTGTTCTTCTTGAACAGGAACTCGATGCCCTTGGTGTTCTCGCCGACCACCTTGTCCTTGCGCGTCATCATCGTGGCGAGATCGAGTCCCACCCCGTCGACCTTGATGCCGTGCGCGGCCATGCCGTGGCGCGCGTGTTCGAAGTGGTGGGTGGACTGCAACAGCGCCTTCGACGGAATGCAGCCGACGTTCAGGCATGTTCCGCCCAGCGTGCCGCGCTTTTCGACGCAAGCGGTCTTGAGGCCAAGCTGCGCGGCCCGGATGGCGGCGACGTATCCGCCGGGTCCACCGCCGATGACGACGACATCGAATTCCTGCTCGGCCATTCTTCAGGTCTCCCGGCGTATTGAACTAACCACAGAGACACCGAGACACAGAGGAAACACCGAGAAACCGTAGGCCATCATGCCCGCGAAAGCGGGCATCCGATCCGTACTTCGGCGAAGGCACCTGCGAAATGGACTCCCGCCTTCGCGGGAGTGACGAGAAGAATAGCTCTGTGCCTTCTCTGTGTCTCTGTGCCTCTGTGGTTGATCAGTAGTCTCACATCTCCAGCAGAATCCGCTGGGGATCCTCGATGCACTCCTTTACCCGCACCAGGAACGACACCGCCTCGCGGCCGTCGATGATGCGGTGGTCGTAGGACAGGGCCAGATACATCATCGGCCGCGCCTCGATACGGCCGCCCTCGACCACCACGGGCCGCTGCTCGATCTTGTGCATGCCCAGGATGCCGGACTGCGGCGGGTTGAGGATGGGCGTGCTGAGCAGCGAGCCGTAGACGCCGCCGTTGGAGATCGTGAAGGTGCCGCCCGTCAGTTCCTCCATCGACAGCTTGCCGTCGCGCGCCTTGCGGCCGAGGTCGTTGATGGCTTTCTCGATTTCTGCGAAGGACATCCGGTCGGCGTCGCGCACCACCGGCACCACCAGCCCCTGCGGGGTGCCGACGGCCACGCCGATGTCGTAGTAGTTCTTGTAGACCAGGTCGTCGCCGTCGACCTCGCCATTGACCGCCGGCCATTCCTTGAGGGCGGTCACGCAGGCCTTCACGAAGAACGACATGAAGCCGAGCTTCACGCCGTGCCTCTTCTCGAACTGGTCCTTGTACTGGCCGCGCACGGACATGAGCGCGCTCATGTCCACCTCGTTGAAGGTGGTCAGCATGGCGGCGGTGTTCTGCGCCTCTTTCAGGCGTTCGGCGATGCGCTTGCGCAGCCGGGTCATGCGCACCCGTTCCTCGCGCGGATGCTCGGGACGCGGGGCGCGCGCGGCAGGGGCGGGGGCCGGTTGCGCGGGGGCGGCGGGGCGTGCCGGGGCGGTTTCCGAAGGCGCCGGCTTCCTTTCCAGATGCTCGATCACGTCGCCCTTGGTGATGCGGCCGCCCTTGCCGGTGCCTTGGATCGCCGCCGTGTCCAGAGCCTTCTCCTCGACCATCTTGCGGACCGCGGGGGAAAGCGGTTGCTCGGCCGCAGGAGCGGGCTCGGCCTTCGCGGCTGCCGCGGGGGCCGCCTGTGCGGGGGCCTTATCCGCCTTCTTGGGCGCCGCGGCGCCGTCGCCGATCGCTCCCAGCACCGCGCCCACCTCCACCGTGGCGCCGACGTCCACCTTGATCTCGGAGAGCACCCCGGCGCTGGGGGCGTTGACCTCGACGGTGACCTTGTCGGTTTCCAGTTCGACCAGCGGCTCGTCGGGGGCGACGGCATCGCCGACCGACTTGAACCATTTGGCGACTGTCGCTTCGGTCACGGACTCGCCCAGCGCGGGCACGGTGATCTGGGTGGCCATTTCTTCCTCGTCCTTCTACAGGCCCATCGGCGTCACGCGGCGGAACGGCTGCGGCAGCTCTTCAAGCGGGTGGGTGAGGGCCTGCTCGACCAGCAGCGCCTGCTCGGCCAGATGCTTCTTGAGCAGCCCCGTGGCGGGCGAAGCCGCCGAAGGTCGGCCCGCGAAGCAGACTTGCCGCTGCCTGCTGCCCAGCTCCTCCAGGATGTAGCCGAGTCGTCGATCGACGAACATCCACGCTCCCATGTTGGCCGGTTCTTCCTGGCACCACACTACCTCGGCATTCGCATAGCGGCCAAGTTGCTTGAGCAGGGTTTCCTTCGGCCACGGGTAGAGCTGTTCGATGCGGATGATCGCCACGTCCTGGATGCCGCGGTCGTTCCTGTCCTGGACGAGGTCGTAATAGACCTTGCCGCTGCACAGGACGACCCGCCGCACGCGCTCGTCAGGCACGAGTTCGTGGGGTTCCGGCAGGACGCGGCGGAACCGGGTGCCGGGGCCGAACTCGTCGAGCGGCGAGACCGCGAGCTTGTGGCGCAGCAGCGACTTGGGGCTCATCACCACCAGCGGCTTGCGGAAGTTTCGCCGCATCTGCCGTCTCAGGGCGTGGAAGTAGTTGGCGGGCGTGGTGAAGTCGCAGACCTGCCAGTTGTCCTCGGCGCAGAGCTGCAGATAGCGTTCCCAGCGCGCCGAGCTGTGTTCCGGTCCTTGTCCTTCGTATCCGTGCGGAAGCAGCATCACCAGCCCCGACATGCGCAGCCACTTGCTTTCGGCCGAGGAGACGAACTGGTCGATGATCACCTGGGCGCCGTTGGCGAAGTCGCCGAACTGCGCTTCCCACAGCACCAAGGCGTGCGGCTCGGCCAGAGAGTAGCCGTATTCGAAGCCCAGCACCCCCGCCTCGGACAGCGGGCTGTCGATCACCTCGAAATGGGCCTGGTCGGGCCGGATGTGGTTGAGGGGCACATAGCGCCGTTCCGTGTCCTGGTCGACGAGCACGGAATGGCGATGCGAGAAGGTGCCGCGCCCGACGTCCTGGCCGGACAGACGCACCGGCGTGCCCTCGACCAGCAGGGTGCCGAAGGCCAGCGCCTCGGCCGTGCCCCAGTCGATGCCTTGGCCGGAGCGCATCATCTCCAGCTTGGCTTGAAGCTGCCGCAGAATCTTCCGGTTGGCGTTGAAACCTTCGGGTGTCTTGGCGAGAGCGTAGCCGACCTCCTGCAGCGTCTCGACCGCCACGTCGGTGCGCTCCTCGCGTTGCTCCTCTTCGCCACGGGCCTGCGACAACCCGCTCCATTTGCCTTCGAGCCAGTCCGCCTTGTTGACCTTGTAGCTGGTCGCGCTTTCGTACTCGTCCTCCAGCTTCTTGTGGAAGTCCGCGACCAGCGCGTTCGCCTCGTCCTCTGAAATAACCTCTTGGTCGATCAGCTTTCGGGCGTAGACCTGCCGGGTCGTGGGATGCTGCGCGATCTTGCGATACATCAGCGGCTGGGTGAACGCCGGCTCGTCGCTCTCGTTGTGACCATGCCGGCGATAGCAGACCATGTCGATGACCACGTCGCTCTCGAAGGTCTGGCGGAACTCGGTCGCGATGCGCGCCACATGCACCACCGCTTCGGCGTCGTCGCCGTTGACGTGGAAGATCGGCGCCTGCACGCCCTTGGCGACGTCCGTGCAATAGGGGCCCGAGCGCGAATACTGCGGCAGGGTGGTGAAACCGATCTGGTTGTTGATGATGAAGTGGATGGTGCCGCCGGTGGTGTAGCCCACCAGCTGCGACATATCGAGGCATTCGGCCACCAGCCCCTGCCCGGCAAAGG
The DNA here is from genome assembly GCA_019455065.1 of Rhodospirillales bacterium. GTDB lineage: Bacteria > Pseudomonadota > Alphaproteobacteria > Rhodospirillales > Magnetospirillaceae > JACFNC01. The sequence continues at coordinate 201,051 of JACFNC010000004.1, forward strand.
CGGCGTCGCCGTGAAGCAGGATGCCAATGACCTGGCTGCGCCCGGTGTCGCCGCGCTGAATCTGCTTGGCACGCACCTTGCCCAGCACGACCGGGTCCACCGCCTCGAGGTGCGAGGGGTTGGCGGTCAGCGACAGGTGCACCGGGTTGCCGTCGAAATCGAGATCGGCCGACGTTCCCAGGTGGTATTTCACGTCGCCCGAGCCTTGCACGTCCGAGGGATAGGCGGTGGAGCCCTGGAATTCCGAGAACATCGCCGCGAACGGCTTCTTCATGAAATTGGCCAGAACGTTCAGCCGGCCGCGATGGGCCATGCCGATCACCACCTCCTTGATGCCGAGCTGGCCGCCCCGTTTGACGATCTGCTCGAGGGCGGGGATCATCGATTCGCCACCCTCGAGGCCGAACCGCTTGGTGCCGGTATACTTGAGCTGCAGGAAGCGCTCGAAACCCTCGCCCTCGGTCAGGCGTTCGAGGATCGCCTGCTTGCCACGTTTGGTGAAATCGGTCCGGTTCTGCACTGTTTCGATGCGTTTCTGGATCCACGCCTTCTGGTCCGGATCCTGAATGTGCATGAACTCGACGCCGATGGTTCCGCAGTAGGTCGCCTTGAGGATGCCGATGATCTCACGCAGCGTGGCCGTCTCGCGGCCCAGAACGTGGTCGATGAAAATCTCGCGATCGAGGTCGGCCTCGGTGAAGCCGTAGCTGCGGTAGTCCAGCTCGGGATGCGGCTTGCGCGGCGCCAGCGACAGCGGATCGAGGTCGGCCTCTAGATGCCCACGCACGCGAAAGGCGCGGATCAGCATGAGGGCGCGCACCGAGTCGAGGGTCGCCTGCCTGACCTCGCGCAGCCCGATCGCTTCGCTGGGCTGCGCGGCCGGCTTCAGCGGCACCGGCGCGGGGGTCGGCGCCGCCGCTGCGTGGCCGTCGACTATGACGGTCGAGTCGCGCGGCGCCCAGCTGGCGCCCCGAAGTTCTCCGAGAATGCCGCGGGATTCGTCGCCGAGGTCCTCAAAGAACGAAACCCAGCTCGGGTCAACCGATGCCGGGTCTTGGAGAAAGCGCGTGTAGAGTTCGGCAATGAAGGTGACGTTGGGGCCGAAGAGAAACGACGAGCTTTCGAGTTCGCGTGGTGATGCCATGTCGGTGGCCGGCGCGGCTTCTAGGCCGCACCCCCTCGTTATTGATCCCGGGTATCATATTGTATGCGCCGTGCGGCAAAACCGCACGGCGTCCTTTTTTGTTCGTTAACCGGCGCGGTTCTAGCCGCGCAAGACCTTCAACATCGTGCTGCCCAGCGAGGCCGGCGAGTCGGCGACGACGATGCCGGCGCTGCGCATGGCCTCGATCTTGTCACCCGCACCGCCCTTGCCGCCGGAGATGATGGCCCCGGCGTGGCCCATGCGGCGGCCCGGCGGAGCGGTCAGCCCGGCGATGAAGCCGACGACCGGCTTCTTGATCTTGGACTGGCGCAGGAATTCCGCCGCGTCCTCCTCGGCGGTGCCGCCGATCTCGCCGATCATGATGATGGCCTCGGTCTCCGGGTCGCCCAGGAACAGGTCGAGGCAGTCGATGAAATTGGTGCCGTTGACCGGGTCGCCGCCGATGCCGATGCAGGTCGACTGGCCGAGACCGGCCGCCGTGGTCTGGGCCACCGCCTCGTAGGTCAGCGTGCCCGAGCGCGACACCACGCCGATCTTGCCGCGGCTGTGGATGTGGCCGGGCATGATGCCGATCTTGCATTCGCCGGGGGTGATGATGCCGGGGCAGTTGGGCCCGATCAGCCGGGTTTTCGAGCCGCGCAGGGCCCGCTTGACCGTGACCATGTCCATGACCGGAATGCCCTCGGTGATGCACACCGCGAGCGGCACCTCGGCGTCGATCGCCTCGAGGATGGCGTCGGCCGCGAACGGCGGCGGCACGTAGATCACCGAGGCGGTGGCGCCGGTGGCCTCCACCGCCTCGGCGACGGTGTTGAACACCGGAAGGTCGAGATGGGTGGTGCCGCCCTTACCAGGGGTGACGCCCCCGACCATCTTGGTGCCGTAGGCGATGGCCTGCTCGGAATGGAAGGTGCCCTGGGCGCCGGTGAAGCCCTGGCAGATGACCTTGGTGTCGGCGTTGACGAGAACGGCCATGACTACGCAGCCTCCTTCACGGCCTTCACCACCTTTTCGGCGGCGTCCGCCAGATTGTCGGCGGAGACGATCGGCAGGCCGGATTGATTGAGAATCTTCTTGCCCAACTCGACGTTGGTGCCCTCGAGCCGCACCACCAGAGGCACGTTCAGGCTGACTTCGCGGGCCGCGGCCACCACGCCGTCGGCAATCACGTCGCAACGCATGATGCCGCCGAAGATGTTGACCAGAATGCCTTCGACGTTGGGGTCGGACAGGATCAGCTTGAACGCGGTGGTGACGCGCTCCTTCGTGGCGCCGCCGCCGACGTCCAGGAAGTTGGCCGGCATGCCCCCGTACAGCTTGATGATGTCCATGGTGGCCATCGCCAGCCCGGCGCCGTTGACCATGCAGCCGATGTTGCCGTCGAGCTTGATGTAGTTCAGCCCGTGCCGGGCGGCCTCGAGCTCGGCCGGGTCCTCCTCGCTTTCGTCGCGCAGTTCCTCGACGTCCTTGTGACGGAACAGCGCGTTGTCGTCGAAGTTGATCTTGGCGTCGAGGGCGACGACCTCGCCGGCCCCGGTGACCACCAGCGGGTTGATCTCGACCACCGAGCAGTCGAGATCGACGAAGGCGCGGTACATGGCCATGATGAACTTCACCGCCGCGTTGATCTGCTTGCCCTCGAGGCCGAGGCCGAAGGCGAGCTGGCGGCCGTGGTACTGCTGGATGCCGGTGATCGGGTCGACCGCGACCTTGAGGATCTTTTCGGGCGTGCGCGCCGCCACCTCCTCGATTTCCATGCCGCCCTCGGTCGAGGCCATGATGGTGATGCGGCTGGTGGCACGGTCGATCAGCATGCCGAGATAAAGCTCGCGCTTGATGTCGCAGCCGTCCTCGATGTAGACGCGCTTCACTTCCTTGCCGGCCGGTCCGGTTTGCTTGGTGACCAGGGTGTTCCCCAGCATCTGCTGGGCGTTCTCGACCACCTCGGCGACGCTCTTGGCCACGCGCACGCCGCCCTTCTCGCCGGCCGCGGACTCCTTGAACTTGCCCTTCCCGCGGCCGCCGGCGTGGATCTGCGACTTGACGACCCAGATGGGGCCGCCCAGTTCCTTGGCGACGGTCTCGGCCTCGGCCGGGGTGTAGGCCACGCCGCCCTTGAGCACGGCGACGCCGTACCGGGCGAGCAGCTTCTTGGCTTGGTATTCGTGAATATTCATATGGCCCGGCCTTCCTACAGGACGTTCAGTTCCTTGACTTTGGCGATCAGTGACCGCACGGCGTCGGCCGACTTGTCGAACGCCGCCTGCTCTTCGCCATTCAACGAAATTTCGACGACGCGCTCGACGCCGCCTGCGCCGATCACCACCGGTACGCCGACGTAGATATCGTCTTTCTGGCCGAACTGGCCGGCCTTGACCTGCGCGGCGCAGGGGAGCACCCGCTTCATGTCCTTCAGGTAGGCCTCGGCCATCTGAATGCCGGCGGCGGCCGGAGCGTAGAAGGCCGAGCCGGTCTTCAACAGGCCGACGATCTCGGCGCCGCCGTCGCGCGTGCGCTGCACCATCTGATCCAGGCGCTCCTGCGTGGTCCACCCCATCTTCACGAGGTCGGGCAGCGGAATGCCGGCCACCGTCGAATAGCGCACCAGCGGCACCATGGTGTCGCCGTGGCCGCCCAGCACGAAGGCGGTGACGTCTTCGACCGAGACGTTGAACTCCTCGGACAGGAAGTAGCGGAAGCGCGCCGAGTCGAGAACGCCGGCCATGCCCACCACCATGTGCGGCGGCAGGCCCGAAACCTCGCGCAGGGTCCACACCATGACGTCCAGCGGGTTCGTGATGCAGACCACGAAGGCGTTGGGGGCATACTTCTTGATGCCTTCGCCGACCGACTTCATGACCTTGGCGTTGGTTCCGATCAGGTCGTCGCGGCTCATGCCCGGCTTGCGGGGCACGCCGGCGGTGACGATGACGACGTCGGCGCCGGCGATGGCCGAATAGTCGTTGGCTCCGGCGTATTTGGCGTTGACCCCCTCGATCGCGGTCGACTGGGCGATGTCCAGCGCCTTGCCCTGGGGAATGCCTTCGGCAATGTCGAACAGGACGACGTCGCCCAACTCCTTGAGCCCGATGAGATGGGCGAGCGTGCCGCCGATGTTGCCGGACCCTACCAGAGCGATCTTCTTGCGTGCCATCGAATTCCCCTTCGAACGGATGTGTCTGGACAGACGGACGGGTGGCTGCGTGCAACGCAGCAAGTAACCGATGGGCCGCTTTGGTAGCGCGAATTGGCCCTTAGGGCAAGGGGATATCGGCCGCCGCCGGCAGATTAGCGACGCCGGGGTTTTGCCTGATTTATTCGATACTTGCGGGGTGCGGACCGGCCATTTTCCACTAACCCTTTGCTGCGCCGCAATATTTCCCACCCGGGGTGGGAAACGACCCACTCGTTACGGTGGTTTCGCGCCCCGAACAAGCGAAGCTACTGAGCGGCCGCGGACTTAACCACCAGCCCAAGCTCGATGCGTAAGGTGTAGAGCGCGGGCGACTTCATGGCGGCGCTTCCGTGTGAACTGACGACACGGTGTGTGATTTCCCACATGCGGGCGGCCGCCCGAAGATCGGCCGGCCGCCGTTTTCCTATGCCCCGGCCTTCGGCACGCCTCTTGCTGACACACTCGCTTCAGCCGCTTGGCGGATTGGGAAAACTGGGGGTTTGGGTCATGGTGAATCATGGTTGGCTGGCCGTTGTGCCGGCCATGGTGGTGGCTGTTGGTGTGGCAGCCGAGGAGCCCGTTCGGCTGGACGAGGTGAGCGTCACGGCCACTCGCGAGGCGCGGCCGACCAAGGACGTGCCGCAGTCCATCTCGGTCATCGGCAAGCGGGAGATCGAGGAAGGCAAGGTCCTCAACGTCAAGGACGCGTTGGCCGGCACGCCCGGCGTCGTTGTCGACAGCCGCAACGGGGGGTACGACGCCCGGCTGATCATCCGCGGCGCCGGCCTCAAGGCCCGTTACGGGGTGCGCGAGATCATGATGCTGCGCGACGGCGTGCCCATGACGGACCCCGACAGCTTCACCCGCCTCGATTTCATCGACACCCAGGACATCGAGCAGATCGAGGTGGTCAAGGGCCCGGGCAGCATCTTCGCCACGGGATCGTCCGGCGGAACGGTGCAGATCATTTCAAAGTCGGTGTTCGACACCGACAATCGCGCCAAGATCGGCTTCGGAAACGAGGGGCAGGAGCTGTATCACGCCCGTGTCGGCGGCATGGTCGGCGAGAACCAGGCGGTCTCGGTGGCGGCCACCCGCAAGGTGCTCGACAACGACTGGCGGCGCTGGAACAACTTCGACACCAATCAGGTCAGCCTCAAGCACGGCCTGATGATCGCCGACGGCGTGCTGGAAAGCGAAATCAGCTGGTCCGAAGCCGACCTCCAGCTCCCCGGCTCGATGAACCGGGCGCAGTTCGAGGAATTTCAGCGCACCGGCCGGCAGACCGATACCGACGACGCCTGGAAGCATAACGGGCGCTATTCCAAGATCCTGTTCGCGAACAGCCGTTTCGAGCGCGAGTTCGGCGACTTCACCATCAAGCCGCGGGTCTACTTCACGGCCTGGGAGCACTACCACCCGGTGCCGGGGATGATCAACGTCAGCGACGACAACTACGTGTTCGGCACCGATCTCGAAGGCAATTGGCGTCACCAGCTTCTCGGCCGCCAGTCGACGCTGGTGGCGGGGCTGACGGCGCGCCAGGATCAGTCCAAGGATGCTCGCAAATATACCTACCGCGACGTCGTGCTGTCGCCCGTGACGACGAATCCGGCGCCGCCGAACCCGGACTATTTCCAGATCACGCGCACCCTGTCCGACCAGCGCGGAGACCTCGCCGAGGTTTCCGACACCACCAACACGATCTACGGCCTGTTCGCCCAGGAATCGGTCCATCTTACCGACCGGCTCCTGATCGACGCGGGTTTCCGGCTCGACCAGTCCAAGTTCGAAATCGACACCGACGAGACGATCGCCTTCGTCTGGGGCTCGAACTACTACCGGACGGGCGCCGGACGGAGCAGCATCGACACGGATTTCCTGCTGTTTTCACCGAAGATCGGCCTGACTTACTCGGTTACTCCGCAAGTCAGCGTTTATGCCTCCGCCGCCCAGGCCGGGCAGGTGCCGTCCAGCAGCGAGATCGAGAGCAACCCCGCCCTCGACGCCGCCCTGGCCACCAGCTACGAGGTCGGCCTGAAGGCGCGCTACCAGTCGCTCAGGTTCGACGCGGCCGTCTACTACGCGACGGTCGAGGATGACATCGTCGCCAGTCTCAGCAACAACCAGACCCTCTATTCCAACGCTGGCGAGACCCGCAAGCGGGGGCTGGAGATCGAGGCGGGATACCATCTCGGCGGCGGCCTGACCGTCGGCGGCAGCTACGCGTACAGCGACTACGAGTTCACCAAATTCACCGAGGTGAAATACGGCCGCGTCTCGCAGACGGTGGATTGGTCGGGCAACAAGGTTCCCTTCATTCCCCGGCATCAGTACGCCCTGTTCGCGGAATACCGGCATCCGGTGGGCCTCCACGCCCGCGCCGAGACGCTGTCCTACGGCAGCTACTGGCTGGACAACGGCAACACCGAGAAATACGGCGGCTACGATTTCGTCACCAACCTGACGGTCGGCTACGACATCGGCGCGCACAGCCTCTCGCTGCACGTCGACAACGTGTTCGACGAACACTACGCGGGCGAGGTCAGCAAGGACATCAACGGCAACGTCTCCTACTACGCGGCCTCGCCGCGCCTGTGGATGTTGACCTACCGGTACACGTTCTGAGGGGGCGCGCGATGCTTCGCTTGGGATTGCTGGTGGCGGCGCTGCTGTGGCCGGCGCTGCCGGCCGGCGCGCAGCAGGGGGAGCATGCTGCGCATGGCGACCATGGCGGCCACGCCGGTCATGACACCGCCCCGGCCGCCGCCGCGCCGACGGCGTGGACCTCGTTGCCGACCATCGAGCGGGCCGGCCGCGGCCGGTCGGCGATAAAGGTGAGGGTAAAGGGAACGGCGGCCGAGGGGCTGGCGATCCATCCCCCTGCGGGCGAGCCGCGTATGGTTCCGGTCAGGAACGGCGCCGCCGAGGTGGCGATGGGGAAAGACGGCAACTACCACTGGCTGGTGGCGCGCAGCGAAACCCCGGCCGAGGTCGTCGCCGCCTCGGCCACGGTCTATTTCCCGGCGCCCGGCCCGGCGCCGCTAAGGATGCTGGCCAAGCCCAAGCATGAGCTCGAGGTGGTTCCCCGGATGCTGCCGCGCGAGCACGGCCACTATCGGGCACGCGAGGCGTGGGCCTTCGAGGTGCGGTTTCAGGGTAAGCCGCTTGCGGGCGCCACCCTGCACCTGCAAACCCGCAACGGCACCCACCAGAGCCTGGTCACCGACGACCTCGGCACGGCCATGGTGGTGTTTCCCGACGACTATCCGCCCGGCGTCGCCGAGACGCTCGACCATCACGCCCGCCCGCCCTCGGTGGAATTCGTGCTGTGGACGCAGCATTACGATGGCGGCCGCCGGTTTGTCACGGCGTTCAACGACACCTATCGGCCGCACGCGCTCTCGGGCAAGACCGTATGGCCGGGCGCGGCGTTCATCGGTTTGGGCATGCTGGCGGCGGTGCCCCTGCTTCGGCGCCGGGCGGAGGATCGGCCATGATGACCCTGGGTCGCGTCCGCATCCTGGTCCAGGCGGTCACGTTCCTGGTCCTCGTCTATGGCGGCAATCTGTTCGGCTACTATCTGGCGCAAAAGCTGTCGCAATCCTTCCCGTCGCTGGCCTGCGCCTTCAATCAGGAGACCGGCGCCTACTGCACCCTGATCTCGCTCCAGCACGGCCTTTATCACCGGGTCGGCGAAGGCTACCAGATGCTCCAGCGCATCACCGTCGACATGCTGTTGCCGACGCTGTTCACCTTCCTCACCTTCCTGGCCTTCTTCGTCGTCCTCAACAAGACCTTCTGTGCCTGGATCTGCCCGCTGGGCACGGTCCAGGAATGGCTCTACGCGCTGGGCCGGCGGTTGTCCCTGCCGCTCCGCCGGCTCGAGGGCACGGCGCTGGCGCGGGTGCGGCCGGTGAAGTGGGTGGTGCTGATCGCCCTGGTGCTGGTGATCCCGCTGATCGGCGGCCTTGGCTACGGCCCTCATGCCCTGGTCGATCCGTTCTGCCAGCTGTGCCCGTCGCGCATGGTCAACACCCTGCTGACCGCCAACGTCGAGCAGGGCCTGGCGGTGCCGACCAACGACTGGGCCTCCGCCGCTTTTGCCGCCGGCCGCAACATGCTGTTCGGCTTCGTCATTGTGGCCGCCCTGGTGATGCGCCAGCCGTTCTGCCGCATCTGTCCGATGCTCGCCCTGCACGCCGCGTTCCGCCGGGTCTCGCCCTTGCGTCTGGTCAAAATCCAGCATGACCGCTGCGCAAGCTGCGGCATCTGCACCAAGGCCTGCCCCATGGACATCCCGGAGATTTCCGCCTGTCACGGTGCCAAGGCCTTTCACGCCGACTGCACGATGTGCGGCCGTTGCGCCGAGTTCTGCCCGGATGACGGCATCATCAAGCTCAAATGGGGTCCGGTGACGCTGTTCTCGTCGGCCAAGGAATATTTCCGCCGGCGCCTGCAGCGCGAGAAGCCCGACGGTACGCCGGTCAAGGTCAAGGCGCCGGCACGCCGACCGTCGGCGGCCGAATGACGGCGGCCGAGGCGATCGAGGGGCTGGGCCTGGCCGGCGTCTGGCTGCTGGGGCTGTCGATGGGGCTGACCGCCTGCACGGTGTCGTGCCTGCCGTTCGTCGGCACCTGGGTGTTCGGGCGGGCCGGCGGCGCGCGCGGCGCCGCCGTCGATGCAACCCTGTTCGTCGCCGGCCGGGTCTTCGGCTATTCCCTCCTGGGGGCGGCGGCCGGGCTGCTGGGGCGGTTGCTGGTTCGCTTCCTCGAGGGGGGCGCCGGCCATGTGTGGATCGGTATCGGCGCGGTGGCGGCGGCGGTGGTCCTGTTCGATACCGCGGCGCGGGAACGGGCCTGCGCCTCGGCCCGCATGGCGGGCGTGCCGCCGTTCCTGATCGGGGCCAGCATGACCCTGATCCCCTGCGCGCCTCTCGCGTCCCTGGTGGCGGCGGCGGCGCTCACGGGCGACGGCGGGCAGGGCCTGCTCTATGGGCTGCTGTTCGGCCTGGGGGCGGCGGTGACGCCGTTGTTCCTGGTCCTGCCGGTGCTGGGCGCCGTCGGCCGGTCGCTGCGCCGGGAGCAGCCGTCGCTCGGGCGCTGGCTGCGTTGGGCGGCGGCGGTCACGCTGCTGGTGGTGGGCGGGCGCGAGCTGTTCACCGGCGTCGACATGATCTCGGCGGCCCTGGCGGCGGGACGGTTCTGACGGAACTCAGAAATTCATTGACAGCGAGATGGCGGCGAAGCGGTCGGCGCTCGTCTGGCCATCGAACTCCTTGCTGCGCAGCACGTAGGTATAGGCCAGCCGGGCGTAGCGCCAGACGTTGAAGGACACGCCGGCCTGGAAATCGGCGACGAAAGGCCGCTTGTCCACCGACAGGCTGTCGCCGAAGGTGTTGCCGTCGAGGAAGATGTTGCGCGCCACCGCCCGCGCCTCGCCTCCTGCGAACACATACCAACCGAACGTGCCGTTGGGCTCGAACATCGCCGACCCTGGCGCGCTCGGCCGGATGCGCGGCGGGCCGTAGTCGTTGTCGGGAACGTTGTGGCCGAAGCGCAGCATGCCGCCGGCGCCGGCATAGGTGAACACGTTGCCCAGGCTGACCGACAGATGCGGCGTGAAGTCGATGGCGAAGCCGTGCGGCAGTCTGTCGAGGTTGCGCCACTTGCGCTCCCACGACAGATTGACCGCCGGCTCGTTGCCGATCTGGCTCTGCCAGCCTTTGGGGATGGGCGAGTCGATGAGTTGGTGAAACCAGGACTGGGTCGGCGCCGCCAGCGAGGCCGGGCCGACGATGCCGAGATCCAGTTCCAGCAGATCATAGCGCGTGCCGGTATCGGCGATGACGCCGAACCCGACATAGAGGATGCCGCCGTAGGGGCGGTCGTCCGGGCGCGGCCGGGTGATGTCCTCGGGCGTGTACATGTTCTGGCCCAGCGACAGCGACAGCCGCTTGCGCCCCGGCGGCGCTGGCATCTGCCAGCGGTCGAAGGCGCGGTCGATCCACTCGGCGTTGCGGTCCGGCGACAGCCAGCCGATGCGAAGGCCATTGGTGTAGTGGCGGTCGGTGCCGGTGAAGACGTCGTTCTCGATGTCGATCGAGATCGTGTGCTGGGCCAGCGCAGGGGCGGCGCACAGGGTGACCAGCGCCACAGCGGCGACGGATGCCTTGCGGCCGCTCACGTCAGATGCTCCCGCGCCAGATATTCCTCGGACTGCATCTCGATCAGCCTGCTCACGGTGCGTTGGAACTCGAAAGCCCCGTCTCCCGACGGGTACAGCTCCTCGGGCGGCGCCGCCGCCGAGCATACCAGGGTCGCCTTGTGTTCGTAGAGGGCGTCGATCAGGGTGACGAAGCGCTTGGCCTCGTTGCGGTTCTGCGGACCCAGGCGGGGAATGCCCGAGACCACCAGGGTGTGGAAGTGCGTGGCCAGAGCCAGGTAGTCCGACGGCCCCAGCGGGCGGGCGCACAGCTCGTCGAAGGTGAAGCGGGCGATGCCGTCGACGGCGGCGGGCACCGTGACCGCGCGCTCATGCACCGTGATCGAGGCGGGGCGGGGCGTGCGCCCGCCGGTCAGGCGGGCGAAGCTGGCGTCGAGGTCGCGTTCGGCCTCGCGGCCCAGCGGCGTGTGAAAGACCCTCAGCCCGCGCTTGCGGCCGAGGCGGTAGTCCTGCTCGCTGTTGAGTTCCAGGATGTCCAGCCGTTCCTTGATCAGACCGATGAACGGCAGGAAACGGTCGCGTTGCAGACCGTCCTTGTACAGGTCGTCGGGCGGCCGGTTGGAGGTGACGACGATGACCGTGCCGTTGTCGAGCAACGCCTGGAACAGCCGCCCGACGATCATGGCGTCGGCGATGTCCAGGATCTGCAACTCGTCCAGGCACAGGAGCCAGGCCGACGAAGTGATGCCGCGCGCCAGCTTGGGCAGCGGGTCGGTCTCCTTGCGCCCCGGCGTCTGGCGCCACTGGTGGACCTCCTTGTGGACGTCGCGCATGAACTCGTGGAAATGGACGCGCTGCTTGCCGGCGATGGTGGCGGTTTCGAAGAACAGATCCATCAGCATGGACTTGCCGCGCCCGACCTCGCCGAAAATGTACAGGCCCTGGCGCGGCCGCACCGAAACGCCGTCGCCGGAATGCCAGGGCAAGCGGCTCTGGGGCTCGTTCCGGCCCAGCCCGAAGCGGGCCAGCCAGCCGCTCTGGCCGAGGGCGGGGCGGTAGTCCCTGAGCGCGTGATGGAGGCTTTGCAGCTTTTCCGCCGCCAGATGCTGGGCCGGGTCGGGCTTCAGCTCGCCCGCGGCCAGCTTGGCGCGGTAGGCGGCGAGGGGGCCTTCGGACATGCCGGTGCCGAGACTCCTGGGCAGTTGGGCGACCTGCCGGCCGGGCCGGCGAAGGCGGGCAAGATAACCGCCCCGTTCGATGCTGGCAACGGGCTGTTATTGCATTGCAGCGTGGCGCCGCTGCGTCTAAAGCCGGATGGCGACGCTGGCGATGACGGCGCTGTTGCGCAGGTCGGTTCTCCACAGCTCGTGGGCGATGGCGATCTCGCCCAGCACCGCGCCTTCGCCGAGGAGGCTGAATTCTGCGCCCAGCCGCAAGGAGGGCGGCCCGTCCTCCAGCCGAAGATGGCTGGCCACGTCGCCGCCCGGCGCGGGCATGGCGTCATAGCGGATGACCGGGCCGTCGGCCGTCTCCCGCGGGGCCGGCAACTGTGCATCCTCGGCGGCGGCGCGCGCCGGAGGCCACGCAAGCAGCAGCGCCAACGAGATTGCGAACGCGTGAAGCCGTGCCGACATCGCCCTTCCCCAGCCCCCACGCCCCAAATCTTGGGAAATCGCGGCCTGCCGGGCAGTGACGATGGTCACCCGCCCGAAGGCCCTCACCCCGGCCCTCTCCCGCAAGCGGGAGAGGGAGGAAGGGGCGGGACCAGATCCCTCTCCCGCTTGCGGGAGAGGGAGGGGCCCGGCCGGCAGGCCGGGAGGGTGAGGGGCGGCGCCTCAGCGCCGCTCGACCAGCTTCTGCTTGATGCTGCCGATGGCCTTGGCGGGGTTCAGGCCCTTGGGGCAGGTGGTGGTGCAGTTCATGATGGTGTGGCAGCGGTACAGGCGGAACGGGTCCTCGAGGTGGTCGAGGCGTTCGCCGGTCATCTCGTCGCGGCTGTCGTCAATCCAGCGCGCCGCCTGCAATAGGATCGCCGGGCCGAGATAGCGCTCGCCGTTCCACCAGTAGCTGGGGCACGAGGTTTGGCAGCAGAAGCACAGGATGCACTCCCACAGCCCGTCCAGCTTGGCCCGCTCCTCGGGGCTTTGCAGCCGCTCGCGGTCCGGCGGCGGCGGCGTCTGGGTCTGCATCCACGGCTTGATCGAGGCCAGCTGCGCGTAGGGCACGCTGAGGTCGGGCACCAAGTCCTTGACCACCGGCATGTGCGGCAGCGGATAGATCTTCACCGCGCCCTTGACGTCGTCGATCGGCTTCAGGCAGGCTGCACGGGCCACGCGCTTCGCTAATATGCGCAACAATTTAACCGAGATACGCAACAACAAGTGGTTTACACACAACCAAAACCGGCGTATAACCACTCAAGATAAAAAATAGCGCAACGATCGTGAGTGCAATGGAGCATTTTCCCATCATCCAGGCATTGTGCCGCACGGCCCTAGCCGATGCCTCGCTTGCTACCCGCAAGCAGATAGAGCGGCTACGTGATGCCTTAGTGAAGGCTGGCGATGACAAGCAGGCGGCAAGCCTTGCGGCTATGCTTATGTCGGCGGAGCGGAACAAAGAGGTCGTGCCCAGCCGACTGGCCAAGTCGCGCGCCCAGATGCCGGGAGAGGCTTTATCACCAGGAACACCGGTCCCTGTAGACCGGGAAACTGCTGCGCCTGTAGCAACATTGCTGTTCCCGGAGGAACTTCGCGCTGATCCGCCAGTCTTCAACCCAGTGGTTTCGGCCGCAATCGAGTCGATGCTGGAAGAGTGGCGCAATCTACAAGCATTGAGCGCACTCGGCGTCCAGCCTGCCAAGACGTGCCTGATTTATGGAGTGCCTGGGACAGGAAAGACCCGGCTGGCAATGTGGATTGCCCGGCAGTTGGAGATGCCCGTTGTCCTTGCCCGCTTGGATGGCCTTGTTTCCTCATTCCTTGGGACGACGGCTCGGAATATCGGCAATCTTTTTGCTTTCGCCAACAGATATCGGTGTCTGCTGCTGTTGGACGAATTCGACGCAATTGCGAAGCTCAGAGACGATCCCCAGGAGGTCGGAGAAATCAAGCGTGTCGTCAACGCTCTACTCCAGAACCTTGATGGACGCCAGGAACTCGGCCTTACCATCGGTGTCACGAACCATTCCAAGTTGCTCGATCCCGCCGTTTGGCGGCGGTTTGAGGTGCAGTTGGAGGTGCCAAAGCCTGATTTTAATGTGCGAAAGGACATTTCTCGCTATTTTATGGCTCCGGTCGAGTGCCCTGACAGCCACTTCCGCCTCCTCGCTTGGTTCACTGAAGGTCTCACTGGCGCCGAGATCGAGGTGCTCGTACGGACATACAAAAAGTCTATGGCTGTTCACGGTGAAGGGGGGCGCGATCTGATTGAAACTCTTCGACACTTCGCCACCCTCAATAGCGGTCGCTGCGAGCCCGGTCGGCGCGGGCTTCTATTTGGAGACAGCAAGGCTCTGTTCCGTGCGATGAAGGAAGCGCCGGAACTGAACTTCACCATGGCGGACATCGGTGAGGTCGCAGGTCGAGATAAGTCGACCGTGAGTCGAGCAATCGGAAAACGTAGCAGCCGATTTGAAGCGCCTCAAACGGGGAAGGTGACAGATGGTCAGCCCGATCCAGATCGTTCTTAACCCGGAGAATTTTGAAGAGGCTCGTGAAACGACGGGTGGAGGAGAACGAAAGGATTTCTTTGCTTTCGAAGACGCCGCATTCAGGGCGCACAAGGCCGCACTTAACGCGCAGGTCCAGGGTATTGCGGAAACGCTTGCCCGACAGTCCGAAGGGGACGTTGGCTACGTTAAGGTCGTCTTGAGGCGTAAAGCCTGGGCAAAGAGCCACCGGCCACTCAATTCATTGTTCCGTAGCAACCGGATCCCATTGGTTGGTGGCGGCGACCTGGGCGTGATGATCTTTGAGGCCCGCCCTAGGACTCTACTGCAAATCGCGGCTGATATTAAAAAGGCGGAGGAGACTACCCGCCTCCGATATGATGATCGCAAGGGCAAAGAAGTCCCTTGGCCGAGCCCTCAACGAAGCGAAGTTGGCGCAATCAAGCAGGTTGAGCTTTACGGCCCCAGCGACAGGCGCGATTTTTCAGTCGATGAGGCGGTGATGTGGCTCGCTAACCCCAAGACGGGAGGCAGCTATCATGTCCAACTATTTGGACTTCCGCCTACCAAAGCCGACTGGGATTTGCTCGATGAGGGCCACCAGCGTCTCTACCGCTCCTTTCTCGAAGGGTTGCATTCATTTGGTACAGGGCTGACGGTTGAGCGGCGTGTAGCCGAGGGGCGGACTAACCCACTTTTGATGGTAAGGTTAGGGAGATCATCTCAACCCGCTGCCCTGCGGTTGACACCTCTTGCTCCCACGGAACGCCGGAGAGAGGTACTGCCATTCGACGGCGATGTGAACCGCCACGACCGCCTCCTCCACTTTCTCGAACACCACCCGCTCGTCAGAAAAATCGAATTGCCGGGCATCATCGTAAAGAGCGAGACACGGACAGAACGTTCTCGACCTCTCTTGGCAACGTTGCCCATACGCGCCGCTCGGACCTATCCGAGAATCGGCATCATAGACGGTGGCGTCAGCGACCACTTGTCGGATTGGGTTATCGACCGGTGGGATTTACTTGCTGATGAAGACAAGGACCACGGACACGGCACCTTCATCGGTGGTCTTGCCGTAGCCGGTGGCACCCTCAATACGGCGGATGTCTGCCCCGAGCCTGATGGCGCAGAAATAATGGATTTAGCGGTGTTTCCCACCGAAGGGACAGGCGCCTTTTCAACCTATTTCCCAGATGGACTGCCTCAGTTCTTTGACGAGGTGTCATCGGCCGTAGCGGAGGCTAAGGCGCGTCACGGCATACGCGTCTTCAACATGAGCCTAAACGTCCTTCAGCCTGCGTCCCCAAATCAATACAGCTCTCATGCAGCAAGACTGGATGAAATCGCCGAAGCCAATGACATCATCATCTTCCTATCCGCAGGCAACACCGCGCCGCAGGAGACCCGGTTGGAATGGCACGCTGACGACGCCCAAGCCTTAGCGGCGCTCGCCACTGCCCGTAACGACGGATTGCTCATCCCGGCAGAGAGCGTAAGAAACGTGTCGGTTGCTGCGCTCAATCCTCCAGGCCTGACTAGCTCCATCGCCCACGCCCCAGCATGTTATTCTCGGCGCGGTCCCGGGCTCCGGTCTGGCGTCAAACCCGACCTTGCTCACATTGGGGGATCCGGCAGCCCGGCTGCGCCTATTGGGCATGGACTCTTTTCTATACTTCCGGATGGCAACGTCACCGATGGCTGCGGAACCAGCTACGCAACCCCGCTGGTCGCAAAAACAGCGGCTGTTCTAGACAACATTATTGAAGGCGACGTTTCGCGGGAAACCCTTATTGCGCTGCTCGTCCACCACGCCCAAGTTCCTGCGCCACTTCGCAAGAAGGCCCTAAAAGGTGTTGCCCGCGACTTAGTTGGTTTCGGCCTGCCACCCGCCGCCGAACGAATGCTGGAGACCGATGATCATCAAATTACGCTCGTCATCGCGTCGCGCATCCACAAAGACCAACAGATTTCGTTTCGGTTTAATTGGCCCGCATCCTTGGTGGATTCTGAGGGTAAGTGCCGTGGTCATGCGAAGCTCACCCTAGTCTCGACCCCGCCCCTGAACCACAAATTTGGTGCTGAGTTTGTACGTGTAAACATCGACGCAGCACTTCAGCAGCAATCCCCAGATGGCAAGTGGAAGGGCCGCCTCGAGCCTGTCTATCTTCCAGAAAAAAAAGGGGCTCACGCGTATGAAGCAGAGCTCATCTCCCATGGCCTGAAATGGGCTCCAATCAAAATGTATGAAAAATCCATCCCACGTGGCGTTGGGCAAGGGTCAAACTGGCGACTTATAATCGAGTACTTGACTCGCTCTGGCGAGGAAATGCCAAGGGATGGCGTTCCATTTACTGCGATTCTTACTATCTCTGACCTTGATGGAGCACGTCCTGTTTTCAATGACTTACGCCAGACATTGAATGCGCTTGGCGTAAAGATTTCTGACATTCGGACTGCGGCTAGAATTACTTCTCGGGTTTAGTTGTAGATTCTCTGCGACGGAGAAATAAACAGAAAGAGCCGGGGGCTTGCGCCCCGGCCCTTTCGCTGTGATGATCCCTGCCTGCGCCTCAGCGCCGCTCGACCAGCTTCTGCTTGATGCTGCCGATGGCCTTGGCGGGGTTCAGGCCCTTGGGGCAGGTGGTGGTGCAGTTCATGATGGTGTGGCAGCGGTACAGGCGGAACGGGTCCTCGAGGTGGTCGAGGCGTTCGCCGGTCATCTCGTCGCGGCTGTCGTCAATCCAGCGCGCCGCCTGCAATAGGATCGCCGGGCCGAGATAGCGCTCGCCGTTCCACCAGTAGCTGGGGCACGAGGTTTGGCAGCAGAAGCACAGGATGCACTCCCACAGCCCGTCCAGCTTGGCCCGCTCCTCGGGGCTTTGCAGCCGCTCGCGGTCCGGCGGCGGCGGCGTCTGGGTCTGCATCCACGGCTTGATCGAGGCCAGCTGCGCGTAGGGCACGCTGAGGTCGGGCACCAAGTCCTTGACCACCGGCATGTGCGGCAGCGGATAGATCTTCACCGCGCCCTCGACGTCGTCGATCGGCTTCAGGCAGGCCAGCGTGTTGGCGCCGTCGATGTTCATGGCGCACGACCCGCAGATGCCCTCGCGGCAGGATCGGCGGAAGGTCAGCGTCGAGTCGACCTCGTTCTTGATCTTGATCAGCGCGTCGAGAACCATCGGGCCGCAGGCGTCGCGGTCGATCTCGAAGACGTCGAGGGTGGGATTGCCGCCGGCGTCGGGGTCGTAGCGGTAGATCTCGAACGTCTTGACGTTCTTCGCCCCGGCCGGAGCCTTGACGGTCTTGCCCCGGGTGACACGCGAGTTGGGCGGCAGCGCGAATTCGACCATGTCTGCTTCCTCGGGTTGATCAGTACACGCGGGCCTTGGGGGCGATGTACTCGACCTCGTCGGTCAGGGTGTAGGTGTGCACCGGCCGGTAGTCGAGGGTCACCTTGCCCTTGTCGTCGACCCAGGCCAGGGTGTGCTTCATCCAGTTGGCGTCGTCGCGCTCGGCGAAGTCCTCGCGGGCGTGGGCGCCCCGGCTTTCCTTGCGGGCCTCGGCCGAGTTGATGGTGGCGGCGGCGCAGGCCAGCAGGTTCTCCAACTCCAGCGCCTCGGCGAGGTCGCTGTTCCAGATCAGCGAGCGGTCGTCGACGCGGATCTCGGGCAGCATGGCCCACACCTCGGCGATGTGGCGGCAGCCGTCGGCCAGCGACTCCTGGGTGCGGAACACGGCGGCGTCGTTCTGCATGTGACGCTGCATGGCCAGGCGGATGTCGGCCACCTTCTGGCTGCCCTTGGCGTTGCGCAGGCGATCCAGGCGGCCGAGCGCGAAGTCGGCGGCGTTGGCCGGCAGCGGCTTGTGCGGCGTTCCGGGTTTGAGCACCTCGGCGGCGCGCAGGGCGGCGGCGCGGCCGAACACCACGATGTCGAGCAGCGAGTTGGTGCCCAGGCGGTTGGCGCCGTGCACCGACACGCAGGCCGCCTCGCCGATCGCCATCAGGCCGGGGCACACGGCGTCGGGATCGTCCTTGGTCGGGCGCAGAACCTCGCCGTGATAGTTGGTGGGAATGCCGCCCATGTTGTAATGCACGGTCGGCAGCACCGGGATGGGCTCGCGCGTGGCGTCGACGCCGGCGAAGATCTTCGAGGTCTCGGTGATGCCGGGCAGGCGGGCGTGCAGCACGTCGGCGCCCAGATGCTCGAGATGCAGGAAGATGTGGTCGGCGTTCTTGCCGACGCCCCGGCCTTCGCGGATCTCCACGGTCATGGCGCGGCTGACCACGTCGCGCGACGCCAGGTCCTTGGCGGTGGGGGCGTAACGCTCCATGAAACGTTCGCCGGCGGAGTTCGTGAGGTACCCGCCCTCGCCGCGCGCGCCCTCGGTGATCAGGCAGCCCGAGCCGTAGATGCCGGTGGGGTGGAACTGCACGAACTCGTGGTCCTGCAAGGGCAGGCCGGCGCGGGCCACCATGCCGTTGCCGTCGCCGGTGCAGGTGTGCGCCGAGGTGCAGGAGAAATAGGCGCGCCCGTAGCCGCCGGTGGCCAGCACGGTCAGATGGGCGCGGAACACGTGGATGGTGCCGTCGTCCAGGTTCCAGGCGACGACGCCTCGGCACGAGCCGTCCTGATCCATGATCAGGTCGATCGCGAAATACTCGACGAAGAACTCGGCGTTGTGCTTGAGGCACTGCTGATAGAGCGTGTGCAGGATGGCGTGGCCGGTGCGGTCGGCGGCGGCGCAGGCGCGCTGCACCGGCTTTTCGCCGTAATTGCTCATGTGCCCGCCGAACGGCCGCTGATAGATGCGGCCGTCCTCGGTGCGGCTGAACGGCACGCCGAAATGCTCGAGTTCGTAGACGGCGGGCACGGCCTCGCGGCACATGTATTCGATGGCGTCCTGGTCGCCCAGCCAGTCCGAGCCCTTGACGGTGTCGTACATGTGCCAGCGCCAGTTGTCCTCGGCCATGTTGCCGAGCGAGGCGCCGATGCCGCCCTGCGCCGCCACGGTGTGGCTGCGGGTCGGGAACACCTTGGTCACGCAGGCGGTCTTGAGGCCGGCCGCGCCCATGCCCAGGGTGGCGCGCAGGCCGGCGCCGCCGGCGCCCACGACCACCACGTCATAGGTGTGTTCGACGATCTTGTAGGCAGCCATCGGATCAGCCCCCCGTGGCGACGTTGAGCACGGCCACCACCGAGAACACCCCCAGGGCGACGGCGGCCAGCTTGAGCGCGATCAGCGAGGCCGTCTTGATGGCCTCGTCATGCACGTAGTCCTCGATCACCACCTGCACGCCGAGTTGCGCGTGGTGGAAGGTCGCGATGATGAGCAGCACCATCATCGCCGTGTTGCCGGGCGTGGCCAGCCAGGCCTGAAAGCGGGCATGATCGGCGCCCAGCAGGGCGATGACCGAGATCACGAACCACAGGCTGAGCGGCACCAGCGCGATCGCGGTCAGGCGCTGCGCCCACCAATGGCCGACGCCTTCCTTGGCCGATCCCAGGCCGCGGGCGCGGCCGAGCGGTGACTCCATACGCATCAGATCCTCCACGCCGCGAAACCGGCGATCCAGCAAAGCACGGTAAGTCCGGCCGCGCAGGCCAGGACCACGTAATTGGCCCGGAAGGTCTGCGGCAGTTCGAAGCCCCAGCCGGCGTCCCACAGCAGGTGCCGCACGCCGTTGCACAGATGGTAGAACAGGCAGGCCGACCAGCCGAGCAGCAGCAGGATACCGAACCACGAGCCGACGAAGGCCTGCGCACGGGCGAAGGCGTCGGGCCCGTAGGCGGCGGCTCCCAGCCAATAGGCCAGCATCAGGGTGCCGACGGTGAGCAGCACGCCGGTGGCGCGATGGCTGATCGACATCACGGCGGCCAGCGGCAGCCGGTAGACTTGCAGATGCGGCGACAGGGGCCTGTTGCGGGTATTCATGGCGGGCGCCTCTCGAGGCTGCGAACGAACTAAGATGCGGCGATGCAGCAAAGGTATTAGACCCTCGTGGCGATCAAGTCAACGCCGCGAGCCACACTTTCTGGCAGGCAAAACTTATGCAATCCATTGTTTTTCCCTATGGGAATTGCAGTTCGCCGAGCCTACCCATTGGTGGCGTGAGCGATGCCACCCGCCGCCTTCACGGCCGCCGCGGCACCAGCACCGTATAGTCGAAATCAAGCACCACCGCCGGATCATAACCGCCCTCCGCGGTCTTGAAAGGCGTTGCCGCGCATGGCTGGTCCTTGGTGGCGACGGTGCGCAGCCGCAGCGCCCCGACATCGTGACGGCCGTGAATCTCGACCTTTTCCAGGATCTCCGACCAGGCGTAAACAGTATCGCCGGCGAAGCAGGGGGCGACGTGGCGCCCGCCGTTGATCGCGACGACCTTGACCGCGTTGGCCAAGCCGTTGAACGACAGGGCGCGCGCCAGGCTGATGACGTGGCCGCCGTAGATGAGGCGCCGCCCGAAACGGCCGTCCTTCTCGGTGTGCTGGTTGAAGTGCACCTTGGCGGTGTTCTGGTAGAGGCGGGTGGCCATCGCGTGCTCCGCCTCCTCGATGGTCATGCCGTCGACGTGGTCGATGCGTTCGCCGGCCGCGTAGTCGTCCCAGTAATGGGGGGAGCCGGCGAGTGCGCAATCGAACGCCCCCATCTCCAGTCCCGCCGGCACGCGCAGGGCGTCGGCCGGGACCGCGCCGGGCAGGTCGGGGACCCGTTCCTCTGGCGCCGGGGCGTCCTTGTCGCGCTTTCGCACCATGACCCAGCGGGCGTATTCGAGCACGATCTCGTCATTCTGGTTGTATCCCGTCGAGCGCACGTAGACGACGCCGGTCTGGCGGTTCGAGTTCTCCTTCAGGCCGATGACCTCGGACACGGTGCGGATGGTGTCGCCCGGATAGACTGGCACGCCGAAGCGGCCGTCGGCGTAGCCCAGGTTCGCCACGGCGTTCAGCGAGATGTCGGGGACCGTCTTGCCGAAGACGACGTGGAAGGCCAGCAGGTCGTCGACCGGGGCCTGCGGCAGGCCAAGTCCGCGGGCGAACTCGTCCGAAGAGGCAAGCGCGAAACGGCTGCCGTACAGGGCCGTGTACAAGGCGACGTCGCCCGAGGTGACGGTGCGCGGGGTGGCGTGGCGGATCACCTGCCCCAGCCGGAAGTCCTCGAAGAAGTTGCCCGGATTGGTCTTGGTCATGTTCGCTCCCAACGAATCCTTGTCATTGCGAGGAGGCCTTGCCGACGAAGCAATCCAGGCCGGCCGTGGCCCTGGATTGCTTCGCCTGCGGCTCGCAATGACGCCAGTTAGTTGTCCGTCGTGACTAGGCCGACATCGCCGCGATCTGCTCGGCCAGGGCGACCAGGCGTTTCGCGTTGGCGACGTGCAAGTTTTCGATCAGCTTGCCGTCGACCACCACCACGCCCTTGCCGGCGGCGGCGGCCTCGGCGTGGGCGGCGATGATGCGGCGCGACCACTCAACCTCCGCCTCCGAGGGCGCGAAGGCGCGGTTGGCCGCGTCGATGGTCCTGGGGTGGATCAGGGTCTTGCCGTCGAAGCCCAGTTCGGCGCCTTGGCGGCAGGAATTCTCGAAGCCCTCGTCGTCGTTGAGGTCGAGGTAGACCCCGTCGACGATGGCAAGACCGGACGCGCGCGCCGCCAGCATGCACAGGCCGAGGCTGGTGATCATCGGCAGGCGGTCGCGGGTGTGGGCGCAATGCAGGTCCTTGGCGAGATCCGAGGTGCCCATGACGAAGCCGCCGAGGCGGGGGCTGGCCTGCGCGATTTCCTTTGCTTCGAGAATGCCGCGCGGCGTCTCCATCATGCACCAGATGCCCAGATCGTCGGGTGCGCCGTTGGCCTGCAGCACCTGTTCGGCCTGGCGCACCATGTCGGCGCTCTCGACCTTGGGCAGCAGCACCGCATGGGCGCCAGAAGTGGCCGCTGCGACCAGATCGGCGAAGCCCCAAGGCGTCGCAAGCCCGTTCACCCGCAGGAGGATCTCCCGCAGTCCGTAGCCGCCGGCGCGCAGCGCCTCGCAAGCCTGGGTGCGCGCCTGCTCCTTGGCATCGGGGGCGACCGCGTCCTCGAGGTCGAAGATCAGGCCGTCGGCGGGCAGCGTCCTGGCCTTATCCAGCGCCCGTGGATTCGATCCGGGCATGTAGAGAACACTGCGACGCGGGCGCGCGACTGCTGCCATGGCGGCCTACTCCTGGCTGAAAACCCCGGTAACGGGCCGGAACACTAGCAACGAAGCCGCGGTCATGGCAAGGTTGCGCCGCAGCAATCCGGTAACGCGGTACCGAGAATGTCGATTCTGTCCATCCAGTCCAGCGTGGCCTACGGTCACGTCGGCAATTCCGCCGCGGTGTTTCCTCTCCAGTGCCTGGGGCACGAGGTGTGGCCGGTGGACACCGTGCAGTTCTCCAACCACACCGGCTATGGGCGTTGGCGCGGAGACGTTTTCTCCGCCGGCCATGTCCGCGAGGTGGTGCGGGGCATCGAGGAGCAGGGGCGGCTGGGGGACTGCGTGGCCGTGCTGAGCGGCTATCTCGGCGACGCCGAGATCGGCGGCGCGGTCGTCGACGCGGTGGCGGCGGTGCGTGCGGCCAATCCGGTCGCACTGTACTGCTGCGATCCGGTGATCGGCGATGTCGGAAAGGGCGTTTTCGTACGCGAGGGGGTGCCCGAGTTTTTGGCCGAGAAGGCGATCTCCGCGGCCGACATCGTCACGCCGAACCAGTTCGAGTTGGAGATGCTGACCGGCATGGCCGCCCACACCCTCGAAAAGGCGATCGCCGCGGCGGACGCCCTGCGTGGCCGTGGGCCGCGGATGGTGGTGGTCACCAGCCTTCTGCGCTCGGAGGCGCCACCCGGCTGCATCGAAACTTTGTTGGCCACGGCCGACGGCGCCTGGCTCGTCCGCACGCCTCTCTGGGCGCTTCCCTTTCCCCCGAGCGGATCGGGCGACGTGCTGTCCGCCCTGTTCCTCGGCCGCCTGCTGTCCGGCACGCCGCCTCCCGAGGCGCTGGCGCTGGCGGTGTCGAGCCTTTACGCCATCCTCGGCCGCACGCTCGATCTGGGGCGACGGGAACTGGCGCTGATCGACGGGCGACATGAGATCGGCGCGCCGTCAAAGGTCTTTCCGGCCATCCCGGTGGGCTGAGCCGCGCCAGAGATTCCGCCGCCGATTGCAACAAACTCTAAACGATCACGATGGGGCTGTCGGGTGCCGGCGAATCGTCCTCCGCATCGCCGAGGCGAATGGCCCCGTCCCCGCGCAGCAGCGACTCCACGCTGTCGCCGTCGCCCGGAAAGTTGACGACGGAGATGGCCAGGCGGGGGCGCACTGGCTGGCCGCGCATCTCGACCGCCACCTCTCTGCTGATCGCCTCGATCTTCTCGACGACGGGGCGGCAGAGGTCCCAGTGGGTGTTCTGCAGCAGCATGCAGAACTCGTCATCACGCGTCTTCGCCAGCAAGTCGCTGGTCCGGTGCACGTTAGGCAAACGGGTCGACAGTTCGCGGACCAGGTCGTGCAGGGCTTGGTAGCCGTGCCGGCGGAAGATGTCTTGGGCGTTCTCGATGCGCACGAACACAAGCGCCGCCCGCGTTCTCGTCCGTCGCGCCTGCGCCAGAATGACACGCAGAAACTGTGCGAAGGCGCTGCGGTTGAGGAGGCCGGTGGACGGGCAGGTGCCCCCGCCCATGAACAATGCGTCCTCATGCTCGATCGCCTGCCTGGCTCGGTTCACGCGCATGCGCAACTCGGGCACGTGAAACGGCTTCATCGCCACGTCGTCGACTCCGGCGTCGAAGGCATCCACCAGCAGCCGCTTGCCCCCGTTCGCCGCGAACCCGATCACATAGGTGTAGCGGGGAAGGGGGAGCGAGCGCAGCTTTCTGCAGGTTTCCAGTCCGCCCGCCCTGGGATCCTCCAGATTGAACAGAACGATCCGATAGGGTTGCGCGGCCAGCCATTCCATGGCGGCGCGCCCGTCCTGCTCGACCTGCACGACGAAGTTCCAGCTTTCCAGCTTGGCCTTGAGGATGCGCGCCGACAGCGGATCGGGCTCGATGACCAGGACCCGCATCCTGGCGACCGCGCGGGCGGCTTCCTCGCCGGAAGGACTCGGCAGTCCTGTCTCCACGTCGGTCCCCGCTTCCATTTCTCTTTGATAGCCGTTAACCACTGCTACATCAAGGCTGTCTTAATAAATGCTATGCGAAGGGACTGTGTCGACGGTCACTTTCCTTTGCAGGTTTCTTCGTCACGATGATACGGTGAAGGGTCGGTAAACGGTGAGCGGAATGAACGCACGAGGATTGCTTGTCGCGGCGGTTCTGATTTCGGCGGCTTCGATGCCGGCGAAGGCCGACCTCGCCTCCGGCATTGCGGCCTACGAGGCGCGGGATTTCGCGACCGCGCTTGTTGCTTTCGAGAATCAGGCCCGGGCCGGAGACGCAGAAGCGCAGTACCGCCTGGCCACGATGTTCGAGAACGGCGATGGTGTCGATGCCAACGAGACAAAGGCCTGGAGTTGGCTGAAACGCGCCGCCGAGGCGAATCATGTCGGGGCGCAACGCAGACTGGCCGAATACTACGAATCCGGGCGCGGTGTGCCGATGTCGTTCGCCGAGGCCTACAAATGGTACAAGCGCGCCGCCGAAGGCGGGGACGTGGCCGCCCAGACAAAGGTCGGGCTGGCCAACCTCTACGGCAAAGGAAAGAAGCCTAATTTTCTCGAGGCGGTGCGCTGGCTCAAGGCCGCCGCCGCCGCCGGCGACCCTCAGGCCCGGGAAGCGCTTACCGAACTGGCATCGAAGGGCGTGGCCGGTCCGGGCCAATCCTGATTTCCTGAGCCGGCCGGCACGGTGGCTCAGCCGGCATCATCCGGTTGCTCGTCCCGCACCGTGGTCGCCCATGTCTCTTCCAGGGCCCGCAGCGTCCGGCCGGCCGCCGCCAGTTCATCCTCGGCGACGTGCAGGCGCTGGACGAGGCGGGACTGCAGGCGGCCTATGACCGCGCTCAAGTCCGTGCCGCGCGCGGTCAGGCGCAGGCGGACCGACCGGCGGTCCTGGCTGTTGCGTTCCTGCTCGACATAGCCGAGTTCGGTCAGCTTCTTGATGTTGTAGGAGACGTTGGAGCCGTGATAGTAGCCGCGATCCCGCAGGTCGCGGATGATCACGTCGTTCGAGCCGATGTTGTGGACGAGCAGCGCCTGGACGGCATTGACGTCGCCGATCTCGAGCCGCAACAGTTCGGCGCGCAGGACGTCCAGGAAATGCCTGTGCAATCTCTCGATGGCGGCGACGAGCGCGCGGTAGGTTTCATCCTTCGCCATGGACGTCGATCGGGTCAGCTGCCGGCGTTGTCGATCGTGGTGGACATGTAGGTAAGGATGTTCGCCACACCCGACCCGGTCAGTTCCATGGCCGCGACCGTCATCAATACGATGAGCGCGGTGACGAGGCCATATTCGACCGAGGTAGCCCCGCGGTCGTCTTGGCAATAACGCCGGAGTGAGGCGTAAATCTTCAAGCGAGATGGGCTCATAAAACGTCAGAACTCCGCTCATCCGACTGGCTTAACGAACAATACACCGAAAAGCTGTCGGCCGCCATTCTTTATGCACGTCGTGTCAATTCAGCAGAATTCGGTAAAATTTTACGATTTGGTCCTGAAGTCGCGACGATCTTCCCATTCCGCCCCCCCGACACGAGGGTGCCGGCGGCCCGTCCCCGTAATTCGGCATAGGTGTGCCGATTTTGTTGGCGGCACCGGCCGGCTCGGCTACAGTCCCCGCCATGACCCCTGCCTCCGCCCGCGACCCCTTCGCCGCCATCGCCCCGGGCCTTTTCGTTGTCTTGTGGAGCACCGGCTTCATCGGCGCCAAGTACGGCCTCCCCTATGCCGAGCCGTACACTTTCCTGTTCACGCGATTCGTCATCGTCGCGGCGATAATGGCGGCGATCGCCGCCATGGCGGGTGCACCGTGGCCCAGAACGTGGCGTGAGGCGGGGCACGCCGCCGTCGCCGGTCTGTTGGTGCATGGGGTGTATCTGGGGGGTGTATTCGCGGCGATTCATCACGGCCTCTCGGTGGGGGTGACGGCCCTGGTGGTCGGGCTGCAGCCGCTTCTCACCGCGGTGGCTGCGGGGCCATTCCTGGGCGAGCGGGTGAGCGGCCGCCAGTGGCTTGGGCTGACCCTTGGATTGGCTGGGATCGCGCTGGTCGTGGCGCACAAGCTGGGAACGGGTGGCGGCCTCTACGGCTTGCCGTTCACCGTCGCCGCCCTCCTCGGCATCACGGCGGGAACGATCTATCAGAAGCGGCATGGGGGGCGAATGGACCTGCGCACCGGGGCGGTCATCCAGTTCGCCGCCTCGGCGGCCATGATGGGCGCCCTTGCCCTGAGTTTCGAGACCATGATGATCGCTTGGTCCGGCGAGTTCGTTTTCGCGCTGGCGTGGTTGACGGTCATTCTGTCGGTGGGGGCGATCACCCTGCTGTACAGACTGATCCGCTTGGGCAGCGCCTCGAAGGTGGCCAGCCTGTTCTATCTGGTGCCACCGATGACGGCGCTGATCGCCTTCTTCGCCTTCGGCGAGACTCTGTCGCCGCTGGCCCTGGTGGGGATGGCGGTGGCGGTGGTCGGCGTTGCGCTGGCGACGCGGGGCTAGGTCAGGCCCGCACCTGCATCGTCTCCGCCTTGGGGTCGAGGGCGTCCTGAAGCCCGTCGCCGAGGAAGTTGAACGCGAGCACGGTAAGGAAGATCAGGGCGCCCGGCCACACCGCAAGCGCCGGGGCCGACCAGATCAGCTCCAGCGCCCCGGTCAGCATGTTGCCCCACGACGGCAGCGGCGGCTGGACGCCGAGGCCGAGAAAGGACAAGGCGCTCTCCAGCAGGATGATGTTGCCGACGCTGAGGGTGGTTGCGACGATGATCGGCGAGGCCACGTTGGGCAGGATGTGGCGGAGCATGATGCGCGCGGGTCCGGCCCCCACCGCCACCGCCGCCCGTACGAACTCGCGGCTGCGCACCGCCAGCGTCGCGGCGCGCACCAGCCGCGCCACGGTGGTCCACCCGATCAGGGCGATGATGACGACGATCCGCCCCACCCCCGCCAGCGGCGATTGCAGCACCTCGGGCGCCAGTCCCAGCTTGCTCGGGTCGACGGCCGCCAGCACGATGAGCAGCGGCAGCAGCGGCAGGGCGATCACGCCGTCGGTCAGCCGCATCAGCAGGGCGTCGAGCGGGCCGCCGTAATAGCCGGCCAGCAGGCCGATGATGGTGCCGATCACCGCCGCGATCACCGCCGTCGCCAGCCCCACCGCCAAGGAAATTTGTCCGCCGCGCAGAAGGCGCGCGAGCACGTCGCGCCCCAGTTCGTCCGTACCCAGGGGATGGGCGACCGACGGCGGGGCGTTGCGGGCGAGCAGGTCGACCGCCTCGGGGTCGATGCCCAGCATAGCCTCGATCAGGGGCGCCGCCGCCGCGGCGGCGGCGATCACGGCCAGGGCGATCAGGCTGGCCACGGCCCAGCGGTTGCGGCGGAAGCGGCGCAGGGCGGCGGCCAGCGGCGATCCGCGCTTCATCGCCGCGCCGTCCGCGGATCGAGCCAGACATAGGCCGCGTCCGCCAGAAGGTTGCCGAGCAGGGTCAGCCCCGTGGCCAGCAGCAGCGCCGTCAGCGCCAGATTGAAGTCGCTGCCCATGATCGAGTCGAAGATCAGCTTGCCCATTCCCGGATAGGCGAACACGGTCTCGGTGATCAGGGCGCCCGAAAACAGCGTGCCGACGTCGAGGGCGAGGATGGTGACCACCGGGATCAACGCGTTGCGCAGCGCGTGTCGCGTCACCACCCGTACCCAGCCGGCGCCCTTGGCGCGCGCGGTGCGAATGTAGTCGTTGCGCAGGGTCTCGATCATGGCGGCTCGCATGTGGCGGACGTACTGGCCGATCGATGCCGCCGACAGGGTGGCCACCGGCAGGACGAGATGGCGGGCGCGGTCGACAAGATCGCCGCCGCCCACCGTCTGCACGCCGCCGGCGGGAAGCACGCCGAGCATCACCGCGAAGACGATGATGAGCATCAGCGCCAGCCAGAACACCGGCATCGAGATCCCGGCGAAGGCGAGGAGGTTGACCAGGCGGTCGAAAATCGAGTTAGGCCTGAGCGCCGCCGCCGCCCCGAGCGGCAGGGCGACCGCGAGGGCCATCAGCAGGCTGAGCGACATCAGCAGCGCGGTGTTGCCCAGGGGGGCGGCCATCACCTCCAGCACCGGGCGGCCGAACAGTCGCGAATAGCCGAGGTCGCCGCCGGCCACGGCGCTCAGCCAGTTCCAATAGCGTTCGAGCAGCGGTTGGTCGAGGCCGTGGAGCGCCCGCAGACGCTCGGCGTCCGCAGCCGTCAGGTTGGGATTGGTCGCGATCATGACGTCGATCGGGTCGCCGGGCATCAAACCCATCAGTCCGTAGATGACGAACGACATGACGATCATGACGACGACCGCCTGACCCAGCCGCGACAGGAGGTGCCGCATCATGGCGCCGGGTACCGGGTCACCTCTCGGCGCGCCAACGCT
Organism: Rhodospirillales bacterium; assembly: GCA_019455065.1. Taxonomy (GTDB): domain Bacteria; phylum Pseudomonadota; class Alphaproteobacteria; order Rhodospirillales; family Magnetospirillaceae; genus JACFNC01. Next base: position 229,807 of record JACFNC010000004.1, read on the forward strand.
CGACCCAGAGGGTGGTGGGGAACTGATGCCCGGTCGGCTCCACGCCCTTCAGCCAGCGCGGCAGGATGTAGGCGTCGGCCCGGAAATACAGCGGCAGCACGGGCAATTCATCGGCATAAAGATGCTGAAGCCGCCGCCACAGCTCCTTTCGCTTGGCGCGGTCGAGCTCGATTTCGATGCGATCGATGATCTCGTCCATTCTTGGATCGCTGAAGCCGGTGGTGTTCTGGCCCGACCAGTTATTCTCCGCCGTCGGGATCTGGCTGGAATGCAGCGTGGTGCGAGGCACGCTCTCGGGCGAGCTGATCCATGCGAACATCGCCATGGCGGAATATTTTCGCTTGGTCACGGTCTCGCCGAAGAACACACGCGCCGGCTCGTTGCGGATGCGTACGTCGATTCCCAAAGCGCGCCACTGGCTTTGCAGCACCTGCTGAACGAGTTCGCGGCTGCGGTTGCCGGCCGTGGTCATCAGTTCCAGCGACAACGGCTCGCCTTTGGCGTTGCGGCGCAGGCCGCCAACGCCCGGCCGCCAGCCGGCCTCGTCCAGCAGCGCCGCGGCCTTGGCGCGGTCGTGCGGATATTTCGGCAGGTCTTCGGCATGAACCCAGTCCAGCGGGTTGACGTTGCTGTGCGCGACCGGCTGGCGGCCGTCAAAAAGCTGTTGGCTCATCGCCTCACGGTCGATGCCGTAGAGCAGGGCCTGCCGGACGCGGCGGTCAGCGAGAACCGGGTTGGCGAGGTTGAGATCGATATGCTCGTAGACCAACCCCGGCTTGAAGACCACTTCGAAACGGTCGCGGTGGCGCCGCTCGAACGCCAGGGCCTGATCCAGGCTGAGGCCGAGTTCGCCGGCGATGTAGTCGATCGAGCCCGACAGCAGGTTCGCCTCAAGCGCCGCCGTGTTCTCGATGGTCCGGACCACGATGCGGGGGAAATGGGGTTTCTCGCCGTACCAGGTCGGATTGGCCTCCAGCACCACGTGCGAGCCCCGCGCCACCTCGGTTATCCGATAGGGGCCGAAATACAGGCCGGGGTTGGTGGTGGCGGCGTCGTAGGTGGTGCGGTTCTTGTATTCGGCGGGGTTGGCGAAAGCCTCGCGCTCGAGATGGGCGGGCAGCAGGCTGAGGGCGAAGGCGTTGTAATCGAAGGTCAGGCGGTCGACGTGCAGGGTGAACGTCTTGTCGTCCTTTACGTCGATCGAGAGGATGCGCTGGAAGGTCTCGACGTTGGTTAGGCCGCCTTGGGGATGGCGGCCGACTTCCCAGGTGAAGACGGCGTCGCGGCTGGTCACCGGCGTGCCGTCGCCCCAGGTGGCCTGCGGGTGCAGTGTATAGGTGATGGCCACGCCGGTGCGCCCGTCGGGCAGCGTCTCGGGAACGGCCAACCCATTCTCGATGGTCGGCAGCGTGACACACAGCATGCACACGAGGTTCCAGTCCTTGTCGTAGGCGGTCACCGGCCGCGCGGTCATGGCCAGAATGAAGGACTTGGCCATCATCGCGTCGATGGCGGGATGAAAGGTGCTGGGGAACTGCGTTATGCCGATGACGAGTTGGTCCTTGGCTTGCGCCGCCGCCGGCCGGTCCGCCGCGGCGACGAACAGACCTAGAAGAAGGGCGACCCAGAGGGTGCGTCGGCGGATGGACGGCATCGGCAAGCTCCAACGGACCGGCGCATCCTAACATCGGGACTCGCGGCCGTCAGGTCCAGCTTGCCTGTCGGCGGCTCAACCGCCGCAGAGGGACAGGACCTTCACTGTGAAGGGGTCGACCTGCATCACGTTGTAGGGCGTGACGACCCCTTGCTCCGCGAGCCAGGCGGCCTGCAATTCATAGGCCTGCCGCTCGAGTTCGCCCGTGCAAAGCCGCGGCACGCGGTTGGTCAATTGCAGGTGATGGACGAGTTCATGCAGAAGCTTGCTCTGGTCTACCACGCTGTCGGGCTTCCAGTTTTTCGACAGATAGACCGTCGCGGTCGCGGGATTGTAAAGCGCCACCACCCGCATGCCGCTGCGGTGCGGATGTCCGCCTTGATGGTAGCGCTCGGTCAATTCGGACAGGGACACAAGCCTGACTTCGGGGTGCGCGCCGACGGCAAAGCCGGTGTGCAGGGCGATCCAGGACAGAAGCGCGGCGATCAACTCGGTCATCGGGCACCTTTGACAGCGTTCGGCTAATCTTCCCGTCTATGTCCTAACGAGCCGTTACGGCTATGAACGGGTTAACCTCCGCTGTCGGGGGTGTCCACGAACGGCAGGGTAGAGATGGCCGGCCGTTGCGAGAATCGCGAAATGTGGTTGGTGCCGGCGGACGCGAGCGTCCGCCGGGCCCGCATTCATTGGATGGGCGTGAAACGACCGGTTTTGCGGTTGATCTCGAAGCGCTGCACCAGCGAGTTGTCGACGGTGACCACGTCGGCGACCAGGGTGTCGGCGTCCTTCTCCGTGACCTCGCCGGCCTTCAGCCGCTTGTTGCCACGCATGGCGACGAAGCCGTTGATGATGGCCTTGGCATCGTCGGCGGTGAGTTGCTTGTCGGCCTTGGCGTCGGGGCCGAACATGCCCAGGGGCCCCATCATGGAGCTCATGCGGCCATGCCCCTCTATTCCGGGCCCGCCGCGGCAGGGGCCGTCATGGAAGCCGCGCGCGGCGGCGACGCCGGCCGTGCCGACGACGGCGGCGGCGAGCCCAAGGGCGACGGCGGTCTTGGCGATGCGGTTCATCGAATACCCTCTCGTGCTGGTTATTGCTGGGGGTATCTGAACAGCGCCATGTAACGGGACCATGTCGGGTTGGCCGCTAAAGTGTAACCGTATGTAACCAACGAGCGCTCCGTTACCGGCGGTTACCAAAAACCCGGGCGGCGGGTGGCGGCGCGGCTATAATGCGCGCATGGAACAAAGCCCGCATATTTTGGTGGTGGACGACGACCGCGAAATTCGCGATCTGCTGGCGCGCTTCCTGGCCAGGCACGGCCTGCGCGTGACCACGGCGCGCGACGGCGCGGAGATGAACAAGGCGCTGTCCGACTGGAGGATCGATCTGGTCGTTCTCGACCTGATGCTTCCCGGCGAAGACGGCCTGTCGCTCTGCCGCCGCCTCAGGGCGACGTCCCCCCTTCCCGTGATCATGCTGACTGCCATGGGCGAGGATACCGATCGGATCGTCGGGCTCGAGATGGGGGCCGACGACTACCTCCCCAAGCCGTTCAACCCGCGCGAACTCCTGGCCCGCATCAAGGCCGTGCTGCGCCGCGGGTCGGCGTTGCCCAGGCCAGGAAAGCCGGGCGGTTCGGCGTTGCGTTTCGCTGGCTGGACCCTGGACCTCGCGACGCGGCGGCTGGAAAGCCCGGAGGGCGTGGTGGTGGCGCTCTCGGCGGGTGAATTCGACCTCCTCCAGGCCTTCGTCGAGCACCCCAGGCGCGTGCTCAGCCGTGACCAGCTGCTCGACCTCAGCCGCGGCCGCGCGGCCGCGCCGTTCGATCGCAGCATCGACATCCAGGTCAGCCGCCTGCGCCGCAAGATCGAGGCCGACAGCAAGGACCCGCGGATCATCCAGACGGTGCGCGGCGGCGGCTACATCTTCACGCCCGAGGTCGAGCGCTGATGCGCCGCATGCTTCCCGACAGCATCGCCGGCTGGACCGTCCTCGTGCTGGTCGTGGGGCTTCTGCTGTCGCAGGCGGTCGCGCTGGTCATTTTCGCCACCAACCGGCACGACACCTTGGCCGCCGTCGGTGGGCGCCTGGCCGCCGACCGCGTCGCCGCGATCGTCACCCTGATGGAGGAAACGCCGCAGGACGAGCGCCGCCGCGTGCTGCGTGCCCTCGACGTGCCGGGCCTGCGGGTCGGCTGGGGCTGGATGCCCTCGGTGTCAAACGAGGCGGCGACCGGCCTGGCCGAGACGATCCGCGACACGGTGCGCGAGCGCCTTGGAGTGGAGACCGTGCGCGTGGCGGTGGGCCGCATCGGCGACGGCTTCGCGCCGCCTTGGGCCGGCCGGCAGTATCTTCCGCGCTGGGAGGCGGTCGAGCCCGACGGGCGGGGGCACCGCATGATGAATGGCTTCGCCGAGGGCAAAGTGGTGCGCATGTCGGTGCGGCTGAACGACGGCAGTTGGCTCAATTTCGCCGCGCCGCTCGATCTCGCCGGGCCGCTATGGCGCCCCCGCTTCACCTTTCCCATCGTCCTGACGTTGCTGCTCGTGGGGGCGCTGTCGGTATGGGCGGTGCGGCGCGCCACCGGTCCCTTCGCCGCCTTCGCCAATGCCGCCGAGCGCCTCGGTGTCGACGTCGCGGCGCCGCCCCTGCCCGAGAAGGGGCCGCGCGAGGTGCGCCGCGCCGCCCACGCCTTCAATGAAATGCAAACCCGGTTGCGCCGCTTCATCGAGGACCGCACGCAGATGCTGGCCGCCGTGTCGCACGATTTGCGCACCCCGATCACGCGAATGCGCCTGCGCGCCGAATTCGTCGAAGACGAGAGCGAGCGCGAGAAGATGCTGGCCGATCTCGCCGAGATGGAGGCGATGATCGCCGCCACCTTGTCCTTCGCCCGCGACGACGTCACCCGCGAGCCGAGGCGCCAGGTCGACGTCGCGGCGCTGCTGCAGGGGTTGTGCGACGACGCCGTGGCGGCCGGGCGCGAGGCCGCCTACGACGGGCCGGCCAGCCTGGTCGTCGAGGCGCGGCCGACCGCCCTGAAGCGCGCCTTCGCCAATTTGATCGACAACGCCGTGCGATACGGGCTTCGTGCCCGGGTGAGGATGGAGCACCGGCACGGTGAGATAGTGGTGGGGGTCGACGATGACGGCCCCGGCATTCCGCCGGATGAACAGGAACGCGTCTTCGCCCCGTTCTACCGGCTGGAGCGCTCGCGCAGCCGCGAGACCGGGGGCACGGGCCTCGGCTTGGCTGTCGCCCGCAACGTCGTGCGCGGGCACGGCGGCGACGTCACCCTCGCCAACCGCGAGGGCGGCGGCCTGACCGTGACCGTGACGCTGCCGGTGGCGGGCGGGGGTGATCGAAGCTAGGTCATTGCGAGCCGCAGGCGAAGCGATCCAGTGCCGCCGGCGCAGGCTGGATTGCTTCGTCGCTACGCTCCTCGCAATGACGGGCTTTATCGGCCCCCCTACGCCCCCTTGCCGCCGTGCATGGACGACCATTGCACGGGGTCGTGGAGGAACTTGCGTACCTCGTCGAGCGCGGATTTCTGGAAGTAGCCGCCCTGCTCGGCCACGTCGAGCACGTCCCACCAGTTGGCGAGGTAGTGCAGGTGGACGTCGATCTCCTCCAGCGTCTTCAGCGCGCCCGGGAAGACGCCGTAGAAAAACACCACGAAGGCGTGATTGACGGTGGCGCCGGCGGTGCGAAGCGCATTGCAGAAATTGACCTTGCTGGCGCCGTCCGAGGCCAGGTCCTCGACCAGGACCACCCGGTCGCCTTCCTTGAAGTCGCCCTCGATCTGGGCGTTGCGGCCGAAGCCCTTGGGCTGCTTGCGCACATACAGCATGGGCAAGGCCAACTGGTCCGAAATCCAGGCGGCGTAGGGGATGCCGGCCGTTTCGCCACCGGCGATGGCCTCCATCGACTCGAACCCGACATCGCGGGTGATGGCGGCGGCGGCGAGTTCGCAGATCTTGCGCCGGGCGCGCGGGAACGAGATCACCTTGCGGCAGTCGATGTAGACAGGGCTGGCCCAGCCCGAGGTCAGGATGTAGGGCTGTTCCGGCCGGAAATTCACGGCCTTGAGCTCGAGCAGTATCCTGGCGGTGGTCAGTCCCGCCTGCTTTTGGTCCGGCGTGCGCGAAACGGTCTGCATCACATTACCCCATGCCTCTGGCCCCGATGGCCACTGTTTACGGGGAAAAGCGATCGGGCACAATTCCCCGCGCCGCCCTGATCGGCTAGGATGCCGGCCGCCCGCGACGCGGCGCCATAGTTACCGCCCGTCCTCACGACTGACCAGGGGATTCGATGACGAACGCAATCAAAGTGGTGCGCGACGGGCCCGTCGCCACGGTTCTCCTCAATCGACCGGACAAGATGAACGCGCTCAACCTCGCCATGTGGCGCGGCCTGGCGGAGGCATTTTCGACGCTTAACGCCGACGAGACGGTGCGCTGCGTCGTGCTGCGCGGCGCCGGCGACAAGGCGTTCGCGCCCGGCGCCGACATTGCCGAGTTTGAGACCGAGCGTGCCGACGCCGCGGCGGCCAAGCGCTATGACGGCGTGATGCGCGAGGGCCTGCGGGCGGTTCGCGAATGCCGCCATCCGGTCATCGCCGCCATACACGGCCCGTGCGTCGGCGGCGGCCTGGAACTGGCAGCGATGTGCGATCTCAGGATCAGCGGCGAATCGGGCCGGTTCGGCGTGCCCATCGGGCGCATCAGCGTGGTCATGGCCTATCCCGAGATCGCCGCCATCCAGCGCCTGGTCGGGCCGGCGGTGGCCCTGGAAATCCTGCTCGAGGCGCGGGTGTTCGACGCCTCCGAGGCGCTGGGCAAGGGGTTGATCAACCGTGTGGTGGCGGACCCGGAGCTTGAAGGCGAGGTGGCGGCGACGGTGAAGCGCATCGTCGCCGGGGCGCCGCTGGTCAACCGCTGGCACAAGAAGTTCGTGGCCCGCCTGTCGTCGGCGCCCGCGATCACGGCGGCCGAACTGGACGAGTGTTACGAGTTCCTGGCGACCGAGGACTATGCCGAGGGCTTGCGCGCCTTCCAGGAGAAGCGCCGGCCCGAATTCAAGGGGCGTTGAGGTCGGGCGGGCCGAGAGGTCATCGGCTCGCCTTGTCGGCCCGATCCTGGGCGGCGACCCGCCGGTCGACCTCGTCGGCCAGGGCGCGGACCCTTGCCGAGACGCGCACCTCGTAGGGCGGGCCGCGCTCCAGGCGCGCCACCGCGTCCGGCAGGCGGTCGCGTTGCGCGGCGGCGTGGCGTCGGATCGCCGCCAGATCGGGCAGGGGGGCGAGCGGCCGGCCGCCGCGCATCACCGGCACCAACAGCGGCTCGCCAGGGAACGTTTCGCCCTCCAGCGCCAAGGTATCCTGGAACATCTTCCCGTCGGGCTGGTATTGACGGAACACCTGCTTGCGGCCGGGCCAGGTCGCCTTGCCCTCGGATTTCTTGCGTCGGGCCAGTCCGCGATACTCCTGGAGCTTATAGGCGGTGTCGAGCACTGGGTGATCGCTCGAGGTGACCAGGCTGCCGCCGACGCCGAAGCCGTCCACCGGGGCCGTGGATAGCGCCGCGATGGTTTCCTCGTCGATGCCGCCGCTGACGAGAATCCTGATCTTGTTCAGGCCCGCCGCATCCAGGATCGTCCGCACCTTGCGGGCGTGGTCCGCAAGGTCGCCGCTGTCGAGGCGCACGCCCGATACGGTGATGCCCTCGTTGGCGAGGCGCCCCGCCAGGGCGACCACCTTGTGCGCCGCCTCTTCGGTGTCGTAGGTGTCGAGCAGAAGGACCAGCCCCTCGGGCCGCGCCCGCGCGAAATGCTCGAAGGCCGCGGTCTCGCTGTCGTGGGCCTGGATGAAGGAATGCGCCATGGTGCCCGCGACCGGGATGCCGTAGGCGAGCCCGGCGGCCACCGTGGCGGTGCCGTCGAAGCCGGCAAGGTAGGCCGCGCGCGCCGCGAACAGGCCGGCCTCGGCACCGTGGGTGCGGCGCAAGCCGAAGTCGATCAGGCTGCGCCCGTCCGCCGCCAGCACCATGCGCGCCGCCTTCGAGGCCACCAGCGTCTGGAAGTGCAGGATGTTCATCAGGCGCGCCTCGATGAGTTGGGCCTCGGGCAGGGGGGCGGCGACGCGCACCACCGGTTCGTCGGCGAAGAAGATCGTGCCCTCGGGCATCGCGTCGACGTCGCCGGAAAACCGGAAGTTCTCCATGTAGTCGAGGAAGTTGCCCTTGAACCGGCCGCTTTCGCGGAGCCAGCGCATCTCGTCGGGCACGATTGCGAGGCCGTCGAGGAATTCCGCGACCTGGGCAAGACCGGCCGCCATCAGGAAGTTCCGGCCCGGGGGCAGGCGCCGCACGAAGAACTCGAACACGGCCTCGTCGGTCATGCCGTTGTCGAGGTAGGCCTGCACCATGTTCAGGGCGTAGAGGTCGCAATAGAGAGCTTTCATGGGCCTGCGATCCGTCTCATCAACTCCATTGCCTGGTAAGGTGCGTCGCCCTGCGGGTCGCCGTCCAGGTACAGGTGCACCTCACGGCCCTCCGCGCACCATGTGTGAGCCGACCGGGCCCAATGGCCGAGGTCGGCGTCGGGGGCGAGAACGTTGAGGCGGACATAGACGAGGTCGGTGGTGACGGCGTGCCACATCGGCCATTCCGCGCCGGCGGAGAGACAGACGGCGAAACGGCGCCGGGCGAGCAGGGTTTCGGTGTCGTGATCGAACCAGGAGGGATTTCGGAACTCGAAGGCGTGGCGGACCTCGCTCCAGTCGTCCAGCAGGTCGGCAAAGATGTCGAGGCGCCCCAGATCCTTTGGCAGGTTCTGTGGCAACTGCCAGAGAACGACCGCCAGCCGGTCGCCGAGGGGCGCCACGCCGGCCTTCATGCGGTGCAGCAGGGGGGTGGTGTTCACCAGCCTCTCGTTGTGGGTGATAAAGCGATGCCCCTTGAGGGCGAAGGCGAAGCCCGCCGGGGCGAGGCTGCGCCATTGCGCGACGAGTTCAGGGCGCAGGAAGCGATAGAAGGTTGCGTTCAATTCGATGGCGTTGAAATGGCGCATACAGTGCGCCAGCCAGTCTCGCTGTGGGATGCCCGCATAGAAGCGGCGCTTCCAGGCCGGGTAGTTCCATCCGCTGATCCCGACGTGGGCGGTGCCGGCGGTCTTCCGCTGCAAGGGAGAAGCGGCGGCCATGGCGGGCGGTCACCCGTCGAACCATTCGGGCTCCTCGCCGCGAAGGATGTCGCATACCTTGGTAATGACGCTCGGCCGCAGGTCCTCGGCGTCGCCGATGGTCCGCTTGTATCCGGCGAGCCAACGCTTCGCCTCCGTCAGTTCCGCCACCGTGGCGCCCGTTCCCACAATCTCGGCAATGCGAAGATCGTCCAGGGGGCCGGCGACCTCGACGATCTCGCCTCGTCTCGCCTTCATCATCGTTCCGCCCTCCCTTCGATTCCTATTGGGGGCGGCGGCGGCGGCGTCAAGCTCGCCTCCTCCGTTGTTCCCTGCATCGTTGACATGTGGCCGGACAGCCCGTAAGCCCAACGGCATGGTATCGCGCAGTGCAGAAGCGCTCTCCCCCGGGGGGCTCGTATGGGTGCTGGCCGACGACCGTTCCGGGAACGTCAGTCAGTGTCTGGGCGTGGCCGAGGCGCTGACCGTGCCGTTCACGGTGAAGACGGTGCGCTACACGGCGCTGGCGGGTCTGCCCAACGCGCTGCGCGGCGCCTCGCGCCTCGGGATTGACCCGGCGACCCGGCGCGCCTTGACGCCGCCCTGGCCATCCTTCGTCATCGCGGCGGGGCGGCGGACGGCTCCGCTGGCGCGCTGGATCAAGCGGAAATGCGGTGCAAGGCTTATTCAGATCATGGATCCCGGGTGGCCTGGGCATCGGGACTTCGACCTGATCGCGGTTCCCAATCACGACGGGCCCATGCCGGCGGCGTCCAACCTGCTGAGGGTGACCGGGGCGCCCCATCGTGTCACGCCGGAGCGCCTTGGCGCTGAGAAGGCGAAGTGGTGGGAAAGGATCGCCGCCTTCCCCGTTCCCCGCATCGCCTTGATCGTGGGCGGCGCCACCAAGACCCATCCCTTCACCGTCGATTCGGCGCGGCGGCTGGCGCGGCAGGCCGCTGAGATGGCTCGCCGGTCCGGCGGCTCGCTGCTGGTGACGACCAGCAGGCGCACCGGGAAGGCGGCGGAAACCGCGCTTCTCTCGGAACTACCCGAACCGCGTTGGGTTTACCGCTGGGACGAGGGGGGCGAGAATCCCTATTTCGCCTTTCTGGCCGCGGCCGACGCGATCGTCGTCACCGGCGATTCGGTTTCCATGTGCTGCGAAGCCTGCGCGACCGCGGCGCCCGTCTTCATTCACGCGCCGGAAGGTTCGGTCGCCGACAAGCACGCCGCCCTGCATCAGGAACTCTACAAGCTGGGTCTGGCGAGACCGCTGAACGGAAAGCTCGAGTCGTGGACGCATCCGCCGCTGAACGCCGCGGACACCGTCGCGGCCGAGATCAGACGGCGTTTCGGAACCGAACTCGATGGCGCCTCTCCCGCGGGCGGGAGAGGCATCGGGTAGAGTGAACCGCCGATAATCCTCAGACGGCGCGGCTGTGGCGTTGCTCGCCGGCCTTGAGGTAGCGGTCAAAGGCCGCGCAGGCGGCGCGCACCAGTGGCCGCCCCTCTTCGGTGACCGTGATGCGGTGGCCGTCGCGGATCAGCAGGCCGTCGTCCAGCATCGGCCCGAGTGAATCGAGTTCTTCTTCGAAATCGGATCCCTTGGCACCGTATTGGGCGGCTACCGCGGCGACGTCCACAGACAGGTCGCACATCAGGCGCTCGATGATGGCACGGCGTAGGCGGTCGTCGGCTGACACCGGAATGCCGCGCACCGTCGCCAGACGGCCCTCGCGGATCGTCTGCTTGTAGGTGTTGATGGCGGTTTCATTGGCCACGTAACCCTGGGGCAGCGATCCGATGGCCGAGGCCCCGAAGCCCAGCAATACGTCGGCGGCGTCCGTGGTGTAGCCCTGGAAGTTGCGGTGCAGGCGGTTCTCGCGCAGCGCCAGCGCCATCTCGTCGTCGGCGCGGGCGTAGTGGTCGATCCCGATCGCCACGTAGCCATGCTCGACGAAACGCTGCGACGCCATCGTGTACTGGCGCCAGCGTTCGACGGCGTCGGGAAGGACGTCTTCCGGTATAAGCCGCTGATGCTTCTTCATCCAGGGCACGTGGGCGTAGCCGAACAGCGAGATTCGCCTGGGCGCGAAGGCCACCGCCTGATCGATGGTCTCCATCAGGCTTTCCGCCGTCTGATGCGGCAGCCCGTAGACCAGGTCCATGTTGATCTCGCTGACCCCCTCGGCGCGCAGCCAGCCGATGACCTGGGAAACGACCTCGTAGGGCTGGATGCGGTTGATCGCCTTCTGCACGACCGGATTGAAGTCCTGCACGCCGATCGACGTGCGCGTCACGCCGCAGCGGGCCATGGCCTTGACGTAGTCCTCGTCGGCGGTGCGGGGATCGAGCTCGACGGCGATCTCGGCATCCCGCGCCACGGCGAATCGCTCACGCATCTTGTCCACGGTGCGCACGAAGTCGTCGGGGGTCAGGATGGTCGGGCTGCCGCCGCCGAAGTGGATGTGACGGACGGCCATGCGCGTCGGCAGGGCGTCCGCCACCATGTCGGCCTCGCGCCACAGCGCATCCATGTAGTCGGCGACCGGGGCGTACTGCCGCGTGATCTTGGTGTGGCAGCCGCAGAACCAGCACATCTCGGCGCAATAGGCGATGTGAAGATAAAGCGACAGAGCGGAATCGGCAGGAAGTTCGGCGAGCCAGCCACGATATTTCCGTGCGTCGACGGCCGGGCTGAAATGCGGCGCGGTCGGATAGGACGTATAGCGCGGAATGCGAAGATCGTATTTGGCGGCAAGCTCGGGACGCATCGACTCTCGGTTCCTGCTGAATGGGCAGGCTAAACCTACTCCCAAGCCTCGATCCAATGCAACGAGGCTATCCCTCGACCACCACTTCGCGCTGTTCGCCAAGTCCGTCGATGCCCAGGCGCACGACGTCGCCGTCCTTCAGGAACACGCCCCGTCCCAGGCCGACCCCGGGCGGGGTGCCCGTCGCGATGACGTCGCCCGGGAGCAGCGTCATGAAGCGGCTCAGATAGCTCACGATCTCGGCCACGGAGAAGATCATGTCGGCGGTGGTTCCGTCCTGCATGCGTTCGCCGTTGACGTCCAGCCACAGATGCAGGGCCTGCGGATCGGGCACCTCGTCGGCGGTGATCAGCCAGGGGCCGAGTGGGAAGAAGCCGTCATAGGACTTGCCCTTGATCCATTGGCCGCCGCGGTCGAGTTGGTAGCTGCGTTCGGAAACGTCGTTACACACGGCAAAGCCCGCAACGCACTCCAATGCCTCGGACTCGGTGACATGGCGGGTAGTGCGGCCGATGATAACCGCGAGCTCAACCTCCCAGTCCGTCTTGGCCGACCCGGGGGGAAGGCGGATGGGGTCGTACGGGCCGCTCAGTGCCGAGGTGTGCTTGCTGAAGACGATCGGCTCGTCAGGGACCGGCATCCCGGCTTCGGCGGCGTGGCTGCGGTAATTCAGACCGATGCCCAAGACGTTGCCGATGCCGGACACGGGAATGGCGATGCGCGCGCCGGCTTCCACCACCGGCAACCCCCGAGGATCGATACGCCGGAGGTTATCGAGGCCTGACGGCGAGAGAGCCGCGGCATCGATGTCGGCGACATGCGCCGACAGGTCCCGCAACTCTCCTTGCTCGTCCACCAGCCCCGGCCGTTCGCGCCCGGGCGCTCCGTATCGCACCAGCTTCATCGACCGCCTCCGCGCGTGCCCACGTCACGACCGCACCCTGCCGGATGCGCCGGCGGGTATCAATCGTCCGAAGGAGGCAGTTTATGTGCGACCCCCATATGGCAGTCGAGACAGGTCTTGCCATCCTTGATCGCCGTGGGGTGCTTCTCCTGCGGGCGCGGCGCCTGCTTGCTGATGTTCATCGCGTCGAAGGAGTGGCAACTCCGGCATTCGCGTGAATCGCTCGCCTTCATGTAGGCCCAGACGCGCTCGGCGAGGTCCAGCCGCTTTTCCGCGAACTTCTCGGGGGTGTCGATGCTGCCCAGGATGGTGTGATAGACGTCGTTCACGGCCAACACCTTGCGCACGATCTTGGGCGCGAATTCCTTGGGCACGTGGCAGTCCGCGCACTCGGCCCGCACCCCCGAGGGGTTGGTGTAGTGAACGCTCTGCTTGTACTCCTGATAAACGGTGCGTTCCATCTCGTGGCACGAGATGCAGAACTCCGTGGTGTTGGTGTATTCGAGCGCGCCCGTGAAGCCGATCCACAGGAGGGCGCCGACGGCCAAGCTGGCGATGCCGCCGAACGACAGCAAACGCCGCCACCACGGCCTTGGGGGGGTGTCTAGCTTCGACATGTACGCAGGGGTCCTCGTGTCGATCAGCGCGCCCGCCGATGTGGGCGCGCTGGTGGCTCCGGGGCCTTATTGCGCCAGGGTTTGGACGTAGGCCACGAGGTCCACGCCGATCTGCGGGTCCAGCGACCGCAGGGCCGGCATTGCCTCGTTCGGCTGGCCGTTATAGGCCTTGTGCAGGATCAGTGCCGGGTTTCCGGCCTGCGATCCCAGGGCGGGTCCGGTGGTCACCTTCTTGCCGTCGAGGCCATGGCAGCCGGCACAAAGCGTGTTGTAATAGATCTCGCCCTTGGCGAGGTCACCCTTGGCTTTCTTCGATGGGGCGTCGATGACCTTGTCGGCGTCGAACTGTCCCTTGGAGACGAAGTTGGCGAGGTCGGTGACGTCGCGTTCGGTCAGCATGGTTTCCTTGTAGGGATGATTCTTGTCGCGCAGGATGGCTGCAATCGCTGCCGAATCCTTGCCGGCGGCGCCACGAATCCCCTTGATGCCCGTGGCTCTGCGGCCGCTTCCATAGGCGCCGTCCTTGCCCTTGTAATCCCAGCCGTGGCATTCCTTGCACCGCCAGGAATCCTTTTCGTATTTCGCATCCTTCGGATAGACGGGGTTCGGATCATCCGGCTTGCCGGCCTTGTTCTCGATGTACCACGCGTCGTACAGGCGACCGCCCCGTGCGATCGACGATTCGATCTCCGCCGCGACGGCCGTCCCGCCGCCGACCCACACCGCGGCTGCCAACGCGGCCATCACACCCAGCACACCCAGCATACGAGCCCGAATAACCGTCCTCGACATCGTTCCCTCTCTCCGTTGCGCGGCGGTGCCGGCGCGTATTCTGTTTTGTCGTTTCGGCCTTCTTGGAGGCGAGTGGAGCGGCCCGCGCGCGCGGGCCGCTCCATTTCCGGGAGGCTCAGCCCCAGCAGTCTTGCGAAACGCTGGCGTACCAGCCCTCGGCGAAGTCCGCCTCCTTCTTGCGGAACTGGTAGTTGGCCCCGGCTGGGCTGACGCCGCCAGATCCCTTCACGCCGGCGATCTTGCCGTCGGCCACCTCATAGACGGCGGCCACCGAGATGCCGTAGTCCGGAGCGATCAGGCTGTAGCAGGTATTGATGAACGATGGCGCCACGGGCTTGCGGCCGTTCAACAGGTCGATGACCGCCGCCGCCGCCACCTTGCCCTGGCTGCTGGCGCTGTAGCCGGATTTCGGCATGGCGCCGGCGATGCAGGCATCGCCGATCACGTGAATGCCCTTTTGCCGAGTCGATTCGAAGGTCACGGGATCAATCGGGCAGAAGCCGCTGTCGTCGGTGAGACCGGCGGCGAACGCGATGGCTCCGGCCTGTTGCGGCGGAATGACGTTGGCGACCGAGGCCTTGTGCTTGTCGAAGTCGGTCTCGACGACCATGCCCTTCGCGTCGACCTTGAGGACCTTGCCGTTCTTGTTCGCCGGCACCCACTCGATCATCTCGCCATAGGCCTTGTCCCAGCCCTCCATGAACAGCTTCTGCTTGGCGAAGGCGTCCTTGGAGTCGAGGATCAGGATCTTGGATTTCGGCTTTTTCTGCTTGAAATACCAGGCGACCAGACCGGCCCGCTCATACGGCCCGGGCGGGCAGCGATAGGGGTTGCCGGGCGAGGAGATCACGAACACGCCGCCGTCCGGCATGGCCTCGAGTTGCTTTCGCAGCAGGGCGGTCTGCGCGCCGGCCTTCCAGGCGTGCGGCATGATCTCGCTGGCGGCCTGGTCATAGCCGGGCAGGGCGCCCCACTTGAAGTCGATGCCCGGCGATACGATGCACCGGTCGTACGTGAAGGTCGCACCGCCCTTGGTGGTCACCGTCTTCTTCGCGGGATCGATCGCAACCACGGTGTCGTTGACGACGTTCACGCCGTGGGCGCTGGCCAGACGGTCATAGGACTTGGTGATGTAGGCCATGTCCTTGAAGCCGGCGAGGACGGCATTGCTGAATGGGCAGGTGTGGAACACCTTGCTCGACTCGATCAGCGTGACCCGCATGTTGGGATCGCGCCGGCGGATGTACTTGGCGGCGGTGGCGCCGCCGAAGCCGCCGCCGACGACGACCACATGCGGGCCGGCGGGACCGTTGGCGCAGCCCGAGATACCGAACGCGGAAACGAGACCGGCGGTTCCCAGCAGCCCATTGAAGGTGCGGCGAGTGAGTTTCGTCATGACCGGTGCTCCCCCTTACTTTGCGTTCTTGGCGGCGAAGTAGTTTGCCATCGCCGCAAGGTCGGCATCGGAATACGCCTTGACGATGCGGTTCATGATGGTGGCTTCCTTGGTGCCGGCCTTGTATTCCATCAAAGCCTTCTTGATGGCATCGGCTTTCTTGTTGCTGAAGCCGGGCATCGAGCCGGGGCTGGCGGCATCGGTGCCATGGCAACCGTTGCAGGCGTCGGCCATGATCGAGATGCGCGTGTCGGCTTGGGCGATCGCGGGCACGGCCAGTGTGGCGGCCAGCGCAATGGTGGGTATCGCCAATCTACCCTTCATGTTCGTCCCTCCCTAGGGCTGATTTTTACGGTACAGACGTGTGAAACTACCAACGAAAGGGCTATCGCGCAATACGATTGAATGCGACTTTCCTAAAATAGAGTCGTTATCGTTTGGAGGTTTGCGGACAGCCGAACGCGTAACCCCCCTTCCGACAGACGGGAAGGGCACCACCTAACGAGTGATGACAGTCCCACCCTATGGGGGTGGAGTAAAGGCGGCGGCGCTGAAAATGGCTTTGAAATGGCTGCTCAATCAACGCGCGCTCTGGCTCTTTGATTGGCGATCCTCTATGTTGCGCCGACCTCGGCTGGATACCGGTGATTACAAGGAGGAGTGACGATGTTGCGTGGAAAAGTGCTGGTCGCGCAGGGAGGCGGCCCGACCGCGGTGATCAACCAGTCGATGGTCGGTGCCGTCCTCGAATCGAGGAAGTTCCAGAACGTCGATCTGGTCTACGGGGCCTTTCATGGGGTGCGCGGAATCGTCAACGAGGATTTCCTCGATCTGACGCAGGAAACCACCCACAATCTCGAAATGGTGGGGGCCACCCCGTCGTCGGCGCTTGGTTCCACCCGCGACAAACCCGACCTGAAATACTGTCAGGAGATATTCAAGGTCCTTCAGGCCCACGGCATCAAATACTTCTTCTACATCGGCGGCAACGACTCCTCCGACACCGTGCGGATCGTCAACGAGGAAGCGCGCAAGGCGGATTACGAGCTGCGCTGCGTCCACATCCCAAAGACGATCGACAACGACCTCATGTGCAACGACCACACGCCCGGCTTCCCCTCGGCGGCGCGGTTCGTGGCGCAGGCGTTCATGGGCGCCAATCTCGACAACTGGTCGCTGCCGGGCGTCTACATCGGCGTGGTCATGGGGCGCCACGCCGGCTTCCTGACGGCCGCTTCGGCCCTCGGCAAGAAGTTTCCCGACGACGGTCCGCATCTGATCTACGTGCCGGAGCGCACGTTCGAGGTCGAGCGGTTCCTTTCCGACGTGAAGGCGACCTACGACCGCTTCGGGCGTTGCGTCATAGCGGTCAGCGAGGGCATCCACGACGCCTCCGGCCGGCCGATCATCACCCAGCTCGCCAAGGAAGTCGAAAAGGACGCCCATGGCAACGTCCAGCTTTCCGGCACCGGCGCGCTGGCCGACCTGCTGTGCGAAGAGATCAAGGCCAAGCTCGGCATCAAGCGGGTGCGCGGCGACACCTTCGGCTATCTCCAGCGGTCGTTCGTGGGCTGCGTCTCCGACGTCGATCAGCGCGAGGCCCGCGAGGTCGGCGAGAAGGCTGTCCAGTACGCCATGTGGGGCGACGTCGACGGGTCGGTGGCGATCGAGCGCACCGGCTTCTATTCGGTCGATTACCGCCTGGTGCCGCTGGAGATGGTCGCCGGCAAGACGCGGGTCATGCCGGACGAGTTCATTGCTCCCTCCGGAACCGACGTCACCGACGCCTTCCGCCTCTACCTGCGGCCGCTGCTCGGCTCGGGCATGCCCGACGCCTACCGTCTGCGCGACAATCGGGTCGCCAAGATCCTGAAGAAGTAACCTGCCCGGCGCGGCCCCGCCGGCTTTCTCGTTGCCGGCAGGGCCGCTATTCCCCCTGTCTGAAGAACCGCGCGGCCGCCCTGCAAACGGGTTGATTCGCCCCAGCCCGCTCTGTATCCTGCCCAAGAGATGAATGGAGATTCATTTCTTGGTCTATAGGGCGACTGCTGCCACCGAGGCGCGCAAGGCCGGCGTCCGCCAAGGCATTCTGGCGGCGACGCGGGAATTGGTCGCGGCCGGCGGTTTCGGTATGGTGCAGGTGTCCGACGTGGCGCGCCGGGCCGGGGTCGCCACGGGCACGATCTATAGGTATTTTCCCTCCAAGCCCTTCCTGTTCGCCGAAGTGTTCCGCCGCGCGTCGCAACGCGAGGTCGACGAACTTCAGACGATCGCCGATCGCAAGGATGCCGCTTCGGCCCGCCTGCGGGACACGATACGGGTCTTCACGACGCGGGCGGCGCGCGCCCGGCGACTTGCCTATGCGCTGATCGCCGAGCCCGTCGATCCCTTGATCGAGTCCGAGCGCCTGCGCTTTCGGAGCGCATACGACCGCATCTTCCGGCAGATCCTGCGCGACGGGGTGGAGGCCGGAGAATTCGTCGCCATCGACATTCCTGTGGCGGCGGCCTGCGTCGTCGGCGCCTTGGCCGAATCGCTGGTCGGTCCGCTGGCCCCGGACGCCCATCTGTCGGATCGGGAACTCGAGGAATTGATTGGCAACGTGACGGCTTTCTGCCTTCGGGCGACGACCGGGAGGAAGGATCCATGAACCAGACGGCAGGCTTCGACACCCACGAAATCATCAACCAGCCGCCGCCCCTGCGGGGCTACAACCTCTACGAATCAGATCCCGCCCTGCGCGAGGGGGTCGCCCGCGAGGGGGCGGCGTGGGCGGAGGCGGAGCTTTCCGCATGCGGCGCCCGCTGCGGAACGCCCGAAGCAATGGAAATGGGCGCTTTGGCAAATGCCAACGCGCCCGTTCTTCGGACGCATGACCGCTTCGGCCGGCGGCGCGACGAGGTCGAGTTCCATCCGGCTTGGCACCAAATGCTGTCGATGCTCTTTCACGAAGGCATCCATTCGGCGCCGTGGGCGGAACCCCGGCAGGGCGCCCATGTCCTGCGCGCTGCCAAGTACATGATGCTGGCGCAGGTCGAATGCGGCGCCCTGTGCCCGGTGACCATGACCTTCGGTTCCGTGCCCACCTTGCGTACCGTGCCGGATATCGCCGCCGAGTGGCTGCCCAAGGTGTTCTCGCGCCGGTACGATCCAGCCTTCCGGCCGGTGGCCGAGAAGTCCGGCGCCATGATCGGCATGGGCCTGACCGAGAAACAGGGCGGCTCCGACGTACGGGCCAACTCCACCCGCGCCATTCCCATAGCCGGCAGCGACCGCGAATACACCCTGGTCGGCCACAAGTGGTTCCTGTCGGCGCCGATGTGCGACGCCTTTCTGGTGACCGCGCAGGCACCGGGCGGCATGACCTGTTTCTTCATGCCCCGTTTCACGCCGGACGGGCAGCCGAACGGACTGCGTTTGCAGCGGCTGAAGGACAAGGTGGGCAACCGCTCCAACGCCACCAGCGAGGCCGAGTTCGCCGGCGCCTGGGCGGTGCGGGTGGGCGAGGAGGGGCGCGGCATTCCGACCATCCTCGACATGGCCACATACACGCGCCTCGATTGCGCCCTCGGCACCACCGGGATCATGCGCCAGGCGGTGTCCCAGGCGGTGTTCCACGCGGCCAACCGCTCGGCCTTCCAGAAGCGGCTGATCGACCAGCCGCTGATGCGCAACGTGCTGGCCGACCTCGCCCTCGAGACCGAGGCGGCGATGGCCCTGTGCTTGCGCATGGCCCGCGCCTTCGACGCCCAGGACGATGCGGGCGAGACGGCGTTGCGCCGTCTGCTCACGCCGGCCGCCAAGTACTGGATATGCAAGCGCGGCCCCACGCTCGCCGCCGAGGCGATGGAGGTGATCGGCGGCAGCGGCTATGTCGAAGAGAGCAACCTGCCCCGCATCTACCGCGAGATGCCGGTCAACTCCATCTGGGAGGGATCGGGAAACGTCATGTGCCTGGACGTGCTGCGGGCGCTCATGCGCTCGCCCGCCGCGCTCGAGGCCTATTTCGCGGAACTGAGGCCGGCGCGCGGGACCGATCCCCGGTTCGACGCCTTCGTGCGCGATCTCGAGGCCCAATTCGCTGACCGGGCCGACATCGAGGGTAGGGCGCGGCGGGTGACCGAGATGCTGATGCTGGCCTTGCAGGGGGCGCTGCTCATCCGCCACGCCCAGGCCGCGGTCGCCGACGCCTTCTGCGCTTCGCGCCTGGGCGGCGATTGGGGCCGCAATTTCGGTTCGCTGCCCTCGGGACTTGCGCTCGGGGACATCGTCGAGCGCGCGATGCCGAAGACGTGACTGCGCGTGCCATGACCACCAGATGAACCAAGGGCGCCACAAGGCGCCGCCAGAGGGAGGATAAACAATGATCACCATTGGGGAATTGCTGGAGAGCAACGCACGCAAGTTCGGCGGTCGCGAGGCTTTGCTGTACCAGGATCGCCGTTACAGCTTCGTGGACGTGGACGTGGAGGCCACCAGGGCCGCCGCCGCCCTGCAGTCGCTAGGGGTGGAGAAGGGGGACAAGGTGGCGGTCATGGGCCAGAACACCACCGCCTTCGTGTTCGCCTGTTTCGGTGCGCTGCGCATCGGTGCGGTGATCGTGCCCATCAACCACAAGCTGATGCCCCCGGAGACCGCCTACATCCTGGAGCACAGCGAAAGCAAGGTGTGGCTGTTCGACGGCAGCCTGGCGGACGTGGCCCGCAAGGTGAGCACGAAGGCCCGCGTGCTGTGCATGGACAGCGACGCGGACGGCTTCGAGCGCTTCGAGGCGGTGATGGCGGCCGGGCACCCCTACCGGCCCCAGGCGGTGAACAGCGACGATCTCGGCGAGATACTGTACACCTCCGGAACGACCGGCAAGCCGAAGGGCTGCATGCATTCGCAGGCCAACGTCCTGCTCGCCGCGATCGCGTCCAACCTGGTGTTCGGCCTGGGCCAGTTCGACCGCACGCTGATCGGCATGCCGATCTGGCACTGCTTCCCCCTCAACAACATGCTGATCGGCAGCTACTACGTCGGCGCCTCGGTGGTGCTGATGCGCGAATACCACCCGGTCGAGTTCCTCAAGCTCATCCAGGCGGAGCGCTGCACGGCCTTCTTTGGCGCCCCCATCGCCTTCATCATGCCGGTGCAGAAGGTGCCGGTGTTCGACAGCTTCGATCTGTCCAGCGTACGCATATGGATGTATGGCGGCGGCCCCATCGACGCCGACACCGCGCGCATGCTGATGGACCGCTACAAGACCACGAACTTCTACCAGGTTTTCGGCATGACCGAGACCGGCCCCACCGGCATGGCGCTCTATCCCAGCGAACAGGTGGCCAAGGCGGGCTCGATCGGCCGCTACGCCATCAGCGGCTGCGACATGCGGGTGGTGAAGGCCGACGGCGGCGAGGCCGGGCCGGGCGAGATCGGCGAAATCTGGTTCAGGTGCCAGTCGATCATGCGCGGCTACTACCGCGACCCGGTCGCCACCGCGGAAGTGTTCTCGGACGGCTGGTACAAGACCGGCGATCTCGCCCGCCTCGACGAGGACGGCTACCTGTTCATCGTCGACCGCGCCAAGGACATGATCATCGTCGGGGGCGAGAACGTGTACTGCAAGGAGGTCGAGGACGTGCTGGCGGCCTATCCGGGGGTGCTGGAATGCGCCGTCGTCGGCCAGAAGGACAAGGACTGGGGCGAGACGGTGGTGGCCGTGGTCGTCGCCCAGGAGCCGCTCGACGAAGCTTCGCTCAAGGCGCATCTCGGCGAACGTCTGGCCCGCTACAAGGTGCCGCGCGTTTTCCGCTTCGTCGACCAGTTGCCGCGCACGCCGACCGGCAAGGTGATGAAGTACGTGATCCGGGACACGCTGGCCGGGTGACCGCTCAGGCCGCCTCGGCGCCGTAGTACAGCGTCACCGCGTGCCGGGCCTCGGCGAAGAACAGCCAGCGCTCGACCACCACGCCGAGGCTGACCGACGCCGCCGCCAGCAGCGCCGCGCCCGCAGCAAGCACCGGCGGCAGCGCGGCGGTCGCGGCGGTCAGGACGAGGGGCAGGGCGAAGGCCGTGCCGTGGGCGACGAGTCGCAGCTTGGCCGCGTGCTTGCGGGCGACCCGGTAGCCCATTTCCTTGAGCAGGTAGTTGTCCTCGGTGTGCGGGGCGTCGATCAGGCGCACCCGTCCGGTGCGCAGGCCGGTCGCGGTGTTGGGGGTGCTGATGGCGGCGTTGGTGTCGATGAACCACCAGTAGGCGGCCTTGATCGCCCAGCCAGCCGCCGTCGCCGCCAGGGCGGTTGCCGTCACCGCCCAGTGGCCGAGGCCGAACAGGTGAAGCAGTGCATTCAGCCACAGCGCCCCGGTCACCAGCGCCAGCGCCAGATAGGCCGGCAGAACGAAGCCGTTGTGCCACTGGTGGATGGGCTTCAGGCTGCGATAGATCATCGCCGTGCAGCCCACGGTGACGGCCGACATCATGGCGGTGCCGACGCCGAAGAATCCCCACAGGCCGTCATTGCGTTCGAGAAATACCCAGCCGATGGCGAACAGGCCGGCGGGTGCGTAAGTGACGATGGCCGCCACTCCCTCGCGCGATAGCCAGGACGATCGCCACTGGGTCAGCGCCCGCCAGGCGCGCTCCGGATGGCCGAGATGGAAGGTCGATGACAGCAGCCCCAGCGACACCGCCCCCAGCGCCAGGGCGAGGGCGGCCAGCCCGAACCAGCGTTCCGCCGGAATCACCCCCGCCGGCCCCAGCACGCCCAGCAACGCCAGCAGCCCATAGCCGGCGCCCGAGGCGGTGGTGAAGAAGATGACCGAAAATGCCGGGTGCATGGGTTAGGGCCTCACCGCCACGGAGTTCGTCATTCCCGCGCAAGCGGGAAACCATTCCCCCAGGCTCCTGGCAAATGGATGCCCGCCTTCGCGGGCATGAGAGACTGTCGTCATTCCGAGGAGGCGCAGCCGACGAAGCAATCCAGCGCCCGCGACAGATCTGGATTGCTTCGCCTGTAGCTCGCAATGACGGCTCTTGATCACCAGTTCCCCCCTAGCGCGACAGCAACTTGTCGACCCATTGCAGCAGCCGGTCGCCGTTGCCCGCCGGTTCCAGGACCTCGGGCGCCCCGATCTGCTGCGAGCGCGTCCTGCGCGGCCTGGGCGGCAGGTACTTGTTGGTCGGCTTGTAGCCGATCTCGGGCATCAGGTCGTAGCCGCCGCGCTCCTGCACCAGCCGCGACACCGGCGAGGTGGGATCGCCCAGATCGCCGAAGTGGCGCGCCCCGGCCGGACAGGTGGCGACGCAGGCCGGCACGCGGTCGACCTCGTCGAGATTTTCATTGTAGATGCGGTCGATGCACAGCGTGCATTTCTTCATGACGCCGGCATCGGTGTCGAATTCGCGGGCCCCGTAGGGGCAGGCCCAGGAGCACAGCTTGCAGCCGATGCACTTGCTCTCGTCGACCAGCACGATGCCGTCCTCGGAGCGCTTGTACGAGGCGCCGGTGGGACAGACGGTGACGCAGGCCGGCGTCTCGCAGTGCAGGCAGGACTTCGGGAAATGCACGGTGCGGCAGTCGTCGCCGACGCTGACCTCGAAAGTGTGGACGCGGTTGAACCACACGCCATCGACCCCGGCTCCGTAGGGTTTGAGATCGGTCAGCGGCGCCATGTGTCCGCCGGTGTTCCATTCCTTGCAGTTCGTCACGCAGGCGTGGCAGCCGACACAGATGTCGAGGTCGATGACCAGGCCGAGCTTTTTTTGGGTGGCGGCGGGCAGGGTGGTCATGGGCCAACCCAGCCGGCCTCGTCATTGCGAGGAGCAAAGCGACGAAGCAATCCAGGGCGGCGGCGGTTGCTGGATTGCTTCGCCATCGGCTCGCAATGACGGGCAAAGGCGTTCCTCATCCCGCCGTCCTCGCCTTGCGGAATTCGGCGCCGAAGCGCGACACCTTGGGGGTGTCGGGCAGGCCGGGCGGCTTGCGCAGGGTGGGGAATTGCGGGGCGGTCTCGCCGAACTCGGCGTCCGCGCACCGTTCCACGCGCACCTTGAGGTCGAACCAGGCGGCTTGGCCGGTCACCGGGTCGGAATTGGAATAGCGGAAACCATCCTCGCGCGGCGGCAATAGTTCGCTGATGACGTGGTTGAGCAGGAAGCCCTGCTTGGCCTCGGGTGCGTCGGGATCGAGGGCCCAGGCGCCGGAGCGCTTGCCGATGGCGTTCCAGGTCCACACGGTATCCACATTGACGCCCTCCACCAGCTTGACCTGGCACTTGACGCGCGAGTGATGGCTCGTCACCCACACCCAGTCGCCGTCGGCGATGCCCAGGCTCGCCGCCTTGGCGCGGTGCATGTACAGCCGGTTGCGGTTCATGATCTGGCGCAGCCAGGCGTTCTGCGAGCCCCACGAGTGGTACATGAACATCGGCCGCTGGGTCAGCGCGTGCAGGGGGAAGCTGCGGGCATCCACCGCCGCCTCCTCGAAGGGCACGTACCAGATCGGGAGCGGGTCGAAATAGGCCTCGATGCGAGCCCGCTCGCTGTCGGGCGGCTGGATGGTGCCGTGGCCGCGGGCGGCGTTGCGGAATTTCTGCAAGACCTCGGAATAGACGTGCATGACGATCTGATCGGGCTTGCCGATGAAGCCCATGGTCGTCGCGTACTCCAAATAGTCCTTGTTTGCCATCTTGTAGTATTTTTGCCCGTCCGGAAGCTCGTAGTGCCAGAACGACTGGTGCTCGACATAGCGCTGGAGCTGGTCGGGATTGGGCTCGCCCCGGCCGTGCTTGCGGCCGTCGACCCCTCGCCAGCCGGCCAGCGGGCCGAGGCCGGGGGCGCGTTCGTGATTGGCCAGGTAGTCGGGGTAGCCGCCGGGGTATTTGGGACCGCCGTCGGCGTCCACCATGCCGGGCAGGCCGAGGCGGGCGCCGAGGTCGAGCAGCACCTCCTGGAACGACCGCACGTCGCGGTCGGGCGCGACCACCGGATGGCGGATGGCGTCGGCCGGTCCGTCGGCATGGCAGATGGGGCGGTCCAGCAGCGAGATGCAGTCCCAGCGCTCGAGATAGGTGGTGTCCGGCAGAACCAGGTCGGCATAGGCCACCATCTCCGAGAAATAGGCGTCGGAATAGATGATGTGCGGGATCTTGGACTTGCCGCTGTTCGGGCACTTGTCGGTGAGCATGGACATCACGCCCGCCGTGTTCATCGACGAGTTCCAGCTCATGTTCGCCATGTACAGGAACAGGGTGTCGATGCGGTAGGGGTCGCCCTTCCATGCGTTGGTGATGACCATGTGCATCAGCCCGTGCGAGGCGAGCGGCGCCTCCCAGGAATAGGCCTTGTCGATGCGCCGCGCCCGCCCGTCCGCCTCGATCAGCAAGTCTTCGGGTCCCATCGGGAAACCCAGCGGCGGGCCGGGCAGGGGAGTGTCCGGCCTCACCTCGCCCACCTTGCCGGCCGGCTTCTGCGCGGGCGGCACCGGCTTGGGGAAGGGCGGCTTGTAGCGAAATCCCCCCGGCACCTCGATCGAACCCAGCAGAACCTGCAGGGTGTGGATGGCGCGGCAGGTGTGGAAACCGTTGCTGTGCGCCGAGATGCCGCGCATGGCGTGCATCGCCACCGGCCGGCCGATCATCTTGGAATGCCGGCGGCCGGCCCAGTCGGTCCACGGCACGTTCAGCACGATCTCTTCCTCGAACGCGACATGCGCCAGTTCGGCGGCGATGCGCCGAATGGTGTCGGCGGGGACGCCGGTCGTCGAGGCCACGCGCTCGGGCGCGTATCGGGGGTCGAGATAGCGCTCGGCCATCAGGCGGAAGGCCGGGGTGGCGGCGCGGCCGTCGGGCAGGGTGAAATCGCCGACCAGGGCCGGCTTGACCTCGGGCAGCAGGGCGCTGACGGGGGCCTGCTTCTCGCCATCCCAGCACAGCGGATTGCCCGCCTCGTCGCGCGCGAACAGCCCGTCGTCCTCGGTGCCGGGGGCCTGGATCACCAGCCAGGGCAGGTTGGTGTAGCGCACGAGGTAGTCGAGGTCGACCTTGCCCGCCTTCAACAGTTCGTGGATCAGGGCCATGACGAACAGGCCGTCGGTGCCCGGGCGGATGCCGACCCACTCGTCGGCGATCGCCGAGTAGCCGGTTTTGACGGGGTTTACCGAGACGAACTTGGCGCCGCGGGTCTTTAGGTGGCCGAGGCCGATCTTGATGGGGTTCGAATCATGGTCCTCGGTCACCCCGAACATCATGAAGTACTTGGTGCGCTTCCAGTCTGGCTCGCCGAACTCCCAGAACGAGCCGCCGACCGAATACAGCCCGCCGGCCGCCATGTTGACCGAGCAGAAGCCGCCATGGGCGGCGTAGTTGGGGGTGCCGAACTGGGTCGCCCACCAGCCGGTCAGCGACTGGCTCTGGTCGCGGCCGGTGAAGAAGGCGAGCCGACGCGGATCGGTGCGCCGGATTTCGCCCAGCCATTCGGCGGCCAGGGATAGCGCCTCCTCCCACTCGATCTCGACGAACTCGC
Source organism: Rhodospirillales bacterium (assembly GCA_019455065.1). Lineage (GTDB taxonomy): Bacteria > Pseudomonadota > Alphaproteobacteria > Rhodospirillales > Magnetospirillaceae > JACFNC01. The sequence continues at coordinate 255,635 of JACFNC010000004.1, forward strand.
CCTTGCCGCGCTCGCCGACGCGCTTCAAGGGCTTGCGCAGCCGCGCCGGGGAGTAGTGCTGCATGATGCCGGAGGAACCTTTGGCGCACAGCACGCCGCGATTGACCGGATGTTCGCGGTTTCCCTGGATGTAGCGGACCTTGCCGTCGCGCAGATAGACTTTGATGCCGCAGCGGCAGGCGCACATGTAGCAGGTCGTGTATTTGACCTCGTCGCCGACGACGGGCGAGGTGTCGATCACCTCCTCTTCGCCGGCCGGGCCGCCGTGCGCCATCTTGGTTCCTCCCCATGCCCTCTGCGGGGCCGGAATATGAGCAACCTCTTATCTAAGACATATTATGGATTGCGGCAAGCCATCTTCGTGGCGGGACATGTCCCGATCAGCGGGGCATGCCGCTGACCGTCGTGCCGCCGACCGCCTTCCAACCCAGAATGCCGCCCCGCATGCGGTGAATCTCGCCCGTGTAGCCATCCGCCACCAGGCGCATGGCGGCCATGCCGCAACGACTGCCGCTGCGGCAATGAATCACCAGTTTCCGGCCGTCGCTGGGGGGCAGGCGCGCCGGGTCGAAGACGGACAGGGGATTGAGTACGGCGCCGGGAATGTGTTCGGCCGCGAATTCGTTGACTTCGCGAACGTCAACAAGAACGGCTTCGCCTGCCGCCAGCCATTGCTTGACCTCGGCGGCGTCGACGACGTGGACGTTGTCGGCCGCCTGGCCGGAGTTGCCGAAACCGAACAGAAAATTGAGCATGGTTCCTTCCGCAGCTCGTACTTTAGGTGTTGCTGATATAACGGCCGGCGGCCGCTTGTCAACGAGGAACGCGTTATATACTCATTCCATGATGCGTTGATATGGCGGTTCAACCAGGTCATATCCACCCCGCGACCAGCGGATCAACTCCCCGATATCGTGTATGGGCTGATTGCGGTTCCGATGCCATCTAGCCATCGATTGCACGTTAACGGCCGGCAGATGCTGCGCGTATTCCTCCTTGTCGTTCTCTTGGCGGTCACGGCTGCCGATCAAGCCCGCGCCGGAGGTGGCGGCAGATGCGGCGGCGTGGTGATCGTCGAGCGCTCCGGTCCGGTGACGATAATCCGCAACTATCCGCGGCCCTGCGGCAGCGAGGTCGTCGTGATCCCGCCGCCGGCACGGTTCGCCGTTCCGCCTCGGCACCTCAAGCCCGAGTTTGGCCGCGTGACCAGGGACTTCCACCGGCATCTGCGGCTTCCGCCCCCGCATCGTCGTCTCGAACGGCACCTGACCATTCCGCCGCTGTCCGTCCGCCCTCTCTTTCCGTTACCCCGCCATCATTTGAGGCTTCGCCGCGATTGGCGCTAGTTACGCCTTCTTACGCACGTCGCGCACGCGCACAGCTTTGCCCTGCGAGCGCGGAATCTCGCCCGGGGCCTTGACGGCGACGGTGCAGCTGAGGCCGATCATCGACTTGAGGTGGTGGCCGACGTCGGCGCCCACGCGCCGGTACTCCGCTTGCGGCAGGGCGGCCACGGCCTCGACCTCGACGGTCAGATGGTCGTACACGCCCTCGCGGCTGACTACCAACTGGTAGTGGGGCTCGACGCCCGGGAAACCGACGAGTACCGCCTCGACCTGGCTGGGGAACACGTTGACGCCCCGGATGATCAGCATGTCGTCGGTGCGCCCGGTGATGCGCATCAGCCGTAGATGCGTTCGCCCGCAGCCGCAGGGCTCGTCGGTCAGGCGCGTGATGTCGCGGGTGCGGTAGCGGATCATCGGCAACGCCTGCTTGGTCAGGGTTGTGATGACCAGTTCCCCCGTCTCGCCGGCCGGCAGTGGCTTCAGGGTCTCGGGATCGACGATTTCGAACAGGAAATGGTCCTCCCAGCCGTGCAGGCCGGCCCGTTCCTCGCATTCGGCGGCGACGCCGGGGCCGAGGATTTCCGACAGGCCGAAGGTGTCCTGGCAGCGAATTCCCAGGCGTTCCTCGATCTCCTTGCGCATCGCCTCGCTCCAAGGCTCGGCGCCGAACACGGCGAGGCGCAGCGGCGCCTTGCGCAAATCGACCCCCTCGCGGTCGGCCACCTCGGCGATGTTGAGCGCGTAGGATGGCGTGCAGCACAGGACGTCGGCCCCGAAATCCTGGATCAGGACGATCTGCCGCTCGGTATTGCCGCCCGACATCGGTGTCACCGTGCAGCCCAGGCGCTCCGCCCCGTAGTGGTAGCCGAGGCCGCCGGTGAACAGCCCGTAGCCGTAGGCGTTGTGGACGATGTCGCCCGGCCGGGCGCCGCCGGCGACCATGGTACGCGCGCAAAGGTCGCCCCACATGCCGAGGTCGTCGCGCGTATAGCCCACCACCGTCGGCTTGCCGGTGGTGCCCGACGAGGCATGCAGGCGGATCACCTGCTGGCGCGGCACGGCGAATAGGCCGAAGGGATAGTTGCGGCGCAGGTCGTCCTTCACCGTGAAGGGCAGTGCCGCAACATCGTCCAACGAGCGCACCTCCTCGGGCTTTACCCCAGCGGAGTCGAAGGCGGCTCGGTAGTGCGCGACGTTGTCGTAGGCGGTGCGCACCGTGCGCCGCAGGCGCTCGAGTTGCAGGGCCGCCAGCCGCTCGCGCGGCAGGGTTTCCATTTCGGGTTGGAACATGAAGGTGACGGGGGCTTGGACCGCCATGACGTTTCTCCCTCTCACATTCTTTGTTGTCCCCATCTTTCGCGAGGAGACTTGTCGACGAAGCGATCTTGGTTTGGCTCCGGCATCCTGGATTGCTTCGCTCCGGCCCGCAATGCTCGACCGGTCAGGTTCACCCGGACTTTCTGAGGGATACCCGCACGATGTCGGCGCCCGATCCGGTGGCATCGGTCAGATCGAGGTCCATGGGCGTCAGCGCGTTCATGCTGGGGGTGTCGAAATCCCTGGCGAAGGGTGTCTTCCAGTGGCTGAACTGGCCAATCATCAGCAGCGTGTCCGGGCGGATGCCCTGGCGCAGCACCGCGCGGCCGCTGACCGAGCGCAGGTGCGAAGCCACTTCGACCGTGTCGCCATCCTCGATGCCCAGCCGTTCGGCGGTGCCCGCGTTGATGATGACGCCCCGGTGGCCGGGTATGTTTTCGGCCACCTCGCGGATCATCTGCACGCCGACGTTGCCGCCCCAGGCGTACTGCATGCTGCGTGAGGTCAGCAGCCAGAATGGGAATTCCCCGGGCTGCTTGTCGTTCTTGATCAGCACCTTCTCCCACAGGCCGGGAAAGTCCTTCCATGCGGGCAGCGCCTGGTATTCGGAAAGCTGGTTGTTCCACCAGGTGATGCCCTTCTCGTGCAGGCGGCGGCCGAGCTGGCGGCCGACTCGCAGCAGGCGTTCCTGATAGGGCAGTTCGAAGCGCAGCCCAAGTTCGGCGAGGCGCGGAAACAGATACCAGTCGAGACGCGGGAACGGTCCCACCATGAAGCCGTTCTCGCGGAACCAGTCGAGATCGCGCACCTCGTTTCCGCCCGACAGTTCGGCCGAGCCAGCCTTGCAGGAGGCGTCCCAGATGGCGTCGGGAGTGTGGACTCGGTCGACCGGCAGAGCGAAGTCGAAGCCCTTCCCGGAAAGCGCGACGCCGGCGGCGCCCCGGTTGATGGCGGCGTTGTACCTCTCCAGGAGGCCGGTGCGCGCCGCCAGTTCGGTGGCGATCCAGGTGAAGTCGCGGGCCTCGCCGCGCACTCCGGCCACCGGCTGGCGCAGGGCGAACCCCTGCGTATCCCAATATTGCTCGACGAACTTGGTGCCGCCGATGCGAATGAGCTGCAGCCCCTCCAGGTCGGTGGCGTCGGGAAGCAGGACGTCGGCCATGTGGTTGGTCTCGTCCATCGTGTACGCGAACGCGACGACGAAGGGGAAGCGGGCCATCGCCTCCGAGACCCGCGGAGTGTCCCAGAACGAGATGGCGGGGTTGGTGCGGTAGACGAACCACACGTCCGGCGGGGTGATCTCCGGCCAGTGCTCGGGACTTTCGCGCATGAAGGCCCAGGCCAGGTGGGTGGGGCCCAGCGCCTGGCTCCACGGCGAGTTGGCGCTGAGGGGTACCAGGGTGCGGTGGCCGTTGCGGTTGGTCGGCCGTTCCTTCCAGTTCTCCCGGTCAGTCTCGTTCCACGGGAAATCCATGAAGCCGTCCGGTCCCGGCCTCACGCTCGCCAAGCGGTTGACGGCCGGCCGGTTGAGGCGGACGGTGGTGCCCAGCATTCCGCCCGGCACCTCCAGGGCGCCCACAAGCACCGCCATCAGGGTGCGCGCCCAGCAGCATTCGTAGCCGCCCCAGCCGTTGTTGACGCTCTTGCCCAGGCTAACCGAGACGGGGCGGAAGGGCAGGGTGCGCCCCTCGATCTCGACGGTCTCGCCGACCCGCGCGTGGTCGACGAACTCGTGGGCCAGCCGCCGTATCGTGGCCGCCGGCACGTCGCAAATCCCGGCCGCCCATTCCGGCGTGTAGGGGCGCAGATGCTCGACGAGCAAGGTGAAGGCTGTGCGCCCCTCTACCGACTCGTGGGTCCAGCGGTCGTCGTCGGCGCCGATCTCCAGCGCGGGGGTCGCGTAGACCCCCTCCAGCGCCGGCGCCGCGTCGGCCGTGTCGAACGGCACCGCCCGGCCCAGCCGCTCGCTCCACATCAGCGGCTTGCCGGTTGCGGGGTCGCGCAGGTAGAAGCCGTTGGGTCCCACGAGATAGGGCGACGAAGTGTGGTCGCGCAGAAAGGCGAGATCGAGGTCCGCCCGCCGTTCATGCACCATGACGTTGAGCAGCGCGAACAGCATGGCGGCGTCGGTCTTGGGCTTGATCGGTATCCACTCGCTCGAGCAGCCGCCGGTGACCGACAGATGCGGCTCGATCTGTACGCGCTTCATGCCGCGCGCGCGGGCCTCGGCGTGGCGATAGACGCCGCACACCCCGGCCGCCGCCTCGGTGTTGGCGCCGAAGGAGAGCAGAAATTCGGTGTGCGGCGTGTCGGGGCAGACGGTGAAGGCGCGGTGCCAAAGCTCCCCGTACAGGTGCTCGGAATGGGTGCACTTGACGCCCTGGCCGCTTCCGTAGCTGAAATCGACCGGCCCCCAGGCGGCGAGAAAGGCGGGCAGGGTGCCCATGTACGAGGCCGGCGTGCCGCCGCCGCCGAACGATGCCGCCATCCGGGGAAATCCGTTGCCGTCGAGCAAGCCCCCTTCGCGCACGGCGCGCAGCTTGTCGGCGATCAGGTCGAGGGCTTCCTCCCAAGTGATTTCGACGAAACCGGGGTCCTCATTCCGGCCCTTGCGCGGATTGGTGCGCTTCATGGGCTTGAGAATGCGGTGCGGGTTGTAGGTCTTCTGGATCAGGCCGTAGGCCTTCACGCACACTTTGCCGGCCGCAGGATGAATGTCGGCGGCGCGGAAATTGGGTTCCACCTCGGTCGCAACGCCGTCTTCGACCTTGACCGTCAGCAGGTCCGGGCCAGCCACGCACTGATAGCAATAAGTGGCGACGCGCGCGGTCCATCGGCTCATCCGCATCCCTCTCCAGTCGATTTTTGAATGAATGATCATTCAACGAACGAGCCACGTCAAGGCGTGAGGTTGGAGGGGGCCCCTATTCGCAATCGTCTTCGGCGCGCGGGTCCAGGGCGAAGACCGCCGGGCTGGTACGGGGCAGGGCGACGAACTCGCTCCGTTCGGCGGCCGGAACCGGCGCCCGAATACGCATGCGGTGCCAGGTGAAGAGGGCGAGCCCGGCGTGGGCGGCGGCGGTGAACAGGAACAGGCTGCCATCGCCGTAGGCTCCCATAAGGATCGACGACGCCACAGGGCCGATGACGGCGCCCAACCCGAATACCAAGAGCAGGCCGCCACTGGCCGCGACGAAGCCCCGCCCGCCCAAGTGATCGTTCGCGTGGGCGATGCACAGCGCGTAGATGGGAAAGGCCGCCGCTCCAAACAGGCCGGCCGCGGCGACGACCAGCGGCGTCGGGTAGGATGCGCCGACGGCCAGGCCCGCGGCCACCGCCCCCGCCACCAACGCCGCGCCGAAGATGACGCGGCGGCGATCCACCCGGTCGGACAGGCGCCCCAGCGGCCACTGGGCGAGGGCGCCGCCCGCAACCGCCGCGCTCGTCATCATGGCGACCTCGGCGATCGACAGGCCGCGCGCCTGGGCGAAAACCGGCGCCAGCGCCCAGAACGAGGCGTTTGCCAATCCCAGCGCGAAGCAGCCGACGACCCCGACCGGCGACAGGCGGTAGAGGCTGCCCAGATCGAGGGGGGTGTCGGGTGCCGGTGCCGGCGCCCCGTTGGCGGCGGCCGATACCGGCACCAGCGACAAGGTCATCATCATCGACGCCAGGGCGAACGGGACCATCGCCACCACGTCCGTCAGAGGCAGGAGCATCTGGCCGGCCGCCGCGGCCACGGCGTTGACCGTCATGTAGAACGACAAGACACGGCCGCGGGTGGCGTTCTCGGACCGCTCGTTCAACCAGCTTTCGACCACGAGGCAAAGCCCGGCGATGGCCGCCCCGGTGACCGCGCGCAGTAGGACCCAGGCCTCTGGCACGATCAGCAGGCCGTGCGCCATGGCCACGGTGGCGGCCACGGCGGCCAGGGCGGCGAAGGCGCGGATGTGGCCGACACGGCCGATCAGGCGCGGCAGCAGCAAGCAGCCTGTGATGAAGCCGAGATAATAGGCGCCGCCCATGAGGCCGATCACCGTCGTCGGAAAGGCCTCGAGCCCGGCGCGTAGCGGCAGCAGAATGACTTGCAGGTTGTTGCCGGCATTGAGAATGGCCCAGCCCACCAGCAGGGGGACCACGGAGGCGATGATCTGGGGCATTGCATGAATGGCGGAAGGCCAACCCATCGGCGGGCGACGGGCTGCGATAATAGCGAGCATGGGTTAAGGCGGCGTGAACGGGGGCGATTCCTCGGGCGCGCGACTTGGAGTGCCGCTAATATCGGATGTGCTACAAGGGAGGGCGAAGGATGTTGCGGACGGCGGTGCTGGGGGCGGCGTTGGCATTGGTCGCGATGGGCGGAGCGATGGCCGCCGATACCGAGTTGGCCGATCCGGCGCCGGGTTGGGACAATCCGCGACGGATCATGCTTCAACTCACCTCGGATGATCCGGGCCGCGTCAATGGCATTCTCCATAATGCGGTGAACCTCCAGAAGTTCTATGGGCAGGACAACGTCCAGGTCGCGATCATCGCTTACGGAGCCGGCGTCCGCGCGGTGCTGGCCGCATCCTCGCCCGTAAAGGAGCGCGTCGCGAGCCTGCTGCAGTACGATGTCGAATTCGTCGCTTGCGGCAACACCATGACCGCCATCGGCAAGTCCGAGAGCGACCTGCTGCCCGGCGTGAGGGTGGCGACGGCGGGGATTGCGGAAATCGTCGAGCGCAAGCTGAAGGGCTGGCACTATATCGTTCCCTGACCTGAGCGGAGGATGACCATGCGGACGTTGTTGATGGCGCTGCTGGCCTTGGCCTTCACCACCGTGGCGTCGGCCGCCGAGCAACGGGCCGAGCCGAAGCTCGGCGACGACGGGCTCTATCACCAGGCGTGGTTCCTGAACAGCTTGCTGGAACTGAAGGACGATCTGGCCGAGGCGACGGCGGCGAAGAAACGCCTGGCCATCGTCTGGGAGCAGAAGGGCTGCCCATACTGCCGCGACATGCACGTGGTCAACCTCGCCGACCCCAAGATCGCCGACTGGATCGAGAATCGCTTCGTCGTCGTCCAGCTGAACCTCTGGGGCGATCGGGAAGTCGTCGATTTCGACGGCCAGGCGCTGCCGGAAAAGGAGTTGGCGCGGAAATACCGCATCAACTTCACGCCGACCATCCAGTTCTTTCCCGAATCGGTCGAGGAAATGAACGGCGGCAAGGGGATGGAGGTCGAGGTCGCGCGCATGCCCGGCTATTTCCGGCCCTTCCACTTCATCAGCATGTTCGAGTACGTCTACGACAAGCGCTACGCCAAGGGGCAGGATTTCCAGCGCTACATCGTCGAAAAGGCGCAGGCCGCGCGGGCCGAGGGTCGGCCGCCGCTGGAATAGCGTCACGGGAAGAGGGAAAAGGGGCCGCTATGGGTACGATCTATGTGGCGCGCAGCGCGTCGCTGAGCAAATGGGGCGCCGATGTCGGGTTGGGGAAGAACCTGTTCAAGATCGGGGTCGTCGCCGACGACGAAGATCCGATTCGGGCCCTGAAGGAAAATGCCCATTGCGGAATGACCGACTGGCTGCTGGTCAAGAAGCAGTCGGCGGAGGACGCGGACGAAGAGGCGGTCATCGTCCGCCTGCAGAAAAAGGAAAAGATGATCGACCCCAACCTCTATCCGCGCCTTCGCGGGGCGGCCGGCGTCTTCAAGGTGAAGCTCGAGAACGTCGAGAACAGCATCATGGTCCAAAAGGCCCTGCAAGGCCTGGAGCCGCGCGAGATCAAGGTGAAACCGGCCGACGTGGGCGCCTATCTTATCGGCAACGCCCTGCGATAGGGGGGTTCAGCCGATTTCACCGAGGGCCGGGAAGGCCAGCAGCAGCCAGTTGCTGATTTCCGACAGCTTCCCGGTAAGGATCAGGATACCGGTGACCACCAGCAGGGCGCCGATGCCAAGTTCCACCGCCCGCATGTGGCGCCGGAAGCGGGCGAGGAAGGCCATGAACGGCTTCGCGGCCAGCGCCGCGACCAGGAACGGCACCCCCAGTCCCGCCGCATAGGCCGACAACAGGCTGGTCCCGTACAGCACCGACTCATGCCCGGCGGCGACCATCAGGATGGTGGCGAGGATGGGGCCGACGCAGGGCGTCCAGCCAAAGGCGAAGGCGAGGCCGACGACATAGGCGCCGGCCAACCCCGCGGGACGGCCGCCGACGTGGACGCGCTTCTCGAAATTCAGAAAGGGAATCCTCAGCGCGCCCATGTAGTGAAGGCCGAAGACGATGATCACCAGCCCGGCGACCACCGAAAGCCACCGCATGTTGTCGAGCAGCAGCGCGTTCAGCGCCGACGCCGTGGCGCCCATGATGACGAAGACGGTGCTGAAGCCCAGCACGAAGGCCAGGGCCGCGGCGAAAACGCGCCCCGACAGCGCGCGTTCCGCCGCGGCCTTGTCGGTAAGCTGGTCAAGCGACACGCCGCCCAGGAAGCACAGATAGGCCGGCACCAATGGCAGGACGCAGGGGCTGGCGAAGCTCAACAGCCCGGCTCCCGCCGCGCCGGCGAAGGTAACCTCGAACAGGTCCATTGACCGACCCTACCGCGACGACCCCGTCATTGCGAGGAGGCGCCGCCGACGAAGCAATCCAGCGGGCATGTGGATTGCCTCGTCGCACAGTTCCATGCAATGACGGGTAAAGGAAATGCCGCCACCCTATCCCCCGGCCACCCTGATCGACCGGTTCTCCGGCATGGCGATGATCTTGTTGCGCTCGATGTGCCGGCTGACGAGATCGTAGACGGGCGGGCCCTCGGTATGCGCGTTGACCGAGGCCCAGCCGGCGACCGTGTAGGTCTTTGCCGCATCGATCGGTTCTCCGGTCCGCATCAGCCGCATGTCGGAAATCCGTGCCCCGATCGGCTTTCCGATGTCGATCGCGTAGGACAAGCCGCCGACGCGCACCATGTCTCCGCCTTGCTGGTAATAGGGATCGGGATGGAACAGGTTGTCGGCCACGTCTTCCAGGATTTCCTTGAGAGCCGCCCCGCTCATCTGGTTGCGATAGACGGCCGGGTAGGTGATGGCGGTCAAATTGTAGACGTCCTCGACGGTGATGTCCTGCCCGGGCAGCAGCGACGAACCCCAGCGGAATCCGGGCGACAGGGCGATCTCGGCGTCGCGTTCGGCGAGCAGGGCCTGGCAGATCAGATCGTCGAAGGTACCGTTGAAGTTGCCGCGCCGATAGAGCAGGGTTTCCGTGCGCCCGAGAACGCGGGCCAGTTCCTTTTCGTGCGGGGCGCGCAAGCGGTCGATCAGTGCGGCCATCGCCGGGTCCGGCGCGATCGCGTCGGTGAATACGGGAATCAGGCGGAAGGCGTGGTCGACGACGCGCCCGCCTCGCACCTCGACATCCAGGCGGGCCAGGAATTTGCCGTGCGAACCGGCGGCCACGAGCAGGGTGTCGCCCGCCCTGATGACCGCCGGGATGGCATCGTGGGTGTGGCCGGTAAGGATGACGTCCAGGCCCTTTACCCGGCTCGCCAGCTTGCGGTCGACGTCGAACCCGTTGTGGCTGGCTAGCACCACCAGGGCGGCGCCGGCGGCCCTCGCCGCATCGATCCGCTTCTGGACGTCGTCTTCGCGAATGCCGAACGACCATTTCGGAATGAGGTGGCGAGGGTTGGCGACCGGCGTATAGGGGAACGCTTGACCGATCACCGCCACCTTGATGCCGCCGCGGTCGAAGAAAGCGGTGTGCTCGAAAACGTCCTCGTCCCACTCGGTGTCGCGCACGTTGCCGCAGAGGAATGAGAAGTCGAGCTGCTCGACCAGCTCCTTCACCCGGGCTTCGCCATAGGTGAATTCCCAGTGACCGGTCATTACGTCGACGCCGAGCAGGTTCATCGTCTCGACCATGTCGGCGCCGGCGGATTTGAGCGACGTGTACGATCCCTGCCAAGTGTCGCCGGAGTCGATCAGCAGCGTGTTTTGCGGCCGCTCGGCGCGGATCGCCTTGACCAGCGTGGCCATGCGGTCGAGTCCGCCGACCCGCCCATAACTTCGAGCCAGCGCCGCAAAATCCTCGGAACTCAGGGCGTAAGCCTCGGGCGAACCAGCCTTCAGGTCAAAGGCGGCAAGCAGTTCTCTGCCGGTCAAATGCGGCGGCAGGCCGCGCACCTCGCCAACCCCCAGATTGACCGACGGTTCGCGGAAATAGAGCGGCCGCAGCTGCGCGTGGATGTCGGTGAAGCTGAGAAGGGTGACTTGGCCGACGGGTTTGAAGGCAAGCAAGTCGGTTTGGCTGATCGCCTGCCGCGCCGCCGCGGACGCCAGCCCGCCGGCCGCCCCCGAAAGGACGGCCGCGGCGGCCGCCACCTGGAAGAAGTCGCGACGCGTGAGCATGCCCTGCCCCTATTGCCGATGGGCCGCGGTGCGGCGCCCCGCAGCGCGACGCTCAGCAGGATCGATCAACCCACCGTGATGTTGGCGGTCTTGGTATAAACCTCGCCGTTGTCGTCGTGCCAGGCCAGCTCGATGGTGCCGCTCTCGGTCGCCTTGACATGGAACGACAGGTAGGGATTTGCCGAGATCGACGGATACCAATCCGAGGAGAAGACCTCCTTGCCGTTATACTTGCAGACGAACTTGTTGACGATGCGCCGGGGAATGGGCTTGCCTTCCTTGTCCTTGCGCTGGCCCGACTCCATATCGTGGCCGATGGTCGTCTTGATCTCGAAGACCTCGCCCTTCGCGGCCTTCTCGGGAACCTTGATGCGAATGCTTGGGGATGCCATTGGCTTTTCTCCTTCCGTGCTCGCCGATCAGCCGCCGCAGCCGCCGATGGTGACCTTGACCTCCTGCTTGGCTTGGTAGACCGATCCGTCGCTCATGGTGGCGACGGCGCGGACGTATTGGGTCTTGGCCATGCGCATCCGCATCGACACCTCGGCCTTGCCCGAGGCCGGCGTGAAATTGAAGGTGGCGACGTGGGGGAAGGGGTTGCCCTCGGAGATGATATAGACCGACTTGACGTAGTCGCTCTCGGTCATCGGGCTGTCCACGGAAACGGTGAACGGCACCGTGTTGCCGTTCTCGGCGATCTGGGGCAGCTTGAGGTTCACGCGGCCCTCCTTGATGGAGGCCCCTCCGATGAGTTTCTTTACCGCCTCGTCCGCCTCCGCCGGTCCGGCATGGGCGGCGCGCGGAGCGGCGGCGACTCCCGCCGCCATCAGCATTCCGCTTCCGGCCGCGACGAGAAGTTGGCGACGGCTCAAGGCCGGTCTGTCGTTCTTGGACATCAAGATTGCCTCCGTTCGTCCTTGTGCAGTACCCGACTCGCAACAACTTGCGGGAAAAAGTTCCTTTGAAGGGATGACCGGGTTCCGGGAACGGGTTCCTTGTGCCGCAACCATCCGCGACGCAGGACTCAAGGTTACTCGGACCGCCCTTGGGGCGCAACTCAATATTATCATTCGGTCATATTAACCCCCCTGCGCCGGTCAATCGGCTGATGGGGCGGGGTCGGCAAAAGCGCGCTGGGGCACGGTAGCCTGTTGGGGGAGGGGGCGCCTTTCCGCTTGCCCGCTTGGCGGCGCCGGCCCACATCAAGCGCCGGGAATTCGGGGGCAGCCGTGCCCCGGAATTGCCGCTCCCGGCCCGCGCCGGGAGCGCCTGGACTGACTTACGGAGACGCACGAATGACAAGTGGTACGGTCAAATGGTTCAACGCGACCAAGGGCTACGGCTTCATCATGCCCGATGACGGCTCGAAGGACGTGTTCGTTCACGTCTCGGCCGTCGAACGCGCGGGCATGCGCTCGCTCAACGAAGGCCAAAAGGTCGGTTATGAATTGGCGCGCGGCGATCGTGGCCGTGTTTCCGCCGTGAACCTCACGCTCATGGATTGACCGCAGCCAGGACTGCGCCGGCGGGACGGCGGTGGCACCGTCGTCCCGTTTTCCCCGCCCCGGTCAGGCGCGAACGAACACCGCCCGCAGGGCTCCGCCCAGGCTTCCTTCCTCCAGGTACTTCAGGCCGATGTAGGCGCCCGCCAGAATCGACAGGAAGGCGATGACCGACCCCATCGCCATGGTCGACAGCCCGGTCAGCCCCTGGCCGATGGTGCAGCCCATGGCGGTGACGCCGCCGATCCCCATGATTGCGCCGCCCACCATGTGGCGGCCCATGTCGCCCGTGTCGCTGAACGCCTCGACGTGGAAGGAGTTGGTCGCGACGGCCATCAGGAACGAGCCGACAATCACCCCCCCCACCGTCGCCACGCCGAAACTGATGGTGGCCCCCGTAAAGGTCATCAGATACTGCAAGCTTTCCGCCGTCGGCCCGACGAAGGTAAAGGAGGCGAGGGGCGTGGGCTCGAACTCGTCGGCGCCCAGCACGCCGGTGATCCACCAGCCGGCCGGCACCATCAGGCCGATGATCAGACCGCCCAGAACGTCCCGGGGCGAGCCGCGAAACGCCGCGTCCTTGAAGCAGTAGACGAACAATCCCCCGACCAGCACGGCCGCCACCACCATGCGCATGGTGCCGCCGTCTAACCCGGCGACGGCGCCCAGCATGTCCGACAGACCCTGGGTCGCAAGACCGCTGTCGGCCAGGTTGACATTGGCCACGCTCTCCATCTCGAACCGCGCGATGGCGATGAGTCCGCGCATGGTCATGTAGCCGAACAGGCCAAGCACCAGGGCGACGACCACGGACTTGAGATTGCCGCCGCCGATGCGCACCAGGGTCTTGTTGCCGCAGCCGCCCGCCATGGTCATGCCGAAGCCGAACATCAGGCCGCCGAGGATGGCGCCGAGCCACCCGAAATTGGCGGTAAGGTACACCGACTTGTTGATGTCCACCAGGCCGGCGACATGCATTCCCTGGGTCGCCGCCAGGCCCACGGCGATCGCCAGCAGCCAAGCGCGGAAGCGGCGATAATCTCCCATGAAGACGATGTCGGAGACGGCGCCCATCGTGCAGAAGTTGGAGCGATGGGCCGTCGCCCCGAACACTATACCGGCCGCGAAGCCGCCAGCGGCGACGACCGTCGTTACTGGAAATTCGTCCACGTCCCACCCCCCAAGCCAAACCGCGCTCTTGGCGCCGCCGCGTTCTTCGACTATATTTCTTGGCTCTAATTTAGCTCTCTGGCGCCACCAACACAAGCGATAGGGCGCGTGGAGGGGCTTCCGGAACCGATTTTATATTATCTGTGGGTAATATGTACTACCATCGCCTCCGTCTGGAACCTTAGGATGGCCGCTAATTAGGAAAATCTGATACACGCGGAACATCACGGGAGGGCATCATGGAAAACGCCAAGTCGATGTCGATGATCGTGACGAAGGGCACCCTGGATTGGGCCTATCCTCCGTTCATCCTGGCAACCACCGCCGCAAGCATGGGGTTGAACGTCACCTTGTTCTTCACCTTCTACGGGCTGACGCTGCTCAAGAAGAAGCTGGATCTCAAGGTCACCACCCTCGGCAACGCCGCGATGGAAATGCCCATGATGGGCATGCACATCGCCATGCCAAATCTGGTCGGTGCGATGCCGGGGATGGACGCGATGGCGACCGGGATGATGAAGAACCTGATCAAGAAGAAAGGTGTGGCCTCGATCGAGGAATTGCGCGAGATGGCCCAGGAGGCCGAGGTCCGCATGATCGCGTGCCAGATGACGATGGACCTGTTCGAGTACAAGCCCGAGGAGATGCTCGACGGGCTCGAGTATGCCGGCGCGGCGACCTACATCGAAAACGCCACGAAGTCGGACATCAACCTGTTCATTTGAACGCCACGGTTGAGCGTCTGCGTGACAGGATTGCGGAACGGTCCTATCATGAACGTATTGAGGGCAGTGCCGAGGGGGCGCGAAGGCGAGGGGATGGTGAACACCAGGACCGCCGACGATCAGCGCGCCACGCCGCTCGCCCGCATGTTCGCGCTATGCAGTCCCGAGCAAAGCCGCGAATACCTGCCCGAGAAGCGGTCATTTCGGATTCATGGCCATAGCACCACCATCCGTCTGGAGCGGGCGTTCTGGACGGTGCTGGAGGAGATGGCCTTGGAGGAGGGAGTGACGCCCGGTGGCCTGATCACCCGCATTTACGATCACTGCCTGGTCACCAACGAGAAGAATCTGGCGTCTTGCCTGCGGGTGGTCTGTCTGAAATACATCAACCTCAGCGCCTGATGAGGCGCATCGTTAGCATAGCTTTGGGAGAATATAGCGATGTCCGTGACCGTTCTCGACGTTAAGGGTCTCAATTGCCCGCTGCCCATCCTGCGCGCCAAGAAGGCGATCAAGGACGTCGCCAGCGGTGCCACCCTGCAGGTGATGGCCACCGATCCGGGATCGGTGAAGGATTTCGAGGCGTTCTGCCGGCAGACCGGAAACGACCTGGTGAGTTGGAACGAGAACGCGGGCGTCTACACCTTCAACATCAAGAAGAACGGCTGACCCGGCGGCGCGGCGAACCCGCCGCGGTTCCCAAGGGATGAGCGGATGAAACAGGCGGTGAGCATCGCCGGCGTGTTCCTCGGCGTCATTTCGGCGGCGGGAGCCGACGCCGGCGAGGCCGCCCTGGTCGTCTTCGAAAAACCGGGTTGCGGCTGGTGCGAGGCCTGGGAACGGGACGTCGGCCGGGTCTACGACAGGACCGACGAGGGGCGCCTCCTGCCGCTGCGGCGCGTCGACCTCGGTCAACCGTTGCCCGAGGAATACCGTTCGCTCAAGGCCATTGCCTTCACGCCGACCTTTGTGGTGACGCGCTGCGGAGCCGAGGCCGGGCGCATCACCGGCTATCCCGGCGAGGCGCATTTCTACGCGCTGCTCAACGAGATCATCGTCGAATTGAAGCTTGGCGATGCCAAGGCCTGCTGAGAACCCCGGCCCGCAACACCTAGGATCGCCGTTGCGGGCCGGAGCCTAGCCGTGCTCAGCCGGGCGGCTTGGTGAGGGCCGCGGTGCGCTTCTTCAGCTTGCAGCTGAACGCCAACAGGAAACGCAACGCCTGCTGCGTTTCCGGCTGGCGAAGCATGCGCACGGTGCCCATCAGTCCCGTACCGGTATCGGGGGCGCATTCCTCGAGTGCGTCCTCCAGGGCCCCCTTGGTCTCATGGGCCAGGGTGGCGATGTCCTCGGTGGCCACCGTGTTGGCCATGTGCTCGACGAAGGCGAAAGCGCGTTCGACCATGCTGTCGGTGGCCGCCATGCGGGTGGCGTGCAGCAGCATCGCGGTGTCGATCAGGGTGGACAGGGCGCCCACCTTGTGAAGCTGCGTCAGCCCGTCCAGCAAAGCCAGCACGGCATCGCGCGTATCCTCGTCGTTCAGGCGGTCAACGACCTCGAGGGCATTGGCCCCGGTCACCGTCAGGCGTTCGACCATGCTGTCGGTCATCGCCTCGGCGGCGGCCTGGGCGAGGCGGCCCAGATCGTCCGCCGGACGGTTCAATCGGCTGATCTCGGTCATCGGCGTCTCCTATAGCAAGCCGCGCGCGGACAGCCAGTACAAGCGGTTGTAGGCCAGCTTGAACCAGTGGATCATTTGTGACGGAGGGCCGGGATTGGGCGGCGTGGTGTAGTTGAACCACACATAGGTGCCGCTGTTCATGCCCGTTTCGACGAAGCAGAACACCTTGCCGTCGTAATCTCGCGCCCAGCGGTCTTCCTGAACCAGCGACACCAGGTTGTCGATCACCGTATCCGCTTCGAAGTGGGCCGTCGAACCCGCCTTCGAAATCGGGATGTTCGTCGTGTCGCCGACCACGAACACGTTGGTCGAGCCCTCACGATGCAGGGTCTTTGGATTGGTCGGCACCCAACCCCCTTTGCCGAGGTTGGAATCCCCGATCACCTCGGCGCCCTGATGGGGCGGGATGGTTATGAGCATGTCGAAGGGCAGGCTGACACCCTCCTCGGAGGAGATCGTCCTGGCGGCCGGGTCGACTTCCTTGCAGTTGAAAAACGTTTCGTATTTCACGCCGATCTTGTCGAACTCGGGCTTTGCCCACAACGCCACGGGCTCCAGAGCGTGCAGGCGCCCGATCGGGTAGGTGTAGGTGATCTCCGACTTTTCCCAAAGACCGCGGCCCTTGAGGTAATCGTAAAGCATGAAGGTGATCTCGAGCGGCGCCACGGGGCATTTGTGCGGGGCGTTGACGTTTACGACGATCTTGCCTCCCTCGAAGGCGGACAGGGCGTCGCGCATCTTGCGCGCCCCATCGAGGTCGTAGAACCAGTGCGCCGCCTCGGCCATGCCGGGGATGGTCTGCGGCATGATGCGCGAGCCGGTGGCGATGACCAGATAGTCGTAGCGATGCATCTTGCCCGACTGGGTCGTCACCTGGCCGGCATCGACGTCGATGTTCCGCGCCGGGTCGATGAAGAAGTTGACGCGGCGGTCGAGAACCTTTCGCTGGTCGCGGAACAGCTCCGCCTCGCGAATGCGCCCGAAGGGCACGTAGAGGAGCCCCGGCTGGTACAGATGCTGGTCGGACGTTCCAAGCAGGGTGATGCCGACCTTGCCATCCCGCAGTTCCTTCGAGAGCTGACGGCACAGGCCGTTGGCGACGATGGTGCCGGAAAGCCCTCCGCCGACGATCAATATGTTCTTGGCCATTGATATTCCTCCCGTTGTGTTGGCCGGCTCCGGGGCCGGCGAAGGGACCTTGGCGCCCCTATTTCGCTTTGCGGACGACCACGCTCCAGTAGCCCTCCTTCTCGGTCGTGGTGACGAGGGTATGCCCGACCTTCTTCACCCACTCGGGGATGTCTGTGACCGACCCCTTGTCCGAGGACAGAACCTCCACCTCTTCACCGACCGCCGACAGCTTCAAGGCGGCGATCAGTTCCATCAGCGGACCCGGACAGAATGCGCCGCGCGCATCGATGATTTGCCTTTCGGACATACCGCCTCTCCATCAGATCGCGATGAGTTCGCCGTCTTCGGCGTCGGCCAGGAACTTCGTCAATCCCAATGGCCCATCGAACAAGCCGTCCACCAGATTGTCGACCGTCCACTCCTTCAAGTCGAGAATCATCGAGCACGCCCACATCTTAAGGTCGCCGAGCGCTTTGCCCTGGCCGAATAAACCGAGCGCGTCGGGAACGTTCTTCTCCTTGAAAATTTTGGAAATCTCGCCGCCTTGATAGCGCTCGGCGGCGCTCTTCCCTTTTTCGAAGGCCAGCACGGCGTTCATGCTGACGAAAACCTGCACCGGACGGTCGGAAACGGCGGCAACCGAAGCGGTCATGGCGGCGATCTGCAGTTTCTCGTGTTCGCCGGAACTGAGGACGATGAACAAGGTCTTCGACGGCATTTGGCTCCCTCTCTCGCTTGGCCGGCCGCCAGCTTATAAAACAGGTTCGGCCGTGTACAATGGTAAATCACATTGTGGAGAGTGGATTTTTGCCTCTCGCCATTCCCAGGTCAAATAACCAACTGAGTTACAATGAAAAGTCGGCCCACTACCCATTTCGGCAGGGGTGCCCGAAGGTCAGGCCTCGGTAGGGCAACCGGCATGCCAGGGCGCATGGCCGGGGAGTGGGGGCCCACCAGTCCCGTTCGGCTGGGTGCTGCGGGGGCTCCGTGTGGTGCCGGTCCCCCCACGGCCGTGATTAGTCCACCATGGCCCGGTAGGCGTGCCATGAGGCGTGGGCGACCAGCGGGAAAGCGACCACCAGCCCCAGGAAGAACGTGGCCAGGCCGACGCCGGTGATCACGGCAATCATCGCCGCCCATCCCACCATTACCTGCCAATTCGCTCGCACTGCCTCCAGGCTGGTGAGGGCCGCCGTGCCGGCGGACACCTCGCGGTCGAGCAGCATGGGCAAGGCCACGACGCTCAGCGCGAACACCGCAGCCGCGATGGCGCCGCCCATGGCTGTGCCGATGACGAGGAACGGAATGGCCGCCGGCGCCGTCAGCACGTCGAGAACGAAGGTGTCGAAGGACAGCGGCGTGCCTTGGAAGAACAGGGCGAACAGCAGCAGCGAAAGCTCGAACCATGCGAAGAAGGCGATCATCAATCCGACGCCGAAGAACGCGATCTGGCTCGGATTTCGCCGCCAGGCGGCCAGGGCGTCGGCCAGTGTCACCGGTTCGCCCCGCTCCAATCGGCGGCTCACTTCGTACAATCCCACCGCAACCAGCGGTCCGAGCAGGACGAAGCCGGCACCGAGGGGAAGGATCAGGCTTCCCAGCCCGAGCCACATCAGCCCCAGCGCGAGCACGTAGCCGGCCGCGACCACGGCCGCGCCATAGGCGAAGGAAACGCCGGGGGCCCGCAGGATGTCGGCCCATCCCGCGGCCAGCCATGCTGCGGACTGGTCGACGGTCACCTTGCGGATGACCGCGGCATCGTCGCCGTGGCGGTTGAGAGCCTCGCCTGGTGCCGATGCGCGCATTGGAACCTCCCTGGCCGGTTTCAAAAGAGTGTGGCGACTGGCGGCCGGGAAAGGAAGGGTGCTTCAAACGCGATTAAGAGTTATATGCGTGCACGGATCGGCCTCGCCGCCCGGCGCGCCGCGCGCCCCGCCGATTTTGCTTGGTTGTGGCCGGCCGAGTCGGTTAATACGCTGCCTGCGAGATCGTCTCCTCGCCGGTTGAGAGGTGAGCGCGACCATGAACCGGGGGCCCGGCTTCCGCCTGAACAAGTGGGTTATGCTCGCCGTTATGGTGGCCATCGCCATCGCCCTCTACGTCGCAAGTTTTCTGCGCGTCGCCAATCCGGCCTGACGATGGTTGCTGGAACGGGGTAATGACTTTCGCCGACGTCCTGCCGCATGTGACCGCGACGCTCAACGCCGTCACCATCCTGTTCCTGCTCGCCGGGTTGTATTTCATCCGGCGACGAAACCGGGATGCCCATCGGGCCGCCATGATCGGGGCGGTTTCGCTGTCGGTGGCCTTTCTTGCCGCCTATCTGCTGTACCACTTCACGTCGCCGATCTTCCGCTTTGCGGGCGAGGGCGCGGTCCGGCCGATCTATTACGCCCTGTTGATTTCGCATGTGGTGCTTGCCGCCGCCGTGGCGCCGATGGTCGCGCTGACCTTTCTGCGAGGGTTGGGCGGGCGCTTTACGGTGCATCGGGCGGTGGCGCGCTGGACGCTGCCGGTGTGGCTGTACGTCTCGGCCAGCGGCCTGATCGTCTATGTGATGCTCTACCACGTCTATCGACCGGTGGCCTGAGATGCTGCACAGCCGCGATCCCCTGGCCGGCGCGCCGGCTTCGGCTTGGTTGACCGCCTACGATGCGTCGCTGACGGCGCCGCTGCGCCGCGAGTTGCGCGGATGGTCCCTGCTCGCCGTCGGCTCGCTGGCGGTGGCCGGGGTGCTGGCGCTGCTGCTGGTCATGTCCCGCACGCCCAAGCTTCAGGATCTGCTGCCCTGGCCGTGGGAATCCTTTTTCTACACGGCCCTCGTGACCCACGTGGTGTTCTCGTTCGTGGTCTGGTACGTGGCGTTCCTGGGCGCCGCGGCGGTGCTGGCGACGGCGCGCTCGGCGGCGGGCAGGCCGCGGCTGGCGGCGCTGGGACCGGCCGGGTTGTGGCTGGGGGTGGCCGGCGCGGCGCTGCTCATCGGCGTCACCCTGGCCGACCAGGGCGAGGCGTCGCTGAACAATTACGTCCCGGTGCTCAGCCATCCGCTCTACTACGCCGGGCTCGCGATCCTGGGCGTCGGCGTCGCCTTGCCGGTGGTCAGGCTGCTGGCCAATCCGGGTCGAATCGGAGATACGGTCGAGTTCGGGGTGGCGGCCTGCGGCGTGGCGTATCTGGTGGCGCTTCTCTGCTTCGTCATCGCCTGGATGTTGCTGCCGCCCGGCACCGACATCGCCGCCTTCAACGAGCGGCTGTTCTGGGGCGGCGGCCATGTTCTTCAGTTCGTCAACACCGGCCTGATGATGATGGCCTGGCAGTCGCTGGCGGTGATGGCCTTCGGCGAGGCGCCGGTGGATCGCCGCCTGTACTGGCTGCTGATGGCCGGGCTGGTCGTCTTCGTGCTGCCGGGTCCGATCTTCTATTTCACCTTCGACATTCTCGGCCTGGCGCATCGCTACGCCTTCACCGACCTGCTGTGGTACGGGCTGTCACTGCCGCCGGCGGTGATGATCCTGGGCGTCTTCGTGCTGCTCTGGCGGTGGCGGGGCACATGGCCGTGGCGGTCGCCGGCCTTCCTTGGCCTGATCCTGTCGGTCCTGGTGTTCGCGGTGGGCGGGGTGTTCGGCTTTTTCCTTGGCGTCAGCGACACCCGCACGCCGTCGCACTACCACGCCGTCATCGGCGGGGTGAACCTGGCCTTCATGGGGCTGATGGTGGCGTTGATGCTGCCGGTCCTGGGGCGCGCCGTGAAGACCGGACGTTGGGTGTGGGCCCAGTTTTGTCTGTATGGGTTCGGCCAGCTCCTGTGGTCGGTGGGAATGTTCCTGGCGGGGGCGGCCGGCGTGCCGCGCAAGACCGCGGGCGTCGAGCAGGGGCTGGACAGCGTCGGCAAGCTGGTGTCGATGGCGATGACCGGCACCGGCGGACTGATCGCCGTCCTGGGCGGCATTCTGTTCATCTGGTTCGCGTTGCGCCGCCTGCTGGCGCGGGAGGCGATCGATGGCTGACGCGATGGCCGCCATCCGCGGCCGCCTCCCCCTGCTGCTGACGGCGCTTGCGCTGGTCGCATTGATGGTCGGCATGCCGACCTGGCGCTACGACGACCGGCCGGAGTTTCCGCGTTACGCCATCTCCACCGACGCCTTCGAGGCCAAGGTCGACGCCATGGTCCGCGACCATTCCACCGGGGCGGAGGAGGACGGGATGCCGGTCGTCCACCCGCCGCCCGGAGACGTCTACTTGCTGGCCCGCCGCTGGCAGTTCTACCCGGTCCTGGAACTAGAGGCGGGGCGCAGCTATCGCCTGCATGTGGCGAGCGTGGACGTGCTGCACGGGTTCCACGTCGGCGATGTCGACGTGTTGCTGGTTCCCGGCGCCGCGACCGTCGTCCCGTTCAATCCCGGCGCCTCGGACCGGCCGGTCATACAGTGCAGCGAATTCTGCGGGCTGCGGCATAATCGGATGACCGCGTGGGTGCGTGTGGTGCCGGCCACTGCGGCGCCTGACCAACATCAAGGCGCCGCGGCGGGGGCTCGCTGATTATTTGGTTTTCCCGCGCACTGCAATCGGTCAAAGTGGTGGCGGCCGCGCTGGGCAGGAGGGGGTGATGACTTTTCGCGACTACGTGCAGCTCATGAAGCTGCGCATCGGCGCGATGATCGCGCTGACGGCCGTCATGGGCTATGCCGCGGTCGCCGACGAGATTCGCCTGCCGCAGATCGGGTTGCTGGTCGTCGCCATGCTGCTCGGCTCGGCCAGCTCGGCCGTGTTCAATCACTTCTACGACCGCGACATCGACCGCCTGATGGCGCGCACGGCGAGCCGGCCGCTGGCCAGCGGCGCCATGTCGCATCCCTCGGCGGTGCTGTCCTTCGCCGCCGTCCTGCTGGTGCTCGGGCTGGGCATCGCCGTGGTGTCGTTCAACATGGTGGTGGCGCTGCACCTGTTCCTGGGTGCCTTCATCTACGGCGTCGTCTACACGGTTTGGCTGAAGCGCCGGACGTCGCTCAACATCGTCATCGGCGGCGCCGCCGGCAGCTTCGCGGTGCTCGCCGGAGCCGCCGCCGTCGACCCTGGCATCTGGCTGCTGCCGATGCTGCTCGCCGTCACCCTGTTCCTGTGGACGCCCAGCCATTTCTGGGCGCTGGCCATCCTGCTGCGCGAGGACTACCGGCAGGCCGGGGTGCCCATGCTGCCGGTGTTGGTGGGGGATGAGAAGACCGCCAAGGCGATCTTCGTGAACAGCGTTCTGCTGGTGGGCTCGTCCCTGCTGCCGTGGGCGCTGGGCGAACTCGGCGCCATCTACGGCGTCGGGGCGGCGCTGCTGGGCGCGGGCCTGCTGTGGGCAAACTGGAAGCTGTTGCAGGATCCCAGCCGCCTGTGGGCGCGCCGCAACTTCCTGGCCTCCATGCCCTATCTGATGGGTCTATTCATCGCCATCCTGGCCGACGTGCATCTCTGAGCGTCGGGGTTTTTCCGGCGCTCAAGCTTGGTCAGGGCTGTTGGCGCGACTTCGCCTCCTTCATCACGCGGCGAACCATTTTTCCGAAAGCCACGTCCTTGGCGCGACGTTCGGCGAGGCTGGCCGAGTTGAAGGCGTCCTCCGCCAACAGCTTGCGCCAGCGGAGAAGGCGCGCCGCATTGACGCGGCCATCGTCGATCGCCGCGCGAATGGCGCAGCCAGGTTCGGTTTCGTGCTGGCAATCGCTGAAGCGGCACTTGGCTGAAAGCGCCTGAAGATCCTCGAAGACGTCGGCGATGCCCGAGGCGGTATCGGCCAGTTGCAGTTCCCGCATGCCGGGCGTGTCCAAAACGAGGCAGCCTCCCGGTATCAGATGCAGTTCGCGGCGGGTCGTCGTGTGCCGCCCTTTGGCGTCGTCTTCCCGGATGGGCTGTGTCGCGATGGCTGGCGTTCCGGCGAGCGCGTTGGTCAACGTGGATTTTCCCACACCCGAGGACCCGAGGAACGCGACTGTCCGCCCCGGCTTGCACCACTCCGCCAAAGCCTGGGTCGGTTCATCGCCCCTCGCATCGAGGGGGACCACCGGAACCCGGTCCGAGAGGGCTCGGGCCGCATCGATATAGGCTTGAGGGTCTGCCACCAGGTCGGTTTTCGTCAGGAGGATGACCGGCGGAATTTCCGCCTCGAACGCGAGCGCAATGTAGCGTTCCAGCCGGGCGACGTTGAAATCCTGGTTGCAGGAAGCGACGATGAAGAGCGTGTCGATGTTCGCGGCGATCAGTTGCACCTGCCGGTCCGTGCCGGGTGCGCGCCGCTTGACGACGCTTTTTCGGGACAGAACGCGGCTTGACCCGGGCTGGGTGCAATCCAGTAGCAGCCAGTCGCCTACGGTGGCGTCCGGGCGAGGCGGGATGATTCGGTCGATGGCATCGCCGACGACATGCAGGCCGCCGCGATGCACCGCGACGACACGCACCGGGGGTGTTTTGGTCAGCGCCTCGAGGTCGATCTGCTGCGCGAAAAAGGGATCCCATCCGAGCGTCTCGAGCGTCGTCGGGCCGCGCCTGGCTTCGCCGGTTTTTGCGCCGCCGGGAAAGAATGCTGAGTAGTCGCGAACCATGGCGGAGATTCCCTACCAGAACGCGTGATTGCACAGTGGTCGCGACGCAGCTACGCCGGCGCCACGCCTCGCTCGCGCTTCTCGACCCTGAGCATCGACAGGAACAGGCAGGCCGCCGCCCAAAGCAGGGCGACGGACAGGGCGATCAAATAGTCGCTACGCGTGAACAACTCGGCCGGGCCGGCATAGAACGGGGCGCGGATGAGCGTCAGCGCGTGGGTGACCGGATTGGCCTGCATCGGCACGTAAAGCCAGGTCGGCACGTTCTGGATCGGAAACAGGGCGCCGGATAGCATCCAAAGCGGCATCAGGAACACCATCATCACGGCATGGAAGCCGGACGTGCTGCGCATTCCCCAGGCAAGCAGGAAGCCCAGCGCGGTGAAGCCCACCGACGTCACCACGAAGGCCATGAGCAGCAGCAGGAAGCTGCCCATGCCAAGGCCGAGGCCCAGGAACGGCGCCGCCAGCGTGAACAGCAGCACCTGCGCGAGCGCGATGCTGGAACCACCCAGCACCTTGCCGAGAACGATGGCCAGCCGGGACACCGGCGCCACCAGCACGCTTTGCAGAAAGCCCTGGTCGCGATCCTCAATGATCGTGATCGACGAGAAGATGCTGGCGAACAGAACCATCATCAGCATCACGCCGGGATAGAAGTATTCGAGATAGCTGGCTTCCTCCATCCCGGGTGCCCGGAACGATCCGGTGAACCCGGCCCCGAGAAATATCCAGAACAGCACCGGCTGCGCCACGGTGCCGGCGACGCGCTGCGGCTGGCGGATGAAGCGGACGAACTCCCGCTGGGCGAGGGAAAGGATGACCCTGATCACGTGCCGGTCCTCTCCAACTCGATCGGCCGCGCCGGCTGGCGCGCACCGGTGGTCAGATGCACGAAAACGTCCTCGAGCGCCGGCTGTTTGATGGCGATCGCCACGATGTCCGGCCGATAGCGGGCAAGCACGCCTTCGAGCAGGGGCAGGCTCTCGCCGTTTTCGGTCTCCTCCAGGCGCAGCTCGTCGCCGTGGCGGCGCACGGCCAGCCCCATCTCGCGACCCATGCGCTCCTCCAGCGCGACCGGGTCGCGCGCCTGAATCACCACCATCTCGCGGCCCAGCATGGCGCGCAACGCCTGCGGCGTATCGAGCGCGAGCAGGTGCCCCTTCATCATGATGGCGACCCGGTCGACGTCCTCGGCTTCCGAGAAAACGTGACTGGTCATCAGCACCGTCATCCCGCGCTCGCGCTGGATGGCCGACAGCGCCTTGAGGAAATTGCGACGGCTATTGGGGTCGAGGCCGGTCGTCGGTTCGTCGAGCAGCAGCAGGCGCGGGCGCGTCAGCAGCACCTTGGCCAGTTCCACCTGACGCGCCAGGCCTCCCGACAGCGTATCGACCCGGTGGTCGAGGCGCCCGCCGAGATCGGTCCACGCCATGGCCTCGTCCATCCGCTCCTTGAACACCGCGCCGCGCAGCCCGTAGAGGTCGCCGTGGATGCGCAGGTTCTCGATCACGCTCAGATGCTTGTCCACCGCGGGACTCTGGAACACCACGCCCATGATCTCGCGCACGCGCCCGGGCTGCCGGAACAGATCGAAGCCGCCGACGGCGACCTCGCCGGCGCTCGGCATGGCCATGCCGCACAGGATACGGAACAGGGTGGACTTGCCGCTGCCGTTCGGCCCCGAGAGGATGCAGAACTCGCCGTCCTCGATTTCGAGGCTGAGATCCGAAAGAGCCTGATGCGGGGGCTGCTTGCGAGTGCCTGGATAGACGTGGGTGAGGTTACGGATGGCGATCATTGTCTGAACATATTGGGCGCGGCGGACAAAGGTGCATCTATTTCATACCGCAATGCTCGTGTCCATGCGCAGGCTTCGATTTCGTCACACCGCCCGTCGCAGGCCGCGCCGCACCTGGCGCGCGAAGGCGGCAAAGCGGGCGGCCCACGGGTCGGCCCCGACGCTGCGCAGGTGTGCGTAGCTGGCGACGGTGTTGCGGTAAACGATGCCGTCGTGATGCCCGTCGACCCCCATGCCGCGCAACACTTCGTAACCAAAGCTAAGGCCGCCCGGCAGCTTTTCGAGCGAGGAGTGGTGGAACTCATGGCCGGTCATCACGCCCGGGCCGCGCTCGACATGCGGCCACGGGAAGGCGTCCGTTTCCCGCAGCCGGACGTAGCCGCGCCCCTTCGGGCGGCGGTGCATCACCGTCTCGCCGGGCAGGGCGGCCACCATCTCGCGGCGCTCGCCGTTCCAGACGATGGCCTGCGACAGATACATCAGTCCGCCGCACTCGGCATAGACCGGAAGCCCCCCTTCGACGGCGGCGCGCACGCTGGCGCGCATCGTGCGGTTGGCCTCCAGGGCCTGCATGTGCGCCTCGGGAAAGCCGCCGCCGATGAACAGGCCGTCGAGGTCGGGGGGCAGGCGTTCGTCGCGCAGCATGTCGACGTCCACCAGGGCGGCGCCCGCCTGGGCCAGCGCCTCCAGGTCGTCCGGATAGTAGAAGCCGAAGGCGGCGTCGCGGGCGATGCCGATGCGCAGGTCGGGCGCCGGCAGGGGCGCGGCGCGGGGCGGGGCCGCGACGCCGAAGGGCGGTGCCGCCGAGGCGATGCCCAGCACGGCGTCGAGATCGACGTGACCGGCGATGGCTTGGGCGATCGCGTCGATCACGGTGGCCGCCTGCGCCGCCTCGTTGGTCGGCACCAGGCCGATGTGGCGTTCGACGATTTCGAGGGCCGGCGAGCGGGGGATGGCTCCCAGGATCGGGATGTCGGTGTAATGCTCGACCACCTGTCGCAGCTTCCGCTCGTGGCGGGGGCCGCTGACCTTGTTGAGGATCACGCCGGCGATGCGCACCGCGGGATCGAAGGTTTGGTAGCCGCGCAACAACGGGGCGATGCCGCGCGTCATGCCACCGGTGTCGATCACCAAGACGGCCGGGGCGTCGAGCAGCTTGGCCAGGGCCGCCGTGCAGTCCGCCCCTTCCAGATCGACGCCATCATAGAAACCCTTGTTGCCCTCGACGATGTTGACGTCGGCATCTGCCGCGTGGCGGGCGAAGGTCTCCCGCATGTCGGCCGGGGGCTGGGTGTAGAAGTCCAGGTTGCGACAGGTGCGGCCCGCCGCCTGGCTCAGCCACATGGGGTCGATATAGTCGGGCCCCTTCTTGAAGGGCTGCACCTTCAAGCCGCGCGCCGCCAGCGCCGCGCACAGCCCGATCGTCACCGTCGTCTTGCCGGAGGACTTGTGGGCGGCGCTGACGACGAAGCGCGCCATCGTCAGGCGGCCCCCGCCAGCCGGTCGCGCCGGCGGCCTTCCCACATGGCCCTGGCCATGCCGTCGGCCTCTTCGATGCTGGCGGCGCGGCCGGTCAGCCGCAGCGCGATGGCGGCGGTGCCGGCCACGGTGGCTGCCGCGTAGGGATCGTCCGCGTCGCCGCGCCACACGGCGGCCAGCCGCGCAAGGTCGAGTTCCTCCTCGTATCTCGGCGCCTCGGTGACCAGCGGCGGCCAGTCCTCGTGGCGCATCGAGTCGCCGTGCAGGCTTTGTACGAGGCAGGGCTTCTCGGGGCGCCGCTCGGCCTCGCCCCCTTCGCCCTTGAACACGGCGAGGTTCGGCTGGCCCAGCAGCAGGGCCGCCTCCTGGTGGACGTTGCGATAGTTGGGATGAGCGACGCTCACCACCTCCGCAGGCGCGCGGAAGGGGTTGATCATGCGGGCGACGGTATGGATCGGCGAGCGCAGGCCGAGCAGGGCACGCAACCCCATGACCTCGTGCAGTCGGGGGCAAAGATGCTCGAGCCTCATATAGCCGAGACTATGCGCGCCGATATGGCGGGCCGCCTCGTCCAGCGAGGTGGCGACCGGAAGGCCGAGGGCGGCGAACGCCTGGCTGGTGTAGACGCGGTTTGCGGTGTGCCCCTCGGCGCCGTGCATGAAGACGCGCAGGCCGTTCTCGGCCAGCAGCAGCGCGGACAGGACGTACCAGGGCAGGCGGCGCGCCTTGCCCGCATAGGAGGGCCAGTCGAGATCGACCGAGGCCGCGGGCGCGGCGCCCATGAAATCGCGGATGGCCTCGACGAAACCGGCCACTTCTTCCGGCGTCTCGGTCTTCACCCGCAGCAGGCAGAGAAAGGCCCCGAGCTGCACCGGCTCGACCTCGCCACGCAGCACCATGCCCACGGCCGCCCGGGTCTCCTCCCGGGTGAGGGGGCGGGACAGATTCGGCCCTTTGCCGAGAATACGGACGTATTGGGCGAAGGGATGCTCTGCGGTCATCGGATGCCTCATGCTACGCACTGTTCGGCGCTTCGCGCGGCCCTACCCCCGACCCTCTCCCGCCGGCGGGAGAGGGCGTCAGCCCTCGTCGGCCAGGCTGACGGGAAGGAAGCGTAGCACCGTGGCGCCGACCGCCACAATCGCCATGGCGAGGGCGAATCCGCTGATTCCCAACATCGTTTCGGCGGCCGTCGGCGAATACGCCGCCACCTGGCCATCGAAGAAGCCGCTCGCCACCACCTCCATGCCGGGGAAGATTTCAAGCGGGTAGGCCTGCCCGCCGATGATGATGACGTAGACCTGCGCCAGGCCGCCGACGATCACCAGCAGCGAGGCCAGGGCGACGTTGGCGCGGCTGGCCGACAGCCCGGGATGGAACAGCAGGGCCATGGGGAGGAGGCTGCCCAGCACGATCTGCACGCCCCAGAACAGGAAGGTGTAGATGCCACCGTCCCGCAGGATGAACGCCTCGATGCCGTGGCGCTCGGTGATGTACAGGTTGGTCAGGTGCTGAACGGCGACGAAATACAGCACGGCGGCGATGAACACCCCCAGCAGGTTCTTCAGGATGCGCACGATCCCGTCGCCCAGCGGGCGGTCGGTCCAGCGATAGGCGGCCATCAGCACCAGGATGAAGATGGCAAGGCCGAACGAGAACGACATGGCGATGAACAGCGGCGCCATGACAGCCGAGTTGTAGGCGTCCCGCGCCACCAGGAAGCCGAAGATCGAACCCGTGCCGGTGGTCAGGATCAGGCGCCACAGGAAGGCGGCGAAGCCGGCCGGCTTCACCCATCCGCCCATCCGCCGGTCCATCAGCATCCACAGATAGACGGCCACCACCGCGAAGAAGCCCGTGTAGAGGATGACGTTCCAGGCGAAGATGGATTTGAAGTTGAAGTGCGTCATCGCCACGGTCAGGCGGTCCGGCCGGCCCAGGTCGAGAACCAGGACCATGAGGCCGCCGACCAGCAGCGCCAAAGCCAGCAGGCCGGACAGCGGCGCCAGCGGCTTGTAGGCCGTCTTGCCGAACACCGAGCCGATGGAGGCGACGTTCAGGGCGCCCGAGGCGGCGACGATGAGGAACACGGCGAACACGTGCGGCATGCCCCAGACCACCTGGTTGCTCATGCCCGTCACGTAGTGGCCGTTGTGCTCCATGTACCATGCCGAGCCCAGGCCGATCGCGATCAGCGCGCCAAGCCCGCCGAGCAACGTCATCCAGCCGGGCGTCAGCCCCTGCACTTCGCTGTAGGCGACGGTCTTCATCGTCAAATCCCCTGATAGCGCACGCCGGTGTCGAGCCCGAGATCGGCGCGCAACTGGGTGGTGGCGTAGGTTTTCACCCGCTGGGCGATCTCGCTCTTGGGATCGTTGAGGTCGCCGAACAGCATGGCGCCGTTGCCGTTGCTGCGGCATGACTCGACGCAGGCGGGCAGTCCGCCGGCGTCGACCCGGGCGACGCAAAGATTGCAGCCTTCGACGGTGCCGACGCCGCGTGGTACGTCGGGCCGCTGATCTTCGACGTCCTCGTGGACGAACGAGCGCGCCTTGTACGGGCAGGCCATCATGCAGTAGCGGCAGCCGATGCAGGTGTGCCGGTCGACCAGCACGATGCCGTCGGCCCGCTTGAAGGATGCTCCGGTCGGGCACACGTCGACGCAGGGCGGATTGGCGCAGTGCTGGCACATCATCGGCAGCGAATGGGTGGCGCCGGTGGTCTCGTTGCGCAGTTCGATCTTGCGGATCCACTGCGGATCGGTGGCCGGCCGGCCGTGACCCGAGATTCCGTTCTCGGTGCGGCAGGCGCTGACGCAGGCCGTGCAGTCGGTGGTGCAGCGGGTGGTGTCGACGAGCAGGCCCCAGCGCTGCGTCGCCGAGGCCGGCTGGTCGGCGGGCCGTGGCGCGGCGGCCGCCGGAATGCTCATAAGGGTGACGCCGGGGGCCAGGGTCACCACGGCGGCGGCCGCCTTCAGGAAGTCCCGGCGGCCGGCGTCGCAAGCCTTGTTGCTCATGGCGTCCAATCCTCCGGTCTCAACGGGCCGCCTGGCGGCCGGGAACCTCCGGCGTGCTGGCGTGGCACTGGAAGCAGTCGATGCGTACCGCGGCATAGCTGTGACAGGCGTTGCAGAAGTGCTGCTCGCTCTTGATGGTCACCGGTTTGCCGTCCGTTCCATCGACCGCGTGGCAGGAGATGCATTCCTTGAGGCTGTGCCGGGTGGTCCGGATGCCCTGCCGCATCGTCGCATCGCGCTGATGGCCGAGGAACTCCATGTGGTAGCGGCGCATCAGCTGCGGCTCCTCGACGCATTTCTCGCCCTTGGCCTTCGGAATCGCGGGCAGGGGCACGCCCTCGGCGACGGCGGGGGCGGTCGTGAGAACCGCGAAGAGGACTCCCAACAAGCCGAGGGCGATACGCACCTTCCTCGTCATTCCCGCGCAAGCGGGAATCCATTCGCCACCTGTTATGGGCTCCCGCTTGCGCGGGAGCGACGAAAAAGGAGCCATCGCGCCTACTCCCCAAGCCCCATCTGGATGTAGCCGGTCGGACAGACTTCGCTGCAGATGTGGCAGCCGATGCACTTCGAGTATTCGGTGTAGACGTAGCGGCCCACCGACCGTTCCGCCTTCGGCACCCGCTGCACCGCGGTCTGCGGGCAGAAAACGACGCAGTTGTCGCACTCGAAGCACATGCCGCAGCTCATGCACCGCTTCGATTCGGCGAGGATTTCCTTTTCGTCGAGGGTGGCGAGGCGTTCCTCGAAATCACCCAGAACCTTGTCGGGGTCGACGTGCCGCTCCTGGCGTTTGTGGCGCGGCGTGTGTTGGAAATGCCCCAGGAACATCTCGTCTGCGGGGATGACCTCCTGCTCGGCCCGGTTCTCGAAGTTATGCACCGCGAACTTGGCATTAGCGGTCCCGCGCGTCGGCTGGTGGTCGTACTCGAAGGGCGACAGGCCGACCTCCTTGAGCTTCTCCAGCAGGTTGAAGTGACGCTTGTCGACCTTGGGACGGCGCGGCAGTTCCTCGCCCTTGAGGTGAGTGTCGATGCCTTCGGCGGCGATGGCGCCGTGGCCGATGGCCGTGGTCAGCAGGTGCGGGCGCACGATGTCGCCGCCGACGAACTGGTTCTTCTTGCCGGAAACGCGGAAGTTCTTGTCGGCGTCGATGAACGTCTTGCCGTTGTCCAGCGCCTCGATGCCTTCCAGCTTGCCGTACTGGCCGATGGCGATGACCAGCAGGTCGAAATCGAGCGTGAATTCCGTTCCGGCCACCGGTTCGGGAGTCATGCCCTTCATCGTGCACTGGCACATCTTCAAAGCTACGGCGCGGCCCGAGGCGTCCTTGACGATTTCGAGGGGCATGACGCCGGCCTTCAGGACCACGCCTTCATGTTTGGCGTCGGCCACCTCGCGCGGTGTCGCGAACATCTTGTCCTCGGTGAACAGCGACGTCAGTGTGACTTGCGGCAGCGTCTTTTTCGCGGTGGCGGGGATGGTCTGCGACAAACCGTCGCTGGCGGCCACCACTTCCGGCAGGTCGTCACCCGACAGGCCGGCGACGGCGCCCAGCCGGCGCGCCACGCAGGAGACGTCGATCGAGGTGTCGCCACCGCCGATCACCACGACGCGCGGCGACACAGCCTTCAGGCGGCCTTCGTTGAAGGCGCGAAGATAGCCGACGGCGGAAACGACGTTGGGCGCGTCGGTGCCGGCAACGCCGGGCAACTGGCGGCCGTTCTGGGCGCCGATCGCCCAGAAGATGGCGTCGAACTGGCTTTCCAGGTCGGCGAGGCTGATGTCGCGGCCGATGCGGGTGTTGGTGCGGGCTTCGACGCCGGTCTCCAGAATTCTGTTTATTTCCGCGTCGAGCACGTCGCGCGGCGTGCGGTAGCCGGGGATGCCGTAGCGCATCATGCCGCCCAGCTTCTCGTTGCCCTCGAACACCGTCACCGAATGGCCGCGCCGGCGCAGTTGCCAGGCCGCCGACAGGCCGCCCGGCCCGCCGCCGATGACGGCGACCTTCTTGCCGGTTTCCACTTCGGGCTTGTCGAGCTTGAGGCCGTTCTTGATCGCCCAGTCGCCGATGTAGTGTTCGGTCGCGTTGATGCCGAGATGGTCTTCGACCTCGTTCCGGTTGCAGCCGGTCTCGCAGGGGGCGGGGCAGACGCGGCCCATCACGGCGGGGAAGGGATTGGCCTCGACCATGCGGCGGAACAGGTATTCCTGCCACGCCATGCCGGCCGGCGGCTTCTCGATGCCACGAACGATGTCGAACCAGCCGCGGATGTCGTGGCCCGAGGGGCAGCTTCCCTGGCAAGGCGGCGTGCGCTGGACGTAGGTCGGGCATTTGTGCGACCAGCTGGCCTGGAAGATCTCTTCCTGCCAGGGGCGATGCTTGTGGTCGCCATCCTTGAACCGCCGCCAGCTAAGGGCGGTGGAGGTGGTCGCAGCCGTTTGTTCTGCCATCGTCGTCTCCCTTGAACCGTGCGGGTGCATCCGCTCCCGCCCTCTAATCGTTGTTTCCCAAGAGGATCGCCTTGCTGACGAGCTGATGGACGCTGACGATCATGTCCATCTCGAAGCCGTACTTGGGCAGCACCTTGGTGAACTGGCTTTTGCAGATGGCGCAGATCGCGGCCATGTGCGTCACCCCTTCCTGCTCGACCACCGCCTTCAGCGCCTCGGCGCGCGGCTGCGCGCCCTTGACGCGAATCTCCATCAGGTCGTCGGTCAGCAACCCGCCGCCGCCGCCGCAACAGAACGTCTTTTCCCCGATGGTGTCCGGGTGCATGTCGACGAATTTCGGCACACAGGCCGCGATCACCTCGCGCGGGATGCCGAACTGGCCGCCCGGCATGTCGCCCATGCGGCTGGCGCGGGCGACGTTGCAGGAATCATGGAAGGTCAGCACCATCCCCTGATTGCCCGACTTGTCGAGCTTGATGCCGCCGCGCTTGATGAGGTCGTGGGTGAACTCGAGGATATGCTGCGGCCGCGGATAGCGCGGATCGAGGAAGTCCCAGGGCCCGGCCAGGGTGTTCAGGAAGCTGTAGGCGACGCGCCAGGCGTGGCCGCATTCGCCGAAGATGATGCGCTTCACCTTCAGCTCGATGGCCGCCTCGCGAATACGCCGCGCCACCCGAACCATGTTTTCGTAGGAGCCGATGAACATGGCGAAGTTGGCCGCCTCGGAGGCCTTCGACGAAAGGGTCCAACTCACGCCCGCCTGATGGAAAACCTTGGCGTAGCCGATCAGTCCGTCGACATGCGGCTCGGCGAAGAAGTCGGCGGACGGGGTGACCAACAATACGTCGGCACCCTCGACGTCCAAGGGAAACAGAACGTCGTGCCCGGTCTCGTCCTTCACGTCTTCGGCCAGCCCTTCCAACGTGTCGGCGAGGGCCGGCTCGGGCAGGCCCAGGTTGTTGCCGATCTTGTGGACCTTGCCGATGATCTCGTTGCAATACTTTTGGCCGAGGCCGATGTGGTCCATCACCTCGCGCGCCGCCATCGACACCTCGGCGGTGTCGATGCCGTAGGGGCAAAACACCGAGCAGCGGCGGCACTGCGAGCATTGGTGGAAATAGCTGTACCAGTCGTCCAGCATCTCCCTGGTCAGGTCCTTGGCTCCGACCAGTTGCGGGAACAGCTTGCCGCCGAGGGTGAAATGCTTGCGGTAGACCGAACGGAACAGATCCTGCCGCGCCACCGGCATGTTCTTGGGATCGCCGGTGCCCAGGAAGTAATGGCACTTGTCGGTGCAGGCGCCGCACTTCACGCAGGCGTCCATATAGACCTGCAGCGAGCGATACTTGCCGAGCAGGTCGCCCATCTTGGCGATGGCCTTGTCGTGCCAGTCCTCGACCAGTTCGCCGGGGAAGCCCAGGGCCTCCTGATGGGCCGGGGCGGCGACGAACGGCTTGAGATGCGCGCTCGCGCCGGGCGCCAGCTCGGGCGTTTTCGGAATGTCGTTCAGGACCGGAACTTCAAAGTCAGCCACGCTTGATCCTCCCGGTCGCTATTACTTGCCGGCTTCGAACTGCGCCGCCCACGGCGCGAGATGCCGTCGGTCGCGGGCGTCGTCGACCTGGTTGCGAGTGGGGCTGAAGAACACGCCCGGGGCGTGCAGCAGCTTGCTGAACGGGAACACGATCATCAGCAGGGCCACCAGCCCGAGATGGACGAACAGAACCGGGTCGTTGGGCAGGGGCTGGATGTCGAACCGCATCAGCCCGAGAAAGAACGCCTTGACCGCGATGACGTCGGTATGGACCGCGCCCTTCATGGCCATGCCGCTGACGCCGATGCCGATCAGCAACAGCAGCATGAGGATGTCGGACGGCGCGGTGATGTAGCGCACGCGGGCCACGATCAGGCGGCGCAGCAGGAGCGCCACCAGGCCGCCCAGCATCGCCAGGCCGCCATAAATGCCGAATGGCTGGATCAGCGCCACCACGGTCCACACCGGCTCGATGAAATAGCGCAGGTGACGCAGCACCACGAGCAGCAGGCCCAGGTGGAAGGCCACCGCAAAGATCCAAAGCCACTTGTTGGACTTGAAAAGGCTTTCGAAGAGGCCCACTTCACGGGCCAGCCGGAAGGCGACGCCGGTCTTGGTCAGGGGCGCCGGCATGGTCGGAATCTTCAGCGGTGCCGGCGTGCGGGTGTACTGCGTCACCTTGTAGGCGAGGCCGAACACCAGCACGGCGGTGGCCGCGTAGAAAAGGACCGCGAAAAGCGTCGTCACGGCAAACCTCTTCGCCGAGTTCAGAAGATCCGGTCGGCGGGCGAGCAGGATGCCCGCCCGGCCGCTGGTATCAGATGCAGCCCGTGGGCTTCGGCAGGCCGCCGATCTTGCAGGCCTGCTTCGCCGGCCCGTAGGGGAACAGCTCGTACAGATACTTGTTGTTGCCCTTGTCGGGACCGAGGCGCTTCGCCAGCGCCTTGGTCAGCACGCGGATCGCCGGGGCGATCTGGTACTCGGCGTAGTATTCGCGCAGGAAGTTGATCACTTCCCAGTGTTCCGGGGTCAGATCGACGTTCTCGTCCTTGGCGATCTGCAGGGCGAGTTCCTCGTTCCACTCGCCGATGTTGACGAGGTAGCCCTCCTCGTCGGCCTCGACGGTTCTCCCATTCGACGTGTAAGCCATCTTCAAACTCCTCTTACGTTCGCTTTCGATTTTACAGCCAAGCCTGGACGGTGCCGTGCTCGACAACCAGATCGACGAAGTCGCCGTAATCGACGACCCGGACGCCGTCGACCACGTTCGCTGGGTCCATGCCCCGGGCCTTGAGGTCGGGCCCCAAGACGAAGACGGGATGGTCGGCCACCGCGTCGGCAAGCCGCGCCGCCGCCGTGCATCCCTTGACGGCCGCATAGACGCCGTCTTCATACAACAGGATCGCCGAACCCTTCACCGCATGCTTCAGGCAGCTGTCGAAGGCGTTGCGCTCGTAAGGGGATTTGTTGACCGTGTGAATCATCGTCTTCTCCCTTACGCGCTCAACACGACATCCATGCCGTCCATCAGCTCGGCCATCCCGGCGCGGCTGACGACCTCGACCGGAACCACCAGGTCGGCCTCGGTGAGACCGCGTTCCTCGAGCGACTCCTTCTCCACGTACAGCTTCTCGATGTCGTAGCCTTCGAGAGCCCTATAGGTGTTCGAGAAGTTCTTCATCCCGATGCCCGCGGTGTCCTGGCCCTTCTTCAGCTCGTAGACGCCGTCGTCCACGAACGCCAAGTGGACGTCCTGGTCGAAGGCGGCCGAAATGAGGACCATTTCCAGGACTTCGAGCGCGTAGATGGTGCCGTAGGGCGCCTTGCGGTTCACGAACATGAACTTCTTGACGACGCCGCTTTCCATTTCCTCGTCCATTGCTGCCCCCTCAGTCCCCGAACGCGACCATGCGGTCGGACTGGATACCGGCCTCGATCAACTGGCCCAGTCCGGAGATCCGGAAACCGGGAGCCAGGTTTTCGTCCTTGATGCCGCGGCGCAGGCCGGCGGCGACGCACACCACCAGGTCGACGCCATGATCCTCGGCCAGCTTCGACCACATCTTCACGAGATTGCGGTCGTCGCTCTGCGGCTCCTGCAGGCGGTTCGCGTTGTTGACGCCGTCGTAGTAGAAGAACACCCGAAAAATCTGGTGTCCCTTTTCGAGGGCGGCCATGGCGAACTGGTAGGCCGAATCCGAGGCCTGGTGGTTGTACGGGCCCTCGTTGACCAGTATGCCGAACTTCATTGTTTCCCTCTCTCCGCCTGCACGCCTAGAAATGGATATGGGCCGAGGCGTTCAGGCTGTTCCGACCGCCGCGCCAGTTGTCCAGGTGGTACTTGGTGAAGGGCAGTCCGGTGATTTCGAAGAAACGCGGCCAGCCGATGCGCTCGATCCACTCGTTCAT
Organism: Rhodospirillales bacterium; assembly: GCA_019455065.1. GTDB lineage: Bacteria > Pseudomonadota > Alphaproteobacteria > Rhodospirillales > Magnetospirillaceae > JACFNC01. The sequence goes on from JACFNC010000004.1 coordinate 292,169, forward strand.
GCGCTCCCAGGGGCGCGCGTCTTCCTTGTAGGCGTAGAGGATCTTCTTGACGATTTCGGCCGCCTCCGGCCACCGCGGCGGATTGTTGGGGATGCCCGCGGCGACCAATTTGTGGAAGGCCGGCTTGGAGCGCGTCGAGGAATGCTTGCCGCCGACCCAGATGGCGATCTTGCTGTTCACCGGGTCGTTGATCTGCATGGGCGGGCAGGGCGGGAAACAGGCGCCGCAGCACACGCACTTCTTCTCGTCGACTTCCAGCGACGGCTTGCCGTTGACCAGGGCGGGACGGATCGCCGCCACCGGGCAGCGGGCCACCACGGCCGGGCGCTCGCAGATGCCGGCCACCAGGTCGTGATTGATGATCGGCGGCTTGGTGTGCTGGATGTTGATGGCGATGTCGCCCTGGCCGCCGCAATTGATCTGGCAGCACGAGGTGGTGATCTTCACCCGGTTGGGCATCTCCTCGTGCTTGAACTCCTCGTAGAGCTCGTCCATCAGCGACTTGACCACGCCGGAGGCGTCGGTGGCCGGGATGTCGCAGTGCAGGAAGCCCTGGGTGTGCGAGATCATCGACACCGAATTGCCGGTGCCGCCGACGGGGAAGCCCTCGGCCTCCAGCGTCTTGATCAGGGGCTCGACCATCTCCCACTTGGAGACCATGAACTCGATATTCGAGCGCACGGTGAAGCGGACGTGCCCCTCGGCGTACTGGTCGGCGATGTCGCACAGGCGGCGGATGGTGTAGACGTCCATCTGGCGCTGGGTGCCGGCCTTGACCGTCCACACCTCGTCGCCGCTCTCGGCAACGTGGTGGAGCACGCCGGGGCGCGGGCGGTCATGCCACGCCCAATGCCCGTAGTTCTTCTTGAGCAGCGGGTGCATGAACGGGAATGATTCCGGCACGCCGCTTTCGATGGGACGACGAAGTTCGGTCATCTCTCTTGCCTCCAGTCTCTTATCGTCACTCGGCCGCGGCGGGGCCCTTGCGGGCATTCCATTTGGCGACCTCGTCGTCCCAGCCGTCGGTGCGGACGTAGGGGTTGGTGCGCGGCTGCGATACCATGTTGGGATCGACGTCGAGCCCGATTCCCTCGAGGAAATTGGCAAGGCCGATGCGTTCGATCATCTCGCCGGTACGCTCGTGCTCAAGCGCGTTCTCGGCGAAGAACTCGATGATCTTCTGGCCGAGTTCGACCAGATTCTCGTAGTCCTCGTCGGATTGCATCGGCATGAAGGGCACGATCACGGTGCCGAAAAGATCGCCGATCTTCAGGGTGCGCTTGCCGCCCAGCAGGATCGTGACGCCGCGGTCCTTGCCCGGCTTCAGCGCCTTGGTGCAGACGTTGATGCAGTGCATGCAGCGCACGCAGCTCTTGTTGTCGACGTCCAGCGTGTCGTCGTCGTTGAGGCCCAGCGCCTGCGTCGGGCACATGCGGATGACCTGGTTGATGAATTCCTTGCGGCCGAGCTGGGCGACCTTCTTCTTGATCTCTTCCTGATTGACCTGCATGTCGTCGCGCCACGTGCCGATCACGGCCATGTCGGCGCGCTGGGTGGCGTTGGAACAGTCGTTGGCGCAGCCCGAAAACTTGAACTTGAACTTGTAGGGCAGGCTGGGACGGTGCATGTCGTCGAGATTGGCGTTGACGTTCATGCGCAGCGCCTTGGCTTCATCGAAGCAGGATTGCTCGCAACGCGCCGCGCCGACACAGGAGATCGAGGTGCGGACGGCCGGGCCGGCGCCGCCAAGATCGAAGCCGAGTTCGTTCAGCTTGTCGAAGGCCGGCTGGACCTGATCGGTCGAGCAGCCCTGGAACATGATGTCGCCCGACTGGCCGTGGAAGGCGATCAGGCCCGAGCCGTGCTCTTCCCAGATGTCGCACATCTTGCGCAGGATGTCGGTGTTGTAGTGCATGCCGGCCGGCGGCATGACGCGCAGGGTGTGGAACTCCGCCGACTCAGGAAACTGGTCGGCGACCTCGGAGAAGCGCGGGATGATGCCCCCGCCATAGCCGAAGACCCCAACGGTGCCGCCTTTCCAGTAGCCCTTCTTGGTCTGGTAGGAATGCTCGAGCTGGCCGAGCAGGTCCTTCATGCGGTCCGCGTACTGCTTGTCCTCGGACTCGGCGAGCCGCTTCAAGCCGGTCACGAAGCTCGGCCAAGGGCCGCCCTCGAGCTGATCCAGCATCGGCGTCTCGGGCATCTTCTTACTCATCCTAACCTCCCTAAACGTCAACTGTATCCGTCGCCGGACCGGTCACCACCGAGTACCCGCGAGGGTGGGCAGAAACGGGTGGAACGGGGAAATGTCGCGCGGGCATCGTCCACTTCAATTCCACAAACAAACTACTCAACCAATCGCCAGGCGACCGCGTGAACGGGACCTGGCTGCCAAAGGAAGCTGTGGAGCGGCTGACGCCGGCTGGACAGTTCCCTCCTCACGTTCGTGGCCATTTTGCCGGACTTTTCAACAACTTGAGCGCGTCGATTGAGTCCGTGGCGTGTTACATTAAGGGATGATAATATAAGAAGTGAAAAAGAATCCAGGGGATTCTTGCAACGTCATTAAATTAGTGACCGAAATAGTACGAATGACAATGACTCGCATATACTGCCGGAGGCCAGGTGCCGCACACGGTATTCGGGAGGGCGCCGAAAGCATGGGGCGAGGCCACCATTGGGGAACTCAATGAGCATCGGCGGTGCGCCAAAAAGCGATCCTTTCGACCTCGACAGTGAGGTCGGCTTTCGGCGCTGGCGGGAACAAAAGCTGGCCGTGGCGCCCACCCAGGCCGAGGATCTGATCGTCGAAATCGCAAACCTTGGCGCGCCCACCGCGGCGGAGAGGGCCAAGGCGGTGCAGCTCTGCCGGCAGGCCAACATGGCCGTCTACGCCTCGGCATCCACGAGGCCGGCGGACAAGCAGGCCATCCGACGCTTCGCCGCGGCCTTCGGGCTGCGCCGGCTGGATGCCAACGTTCTGGCCGACGACGACGGCGTGACGCCGATTCATGCGGCCGAGGGCGGCACGCGCGCCCGGTACGTTCCCTATACCGAGCGGGCGATCTCCTGGCACACCGATGGCTACTACAACGCGCCTGACCGACAGGTCCGGGGAATGGTGCTGCATTGCACGCGGCCGGCAGCGGTCGGGGGGGAGAGCGCGCTGATGGACCCCGAGATCGCCTATATCCTGCTGCGTGATCGCGACCCGCGGCTGGTGGCGGCCCTGATGCGGCCCGACGCCATGACCATTCCCGCCAACGACGAGGAGGGGCTGACCCGGCCGGAGCGGAGCGGGCCGGTTTTCTCGCTCGACGCGCGCGGCGCGCTGCACATGCGCTACACCGCCCGTGCGCGCAACGTCGTCTGGCTCGACGATCCGGAGGTGAGGCGCGCGGTGGCGGCGCTGGAGGCGTTGCTCGCCGGCGATTCGCCCTACATAATCCGCCATCGCCTGACGGCCGGTCAGGGGCTGCTGTGCAACAACGTCCTGCATAACCGGTCGGCCTTTTCCGACGCCGCCGGCGGCGCGAAGCGACTTTTGTACCGAGCCCGTTTCTTCGAACGCGTAGCGGGGACCTGAGGAGAGGGAATGTCCGAGGACAAAGTGACCGTACTGGAGAAGATCGACGCCCCTTGGGGCAAGGAGATCGAGCTTCACAGGGTCGAATACGAAAGCGGGCTCGCCATGCTGCGGCTGCGCATCCGCGAGGGGCGCCGCTTCACCATCATTGACCTCGACGCGGACACGGCGCGCCGGATGGCGGAGATCCTCGGCGACTTCGCGCGATGACGCTTCACGGCACCTCGGCGGCGTCGCAGGCTCGCACCAAATCCAAAACGATGTCGACGATGTCCTCGCCGCTGCCGATGCCGCCGCAAAACCAGATGAGGCGGCCCGCCGCTTCGCCGGCGCCGGTGCGGCCCGGTTCCATGCCGAAAAGGGGCGGCAGGTCCTCGCTGCCGTGCAGGCCCTCGGCCACCAGCAGCGGCGCAACGACCACGTAGCGGGAGCGCACCGTCCGCGACCAGTCGGCCACGCGGGGTTCCTGCTCGAGATAGGCGGTGCGCACCTCGCCGAAATCTCCTGCCGACCGCAGCGCGGCGGCGATCGCTTCCGGCGTCTCGGCGGAGCCGCCGGGTCGTCCGGAACCGTGGCCGATCAGCAGGATGCAGGCCTCGCGCGGGCGCACGCCGAGGTCTTGCAGAATGGTCAATGCCCTGGTGCGCAGGATTTGGGGAATGCGCGGATGGGTTCCGACCGGCGCCGCATAGTGGACGAGACGCGGGTTGCGCCCCGTGCGGTGAGTGACGGGACCCGTCAAGCCCATCTCGCGCGGAACCACTTCGCGCGTCAGATAGCCCTGGCCGGCGAAGTTCGGCACCACATAGGCGGTCGCCGCGGAAAGGTCGTCGAGGGCGCCGTCCAGGAACGGCTTCTCCTTGAGAAAGCAAGCTCTGACCTCGGCGAACAGCGCTCGCGTCCGCAACTTGTCCGCCAGATGCTCGGTGGGCAGCCGGCTCGCGCGGTTGCGGGTCGAACCGTGCCCCACGAGAACCAAAGCGGAGGCCCGCCAATCCGGCACGACACGCCTTCTAGCCGGACGCAGACTGGTCTTCGACCGAGCCCGGGCCGGCCTGGTACCAGTCGAGCACGCCGGCCAGGCTCACCACCTTGCCGATGATCACGATGGTCGGCGGCGCGAGGCCGGCGTCGGCCACGAGCGTGGGGAGGCTGCCGACGGTGCCGATCACGCGGCGCTGACGCGGGGTCGTCGCGTTTTCCACCGCCGCGGCGGGCGTGTCGGCGGGCATCCCCGCGGCCATCAGTTGGCGGGTGATTTGATCGAGATTGGTCAGCCCCATGTAGACCACCAGCGTGGTGTCGGGGTCGGCCAGCGAGCGCCAGTCGTGGGCTAGGTCCTCGTTTTCCTTGCAGTGGCCGGTGACGTAGCGCACGCCCGTCGCATGGCCGCGGTGGGTGAGCGGGATGCCCGCATAGGTACTGCCGCCGGACGCCGAGGTGATGCCGGGGACGACCTCGAAGGGAACGCCGTGGCGGGCCAGATATTCCGCTTCCTCCGACCCGCGGCCGAACACGAACGGGTCGCCGCCCTTCAGGCGGACGACGAGGCGGCCGGTGCGCGCCAGGCTGACGAGAAGGGAATTGATCTCGTCCTGCGCCAGATGGTGGCGGCTGAGGGCCTTGCCGGCGTAGATGCGGGTGGTGCCGGCCGGAATGAGATTCAGGATTTCGGGCGAGACCAGCCGGTCAAAGACGACCACCTCGGCCTCCTTGAGCAGTCGCTGCGCCTTGACGGTCAACAACTCGGGATCGCCGGGGCCGGCGCCAACCAAAGCCACTCTGCCTAAAGCCATCGACGTTCCTCGTACCGAACCTTTTATTCGAACTTCCTAATAGACAACCATAGACGCCACCGGCTGCCAAGCAAAATTGGCCCGCTTCGGAACATCACCCTACCATGATCGTGGCTCGACCCGAACACCGCCGGCACCCACAGCCTAAAGGTATTAGGTCGAATGGCCTCCGAATCGCCGCCAACGAGCCGAAGGACCTATTTCTCGCCCGCCAGGGAAAAGCTATGCTCGCAAGAGTAGCGCTACGCATCGCAGTTCATTAGCTGCTAACTGGGTCATCAACTCAGCCCCCGGTCATGCCGGGGGCTTTTTATGTCGCCGACCGCCCTGCGAGGGAGGCCGCGGGGCTTCTTGTTCATGGACGGTTCAGGCGTCCCTCCGGATAATGGCCGCATGTGGAAAACACTGCTCTCAACCGTTCTCGTCATCGCTCTGACGGGCGCCGCCGCGGTCCGGGCCGGAGAGGATCATGACCGTGCCCGCGCCGCCTTGCGCGCCGGCGAGGTGGTGCCGTTGCGGGATATCCTCGCCGTCGTCGAACAGGAATTCCGGGGGGAAATGCTCGAAATCGAACTCGACGAGAAACGCCGTAGGTTCGTCTACGAAGTCAAGCTGCTTACCCCCGATGGTTCGATCATCGAATTGTACTATGATGCCCGCACCAAGGCCTTGCTCAAAACGGAGGGGCGGGGTGTCGAGGATGCCCGGAGATGAGCCATGCGGGTGCTGCTGGTAGAGGACGAAGCGCGGCTGGCCGACCAGCTGGCCGACACGTTGCGCGGGGCCGGCTATGCGGTCGATGCGACGCGCGATGGCGAGGAAGGTTGGTTCCTGGGCGACACCGAACCCTACGACGCGGTGGTCCTTGACCTGGGGTTGCCGAGCCTGGACGGCATCAGCATCCTGCGGAAATGGCGGAGCGCGGGGCGCGCGATGCCGGTCATCATCCTCACCGCCCGCGGCGCGTGGAGCGACAAGGTCACCGGCCTCGATGCCGGCGCCGACGACTATCTCGCCAAACCGTTCCAGCCCGAAGAGCTGCTGGCCAGGCTACGCGCCCTGATCCGGCGATCGAGCGGCGTCGCCACGCCGGAGATTGCCTGCGACGGCGTGGTTCTGGACACCAAGACCGCCAAGGTCACGGTCGACGGCCGCCCGGTCATGCTCACCTCGCACGAGTTCAAGGTGCTGTCCTACCTCATGCACCACAAGGGGCGGGTGGTGCCGCGCACGGAACTGACGGAACACGTCTACGCCCAGGATTTCGACCGCGACTCCAACACCATCGAGGTGTTCATCGGCCGCCTGCGCCGCAAGCTGGGCGTCGACATCATTAAGACGGTCCGCGGGCTCGGCTATATCGTCGAAGAGCCCGGATGACCCGCGCCCGTTCACTGCGGCACCGCCTCGTCCTCGGGGCCGCCGCATGGATCGTGGTGGCGCTGGTGGCAGGGGCGCTGGTCATCACCGAGTTGTTCCGCGGCCATCTCGAACGCCAGGTCTACGCCGACCTCGGCCATCATCTCGACCAGCTCATCGCCGGCCTCGAGGTCGGCCCGGACGGAACGCTCGGCCTCGCACGCCAGCTGAGCGACCCACGCTTCCGCAAACCCTATTCCGGCCTCTACTGGCAGGTCGACGGAATGCAGCAGGGCGGAATTCTGCGCTCGCGCTCGCTCTGGGACGACATGCTCGGCCTGCCCCCCGACGAGATAGAGCGCGATCAGGCGCACCACCACACCCTGTCCGGTCCCGCCGACCAATCGCTCTTGGTGCTGGAACGCACCGTCACCCTTCCGAGCGCGCAAGCCGTGCGTGTCGCCGTGGCCGCCGACGCGGCGCAGGTCGAGGGGGTGCTGACCGCCTTCGGGCGCATTCTCGCCGTCTCCTTCGCCGCCCTCGGGCTCGGCCTGCTGGCGGCGGCGGGGGTTCAGGTGGTTCTGGCGCTGCGGCCATTGAACGCGCTCCGCCGGCGCCTCGCCGAGGTGCGCGACGGGCGTTCGGCCCGCCTTGCCGGCGACTTTCCCGGCGAGGTCCAGCCCCTGGTCGACGACCTCAACGCGTTGATGGAACACGATGCCGCCCTCGTCGAACGTGCCCGCGTGCAGGCGGGCAATCTGGCGCACGGCCTGAAGACGCCGCTCGCCATCCTCGCCAACGAGGCCGACGCGCTCGATCGCAAGGGCGCCCATGAACAGGCGGCGGTGCTGCGCGAACAGGTGATGCGCATGCAGCGCATGATCGACTACCAGCTCGCCCAGGCGCGCGCCGCCGCGGCGCGCGAGGTTCCCGGCATCCGCTGCCGGCTGGGCGAGTGCGTCGACGGCCTGCGGCGGGCACTCGAGCGCCTTCACGCGGGTCGCGGCCTGCTAATCGAGACGGACGTTCCGGACGCGCTTCTGTTTCGCGGAGAGCGCGAGGATTGTGAGGAGATCCTCGGCAACCTGCTCGACAATGCCTGCAAATGGGCGCGCTCGCGCGTTCGCCTGACCGCGGACTCGGAGGGGGACGAGGTGCGGGTGCTCATCGACGACGACGGCCCCGGCATCGACGCGGCGGCCCGGGCGGCGGCCTTCGAGCGCGGGCGCCGCATGGACGAGGCGGTGCCCGGCAGCGGTTTGGGGCTGGCGATCGTGCGCGACCTCGTCGAACTCTATCGGGGCCGGATCGCCCTGGCCGATTCGCCGCTGGGCGGGCTCCGCGTCGACCTCCGGCTGCCTGCCGCTCGCGCGACGGAGCCGGCTGTGGTAAAGCCGCAGCCGGCGAGGCAGGGAGGCGGACCATGAAATCGGCGTTCGTGATCAGGCATGTGGCGTTCGAGGACCTGGGCAGTCTCGAGCCGGCGCTGCACGCCCGTGGCTACGGTGCCGTCTATCACGAGGCCGGCGTCTTCGACCTGTCGGCCCTCGACCCCGCGGCTCCCGACCTGCTGGTCGTGCTGGGCGGCCCGATCGGCGCCTATGAGGACGACGCCTATCCCTTTCTCGGCGACGAGATCCGCCTGCTGCAACGGCGCCTTGCCGCCGGCCGGCCGACCCTGGGCATCTGCCTGGGGGCGCAGCTCATGGCCCGCGCCCTCGGCGCCCCGGTCTATCCCGGACCGCGCAAGGAGATCGGCTGGGCGCCGCTGACCCTGACCGAGGCCGGGCGCGCCTCCTGCCTGCGCCATCTCGACCCCGGCCTCACCCCGGTCCTGCACTGGCATGGCGACACCTTCGACCTGCCCGCGGGTGCGGTGCGTCTGGCCTCCACCGAGGTCTGCCCCAATCAGGCGTTCGCCGTGGACGCCCATGCCCTGGCCCTGCAGTTCCACCCCGAGGCCACGGCGGCGGGGTTGGAGCGCTGGTTCATCGGCCACACGGTGGAGATCGGCGCCACGCCCGACGTCTCGGTGGCGCGGCTGCGCGCCGACACCGCCCGCTGGGCCGCCGGCCTCGAGCATCAGGCGCGGCTCTGCTTCGCCGAATGGCTGGACGGGTTGGCCCGATAGGCTGAAAGTCGACGTCATTGCGAGGAGCGCAGCGACGAAGCAATCCAGTCAGCCGCCATTCTGGATTGCTTCGCTTGCGGCGCGCAATGACAACGACACTACGTGCCTTCCTGGTGTCCTTGGTGTCTTGGTGGTGGTCGAAGGGCGCCCTAGCCGAACGACGCCGGGCGTTTCTCGCAAAAGGCGGCCACGCCCTCCAGCCAGTCGGGGGTGGCGGCGCAGTCGCCGAAGGCCGCCGCCTCCATCTCCAGCTGCTTCTCCAGCGGGTTGTCGGCCGAGGCGTACAGCAGCGCCTTGGCGTTGGCCAGGGCGTGCCGCGGCCCGGCCGCCAGCCGCCCCGCCAGCGCCGCCGTCTCGGCGTCGAGGTCGGCATCGGCCACCGCGCGGTTGATCACGCCCCAGCCGGCCGCCGTCCGGGCATCGAACTGGTCGCCGAGAAGGGCGATCTCCATGGCCCGCTTGAGCCCCACCAGGCGCGGCAGGAAGAAGGTGCTGGAGCCGTCCGGGCAGGCGCCGATGCGCACATAGGCCAGGGTGAAATAGGCGCTCTCCGCCGCCAGGGTGAGGTCGCAGGCCATCGCCAGGCTGACGCCGAAGCCGGCGCAGGCGCCGCGCACGCTGGCCACGATCGGTTTCGGCATGCGCCGCATCGCCAGCAGCCCGGGATGCAGCTTGGGGAAAAAGGCGTCGCGGAAGGCGGAGCGGCGCGCCTCGGCGTCCAGCTTCGTCATGCCCGCGAACATCTTGATGTCGCCGCCGGCCATGAAATGGTCGCCGGCCCCCTTGAGCACGACGCAACGCACGGCGTCGTCCCGCTCCAGGCGCAGCATCGCCCCGACCAGGCCCTCGACCATGTCGCCGTCGAGCGAGTTCAGCGCCTTCGGCCGGTTCAGCGTGACGGTGGCGACGTGGTCGGCGATTTCGACCAGGACGGTGTCGTTCATGCGGGTTCCCCTGCGAATGGTGGTTCGGGCGCTGCGATTGGAAGGCGGGAAGCGCCGTTCGTCAAGGGGGCGGGTGGGGCGGCCATCAGCGGTTGCCGCCCGCGAGACGGACGGCGTCGGGGTGAGCGCGCAGCCGCGCCATCGCCCACACTCCCAGGAACGGCCCGATCGCCAGGAAGGCGAAGGCGTAGCGCCAGCCAATGGCCTCGACCAGCACAGGGATCAGGTGGATGGTCGTCAGGGTCAGCAGGAAGCCGACGCAGGTCTGCACCGTCAGCATCGTGCCCACCAGCGAGCGTTCGGACAACTCGGCCACGCTGGCCGAGAACTGCGGGCTGTCGGCGACCACGCTGGCGCCCCACACCAGGCACACCGTCACCACCAGCCAGGGAGGGCCGCCGAAGAGAAGGCCGATGAAGAGGGCGCAGGTCCCGCTGACCGCCATCGCGCCCATGGTCACCGTCGTGCGCCCCCATCGGTCGGCGATCGGGCCGCCGGCGAAGCAGCCCAGCGCCCCGGCGGCCAGCGTGGCGAAGGCCGTGAGCCGGGCCGCCAGTACGGCGTCGTCCGAGGGCATTGTGGTGGCGAAGGTGGCCTGCAGGAACACGACGATCCACGCCCACATCGCGTACAACTCCCACATGTGCCCGAAGTAGCCAAGATTTGCCAGCCGCAGCGCTGGCGTCGTCCACGCCTTCAGCGCGTGGCGCGGATCGAAACGCGGGGCGGGCGCCACATTGGGGCCGATGCGGGCCAGGTTGATCACCAACGCCGCCGCCACCGCCGCGGCCGACGTGGCGGCGATGGTGAAGCGCCAATCGACCCCGCCGAGGGCGTTGAAAAGGTGAGGCCCCGCCGACCCGAGAGTCAGGGCGCCGACCAGCAATCCCACCAGCAGCCCCATGTCGCCCTTGGCCCAGGTGGCCGCCAGACGCATGCCCACGGGATAGATGCCGGCCATGCACATGCCGGTCGCGAAGCGGCAGGCGGCGACCCACGGCGAGGCTGGCGGCAGCACGAGGATCAGCGCGTTGGCCGTCGCCGCGACCAGGGTCGCGCCCATGAACAGGCGTCGCGGGTCGTAGCGGTCGGCGAGGCTGAGGACCGCGCTGATGAGAGTGCCGCCGACGAAGCCGGCCTGCACCGAACTGGTGAACAGCGAAGCATGGAAGGCGCCAAGGGCGAACTCGGCTTGCAGGGCCGGTACCACCGCCGTCGCCGAGAACCACAATGTCAGCGCCAGCACCTCGGCCAGCGCCAGCGCCGCCAGCGACGGCCATTTGCCCCGCAAGGCCGATCCCTCCCGCAATGCGTGCCGCAAGGTTAGCATGCGCCGCGTGGCGGCGGGAACCGCCGCTCCCCAGATGAAGCCACGGCCTGACCGTCCGGCGCGTTCCGGTCCGGCGGCTATCCCAAGTTGGTTACATCGGAGACAGCCGAGCCGAGCTGATTGGTGCCGGTTGCAGGGCTCGAACCCGCGACCCCCTGATTACAAATCAGGTGCTCTACCAGCTGAGCTAAACCGGCGCCGGAAGGGAGGTGCAGGTTAAGAGCAGGGACGGCGCCGTGCAAGGGGGCGAAAAGGGGGTGGGGCGGTCTTTCACGCCTCCTCGTCGTCGCGGCAGAACTCCGCCAGGCGGGCGATGTCGTCGACCGCGACGTCCTGGGCGCGCACCGTCACCCCCACCTCGTGCAGCGCCGAGAAGATGCGCGACAGGCTTTCCGGGCGGATGCCCACGCGGGCGGCGATCAGCGTCTTGTTGTGAGGCAGGCGGAGGATGGCCGGGCCGGCGTGTTCGCGCGTCAGGCTCAACAGGTACACGCCCAGGCGCTGCGCCGCCGATTTCAGCTTCAGGTTCTTGACCTCGCGCACAAGCATGCGGAAGTGCATGGACAGCGAGGTCAGCATCGCGATCGCCAATTCCGGATTACGCCGCAGATCGGCCCGCAACTGCTCGGCAGGCAGCAGCAAGAGGCGCGCCGGCTGCAGCACCTTGGCGGTCATCAGATAGGGCCGATCGGTAAGCACCGCGGCGGCGATGAAGACCTCGCCCGGCTTCATGATCTCGACCACGGTCTCGGCGCCGTCCGGGCTCACGCCGATCAATCCCACCTGGCCTTCGAGCAGGACATGCAGGAAATCCGCGCTCTCCCCCTGGTTGAATAAGATTGCGCCCCGCGGCTGCCGTTGCACCAGCCCCGCCGAGGTCACCGCCGCCAGGGTGGACGGCGGCAGCTCGCACAGCAACGGCACCTTGTTCAGTAACTGAAGATCGCTGTCGGTGATTTTCAATCGCCCCACTCCAAACCATTGAAACTTTAGGGGTATTCTTCGAAAGCCATCGGCGGTACCCGCCCAGAAGCTTGTTTATCAAGCAAATTTCGCGGGGATGCTGGAACGCGACAAAGTGTCGCACAGCCAGCATACATCAAGAATCCACACGTGGCATAGGGGTATAGAAATGCCGCCCGACCGGTGCGAGAGCACGGCCGGACGTCGGTTCCAGGACATGGTGGACCACCCCGCGCGGGTGGTCGTGACGACGGGGGCACAGATGCAGCATCTCGAGAATGTAGGGAAATTCCAGCAGAACCGCGCGCTCTGGATGAGCACGCTCGCCTTTACCGTGTGCTTCGCGGTGTGGACGATCTTTGCCATCATCGGCGTGCAGATCAAAAAGGATCTCGGCCTCAACGACACCCAGTTCGGGCTGCTGGTCGGAACGCCCATCCTGACCGGGTCGCTGTCGCGGCTGCTGCTCGGCGTTTGGACCGACCAGTATGGCGGCCGTCTGGTGTGGACCATCCTCATGCTGGCGGCGGCGGTGGCGACCTGGCTGCTGACCTCGGTGAGCACCTACGAGATGTTCCTCGTGGCCGCGCTCGGCGTCGGCCTGGCCGGCGGTTCCTTCGCGGTGGGCATCGCCTACACCTCGAAATGGTTTCCGACCCAGAAGCAGGGCACGGCCCTGGGCATTTTCGGCATGGGCAACGTCGGCGCGGCGGTCACCAAGTTCGCCGCCCCCTTCGTCATGGTCGCCTATGGCTGGCACGCGGTGGCCCAGGTGTGGGCCATCGGGCTGATGGTGATGGCCGCACTGTTCTGGTTCCTCACCGAGGACGACCCGGCGTTGAAGAATCGCAAGGCCTCCGGGGCCAAGCCCGAGAGCCTGTTCGACCAGCTGAGGCCCTTGAAGCAAATCCGCGTCTGGCGCTTCTCGCTCTACTACTTCTTCGTGTTCGGGGCTTTCGTCGCCCTCGCCCTGTGGCTGCCGCGCTACTATGTCGGCGCCTACGGCCTCGACATCAAGACGGCGGGCATGCTGGGCGCCGCCTATTCGATCCCGGCCAGCATCTTCCGCGCCGTCGGCGGCTGGATGTCCGACAAGTGGGGCGCGCGAAAGGTCATGTACTGGACCTTCGGCGTGTCCGTGCTGTGCACCTTCCTGCTGTCCTATCCGTCGACCAGCTACGTCGTCCGGGGCATCAGCGGCCCCATCGAATTCACGCTGGCCATGGGCCTCGTTCCGTTCACCATCATCGCCTTCGTCCTCGGCTTCTTCATGTCGCTGGGCAAGGCGGCGGTCTACAAGCACATCCCCGTCTACTACCCGAAGCATGTGGGTTCGGTGGGCGGCGTGGTCGGCCTGATCGGCGGCCTCGGCGGCTTCATCCTGCCCATCGCCTTCGGGGCGCTCCTCGACCTCACCCAGGTGTGGACCAGTTCGTTCATGCTGCTGTTCGTGGTCGTCGCCGCGTCGCTGGCATGGATGCACTACGCCGTCCTCAAGATGGAGAAGGCGCAGCTCAGCCAACTCGGCGCCCCGCGCGGGCCGGCCCTGCCCGTGGGCGACAACCTGGATGCGAAGATCGCGGCCGCCTCGGCAGCCGGCTGGACCGACGTGGTGGCGTTCCTCGAACGCGAGAAGTCCAACCGTACGGCGGGCGCCGCCCATCGCACCATGGCCCCCCAACACTGACCGAAATTCAAAAGAAGAGAGGGTTCGGACAATGCATGTCGACGTAACCTTGAGGGCGCCTTCCCACGTCCTGACGGACTGGGATCCCGAAAATCCCGCTTACTGGCAGGCGCGGGGGCGGCGCATCGCCATCCGCAACCTGTGGATCTCGATCCCGGCGCTGCTGCTGGCCTTCGCGGTGTGGATGGTGTGGTCGGTGGTGGTGGTGAACCTGCCCAACATCGGCTTCAAGTTCGATACCAACCAGTTGTTCTGGCTGGCGGCACTGCCCGGACTGTCGGGGGCTACGCTGCGCATCTTCTACTCGTTCATGGTGCCGATCTTTGGCGGGCGCCTGTGGACCACGCTCAGCACAGCGTCGCTGCTACTGCCCGCCGTCGGCATCGGCATCGCGGTCAAGGACCCCGCCACCTCCTACACCACCTTCCTGGTGCTGGCGCTACTGTGCGGCTTCGGCGGCGGCAACTTCGCCTCGAGCATGGCCAACATCAGCTTCTTCTTTCCGAAGAACCAGAAGGGCATGGCGCTCGGCCTGAACGCCGGCCTGGGCAATCTGGGGGTGTCGGTGGTGCAGTTCGTGGTGCCGCTGGTCATTACCGCCGGCGTGTTCGGCGGCCTGGGCGGCGAGGCGCAGATTTGGGCCAAGGGCGACGTCACCAAGCAGATGTGGTTGCAGAACGCCGGCTTCATCTGGGTGCCCTTCATCCTCGCTTCGACGCTGGCCGCCTGGTTCGGCATGAACGACATTTCCAGCGCCAAGGCCTCCTTCGCCGAGCAGGCCATCATCTTCAAGCGCAAGCACAACTGGGTGATGTGCTGGCTGTACGTCGGCACTTTCGGCTCGTTCATCGGCTATTCCGCCGGCTTCCCGCTGCTGACCAAGACCCAGTTCCCCGAGGTCAACGTGCTCACCTATGCCTTTCTCGGCCCGCTCGTCGGCGCGCTGGCCAGGGTCGTCGGCGGTTGGATGTCGGACAAGTGGGGCGGCGGCCGGGTCACCTTCTGGACCTTCATCGTCATGATCGCGGCGGTCGTCGGGGTGCTGTACTTCCTCGGCATCAAGACCCAGCCGGGGGCGTTCTGGGGCTTCTTCGCCATGTTCCTGCTGCTGTTCGCGGGCACCGGCGTCGGCAACGCCTCCACCTTCCAGATGATCCCCATCATCTTCCTGACCGAGCGGCAGCGCGAGGCGGCGGGCAAGAACGCCGCGGCGCAGGCCGAGGCGGTCAAGGCCGCCGGCAAGGAGGGCGCCGCGGTGCTCGGCTTCAGTTCGGCGGTGGCGGCCTACGGCGCGTTCTTCATTCCCAAGAGCTACGGCACCTCGATCGCCATGACCGGCGGTCCGGAAGCCGCGCTGATGGCGTTCATCGGCTTCTACGTCACCTGCGTCCTGGCCACCTGGTGGTGGTACACGCGCGGGAACGCCGAAATCAAATGCTGAAACGCCGGAATAATTCGATTGGCAAGGCAGGTATGTGATGAGTCACTTCGTCGACAGATTGACGTTCTTCAAGAAAAACCTGGAGAACTTCTCCGGCGACCACGGCGTGGTCACCAACGAGAGCCGCGCCTGGGAGGACGGCTACCGCAAGCGCTGGCAGCACGACAAGATCGTGCGTTCCACGCACGGCACCAACTGCACCGGCTCGTGCAGTTGGAAGGTCTACGTCAAGGGCGGAATCGTCACCTGGGAGACCCAGCAGACCGATTATCCGCGCACGCGCCCCGATCTTCCCAACCACGAGCCGCGGGGCTGCCAGCGCGGCGCCAGCTACTCCTGGTATCTCTATTCCGGCAATCGGTTGAAGTACCCGATGGTTCGCGGCCGCCTGCTGCGGCTATGGCGTGAGGCCCGCAAGTCGGCCGGTCCGGTCGAGGCGTGGAAGGCCATCGTCGAGAATCCGGAAAAGGCAAGGTCCTACAAATCGGTGCGCGGCCTGGGCGGCTTCGTGCGCAGCAGTTGGGACGAGGTCAACGAGATCGTGGCGGCGGCCAACATCTACACCGCCAAGACCTACGGCCCGGACCGCGTCATCGGGTTCTCGCCGATCCCGGCGATGTCGATGGTCTCCTACGCCGCCGGCTCGCGCTACCTGTCGCTGATGGGTGGCGTTTGCATGAGTTTCTACGACTGGTACTGCGACCTGCCGCCGGCCAGTCCGATGATCTGGGGCGAGCAGACCGACGTCCCCGAGAGCGCCGACTGGTACAACTCGAATTTCATCATCATGTGGGGCTCGAACGTCCCGCAGACGCGGACTCCCGACGCCCACTTCATGACCGAGGTGCGCTACAAGGGCGCCAAGACCGTCGTGGTCTGCCCGGACTACAGCGAAGCCTCGAAGTTCGCCGACATCTGGCTGCATCCCCAGCAGGGGACAGACGCGGCGCTGGCCATGGCCATGGGCCACGTCATCTTCAAGGAGTTCCATCTCGGCGAGCGCAAGAGCCAGTATTTCGAGGATTACTGCCGTCAGTACAGCGACATGCCGATGCTGGTGCGGCTGGTCAAGGAGGGTGACCGGCTGGTGCCCGAGCGCTTCTTGCGCGCCGCCGACTTCGCCGACGGACTGGGCCAGGCCAACAACCCCGACTGGAAGACCCTCGCCTATGACGAGGTCACCGGCGAACTGACGCTGCCCAACGGCTCGGTCGGGTTCCGCTGGGGCGAGAAGGGCAAGTGGAACATCGAGGAACGCGACGCGCGCGACGGCCGCGAGATCAAGATGCGCCTAAGCCTGCTCGACAGCAAGGATGACGTCGCCGAGGTCGCCTTCCCCTATTTCGGGCACATTCCCCACGAGCATTTCAAGAATACCGGTCACGACGAGATCCTGCGCCGCAACGTGCCGGTGAAGAAGCTGGCCCTCAAGGACGGCGAGGTCCTGGTCGCCACCGTCTTCGACCTGATGGCGGCGAACTACGGCATCGACCGCGGCCTTGGCGGCGACGTCGCCAAGTCGTTCGAGGACGACGTTCCCTACACGCCGGCCTGGCAGGAGCGCATCACCGGCGTCAAGGCGGCCGACGTCATCACCGTCGCCCGCCAGTTCGCCGAGAACGCCGACCGCACCCGGGGGCGCTCGATGGTCATCATCGGCGCGGCGATGAACCACTGGTACCACATGGACATGAACTACCGCGGCATCATCAACATGCTGGTGATGTGCGGTTGCGTGGGCCAGTCGGGCGGCGGCTGGGCGCACTACGTCGGCCAGGAGAAGCTGCGCCCGCAGACCGGGTGGACGGCGCTGGCCTTCGCGCTCGACTGGAACCGCCCGCCGCGGCACATGAACTCCACGTCCTTCTTCTATGCGCATACCAGCCAGTGGCGGCACGAGAAGCTGTCGGTGAAGGAGATCCTGTCGCCGACCGTCGACCCCGCGAAGTGGTCGGGCAGCCTGATCGACTACAACGTCCGCTCCGAGCGCATGGGCTGGCTGCCCTCAGCGCCGCAGTTGCAGACCAATCCCCTTCAGGTGGTGCGCGACGCCGCCGCGGCCGGCAAGGATCCGGTGGCCTACGCCGTCGAGAATCTGAAGAACGGCAACCTGCGCATGTCGTGCGAAGACCCCGACAATCCCCTGAACTTTCCGCGCAACATGTTCGTGTGGCGTTCAAATCTGCTCGGCTCGAGCGGCAAGGGCCACGAATACTTCCTGAAGTACCTGCTAGGCACCCAGCACGGCGTGCAGGGCAAGGACCTGGGCGAGACCGGCGGCGAGAAGCCGGAAGAGGTGGTGTGGCATGACAAGGGGGCGGAGGGGAAACTCGACCTCCTCGTCACACTCGATTTCCGCATGTCGACGACCTGCCTGTACTCCGACATCGTCCTGCCCACGGCCACCTGGTACGAGAAGAACGACCTCAACACCTCGGACATGCATCCCTTCATCCATCCGCTCAGCCAGGCGGTCGACCCGGCCTGGGAGGCGCGGAGCGACTGGGAGATCTACAAGGGCATCGCGCGAAGCTTTTCCGCGCTGGCGGTGGGCCATCTGGGGGTGGAGAAGGAACTGGTTCTCACGCCCACCCTGCACGACACCCCGACCGAGCTTGCCCAGCCGCTCGACGTGCGCGACTGGAAGAAGGGCGAGTGCGAGCCGGTGCCCGGCAAGACCATGCCCAGCATGGCGGTGGTCGAGCGCGACTATCCGAACCTCTACAAGCGCTTCACTTCGCTCGGGCCGCTCATGACCAAGGTCGGCAACGGCGGCAAGGGAATCGCCTGGAACACCGACGAGGAGGTCAAGAACCTGGGAGACCTCAACCGGGTCGTCACCGAAGACGGGCCGACCAAGGGGCTGCCCCGCATCGAGACCGACATCGAAGCGGCCGAGGTGGTGCTGATGCTGGCTCCCGAGACCAACGGCCATGTCGCGGTCAAGGCCTGGAAGGCGCTGTCCGAGGCCACTGGCCGCGACCACACGCACCTCGCCTTGCACCGCGAGGACGAAAAGATTCGTTACCGCGATGTGCAGGCCCAGCCGCGCAAGATCATCTCCTCGCCGACATGGTCCGGCCTCGAGTCGGAAAAGGTCAGCTACAACGCCGGCTACACCAACGTCCATGAGCTGATCCCCTGGCGCACCCTGACCGGCCGCCAGCAGTTCTACCAGGACCACAAGTGGATGCGCGGCTTCGGCGAGGGCTTCTGCGTTTACCGGCCGCCGATCAACACCAAGACCATATCGCCGATCATCGGCAAGAAGGGCAACGGCAACCCCGAGGTGGTGCTGAACTTCATCACGCCGCACCAGAAATGGGGCATCCACTCGACCTATTCGGACAACCTGTTGATGCTCACGCTGTCGCGCGGCGGGCCGATCATCTGGATGTCCGAGAAGGACGCCGCCAAGGCGGGGATCGAGGATAACGACTGGATCGAGTGCTACAACCTGAACGGCGCCATCGCGGCGCGGGCGGTGGTCAGTCAGCGCGTCAACGAAGGCATGTGCCTGATGTACCACGCGCAGGAGAAGCTGGTGAACACGCCCGGCAGCGAGGTCACCGGCTTCCGAGGCGGCATCCATAACTCGGTCACCCGGGCCTGTCCCAAGCCGACCCACATGATCGGCGGCTACGCGCAGCAGAGCTACGGTTTCAACTACTACGGGACCGTCGGCTCCAACCGCGACGAGTTCGTCATCATCCGCAAGATGAAGAAAGTCGACTGGCTCGAGGGCCGGTTGAAGGAAACCTTCGGCACGGAGGCCGCAGAATGAAGATCCGCGCGCAAATCGCGATGGTCCTGAACCTGGACAAGTGCATCGGTTGCCACACCTGTTCAGTGACCTGCAAGAACGTCTGGACGTCGCGCGAAGGCGTCGAATACGCCTGGTTCAACAACGTCGAGACCAAGCCCGGCATCGGCTATCCCCGGGAGTGGGAGAATCAGGACAAGTGGAACGGGGGCTGGAAGCGCCAGTCCGACGGCACCCTGATCCCGCGCCTGGGCGGCAAGTGGGGCGTGCTGTCGAAGATCTTCGCCAATCCCGACCTGCCCGAGATCGACGACTACTACGAGCCCTTCACCTTCGACTACCAGCACCTGCACAACGCCCCGCTATCGGAGACGCCGCCCACGGCGCGGCCCCGATCGCTGGTGTCGGGCGAGCGCATGGAGAAGATCGAGTGGGGCCCGAACTGGGAGGAGATCCTCGGCACCGAGTTCCGCAAGCGGGCCAAGGACAAGAACTTCGACGCCATCCAGAAGGAGATGTACGGCGAGTTCGAAAACACCTTCATGATGTATCTGCCGCGGCTGTGCGAGCACTGCCTCAACCCGGCCTGCGTCGCCTCCTGCCCGTCGGGCTCGATCTACAAGCGCGAGGAGGACGGCATCGTCCTCATCGACCAGGACAAGTGCCGTGGCTGGCGGATGTGCGTGTCGGCCTGCCCGTACAAGAAGATCTATTACAACTGGGCCAGCGGCAAAGCCGAGAAGTGCATCTTCTGCTATCCCCGCATCGAGTCGGGCCAGCCGACGGTGTGCTCGGAAACCTGTGTCGGCCGCATCCGCTATCTCGGCGTGGTGCTCTACGACGCCGACCGGATACAGGAGGCGGCCAGCGTCGAGGGCGAACAGAGTCTCTATGAGGCGCAGCTCGGGATCTTCCTCGATCCCAACGACCCCGAGGTGCAGCGGCAGGCCCGAGCCGACGGCGTGCCGGATGCGTGGATCGAGGCGGCGAAACGCTCGCCGGTGTGGAAGATGGCGATGGACTGGAAGATCGCCTTCCCGTTGCATCCCGAATACCGCACCCTGCCCATGGTCTGGTACATCCCGGCGCTCTCGCCGATCCAGTCGCGGGCGGACTCGGGCGCCATCGGCCGCAACGGCATCATCCCCGACGTCGAGTCGCTGCGCATTCCCGTGCGCTACCTCGCCAACCTGCTGACCGCGGGCGACGAGAAGCCGGTGGTGGCGGCGCTCAACCGCATGCTGGCGATGCGGGCGTACATGCGTGCGAAGACCGTCGACGGGGTCGAGGACCTCGAGGTGCTGCGCCAGGTCGGCCTGAGCAAGGCCCAGGTCGAGGAGATGTACCGCTACATGGCGATCGCCGACTACGAGGACCGCTTCGTGGTGCCGACCACGCACCGCGAGTATGCCGAGAGCGCCTACGACCTGCGCAACTCCTGCGGCTTCAGCTTCGGCGACGGCTGCAACGGCAAGAGCGACGTCGGCCTGTTCGGGCCGAAACGTCGCAAGCAGGCGGCGGAGTGACGGCCATGCAGACTCTGAAAGTGCTGGGGGCGCTGCTCACCTATCCGGACGAGGGGGTGCTCGCCGCCCTCGACGAGATGGAGCAGGTGCTTCTCGAGGAGAACCGGCTGCCGCCGTCGCAGCGCGACGCTCTGCGGCGCCTGATCGCCGACTTCCGCAATGCCGACCCATTCGATGTGCAGGAGACCTACGTGGCGCTGTTCGACCGCACGCGGTCGCTCTCGCTGCATCTCTTCGAGCACATCCACGGCGAATCGCGCGATCGCGGGCAGGCGATGGTCGACCTGTCCGAGATGTACGCGGCACGAGGCCTGGTCATCGACGCCAAGGAACTGCCCGACTACCTGCCGATGTTCCTGGAGTTCCTGTCGATGATACCCGAGGACGAGGCGCTGGACCTGCTGTCGGAGACGGCGCACGTCATTGCCGCCCTCGCCGACCGGCTGAAGGGGCGCGAGAGCGGCTACCACGCCGTGCTCGCCGCCTTGCAGACCCTGGCCGGGGATCCGACCGCCCAACTCGCCGCCGTCGTCACGCCGGCCGAAGAAGGGGATCCGGACGAATCCTGGCAAGAAGCGGAGGTCACGTTCGGCGGCGGCGCGGCACTCGCCGGCTGCCCGGCCGCCCGCGAGACCTTGGGGCGCATGTGAAGGGGAGAAACCAATGACCTACCTGAACGAATTCTTCTTCGGCATCTACCCCTACATCGCGGGGGGCGTATTCCTCATCGGGAGCGTGGTGCGCTTCGACTACCAGCCCTACAGCTGGAGGAGCGGATCGAGCCAGATGCTGCGCAAGAAGAACATGGTCCTGGCCAGCAACCTGTTTCACGTCGGCGTGCTGTTGCTGTTCTTCGGACACTTCTTCGGGCTGCTGACGCCCAAGGAGGTCTATCACGCGTTCGGCCTCTCGGCATCGACCAAGCAGGCGCTGGCGATGGCTGCGGGCGGCGTGTTCGGCGTCCTGTGCTTCATCGGGATGACCATGCTGGTGGTGCGTCGTCTGACCGATGCCCGCGTGCGGGCGGCGGGCAGCGGCATGGATACGTTCATCCTCCTGCTGCTTTACGTGCAGCTCATTCTGGGCCTGCTCAGCATTCCGGTGTCGGCCGGGCACATGGACGGCAGCGTGATGATGCAGCTGGCGACCTGGGCGCAGATGACCGTGACCTTCCAGGCCGGCGCCGCCGCCCATGTCGCAGACGTGCATTGGCTCTACAAGATGCACATCTTCCTGGGGCTGACGATGTTCCTGCTGTTCCCGTTCAGCCGCCTCGTTCACATCTGGAGCGCGCCGATCTGGTATCTGGCCCGCAGCTACCAGATCGTCCGCCGGCGCGCCTGACGTCGAGCCCCCTCCCGTCATTCCCGCGCAAGCGGGAATCCATGAACGCCTGAAGTTTATGGGCCCCCGCTTTCGCGGGGGCGACGGTCTTTGCGGGCGAGTTCGTACAGGGCGACCGCGGCGGCGTTCGAGACGTTGAGGCTTTCGACAGCGTCGGCAATGGGCAGGCGGACCATCAGGTCGCAATGCTCGCGCGTGAGGCGGCGCAAACCCTCGCCCTCGCTGCCCAGGACCAGCACCACCTTGCCGCTCAGGCCGGCGGCGGCAAGCGCCTGCGGCCCGTCGGCGGCAAGGCCGGCGACCCAGAACCCGGCCCCCTTGAGATCGTCGAGGGCCCGCACCACGTTCACGACCCGCACCAGGGGTATACGCTCGAGCGCTCCGGACGCCGCCTTGGCCAGTGCCCCGGTCTCATCGGGCGCGTGGCGGTCGGGGACGATCACCGCGGCGGCTCCGAAGGCGGCGGCGGAACGCAGGATTGCCCCGACATTGTGCGGATCCGTGACCTGGTCGAGGACCAACACGACAGCCGCCTCGCGGTCGGCCGTGGATCGCGTCACATCCTCGATGCCCGTCGCCGGCAGGGGGTCGACCTGTACGGCCGCCCCCTGATGCACCGCGCCGGGGGGCAGGATGGCGTCGAGATCACCGCGGCTGACGGCTTCCGGCTGGGCCGGCGTCTGCTTCGCGGACGACAGCAGCGGAGCGAGCTGGCGCTCGGCCTCCTCGGTCAGCAGCAGGCGCCGGCAGTGCCGCCGCGGGTTGGCCAGGGCGGCGGCCACCGGGTGGATTCCGTACAGCCACAAGCCGGTCTGGCGGGGCGGCCGGGTCGCCGGCGGTTGGTGCCGGAACGGCGGTTCCCGACGGGCTGGGGGGGCCGGGCGGCGCTTGCTCATCTGCCTCTCGCGGCGGTGGCGGAAGGTGCCGAGGATCGAGGATTCCGAATGCTCCGGCAAGCGCTTTGCGGGCGGTGTTTTGCGATTGACATTGCATCATAAATCTACATAGTTCCGTTCTCCCGGTGCGGCGGCTCGCCGTGGCGAGGGGAGGGGTGGCCGAGCGGTCAATGGCAGCAGACTGTAAATCTGCCGACGGAAGTCTACGTAGGTTCGAATCCTACCCCCTCCACCATTCGCGGCGGGGCGAGACAGGCTGCTTGGCGTCGAGCGACTCGGCGGGTGTAGCTCAATGGTAGAGCCCCAGCCTTCCAAGCTGGTTGTGTGGGTTCGATTCCCATCACCCGCTCCATCGCGCCGCCGGCGGACGAAATCGATTGGCCATTGAACGAATTGACGGGTTGAAAGATGGCGAAGGCAAAGTTTGAGCGGACGAAGCCGCACTGCAACGTTGG